>NZ_CP116413.1:3145625-4461250 GCF_030064675.1 Crossiella sp. CA-258035
ACAGCGTCGCCGCCAACCATCCGGAGACCGTCAGCCGGATCGCGCTCATCGACGTGCCGCATCCGGACGAGAGCCTCAACGAGATCCCGATGCTGCCCCCGCACCCCGACCGCGTGCACCCCTGGTGGTTCGCCTTCAACCACCTGCACGGCCTGCCCGAGCAGCTCCTGCGCGACCGCTCCCGGCACGTCATCGACTGGCTCTACCAGGCCATGCTGCTGGACCAGGACAAGATCGACGACCACGCCCGCACCGTCTACGCCCGCGCCTACGACCGGCCGGGACGCGTCGCCGCGGGCAACGGCTGGTACCAGAGCTGGCGGCAGGACATCGCGGACAACCACGGCTACCCGAAGCTGACCACCCCGGTGCTCGGCATCGGTGGCGCACAGGGGTATCACTACGCCACTGTGCGCGCGCTGCCGGCGCAGGCTGTCGAGTACGAGCTGGTGGAGATCCCGGAGTGCGGGCACTACGTGCCGGAGGAGCAGCCGGAGCGGCTGGTCGCCGAACTGCTCCGGTTCTTCGCGGGCCAGTGATCGGCGGCGGGTGTCAGCGTTGAGGTGCTGGTCGAGGTCACGGACGAGGTGCGGGAGGCGTTCGACCGCCTGCTGCCGCAGTTGTCCACCTCGGCCACACCGCTCGACCACGCGGCGCTGGTCCGCCCGGCCTGCGAGCGCGCATCGAGGACGTCGTGGTCGACGAGGCCGCGCGCGGTCAGCGGGTCGGCGCGGCGCTGACCGAGGAGGCACTGCGCATCGCGCGCGAGGCAGGCGCCCGGAGCGTGGACCTGACCTCCCGCCCGTTCCGCGGCGCGGCCAACCGGCTCTACGAACGGCTGGGCTTCCGGCCGCGCGAGTCCCGGGTGTACCGGTTCCCGCTCGGCTGAGTCGCGGCTCAGGTCGCCGGGTGCACCTCGAGGCAGTTGTCGCTGCCGAGCACCACCCGGCGGCCGGGGTAGGCGCGCGCGGCGATCTGCACGTCGCGTTCGTCGAAGAGGCCCTGGAAGATCAGCACTCCGTCGTACAGCTCCGCTTTCTCCACGGCGGTCGGCCAGCGGTGCTGGTAGACGTCGACGTCGATGGGCTCCGACGGCGGCGGCAGGTCCGGACCACGATGCATTCACCCAGTATCAACCGTCTGTCCACCCCCGGCCAGAGGGAAAGAGGAGCGCTGTGGGCGGGTCAGCCGGGCTGCGCCAGACGGTCGACGGATTGACAGCGGAGTGGCCCAACGGTTTGCATTGTGGTCCGCCGCCATGTTGAGAGCGCTCTCTCGGAGTCTTCGGGAGCGTGCCCTGACCTCAACTGGAGGCTGCATGTCAACGAGGACGAGCCGACGGCTGCGTGTCACCGTCGCGCTGGCCACCCTCCTCGCCGCGGTCGGTGTCTCCGCGCCCGCGGCGCCCGCCACCGCCGGGCCCGCCGCCTGGGCGCAGGTGTGGAGCGATGAGTTCAACGGTCCCAACGGCGGCGGTGTGGACCGCAGCAAGTGGAACTTCGACATCGGCAACGCCCAGGCCAACGGCTGGGGCAACAACGAATTGCAGTACTACACCGACCGGACCTCCAACGCGGCCACCGACGGCGCGGGCAACCTGGTGATCACCGCGCGCCGGGAGACCCACGGCCAGTGCTGGAACGGCCGGGCCTGTGACTACACCTCGGCCCGGCTGCTCACCAAGGGCAAGTTCGAGCGGGCCTACGGGCGGTTCGAGGCCAGGATGAAGCTGCCCTACGGCCAGGGCATCTGGCCCGCGTTCTGGATGCTGGGCAACAACTTCCCCGGCACCCGGTGGCCGGACTGCGGCGAGATCGACATCATGGAGAACATCGGCCGCGAGCCCAGCACCGTGCACGGCACCATCCACGGGCCCGGCTACTCCGGCGCCCAGGGCATCGGTGCGAGCAAGGCCTCGCCGGATGGGCGGCCGTACTCGCAGAACTTCCACACCTTCGCCATCGAGTGGTCGCCGACCGACATCAAGTGGTTCGTCGACGGCCAGCTGTTCCAGCGCCGCACCCCCGCGGACCTCGGCGGGCGCCGGTGGGTGTTCGACCACCCGTTCTTCATGATCCTCAACCTCGCGGTGGGCGGGAACTGGCCGGGCAACCCCGACGGCAGCACCGTCTTCCCGCAGCGGCTGACCGTGGACTACGTCCGCGTGTTCGAGTGGCGCTGATCCGACTGGCACTGACCGGCTGAGCGCCTGTGCGGTCCCGTCCCTGACCGGGGTGGGACCGCACAGGCGGTGTCCGGGGGATAACCTCGCGTCATGAGCGAGGGGTCCTCCTCACCCTGGCGTCGATGGCGTCCGCCGCGCGACCTCTGGCTGGTGCTGCTGGCCGCCTGCCTGGTCGGCGGGCTGTACCTGCTCCAGCCCGCCCTGCTCGAGGTGCCGCCGGCGGACGCGCCGCGGCTGGCCAGCGCGCGGGTCGACGACTGCGTGGGCACCTCGGACAAGGACTACGACGGCAACGCGCACTCGCACTTCCGGCCGGTGCCCTGCTGGTACCGCTCGGCGCGGTTCCGGGTCGCCGGGATCGGCGTGCCCGGCCAGCGCGCCGAGGACTTCTGCCGGAGCTTCCCCGGCTGGGACGCCGGCAGCTGGGTGCTCGCGCCGCGCGAGGGCACCCAGGAGGTCTTCTGCCTGGCGCGGGCCTGACCGGGTCGCGGCGACCCGCTGGGGGCCGCCGCGACAGCGGGGTCAGTGGCCGAGCTTGGGGTGGCCGTTGGCCTGGCCGAAGCCGTTCGGGCCGGTGATCTCCATCGGGGTCGGTCCCGCGACCTGCCAGGGGCCGGGCTTGCCCGCCTTGGGCTTCTGCTCGCGTTCGGCCAGTTCCTGGTGCAGCTGGCGGAGCAGGCCGCGTTCCCGGTCGGTCAGCTTGGCCTCGGCCGAGCTGGTGACCTGTTCCGACGGCGGGGGCAGCTCGGCCAGCGCGGGGGAGGACAGTGCGGGCGAGGACAGCGCGGGGGAGGACAGCGGGGCGTCCAGGTCCGGGTCGGCCGGGATGGGGTCCATGGCGTGCACCGTGGTGGCGGCCACCGGGTCCTCGTCCGGCCGGGAACGCGGCGGCAGCGGGGACAGCTCGGTGTCGGCCATCGCGGGCGGGTCCGGGGTGACCACCACCTGGGTGACCTCGGGGGAGGGGGCCGGCGGCGGTGGCGGCGGAGGTTCCGACCGGGCGCGCCTGGCGACCGGGCGCTCCCGGACCGACTCGGCCTCGTAGCCGGGCACCTCGATCCGGCGCGCGGTGGCCAGGGCCTTCTCGTGGTACTCGGGCAGTTCCTCGCCGGTGCGGAAGACCTCGATCGAGGCCCGCACGCCCGCCTGCTGCATGGCCCGGTTCAGCTGGTAGACCACGGCCGAGGGGAAGCCCTCCTGGCCGATCTCCATCAGCAGCACCTGGTGCGGCACCGCGCCCGCGGCCGCGCCGGCCGGGGTGGTGCGCCAGGTGCCCCAGACCGAGCGCAGCGCGGGCAGTCGGCGCAGCACGCCGCTGAGCACCCGCTCCAGGCCGGGGATCGGGTCGTTGCTGCTGTTGAAGCGGTGGCCGTCGCCGAGGCGGACCTCGGAGACCACCACCTGGTCGGCCAGCGCCGGGTCGATGCGCACCTCGCCGAGCATGTGCCGCAGCCGGTACTGCTCGGCCGGGGTGATGGAGATCCGCCCGGCGAGCAGGCAGCCGAGCATCAGCTCGGTGGCGCGCTCGTACTCCAGCAGCGCGGCGTGCTCGCGGGCGGCCAGCACCGCGTCGTCGTCGATCCGGCCCGCCAGCTCCAGCAACAGCTGGTGGATCCGGTCGGCCAGGGTCATGCCGTCCATGCCACGCCTCCCTCGACCCCGACACACACCAGCTCAGCGGCCTCCCAGGCCGCGTGGTGGTAGTCGGGAAGCTCCATGCCCGATGGCAGCACCTCGACGCACGGTTCGTGTTCGCCGAGTGCGCGCAGCACCCGCTGCACCTCGCCGGTCAGCCCCGCCAGCTCGGTGGCGGCGGTGACCAGGATGATCCGCTTGCTCGGCTCGCCGGGACGCTGACCGCGCCGCCAGGTGCAGCGCACCTCGCGCACCCCGGTCCGGCTGCGCAGCGAGGCGGCCAGCACCACCGACACCGCGTCGCTGCCGGTGGGGGACTCGGGGTGGTCCAGGCTGAACTTGTGCGCGCTGCGCCCCACCTCGTCCACGACCGTGATCGCGGCCAGTGCCGCGCGGTCCGCGCCGAAGGGGGTCAGCGAGTCCGACAGCAGCCGGTGTTCGCGTTCGGTCAGGGCGATCCGGTGTTGCAGCAGGCTGGCCGGCAGCGACCTGGCCAGCACCACCTGCGCTCCGCTGGCGAGCCAGTCCCGGAATCGCCACAGCTGGGCATCGGGCAACCGGCCGGCCAGCCGGAGGAGCAGCTCGTGACAGTCGAGCTCGGCAACCTCATGCATGGCCCGCAGCCTAGACCGAAGGGGGCAAGCTTTCAGTCCTTCGGGGGGTTAAGTTGGGGAAAGACCCGACGGATTACGGGTATGTGTCACGGAGCGTCCGCCTTCTTTTCCCCGGTAGAGCCAGGCTTTTGGGGGAACTGGAGGGCGTCGAAGTAACTCTCCGATTCTTTTCCGCGGATCACGCTCGCCTTGTCCAGCAGGGCCTTGGTCGCGTCGTAGCGCCGCTGTTCCTTGTTCGGCCCGTCCACCAGCGACTGCGCGTGGTGCATCTCCAGCTCCCAGGCCGAGTAGGCCTCGGTGAGCTTGAAGTCGCTGCGGCGCAGCAGGCCCCAGTTCTTGTCCCACTGGTAGAAGGAGTGCAGGCCGGTGCACAGCGCGATCAGCACGCCGATCACCGCGATGGTGAGGTCCTTGTACGGGAAGGTGATCACCGTGATCAGCGGCAGGCTGATGCTCAGCACCGTGACCAGGATGCCGGAGAGGCGGAAGAACCTGCGGTTCCACCGGGACCGGAACCGGTAGCGGTCGCGCAGGTCGATCACGTACTGGCGGGCCACCCGCCCGTACTCGCCGTGGTCGGGATTGGCCGCGGACTTGTTTGCCACCGGTACCGCCCTGGGTCAGTGCTCACTGGAGGGGACGAACCCGGAGAATATGATGTTGTCGGCCGATTCGTGAGCCCTTCTCGCCTGAGCGGCCGAACCGACCGGCCAGGCGAGCACCGGCCGCCCCCGCTCGCGCCAGTAGGCCGCGGCCCTGGACGGCAGCCCGGCCAGCTCGAAGCTGATGAAGTCCGGCCTGGTCAGGAAGTTCGCCACCAGGCTGCGGCCGAGGGCCCGGCTGACCGGGTCGGCGTGGGACAGCAGCCCGGAGATCTGCCCGAGTGGGCACCGGATGCCCAGCCGCCGCAGCCGGAACACCGCCACCGGGTCGAAGGAGTGCACCGCGACCTCGCCCCGGTAGGCCCGCAGGTGCCCGAGCAGCGCGGCCTCGATGCCGCGGCCGTCGAGCGGGTGCGCGTGCTTGGTCTCGATCAGCAGCGGCACCCGGCCGTCGACCAGGTCGAGGACGTCGGTGAACCGGGGGATGCCGTGCTCGGTGCCGCTCAGGCGCAGCGCGCGGAGCTCGGCGGCGGTGCGGCCGCTGACCGGTCCGGGCCGGCCGGTGAGCCGGGCCAGGTCGGCGTCGTGGATGACCACCAGGTGGCCGTCGGCGCTGAAGCGCACGTCGAGCTCGCAGGGGAAGCCCTGGCGGATCGCGGACTCGAAGGCGGGCAGCGAGTTCTCCGGGATGCCGGCGGAGGGGTCGTGCAGGCCGCGGTGCGCGATCGGCACGGCGGTCAGCCACTGCGGCAGGTCGCCCATCGGTTCAGGCTAGGGCGTCGGCGGGCGGGATGGGGAGCAGCGGCGCGCCGGGACTCGCTGGAGGCGGTTCAGGGCCGCCAGTGGGCGCGCAGGGCGGCGGCCACCGCGTGCGTGGCGGGGCTGGGGGAGCGGCGCGGGTCGTAGGTCAGCAGCACCGGGGCCTCGGTGTGCGCGGGCAGCGGCAGCTCGGCCAGGCGGCCCTGCTCGACCAGCTCGCGCACCGCGGCGGTCGGGAACAGGCCGAGGCCCAGTCCGCCTGCCACGCAGGCCCTGGCGGCCTCGATGCTGCCGAAGCGGGTCAGCCGGGGCTGGGCGTCCGGGACCGCGAGCAGCCGGTGGGCCAGCCGGTCGCTGTAGAAGCAGCCGGGCTCCAGCAGGAAGAAGCTCTCCCTGGCCAGCTGGGACCAGCGCGGCCTGCGCCCGGCCAGCCGGTGCTCCGGCGCGCACACCAGGCTCAGTGGTTCCTGGCCGAGGGGTTCGGCGGTCAGGTCGGGTTCCGGGGTGGCGTCCAGGACCAGGGCGAGCTGGGCGCGGCCGGTGTGCAACAGCCTGCCGCCGAGGGCGGTGCCCGCCGGGATCAGGTGCAGCTCGATGCGCGGTTGTTCCACGCGCAGGGCGGTGATCAGCTCGGGCAGCCGGTAGGCGCACAGGGACTCGGTGGCGGCCAGGGTGACCTCGCCGCTGGGCGGGCCGTCGGCGCCCGCGGCGGTGTGCAGGGCGGCCTCGGCGGCCAGCAGGTCCTCGGCGGGGCGGAGCAGGCGGCGGCCGGCCGCGGTGAGTTCGGCCCCGCCGGGCAGGCGGTCGAACAGGCGGGCGCCGAGCTGTTTCTCCAGGGTGCGGATCTGCACGGTGACGGTGGACTGGGCCAGGTGCAGCTCGGCGGCGGTGCTGGTGAAGTTTCTGTTGCGGCTCAACGAGAGGAAGGTGTGCAGCAGCCGGGTGTCCACCCCGCCACCCTATCGCGGAACTCGATCGGCACAATGAGAAACGATCGTTGGACAGCATGACGAACCGGGACGAGGCTTGGGGCCATGACCACAGACGTGTTGCGCTACACCGCCTTCACCGCCGACCCGGCGGGCGGCAACCCCGCCGGGGTCGTGCTGGACGCCACCGGCTGGACCGACGACCGGATGCAGGCCGTGGCCGCCGAGGTCGGCTACTCCGAGACCGCGTTCGTGCTGCCCGGCCCAGATCCCCGGCAGGCCGTGCTCCGCTACTTCAGCCCGCTGGCCGAGGTCGCCTTCTGCGGGCACGCCACGGTGGCCACCGCGGCCGCGCTGACCGAGCGGCACGGCGCCGGGGACTACGTCTTCAGCACCCCGGCCGGGGTGATCCCGGTGCACACCCGGATCACCGACGGGGTCGCCAGCGCGACCCTGACCAGCGTGCCCACCAGCTTCACGCCGGTCTCGCCCGGCGTGCTCACCGAGGTGCTGACCTACCTGAACTGGCACCCCAGGGACCTCGACCCCGGCCACCCGCCGGTGGTCGCCTTCGGCGGCGGCCACCACCTGGTGCTGGCCACCCGCACCCGCAAGCGCCTGGCCAACCTGTCGTACGAGTTCGGCCCGCTGGCCGGGCTGATGCGGCAGGAGAACTGGACCACCCTCCAGCTGGTGTACTTCGACCCGGACGGAACCATCCACTCCCGCAACCCGTTCCCGGTCGGCGGCGTGGTGGAGGACCCGGCCACCGGGGCGGCCGCGGCCGCGCTCGGCGGCTACCTGCGGCCGAACCTGGACCGCCCGGCGCTGCTGACCATCCGGCAGGGCGAGGACATGGGCAGGCCGAGCCTGCTGGTGGTGGAGATCGACCCGGCGGACCCGCGGATCCGGGTCACCGGACAGGCCGTGCCGCTGCCGGGTTGAATAGGCCGGTGAGCGATCAAGCGCTGAGCGAGCTGTTGCGGCGGGCCGCCGAGGGCGATCCGCCGCCGGCCGATGGCGGGGTGAGCGTGCTGCCGCAGGGCGCGGAGGCGACACCGGCGGTGCTGGCCTTCACCGCGCACCACGTGGTGGTGGCCGATGTGCCCGAGGAGTGGGTGCGGGCGCGGCTGCCGGCCGATGACCTGTCCGCGCCGCTGAACCCGCCGTTCCTGACCGCGCTGTGCGCCGCCACCGGCCGCGAGGTCAACAACATCGACGCGGTGCTGGTGGCGCAGGGTCCGGCGGTCGCGCCCGAGCTGGGCCTGACCCCGGCCGACGACCGCACCCACGAACGGGTGCGGCGGGCCGAGGACTTCCGCACCGACATCCGGGTCTGGACCTGCCCTGGCGGGCTGGTGCTGCTCGGACGCGGTGTTGGCGGCCGCTGGGAAGTAGCGGCCGAGGTGGACCTGGAGTTCCGGGGCAAAGGGCTCGGGCGGGCGTTGTTCGCCGCGGCCCGAGCGCTGGCCCCCGGGGATGTGCCCGTGTGGGCACAGGTCGCGCCCGGCAACGCGGCCTCACTGCGAGCGGTGCTCGCCGCGGGCTACCGGCCGGTGGGCGCGGAGGTGCTGCTGAAGTAGCCGATCAGTTGGCGTACTCGTGGTCCGCGCTGAGGCCCTCCGGCTCGTGGAACAGGGCGTCGTGCGCCCAGGTGGTGGCAGCGGTCCGCTGCGCCACGATCTGCGGCTGGTCCCCGGCGGGGTGGCTGAACAAAGTCTGCTGAAGTGCCATGTGTGTTTCCGATCTGTCCCGCGCTCCCTGGCCACGGCCCCGGAATGGGCGTACGTCGGCACGGCGCGGATGACGTGAAGAAGGGGAGTGTGAACTCCCGGCACCCACCACGGTACACGAAGATCGTGGTGGGATGCCGGAATTAGCTCAACCAGTGCGTTGCATGGCCGGTGCGGGCGGCGCGGGCTGGCCGCGCAGCACGTCCGTGCGGGTGGATCCCGGCCGCCCGAGCACCCAGCTGGATCCGCGCAGGGACTTGGCCTGTTGCTTCAGCGGCGCGAGCAGCCGGGAGGTCTCCCGGTGGTCGTGCACGCTGCCCGCGGCGCACACCAGGGTGGCCATGGACACCGTGATCGAGCGCCCGTGCACCCGCCGGTCCGGGTCCAGCACCGCGCTGGCCAGGCGGACCAGGTCGTCCAGCTCGCAGACCACCAGGAAGTCGTCACCGCCGATGTGACCGACACAGGCGTGCCGCAGGGCGGCGGCCACGTCGGTGAGGCCACGGCCCAGGTGCCGGATCAGGTCGTCGCCCGCGGCGAAACCGGCGTTGTCGTTGACCCACTTGAAGCTGTCCACGTCCAGCCAGGTGACGGCGAAGATCTGGCCGGTGGCGATGCGCTGGCTCAGGTCCCTGGCGATCGCGTCGCTGCCGGGCAGCCTGGTCAGCGGGTTGAGCGCGGCGGCGTGCGCGACCTTCATCTCGGCCATGCCGCGGAAGAGGTCGGACAGCCGGACCACGCCGAGGCAGTGGCCGCCCTCGTCCAGCACCACCAGGTCGTCGTACATCCGGTCGGAGGAGCCGCCGGACATCAGGTTCAGCGCCTCCATCGCGGTGGCGTCGGTGCCCACCGCCCTGGGCTCGTCGGCCAGCCGGGAGGCCGGGCGCTTGGCGTGCAGCGCGTGGCCGTAGGGGCCGGTGACGGCGAGCAGGAACCGGTTCCGGTCGATCGTCCACTGTGGATGTTCGTCCTCGTCGACCAGGACGATGCTGGTGATGTCCGGGCGGTCGGCGAAGATCTTGCGCGCGGCGTCGGCGGTGGCGTCCTGGGCCAGCATCGTTGCCGGGCACAGGTAGTCGGTGACCCTGGGGCCCGCGGTGGCCACCGGCAGCTGCACCGCGCCCACGTCGGAGAGCTCGTTGAGCGCGGCGGAGAGGGTGACCCTGGTGTTGGGCCTGCGGCTGGGCGGGGCGATCAGGTCGCCCTGCACCAGGTGGATGCCGGCCGCGCGCACCGCCTGCAGCTGTGCCCTGGTCTCCACGCCCTGCGCGATCACGGTGGCGCCCGCCTGGGTGCAGGTGTGCGCCAGCCCTTCCAGCAGGGCCTGTTTGCGGGTGTCCTCCGGCAGTCCGGCCAGCACCGCCCGGTCCAGCTTGACCAGGTTCGGCTGCACGTCCAGCAGGAAGGTCAGTGGGATGTCGCCGCCGCCGATGCCGTCGAGGGCGACCAGGAAGCCGATGGTGCGCAGCCGCCGGAGCCGTTCCAGCAGCAGGCCGCGGTCCAGGTGCGAGATCGGGTCGCCGATCTCCAGGATCACCTCGCGCGGGCGGCGGCCGGTGGCACGCAGCGCGCCGAAGAGCGCCTCCATCCCGGCCGGGTCCTCCACCACGGTGTCGGCCAGGATGTTGAGGTGCAGGGGCAGCAGTGTCTCGTGTTCGGAGGCGAACTGCACCGCGAGCACGGCCAGTTCGATGTCGAGGTCGGTGAGACGACCGGCTTCAGCGGCCGTCCGGAACAGGTCGTGCACGTGACCCCGGAGCGGCCGGGCTAGCGCCTCGACCGCGACCACACCGCCGGTGTTGGTATTGACCAGCGGCTGGAAGGCGACATGCACTTGGTCCAGCAGCGTGGGCACAGCGCAGATCGTGCCCGCTAAATCACTCTCCGACGAGGCCGTTCACCACAAGTTCACGGAGTCTGTGTCGCTTCGTCTCACAACCGGCCGGTAGGACGCGCAAAGGTGCTCACAAGCGGCCAAGAAACGCCATCCGGGTGCGGGTGCCCCACGGCGCGTGCCGGAACAGCCCGGCCATGGCCAGCGCGGTGCCGCGCACGTCTTCCCGGCCGGAGAGGTAGTGCGCCTGCTCGGCCTCGGGCATGCCGAAGAACAGCTCGAAGAACCGGGGCAGGTCGCCGGCGGGCAGCGCGAGCAGCACCCGCAGCCCACTGCGGCGCAGCGCGTGCACCGCCTTGGCCGAGGGCGACCACAGCACCCGCCACCCGGCGGCCACGGCGGCGGGCGCTCCGGCGGGCAGCGCGGCGTGCACGGCCTCGGCCACCCTGGGCGCCAGCGCGAGCGCGGCGGCCACGCTGAACCCGGTGGCCGGGTGCACCAGCCCGGCGGCCGCGCCGAAGGGCAGCAGGTCGCGCACCCTGGGCGGCGGATCGTCCACTCTGAACCGGACGCGTTCCTGGGTTTCGTTGCCGGACAAGGAGATCCCGTACTGACTGAGCCGGTCGGCGAGCTTGCGCCGCAGCTCCGGGTAGCCCAGTCCGGGCCGCCGGGCCAGCGAGGTCTCCTCCAGCAGGGTGCGGCCGTCGCCCATCGGCTGGGCGTAGAGGAAGGTCGGCCAGTCCGCAGGCCCGTTGCTGGCGTGCCGCCAGTCCATGAACACCGACTCGCCCGGCGGCACCAGTTCGGCGACCTGCTCGCTGGGCAGCAGCACCCCGAAGGCGGTCTGCTCGGCCGCGGGCCGCCGGGGGCGTCCGCCGCAGAGCACGCGCCGGTCGCCGGTGGCGTCCACCACCAGCCGGGCGGCCAGCGCCTGCCCGTCGGTGAGCTGGACCAGGCTGCCGTCGCAGGTGTGCGCGACGGTGACCGCCGAGCCCTGCCGCACGGTCAGCTCCGGGTGGCGCAGGTGCTCGCGCAGGGCTTCGTTGTCCAGCAGCGCGTAGCGCCGGGTCAGCTCGTGCCGGTTCTCGGCGATGGCGACCGTGCGCTCCGGGCAGCTGCGCACCACCGAGCCGGGCAGGTCGATGGGCAGCTCGTCGGTCCAGGCCGCGTAGGTCTGCCGCCAGGGCCGCCCCGGCGCGGGATCGAGCACGGTGGTGCGCAGGCCCAGCCGCGCACAGGCTCCGGCGAGCGCGAACCCGGCCGGTCCGCCGCCGACGACCACAACGTCCTGCACGTGCATCAGCGAATCATGCGCTACCGCCGCGGGGGAACCGCGATCCGGTCGAGATCGGCGGCGACCACCAGTTCGCCGTCGAAGTGCCGGGCCGCCTCGGCGCGGAAGGCCTCCAGGTCGGGGTAGCGCTGGGAGAAGTGGGTGAGCACCAGTTTGCGCACCCCGCACTCGGCCGCGACCAGCCCGGCCTGGCCCGCGGTGAGGTGCCCGACCTGGGCGGCCAGCTCGGCCTCGCTGTCCAGGAAGGTGGACTCGATGACCAGCAGGTCGACGTCCCTGGCCAGCTCGAAGACGTTCGGGCAGAGCCGGGTGTCCATGATGAAGGCGAACTTCTGCCCCGGCCTGGGCACGCTGACCTGGCCGAGCTCGATCCGGCGGCCGTCGAGGTCCAGGTGCCCGTCCCGGCGCAGCTGCCGCACCAGCGGCCCGCGCACCCCGGCCGCGGCCAGCTCCGCGGGCAGCATGCGCAGTGAGTCCGCCTCGACCAGCCGGTAGCCGAAGGCCTCCACCGGGTGCGCCAGCCGCCGCGCCTCCAGGGTGCCGAAGGAGCCGGTGGCCACCACCCCGTCGGCGTGCACGGGTTCCTCGCGCAGGTCGGCGGTCTCGAAGAAGGAGGTGGCATAGCGCAGCCGGTGGAAGTACTCCGCGCCGGAGGCCGGGTAGTGCGCGTGCACCGGGTGCGCGACCTTGTCCAGGGACAGCCGCTGCACGATGCCGGGCACGCCCAGGCAGTGGTCGCCGTGGAAGTGGGTCAGGCACAGCCGGGTGATCGAGCTGGCCGGGACTCCACTGTGGACCATCTGCCGCTGGGTGCCCTCGCCGGGGTCGAACATAAAGCCCTGGTCGTCCCAGCGCAGCAGGTAGCCGTTGTGGTTGCGCTGCCGGGTGGGCACCTGGCTGGCGGTGCCCAGGACGATCAGTTCGCGGTTCGACACGGTGGGCACTGTAGGCGGGGGAGCCTGGCCGGGCACGCCTATTCGCGGCCGGGGCGGACGATGCCGTGCTCGTAGGCGAAGACGATCACCTGGGCGCGGTCGCGCAGGCCGAGCTTGGTCAGGATGCGGCCCACGTGCACCTTGACGGTGAGCTCGGACAGGTGCACGCGCGCGCCGATCTCCCGGTTAGACAGTCCCTTGGCCAGCGCGCGCAGCACCTCGTGCTCGCGGGCGGTGAGCGGGTCGGGCAGCCGGTCGAGCGGGTTGGGCCGTTCCGGGGCGGGCAGCTGGTCGGCGAACCGTTCGATCAGCCGCCGGGTCACCGCGGGGGCCAGTGCGGACTCCCCGGCGGCGACCACCCGGATCCCGTGCACGAGCTCGGCCGGCATGGCGTCCTTGAGCAGGAAGCCGGAGGCCCCCGCGCGCAGTGCGCCGTAGACGTACTCGTCGAGGTCGAAGGTGGTGAGCACGAGCACCCTGGCTCCGGCGCTCTCGGCCACGATCCGCCGGGTGGCCTCGATGCCGTCCATGCCGGGCATGCGCACGTCCATCAGCACCACGTCCGGGCGCAGCGCCCTGGTCATGGCGATCGCCTCCGGTCCGGTGCCGGCCTCGCCGAGCACCTCGAGGTCGGGCTCCGGGCTGAGCACGGAGCGGAAACCCAGGCGCAGCAACGGTTGGTCGTCCACCAGGAGCACGCCGACCATCAGACCTCCCAGGGCACCCGGGCGCGGACCAGCCAGCCACCGTCGGCCGAGACCCCGGCGCTGACCGCACCACCACAGGCGGCGGCGCGTTCGGCGATCCCGGCCAGCCCGTGCCCGCCCTCACCCGCCTGCCCGGTGCCGTTGTCGGCGACGGTGAGTTCGAGCGTGTTGTCCTTGTGCCGCAACCGGACCTGGGCGCGCGCACCCCCTCCGGCGTGTTTGAGCGTGTTGGTCAGCGCCTCCTGGGTGATCCGGTAGACGAGCAGGCCGAGGCCGGGATCCTCGTTGTCCGGCAAGGTTTCCCGGCGCAGCTCCACCGGCAGCCCGGCCACCCGGAACTGCTCGGCCAGGTCGTCCAGATCGGCCAGACCTGGTTGCGGGGCAAGGGGTTGCTCGCCTTCGCGGAGCAGGCCGACCAGGCGGCGCATGTCGGCCAGTGCGGCCCGTCCGGTGGCCGAGGTCTTGGCCAGCAGGTCCTTGGCGTTGGCCGGGTCGGCGGCCGCGCCGTCGGCCAGGGCGACCATCACGGCCAGGTTGTGGGCGACGATGTCGTGCACCTCCCTGGCGATCCGGGTCCGCTCGGCGGTGGCGGCGGCGCGGGCCTGGTGCGCCAGCTGTTGCCGCTGGTGCTCCTGGCGCAGCCGCTGGCTGAGGCCGAGCAGCGCGGTGGCGGCCAGGGTGCCGAGCACGCCGATGAGCACCTGCCTCGGCCCGCCGGCCAGCCAGGCCCAGCCCACCAGCAGCGCGAACACCGCCACCGCGGGCCACAGCTGCCAGGCGGTCCGGTGCCGGGCCACCGCGTAGAGCGCGAACAGCGGCGCGGACACCAGGAACACGCCGGTGAACCCGATCAGGTAGCAGCCCAGGGCGAGGGCGGCCACCAGCCAGAACACCGCGACCGGTGCTCGTCGCCGCCACACCAGCGGCAGGTGCACGGCGGCGAAGAACAGCCAGCCCAGGTCGTGGACGCCGGTGCCGGGTTCGAGCACGCCGGGCGCGTGGTCGCCGCCGAGGGTCACCGGCAGCACCAGCGCCGCGGCCAGCGCGGCCAGCCCGCCGTCGTGCAGTCGTTGTCGGTTCATGGTGTGCCCCCCCGGTCACAGCTCGCGGCGGCGCAGCACCGCGCCGCCGCACCCCAGCAGGAGTATGGCCCAGCCCAGCGCCACCGCCGCGCCCCAGCCGGGCGTCAGCAGCGGACCCTTGCCCGCGCTGAACATGCCTTGCAGCGCGAGGGTGGGCAGGTAGGGCAGCACGGTGTCCTGGAGTCCGGCGGGCAGCGAGCCGAGCAGTGCCTGCGGCAGGACCACCAGCCCGAGCACGAACACCCCGATCGCACCGGCCAGGTTCCGCACCAGCGTGCCCACGGCCAGGCCGAACAGCGCGGTCAGCACGGTGGCCTCCGCCGCCCCGGCGATGGCGAGCAGCACCCCGGGATCGCCCAGGGAGATCGGGGTGGTCGCGAACGCCTGGTGCGCCAGGAAACCGGCCAGGTAGCCGAGCAGCAGCACCGGCGTGGTCACCGCCACCAGCACCACCGCCTTGGCCCACAACACCGGCAGCCGCGCGGGCACCGCGAGCAGGGTGGTGCGGAGCAGCCCCGAGCTGTGCTCACCGGCCATGCCCAGCACGCCGAAGATGCCGATGGTCAAGGCGTACAACAGGAATCCGCCGCCCACCGCCTCGGCCACGGTGGCCGGGCGGAACCGGTGCTGCCAGCCGATCAGCCCGGCCAGCCCGGTCAGCGCCACCGGCAGCCCCAGCAGCACCAGCCAGGTGGAGCGGGTGGCGACCAGCTTGGTCCACTCCGCGTGCGCCACCCGGCCGAAGGTGATCACCTGGGCGCCCCGAACTCGACGGCGTCCCTGGTCAGCTCCAGGTAGGCGGGTTCCAGCGAGCCGTTCGCGGCGGTCAGCTCGGCGATCGGCGCGTCGGCCAGCAGCCGCCCCCTGCCGATGACCAGCAGGTGCTGGGCGGTCAGCGCCATCTCACTGAGCAGGTGGCTGGAGACCAGCACGGTGCGGCCCTGCGCGGCCAGTTCCCGCAGCAGCAGGCGCAGCCAGCGCATGCCGTCGGGGTCGAGCCCGTTGCTCGGTTCGTCCAGCACCACCGCCGCCGGGTCGCCGAGCAGCGCGCCCGCGATGCCCAGCCGCTGCCGCATGCCGAGGGAGAACCCACCGGCTCGCCGGTCGGCCGCCGGGCCGAGCCCGGCAAGGGCGAGCACCTGGCCGACCCGGGCGTCGGGCAGGCCGTGGGTCTGGGCCAGGGCGCGCAGGTGCTGCCGGGCGGTGCGTTCCGGGTGCGCCGGGGTGGCCTCCAGCAGCGCGCCTAGGCGGCGCAGCGGATCCGGCAGGCCGGGGTAGCGGCGGCCGCCGACGGTGGCGCTGCCGCTGCTGGGCCTGCTCAGGCCGAGCAGCATCCGCAGGGTGGTGGACTTGCCCGCGCCGTTGGGGCCGAGGAAGCCGGTGACCCGGCCCGGCCGCACCGTGCAGGTCAGCCCGTCCACGGCGGTGGCGCCGCGGTAGCGCTTGGTGAGTCGGGTGAACTCAATCATGGCCCTGACGTTAGGAACCAGGGCCTGCCGCGGTCGTCTGCCTCAGGTCGGCGGGACCGGCGCGCCGGGTACGACCAAGGGCGTACTCAGGCGTGCCGCAGGTAGGTCAGCACCGCGCTGACCCGCCGGTGCACCTGTGGCTCCTCGGCCAGGCCGAGCTTGGCGAAGGTGGAGTTGACGTGCTTCTCGATGGTCGACTCCGACAGCGTCAGGTGCTCGGCGATGGCCCGGTTGGTCTTGCCCTGGGCCATGTGCCGCAACACTTCCAGCTCACGCGGGCTCAGCCGGGTCAGCGGCGCGTCGGCGGCCTTGGCCCGGCTGCCCAGCAGCACCTCCACGATCCGCGGGTCGATCACCGAGCGGCCGGAGCGGACCTCGTGCAGGGCCCGCAGCAGCTCGTCGACCTCGCCGATGCGTTCCTTGAGCAGGTAGGCCAGCCCGTCGGTGCCGTGCTGGAACAGGGCGAAGGCGTACTGCTCGTTGGCGTGCTGGGAGAGCACCACCACGCCGATGTCGGGGTGCTGGCTGCGGATCTGGTGCGCGGCGGTGATGCCCTCGGTGTGGTGGCCAGGCGGCATCCGGATGTCGGTGATCACCGCGGCCGGCTTGAACCGGGGGACCGCGTCCAGCAGTTCCGCCGCGGTGCCGACCGCCGCGACCACCCGCACCTCGCCGCTGTCCTCCAGCAGCCGCCTGGTGCCCTCGCGCACCAGGTAGTGGTCCTCGGCGATGACGATCCGCAGCGGTTCAGGCATCAGCGGTCTTCTCCACGATCTCGATACGACAGTCCACAGTGGACTCAGGTCGGGCGGTGGCCGGTAGCCGGGCGGTGATGGTGGTGCCCGCGCCGGGGGAGCTGGCGATCCGCAGTCTGCCACCGACCGCCTCGGCCCGGTCGCGCATCCCGGTCAGCCCGAGCCCGCCGCGGCCGTCCCGGAAGCCACGGCCGTCGTCGTGCACGGACACCACCAGCTCGCCGTCCTCCAGTCCGAAGTGGACGGTCACGGCGCTGGCCCCGGCGTGTTTGAGCACGTTGGTCAGCGCCTCGGAGACCAGGAAGAAGGCCGACTCCTCCACGTCGATGCCGAAGCGGGCCGCGCGCAGCTCGGGCGGGCAGTCCACGGTCACCGGGATCGGCAGCCGCCGGGCCCGCGAGGTGACCGCGGCGATCAGGCCCTGGTCGGTGAGCACCGGCGGGTGGATGCCGTGCGCCAGTTCGCGCAGCTCGTCGATCACCCGGTAGGCGTCCTCACGCACCTCGGTCAGCGTGCCCTCGGCCGCCTCGCCGCCGCGTCTGAGCTGGTTGCGGGCCAGTGCCAGCTTGGCCACCAGCGCGACCAGCTCCTGCTGGATGCCGTCGTGCAGCTGCCGTTCGATCCGCCGCCGCTCGGTGTCCTGGGCCTGCACGATCCGGGTCCGGGAGGCCTCCAGCTCCTTGGCCTGCCTGGACACCTGCTCGACCCGCTCGCCCAGCTCCCCGGCCAGGTTGGCGTTGTGCACCGCGAGTGCGGCCTGCCGGGCCAGGGTCTCCACCAGGTCGTGGTCCTCCGGGGTGAACCGGCCCTCCACCTTCGGCCCGTACTCCAGCACGCCGAGCTGTTCCTCGGCGTGCCGCAACGGAAACCGGGTCGCCTGCTCCTCGGTCACCGTGCCCGCCACGCTGACCACCGGCGGACTGCCGGGGTCGCCTGGTCTGCCCAGCTCGACCCGCGCCCACTTCAGGTTCAGCCCGCTCTGCAGGCTGCGCGCCAGGTGCGGGGCCAGCCTTGGCAGGTCGTAGGCGTGCTCCAGGGTGGTGCCGAACTGCACCAGCAGCTCGAACCCGGTCAGCCTCGGCCCGTAGACCCGGCGTGCGGCGGCCTGGTTGAGCTGCTCGCGCAATGGCTGGAACAGCAGCATCGCCGCGGCGGTGACCAGCGCGACCAGCCCGACCGGCAGGTACTGGCCCGCGGTCCAGCCCAGCATGGTCGCGGTGCCCAGGTACCAGCCGCCGATGACCAGCCACAGCAGGCCGTAGACCACCGAGCGCGGCACGACGAGGTCCACGCCGAGCAGCCGTCTGCGCAGCGCGGCGACCACCACGACCACCGGGATCAGCGAGTACGGCAGGGTGCCGATCAGGCGGCCGATGACGTACAGCCAGCCGGTGTCCACGTCCACCCGCCAGGACCGGATGACCAGCAGCACCGCGCGGGCCAGCATGATCGTCGTGGTCAGCACGGCCAGCGAGAGCAGCCACGGCTGGTGGGTGCCCGCGCGCCTGGCCAGCACGCAGCGGATGAGCAGCATGATCCCGGCGCCGACGTGCAGCCAGGCGAAGGGCTTCTGCGACCACAGGTACATCGAGGAGATGGGCAGCCCGCTGGCCGCCACGACCAGCGGCACCGGCAGCAGGAACCACAGCGGGCGCAGCAGCACGCGTTCGTAGCGGTGCCGGAAGCGGCCGTCGGGCAGCAGCGCGACCAGGTAGATGATCAGGATGTTGAAGACGAACTCGAGGACCTCGTTGCCGATCGCGCCGAACCACATCCAGAAGCCCGGCGAGGCCCAGTCCGCGTCCGAGGTCAGGAAGTGCAGCGGGTAGTTGGTGGCCAGCCCCACCGCCAGCAGCGAGCCGAAGACCAGCAGCAGCCGGGCCACCGGGTGGTTGGGGGCGGCCCGCCACACCAGCAGGCCAGCCGCGTAACAGGGCAGCACCGCGGTCAGCGCCCAGGACAGGGTCAGCCGCGCGGGCAGCAGGAACAGCGTCACCGGAATCGTGACCGCCAGGCTCAACGCCCCAGCGGCAGCCACCAGCCGCAAGGGCGTGTCCTTCCCCATCACCCGCTCATTCTGCGGCCTGCCCAGCCCGCCCGCCAGGAAGGCCCCCCTACACCGCAATGGCGGAAAACCTCCATCGCGACTGACGGCGCACCTGGTTCTGCCCGCGGGCCGGTCCCGGCAGACTCGGTGTCGCAAGAGGATGACGGAAGGGCCCCCTTTCGACGCGGGTTCCTGGAGCACCTGGGGGTGTCCAGGAACCCGCGTCCAGGCGCTGTGGAGGCCGTGCGATGGGTGTTCGAATCCGGCGACGCGAGTCGGAGCGGGGCGAGGTCCCGCTGGTCAGGACGACGCGGATCGTGTTCTTCCTGCGCAGGATGCGGCGCGGGCCGCTCGGTTCCGGCTGTCGCTGACCGGGTCAGCGCGGCGCGGCGGTGGTGGCGCGCACGACCAGCTTGGTGTCCAGCCACTCCTGGCGCACCGGAGCCTCGCCGTCCTCGCCCGGACCGGCCAGCAGCAGCTCCACCGCGAGCCGTCCCGCCTCGCGCACCGGCATGGCCACCGTGGTCATCGCCGGATCGCAGAGTCCCGCGAAGACCAGGTCGTCGAAGCCGGTCAGGCTGATGTCCTCGGGCACCCGGACACCCTTCTCCCGCAACCGGGAGAGCACCCCGAGGGCCATCACGTCGTTGTAGGCGATGATCGCGGTGGGCTCGGCGCGCAGGGCCTCGTCGGCGGCGGCGACCCCGCCCTCGTAGCGGGGCGGGAACGGGCCGAGTTCGGTCACGGTCAGGCCGTGCTCGGGGGCCGCGGCGCGCAGGCCCTTGCGGCGCTGGCGGTTGGACCAGGAGGTGTCCGGGCCGCTGAGGAAGACCACCCGCCGGTGGCCCAGCTCGGCCAGGTGCGCGACCAGTTGGGCGATGCCGTCGGCGGCGTTCATCAGCGCGGCGGGCACCTCCGGTAGCACGCGGTTGACCAGCACCAGGCTGGACTTGGCCGCGACCTCCAGCAGCGGCTCGTCGGCCAGGCCGGGCGCGCACACGATCAGCCCGTCGACCTGCTGGGCCATGGTGCGGACCAGCTTCTCCTCCAGTGCGGGGTCCTCGTCGCTGTCGGCCACGAACACCGAGTAGTCGGCCTGCACCGCCGCGGCCTGCACCGCCTTGAGCACCCCGGTGAAGAACGGGTTGTCCACGTCGGGCACCACGATGCCCAGGTTTCCGGTGCGCCCGGTGATCAGCCCGCGCGCCGCGCGGTTGGGCTGGTAGCCCAGCTCCGCGGCGGCGGTGAGCACCCGTTCCCTGGTCTGCTCCCGCACCAGGTTCGGCGCGCTCAACGCCCGCGAGACCGTGGCCACTGACACCTGCGCCTGGCGCGCGACATCGCGGATGGTCGCCGGCGCTCCCGAAATACCCCGTTGTCGCACTCGATCATCCTACCCAGCGTGACCGCACGGTACGGAGACGCGCTGGTAACGGCGGTGCGACCGTTTACATCCGGTCACACCGCCGTCGGCCGCGCTACGCCGGTTTGGGTGAATCCAGGGTGGGCCGGGAACTATCCCGCCACCGCCCCCTGGTGAAGTCCGGGATGGGCACCGCCGCGCCCTTGCGCCGGATGGACTCCGCGCTCAGCGGCACCGGCGCGCTCCAGGCCGCCGAGTCGTAGACGTCGACCTCGGGCACCAGACCCAGGCGCATGGTCTGCATGGTCCGGTAGAGCATCAGGTAGTCCATGCCGCCGTGCCCGCCGGGGCCCGGCCCGATGTCGGTCCACAGCCAGTGGTCGTAGGACTTGAAGTCCTCGAAGGAGCCCCACTTGTGCCCGGAGTGCTTGGGCTCGACGTAGATCCGCGGCGGGTAGTCCTCGAACACGCCCTTGGTGCCCGCGACCTGGTTGAGCCTGCTGTACGGGTAGGGGTTGGACACGTTGTGCTGCAACCGGATCACCTTGCCGCCTGCGGTCTGCAGCAGGCTCATGGTGGTGTCGCCCTTGACGTAGTGCTCCTTCCACGAGGAGTCGCCCGGCTCCTCGTGCGCCTTCCGGTACTCGGCCATGCCCAGCGCCGGGGTGGCCATCGAGGTGATCCGCACCAGCCGGTCCCCGCGGTTGATGCCGAAGTACCCGGCCACCGGCCCGAGCCCGTGGGTGGGGTAGTGGTCGGCGTTGAGCTTGGTGTGCCAGGCCCGCCGCCACTCCGCGGCGTAGTAGGTGTCGGAGAGCAGCAGCTCGCGCAGGTCGTGGATGTAGGCCCCGGCGCCGTGCAGCACCTCACCGAACACCCCGGCCCGCACCATGCGCAGCAGCCGCAGCTCGTTGCGCCCGTAGCAGCAGTTCTCCAGCTGGATGCAGTGCCGCCGGGTGCGTTCGGAGGCGTCCACCAGCTGCCAGAGCTCGTTCACGGTCAAGGCCATCGGGCATTCGACGCCGACGTGCTTGCCACCGTGCATCGCGGCAAGGGACATCGGCACGTGCCACTCCCACGGCGTGGCGATGTAGACGAAGTCCACGTCATCGCGCCCGCACAGCTGCTCGTAGGCCCGCTCACCCTTGCCGAAGGTCGCCGGCTCCGGCTGCCCCGCGTCCCGGACCGCCTTGGCCGCCTTGGCCAGCGCCGCCGGGTTGGTGTCGCACAGCGCGGTGACCCGGACGCCGGGCACGGCGAGGAACAGCGGCAGCATCGAGGCGCCGCGGTTGCCCAGGCCGATGATGCCGACCCGCACGGTCTCGTGCCGCGCGAAGGGCACGCCGATCATGGTCTTGCCGCGCGCGGGTGGCACGCGCTCCTCATCGGCCCCGCCCTGCTCCGCCGCACCGCGCTCTGCCCCGCTGCCCGGCGCGGCCCCAGCCGATCCCGTGCCCAGCCCCGCGATGCCCAGTCCCGCGACCGCGGCACCGGTGCCCAGCAGCGACCGCCGCGACAGCGATGAGGTGGGCCGGTCCTGCTCCGTCATGACGCCTCCTGATCAAACCTGACTGAAACTTCGCCGTTTCGCGCAGTACTAATCAGCAGAGGCAGGCTTACACAGGTTGTGGATCAGGGGGACCCGACTTTAGGAGGATGTGTGCTCGGGGAAGGATCGCTGAATATGACCGGTCGTCTTAGGGGGCGGAGAGGAAGCCGGAGGAAATGACCGGTCGTCTTCGTGCAGGATCGAATGTGACCGGTCGTCTTAGGGTGCCGTCGAATGTGACCGGTCGTCTTAGGGTGCCGTCAAATGTGACCGGTCGTCTTGGGGCACCGCTGAATGTGACCGGTCGTCTTCAGGCACCGATGTATATGACCGGTCGTCTTGGAAGGCTATGGGTGAGGCAGAGTCGGGTCGACCATTGGTGGCCGTGGGCAGGGTCGGGCTCGGAAGGTGACCGGTCGTCTTCATCGGGCGTCGCGCATGTCGGGATTAGGCCGCTCCGGCGCTCCGGAGCCGTCGAGCACGAATGTGACCGGTCGTCTTAAGTGCGGGGTGCGTGACCCAGTGGCAGGGCCGACCGGCGACCGGTCAGGCGATCTCCACCATCACCGTCGGCAAGAACCGCTCGTAAGCTCCGGCATCGAAACTGCCCGCCTGCGGATGCAGCACAGCGGCCGCCGACAGTGCCGCCGCCTCCCGCAGGATCCGCGGCCACTCCCGCCCGTGCGCCAGGCCGGCCGCCAGTGCCGCCACGCAGGCGTCGCCGGCCCCGGTCGGGTTCCCGGCCAGTCGCCGGGGTGGCCGGGCGCGCCACGAACCCTCGTCAGTGATCGCCAGCAGGCCCGCGGGGCCGCCGGAGGCCAGTACCGCCTCCGCGCCGCCGGCGACCAGGGCCCTGGCCGCGGTGGCTGGGTCGGCGATGCCGGTCACCGCGCGGAGTTCGGCCGCGTTGGGCTTGATCGCGGTGGGGTTGCCGCCCAGGCCGTGGCGCAGGGCGTCGCCGTCGGCGTCCAGGACGGTGGGGGCGTGGCCGTTGACGATCTCCAGTAGTTCGCGGTAGGCGGTGGGGGGTAAGCCGGGGGGCAGGCTGCCGGAGAGGACCACCACCGACGCCGTCGGGGCCAGGCCGGCGAAGTGCTCGCGGAAGTTGGCCCACTCCGCTTCGGTGACCGCCGGGCCGGGCTCGTTGAACAGGGTGGCGTCGCCGCCGCTGACCACGGCCACCGTGCGCCGGGACTCCGCGGCGATCTCCACCAGGGCCGAGGGCAGGTCCGACTCCGCCAACTCGGCGCGGATGGCGCGGCCGGTGTCGCCGCCGGTCAGGCCGGTGACCACGGTGCTGTGGCCCAGGGCGTGCAGCACCCTCGAGACGTTGACGCCCTTGCCGCCCGCGCGGGTGCGCACCGTGCGCACCCGGTGTGTGGTGTGCGGTTGCAGGTCGTCGACGGTGTAGGTGACGTCCAGGGCCGCGTTCAGTGAGACGGTCAGGATCACGGGGCGGCTCGCAGCACGCCGAGCAGGCGCTCGGCTTCCACGGCCACGGCTTCCCGGCCGGCGGCGAAGTACTTGCGGGTGTCCACTGTGGACGGGTTGGCGGCCAGGAACTCGCGCACCGCGGCGGTGAAGGTCTTGTTCAGGTGGGTGGCGATGTTGATTTTGGTCATGCCGGACTCGACCGCGGTGGTCAGGTCCGCGTCCGGCACACCGGAGGAACCGTGCAGCACCAACGGAACCGGGACCTTGGCGTGCAGGCGGGCGATCAGGTCGAAGTCCAGTGCGGCGTCGCGGGTGAGCATGGCGTGCGAGCTGCCCACCGCGACCGCGAGGGCGTCCACCGTGGTGGCCGCGACAAAAGCCGCCGCCTCGTCGGGGTCGGTGCGCACACCCGTGGCGTGTACCCCGTCCTTGCCGCCGACCTCGCCCAGTTCTGCCTCCACGAAGACCCCGTGCGCGTGGCAGTGCCCGGCGATCTCCTTGGTGGCCTTGACGTTGTCCGCGTAGTCCATTGTGGACGCGTCGAACATGACACTGGTGAAGCCCAGCGCCACCGCCTCGCGCACCAGCTCCGGGTCCTCGGCGTGGTCCAGGTGCACCGCCACCGGCACCGCGGCCGCGCGGGCCACCGCCAGGGTGGCCAGGCCGATGGGGGCCAGTGCGCCGTGGTACTTCACGCAGTTCTGGCTGATCTGCAGCACCACCGGCGCGCCGGCGCGTTCGGCCCCGGTCACCAGGGCCTCGGCGTGTTCGAGCTGGATGACGTTGAAGGCGGCCACGCCGCGGCCCTCCCGCGCGGCCGCGGCGACGATCTCTCCGGTTGCTCTCAACGGCACGACGCTGGCCCTTTCCTCAAGCGGTGGAGGTGTTTCAGGAGTGGTCGAGGATGACCGAGCGGGTCAGGTGCCTCGGCTGGTCGGGGTCCAGGCCCTTGGCCGCCGCGATGGCCACCGCGAGGCGCTGCACCACCACCAGCTCGGCCATTGGGTCGACCGCGCGCTGCCGGAACGCGCCGCCGGTGGCGGCCACGTCCTCGGCGAGTCCCTCCGGCGCCTGCCCGAACATCCAGGCCACCCGGTTCGGGCCGGTGATGCTGATCGGGCCGTGCCGGTACTCCATCGCCGGGTAGGACTCCGTCCACGCGCAGGCGGCCTCGCGCATCTTCAGCCCGGCCTCCTGCGCGATCCCGTAGGTCCAGCCCCGGCCCAGGAAGGTGAACTGCTCCGCGCCCACCAGCTCCGGCGCCAGCTCCTCGGTCAGCGCGGCCTCGGCGTCGGCGATCGCGGCGTCCAGGGACTCCCCGAGGCTGGCCCGCAGCAACGCCAGCGCGGTGGTGGCGAAGCGGGTCTGCACCACCGAGCGCTCGTCGGCGAAGTCCAGCAGCACCAGCGCGTCGGCCGCGGTGCGGATCGGCGTGTCCGCGTCACCGGTGATCGCCACGGTCGGGTCGCTGACCCGGCCTGCCAGGTCCAGCACCTCGGTGGTGGTGCCGGAGCGGGTGATCAGCACGATCCGGTCGTAGCGGCGGCCTGCCGGGTACTCCGAGGCGGCGAAGGCGTCGGTGTGCCCGCGTCCCGCCGACTCGCGCAGCGCCGCGTAGGCCTGCGCGATGAACCACGAGGTGCCGCAGCCGACCACCGCGACCCGTTCCCCGTCGCGCGGCAGGACCCCGGCGTGTCCACTGGCCAGCGCGGCGGCCCTGCGCCAGCATTCCGGCTGGCTGCTCAGCTCGGTCACCACGAACGGCTGCACGGTCATGGCGCGCCTCCCTTTGTCCCCTGTAGGTCCCCAGATGCGCTGAAGTATGCGCGTTGCTGCGTGTAAGTGCGCACAATAAGCAACAATAGTGCACGATCGACCATTCACAGTCGAGTGTGGCATGCGCGATCATGGTCGCGGAGGTGCGTGTGAACCGGTACGAGCGGCTGAACACCCTGTTGGAGATCCTGGCCGAGCGCGGGCGGGTGGAGGTCGACGAGATCGCCGCCGAGCTGGACGCCTCGGCCGCGACCATCCGCAGGGACCTCGACCACCTGGCCGGTCAGCAGCTGCTGACCAGGACCAGGGGCGGCGCGGTGGCGCACGCGGTCTCCTACGACCTGCCGTTGCGCTACAAGTCGGTGCGGCACGCCGATGAGAAGCAGCGCATCGGCAAGGAGGCCGCGGCCCTGGTCGCGCGCGGCTCGGTGGTCGGCCTCAACGGCGGCACCACCACCACCGAGGTGGCCCGTGCGCTGGCCACCCGCGGCGACCTGCCGCACGTGGAGGGCGAGACCGCGATCACCGTGGTCACCAACGCGCTCAACATCGGCAACGAGCTCGCGGTGCGCCCGCAGGTGAAACTGGTGCTCACCGGCGGTGTGGCCCGCCCGCAGTCCTACGAGCTGATCGGCCCGCTGGGCACCAAGATCCTGGACGAGCTGACCCTGGACATCACCTTCCTCGGCGTGGACGCCATCGACCCGGTCAGCGGGGCGGCCGCCCACCACGAGGGCGAGGCCAGCATCAACCGGCTGCTCGCGGCCAGGGCGCGGAAAGTGGTCGTGGTCGCCGACTCCTCGAAGATCGGCGGTAGTGCCTTCGCCCGCATCTGCGGTATCGAGGACGTGGACGTGTTGGTCACCGACATCGACGCGAGTGAGGAGGACGTCCGCCGGTTCACCGAACGGGGGGTGGACGTGGTTCGGGTTTAGACCGGGTGTCACGCACAGCGGACATGCGGTTACGGTTCGCGCAGGAGTGTTGACTACTGCGCATTTCACCGCGAGCATGAGCGAAATCACGCAAGTTGTGACCACTCTTCGCTCATCGGCGAGACTAGGGGAGAAGTCATGATCCAGTCGTCCAGGACAGCCAGGCGGACACTGTCCGTGCTGCTGGCCGCGGGCCTTGGCCTGACGGTCGCGGCGTGCGGAGGCGCGGGAGGCAGCGGCGACAAGACGCTGACCTACTGGTCGATGTGGCGGGAGAACGAACCGCAGGCGCAGGTGCTCAAGGAGACCGCGGAGGCGTTCAAGAAGAGCAGCGGCATCGAGGTCAAGATCGAGTGGCAGGGCCGGGACGTGCTCAAGAAGGTCGCCCCCGCACTGCGCGGCGGCGATCTGCCGGACCTGGTGGACCAGGAGGAGAACCAGATCCGGGCCACCCTGGTCGCCAACAACGCCCAGCGTGACCTGAGCGGGCTCTACGGCTCGACGGTCTCCAGCGGCGCGAAGGTCTCCGAGGTCGTGCCGGACCGGTACCTGACCAACGCCAAGAAGGACGGCAAGCTCTTCATGCTGCCGTACACCCTGCTCGGCTTCGGCCTGTTCTACAACGGCGCGGCGCTGCCGGAGGTGGCGAGCAAGCCGCCGGCGCGGTGGGCCGACTTCTCCCAGCTGCTGGCCAAGCGCAAGAGCGAGGGCAAGACCCCGCTCGCGCTGGACGGCGACGTCGGTGACTACAACTCCTACTGGACCATCGCGGTGCTGCAGGGCGCGCTCGGTGTCGGCAAGGTCTCCGAGCTGGCCAAGGACCACGCGGGCACCGCGTGGAACACCGAGGCGGTCAAGAACGCGCTCGGCGAGGTGCGCAAGCTGGTGCAGAACGGCTACTTCATCCCCGGCTACGACGGCAGCAAGTTCCCGGCCGTGCAGGAGAAGTGGGCGCAGGGCGAGGCGGACTTCGTCAACGTGGGCAGCTGGGTGCCCAGCGAGGTCGGCAAGAAGGCCGCGCCAGGCTTCCAGTTCAGGTTCATGCCGTTCCCGGCGATCAGCGGCAAGGTGAACGTGCCGTCCTCCACCGTCGGCTTCGCCATCCCGCAGCGCGCCAAGCAGGCGGAGAACGCGGAGAAGTTCATCGCGTTCTTCCTCGGCGACGAGCACCTGGGCAAGATCTCCTCGGTGGCCAAGAACCTCACCCCGAACGCCAAGCTGACCGCGCCGCCGGAGCTGGCCGACGTGGGCAAGGCGTTGGCGGAGAACGAGTTGAGCCGTCCGCTCGACGGGGTCGACGCCGACTTCCCCGGCTACAACAACGAGGTCTTCAACCCGGTCAACGACCAGCTGATCAAGGGCAAGATCGACGTGGACCAGTTCCTCACCCAGCTGGCCGCCGCGCAGGCGAACTACTGGAAGAAGAACGGCTGATGGCCGCCCCCGCCGTGCCGGTGGCCGTGGCCGCACCGGCACGGCGGGCCAGCGCCGGCGCGGCCGCGTCCGGACCGCTGGCCCGCCGTCGCCGCCAGATCTTCTGGCCGTTCCTGCTGCCCGCGCTGCTGCTGTACCTCATCTTCTTCATCGGCCCGACCGTCGCCTCGGTGTGGATCTCCTTCCACCGCTGGAACGGCATCGGCGAGATGGAGCCCCGCGGCGTGCAGAACTACCTGCTGCTGCTGGACGACTCGATCTTCCTGACCTCCTTCGCCAACACCATGATCATCCTGGTCGGGGTCGGGCTGGCCACCTTCGCGGTCAGCTTCGCCCTCACCATGGTGCTGCGCGAGATGCGCGGCAAGAAGATCGTGCGCGCGGTGCTGTTCTTCCCCTACATCGTGGCGCCGCTGGTGCTGTCCATCCTGTGGGGCTTCCTGTTCTCCAGCGACGGCCTGGTGAACAAGGCCTGGCAGGCGATCGCCGGCGGCACCGGGCCGAACTGGATCGCCGACCACCTGTTCCTGATCGTGGCGATCGGCCTGGTGTGGATCAACACCGGCTTCTACACCACGGTGATCATGGCTGGGGTGGACCGGATTCCGCCCGAGCTGTACGAGGACTGCTCGCTGGCCGGGGCCAACGCCTGGCAGCGGTTCCGCTACGTGACGCTGCCGCTGTCCTGGGACGTGGTGGCCACCGCGGCGGTGATCTGGACGATCTCCTCGTTGAAGATCTTCGAGTTCATCTACGCCTTCGGCGGCACCACCAACGACATGCCGACCCCGGGCATCTGGAACAGCGCGTTGTTCGTCTACGGCAACACCTTCGGCAACCGGGTGCCGCAATACCAGTTCGGCTACGCCTCCGCCGCGGCGGTGGCCACGCTGGCGGTGATCATCGTGCTGGTCGTGCTGCTGCGCCGGTTGATGCGGCGCGAGGCCGTCCAGTTCTGAGCGGAAGGGTCTTCTCATGACTGCGACCACGGAGGCCGCGCCGAAGGCCCGCCGGGAGCGGCAGCCGCTGCGCGCGGCCGGGCTCGGGCTGGTCTGGCTGCTGGTGGCCTTCAACATCGGCGTGCTGGGCTGGATGCTGATCGCCGCGCTGCGCGAGCACACCGCGATCTTCCGGCAGCCGTGGGGGCTGGACAGCTTCGGCGAGTTCGGCAACTTCGCGCGTGCCTGGGTGGACAGCAACTTCGGGCAGGCCGCGATCAACACCATCGTGGTGGTGGCCGCTGCCTCCGTCGTGGTGGTGCTGGTGTGCGCGCCCGCCTCCTACGTGCTGTCCAAGACCCGCACCCGGCTCTCCGGCGCGACCGCGGTGTTCTTCGCCATGGGCATCGGGATCCCGGTGCAGGTCATCGTGATCCCGCTGTACGTGCTGATGCAGGAACTGGGCCTGGTCAACAACCTGTTCGGGCTGTTCGTGCTGTACGTGGCGCTGTCGGTGCCGTTCACCGTGTTCCTGCTGACCGGGTTCTTCGGCTCGCTGCCGGATGAGATCGAGGAGGCCGCGGCCATCGACGGCGCCGGGTCGGTGCGCACGTTCGTGCAGATCGTGCTGCCGCTGGCGCGCAACGGGTTGCTGACCGCGTTGATGCTCAACGTGATCGGGCTGTGGAACGAGACGTTCATCGCGCTGGTGTTCATCCAGAACACGGCCAAGAACACGTTGTCGCTGTCGCTGCTGGGCTTCCTGCAGACCCAGCAGTACGCGGGCCTGGACTACGGCACGCTGTTCGCCGGGGTCAGCATCCTGGTGCTGCCGATGGTGGCGATCTACGTGTGGCTGGGCAGGCGGATCATCGAGGGACTCACCGTGGGGGCGGTCAAGTGACCACGATCGAACAGGGTCGTCTCACGCTGCCGGTGTCGGCGGTCGGGCCGGAGAACCCGTTGCCGCCCTTGGCCGGGCTGCCCGACGGCCCCGGCGCGGTGGACCTCTCCGAGGTGCCGGCCGACCTGGCGGCGGCCGCGGCCTACGGGCACGTGCGCGGCATGCTGCCCTACCTGACCCAGGACTCCTACCGTCGCGCGCCCGAAGAGTCCACAGTGGACACTGTGGTGCTGGACAACGGATTGCTGCGCGCGAGTTTCGTGCCCGCGCTTGGCGGCAGGCTGTGGTCGCTGGTGGACCTGGCCGAGGACCGCGAGCTGCTGCACGTGCCCAGGCTGCTGCAACCGGCGAACCTGGCGCTGCGCAACGCCTGGTTCGCCGGTGGCGTGGAGTGGAACATCGGCACCAGGGGGCACAGCCCGTTCACCTGCGCGCCGCTGCACGCGGCCCAGGTGCGCGGTCCCGGCGGGGTGCCCGCGTTGCGGATGTGGGAGTTCGAGCGGCTGCGCGGGCTGGTGTTCCAGGTCGACGCCTGGCTGGCCGAGGGCTCGCCGGTGCTGCACGTCGGGGTGCGGGTGCACAACCCCCAGCCGCACGAGGTGCCGATGTACTGGTGGTCCAACACCGCGGTCACCGAGACCCCGCGCACCAGGGTGCTGGCCCCGTCCACCAGCGCCTTCCGCACGCACTACAGCGGCAAACTGTCCAGAGTGGACGTTCCGGTGCACGAGGGGCTGGAGACCACCTACCCGGCCGGGATCCCGGACGCCGCCGACTTCTTCCACGACCTGCCGGAGGACCTGGACGGCAGGCCGTGGATCGCCGCGCTGGACGAGCAGGGCTACGGCCTGGCGCAGGCATCCACCGGGCGGCTGCGCGGCCGGAAGCTGTTCTGCTGGGGCGGTTCGGTCGGCGGGCGGCACTGGCAGGAGTGGCTCGGCGGCCAGGACACCGAGCCCTACTGCGAGATCCAGGCCGGGCTCGCCCGCACCCAGTACGAGCACCTGCCGATGCCCGCCGGCGCGGACTGGACCTGGGTGGAGACCTACGGTCCACTGCGGACGGACCCGGCGCTGGTGCACGGCGACTGGACCGGTGCGGTGGCCGAGGTCGAGCGCGCGCTGGCCGGGACCAGCCCCGCGGACTGCCTGCGCGCCGCGCTGCACGAGTACACCGAGGTGACCGCGAAACTGCCGCCGGTGGCCGCGCTGCACACCGGAAGTGGCTGGGGCGCGCTGGAACGGCACCGCAGGGCCGAGGCGGGGGAGAGCCCGCTGCCACCGGAGGCCACGCCCTTCGCCGAGGGCACCCTCGGCCCGGAACAGGCCCCGTGGCTGGCGCTGCTGCGCACCGGCGAGCTGCCCGAGCCCGGTCCCGCCAGCCCGCCGATGTCCTATGTGGACGGACCGGACTGGGCGGCCAGGCTGGCCGCCGCGCCGGAGCACTGGGCCACCGCCTACCACCGCGGCGTGCTGGCACACGGCGCGGGCGCGCTGGACGAGGCCGCCGACCACTACCGCCGCTCCCTGGAGCTGAGCCCCTCGCCCTGGGCGGCGCGGGCGCTGGCCCTGGTCGCGGCCGAGCAGGGCGAGCTGACCACCGCCGCGGACCTGCTCCGGCAGGCCCTCGGCGGGGCGCCGCTGATCTGGCAGCTGGCGGTGGAGACGGTGTCCGCGCTGCTCAAGGCCGGTGACCCCGCCGCGGCGCTGACGGTGCTGGACGCGCTGGCGCCGGAAGTCGCCGGGCACGGCCGGGTGCAGCTGCTGCGGGTGCAGGCGCACCTGGCGGCCGGTGAGCGGGGCCGGGCGGCCGGGCTGCTGCGGGCGGGCATCGAGGTGCCGGACCTGCGCGAGGGCGAGATCAGCCTGGACCACCTGTGGGCCCAGGCCTGTCCGGAGACCCCGCTACCCGCGCGCTACGACTTCCGCATGCACGTCTGACAACAGCGGCAGCAGGTCGGCCGGGGCCTCCACGTGCGCGTTGTGGCCCCGGCCCGGCAGGATCACCGGATCGTCGAGGAGCGCCCTGAGGTGCTCGGCCGGGCTCATCGGGTCGTGCTCGCCCGCGGCCAGGACCGTGCGGCACTTCGCGGTGGCCAGCAGGCCGGGCAGGTCCGGCGCGCCCACGGCGAAGGCCCGCTGGTCGAAGGCCAGCCGCCAGCCGCCGTCGGCGTGCACGTAGTCGGTGGCGACCAGGCCGCCGCCGTTGGTGGCCACCAGGCCGGTGCGCACCGCGCGGGAGTCCTCGGCGACCAGGCCGAGCAGGCCGGAGACCTTCAGGTGCCGGTCCACGGCCTCGGCGCGGGTGTCGAACTCCCTGGCCGGTTTCGCGGCCAGCGCGGCCGCCTTGGCCAGCTCCGCCGGCGCCCAGCGCACCTTGACGCCCAGCCCGATCGCGGCGGCCACCGGCACGCCGAACCAGCCCGAGGCCAGGGTCAGCGCCAGCACCCCGCCGAGGGAGTGGCCGAGCAGGACTACCGACCGGTCGGTCGGGAGCCGGTCGGCGACCGCGGCGGCCATGCCGCCGAAGGTGTAGCGGGGCAGGTGCTCGGCGGCGCCGTGTCCTGGCAGGTCAGGGGCCATCCAGTCGCCTGGCCAGTGCGCGGGCAGCAGCTCGTCCAGGCCGTCCCATACCGCGCCGGTCGCGCCGAGGCCGTGCAGCAGCACCAGCAGCGGGCCGTCGTCGTGCGTGTCTCCCATGGCCGAGATCCTGCCGGAAACCCGCCGCGCCGGTAAGAATCCATCCGTGGCCGATGCGACCGAGGTGATCTTCAACCCGGACACCTACCTGACCGGGGTGCCGCACGCCGAGCTGGCTGAGCTGCGGGCACGGTCGGCGGTGGTGTGGGTGCCCGAGCCCGCGGTGGACCGCTGGCCAGCCGGGCCGGGGTTCTGGGCGGTGCTGCGGCACGCCGAGGTCAAACAGGTGCTGCGCGATCCCAGGGTGTTCTCCTCCCAGCTGGGCGCCACTCAGATCCGGGACCCGGCCACGCCCGCGGACCTGGCCTACGTGCGGCGGATGATGCTCAACCTGGACCCGCCGGAGCACGCCCGGCTGCGCACCCTGCTGGCCAAGGCGTTCACGCCGAGGACCATCGCCCGGCTGGAGCACCGCATCCAGGGCTGGGCGCACGAGCTGGTCGCGGCGGTGGCCGGGCGGGGGGAGTGCGACTTCGCCAAGGAGGTGGCCGCCGACCTGCCGCTGCTCACCCTGGCCGAGGTCTTCGGCGTGCCGAGGGAGGACCGCTGGCTGATGTTCGACTGGAGCAACCGCGCCATCGGCTACCAGGACCCCGAGTACGCGGTCAGCGCCCGGGTCGACGGCAGCGGCTCCAGCCCGATGGCCCGGGAAGCCCTGGCGCTGCGGCCGGTGCCCGATGAGCACGGCCGGGTGCCGGACCCGCGCACCCGCGCCGGGATGCCGGACCTGTACGCCTACGCGCGGGCCCTCGGCGAGCACAAGCGGCGCAACCCGGGCGAGGACGTGATGAGCAACCTGATGCGGCACGGCGACTCGGTGAGCATCGAGGAGTTCGAGAACCTGTTCTGGCTGTTCTCGGTGGCGGGCAACGAGACCCTGCGCAACGGCATCCCGGGCGGCCTCATCGCGCTCATGTCCAATGTGGACGAATACCGCCGGGTGCTGGCGGACCGGTCACTGCTGCCGGGGCTGGTGGAGGAGATGCTGCGCTGGTGGACGCCGGTGATGCACTTCCGCCGAACGGCCACTGTGGACACCCGGTTGGGCGGAGTGGACATCGCGGCGGGGGAGAAGGTGGTGGTGTGGTTCAGCTCGGCGAACCGGGACGAGCGGGTCTTCGCCGAGCCGGACCGGTTCGACCCTGCCCGGCAGCCGAACGACCAGCTGAGCTTCGGGCACGGGCCGCACTTCTGCCTGGGCGCGCACCTGGCGCGGGTGCAGCTGCGGGCGATGTTCACCGCGGTGTTCGACCAGCTGGGCGAGGTCGAGCTGGCGGGCGAGCCGGTGCGGCTGCGCTCGAACTTCCAGAACGGCGTGAAGCGGCTGCCGATCCGGTGGGGCTAGGCCGTCGTCGCGACGCCGCCGCTGGGTGCGGGCATGCAGGTCTGGTGGATGCCGTGCCGGAACAGCACCGTCGGGTACGGGTCCCGGGCGGCGTCGCTGGGGTGGTACACGTGCCCGGCCAGCTCCACCGGCTTGCCGAACTCCGGTGGCTGATAGGCGGTGTCGCCCAGTGACGGGCAAACGACTTGTCCTTGGCAAGGTGTCGCCAGCACGGTTCGTCAGTCCAGGCAGAACAGCTTGACCTTGGCCGTGCCCACCACCCCGGGCTGGTAGGCGTCCACGAATGTCCGGGCCTGCTGCTCCTCGGCGAAGTAGAGGCGGACCCCTTGGTACTCCGCCTGGGGATCCAGCCGCAATGGACCGGTCATGTCCGGCTCACAGAAGGGCCCCACGGCGGGCGCGTACTTCTGCGCCTTCAGCGAGTTCTCCGCCTGCGTCATCCGCTCGCGACCCTGGGCTGACACCTGGTTGTTCTGCACGCGGACAACGGTGACGTAGACGCCCCAGTAGGTTCCGCCGTGCTTGAGCTGGTTCGCCGCGATGGCGGGCGGGAAGTATTGCCTGTCGAAGGGGCGTTCATCCGGATCATCGAGGCCGGGCCTAGTCGATCCGCTGGCTGACCGTGCCCGCCGCGCAGCTGTTCACGGTGACCCTGGGCGTGTCCTTGCCGGCCTGCACGCCGAGCTTGCAGCGCAGCGCGCCCTCGGCGGCCGGCAGCAGCTTGGCCTCCACCTGGAGCACCGTGCCGTCCGGCACCACCTGGGCGTGCGGGCCCTCGCCGACCCGCAGCGTCTGGGTGAGCCGGATCTCGACCTTGCCGTCGGTGTTCTTGCCGGTGCGCTCCGCCGTGGCCTCACCCTGGCGGACCGGCGCGCCGCTCAGGTCGGTCATGATGCCGCGGATGAAGTAGCCTGCCGCGCCGATGGCGGCAACGCAGCAGGTCAGCAGCAGGATGTCCCGAGTTCGTTTCCCCACGACATCCACCATGCGGCAGCGGCGGCGCGTCCGGCTCGGACTTTTGGCCAAGGTCACTCGGCCGACTGGCCAGAGCCGGGCGCACCGCCGGTGGCCGACCGGTCGCGCTGGGTCAGCTCACGTGCGCCGAGCCGAGCCAGGCCTCGTCGATCCGCAGCTGCTTGTGCCGCTTGCCGTCGCTGGCCGCGGCCCAGGTGCTGACCACCTCCAGGCGGACGTGCCGGGCCGTGGTCTGCGGGATGTCCACAAAGGACACGCCGCGGTGGCTGGGCAGCTGGCCGGAGGCCACCGGGGAACCCCAGTTGGCGCCGTCGTCACTGACGTAGACCCGGTAGTCCTTGATCCGGGCGGACTGCTCGGTGGCCGAGCGGGCGTAGCTGACCGAGTCCTCCCGCTGGTTCAGCGCCAGGTAGCGCACCGGCTTGCGCGCGCCCAGGTCGAAGCGCAGGGACACCGGGGTGGTCTTGTCGCTGTCCCAGTAGGTCCCGGGGTTGCCGTCGTTGAGCAGTGCGGGGCCGTGGCCGGTGGCCGAGGCGGAGGCGGTCACGGTGACCGAGCCCGCCGGGTGCACGCCGGTGCGGCCGCCGGTGTCCACCCGGAAGACCGTGTCGTACTGGTCCCAGTCGGTGACGCCGGTCAGGGTGAGGGAACCGTTGGCCTGGCTGAACTTCACCGGCGCGCCGGTGCGCAGGTTGGTCACCTTGAGCACCCGGTAGCCGTTGTCCCGCAAGCGGAGTGTGCTGCCGGAGGGGCGGGTGAGCGTGTGGATGTAGTGCCGGTCCGGGTTGTCCTTGGCCACCGTGGTGACGCCGTGCGCGCCGTCGTTCCAGAACCCCGGCTTCAGCCCGCCGTGGCCGTAGCCGCCGCCGTGCACGCCGTGGATGGACTCGCGGATCCGGTCGAAGTAGCTCTTGAGGAAGTTGTTGAACGCCGCCTGCTTGGCCGGGAACTTCCCGTTCACCATGGCGGTCTCGGCCATCAGCGCCTTGACGTCGGAGCCCAGGTTGGTCACGTAGCGGCCGATGGTCAGCTGGTGGTCCACTGCCGAGTCGGAGCCGTTGTACCACCAGGGGCCGGTGGAGGGCAGTTTGAAACAGGCCTCGATCAGCCGGGGCGCGGCGGTGTAGACCGCCTGCGGGTAGTCGTAGTCCGGGGACATGCCGGTCTTCTGCTCGTTGCTGATCGTGTCCATGATCGGCGTGTCCTCGTTGTTGTTGCTGAGCAGGAAGTGCGGCCGTTCCTTGCGCACCCGCTCGTAGAGGCCGTTGCGCTCCCAGTAGGCGTTGTCGTTGTCGATCCAGAACCCGGCCAGGTCCGGATACCGTTGCGCCACCTCGACGATGCTGTCGTAGCTGTACTCGCCGAAGCCGTCCCTGGTGGTGATGTCCACGTTGCGGCCCTTGTAGCGGGAGTAGGCGGCCGAGTCCAGCCAGCTGCCCGAGGGCCTGCCTTCCTGGTGCCACTGCGGATCGTCGGTCATGTACATGATGACCTTCATGTCCCGCTTGCCCGCCGCGTCCAGCAGCTCGCGGACGAAGTCCCGTTTGGTGGCGCAGCTGCCGGGCACCTTGGACGGCCAGGCCTTGCCGTAGCCCAGCCTGCTGTGGAAGGAGGCCAGCACCAGATAGTGGGCGTGCAGCTTCTGTGCCTCGGTGATCCAGTAGTCCGGGCTCCAGCCACCGGCGGTGATCGCGTTCTCCCAGGCGGAACAGCTGGTGTAGCCGGGCGCGGTGCGCATGCCCCAGTGCAGGAACAGCCCGGCGGTGGAGGCACGCAGCCAGTCCTGGCGCGGGTGCACCACCTCGGCGGCGGCCGGGGTCACCCCGACGCCGAGCAGGGCGAGCACGGAGAACAGGACGACGATGGCGGAACATCGCCGGACGGGTGTCGACATCAGGTGCCTCCTCGGCGCGGCGGGTGCGGTTCAGGGGTACCGGCGGGCGTGGCGATGGGCAAGAGGTCATCGGATGTCTGGGCCGGAAAGGGCGCATTGTGTATCGATATAGTGCGATCGGAGGGGGCTGGACAGCCGAGGTTTCACCGGATCGGCGGGGCTCGCGGCTCCGGGGGAGTTCAGGGGCAACCCCGAGGTGAAGTCCCGGCCGGGCAGGTGATGCTGCACTGGTAGGCCATTCGGGCTATTCGTTGTGGACACAGGAAGTCGAGGCGTGCTGATGCCACCCATGTCTGATGAGCAGGTACAGCGGGAGCTGGTGGAGATGCGGATCTTCGCCGCGGCCTACCGGGCCGCTGAGATCGCGGGCACGCCGGTGGAGGAGGTCTCCCACGCGGGCTGGCGCGCGGGGGCCAGGTTCGGGGCCGGTACCGACCGGGGAGAGGTGATGATCCGGAACGAGTCCGGCGTGGACGGCACCTGCGTCTTCCGTGGCGAGCAGGACACCCTGTTCACCATCCTGTCCACCGGGTTCGGCGGGGACTTCACCGAGCGCCCGTACGTGATCATGGGCAGGGCGCCCGCGGTGACCGGGACCCTCGCCCCGGAGGCGGCCAGGCTGGAGCTGGTCAGTGAGGACGGCACGGTCCACCCGGCCCACGTCGCGGCGGGCACCTTCGCGGTGGACCTCGACCTGAGCCGGACCAGGGTGGTCGACACCGCGCCGCCGGAGGAGCGGCTGGACGCGATGTGGGCGGGTTCAGCCGAGGCGGCCGAGCGGCTGCGCGCGTGCACGCTCCGGGTGTTCGACGGCTCCGGTGTCCTGCTCTACGAGGGACCGGCGATCAGCAACGAGGCCTAATCGGTTGGTGAGCCCGCGGACCGTGAGGCATCCTTGAGGTATGGCCGAGGACCTGCGGGTTAACGCCGCGCTGGTGATCCCCGGCGCGGAGCTGAGTGAACGGTTCTCCAGGTCCTCCGGGCCTGGCGGACAGGGCGTCAACACCGCCGACAGCCGGGTGGAGCTGTCCTTCGACGTGGTGGAGTCGCGGGCGCTGCCCGAGCACCTCCGGCGGCGCGCGCTGGCCCGGCTGGCCGCGCGGCTGGTGGACGGCGTGGTCACCATCGCGGCCTCGGAGTACCGGACCCAGCTGGCCAACCGCAAGGCGGCCAGGGAACGGCTGGCCAGCCTGCTGCGGGACGCGGTGCTGCCGCCCGCCCCGCCGCGCCGGGCCACCAAGCCCAGCCGGGGAGCCAGGGAACGGCGGCTGAGCGCCAAGCACCAGCGCGGGGCGTTGAAGCGGGACCGGCGCGCGACGGGGGACTGAGGTCACGTACTGCTCCTCGGCTTTTCGGCATACGATATGCAGATGACCGGGCTTGGGTTGCTGGACTCGTTTGGCCGAGTCGCGACAGACCTGCGAGTTTCCCTCATCGACAAGTGCAACCTGCGCTGCACCTACTGCATGCCCGCCGAGGGCCTGGACTGGCTGGCGAAGCCGGAGTTGTTGACCGGCGCGGAGTTCGTCCGGCTCATCGGCATCGCGGTGCATGAGCTCGGCGTCACCGATGTCCGGTTCACCGGCGGGGAACCGTTGCTGCGCCGGGACTTGCCGGAGATCGTGGCCGGGGTGGCCGCGTTGACGCCCCGGCCGCGGATCGCGCTGACCACCAACGGCATCGGACTCGCCAAGGTCGCGGACGCGCTCGCGGCGGCGGGGCTGGACCGGGTGAACGTCTCGCTGGACACCTTGCGGGCGGAGCGTTTCGCCCGGATCACCCGGCGGGACCGGCTGCCCGACGTGCTGGCCGGACTGCGCGCCGCCCAGCAGGCCGGGCTGGGCCCGGTGAAGGTGAACTCGGTGCTGCTGCGCGGGATCAACGAGGACGAGGCCGCGCCACTGCTGCGGTTCTGCCTGGCCGCCGGCTACCAGCTGCGCTTCATCGAGCAGATGCCGCTTGACCCGCAGCACGGCTGGGACCGGTCGGCGATGGTGACCGCCGAGGAGATCCTCGGCCTGTTGCGGCAGGACTTCGAGCTGACCCCGGAACCGGGGGAGCGAGGCTCGGCACCGGCGGAACGCTGGCTGGTCAACGGTGGACCGGACACCGTGGGCGTGATCGGCTCGGTGACCCGGCCGTTCTGCGCCGACTGCGCGCGCACCCGGCTCACCGCCGACGGCCAGGTCCGGTCCTGCCTGTTCGCGCACACCGAGACCGACCTGCGCGCCGCGCTGCGCGGCGGGGCCGGGGACGCCGAGCTGGCCGAGCTGTGGCGGAAAGCCATGTGGGCCAAGCCGGCCGGGCACGGCATCGACCGGCCGGAGTTCGCCCAGCCGGACCGGCCGATGAGCGCGATCGGCGGCTAGCCCACCGGTTCCAACAGTCGTTCGGCTCCGGTGTAGACGTTCATCGACGTGCCGCGCAGGAAGCCGATCACGGTCAGGCCGGTCTCCTCGGCCAGCTCGACCGCGAGCGAGGACGGGGCGGACACCGCGACCAGGGCGGGAATGCCGCCCATCACCGCCTTCTGCGCCAGCTCGAAGCTGGCCCGGCCGGAGACCAGCAGGATGGTCTCGCGCAGCGGCAGCCGGTCCTGCAACAGCGCCCAGCCCAGCAGCTTGTCCACCGCGTTGTGGCGACCCACGTCCTCCCGCACCGCCAGCAGCTCACCGTCCACTGTGCACAGTGCGGCCGCGTGCAGGCCGCCGGTGCGCTCGAACAGCAGCTGGGACTCGCGCAGCCGGTCGGGCAGGGCGCGCAGCACCGAGGGGTCGAGCCGGATCGGGTCCTCGCGGATGCTCCAGCGGGCCACCGTGCGCACCGCGTCCAGGCTGGCCTTGCCGCACACCCCGCAGGAGGAGGTGGTGTAGACGTTGCGCGCCAAGGAGAACTCGCTGACCGGGACGTGCGCGGCCAGGGTGACGTCCAGGACGTTGTAGGTGTTGCCGCCCTCGGTCCTCGCGCCGGGACAGTAGGCGATGCCCGCGAGGTCACCGGCCGCGCCGACCACGCCCTCGCTGACCAGGAAACCCGCGGCCAGCTCGAAGTCGTGGCCGGGCGTGCGCATGGTGATCGACAGCGGCGCGCCGTTGAGGCGGATCTCCAGCGGCTCCTCCACCACCAGGTCGTCCAGGCGGCGGGTGCGGGTGTCCGCGCGCAGGCGGGTGATCATGCGGCGGGCGATGCGGCGGCCCATGTCAGTGCTCCCTCTCCTCGTCCAGCAGCACCACCGAACCGGGACCGGCGGCGGGCAGCTGCCGGTCCAGCGCGGCCGGGCGGCTGAGCGCGCCGTTGACCAGTGCGGCGCGCAGGGTGCGGCCGGTGCGCACGCCACCGGCCGCGGCGAGAAGCCGGTGCAGGGTGCTGCCGCGCGGCAGCTCGTACACCCCCGGCCTGCGGACGATGCCGGAGACGCAGTACAGCCGGTTGGCCACCGGCACACCGGTGAGCACCGGGGGCACCGCGACCAGGGTCTCCACCGAGTGCACCACGGTCGGTCTGCCCAGTAGCACCGGCTCGGCCGGGAACGGCGGGGTGCCCCTCGGCTCGCCACGGCGGCCGGGATAGGTGCCGCCGCCGCGCCGCACCTCCAGGTCGAAGCTGCGGCCTGAGCCCAGGATGTCGCGGCCCAGCAGGCCCTTCTCCCTGGCCTGGGCCACCGCCTCGGTGACCACGCGGCGGGCGCGCGGGTACTCCCCGCGCAGGTGCAGGTAGCCGTGGCGGCTGCCGGTGGCGATGCCCGCGATGGTCATCGCCTCCACCACCGCGAACGGGTCGCCCTCCAGCAGCACCCGGTCGGCGAAGGAGCCGGGATGGCTCTCGTCCGCGTCGCACACCAGGTAGTGCGGCCGGTTCCGTTGCCCGGCAAGGACTTCCCAGCTCCTGGCCACCGGCACCCCGGCTCCGTCCCTGCTGGGCAGGCCGGAGGCCAGCACCAGCCGGATGATCTCGGCCGGGCCCATCCTCAGCGCGTGGTGCAGCGCGGTGTAGCCGCCGGTGCTGAGGTAGTCGGACAGACTGGCCGGGTCGACCTGGCCGATCCGGCGCAGCAGCACCAGGTGCTCCGCGCCCGCCTGCGGCACGGCGGCCTCGGCCGGGGGTTCCGGCCGGGCGTGCCGCAGGTCCAGCGCGGTGCTGATGGTGGAGTCCACAGTGGACGGCGCGGTGACCGCGGTGCGCGGCGGGTCACCGGCCTCGAAGACCAGGGCGGCCGGTGCGCGCTCGCACAGGCCCAGGCAGGGCGAAGGCTGCCAGAGCACCCCGCCCGCCGGGCGGCCGGCCGGACCCAGGCGACGTTCCAGGGTCCGGCACAGGGGAGTGGAACCCGTTGCGCGGCACGCGGGTCCGGCGCAGACGTGCAGCACCCGGCGCGGCCGGGGCCGCAGCGAGAACAGGGCGCACGAGGTGGCCACGCCGAAGACCTCGGCTGCGGAGAGGGTCAGGCGGCGGGACAGGTAGTCCAGTGCCGCCTCGCTGATCCAGCCCACCCGGTCGTTGAGCGAGTGCAGGGCCGGTAACAGCGCGTCGTGCGGGTTGGCGGTGGGCCCGCCGTCACTCCGACCGGAGGACGACGGGTCCAGCACGACATCAATGGCCGCGCGTTCCTCAGCGGAGGGTGCGGCGTCACGAAAGCGGGAATCCATGAGCTGCCCCCGGGAGGTCAGGCAGGTGGGAGGGGGGAGTGACGGTCAGGAAGCGACGGCGGCGGGCTGCCTGGTCACCGATGCGTTGAGCAGGTCGGCCATCGCGTGGATCGCTCTGAGCGTGGGAACTTCAGCGCCAGTCAGCTCCGCGAGCTCGACGACCGCCGCCAGGATGACGTCCAGCTCCAGGGGCTTGCCCTTCTCCAGGTCCTGGAGTGTGGAGGTCTTGTGCTCGCCGGCTTTCTCGGCCCCGGCCAGCCGTCGTTCGATGGAGATCTCGGGGTGGGACCCCAGCCGTCGCGCGACCTCCAGGGTCTCCCGCATCATCGACACCACCAGCCGCCTGGCGTCGTGGTGCCGGCAGATGGCGGCCATGGTGGAGCGGGTCAGCGCGGAGATCGGGTTGAACGCGATGTTGCCCATCAGCTTGAGCCAGATGTCCCGGCGGAGGTCGGCCTCCACCGGGCACTTGAGCCCGCCTTCGATCATCGCGGTGGAGAACTCCAGGCAGCGGGCGGAGATCGACCGGTCCGGCTCGCCGATGGAGAAGCGGGTGCCCTCCAGGTGGCGGATCACGCCGGGAGCCTCGATCTCGGTGGCCGCGTAGACCACGCAGCCGATGGCCCGCTGGACCGGGAGCGCGGCGCTGACCGCGCCGTCGGGGTCCACGCTGTTGATGCGGTGGTTCTCGAAGGGGCCGGGCAGACCGTGGAAGTACCACCACGGAATCCCGTTCTGCGCAGCGATGATGGTGGTGCGTTCGTGCAACAGCGGCTCGATCATCCGGCCCGCGGCGGCGTACGAGTTCGCCTTCAGGCCTAGGAAGATGTGGTCCACCGGGCCGACCTCGGCCGGGTCATCGGTTGCGTGTGGGGTGGCATGGAAGTCGCCGCGGTCGGAGAGCACCCGAACCCCGGCTTCGCGGATTGCCGAGAGGTGCGCACCGCGGGCGATGAGATGAACCTGCGCTCCGGCGCGGTGCAGGGCTGCACCCACGTACGCGCCGATGGCGCCGGCACCAAGAACAGCGATTCGCACATCACTCTCCTGTTCTTGTGTCGACAACTCATTCAGCATACAGTATGGAGTAGCCCGGTCAACGGGCCGCACGCGGCACGACCGCGTGGGTGAGGAGGCGTTGCGGTGCCTGAAGGGTTCGGGTTCCACTCGCCCCCGCCGATGCGCGTGGTCGCCACCGCCGGAGGCGCCGGAGCAGGCAAGTCCACCTTGGTGCGCGCGCTCACCGGACGGGATCCGTGGGCACGTCTGCCCTCGGGGCGAGTGCTGGCATTGGTGGATGAGGCGGTTCTGACGAGCGTGGCCACCGCGGAGGCGGTGGTGTTCGTGGTGGCGGCCGACCAGGAGTGGTCGGAGCAGGTGGCGATGCAGCTGGATGCGTTGCACGCCTTGGACATCCGGCACGGGTTGCTGGTGGTGACCCGATCCGACCTGGCTGATCCCGGCCCGGTGCTGCGGCGGACCCGCCGCGCCATGGCCACCGGTGCGCTCGGCCGGATCGAGTCCGCGGTGGTCAGCGCGCGCACCGGCGCCGGCATCGACCGGCTGCGCCTGGTGCTGGACCGGCTGGCCGCCGCGCTGCCCCCGTCACCGGAGGTCCCGGTGCGGCTGTGGGCCGACGGGTGTGCGGAGGCGGGCGCGGAGGACAAGGGCGTGCTGGTCACCGGCACCCTGCTGACCGGGTCGATCGAGCGGGACACCGAACTGGCCGTGGGTGCGCAGGACCGGCGGCTGCGGGTGGGCGGGCTGGAGTCGTTGGGGCGTCAGGTGTCCGCGATGTCCGCTCCGGCCCGGATCACGGTTCACCTGCCCGAGGCGCAACCGGATGAGTCGTTCACCGGCGCCGCGCTGGTGACCCCTGGGCGGTGGCGGCACGTGGACGTGGTCGACGTGCGGTTGCGCCCGCTGCCCGGCCGCAAGCTGGGCGGGGTGCACGGGCACCTGGAGCTGGCGCTGGGCTCGGCCCGGCAGCCGGTGTTCCTCCGGGTGCTCGACGGCGACATCGCGCGACTGCGGCTGAGCGAGCCGCTGCCGCTGCGCATCGGCGACAAGGCGCTGCTGCGCGGGGCCGAGGAGGTGCTGGCCGGGTGCACCGTGCTGGACATCCTGCCGCCGGAGCTGGACACCGAGGCGCAGCTGGCCGGGCGTGGCCTTGAACTGATGAGTCGGTCAGCGATTCCCAACGGCGGCGACGAACTGCGCAGGCGCGGCCTGGTCAAGGCCGGCGACCTGCTGGCCATGGGCTGCGCCCTGCCGGTCGCGCCCAGGGCCGGAGACTGGCTGATCGACCCGGCTGAGCTGGACGAGCTGTGCCAGCGACTGGCCGCCCTGGTGCGTGCCCGCGCGCGCGAACAACCCTATGACCCCGGCGTGCCCAAGGCGGAAGCGGTGGCACTGCTGGCTTTGCCACACCGAAGACTGCTCGAACCGGTGGCGAGAGCGGCTCGTGACCTCGGTGTGCGGATCAACCAGGGCCGACTGGTGCTCACCGAAGGCGGGACCGAGCTCCCGCAGCCGGTGCGGCAGGCGGTGGAGAAGCTGCGCGCCGAGCTGGCGCGCAGTCCCTTCAGCGCGCCGGAGGCCAACCAGCTCGCCGCGTTGCGACTGACCCCCAAGTCGCTCGCGGCCGCCGTGCGCACCGGTCTGCTGCTCCGGCTGGCCGACGGCGTCTACCTCGGACCGGATGCGGTGGAACGGGCGGTTGCGGTGTTGTGCACACTCCCACAGCCGTTCACCGTGGCCGCGGCCCGCACCGCGCTGGGCACCTCCCGCCGGGTCGCGGTGCCCCTGCTGGAACTGCTCGACACCCGCCGGATCACCGTCCGGCTACCCGACAGCAGACGTCGGATTCGCCCGGAACACGACTGATGAAGGGATCTCGGCGGGTGAATTCCGTCGAGCGGCCCACGTGCGGACCCTGGACAACGTTACTCCGACGGAGTATCACTAAACCACCATACGGTATGCAGTATGGGGATCGAGTGGTGTGCGGTCCGCGCAACGTCGGCCTTCACCAGTCACCACCAAACACAGCCCGAGTCGACCCAGAGCAGGCGACCGGGCAGCGACGTGAGGAGATGACGCACCTATGGCGCAGACTGCCGAGGCTCTGCCCAGCGCCAGCCAGGTCGAGGTGAAGGAGACCGGAGAAGGTCTCATCTCGGGCGGCCATCTGGTGGCGAAGGCTCTCAAGGCCGAAGGCGTCGACGTGGTGTTCACTCTGTGTGGCGGCCACATCATCGACATCTACGACGGCTGTGTGGACGAAGGCATCGAGGTCATCGACGTCCGGCACGAGCAGGTGGCCGCGCACGCGGCCGACGGCTACGCCCGGATCACCGGCAAACCGGGCTGCGCGGTGGTCACCGCGGGACCGGGCACCACCGACGCGGTCACCGGGGTCGCCAACGCGCTGCGCGCGGAGAGCCCGATGCTGCTCATCGGCGGCCAGGGCGCGCTGAGCCAGCACAAGATGGGCTCACTGCAGGACCTGCCGCACGTGGACATGATGGCCCCGATCACCAAGTTCGCCGCCACCGTGCCGGACACCGCCCGCGCGGCGGACCTGGTCTCGATGGCCTTCCGCGAGTGCTACCACGGCGCGCCCGGCCCGTCCTTCCTGGAGATCCCCAGGGACGTGCTGGACGCCTCGGTCCCCATCGAGAAGGCCCGCATCCCCAAGGCGGGCCACTACCGCGCCTCCACCCGGTCGGCGGGTGACCCCGGCGACATCGAGAAGCTGGCCGACCTGCTGACCAAGGCGGAGAAGCCGTGCATCCTGCTCGGCAGCCAGGTCTGGACCACCCGGGGCACCGACTCGGCCATCGACCTGGTCCGCGGCCTCAACATCCCCGCCTACATGAACGGCGCCGGCCGTGGCACGCTGCCGCCCGGCGACCCGCACCACTTCCAGCTCTCCCGCCGCTACGCCTTCACCAACGCCGACCTGATCATCATCGTGGGCACCCCGTTCGACTTCCGGATGGGTTACGGCAAGCGGCTTTCCGCCGACGCCACCGTGGTGCAGATCGACCTGGACTACCGCACGGTCGGCAAGAACCGCGACATCGACCTGGGCATCGTCGGTGACGCCGGCATGGTGCTCTCCCAGGTCTTCCAGGCCACCACCGGCCGGGTCAGCAACGGCGCCACCGGGCGCAAGGCCTGGCTGGAGGAGCTGCGCGCGGTGGAGGAGCAGTCGCTGGGCAAGCGGATGGCCCGGCAGCGCTCCAACGCCAACCCGATCGACCCCTACCGCCTGGTGCACGAGATCAACGAGTTCCTCACCGAGGACTCCATCTACATCGGCGACGGCGGCGACATCGTCACCTTCTCCGGCCAGGTGGTCCAGCCCAAGTCGCCCGGCCACTGGATGGACCCGGGCCCGCTGGGCACCCTCGGCGTGGGCATCCCGTTCGTGCTGGCGGCCAAGTACGCCCGCCCGGACAAGGAGGTCGTCGCGCTCTTCGGCGACGGCGCCTTCTCCCTGACCGGCTGGGACTTCGAGACCCTGGTCCGGTACAACCTGCCGTTCGTGGGCATCGTGGGCAACAACTCCTCGATGAACCAGATCCGCTACGGCCAGGCGGTCAAGTACGGCGAGGACCGCGGCCGGGTCGGCAACACCCTCGGCGACGTGCCCTACGACCAGTTCGCCAAGATCCTCGGCGGCTACGGCGAGGAGGTCCGCGACCCCGCCGACATCGCGCCCGCGCTCCAGCGCGCCCGCGAGTCGGGGCTGCCGTCGCTGATCAACGTGTGGGTAGACCCGGACGTCTACGCGCCGGGAACCATGAACCAGACCATGTACAAGTAGGCCCGGAGGGGGAGTTCGGTTATGGGACAAGCACTTGAGGGTGTTCGAGTCCTGGACATGACCCACGTCCAGTCCGGGCCGTCGGCCACCCAGATCCTGGCCTGGCTCGGCGCGGACGTGGTCAAGCTGGAGGCGCCCAGCGGGGACATCACCCGCAAGCAGCTGCGCGACATCCCCGATGTCGACAGCCTCTACTTCACCATGCTCAACTGCAACAAGCGCAGCATCACGCTGAACATGAAGAGCGACAAGGGCAAGGAGCTGTTCACCAGGCTCGTGTCCGATGTGGACATCCTGGTGGAGAACTTCGGTCCGGGCGCGGTGGACCGGATGGGCTTCACCTGGGACAAGCTCCAGGAGATCAACCCCAGGCTGATCTACGCCTCCATCAAGGGTTTCGGTGACGGGCCCTACACCCACTACAAGGCCTACGAGGTGGTCGCCCAGGCCATGGGCGGCTCGATGACCACCACCGGCTTCGAGGACGGCCCGCCGCTGGCCACCGGCGCGCAGATCGGCGACTCCGGCACCGGCATCCACACCGTGGCCGGCATCCTGGCCGCGCTGTACCAGCGGGAGTCCACCGGGCGCGGCCAGCGGGTCACCGTGGCCATGCAGCACGCGGTGCTCAACCTGTGCCGGGTCAAGCTGCGCGACCAGCAGCGCCTGGCGCACGGGCCGCTGGCGGAGTACCCCAACAAGGAGTTCACCGACGAGGTGCCGCGCTCGGGCAACGCCTCCGGTGGCGGCCAGCCGGGCTGGGCGGTGCGGTGCAAGCCGGGCGGGCCCAACGACTACGTCTACGTGATCGTGCAGCCCGTCGGCTGGCAGCCCATCGCCGAGCTGATCGGGCGGCCGGAGCTGGCCGAGGATCCCGAGTGGGCCACCCCGGAAGCCCGGTTGCCCAAGCTGGACAAGATGTTCCAGCTGATCGAGGAGTGGACGGTCAACCACACCAAGCGCGAAGTGCTGGCCATGCTCAACGCCAAGAACGTCCCTTGTGGACCGATCCTGTCCACAAAGGAGCTGATCGAGGACGAGTCGCTGGTGGCCAACGAGATGGTGGTGACGGTGGACCACCCCGAGCGCGGGGCGTTCAAGACCGTCGGCATGCCGCTCAAGCTGTCCGACTCGCCTGCCAAGGTCGAGCGGTCCCCGCTGCTCGGCGAGCACAACGAGGACGTGTACGTGAAGGAGCTGGGGGTTTCCGTCCCGGAACTGGCCCAGCTCAAGGCGAACGGAGTGATCTGAGCCATGGTGGCTTACGACAGGGCCGCGGTGCGCGAAGTCCTGGACAAAGCGCGCGCCGAGGGCCGCGAGTCGCTGACCGCCCCCGAGGGCAAACGACTCTGTGACGCCTACGGCATCCCGACGCCGGGCGAAGGACTCGCCAACAGGGCGGACGAGGCGGTGAGCCTGGCGGCCGGAATCGGCTTCCCGGTGGTCATGAAGATCGTCTCGCCGGACATCCTGCACAAGACCGAGGCCGGCGGCGTCATCGTCGGCGTCACCGACGAGGCCGGTGCCCGCGCCGCCTACGAGAAGATCATCGCCAACGCCAAGGCGTACCAGGCGGATGCCGACATCACCGGTGTCCAGGTGCAGCAGCTGCTCGCCGAGGGCCAGGAGGTGATCATCGGCGCGACCACCGACGAGACCTTCGGCAAGATCGTGGTCTTCGGCCTGGGCGGGGTGCTGGTGGAGGTCCTCAAGGACGTCACCTTCCGGCTGGCCCCGCTGGCGCAGGCCGAGGCGCGGGCCATGGTGGAGGACATCAAGGCGGTGGAGATCCTGCACGGGGTCCGCGGCGCCGACCCGGTGGACCTTGATGCGCTGGCCGAGGTGGTCAAACGGCTGTCGGACCTGGTCACCGACTTCCCGGAGATCCGCGAGCTGGACCTCAACCCGGTGTTCGCGGCCAAGGACTCCGCGATCGCCGCGGACGTCCGGGTGCTGGTGGAGACCGGGGAGATCACCGAGAAGCACGTCTACTCCGACGAGGAGATCATCACCGCGATGAACCGGCTGATGAAGCCGAAGAACATCGCGGTGATCGGCGCCTCGGCCGAGGACGGCAAGATCGGCAACTCGGTGATGAAGAACCTGGTCAACGGCGGCTACCAGGGCGGCATCTTCCCGATCAACCCGAAAGCGGACGAGATCCTGGGCCGCAAGGCGTACAAGGCGATCGGCGACGTGCCCGCCGATGTGGACGTGGCGGTCTTCGCCATCCCGGCCAAGTTTGTGGCCGGGGCGCTGGCGGAGTGCGGCAAGAAGGGCATCCCGGCCGCCGTGCTCATCCCCTCCGGCTTCGCCGAGACCGGCAACCACGAGCTGCAGGACGAGGTCGTGGCGATCGCGCACCAGTACAAGATCCGGCTGCTCGGCCCGAACATCTACGGGTACTACTACACGCCGGAGAACCTGTGCGCGACCTTCTGCACGCCGTATGACGTCAAGGGCGGGGTGGCGCTGACCTCCCAGTCCGGCGGCATCGGCATGGCCATCCTGGGTTTCTCCCGCACCACCAAGATGGGTGTCTCGGCCATCGTCGGCCTCGGCAACAAGTCCGATGTGGACGAAGACGACCTGCTCACCTTCTTCGAGCAGGACGAGAACACCCAGTGCGTGGCCATGCACCTGGAGGACCTGAAGAACGGCCGCGCCTTCGTGCAGGCGGCCAAGCGGATGACCAAGAAGAAGCCGGTGGTGGTGCTCAAGGCCGGCCGCACCTCGGCCGGGGCCAGGGCGGCCAGCTCGCACACCGGCGCGCTGGCCGGTGACGACAAGGTCTACGACGACATCCTGCGCCAGGCCGGGGTCGTGCGCGCCCCCGGGCTGAACGAGATGCTGGAATATGCCCGCGGGCTGCCGCTGCTGCCCACGCCCAAGGGCGAGAACGTCGTCATCATCACCGGGGCCGGTGGCTCCGGGGTGCTGCTCTCCGACGCGTGTGTCGACAATGGACTGTCCATGATGGAGATTCCACCCGACCTGGACGAGGCGTTCCGCAAGTTCATCCCGCCTTTCGGGGCGGCGGGCAACCCGATCGACATCACCGGCGGCGAACCGCCCTCGACCTACGAGGCCACCATCCGGCTCGGCCTCGAGGACCCGCGGATCCACGCGCTCATCCTCGGCTACTGGCACACCATCGTGACCCCGCCGATGGTCTTCGCCGAGGTCACCGCGCGGGTGGTGAACGAGGCCAGGGCCAAGGGCATCGACAAGCCGGTGGTCGCCTCACTGGCGGGTGACACCGAGGTGGAGCGGGCTAGTGAATACCTGTTCGACCATCGTATTGTCGCCTATCCCTACACCACGGAGCTCCCGGTCGCGGTGCTGGGCGCGAAGTACCGCTGGGCACGCGCGGCGGGATTGATCGAGAAGTAGGCCGACGGCTGACCGGTAGCAGGGGTCCCGTCGGCCAGCCGGGACCCCTGCTACCAGGCCAGGGAGGTTCAACGGGCGGAGTCCGAGAGTTCTCGTGAAAGAGGTTTCTCATCATGGATCCTTCGAACACCCCGAGCGCGGGGCCGGCCACCAGCGGGGGTAGCGACCTCGCCGGTGGCGGCCAGGAACGCGTGTGGCGGGCCGGTCGGCTCGATCCGATGCCCATCCGGAAGCTGCCCGACGCGCCACCGTCGGTGCACCTGATCGGCCCCACGGTGTTCCTGGTGGCACTCGGGGTCGGCATGGGCGAGTCCTACATGTGGCCCCGGCTGGTGCTGATCTTCGGCCCGGAGATCCGCTGGCTGTTCCTGATCGGCGTCACCCTGCAGGCCGTGGTGATGCTGGAGATGGCCCGCTACGCCATGGCTACCGGCGAGAGCATCTTCGCCGGCGCGGCCCGCGTGTTCAAACCGATCATGTGGTTCTTCTTCGTGGTCGCGATCGCGGTCTACATCTGGCCGGGCCACCTCTCCGCGGGCATGTCGGCGCTGGAGAACATCACCGGAATACCTTGGCAGCTCAGCGCAATCGTCGGCCTGATCCTGGTCGGCGTGATCTTCAGCCTGGCCAAGGTGATCTACAACCTGCTGGAGAACGTGCTCTCGGTCCTGATCGGGATCCTGGTGGTCAGTACCGCGGTGGTGGCGGCACTGGTCGGCACCTGGGGCGACCTGGCCAGCACGATCAGCGGCATGTTCACCTTCGGGTACTTCCCGAGCGAGATGTTCACCTCTACCTGGTTCCCGATCGTGGTGGGCTCCATCGCCTTCGCCGGACCCTCCGGTATGCAGCAGATGTGGTACACGCTGCACCTGCGGGACTCCGGGGCCGGCATGGGCGCGCACATCCCGAAGATCAAGGGCCTGCGCAGCTCCGAATCGGGCGCGGACGAGCAGATGCCGGCCCGCGGCTTCATGTTCGACACCGAGGACCCGGAGGAGATGGCCAAGTGGAAGGGCTGGCGGCGCTGGGTCACCTTCGACGCGCTGCTGCTGTTCTGGGGCGTGACCATGTTGGTCACGGTCTCCTTCACGGTGCTGGCGCAGACCGCGGCCCGGCAGAACCCCAACGTGAAGGAGCTGATCGCGGCCGGCGACCGCGGTGCCGCGTTCAACGCGATGGCCGACGCCTTCTCCTCACTCGGCGGTCCCGCGCTGGGCACGGTGTTCTTCGGCTTCATCGCGCTGATCGGGTTGAACGCCACCCTGGGCCTGTTCGACTCCTTCTCCCGCGGCCAGGCCGACATGACCTACTTCTTCGTGCCCGGCGCCAAGAAGATCGGCATGTCCCGGCTCTACGCCGGCTTCCTGTGGGGCCTGATCGTCTTCGGCATCATCATCCTGCTGTGGGGCCCGGCCAAGGGCCCGGCGGCGATCCTGGACATCCTGGCGTTCCTGTCCGCCTTCGCCATGGGCGCCTACTGCATCGTGTTGCTGTTGGTGAACAACAAGATGCTGCCCAAACCGATCCGGCCGAAGTGGTGGACCAACGTCATCATCGGCTTCGGCGCGGTGTTCTACCTGAGCGGGTTGTTCTACTCCCTGTTCGCCTACGGCGTGGTATTGGACTGACATGAGTGAATCGCGGCAACCGCCACGCATCAGCGCCTTCGCTCAACTGGCCGCCCCCGGCGCGCTGGTGGGTGCGCTGGCCGGCTCGATCGCCGGCCTGCTGGCCCTGCTCGTCGGCCAGCCCCCCGCCTGGGCGCTGACCACCGCACTCGGTCTCGGCCTGCCGCTGGCCCTGCTCGGCGGGCTCTACGGGATTGGCGCGGCCACCGGCCGCATCCGGCTCGGCGTGTTCGCGCCGGCCGCGGTGTTCTGGCTCATCGGGTTCCCGCTGAGCAGGCTCATCCAGGAGGTCGCGCTGCCGCTGGTGGTGGCGGGCGAGCTGCGGGTGCCCGCGGACCTGCTCGGGTTCCTGGCCTACCAGGGGATCGTGAGCGCCGGGTTCGCGATCGGCTTCATCTGGCTGCACGAACGCCTTGCCCCGCAGCTGTTCCGGCGGTTCGCCGCGACGAACCCGTTGGCCGCCAACGCATTCACCCGTTACGCGACCCACGCGGAGACGGTGTGGGCGGCCAAGACCCGTGCCCGCGCCGCGCGAGCGGCTGCCAGAGGAGCCTGATGACCTTCTCCATGTGGGTCTGGATCGCCACGGTGGGTGGTCTGGGCGCGATCCTCGCGTTCGACTTCTACCTGGCCGCCCGCAACCCGAGGGACCCCTCGTTCAGAGAATGTGTTGGCTGGACCGTCGCTTACGTCACCCTGGCCGTCCTCTTCGGACTCGGGGTGCTGTGGCTGGCCGGTCCGCGCTACGGCGGGGAGTTCTTCGCCGGCTGGATCACTGAGTACTCGTTGTCGGTGGACAACCTGTTCGTGTTCATGCTGATCATGAGCAGGTTCGCGGTGCCCAAGCTGTACCGGCAGAAGGTGTTGCTGGTGGGCATCGTGATCGCGCTGCTGATGCGCGCGGTGTTCATCGCGGTGGGCGCGGAAGCGGTGTCCCGGTTCAACTGGCTGTTCTACGTCTTCGGCGCCTTCCTGATCTACACGGCCTGGAAGCTGCTCCGGCAGGACCCGAACGCGGAGGAGGAGTTCTCCGAGAACGTGGTGCTGCGCACGGTGAAACGGTTCGCTCCCACGACGGATGACTACGTGGGCGCGAAGATGGTGACCAGGATCGACGGGCGGCGGATGGTGACGCCGATGCTCATCGTGATGGTCGCGATCGGCACCACCGACCTGTTGTTCGCCCTGGACTCGATCCCGGCGATCTTCGGGCTGACCAAGGAGCCGTACCTGGTCTTCACCGCCAACGCGTTCGCGCTGCTGGGGTTGCGCCAGCTGTTCTTCCTGATCGGCGGCCTGCTCGACCGGCTGGTCTACCTGTCCATCGGGCTGGCCGTGATCCTGGCGTTCATCGGCGTGAAGCTGGTGCTGGAGGCCATGCACACCTCCGGCGTGCCGTGGGCGCCGACGGTCTCCATCCAGATGTCGCTGTCGTTCATTGTGGGGACGCTGGCGGTGACCATCATTGCTAGTGTGATCAAATCCCGGCGGACCGAACGGGCCGCTGCCGCGACCGCGGCACCGGAGCCCGTTCCGTCGGCTCAGGCCTCGTCCAGCTCAGCGGCGCTGGACGAGACCGGAACCGGATGACCTACGTCCACTGGAGCTGTCCCTGGACCCAGTGAGCGGCAGTGCGGTTTCGGCGATCATGAGGGTGGCCGGGGTCAGGAGGAGGCAACCTCCTGGCCCTGGTCCCGCCGCGTCGCGGTGGCACTCTGGCCTCGCAGGTAGTTCTCCACGCCCGCGGTCGGGTTCTTCTTGGCCTCGGCCATCGCCGTGGCCATGCCCAGACCCATCGGGCGGCTGCCGCGGTAGCCCGCGGGCTCCTCGGTCAGCGAGCGCAGCAGCTGCTTGAACTTGCGCATCATCGATACACCTCCTCACATCTTGGGATACCCGAGGGCGTCGATGCCATTCGGGACTGTGGTGGGAAACTCTTCTCGCGGTCCGCCTGCTGGGATCGGGACCGGCGAGACCCGGTCCTAGATCTGGGGCTTCACGGCGGGCGAGGTGCGCGCCACGGTCCGCCTGCGGCGCCGCAGGGGCACCTCGGGGGCGGGGGTGGCGGCCTGCGTGCTCTGCCGGGCCTCCAGGTAGGACTGCCGGGTGCGGTCGGTGTGCTCGCGCATGATCTCCGCGGCCCGCTCGGCGTCACCGGTGGAGATCGCGCTGATCAGCTTGCGGTGCTCCCGCCAGGACTGCTTGCCGCGCTGGCGGGCGACCGGGGTGTAGAACCAGCGGACCCTGCGGTCGACCTGGGCGGCCAGCTCCAGCAGCACCTTGTTCCCGGACAGCTCGGTGACCAGGCGGTGCAGGGCGGCGTTGGCCGCCACCGCACCGTCCACGTCGTCGGCCAGCACCGCGGCCTCGCCCTGCTGGCAGATCTCCCGCAGCCGGGCCACGCCCTCCTTGTCCGTGTTCAGCGCGGCCAGCCGCGCCGACTCGGTCTCCAGCAGGGTGCGCACCGCGAGCAGCTGGTCGGCCTCCTGTTCGGTCGGCACGTGCACGAACGCGCCGTAACCGGGTACCAGGTCCACCCAGCCCTCGTTGTTGAGCCACTGCAACGCCTCACGCACCGGCTGGCGGGACACGCCGAGCATCTCGGCCAGCTCGCCTTCGACCAGGTGCTGGCCGGGGGCGAGGCTGCCGGTGATGATGAGGTCGAGCAGGGCCTCGAAGACCCGCTCCCGCAGGGGAACCGGCCGATCGATCCGGCGTGCGGCCGTGCCCTGCGCAAGCTCCGACATCGTGTGCTCCAGAGGTGAGGTGGGCGCTTTCGCCCGGTGTGCCGATCTTGAGTCTATTTGTGCCCGGTCGACTGCCTACAGCATACAGTGTTCCATATGCCCGAAATGCGTGAGGACTGCCACAAGCATTGGATCACCCATACCGAGTACCTAATTGGGAAAGCTACCCACCGATCGCACGCTGTAGGTGACCTGCTGCCACGGTCCAGATGTCCATAATGCCCCAAATGGCCGCGCACCTCAGCGGACACGCTGGGTTGTCCAGACTAATGGGATACGACCAGGCTGCCGCAGGCGCCGGCAGAGCAGTGCCGAACACAGTGCGAGCCCGCCCGCAAGCAGGAAAAGTACCGGGTACCCCGAAGTAGGGACGGCCAGCGCGGTCAGGCCCACCCCGGCTATTCCGCCAAAGGCCTTCGCGCTGTAGACCACCGCGTGTATCTCGCCGTGCCGCCGGTCCCCGAAGTACTCCCGGACCAGGCTGGCCACCATCGGGTAGCAGGCCCCGCCCGCGCCGGCCAGCACGGCTGCGGTCAGCAGCAGCGGCAGCGAGCGGTCGGTGGCACTGGCGGCCAGCGCGAGCTGTGACAGCGCGAGCACGGTGAGTGCGCCGGCCAGCGTGCGCGCCCGGCCGATCCGGTCGGAGACCCGCAGCACCACCGCCCTGGCCGCCCCGTTGGCCGCTACCAGCAGTGCGGTGGCCGCGCCGATGACCGGCGCGGACAGCGCCATCCCGGCGGCGAAGGCGGCGAAGCTGGCCACCGTGAACAGGGTGACCGCGCTGGCGCAGAACAGGATCACCGCGAGCGCGGGCAGCGCGCCGTCGCGCACCGCCTCGCCGGGGGAGTACTCGCGCACCGCGGGCAGGTTGGCCGAGCCGGGGCCGCGGCGACGGGAGAGCGCCCAGTCGCGCGGGTCCACGTGCGGCGGCCACCAGTTCGACGGCGGGTCGCGGAAGAACAGTCCCGCCGCGGCGATCACCAGGCCCAGCGCCAGGCCGGTGCCGTCGAGCACCGGGACCAGGTTGGCGGTGGTCACCGAGGGGAAGACGAAGAGCAGGAACGGGACCGCGCCGCAGGCGAACGCGCCGGTGACCAGGCTGACCCGAACCGCGGACCGGTCGGGGAACCACTTGGCCACGGTGGAGGCACTGACCGCGTAGACCAGTCCCGCGCCCGCGCCGCCCAGCAGCGAGAAGCCCAGCAGCGCGCCCAGGTAGCTCGGCGCGTGCCCGAGTGCCACCGGGCCGGTCAGGCACAGCGCCGCGCCCGCCATCACCAGGGCCACCGGGCCGACCACCCCCCGTTCCCGCAGGTAGGCCACTGGCAAGCCGACGCCAGCCTGTGCCACGATCCACAGCGCCAGCAGCCAGCAGGTCTGTGCGGTGGACCAGCCGTGCAGTGCGGACAGGGTGGGCACCAGCGCGCCGAAGGAGTACTGGAGCACGCCCGCCGCGGCCATCGCGGCCAGCGGCAGGACCAGCTGCCAGGACCGGGAACGCCCGGTCAGCAGTTCGGCGGTGGGGCCGACCTGGTAGTCGCGGCCGAAGCAGTCGCGGAGCTCACTGGGTGGGGGAGTGGTCATCGTGGCCTCCCTCTACTAGATACTGTATGCAGTATACACAAGGTAGCCGGGTTGGGGACCTGCCGAAATCCATGCCGACAGGCACTGGTGCTGAGTCTCACATACTGTATACAGTAGGCGGCGTGGATCTGTACGAGTACCAGGCGAAGGATCTCTTCGCGCAGCACGGGGTCCCGGTGGGTCCGCCGCAGCGGGTCGTCGAGGATCCGGCCGACGCCCGCGCGGCAGCGGCCGAGTGGGGCGGCAGGGTCGTGGTCAAGGCGCAGGTGAAAACCGGCGGCCGTGGCAAGGCGGGCGGGGTGAAGCTCGCCGTCGACCCGGAGGACGCGGAAGTCAAGGCCGGAGCCATCTTGGGGCTGGACATCAAGGGGCACGTGGTGCGCCGGGTGCTGGTGACCCCCGCTTCGGAGATCGCCGAGGAGTACTACGTCTCCTTCTTGCTCGACCGGACCAATCGCACCTTCCTGGCGATGGCCTCGGTCGAAGGCGGGATGGACATCGAGGAGGTCGCTGCCACCAATCCGGCGGCCCTCGCCAAGGTGCCCGTTGACGCCATCGGCGGCGTCGACCTGGCCAAGGCCAGGGAGATCGTGACCGCCGCGCACTTCCCGGCCGAGGTGGCTGAAGATGTCGCCGCGGTGCTGGTGAAGCTGTGGAACACCTTTGTAGCCGAGGACGCCACCCTGGTGGAGGTCAACCCGCTGGTCCGTGACCCCCGGGGCAGCATTCTCGCCCTCGACGGCAAGGTGACACTGGACGAGAACGCCGGTTTCCGGCATCCGGGACACGGCGAGTTCGTGGACCGGGCCGCGGAGAACGAGCTGGAGCAGCGGGCCAAGGACAAGGGCCTCAACTACGTCAAGCTGGACGGCCAGGTCGGCGTCATCGGCAACGGCGCGGGCCTGGTCATGTCCACTTTGGACGTTGTCGCCTACGCGGGCGAGCGGCACGGCGGGGTGAAGCCGGCCAACTTCCTGGACATCGGCGGCGGCGCCTCGGCCGAGGTGATGGCCAACGGCCTGGAGATCATCCTGGGCGACGCCGACGTGCGCTCGGTGTTCGTCAACGTCTTCGGCGGCATCACCGCCTGCGACGCGGTGGCCAACGGCATCGTGGCCGCGCTGGAGATCCTGGGCGCGGAAGCCACCAAGCCACTGGTGGTGCGCCTGGACGGCAACAACGTGGCCGAGGGCCGCCGCATCCTGGCGGAGGCCGGCCATCCGCTGGTGACCGTGGTGGAGACGATGGACGACGCGGCCGACAAGGCCGCCCAACTGGCAGCGGCGGGGGTGTGACTCGATGGCCATCTTCCTGACCGAGCACAGCAGGGTCATCGTGCAGGGCATGACCGGCGGCGAGGGCTCCAAGCACACCAGGCGCATGCAGGCCGCGGGTACCAACGTGGTCGGCGGCGTGACGCCCGGCAAGGGCGGCCGGCGCGTGGACTTCGACGGGGTGAGCGTGCCCGTCTTCGGCTCGGTGGCCGAGGCCATGGCTGGGACCGGCGCGGACGTCACGGTGGTCTTCGTGCCGCCGCGCTTCGCCAAGGGCGCGGTGATCGAGGCGATCGACGCGGGCATCGGCCTCGCGGTGGTCATCACCGAGGGCATCCCGGTGCACGACACCGCCTACTTCTGGGCGCACGCCAACGCCACCGGCAACAAGACCCGGATCATCGGGCCGAACTGCCCCGGCGTCATCTCGCCCGGCAAGTCCAACGCGGGCATCATCCCGGCCGACATCTCCGGCCCTGGCAAGATCGGTCTGGTGTCGAAGTCCGGCACCCTGACCTACCAGATGATGTACGAGCTGCGGGACTTCGGTTTCTCCACCGCGGTCGGCATCGGCGGTGACCCGATCATCGGCACCACGCACATCGACGCGCTGCAGGCCTTCCAGGACGACCCGGAGACCGCGGCCATCGTGATGATCGGTGAGATCGGCGGCGACGCCGAGGAGCGCGCGGCGGCCTACATCGCCGAGCACATCACCAAGCCGGTGGTCGGCTACGTCGCGGGCTTCACCGCCCCCGAGGGCAAGACCATGGGCCACGCCGGCGCCATCGTCTCCGGTTCCTCCGGCACCGCCGCGGCCAAGCAGGAAGCGCTGGAAGCCGCGGGCGTCAAGGTCGGCAAGACCCCCAGCGAAGCGGCTCGCCTGATGCGGGAGTGCCTCAAACCCCTGACCGTGTGAGAAATGGAGCCGTCTTGACCAGTCCGGTCCTGCGTTTCGACGTCAACCTCTCCATCCTGTTCACCGAGCTCCCGCTGCTCGAACGCTTCGCCGCGGCCAGGTCAGCCGGGTTAGACGCGGTGGAGCTGTGGTGGCCGCTGCCCGAAGCCGTTCCGCTGCAACGGGAACTGGACACGGTGCGGCACGCGATCGAGGACGCCGGAGTGCGCCTGGTCGGGCTCAACTTCGCCGCGGGCGACATGGCGGCGGGGGAGCGGGGCCTGCTGTCCCGGCCCGCCGACGTGCACCTGTTCCGGGAGAACGTCCACGTGGCCGTCGAGTTCGCCGGCCAGCTGGGCTGCCGGACGCTCAACGCCCTCTACGGCAACCGGGAACCCGGGCTGTGGCCGCAGGAGCAGGACGAGCTGGCCGTGGCCAACCTGACCTACGCCGCCCAGGCCGCCGACCGGATCGGGGCCACCGTGGTGGTGGAGGCGCTGAACTCGCACGAGAACCCGGTCTACCCCATCATCTCGCTCGCCTCCGCCTACCACGTGCTGGAGCTGGTGCGCGCGAACGGGCCGCGGAACGTGGCCTTCCTGGCCGACCTCTACCACCTGAGCCGGATGGGTGAGGACCTGGACACCCAGATCGACCGGCGGGCCGCGGAGTTCGGCCACGTGCAGATCGCCGACGTCCCTGGCCGCGGCCAGCCGGGCACCGGCGGCATCGACTACGAGAAGGTGCTCGCCCGCCTGCTGCTCGCGGGCTACCAGGGCCACATCGGCCTGGAGTACCGCCCCGTCGGCTTCAGCGCGGACAGCTTCGGCTGGCTGCCCAAGCTCAGGGCCGCGGTGGAGTCCACTGTGGAGGGATCGGCATGACGGCTGTCGGATTCATCGGCCTCGGCATCATGGGCGCGCCCATGGCCATCAATCTGGTGCGCGCCGGGCGCCGGGTGATCGGCCACGACGTCTTCGGCGCCGGCCCGGCCCGGCTGGCCGAGGCCGGTGGCGAGACCGCGGGCAGCATCGCCGAGGTGCTGGGCCAGGCCGAGGTGGTGATCACCATGCTGCCGGACTCCCCGCAGGTGGAGCAGGTGGCTCTCGGCGACGGCGGGCTGTTCGAGCACGCCAAGCCCGGACTGCTGCACATCGACATGAGCTCCATCCGCCCGGAGACCTCCCGCAAGCTCGCCGAGCTGGGCGCGGCCGCCGGGATCAGGGTGCTGGACGCGCCGGTCAGCGGCGGGGAGAAGGGCGCGGTGGACGGCTCGCTGTCCATCATGGTCGGCGGTGCGGCGGAGGACTTCGCCGCCGCGCTGCCGCTGTTCGAGGTGCTCGGCGGCACCATCGTCCACGTTGGACAGTCCGGCGCGGGTCAGACGGTGAAGGCGGCCAACCAGCTGGTGGTCGGCGGCACCTACGCGCTGGTGGCCGAGGCGATCGTGCTGCTGGAGGCCGCCGGGGTGGACGCCGACCGCGGCCTGGACGTGCTGGCCGGTGGCCTGGCGGGCAGCCGCATCCTGGAACTCAAACGCAGGTCCATGGTGGCCAGGGAGTTCACCCCAGGCTTCCGGATCGACCTGCACCACAAGGACATGGGCATCGTGCTGGCCGAGGCCCGCTCGGCTGAGGTGGCCCTTCCCGTCACGGGAGTCACCGCGGCGCTGATCGCGGCGGCTCGTGGCCAGGGCTACGGCGCCCTGGACCACTCGGCCCTGCTGAAAGTGATCGAGAACCTCTCCGGACGAGGGAGCGACCCGCGATGAACAGCATTCCCTGCATGGAGGCCGTGGTCAGGGTGCTGGAGTCCGAAGGCGTGGACACCGTCTTCGGCATTCCCGGCGCCGCGATCCTGCCGCTCTACGCCGCACTGCAACACAGCTCGATCCGCCACATCACCGTGCGCCACGAAGAAGGCGGCACGCACTCCGCGGACGGCTGGGCCAGGGTCACCGGCAACGTCGGGGTGTGCATCGGCACCTCCGGCCCGGCAGGCACCAACATGATCACCGGGTTGTACACCGCGCTGGCGGACTCGATCCCGATCATCTGCATCACCGGGCAGGCGGCCAAGGCCAAGCTGCACCAGGAGTCCTTCCAGGCCGTGGACATCGTGGAGATCGCCAAACCGGTCACCAAGTGGGCGGTGCAGCTCAAGGAACCGGCCCAGGCGGCCTGGGTGTTCCGCGAAGCCTTCCGGATCGCCCGGTCAGGGCGGCCCGGCCCGGTGCTGATCGACCTGCCCATCGACGTGCAACGAGGACTGTGCCGCTACGACCCGGCGCTGGACGCCCCGCTGCCGGTGGAGGTGCCGCAACCCAGGGCCGAGCCGGTGCGCGCGGCCATCGAGATGCTCCTGGCAGCCGAACGGCCGCTGATCCTGGCCGGCGGCGGGGTGATCGTGGCCGAGGCCGCCGACGAGCTGCGCGGCCTCGCCGAGCACCTGGGCATCCCGGTGCAGGTCACCCTGATGGGCAAGGGCGCCTTCCCCGAGGACCACGAGCTGTTCGCCGGCCTGGCCGGGTTGCAGACCCAGACCCGGTGGGGCAACGCGGCCTTCCTGGAGAGCGACTGCGTGCTCGCCGTCGGCGCCCGCTTCGGCGACCGGCACACCGGCGACCTGGAGACCTACACCAGGGGCCGCAAGTTCATCCACGTCGACATCGAGCCCACCCAGCTCGGCAAGGTCTTCGAGCCGGACCTGGGCATCGTCGGGCACGCCAGGCCCACCCTGGCCGCGCTTGCCTACCAGGCCAAGGAGCTGACCAGGCCGCGCACCCCCGGCGAGTGGCCCAAGCGGATCGGCGAGCTGCGCGAGACGCTGCCCAGGCGGGACGACTTCGACGACGTGCCGATCAAACCGCCCAGGGTCTACCGGGAGCTCAACGAGTTCTACCCGCCGGACACCACCTTCGTCACCGCGATCGGGCTCTACCAGATCTGGTCCGGCCAGTTCCAGCGCACCTACCTGCCCCGCCGCTACCTGGTCTGCGGCCAGGCCGGGCCGCTCGGCTGGGAGATCCCGGCCGCGATCGGCGTCAAGTGCGCCCACCCGGAGCGCACCGTGGTCGCGGTCTGCGGCGACTACTCCTTCCAGTTCCTGATGGAGGAGGTCGCGGTCGCCGCCCAGTACGAGATCCCGTTCGTCATCGTCATGGTCAACAACGAGTACCTCGGGCTGATCCGGCAGGCCGAGATCCCCTACGAGATGAACTACGCGGTGGACCTGCACTACGGCAGCAGCGGCATCGACCACGTGAAGGTGATGGACGCCTTCGGCTGCGCCGCGGTCCGGGTGGAGGAACCCGGCAAGATCCGCGAGGCGCTGGCCTGGGCCACCGAGACCGCCGAGCGCGAGCGCAAGCCGGTGCTGGTGGAGGTCATGGTCGAGCGCGAGGCCAACGCGGCCATGGGGCAGTCCCTGGACGCGATCAAGGAGTTCGAGCCCGCGCCCGAGCTGGCGCCCGCCGCGGACTGACCGCCTCAGGCGTGTGGCGGGGGACCTCAGGCCCCCTTACCCCCTCACCGGGCGGGGTAAGGGGGCCTGAGGGGTCCCGGGTAAGGCGTCCGACGCCCGGAAGGTAGGTGATCGTCGGACGCGGGCGGGCACCCCTCAGCAGGACAGTTCTCCTCACCACGACAGAAGTCCGAACGAGGAGAACACCATGATCACCTGGACCGACCAGGCACTGCGCGCCGAGATCGCCTACCGGGCCGAGCGCGCCGAGCACGCGATGGGTCACGGCGAGGGCAAGGACCGCGCTGCCCGCCGCTGGCTGGGCATCGTGCGCAAGGACGAGGAGACCCAGCCCGAGCCCGACCCCGAGGAGCCCTCGGAACACTACCGTCACGCCGCCTGAAACCAGGTCAGGAATGTCGGCCGGGTATGCCACGATTCAGGACGTGGCACGGTTGGGTTCAGGAATTCCGCTCGTCGCGCGGGGCGCGCAGCTGCGTCAGCTCCGCGCGGCGTTGCGGCAGGCGGTGCGCGGCACGCCGGGCGCGGTGCTGGTGGCCGGGGACGCCGGGGTGGGCAAGTCCCGGCTGCTCAGCGAGCTGAGCGAGCTGGCCGCGGCCGAGGACGCGCTGGTGCTCACCGGCCGCTGCCTGGACGTCGGCGAGGGCGGCCTGCCCTACCTGCCGTTCGTGGAGGCCCTCGGCCAGCTGCGCGAGGGCCACCTGGACGCGCTGCGCGCCCATCCCGCGCTGGCCAAGCTGCTGCCGGAGCTGCTGCCCGAGCACGTGGTGCCCTACGACCCGCGGGCCGGCGAGCAGGACATGAGCCAGCTGCAGATGTTCGACGCGGTGCACTCGCTGTTGGTCGAGCTGGCCGCCGGGCGCACCGTGCTGCTGGCCCTGGAGGACCTGCACTGGGCCGACGGCTCCACCCGGCACCTGCTCTCCTTCCTGCTCTCCCGGCTGCGCGTGGGCCGGCTGCTGGTGGTGGCCACCTACCGCAGCGACGACCTGCACCGCCGCCACCCGCTGCGCCCGCTGCTGGCCGAGCTGGTCCGGCTGCCGGCGGTGGAGCGCCTCGACCTGGCCCCCTTCACCGACAGCGACGCGCGCACCTTCGTCCGCCGCCTCTCCGACGGCACCCTGGCCGAGGACAAGATCGCCCAGATCGCCGAGCGCTCCGAGGGCAACGCCTTCTTCGCCGAGGAGCTCATCGCCGCCTGCGCCGACCAGGACGACCGGGTGCCGATCGGCCTGGCCGACGTGCTGCTGGCCCGGATCGAACGGCTCGCCCCGGCCACCCAGCAGATCATCCGGGTCGCCTCGGTCTCCGGCCGCCGGGTCACCGACGCCCGGCTGCGCACGGTCAGCGGCCTGCCCGAGGCCGAGATCGAGGCCGCGCTGCGCGAGGCGGTCACCCACCACGTGCTGCTGTACAAGGACGACAACCACGCCTACGTCTTCCGGCACGCCCTGCTCCGCGAGGCCGTCTACGCCGACCTGCTGCCCGGCGAGCGGGTCCGGCTGCACGCCGGGTACGCCCGGTTCCTGGCCGCCAAGGACGGCAGGCGCGGGGTGGCCGCCGAACTGGCCCACCACAGCCTGGAGAGCCACGCGCTGCCGCAGGCGCTGGCCGCCTCGGTGGTCGCCGCCCGCGAGGCCATGGAGGCCCGCGCCCCGGCCAAGGCGCTGCGGCACCTGGAACAGGCGATGAAGCTGTGGGGCGCGGTGCCCGACCCGGAAAAGGTCAGCGGCGGCGACGAGCTCAAGCTGGTGCACAAGGCGATGTACACGGCCAGCCTGGCCGGGGAGGACGACCGCGCGCTGGCCTACGGGCGCACCGCGGTGCACATGGCCGAGGAGCTGGGCGACCCGGTGCGCGCGGCCGAGGTGCGGCGCAAGTACGTGCAGACCCTGCTGGCCCTGGAAGGCAAGCGGGACAAGGCGCACCAGGTGATCGAACGCGCCTGGCAGCTGGTCGCCGACCAGCCCGCCAGCCCCACCCGGGCCTGGGTGCAGGCCATGCGGGCCAGGGTGGCGATGAGCGCGGACGAGCAGAGCTACGGCCCGGCCCGCGAGTACGCCGAGGGCGCGCTGGCCGACGCCAGGGCCAGCGACGCCGTCGGCGCGGAGACCGACGCGCTGGTCTCGCTGTCGGTGATCCTGGTCCGCGGCGGCGAGGTGGCCGAGGCGGTGCGGCGGCTGCACGAGGCGGTGGAGCGGGCCCGCGCCGCCGACATCCCCAGCGTGGAGCTGCGCGCCTGGTTCAACCTGGCCGTCACCCACTACGAACAGGGCCTGCTCACCGAGGCGCTGGCGGCCGCAGCCAGCGGTGGCCGCCGGGCCGCGGACACCGGCCTCAACTGGAGCCCCTACGGCACCGAGCTGCGGGTGCTGCACATCCTGCTGCACTACGTGGCAGGCGACTGGGACGCCGCACTGGCCGCCGCCGACCTCGGCACCTGCTCGGTGCCGGACATCGCCAGCGCCCGGCTCACCGCGATCTCGCTGTTCCCGCTGGTCGGGCGGGGCGAGTCGGCCGCGGCGATGGAGCTGGTGCGGCGGCTGCGCCCGGAGTGGCACAAGGACTGGGACATCGCGGTGATCGCCGCGGCCTGCGCCGCCGACGCCGAGCTGTGGCAGGGCCGCCCGGACAAGGCCCTGGAGTGGATCGACGAAGCCCTGTCGGTGGCCCGGCGCTACCGCGAGCTGGCGGTGATCCGGATCGGCACCCTCGGCCTGGCCGCGCACGCCGAGCTGGCGGCCAAAGCCAGGCAGCGCAAGGACACCGAGGCCGAGACCCGGCACCGGGAGGCGGGGGAGCGGCTGCTGGCCCAGATCCGCGGGGTGTCCACCGTGGCCGCCCCGCGCAGCGGCGAGCTGGGTCCCGAGGCCAGGGCCTGGCTGGCCCGCGCCGAGGCCGAGGCCGCCCGCGTGCACGGCGAGGACACCCCGGCACAGTGGAGCGCGGTGTTGGAGGCGTTCGGCTACGGCCACACCTACGAGCAGACCCTGGCCCGCTACCGCCTGGCCGCCGCCTGCCTGGTCGCCGGCGACAAACCCGCCGCCGAGACCGCGCTGTGCCAGGCCACCGAGGACGCCACCCGGCTCGGCGCGGCCCCGCTGCTGGACGCGCTGGCCAAGCTCGCCCGCCGCGCCCGCCTCAACCTGACCGGCCCGGCTCCGCAACGCGACACCGTCGACCCGTTCACCCCGCGTGAGCGCGCGGTGCTGGCCCTGGTCGCCCTCGGTCACACCAACCGGCAGGTCGGCGCGGAGCTCTACATCAGCGAGAAGACGGTGAGCGTGCACCTGAGCCGGGTGATGGCCAAACTGGGAGCCGCCAGCCGCACCGAGGCGGTCACCAAGGCCCACGAACGGGCGTTGCTGTGACCGGGGTCAGCGCAGCGAACCGGCCGCGTGCAGCTCGTCGAAGATGATCTTGTCCACCGGCGCCACCCGCTCCCGGTCGGCGTAGCCCAGCCAGACCACCTCGGCGATCTCGCTGCTGGCCACCGGCGTGCCGGTGTACTCGGCCGAGTAGCAGGTCATCCGCACCAGCACACCCTCGGCGTGCCCGTGCGCCTGCGCCTGGAAGGTGCCCACGTGCACCGCGGTCTCCGGCGCGACCGCAACGCCCAGCTCCTCGGCGATCTCCCGCACCAGGGTCTGCACGTCGGTCTCGCCGGGCTCGCGCTTGCCGCCGGGCAGGTAGTAGGCGTCCTTGCCGTGCGAGCGGGTGCTCAGCACCCGGCCGTCGGCCAGGTCGATCAACGCGATCTTGTCGATGATGCGCATGTTCCCCATTGTCGGCGGCGGTCAACCCCTACCATGTGCGCGTGACGCCGGAACTTCAGCGCAAGCTCGACCACGCCTTCGCCGCCTTCGACGAGGACCACGACGGCTACATCCAGCTCAGCGACCTGGAGGAGCGCAGCAGGCGCTTCTGCGTGCGGTTCAACGAAACCGACTCGCCCAAGGGCAACGCGGCCCTGGAGGGCATGCGGGCGCACTGGCAGGCGCTGGTCGAGCTGACCGACAGCGACAAGGACGGCCGGATCAGCAAGGCCGAGTTCATCGACGCCGTCGGCACCGCCCTGGCCGAACCGGACGCCGGTTTCGACCGGGTGTTCCGGCCCGCGCTGGCCGCCGGGTTCGCGCTGGCCGACACCAACGACGACGGGGCCATCGGGGTGGAGGAGTTCGTCGCCTTCATGTACCTGGCCGGTTTCTCGCTGGCCAAGGCGCCGAGGCTGTTCGCGCTGCTGGACACCAACGGCGACGGCAAGGTCAGCGTGGAGGAGTGGCTCACCGCCTTCAAGACCCACTACACCGAGGCCACCGCCGACCTCGACCTCCCGGTGAACGCATTCTTCGGCAGCACCTGAGACGCAGGTCGTGTGGGGCGGATCTCGCACGCGATCGCCGGGCCCAGCCCGTCCCTGGCGGCACCGCCAGGAACGACCTGGACTCCGGCGCTCACGCACGAGATCCGCCCCACACGACCTGTCGCACACACACCGTCCACACGCGACGCTGACTACCATTGACCGGTGATTTCCGGGCCACCCAGCACCCTCCAGGGCCACGACGGCGACGCTGTCCTGCACCAGGACGTCGTTGAGCTGCACTTTCCGCGACGCCTGAGCACCAGGCAGGTCAAGAGCGCGCGCAGCCCCCGGCGGGTGCCGCTGTCCGCGATCACCGACGTGGAGTACGAGGCCGGGGGCCGCCGCCCGTACCTGCGGTTGCGGCTGGCCGGTGAGCTGCCGGGGCACGAGCCGCCGTTGCCCGAGCTGGACGTGGACGCGCTGGTGCTCCAGCCCACCCGCCGCGCCGGGAACGACGCGTTCGTGGCCGAGCTGCGCGCCCGCCTCTGCGCCGACCCGGTCCCGGAGCCCCGGCTGCTGTCCCCGGACGCGCACGCGCCCGGCCTGCCCAGGGTCACCGAGCCGGTGGAGCTGCGAGTGTCCACTTTGGACGGTGTGGTCACCTTGGACGGGCAGCGGGTGGTCATCGAGTTCAACTCCACCATGCGCAAGCCGCGGCGGCGGGAGATCGCGGTGCGGGAGATCCAGGGCGTGGAGTTCGTGCCCGCCAAGCCGCACCGGTCCGGGCTGGTCCGGTTCCTGGTGCCGGGCGCGGAGCTGCGGCCGGATCCCCGGCGCGATCCGCACACCGTCCGGTTCATGGCCGGTGCCGAGGAGGGCCGGATGGCCGAGCTCGCCGCCGAGCTGGCCGCGCGGCTGGTCCCGGCCGCCGAATCCGTGCTGGTGGCCCAGAACTAGACCGCCAGCGGCGGGCACACCAGCATCGCCGCGTCCAGTTCCGCGTGCGCCTCGGGATGTTCGGCCCACCACTGGGCGAAGGTCGGGTTCCTGTCCACAATGGACCGATAGGCGTAGGCGGCGCTGGCGAAGACCTCGTGCGCCCGCCCGGCCAGCGCCCCGTCGGTGCGCACCCCGACCATGATGGGCACCTGGAGCGGGTCGCCGCGCAGCGGCCGCACCGCGATCCCGTTGCCACTGCGCGAAGCGGGCGCGGCCAGTGACACCGCGCCGTTCTCCACCAGCACCCGCGCCATGCCCGCTTCCCAGGTGTGGTGCCGGATCCGCGGGGTGAAACCCGCGGTGGCGCAGGCGGTGTGCAGCTGCATGCGCAGGCTGTTGGCCTCCGGCGGCGGCACCACCCAGTCGCAGTCGGCCAGCTCGTCGAGGGAGATCACCTCGCGGATGGCCAGCGGGTGGTCCTCGGCGACCGCGACGAACTGCGGCTCCAGCACCAGGGTGCGGATCTCCACCCCGCTGAGCTTGCGCCGCTCCAGCCCGTCGAAGCGCTCGAACACGGCCAGGTGCAGCCGCGCGGAGTTGAGCATCTCCACCAGGGTGTGGCCGACCGGCTCGATCTCGGTGCGCACCTCCGAGCAGGGCAGCCGGTTGCTCAGCTCGGCGACCAGCCGCGCCAGGAACAGCATCGGCATGCACCCGGCCAGCAGCGGCTGCGGGGTGAAGGTGCGCGCCCGGTCCTGCGCCGAGGCGAGCAGGTGGTCGAGGTCGTCGAGCACCAGGCGCGCGGTGTTGACCACGTAGCGGCCCAGTTCGGTGGGGGTGCTGCCGGTCGGGCTGCGGTCGAACAGCCGACCGCCCACCAGGCGCTCGACCCGTTGCAGTTGCGCGGTGAGCGCGGGCTGGGTGAGGCCGAGCCGGACGGCGGCTTTGCTCATGCTGCCGGTCTCGACGATGGCGCAGACCGCACGGAGATGCCGTAACTCCAGGTCAGCCATAAGCCGAAGTTATCGCCAATTCCGATGACCGGGCACCCGACGTTCGGACGATATTTCAGTGCGTCCGCCGGACTACCTGCCCTGCTATTCCGGCGGCCCTGTGGAAAGGACGACTCATGTGGTCAAGCTGGAGGGGATGGGGTGCGTCGCTGGTCGCCGCCCTGGCCCTGACGACCGGGTTCGCCTCGACGGTAAATGCTGCGACAACCAACAATGACGATGTTCAGCCGCTGATCGTCGGTGGCCGCCCGGCCAGTCAGACGTATTCGTTCATGGCCTCCCTGCAAGGCGGCCAAGGGCATTTCTGCGGCGGTTCGCTGATCACCCCGACCTGGGTGGTCACCGCGAAACACTGCGTCCAGGGCCAGAGCCCCGGCAGCTTCCGCGTCCGGGTCGGCACCACCACCTGGAACGCCGGCGGCGAGCTCGCCCAGACCGCGCAGATCGTGCCGGGCCAAGGCGACATCGCCCTGGTGCGCCTGAGCGCCCCGGTCAGCCAGACCCCGATCCCGATCGCGGCTGACGGTGGCACCGCGGGCACCGACACCCGCCTGATCGGCTGGGGCCAGACCTGCCCCACCCGGGGTTGCGGCGGCGCCCCGGTCCAGCTCCAGGAGATCGACGTCCAGGTGCAGGCCAGCGGCTGCACGGACAACTTCAACCCGCAGACCGAGCTCTGCCTCGGCGGCCAGCCCAGCGCCGGCGCCTGCTACGGCGACTCCGGCGGCCCCTCGGTCCGCCAGTCCAACGGCCGCTGGGAGCTCACCGGCGCGACCAGCCGCGCCGGCCGCGGCCAGCCCACCTGCGGCCAGGCCCCGGCGATCTACATGAACGTGCCGGCGCACAAGCAGTGGATCGACCAGGTGACGGGCGGCGACCCCGGCCCCGGCTGCGGCAGCACTGCGGCCTGGTCCGCCGAGGAGCTGTACCCACCGGGAACGGAGGTCGCGCATAACGGGCGCAAGTGGCGCTCGGCCTGGTGGAACAGGGCCCAGGAACCGGGCGCTGGCCCGTGGTACTGGCAGGACATCGGGGCCTGTACCGCGTGACCCCGGGGGCGGCGCACGGGTTCGCCCGTGCGCCGCTGCCATTGGCCCAGATCGGCCCGGCTGGGCGCGGCGCGACTCGATCCGGCGCGGAGTGACGGGGCCCGACCCCGCTGAGCGCGGCCCGGCGTGGCCCGGTCCGGCGCGGGCGGCGTTGGCGCGAGGCGGACCGGCGCGGCTCGGCTTGGAGTGGCGTGGTCCGGTCCAGCGCGGCGTGGGGTGTCGCAGTACGGCGCGGCGTGGCGCGGACGGCGCGGCGTGGCGTCGCGTGGGCGGCGCGGGGCTGCGTGGCGTGGGGCGATCCGGCGCGGCTCGGCTCGGTCCGGCAACCCCTCGGTCCGGTCCGGCGTGGCTCGGCCTGGCGTGGCTCGGCTTGGCCGAGATCGGTTCGGCTCGGAGCTGCCCGGCTCGGCGCTGCCCGGACTGGCTCGGCTCGCCTTGCTCCCCTGCGGTGCCCGGCTGTCACAGCCCCCGGGTCAGCATGCCGGCGATCGCCCGTGCCGCCGACTCCGGGTCCCGGCCCAGGTCAGCTGGCAGTGCCCCGGACAGCCACAGCGTGGCGAAGCCGTGCACCAGGGACCAGGCCGCGATCTCGCCGAGTTCCACGCCTTCCGGGCGGACCGAGCGCACGCCACTGACCAGGACCTCGTTGGCCCGTTCGCGGGCGGTGGTGAGCGCGGGGTCGTCGGTGCGGTACAGCTCGGGGCGGAACATCACCTCGAAGTGGGCGCGGTGGCCGATCGCGAAGCGCACGTAGGCCACGCCGACCTCGGCGAAGCTGCCCGTGCGCTCGGCCGCGCCGGACAGTGCCTCGGCCAGCTTGTCGAAGCCCTCGGTGGCCAGGGCGGTGAGCACGCCTGCCTTGTCGCCGAAGTGGTGGACCGGCGCGGCGTGCGAGACGCCGGCGCGGCGGGCCAGTTCGCGCAGGCTGAAACCGGCGGGGCCCGCGTCGGTGATCGCGGTGACGGCCGCGTCCAGCAGCGTCCGGCGCAGGTCGCCGTGGTGGTAGGAGCCCTTGGTGCTCATGGGGGACCAGCCTAGTCGGAATCTTGTCGTTGACAAGATGGCTGGTGGGGGTGCATCTTGTCAGTGGAAAGTTGTCAGTGACAAGATTGGCGCTGGGGAAGGGTGGGGCGATGGCTCCGTTGGTGATCTTGGTGGTGGTGACGGCCGGGTTGTGGGTGGCCGGGCGGGCCGGGGTGCGGGCGCTGCGGCCGTGGACGGTGCCGTTGCGGGGTGGGCTGGCGGCGATGTTCACCGCTACCGGGCTGGCGCACTTCGTCGGGCTGCGGCAGGAGCTGATCGCGATGGTGCCGCCCGCGCTGCCCGCGCCGGAGCTGCTGGTCACGGTCACCGGGGTGCTGGAGCTGATCGGGGTGGCCGGGCTGCTGTGGACGCCCACGGCGCGGTGGGCCGCGGGCGCGCTGAGCGTGCTGCTGGTGGTGATGTTCCCGGCCAACGTCTACGCCGCGCTCAACGGCCTCTCGCCCGGTGTGGTGGACGAGCTGTGGCCGCGGACCGCGATCCAGGTCGTGTTCCTGGCTGCCACCATCGGGGTGTTCCTCGGGGCTCGGGGAACTTTTTCGCCAGCGCACCGATGAGTTCCGTGCGCGGGGCTGGTCTACCCGGTGTACTGGCAGCCAGCCGTAGGAGGAGAACAGCGATGAAGTGGACCCTCGAAGTGGTCGTGGTCCCGGTGTCCGACCTGGCCCGCGCCCGCGAGTTCTACGCCGGCAAGCTCGGCTTCGCCGTCGACCACGACACCCGGATCAGCGAGGACCTGCACATCATCCAGCTGACCCCGCCCGGCTCCGGCTGCTCCATCGTGATCGGCCGCGGCGTGGCCAAGATGGAGCCCGGTTCGCTCAAGGGCGTGCAGCTGGTGGTCGGTGACGTGCGGGCCGCGCGCGCCGAGCTCCTCGCGCGCGGGGTGGAGGTCTCCGAGGTCCAGTTCGCCGGGCCCGAGGGCTTCCGCCCGGCCACCGACGAGGACGACCTGAACAACAGCGGGTTCATTTCCTTCGACGACCCGGATGGGAACAGCTGGCTCGTGCAGCAGATCACCAGCCGCGGCACCGACTGAGGCCGCGTGGACGCCGCCGCCTTCACCGCCAGGGTGCACGCGCTGGCCGATCCGGTGGAGAAGGAGAAGCTCCAGCGCTACTTCAAGACCGGGCCCGGCGAGTACGGCGAGGGCGACGTCTTCCTCGGCGTGCGGGTGGCCCGGTTGTCCGTGCTGTGCAAGGAGTTCATCGACCTGCCCCCGGTCGAGTTGGACATCCTGCTGGGCAGTCCGCTGCACGAGGTCCGGGCCGGTGCGCTGTCCATCATGGACAGACAGGCCCGCCGCAGGCGCACCCCGGAGGACCGTCGCCGGGAACTGTACGAGCTGTACCTGCGGCGGCTGGACCGGATCAACAACTGGGACCTGGTGGACATGGCCGCCCCGTACGTGGTCGGCGGCTACCTGCACCGGCGGGACCGGGCCCCGCTGTACGAGCTGGCCGCCTCGCCGAACCTGTGGGCCCGGCGCACCGCGGTGCTGGCCACCGCTTACTTCGTGCGCGCCGACGAGTTCGACGACACCCTGGCACTGGCGGAGATCCTGGTGCGGGACAAGGAAGATCTCCTGCACAAGGCGGTCGGCTGGTGGCTGCGCGAGGTCGGCAACCGGGACCAGGGGCGGCTGCTGGCGTTCCTGGACCGGCATGCGGCGGCGATGCCCCGGGTGATGCTCCGCTACGCCATCGAGCGGCTCCCGGAGGACCGCCGCCGCCACTACCGGGAGCTCAAGCGCGTCACAGCGTGAACGGGGTCAGGTGGCCCGCCGGCTCGATCACCGTGCTGCGCGGGCTCACCCTGGCCACCGCGGCGCGGAACTCCGGCAGCAGCCGGGGGTCGATGTCCGGCTGGCCCAGCGGGGTGTCCATCTTGTCGTGGTGGCTGGGGATGACGAACCTCGGCTTGCCCAGCGTGGTCAGTGCGCGCTCGACGAACTGGTAGGTGCCGCCGTTGCCCGCCGCGCTGAGCACCACCACGTCCGGGCGCTGACCGGCCAGCTCGGTCTCGATGAAGTTGCCGGTGCCCAGGAACAGCACGGAGAGCCGGTCGGCGATGTCGATCCGGTAGGCCAGCGTGCCGCCCTCCACCAGCTCGCCGACGGTCCTGGGCCGGGGCGGGGTGCTGACCAGGGTGCCGGGCAGGAAGTACTGGTGCGAGGCGCCGATGCTGTGCAGGCTGTGGAAGGCGCGCATGGTGAAGCCGCCGAAGTCCAGGTACTCGCCGCCGTGCAGCCCGCCGACCCGCTTCGGATCCGCGCCCATCGCGGTGAGCAGGAGCCGGTTGGTCTCGGTGCCGACCGCCTTCGGCGTGCCCTTGTCCTTGCGGTGCAAGGCGTTCATCAGGTACGGCACATCGGCCATGTGGTCCCAGTGGCTGTGCGTCACCATGATCAGCTCGACCGGGGCCGGGTCGTCGACCACCGCGGCCAGGTTGCGCGGGTTGTTCGACAGCGGGGTGTTGAGGTCCACGTTGCCGTCCGGGCCGGTGTGCCGGAAGCGGCTCAGGTACGGGTCGAGCAGGACGCGGCGGTTGTCGAAGGTCAGTTCCCAGCCAGCCACGCCCAGCCAGCGGAACCGCACGCCGGCTGACCGCCAGCGGCCGAAGGCGGGTGTCGAGTCGGCGGCCGCGGCCGGGGTGGAGACGGCGGCGGCGGTCAGCGCGGCGCCCGCGGTGCCGGCCAGCGCGCCGCGCAGCAGGGAGCGGCGGCCCAGGGTCGAGGTGTCGGTGCAGTCGAGGCACATGCCAGCGAGTTGATCAGACGCCGGACCGGCATGTCCAACATCGGTATCGCACCCACTGCGATAAATGATCCGATATCATCCCTGGTCGTGGACCTAGTTCGGCATCTCCGCTACTTCCTCGCGGTGGCCGATGAGCTGCACTTCGGCCGGGCCGCGCAGCGCCTGGGCATGGCGCAGCCGCCACTGTCCCAGCGCATCCAGCGGCTGGAGCGGGAGCTCGGCGTGCGGCTGTTCGACCGCTCGGCGCGCGCGGTGGCGCTCACCGAGGGCGGACGGCTGCTGCTGGCCGAGGCGCGGGAACTGGTCGAGCGGGCCGAGCGGCTGCGCGCGCTGGCCGGGCAGGTGGCGCGCGGGGAGATCGGCACCGTGCGGGCCGGCATCCTGCCCGACCTCGGCGGCGGGGTGATCGCGGCGCTGGTGGCCGCCTTCCGCGCCCGCTGCGCCGGGGTGGAGCTGGAGCTGCACGAGATCACCACCGCCGAACAGCAGCGCGGGCTCACCGAGCGTCGGCTGGACGTGGGCATCCTGCGGCATCCCTTTGACGTCCACAGTGGACTGGCGCTCGGGCCGGTGCTGGTGCGGGACCTGGGCGTGGCGCTGCCCGCGCGGCACCCCCTGGCGGAGCGGGAGGAGATCGGATTGGCCGAGCTGAGCGGGGGACTGGTGCTCTTCCCCAGACAGGCCGCGCCCGCCCTGCACGACGAGCTGCTCACCGGCTGCGCCCGGCACGGGTTCACCCCGGCCGAGGTGCACCCGGCCAGCAACCCGGAGTTCGCGGCCGGGCTGGTGCTCAGCGGCGCGGCGGTCGCCCTGGACGACGGCAGCCTCGCGGGCAGGCACCCCGACCTGGTGACCCGGCCGTTGCGCGGCGCTCCGCTGACCCTGCGCACCTCCCCGGTCTGGCCCGCCGACCGGCCCACCGCGGCCACCGCCGCCTTCGCGGCCGCGGTTGAGGAAGTGCTGTGCGCGGCCGGTATGCGCCGGGCCGGGGGAGCGGGCGGCACCCTGCACCCCCGGCCGGTCTCGGAGTTCTGGGTATGAGCGGCATCCGCGACCGGATCGAGGCCGCCTTCGCCGCGGCCGGGGTCACCGGCTGCCTGCACGCCGCGCACGTCGACGGCCCTGGCCAGGTCGCGGTGCGCGCGGACACCCCGGTCACCCTGGCCAGCGTGTTCAAGGTGCCGCTGCTGATCGCCTGGCACCGCAGCGGACTCGACCCCACCGAACAGGTCACCCTGCGCCCCGGCGAGCGCAGCGGCGGGCCGACCGGGATCGGCGCCATGCTCGACCCGGTCACCATGTCCCTGCGCGACCTGGCCTACCTGGCCATCGCGGTCAGCGACAACGCCGCCGCGGACGCCCTGCTGGACCGGGTCGGCCTGGCCGCGGTCAACCGGGCGATGGCCGAGCTGGGCCTGACCGGCACCACCATCCGGCACGGCGGCCGGGACTTCGCCGCCACCATGGCCGAGGACGCCGGCGGCCCCGACCCGGCGCTGCTGGCCGACCCGGCCGTGCTGGCCCGGCTGCGGGTGCTCGACCCCGCGCGCACCAACCGCTCCACCCCCCGCGAGATGACCAGGATGCTCGGCATCCTCTGGCGGGAGGAGACCCCCGGCGCGGCGCAGATCCAGCGGCTGATGGGACTCCAGGTCTGGCCGCACCGGCTGTCCTCCGGCTTCCCGTTCGACGACGTCCGGGTCTCCGGCAAGACCGGCACGCTGCCCACGGTGCGCAACGAGATCGGCGTGGTGGAGTACCCCGACGGCGGCCGGTACGCGGTCGCGGTGTTCACCCGCAGCGCCAGCACCGCCTTCGCCCTGCCCGCCGCCGACGCGGTGATCGGCGCGGCGGCCCGCCTCGCGGTGGACCACCTGCGGGCGCGCGGTTAGCGAGGTTGCCGGGGAGCCAGGCGCGGCTGCGCCAGCGAGGTGTCCAGCAGCGCCGAACCGCCCGCGCTGAGCCGGTGGTAGGCCGCCCCGGCCCGCCGCTCGGTGGTGATCAGCCCCGCGTTGCGCAGCACGCTGGCGTGCTGGCTGGCCCCGGCCAGCGAGATGTGCAGCAGCTTGGCCAGCTCGGTGGTGGTCAGGCTCGGTGTGGTGGCGATGGTGTCCAGCAGCTGCGCCCTGGTCCGCCCCAGCAGCGTGCCCAGCGAGGCGCTGCCCGCCGGGCGGTCCCGCAGCGACCAGGCCCAGTTGTCCACCCTGGTCACCGGGTAGACCAGCACCGGCGGCTGCTCGGGGTCCTCCAGCGTGATCGCGTGCCCCCAGCAGAAGAACGAGGGGATCAGCCGCAGGCCGCGGCCGCCCAGGTGCAGGTCCTGCTCGACCGGGTAGTCGACCTCCAGCACCGGGGCGCGCCAGCGCACCGAGGAGTGCAGGGTGCTGAACAGCGCGTCCAGGCCCCCGCCCAGCAGGGTCTCGCCCCTGCTCTGCCGGTCCAGCCGCACCGTGGCGGTCACCGCTGGCCAGTACGGGGCCAGCGCGACCTGGTGGTACTGCCGCAGCGCGGCGCCGAGGCGGTGCATCATGGTCGCCTCGCCCCTGGCCAGCTCCCCGGCCCAGCTGGGCAGCCTGCGCTCGACGGCCAGCCTGCTCAGGTCCCGGTGCAGCACCGGTTTCGCGGTGCCGCACAGCCGCTCGATCCCGCCGAGCAGGGTCTGCCCGTCCGAGGGCGGGGTCAGGAAGTCCGCCGAGTAGCCGTGCGGCGGGGCGAGCATGGTCAGCAGCCCGGCCGAGGCGTCCAGCTCGGCGCGGGCGGTCTTGCGCCAGTGGCCGAAGGTCTGCGATCCGGTGGCCGCCTGCAGCAGGTGCAGGCTGAGCAGGATCTCCCACAGCGGGTCAGCGCTGTCGTTGATCCGGACCCTGGCCAGGTCGGCTGGCGTGAAGTGGATGCGGAGCACGGGCGACTTCCAGCACAACTCGGGTGGACGGGGCGCGGCTGGCGGACCGCTCGACCTATATGTTACAGCCTGAAACAGTTAGCCGACCCGTTAAATCTTGAACATCGAAAACTCTGTCAGGTGCCGGTCTCGTGGTGCGGCTCGGCCACGTTCTTGGACTGGGCGGAGTTGCGCTGCCGCAGGAAGATGGTGAACACGATCAGCACCCCGACCGCGAGGAACTCCGACTGCCAGTTCTGCATCGACTGCGACCAGAACTCGCTGCTGCCCAGGAACTCCCCGACGCCGACCGGCGGCTTGCCGTGCAGCGCCTGCTGGTCGTTGTAGGCCGCGGCGCCGGTGAGCAGGTGCAGGGTGAAGGAGAGCAGGAACATGCCGATCAGGGCCAGGCCGAGGCTGTTCTCGTAGAGCTTGAGCACCCAGCCGCCGCGCTTGACCGGGCCGGGCGCGTCCGGGTGCGGGCCGGGGTCGTCGTCCTTGTCGCCGTCGAGCGGGTTGGACTCCGGCGACCCCTGCTGCACCAGGAAGGCGGTCAGCAGCACGTAGGAGCCCATCTGCAGGAACTCCGACTCCCAGTTCTCGAAGGTCTGCTCGCCGAAGTCGCCGCTGAGCACGTAGTCCCAGTACGCCATGGCCGGTCGGCCGAAGTCGGCCAGCTCGTTGTTGTTCGCCTGCCAGCCGAAGACGCTCTGCAGCACCAGGAAGATCAGGAAGCTGCCGAACATGACCAGCGACAGGCCGTTGAGCCACAGCCAGTGACGTCCGTCTCGTTTCGCACCCATGTGAGCGCGGGTACCCGCTCTGACCTGCGTTGATGCCTGTCCATTTCGGACAGACCCGGGGTCCGACCGGAACGGAGTATGGATCACCCCTGGCGGTGGCCTAGAGTTGCAGGCTGCGCTGCGTGTCGTGCGTAGCGGGATGGAGGTAGTTAGCGGAATGGTCGAGCGCCTCGCCGTTGCCGGAGTGCACACGGATTCACGCACCCGCCCCACGGTCGCTTCGACTTTTCCGCCGACAGCCGCCGATACCGGCCGAGTCCAGCGTTTTCTGGACACCCAGCGGCCGGCCACCCCCTGCCTGGTGATCGACCTCGAGATCGTGCGGCAGCGCTACCTGGACCTGCGCGCGGCGCTGCCCGGCGCGGAGATCTTCTACGCGGTCAAGGCCTGCCCGGCGCCGGAAGTGGTGGCGCTGCTGGTGGAACTGGGCGCCTGCTTCGACGTGGCCAGCCCGGCCGAGATCGACCTGTGCCTGGCCCAGGGCGCCCGCCCGGAGACCATCTCCTACGGCAACACCATCAAGAAGGCCGCCGACATCGCGCACGCCTACGCCGCCGGGGTCCGCCTCTACGTCACCGACAGCGCCGAGGACCTGGCCAAGCTCGCCGAGCACGCGCCGGGCTCCGCGGTCTTCTGCCGCGTGCTGGTGGTCAACGAGAGCGCGGGCACGCCCTTCGGCAAGAAGTTCGGCTGCGCCGAGGACATGGCCCTTGACCTGCTGGCGCAGGCGCGCGAGCTCGGCCTGCGCCCGGCCGGGGTGTCCTTCCACGTCGGCTCCCAGCAGCTCGACCCACACGCCTGGCACGACGGCATCGCCCAGGCCGGCCGGATCACCGCCACCCTGCGCGCCAGGGGGATCGAGCCGACCCTGGTCAACCTCGGCGGCGGCTTCCCGGCCCGCTACACCGAGACCGCGCCGCCGCTGGCCGAGTACGCCGAGGCGATCGAGCAGGCGCTCACCGAGCACTTCGGCCCGGCCCGCCCCAGGGTGCTGATCGAACCCGGCCGCGCGATCGCCGCGGACGCCGGGATCATCCGCACCGAGGTGGTGCTGGTCGCGCGGAAGTCCTATGTGGACGACCGGCGCTGGGTGTACCTGGACATCGGCCGCTACAACGGACTCGCCGAGACCGAGGGTGAGATGATCACCTACCGGCTCGCGGCTGGCGCGCAGGACAGCGAACGCGGTCCGGTGGTGCTGGCCGGGCCCACCTGCGACGGCGACGACGTGTTGTACCAGCGCACGGTGTACGAGTTGCCCATGGCGCTGCGCGCCGGGGACCACCTCGACATCCTCAGCGCGGGCGCGTACACGGCCAGCTACGCCTCGGTGGAGTTCAACGGCTTCGCGCCACTGCCCACGCACTGCGTCTGAGGACGACACCACCCCACACCCATCCAACTCCCCATTCCCGTGCGGGATGGGCCTTCCCTGCGCGCGAACCCCGCGCGCTACTTCGACAGTAGGGAGGTTGATAGATGTCCATTGCTCCTGAAGCAGTGCAGACCGTCGGTTTGTTCAGCGGACAGCATGTCCTCGCTGAATTCGACGGGATCGACACCGCGTTGCTGGATGACGAGGTGTTCCTCTGCCAGATCCTGGATGACGCCCTGAAGCGGGCAGGCGCCACCGTGCTGCAAGTCATCTCCAAGCAGTTCGACCCGCAGGGGGTGACGGTGCTCGCCCTGCTGTCGGAGTCCCATGCCTCCCTGCACACCTATCCGGAGAACGGGTCGGTGTTCGTCGACGTGTTCACCTGCGGCACCAAGGCGCAGCCGGAACTGGCGGTCGCGCTGCTGGCCGAGGCCATGGGCGCCAAGTCCGCGCAGAGCCGCACCATCCGGCGCGGCCTGGAGAACGAGAACGAGATGAAGGTGACCCCATGACCAGTGTCATCGAGTCCACGCGGGTCATCCGCGAGCCCGTGGGCGCGGGCCTGACCCGCGTCTGGGAGCTGAACGAGGTGCTGTGGGAGGGCGACACCGCCTTCCAGCACGTGGTGATCGGCCGCACCGAGCAGGGCGTGTCGCTGTTCTGCGACAACGACCGGCAGAGCACCGAGCTCACCCAGGTGACCTACCACGAGGCGCTGCTGGTGCCCGGCCTGCTGCTGGCCGATCAGGTCAAGCGGGTGCTGGTGGTCGGCTCCAGCGAGGGCGTGGTCTGCCAGATGTCGGTGGCCTTCGGCGCGGAGGTGGTCGACCACGTCGACATCGACGCCGAGTGTGTCAAGGTCTGCGCCGAGCAGCTGCCCTACGGCTACACCCCGGCCGAGCTGGCCGCGGCCGAGCGGCACGAGGGCCCGGTGCGGGTGCACTACACCGACGGCTGGCAGTACCTGCTCGACGCCGCCGCCGACGAGAGCCTGCGCTACGACATCGTGCTGGTCGACCTGCCGGACGAGCGCGAGGAGGAGGCCCAGCACAACCGCCTGTACGGCGAGGAGTTCCTCGGCATGTGCAAGGCGGTGCTGGCCCCCGGCGGCGTGGTGATCACCCAGGCCGGCTGCCAGACCATGTGGCGCAACACCACCCTGGTCCGCTCCTGGCAGCGGTTCAACGACACCTTCGGCACCGTCGTCTACTACGGCTCCGACGAGCACGAGTGGGCCTACCTGTTCGGCCGCGCCGACGAGGTGGACAACCCGGTGGAGAAGATGGTCGACCGGCTCAAGACCAGCAGCTACCTGCCGGAGTCGATCGACGCGGATGCCTTGCGCGGCAACAGCGTGCCGCCGTACCTGGTGCGCAAGAGCTACCGCTGAGACGCACCTGCCGGTCCGCCGTGGTGGCGGACCGGCAGTGCGGGCTCAGCCGTAGGGGCCGCCGGACTCGCCGATCACCGGCGGCGCCACGGTTCTGATGTCGCCGAAGATGTCCTCGGTCTCGATCAGGTACTCCGGCCGCCGGTGCTCCTTGTCCTCCTCGCCGCGGTTCCCGGCCCCGCCGCCCATCGGCCCGCCCGGCGCACCGGCGGCACCCCTGGCCCCCGCGCCCCCGGCGCCACCGCGCCCGGCCGCGCCATGGGCGTCCGCGCCGATCCCGGCCGACCCGCCAGGCCCGAACCCGCCCCGGATCCCGCCCTGACCACCGGATCCGCCAGAGCCGCCAGGTCCGAAGGCCCCGCCACTGCCGCGCGGCCCGAACCCACCGCCACCACCGCTACGACCGCTGCCACCACCGGGCGGGGTCGCGCCACCGCCGGGTGGCGTGCCGCCACCGGGCGGGAAACCGGGCGGCGGCAAGGGCATCGGCAGCGGCGACGGCCCTGGTCCAGGGAGCGGACCCGGTCCGGGAATCGGCTGCGGCAGGGGCGGACCGCCCACCGGTGGCGGGGCGGGGATGTTCCAGTCGTTGCGCACCTGGTCGTTGCCGGTGCCGCCACCGCCACCGCCGCCACCGCCGCCACCGGTGACGCCGCCGGGCGGGTCGACGCGGCCCGGCTGGCCGGGGAGTCCGCGCGGTGGGTCCACCCGGCCCGGGTCCCGGCGACCGGGATCGACCTCGCCGGGGTTGCCGTTGCCGGTGTCCAGGGTCAGCTCGGGCTGCGGCTGGAACTGGTACTGCGGCAAGGAGTCCACGGTGCCCTGGGTGTTGCCCCGGTAGGACTCGAAGCGCTCCTGGTTGCGCTTGACCGCCTCGCCCTCGGCCTGCTTCGCCTTGTCGAAGTCGGTGTCCATCGGGATGAAGTCGTTCAGCCACGGCTCCGGCGGCACATCCGGCACCTTCTCCATGGCCTGCTGCGCCGCCCGCGCGTGATCCCCCTGCGCGGCCACCTGCAGCGCCACGCTGTCACAGACCCCCTTGGCCTGGGTCGCGATGGCCACCACGGGCGCGATCCTGTTCTGCATGGCATCGGCGCCCTTGCCCTCGAAGGCGATCCTGCCGACAGCCATGGCCTCCTCGATCAGCCGCGCGACCTTGTCGTAGCGCTTGCCGAGCTGGCTCCAGTCGTCCTTGTTGGCCTCGGTGGTGGGGCCGGTGCCCTTGACGTTGTTGTTGAAGTACTCGTAGATCGTGCGCCCGTCGAACGCTTGCGCGCGCGGCAGGCTGCCGTCCCGGCTGATCGCGCCGTATCGGACAACCTCACCCATGTCAGCCCCCTGCCCGCAGGTTCTGGATCACAAACGCCGCCATTCGGTCGGAGACCTTGCACGGCGTCTTGTAGTCCGGGGATTTGAGCGGGAGGTCCACCGCGACCTCCATCATGAGGTCCTTGTTCAGGCCCAGATGAGTGGTGCAGCCGCCGCGCTCGGCCGTCTTCTCGTCGTTGGTGTGCACGGCAGGGACCCCTTCGATCTCCCCGGCGGGATGGAAGTAGGGGTTGCGGTCGCTAAGCTCGAAGAACCGGTCCCACTTCACGGCCTCGGGCTTGGTGTAGAGGGTCGCGTCCACGGCGGCATCCTCGCCGACTTCCTTGGCGAGCCAGACGCAAGACGGTCCGAGCCTGGAGTCTTCAGCCTTAGGCCGGGTCGCCCCGACGCTCTCCCGTTGGGCGGGGGTGAGCAGGTCGCACGGCCGGTCTTTGAAGGCGTCAGCGGAGATCGGGTTGTTGATCGGCGGAGCCGCGCTCTGCTTGCTGGTGCTGGTGGGCGCGCCGGTCGTCTGAGCCGGGTCGGGATCGCCGCCGCCGCAGCTGGCCAGCACCAGCGTGCTCAAGGTGATGATCGCGGCGAGCTGGACTGTGCGGGTCACGAGCGGTGTCCTCCGATGCCCTTGTTCTTGCCCTCGGCGTTCTCGTGCTCGCGCACCATAGCCTTGATGTTGTCGATCATGTTTTTCAACGTTTCGGCCAAGTCCCGGTTGGCCTTGCCGTGGCACCCGTTCTCGTCGCTGGCCCGCTGGATGATCGACTTCACCGCGGCCTTGCTGTACGGGTCGTTGTACGGCGGGTCGAGGCGCTGGAGCTTCCTGGCCTCTCGCCCGATAACCTGGACTTCCTCCAGCGCTTCTTGCAGCTTGGCCAGGGCCTTGCTGGCGTGCGCCGGGTCTATCCGGTACCGGCCCGCCTGGCTCAGCGACCCCTGCACGTCCACCGGCCGTGGGCTCGGGTTCGCGCGTTTCTGCTGGTCCAGCAGGTGGCGTTGGCTGGGCGTGAGTAGGTGCTCGTCTGGATCCGCCATGGTCCCCCCTTGGCATCGCGGCGATTATCCACCGCGGCTGGCAATTTCCATCCCCCAGGCATCGTAACCATGGACGGATCGGGAACGGCAGCGGATCCACTCGACCGCAGGATCCCTCAAAAGGAGTAGTACTACGCATAAAAAAGTGACGCTCCGCCAGTGCAATTGACTGGCGGAGCGTCATTTGGTCAATTGGTCAGGCTTTTGCCTTTGGTGAGATGTACTCGCCGATCTCCACATTGGACAGCTTGGCGTAGACACCGGGGTAACCGGTTGCCGCGCAGCCCTGGCCTCGGCTGACCACGCCGATCTGGATGAAGGTGTTGCGGCTGGGCAGGGAGACGAACAGCGGGCCGCCGGAGTCGCCCTGGCAGGTGTCCTTGCCGGTCCGGCCGGCGCACAGGTCGCGGTCGGAGGTCTCGGGGTAGGAGACCGCGCATTCGTCGTTGGAGATCAGCGGCAGCTCGACCTCCTGCAGGCGGTCCGGCCGGTTCACCACGCCGCCGCCGGGGAAGCCGGGCTGGGCCTCCATGTTGCCCCAGCCGATGCCAGTGACCATGCGGCCCGGGCGCTCCAGCGCGTCGGTGCCGGGGGTGACCAGCTGGATGGGCTTGATGGTGGTGATGGGGGTGGCCAAGTACAGCAGCGCCACGTCGTAGCTGCCGTCCTCGAGGTACTTGTCATGCATCTCGAAGCCGACCACCGGGCGTTCCTCGCCCTGGGTGGCCGAGAGCGCGGTGCGGCCGACGAGCACCGAGACGTTCTTGATGGTCTCCGCGTCGTAGCCCTCCACGCAGTGCGCCGCGGTCAGGACGACGCGCGGACCCACCAGCGAACCGCCGCAGCGGTGCCGGTTGTACGCGGTCGGGCCGCGGCGGGAGTCCTGCAGGGTGGCCATGAACGGGTACTTGCCGTCCGGCACCGGGGTGCCGCCCACGACGAGCGCGCCCGGGTCGCCCGGCGGGGTGGACGGGGACGCGGCGGAGGTCCCCGTCAGCAGGCCGAGGCTGAGTGCGGCGGTGAGGGCGGCGAAGAGCACGCGCTTGCCACGGTTCACTGGGTGACCCCCAGTGCGGCCAGGGTGGTGGGGGCCTGGATCCAGCCGCCCAGCTCCTCGTTCGACAGCTTGCTGTACACGCCCGGGAAGCCGTGCGCGGCGCAGCCACGACCGCGGCTGACCACACCGATCTGGATGAAGGTGTTGCGGCTGGGCAGCGAGACGAACAGTGGGCCGCCGGAGTCGCCCTGGCAGGTGTCCTTGCCGGTCTTGCCCGCGCACAGGTCGCGGTCGGAGGTCTCCGGGTAGGAGACGGCGCACTCGTCGTTGGAGATCAGTGGGACGTCGACCTCCTGCATGCGGTCCGGGTAGTTGACCACGCCGCCGCCCGGGAAACCGGGCTGGGCCTCGGTGTTGCCCCAGCCGATGCCGGTGACGATGCGGCCCGGCCGCTCCAGCGCGTCGGTGCCGGGGGTGACCAGCTGGATCGGCTTGATCGTGGTGATCGGCTGGTCGATGGACAGCAGCGCGATGTCGTAGCTGCGGTCGGCCTTGTACTTCGGGTGCACCGAGACGAAGCGGACCTTGCGCTCCTCGCCCTGGTTCATCGAGAGCTGGGTGCGCCCGGCGATGACGGTCAGGCTGGGCAGGGTCTCCGGCGTGTAGCCGTCGACGCAGTGCGCCGCGGTCAGCACCACGCGCGGGCCCACCAGGGTGCCGCCGCAGTTGTGCCGGTCGTAGGCGGTCGGCCCGAACCGGGCGTCCTGCAAGGTGACCATGAACGGGTACTTGCCGTCCGGCACCGGGGTGCCGCCGACCACGAGCGCGCCCGGGTCGCCGGGGTTGTTCGGCGGCGCGGCCGCGGCTGCCCCGGCGGTGGCCACCACGCCGAGGGTCGCGGCCAACACGGCCATGAGGAGACGTTTGCCAAGCATGAGTGCCCCTTTTGTCTCTGTGCTGGCAGAAAGGTGTGCAGACCCCGTTTGCGAGAAGATCGGAAATGGGGTGCCCGCGACGCTATGCGCAGGTGAGACGGGGCCACATCAGACGATCGACGGGAGATCGACCGCCCATCGGCGTGGACCGAATGGACGGTGATCCAGGTCACTTTCAGTTGGGGCAACTCCGCCGGTGGGTCGGGCGTCAGAGATTGAGGACCCACTCGTGTGCCCCGGGCAATCGAGGGCCCCGGGCAGACCTTCGTCAGCGTGGCACTCGACGAAAGCTCGCTGACCGGCCCCCAGTTGAAACACTACTGTCTCTTCTGGAACCAAGTTGCCGCGTTCGGCGTTGGTTCATCGTAAGTTCTCAACTACGGGGCAGACCTGAAGCCCAGCTGAAGCTCGGTTAGGGTCGGTGCCGCGCCAGGGGAACGTCCCTGGTGGCGAGCAGGGGAGGGAATCACCCGATGGACACCGCACCCACCGCGGTCGTCTCGCGTCGGCGCTGGGCCGTGCTCACCGTGTTGTCGGTGAGCCTGCTGCTGGTCGCGGTGGACGCCACCGTGCTGCACACCGCGGTCCCCTCGCTCGCCGCTGATCTCAAGCCGGGCCCGGTCGGGCTGCTCTGGATCATCGACGTCTACTCGCTGCTGGCCGCCCCGCTGCTGATCGCCTTCGGCACCCTGGGCGACCGGTACGGCCGCCGCCGCATCCTGATGTACGGCTACCTGGTCTTCGGCGCCGCCTCGATCGCGGCCGCACTGTCCACCAGCACCGGCATGCTGATCGCCGCGCGCGCCGGGCTGGGCATCGGCGGCGCGATGATCATGCCGGCCACCCTGTCGGTGCTGCGGCACATCTTCCCCGACCGCAAGGAACGCCAGTTCGCCATCGGCGTGTGGAGCGCGGTGGCTGCCTCCGGCGCGGCGCTGGGCCCGCTGCTGGGCGGCGTGCTGGTGGAGTTCTTCTCCTGGCACGCGGCCTTCCTGATCAACGTGCCGGTCATGCTGGTCGCCATCCCGCTGGCGCTGTGGCTGGTGCCCGAGTCGGCCGACCCGGCCAAGGGCCGCTGGGACATCCTCTCCGCGCTGCTGTCCGCGCTCGGCGTGCTCGGCATCGCCTACGGCGTCAAGCAGGCCGGGCACCACGGCGTGCTCGACCCGGTGGCGATCGCCACCGGCCTCGGCGGCCTGCTGATGCTGGTCTGGTTCGTCCGGCGGCAGCTCAGCATGGAGAAACCGCTGCTGGACATGCGGATGTTCCGCAACGCCACCTTCAGCACCGCGGTGGCCTGCGTGGTGCTGGTGATGAGCTCGCTGGCCGGTCTCGGCCTGACGTTCTCCCAGTACCTCCAGTACGTCCTGCAACTCGGGCCGCTCGAGGCCGGGGTGCGGCTGATGCCCGCGATGCTCGCGGCCATCGCCGGTGGCCTGGTCGCCGCGCCGCTGCTGCAACGCTTCTCCACCAGCGTGGTCACCGCGGGCGGCTTCACCATCACCGCGATCGCGCTGGTGCCCGCCGGGTTCTGGCTGGACACCCAGGACCACCCGTGGCTGCTGGTGCCCTGCCTGCTCGGCGTCGGCCTCGGCGTGTCCGCGGCCTTCACCGCCTCCTCCGACGCGCTGCTGGCCTCCGCGCCACCCGCGCAGGCAGGCGCCGCGGCCGCGGTGGAGGAGACCGGCTACGAGCTGGGCACCGGGCTGGGCACCGCGATCGTGGGCAGCGTGATGTCCGCGGTCTACACCGCGCACCTGGCCGCCGTGCCCGGGGTGCCGCAGGGCAGCCTGGACGTGGCGCGGCAGTCCATGTCCGAGGCCGACCGGGCCGGGCGCGAGCTGGGCGGGCCGGCCGGTGAGGCGCTGCTCGGCGCGGCCAGGCAGGCGTTCGTGGACGGGCTCACCGTCACCCTGGTGATCGCCGCGGTGGTGCTCACCCTGGCCGCGATCGTCGCCTCCCGACTCCTGCCCCGGCAGGTCATCAAGTCCGCAGGACACGACTGAGAGAGAAGCTGTGACCCCCACCGCTACCGAGTCCGAGCCCCAGGTCCGCAAGGGCTGGCGCACCCCGGCCGTGCTGTACCGCCTGATCAGCCACCCCGTGCTGCGCTTCGTGCTGGGCTGGGACCTGCCCAGCAGGGACGTGCGCAAGTGGGTGCCGAGCAGGCCGGGCAGCACCACCGTGGAGATCGGCAGCGGCGGCGGCTTCTTCACCAAGGCGCTGCGTGAGCACCTCGGCGGCGAGGCCCGGCTGATCGGGCTGGACCCGGCCGCGGGCGCGCAGAAGAAGCTGGCTGACAAGCACGCGGGCACGCCGGGCGCGGAGCTGGTGCTGGTGGCCGGGGACGGCTGCAAGCTGCCCTTCGCCGACAACAGCGTGGACACCATCTTCTTCACCTACAGCCTGGAAGAGGTGCCCGACCCGCTGGCCGCGGTGCGCGAGGCGGTCCGGGTGCTGCGGCCCGGCGGGGAGTTCGTCGCGTTCGTGTGGCGGCCGGTGATCCTGCACAAGCGGCGCAAGCCGGTGCAGCAGCTCATCGACTCGCTGCTGACCAAGCAGAACCTGAGCAAGGGCCCGCAGAACCTGCGCATGGCCTACCGCAAGCCCGCGGCCTGACCCGACAGCGGGCGGCCGGATCCCGGTCGCCCGCGGCTCGGCCCACTGCCGGGAGCATTAACGTACTAAGTACGCTACCTTGGGTGGCATGACCCGTATCGAGGACATCCGCGCCCGGCTCCAGGAGCAGCTGCCCGAACTGGCCGCCACGCACGGGGTGCCGGGGGCACAGGCCGCGGTGCTGGTGGACGGCGAGATCGTCGCGGCCGCCACCGGGGTGCTCAACCTGGGCACGGGGGTCGCGGCCACCACCGACTCGCTGTTCCAGGTCGGCTCGATCACCAAGCTGTGGACCGCGACCCTGGTGCTCCAGCTCCTCGACGACGGCCTGCTGGAGCTGGACCGGCCGGTGCGCGAGTACCTGCCGGAGCTGACCCTGGCCGACGAGGCCGCGGCCGCGGTGATCACCACCCGGCAGCTGCTCGCGCACACCGCGGGGTTCGCCGGAGACCTCTTCCGGGACACCGGCCACGGCGCGGACGCGGTCGAGAAGTTCGTGGCCACCCTCGGCGATGCGGCGCAGCTGTTCCCGCCCGGCGAGATGTTCTCCTACAACAACGCCGGCTACGTCGTGCTCGGCCGCCTGGTCGAGGTGCTGCGCGGCAAGCCCTTCAGCCAGGCCCTGCGCGAGCACCTGATCACCCCGCTCGGCCTGACGCACACCGCGACCGACGCCACCGAGGCCATCTGCTACCGCGCCGCGCTCGGCCACCTGCCCGGCCCGGACGGCGACCTGGTCCCGGCCCCGGTGTGGTCGCTGGTCGCCTCCTCGGCGCCGGCCGGCGCGCTGCTGTCCATGCGCGCTGCCGACCTGCTGGAGTTCGCCAGGCTCGCCGTGGACGGTGGCAGGGAGGGCGTGCTGTCCGCCGAGCTGGCCAAGGGGATGCTGGCGCCGCAGGTGGCCGTGCCCGAGGTTGGCCTGCTGCCCAGCCACTACGGCCTGGGCTGGGGTGTGTGGGACCTCCCGGACAACCGGGTGGTCGGGCACGACGGCGGCACCATCGGCCAGAACGCCTTCCTTCGCGTGGTGCCCGCCGCGGGGGTGGCGGTGGCGCTGCTGACCAACGGCGGCGACGCGTTCCGCCTCTACCAGGACCTGGTGCGCCCCTTGGTCGCCGAGCTGGGCGGGGCAGAGCTGCCCGGCGCGCTGGTCCCGCCTGCCGAACCGGTCGCGGTGGACCCCGGCCGAGCGGTCGGCAGGTACGACGCGGTCATGGCCAGCCAGGAGATCACCTTCGACGAGCAGGGCCGGTGCTGGCTGACCATGCTGCCGCTGACCGAGGAGGCCAAGATGATGCTGCCGTCGGTGGAACCGGTGGAACTGCTCGGGCTCACCGCGAACTCGTTGATCGCCAAGGAGCCGAGGATGGGCCTGCACCCGGTGTACGTGCTGGTGGGGGAGCCTGGTCAGCCCGCGCGGTTCCTGCACAGCAGCCGGGCGGCGGCTCGGATCCCGGGCAGCTGAGCGCGGCCTGGCCGCAACCGGCCGACCCGGACAACACCGACCGGGTCGTCATCTCGCAGACTGTGCCGGTGACCTCCGATCTGCTCCGGCGCGCCGCCCAAGCCCTGCCCGCCCTGCTCGAGGACCTCGGCGAGCTGATCTCCTGCGAGTCGCCCTCGGCCGATCTGGCCGCGGTGGCGCGCAGCGCGGACCTGGTGGCGGAACAGGGCACCCGACTGCTCGGCGCAGCCCCGGAACGCCTGGAGCTAGGCGGGGTCAGCCACCTGCGCTGGCGCTTCGGCGACCGGCCCAGGGTGCTGGTGCTGGCCCACCACGACACGGTGTGGCCGATCGGCACCCTGGCCCGGCTTCCGTTCTCGGTCACCGACGGCGTGCTGCGCGGGCCCGGCTGCTTCGACATGAAGACCGGGCTGGCCCAGGCCCTGCACGCGCTGTCCTGGCTGCCCAGCCTGGCCGGGGTGAGCGTGCTGGTCAGCGGGGACGAGGAGGTCGGCTCGCTGACCTCGCGGGAGCTGATCGAGGACACCGCGCGGGGCTGCGCCGCGGTGTTCGTGCTGGAGGGCAGCGGCGAGCAGGGCGCGCTCAAGACCGAGCGCAAGGGCACCAGCATGTACCAGCTGGCCATCACCGGCCGCGCCGCGCACGCCGGGCTGGAGCCGGAGCTGGGCGCCAACGCGGGCATCGAGCTGGCGCACCAGGTGCTGGCGCTGGCCGCGCTGGGCGATCCGGAACTGGGCACCACGGTCACCCCCACCGTGCTGTCCGCGGGCACCACCACCAACACCGTGCCCGCCGCGGCCGTGGTGCACTGCGATGTGCGCGCCCGCACCGCCGCCGAACAGCAGCGCGTGCACCAGGCCATCCGCGCCTTCGCCCCGGTGGTGCCCGGGGTGCGGCTCGATCCGCTGGGCGGCCCCAACCGGCCGCCGATGGAAGCCGCGTCCTCGGCGGCGCTCTACGCCCGCGCGCTCGCGCTGGCCGCCGGGCTGGGACTGCCGCCGCTGAGCTCGGTCGCGGTCGGCGGGGCCTCCGACGGCAACTTCACCGCCGGGATCGGCGTGCCCACCCTGGACGGGCTCGGCGCGGTCGGCGGCGGCGCGCACGCCGAGCACGAACACGTGCTCACCGCGCACATCCCGCCCCGCACCGCGCTGCTGGCCGCACTGGTCGACGACCTGCGGAGCCGTGGATGAGCGCCGAAGCGGCCCTGGTGGAGACCGCCAAGCGGGACGCGCTGGCCGCCGCGCACGCCGCCGGGGTGGAGCTGGCCGAGCTGGCCGAGCTCAGCGACCTGCAACGCGCTTTCCAGCTGTTCCAGGACATCTGACTGCCCAAGCCGGGCAGCGAGCCGATCACCGTCGAGCTGATGCGGGTGCTGGAGCACACCGGCGGCTACGTGGCAGGCGCGTTCAGCGCCGACGAGCTGGTGGGCGCGGGCGCCGGGTTCCTGGCCGCGCCGATCGGCCGCGGCCTGCACTCGCACGTGGCCGGGGTGTCCGGCCAGGCCCAGGGCCGCTCGGTCGGCTACGCGCTCAAGCTGCACCAGCGGGCCTGGGCGCTGGTGCGCGGCCTGGACACGGTCAGCTGGACCTTCGACCCGCTGGTGCGCCGCAACGCCTTCTTCAACCTGGCCAAGCTGGCCGCGCTGCCCGCGGAGTACCTGCCCGACTTCTACGGCCCGATGGCCGATGAGATCAACGACGCCGGGCCCAGCGACCGGGTGCTGCTGAACTGGCGGCTCACCGACCCCTCGGTCGCCGCGGCCTGCGCCGGCCGCCCGCTCACCCCGGACATCACCACCGCCGAACCACTGCTGTCCGATGTGGACGGTCGGCCGGTGCGGCGGGCGACCGGGGCGGACACCGTGCTGGTCGCGGTGCCCGCCGACATCGAGACCTTGCGCGGCAAGGATCCGGTGCTCGCGGTGGAGTGGCGGTTCGCGGTCAGGGACACCCTCGGCGAGCTGCTGGACGCCGGTGCCAGGGTGACCGGGTTCCTGCGCAGCGGGTCCTACGTGGTGTCCCGGCCGGACCGCTGAAGCGGGTCAGGGCGCGACGGTCACCTCGACCGTGCCCGCCTCCGGCTCCTGGAAGCGCAGCAGCGCCTCGCCCTCCTCGACCAGCTCGTCCAGGGTGCCCCGGGACAGCGGCAGGAACGGGCGCAGGGTGAGGATCGCCTTGTCCTTCTTGCGGGTGGTCTCCCACACGCCGCGGACCTGGCCGTCGACCAGGAAGGTGGCCCGCACCCGCAGGTTCTTGGTCACCACCTCGCCGCGGTGCGCCTCGGCCAGTACCCTGGTGCGGTCGGAGTGCGCCAGCACCAGGTTGTCGAACTCCGGCAGGTATCGCACCGGGGCGGGCACGTCCTCCTCCGGGCGCGGGGCCTCCGGCAGGTCGAAGAGCTCGCGCCCCTGCTCGTCCTGGAAGACCTCCAGCTTGTGCCGCAACCGGTCCATGATCTGCTTGGCCTCGGCCAGCCCGGACCAGGTGTGGAAGTCCTGGGCGGAGGCCGGGCCGAACGCGCCGAGGTAGCGCAGCGCCAGCTGGTCCGTCTCGTCCACAGTGGACAGTGGCTCGGGCAGCCACTCGTCGGCCAGGGTGAAGGCGGCCACCGTCGGGAACGACCAGCGGTCCTGGGTCGGCCGCATCACCAGCGGCAGCTGGGTGCGCACCGCGTAGCCCAGCGCGCGGTCGTTCACCGCGGGGAATGCCTCCTGCAGCAGCGGGCGCAGCTCGGTGAAGCTGCGCGGCGCGGCGGCCAGGATCGCCCGCGCGGTGGGCAGCAACCGCTCCAGGTCCAGGCCGTTGGCGCGGGAACCCAGCACCCGCAGCGAGGCAGTCAGCATCGGTTGCAGGGTGTGCCGGAACCGGAGGTAGTCCGCCGCGCTCATCAGGTGCAGGGTGCCGCGCAGCAGCGTGGCCCGGACGATCCGGCGCTCGTGCAGCGCCTCGTGCAGCTCCCGCCGGTCGAAGCCGGCGATCCGGGTCCACAGCGCCACGAACGGCGGCCGCGCCTCCTGCGCCTGGATCCCGCACAGTCGCTCCACCAGGTCGACCGCGGAGACCTGCTCCCTGCTCAGCAGGTGCTGGCGCGCCAGCGTCGCCCGGTTGAGCCGGCCACGGGTCACGATGTCCATACCGGCCAGCTCATCATGTTCCCGTCGCGGACCGGGCACAATCCGGCCAAGAACCCGAGGATGTTACCCGTTTGATGAGTAGCCCGCTGGCCCGTCCGGTCGTCGGTTGTCCACTCAGGCAACCATTACTCAGCCCAGCTGGACTCCAGGATCACGTCCACGAAGTCGGTGCGCCTGAACCCGGGCTCGTACCGCGCCAGCACGTCGGCCTTGATGTTGCCGAAGGTCGTCTCCGGCCGGTGCGCCAGTCCACGGTGGAACGCTTCCAGAATGCGCCGCTTGAACTCCGGCCGGGGATGCAGGGCGACCACCGCGGCCCGGTCGGCCTCGCGCACCTCGTCCAGGCCGACGCCCACCACGTCGACCTCCACGCCCGCGATCACCAGTGCGATCTCCGGAGCCATGTGGTGCGGGACCTCCATCGTGGTGTGCAAGGCGATCGCGGTCCACACCGTGGTCACCGCCTGCTCGGGCAGGCCGTGGCGGCGCAGGAACTCGGCCGCGTCGTCCGCGCCGTCGATCTCGAACCGTTGCCGGGACTGGCGGTGCCGTTCGGTGAGGCCGAGGTCGTGGAACATCGCGCCCACGTAGAGCAGCTCCCGGTCGAAGGTCAGGCCCCGGTGCTCGCCGCGCAGCGCGCCGAAGTGGTAGACGCGGCGGGAGTGGTGGTAGAGCAGGTCGTCGGTGAGGTCGCGCACGAGCTCGGTGGCCTCGGCGGCCAGCGCGCTGTCCGGGACGGTGAGGGTGGCGGGCACGGGGTTCTCCGTTGCACTGGAAGAGGATCGGACCTGTTCAGGCTGTCAGCGGAACCGGCCCGCCACGCGCGGTGATCTGGCCGCGAATCCCTCGGTTCCGGACATACTGGGGAGGTGCCAGCCGCGCCCCGCACCGTGCTCGTCGTGCTCTACGACGGCGTCCGCTTGCTCGACGTCACCGGGCCGCTGGAAGTCTTCGCGGTGGCCAACGAGCAGGGCGGGGACTACCGGCTGCGGCTGGCCGCGCCCGGCGGGCGGGACATCCGGGCCAACACCGGATCGCGGCTGGGCGCGGACCTCGACCTGGCCGAGGCGCAGGCGCACGGGGCGACATTGGTGGTGCCGGGCGGGCCGAACTGGGCGCACACCGTCAGCGACAGCGAGCTGCTGGCCCAGGTGCGGCGGCTGGCCGGGCAGGCCGAGCGCACCGCCTCGGTGTGCGCGGGCGCGTTCGTGCTGGCCGCGGCCGGGCTGCTGGACGGGCGGCGGGCCACCACGCACTGGGACCTGGCCGAGGCGCTGGCCAGGAAGTTCCCCGCGATCGAGGTGGACGCGGACGCGATCTTCGTCCGGGACGGGCCGGTGATCACCTCCGCCGGGGTCACCTCCGGCATCGACCTGGCGCTGAGCCTGGTGGAGGAGGACCTGGGCGTGGAGACCGCGCGGCTGGTGGCCAAGCACCTGGTGGTGTTCCTGCAACGGCCGGGCGGGCAGTCCCAGTTCAGCGCGCGGCTGCGGGCCGGGCGGCCGCGCACCGAGGGCCTGCGCCGGTTGCTGGACACCGTGGTCGCCGACCCGGCGGGCACGCACTCGCTGGCCGAGCTGGCCGCCAGGGCCGGGATGAGCGCCCGGCACCTGACCCGGCTGTTCCGCGAGGAGCTGGACACCACCCCGCAGCGCTACGTGGAGCAGGTGCGGGTGGAGGCGGCCCGGCAGCACCTGGAGGGCACCGCCGATCCGCTGGACGTGGTGGCCCGGCGGGCCGGTTTCGGCTCGGTGGAGACGCTGCGCCGGGCCTTCCACCGGGAGACCGGGGTCTCGCCCAGCGGCTACCGCGGCCGGTTCCGCCGCGGCTAGCCGACCCGGAACTCCCGCGTGCACCCGGAAACCGGACGGCAGCGGCCACCGGCAGTGCGCGCATCGCCGTGGTAGCGCAGCCGGAAGGTCCCCGCGGTCCCGGCCGGAATGTCCCAGGTGATGGTGACGCGCTGCCTGACCCAGTGCAGCTTCGTGCACCAGTCGCCGTCGTCGGCCACCGCGACCCAGTCCGCGCCCTCTTGCCGCTGCACCTCCAGGAACGTGCCGCCGCGCCGCAGGTCGTTGGCCAGGTGCGCGCCCGCGAACACCGCCCGCACCAGCTCGCCCGGCCGGTAGGAATCCCGTGGCTGGAGAAGCACATCGCCGAACTCGCGGCCCGCAGGCGGTGTGTCCAGCCCGCGCCGCCGGTGCGCGCGCACCCGCTTGGCCAGCTCCGGCGGCGGAGTGCCCAGGGGCACCGGGACTCCGTCGCGCAGCGCGGTGGCCAGGCCGGCCGCGACCTGGGTCAGCGCGGGCAGTTGCCAGCGGCCGAACAGCGTGCTGCCGCCCTCGTAGCGCTGGGCCAGGTACTCCTCCGGCGTGGTGACGTAGTGGAAGTAGCCGTTGCTGTATCCGGCCACCAGCACATCGGCCAGCTCCGCGCCGAGGATCGCGGCCACCGCCCGCCGCAGCCGCAGCCCCGCGGTGATGGTGACCTCGCCGGGGATGCCGATCAGGTGCAGCTGCCCGATCCGCAGCAGCTGCACCGGACACCGCTCCTGCACCAGCCGGCCGGCCCGCCGCACCAGCCGCGCGGGCAGCGCGATTCCCTTGGGGGACTGGGTTTCCCGCAGCCGCGCGGACCGCCGGTACCAGACCCGGCGGGAGAGCACGTCCAGCACCGAGTCCCGGCCCTGCCGGAAGCCGGGGAATCCTGGACCTTCGTCTGTGCCAGCGAGGCAGGCGGCCCCGGTCACCGGCGGACCGGTCCGGTGCACCCGGCCGTCGCCGGTGAACTCCGGCCGGACCTCCACCTCGGACAGGTCCACATAGGTCAGTCGCGCGTCCACGCCCCCGGTCACCGGCGTGCCGGGCTGGGCGGCCAGCGCCGCGGCCGCCTCGTACTGGCGCAGCCCGATCAGCCGGGTGTTGTCGAACTCGTCCTCGGTGGGACCGCTGTGCGGGCGCAGGTTCAGGTTCGGCGACATGTCCCCGGCGTTGGTCTGGGCGAACGCGCCGACGAACGCGGGCCGCTCGTCGGCCAGGTAGTCCACGCCGGTGACCAGGCGCTCCCAGTGGTAGGCGGCATAACCCTTGTTGTCCCCGCTGATCAGCCGGTTCGTGTTGCACATGCTGGTGCCGTGGGTGGCGAAGAAGTTGACCGCACCGGCCAGCCGCCCGTCCCGCTCGATGCGCAGCAGCGTGGTCTGCGGGTCGATCGCCGCCGGGAACACCGCGCGCTCGGCAGGCGGGTTGCGCAGCCAGGCCGCGCGGGAGCGGTTCACGCTGGCGTCGCGGAGCTCGCCGTGCGCCAGGGTCAGCGTGGCCGGGGCGAGGTCGGCGTGCGCGCGCTCGACCGACTCCACGATCCCGGCCACGATCGCGGCGAAGGTCTTCGGCCGGAAGCCGGGCACGGTCAGGTTGTACAGCGCGTGATGGCTGTAGCCGCCGGGGCCAGCGTGCGTGTGGGTGACCGTGAGCAGGGTGTTCCGCGCGGTGTAGAGCTCGCCGAACCGGGCGCGCAGCCTGGTCAGCACCGTTCGGTGCACGCTGTCGAACATCAGCGGCAGTTCGCTGACCACCAGCAGCACCCGCAACCCGCCGTGCGCCACCACGAACGCCCTGGCCCGCAGCCGCAGGTGGATGCCCGCGCTGCGCTGGCTGGCCTTGCCGTAGCCGAGCAGTCCGCACCCGGCGGCCTCGCCGGTGATGTCGGCGATGCCGCGCCCGACGAGGTAGCCGGTCACTGGTCCAGCAGGCTCGCGGCCACGGTCGCGCCCAGCTCCAAGCAGGACTCCAGGTCCTGCTTGCCGGGCTGGCCGAGCACGGTCACCGGGGGGAAGGCCTTGCGCCACTTCAGGCCGGTCGCGATGGCCTCCACCGCGCGGACCGCGCCCTCCACACCTTCGTTGCCGTGCACGTAGAGGCCATAAGGCCGGCCGATGGTCGCCGACAGGCACGGGTAGTACACCGTGTCGAAGAAGTGCTTGAGCGCGCCGCTCATGTAACCGATGTTCGCCGGGGTGCCCAGCAGGCAGCCGTCGGCGCCGAGCACGTCCACCGGCGAGGCGGTCAGCGCGGGCCTGACCTGCACCTCGATGCCGTCCAGCTCATCGGTGGACGCGCCGGAGACCACCGCCTCCAGCAGGGCCTGGGTGGCGGGGGAGGGGGTGTGGTGGACGATCAGCAGGGTTGGCATCGTCCACCCACCTTGGCAGCTGGCGGGAGGGGCCGCCAGTCACGTCAACCGGGGCTGCCGTGTGCCAGGTCCCGCAGTGCGAGGGGGCGGGTCAGGGCCTGGACCGTGCGGTTGAGGAACAGGGAGTCGAACGGGCTGGGGGCGGCCAGCGGACCGCCGAACTGGCGGAAGTAGTGCAGGTCGGTGTCATTGTCAGGCTGATGCAGGGGGAGCTGCCTGGCCACGTGCCGGTAGTCCTCGATCTGCCGTTTGAGGTCCCAGTAGCGAGGTGACATAACATCACAGTGCGCCAGATCACAACGGTTGGGTAATGTCAGCAGGCCATAGCTTCCGCGTATGACCCCCGTTGCCCGCTCTTTACCTTCGCTTTCACTTCTGGCTAGGACAGACTCCCGTGACGGTCCAGCCAGTACGCGTAGACCGGGTGGTACTCGACCTGCTCGGCGTAGTCCTCCACCAGGAAGCGCAGCAGCTTGTCCGACTGGCGGGCGATGGTGCCCTCGCGGTGGTGCACCAGCAGCCGGGTGGTGCGCAGCGGGGTGTCCCGCAGCGGCCGGTTCACCGTGCCGGCCGGTGGGTCCGACAGCGGCGGGCAGAGCAGCACCGCCTGCTGGCTGCGCACCAGCTCATCGGCCTGCGGCAGGTCCACCCGGTGCCGGATGCGCGGCACGAAACCGGCCCGGCCGCAGGCGGCGTAGATGGACTCGTCGTCGTTGTTGCCGCACGGTGAGGGCGTGGCCCAGTCCTCACCGGCCAGGTCGGCGAGGCTCACCTCGCACTGGGCGGCCAGTGGGTGGCCGGAGGCGAGGCGGACGAACACCGGTTCCACCACCACCACGTGGTAGGCCAGGCTGGGCCGTCGGCGCAGTTCGTAGCCGTCGCACTCGTTGAGCAGCGCGACATCCAGCCTGCCGCTGTCCAGCACCTCGGCCACCGCGTGCGAGGACGGGCCCTCCTCGGTGCGCAGTTCGGCCGCCGGGTGCAGGGTGTTCAGGCCGCGCACCAGGCTGGGCAGCAGCGGGCCGGGGCGCACGCCGATGCGGATCTCGCGCAGCTCCTCGTCCTCGGCCAGTCCGCGCGAGGGCGCGAGGCCGTCCAGCACTGGCAGCACGGAGTTGGCGCGGACCAGGATGAACTCGCCCAGCGCGGTGGGCCGCACGCCGTCCCGCTCGCGCACGAACAGCGGCCCGCCCATGAAGCGCTCCAGGCGCTGCACCTGGCGGGTCAACGTGGGTTGGGACAGCCCGAGAACCGCGGCCGCCTTGGTCATGCTGCCGGCCTCGGCGATCGCGCACAGCATCCGCAGGTGACGGACCTCCAGGTCCATGCCGCCATCGTATGGACCCGAACGGCAGGGTGAAAGGCGCAAACGACTGAGGGCCCCGGTTGGCCAATACTGTTTTGTTCAGTTGTCGAGACGCGTTCAGTTCTGTTTCGTGGCAACGGTTTGCATTGCTCAGTCCGGCTGCGCGTCGAGCTCGGCGATGAGGCGGCGCAGCGCGGGCAGCGCGTCGGTGATGGTGTCCAGCTCGGCCGCGGACATCCGGTCCATCGCCTCGCCGACCACCCGGTTGCGGTGCCCGTCGAACTCGGCCAGGCGGCCCAGCGCGAGCTCGGTCGGCAGCAACCGGGCGCTGCGCCGGTCCGTCGGGCAGACCCGCCGTTCCAGCAGGCCCTCCGCGCTGAGCGCCGCGACCAGCGTGCTCACCGTGTTCGCGGCCAGCTGGAGGGTGTGCGCGGCCTCGCGCACGGTCAGGCCGGGGCTGGCCGCGACGGTGCGCAGCAGGTTGGCCTGGGCCTCGGGCAGCGGCGGGTGCGGGAAGTGCCGGCGGGTGTTGCGCAGCACCGCCATCCGCAGCCGCGGCAGCACCGCGAACAGGTCTTCGGCCAGGGCGGACCGGTGGTCGTCGGGGCGGGCGGGATCACGTTTCCCCGGCGCGGGCATTCCCGTATCTTAACCCCTATATATCGTTCGCAGAGGTAATGAGCTGGGGAGCTTCCGTGGTTGACCTGCAGACCGCACCGGCGACAGCGAAGTCCAGGGCGGCGACCGCCCTGCTGGCGGTGCTGCTCGGTGGCTGCACCGCCTTCGGGCCGCTCACCATCGACATGTACCTGCCCGCGTTCCCGCAGATCGCGGCGGATCTGGGCAGCACCGCCGCGCAGGTGCAGCTGACCCTGACCGCCTGCCTGATCGGCCTGGCCCTGGGCCAGCTGGTGATCGGCCCGCTCAGCGACATCCTGGGCCGCCGCCGTCCGCTGCTGGCCGGGCTCGCGGTGTACGCGGTGACCTCGGTGGCCTGCGTGTTCGCCAACAGCGTCGGCCTGCTGGTGGGCCTGCGGTTCATCCAGGGCGTGGCGGGCGCGGCCGGCATCGTGATCGCCAGGGCGATCGTGCGGGACCTGTACTCCGGCGTGGCCGCGGCGAAGTTCTTCTCCAACCTGATGCTGATCTCCGGCCTGGCCCCGATCCTGGCCCCGGTCATCGGCGGCCAACTGCTCAAGGTGGCCACCTGGCACGGCGTCTTCGCGGTGCTGGCCGCCTTCGCGGTGCTGTTGTTCCTCGGCGGCCTGTTCGGCCTCCGCGAGACCCTGCCGGTGGAACGCAGGCACGGCGGCGGCCTCGGCCAGACCTTCCGCTCCATCCGCACCCTGCTCCGCGACCGGGCCTTCGTCGGCTACGTGCTCACCTCGGGCCTGACCATGGCCGCGATGTTCGCCTACATCTCCGGCTCCCCGTTCGTGATCCAGGACCTCTACGGCGCCTCCCCGCAGGTCTACAGCCTGATCTTCGGCGCCAACGCGATCGGCATCGTCGCGGTCGCCCAGCTCAACGGCCGCCTGGCGCACCGGGTGCACTCCAGGACCCTGCTCGCCATCGGCGTCCAGGTGGTCGCGCTGGCGGGCCTGGCGCTGCTGGCCGTGGTCCTCATCGGCGGCACCGACCTGGGCCTGACCGGCTTCCTCATCCCGCTGTTCGTCATGATCGCCAGCATCGGCATGATCCTGCCGACCACCACCACCCTGGCCATGGCCGACCACCCGGAGGCCGCGGGCGCGGCCTCGGCGCTGCTGGGCTCGGTCCAGTTCGTCATCGGCGGCCTCACCGCACCCCTGGTGGGCCTGGCGGGTCAGGACAGCGCGGTTCCGATGGCCGCCGCGATGGCGCTTATGGGTATAGCCGCGTTCGCGATGTACTTCTTCGTGGCGCGTCCCGCCGCCAGAAAGGCCAACGCGGCCTAGCATCCGGTTCGTGCAGTGGAACCACAACCTGGCTCTCGCGCTGCTCGGACGGGACTGGCTGGGAAACGAGCGCCTCAAGGCCTTGGCCTGCGCCGAATCCCTGCCCAACGGCAGATTCCACGTCAAAGGCCTGGACAACCACGGAATCCCCACCACCCGCTCCCGCACCCGCGCCGCCACCTGGTCCGACGACGACATAGCGGCGGGCCGGAGCGCGGCAGTCCACGCCCGCCAACCCGACAGCCCCGCCGTGCGCCTGTACCGAGCGGTGCAAGCCCCCGAGGCCTGCTGGCTGGCGTTGGGCACGGAACGGATCGCGGTACTCCGCATCCGCGACACCGCGGTGAGAGCTGAACCGATCGTGAGCCCCACGGCACAACGGTTGGTGCGGCAGAAGTCGGTGGGCAAGGTACTGCGCGGAGTGGGCAGGCTGGTGCGTGACGTGGCGACCGGTTTACAGGAGGACATCGGCCGCCCGCCGCTGCACGAACGGCCGGAGGACGCGGTGCTGGAGTTCGAGTTCGAGGCACCGAGGGCGGAACTGTTGCGGGTGGAGCGGTGCAGGCAGCTGGCGGTGGGCTCAGCGAGCAGACAGGTCCGGCTGCACTTCACCGACGGTTCGTGGGCGCGAATCAGGACGGATGTCGACGGTGTTGAGGCATTGACGCTGCCTTACTGACCGGGGCTCGCGACAGGGAACCAGCGACGGGGTGGCTTTTCGAAAACCTGTCCGAAGTCTTGAGGTTCCCCATGCCCGTCAACCTGGAGAAAACGAACCACATCCCAGCCCACGGACGTTCACAGCAACCGCCGCCAAGGCCACGCAACGCAAGGGCGGCCGTGGGCTGGGATGTGGTTTGATTTCGGAGGGTTGACGGGCATGGGGAACCTCAAGACCTGCCTGCGTCTTGGCCTTTGACTTTCCCCCCCCATGCTTTGATCTCTGCCCGTCCGGCGAGGACGCTCTTGACTGTCGCCTTTGACTGAAAACCTAAGATCAAAAGCAAAAGAATGTCCTCGCCGGACGGGCAGACCACCGGAGGGGTGTGACAAGTCAAAAGCCGGGACGAGCAGGTTGCGGGGCTGAGCAGGCTGCCGGGGCCGGTTCCAGCGTGCTCGCGGGCCTCTCGTCTTCTCCGCACGACCTTCCGACAGCAAACCACATCTCTCCACCCGGCCCCCGTCACGTTGGGCGGGGCGGGCGGCGGCAGGTTGCAGGGGCCGGGTGGAGAGATGCGGTCAGCAGTCTCCAGGCCGTACGGAGAAGACGAGAGGCCCGCTTTGTGGGTTTTCACCCCGTGTCGGGAGCCGTGTCGCTGAAGCCGTGTCGCTGATCTCCCGCCTTGGGGTGGCAGCGCGTTGTCGCCCCGGCCGGATATGTTGGTGTGTATGGGGGAGCGGCGTTACTGGGCCCGGCTCGGCGGGTTTGTCCTGGTCGGCGGACTGACAGTCATCTTCGGCTGTCTGCTGTTGTTGCTGCTCACCGGGCACTTCCGGGTGCACTACACCGCCGATCACGACGACACCCTCCCGCTCTGGCTGCTGATCGTGCCCGCTCTGCTGGCCATCGTCGTCACCCGGGTCGTCCCGCCCAAGGTCAAGTGGCACAACCCGTTCCGCATCGAACCCGACCGGACCCGGCTGGAGGCGGGCTGGCTCACCGGTATCGCGCTGCTCTACGCGGTCATCATGGTCTTACCGGGTGGGCCGATCTGGTTCCTGTCCGTCAAACCGTTGTTGCTCATCGTGGTCCCGCTCAGCCTGTTCTGGTACCTGCGGCGGCACGGTGGCAAGCGGGAGCGCTGGTTGCCCATGACGCCGGTGCGGTGGGTCGCGCCGCTGGCGCCTGCGGTCGTCTTCCTCTCGCTGACCTATCTTGTCGGGGCCTATCCCGAGTCCCGGATCATTCCCTCTTGGCCGGTCATGGTCTTGGTGTTCCTGTTCAACGCCGTGATCGAGGAGTTCTTCTACCGCCGTTGGTTGCAGACGCGGCTGGAGGCCGTGCTGGGACTGTGGCCCGGGATTGTGCTGGCCGCCGTGCTCTGGGCGGTGTGGCACATCGGGATCCAGTCCCACCACGGCCTCGGCCTCGGTCTGCTCACCGTGCTGGCTGGGCACGGGGTGCGCGGGATGTTCCTCGGTTACCTGTGGGCGCGCTACCGCAACTTCCCCGTGTTGTTGCTGGTGCACGGGCTGATCAACGCGCCCTTCCTGCTCACCTCACTGCTCTGAGCTCACACCACCGCGCCGGAGTCGACGCGCCGGCGGGTCTGCTGGCGAGGCTTGGCGCGCTGGCGGCCCGCGCCCGGGGACTTCCGGTCCAGCAGCACCGCCATCGGTGAGGCGGTGGCGACCGTGGAGATGGTGCCCGCGACCACGCCGATCAGCACCGCCAGGGCGAAGTCGGCCAGGGAGCCGTCGCCCAGGAACAGCAGGCACAGCAGCACCGCGAGCACGCCGACGCCGGTGTTCACCGTGCGGGGCAGGGTTTGCAGCACCGCGGTGCCCGCGACCTGGTGGAACGGTTCCCTGGGGCGCAGGCCGCGGAGTTCGCGGACCCGGTCGAAGACCACCACCGAGTCGTTCACCGAGTAGCCGATGACGGTCAGCAGGGCGGCCAGGAACACCGCGTCCATGGTGATCCCGAGCCAGGAGAACAGGCCCAGCAGCACGATCACGTCGGTGAGCAGCGCGGCCACCGTGGCCAGGCCCAGCCGCCAGTCGAAGCGGATCGCCAGGTAGGCCAGCTGGGCGGCGACCGCGATGGCCAGGGCGATCAGCGCGTTGGCGCGCAGCTCCTCGCCGAGGCTGGGGCCGATCAGCTCGCTGCGCACCTGCTCCGCGCCGCCGCCGAGCCCGGCCAGCACCTCCTTGACCTTCGCGGTCTGGGTCTCGTCCAGCGGGGCGGTCTTGACCGTCAGCTCCTTCGCGCCGCTGGCCGAGACCGTGGTGCGGTCAAAACCCGCTGCCTGCAAGGCGTCCCTGGCCGCGTCCGCGCCGACCTGCTGGGTGGTGGTGTACTCGATCAGCCTGCCGCCGGTGAACTCCACGCCCAGCTCCGGGCCCCGGATCACCAGTCCCAGCGCGATCAGCAGGGTGACCGCGCCGGTGGCCAGCAGCCAGCGCTTCGGGTTGGCGTACAGGCCACCGAACCGGCCGGAGAGCCAGGTGCGCACCCGGCCCAGGTTGCCCAGACCGGTCAGCCAGGGCCGCTTGGCCACGAACTCGTTGTCGCACACCGCGATCACCAGCACCCTGGTCAGCACCAGCGCGCTGAACAGCGAGGCCAGCACACCCACCGACAGCGTCACGCCGAACCCGCGCACCGGCCCGGTGGCCAGGAAGAACAACAGTCCGGCGGCGAGCAGGGTGGTCACGTTGGAGTCCGCGATCGCCGACACCGCGCCCTTGAACCCGCCTTCCACCGCCCGGCTCAGCCGCTGTCGTGGCGGGAGCCCCTTCCTGGCCGCGAAGTCCTCCCGCGCCCGTTCGAACACGAGCACGTTGGCGTCCACCGCCATGCCCACCGCCAGCACCAGCCCGGCCAAACCGGGCAGGGTGAGCGTCGCGCCGATGGCCAGCAGCGAGGCATAGGACAGCGCCGCGTACCCGGCCAGCGCGAGCACCGCCAGGAAACCGACCAGCCGGTAGACGAAGGTCAGGAACAGCCCGGTGATCGCGACCCCGATCAGCGCCGCCCACGCGCTGGCCTCGATCGCCTGCGCGCCCAGGGTCGGCCCCACGGTCCGCTGTTCCAGCACCTCCACCGGCAAGGGCAGCGCGCCGCCGCTGATCAGCAGCGACAGCTCCTTGGCCTCGGCCTGGGTGAACTTGCCGGTGATCCGGGTGTTGCCGCCGCCCATCCCGGCCTGGCAGCCGACCGTCTGGTCGACCTGCGGCGAGGAGATCACCTTCTCGTCCAGCACGATCGCCACCCGCCGCTTCGGATCACCCGGCGGCGAGCAGGCGGCCTCCCCGGTGAGCTTGCGCCAGCTCTCGCTGCCCGCGCCGGAGAAGTCGATGCCGACCTGCCAGCCCACACCCTGCGGCACCGGCCCCGAGCTGGCCCCGGACACGTTCTCCCCGGTCAGCGCGGCCGGCGCGAGCCGCAACGGCATGCCGGACTCATCCGGCAGCACCTTCTCGCCCGGTCCGGCCTTGGTCTCCGGCGCGGCCGCGCCGAGCACCGGGTGCATGGTCAGCTGGGCGGTGCGGCCCAGCACCGCCACCGCCTCCTTCGGGTCCTGCACGCCGGGCAGTTCGACGATGATCCGGTTCTCCCCGGAGCGGACCAGCCCCGGTTCGGCCACGCCGAGGCTGTCCACCCGGCGGCGGATCACCTCAAGGGCCCGGTCGGTGGCGTTGGCGTCGGCGGTGACGGTCGGGGTGGACTTGGCTTCCAGCACGATCTGGGTGCCGCCGCGCAGGTCCAGGCCGAGGCGCGGGGCGGTGCTGAGCACGAGGTAGGTGGCGGTGACCAGCACGGCGAGGGACAGCAGCCCGCGCACGAGAAGTCCCCGCCACGCCGAAGGGCGTGACATGGGCGAGTTTCCTCCAGGAATGAGGTCCGTCCACAGTGGACGGCGAGTGGGTCAGGTTCCTGGAGTGGCGGGTGGCCCTCTGGTGGGCGCCTGCGGCGGACCGGCCCCGTCGGCGGCGGCGAACACCGCCTGGTCAGTGGTGACCTCGAGGCTGGGCCGGGGGTACACGGGCTCGGCCACCGGCAGACCGGCGGGCAGCTCGGCGAAGTGCTGGTGCGCCTGCGGGTTCGCGATGGCCACCCGGTCGGCGGTGAGCCTGGTGTCCCGGTGGTCCGAAGTGGACCCGCCGAGATGGGTGGAGACCGCGACCTCGTTGTCGGCCAAGGAGACCGGCGCGGCGGTGGCCACCGGGGCGGCCACCAGCACCAGCAGCGCGGTGAGCAGCACCGCCTGGATGAAGCCGAGCAGCGCGAACCGGGGCGGGACACCGTGCGTGCGCACAGTCCACCTCCAGTTCTCGGCTGCCGACCCGCCCAGTCTAGAGGACTCAGTCCGGGATGAGCACCGTCATGGACTCCTCCACGTGCCGGAACCCCGCCTTCTCGTACACCCAGCGCGCCGGGTTCCCGTCGGTGACGGCCAGTCCGACCGCGGGCAGCCCGGCCTGCGCGGCCAGCGCGACCGCCCGCCGCAGCAGCACCATGCCCAGCCCTCGGTAGCGCGGCGCGGGGTCCCGGTAGACCTGCCCGATCCACGGCCCGGCCAGCGGCGGGTCCCCGGCCCGGTTGTTGACCACCACGACCGCGACCACCTCGTCCCCGTCCCGGATGAGGCCGCTGCACGGCAGCACCGGGCCGAGCACCTCCCCGGCCAGCAGCTGGGCGAAGTTCGCCCGCTCGCCCTCGGCGTCGAGCACGTGGTCCACGTGGCCGGGCGGGAAGGCGCGCTGGTAGGCGGGGAAGATCTCCTCCAGGGTGGCGGTGAACTCGTCTGCCCGCAGCCCGTCGGCCAGCGGCGGGTTCAGCCAGTCCGGGTCCGCCTGCTGCTCGCGCAGGTCGAAGCTGTAGGCGTGCGCGTGGCGGACCACCGTGCCGCCATTGGCCTTGGCCAGCAGGCAGATCTCCGGGGCCGCGCTGAACACCCAGCCCTTGCGCTCGGTGAACAGCAGCCGCACCAGGTCCTCGGCCGAGATGTTCACCGCCTCCAGCTCGGCGGCATAGGGCAGGTCCAGCCGGGTCCGCCGGTCGTAGTGGGCGACCACCCGGCCCGTGCCGTCGAGTAGTTCCTCACGCATAAGGTGCTCCATTCCTCCGCCACACCGGTGGCCACGCCGACGCGTCCAGCACGCCGGTCACATACGCCCTGGCCACCAGCGCGGTGCGGTTGGCCGCGCCGAACCGCTGGCAGAGCCGGGTGACGTGGTAGGTCACCCCGTCCGGGGTCAGGCCGATCGCGGCGGCGATCGCCGCGGTGGTGTCCCCGGCCGCGACCCTAGTGATGATCTCCGCTTCCCGGATACTGATTTCCGGTGGCCGCACGGCCGGCTCCGGCTGCTCCGGGTCGGCGGCCAGGGTCAGCAGCAGCCCGGTCTCCACGTCCTTGACCAGCTGGATGGTCAGCTCCCCGGTGCGCTCCCGCTCCGCCCGCCGCGGCCGCCAGCGCACCGCCAGCGTGCGCTTGCCACGTTTCCCCGAGCTGAACTCCCGCATCAGCCGGTCGTGTTTCTCCTGGTCACGGGCCTGCATCAGGCTGGTGAGCAGGGTTCCGTGCAGACGCCCCGGGCTACTGCCCAGCAGGGCGGCGAACTCCGGATTGAGCATGCTCAGCCTGCCGTCGGGCAGGCAGACCGCGGTCGGCACCGAGATCCGGTCCAACAGGGTGAGGAACCGGTTGCGCCACAACGCCACCTCCCGCTGCGCGGCGCGGAACTCGGTGACGTCGAACAGGATGGTGCCCACGTGCCAGGTCCCGTCCGGCTGCGGCAGCGGGAACCGGTACCCGGACCACTCCACCTCCCGGCCGTCCAGCTCGGTGCGCAGCCGCACCTGGCGGCCGGTGCCGGAGAGCAGCACCGCCGCGTTCTGCTCGACCGACTGCTCGGCCAGCTCCGGCGGCAGCACCTCCGGCACCGTGCGCCCCACCACCTCGCCCAGCGGGCGGCGCAGCAGCCGGTGCCCGGCCTCGCCGAACCAGACGTAGCGGTGCCGCTCGTCGGTGATCATGGCCAGCACCGGGGCGTGCGCCACGAACTGGGCCAGCCGCTGCTCGGCCACGGCCAGCGCGGTCCGGTCGGCCAGCCAGTCGCCGACGTCCACCGCGACCATGCCCAGCAACGGTTCCCCGTCGGCCGGGTGCAGCAGCAGCTTGTGCCCGGCCAGCCACACCTGCCGCCCGGCCCCGCCCGGCAGCGCGGTCGGCGCGGGATCGCTGGGCCGCCAGCGCAGCGGCTCGCCGGTGCGCCACACCCGCTCGTCCTCGGCGTCCACCGGCGCGGCCAGTTCCGGCCCGATCCAGTCGGCCAGCGTGCTGCCGGCCACCCGGTCGGCGGTGGCCCCGATCAGGTCCAGGTAGCTCGGCGAGGCCCAGGTGAACCGGCCCGCGCGGTCCCGCAGCGCGGCCAGCGCGCCCGAGGCGGCCAGCAGCTCGGCCAGGCCGAGCCGGGACAGCGGATCGCTCACAAGGCGGAAACGGTAGCCGAGTACTACAAGATTGTGTAGTGCGTTCGCTCTGGCGTGCGCCCCGCCGGTGCCAGTGTTGATCTCGACAACCAACCGCGGCACAGCGAAATCGGGGATTCGAGATGGGCATGCAGGAAACACCGGACCGAGTGGCGCTCCCGCATCCGGCGAACCGCCTGCCGGTGCTCGGCGATGTGCTGGGCTCCTCCTCGGACCGCCTGGTGCAGAGCGCGATGGACGACGCCCGCGCGCTCGGGCCGATCTTCACCCGCAAGTTCTTCGGCACCGAGGTGGTGTTCGTCTCCGGCGCCGACCTGGTCGCCGAGCTCGCCGACGAGGACCGCTTCGCCAAGCACGTGGGCAGCTCGCTGGTCACCATCCGCGGCCTCACCGGCGACGGCCTGTTCACCGCGTTCAACGAGGAGCCCAACTGGGCCAAGGCGCACGACATCCTGCTGCCCGCCTTCGCCATGTCCTCGATGCGCACCTACCACCCGACCATGCTCGCGGTGGCCCGCAAGCTCATCGCGCACTGGGACGCCCGCGCCGGGAAGTCCACTGTGGACGTTTCGGCGGACATGACCAAGCTGACCCTGGACACCATCGGCCTGGCCGGGTTCGGCTACGACTTCGGCTCCTTCGACCGGGACGATCCGCACCCGTTCATCACCGCACTGGTCCGCGGCCTCGCCTTCGCCCAGGCCAAGAACCGGCACATCCCCGGCCTGGACTTCCTCTACCGCAAGGACAGTGCGCGGTTCGCCGCCGATGTGGAGTTCCTCAACGGTGTGGTGGACGAGGTGATCCGGGAGCGGATCGCCAGCGGGGACACCAGCACCGACGACCTGCTCGGCCTGATGCTCAACGCGCCGCACCCGGCCTCCGGCGAGACCCTGGACGAGGTCAACATCCGCAACCAGGTGGTCACCTTCCTGATCGCCGGGCACGAGACCACCTCCGGCACGCTGTCCTTCGCGCTGCACTTCCTGGCCAAGCACCCGGCCGTGCTGGCCCGCGCCCAGGCCGAGGTGGACGCGCTGTGGGGCGAGGCCGCCGACCCGGAGCCGAGCTTCGAGGACATCGGCAAGCTGCGCTACGTCCGGCAGATCCTTAACGAGACGCTGCGGCTGTGGCCGACCGCGGCGGTGTTCGCCCGCCAGGCGTTGCGGGACACCGTGATCGGCGGCAGGTACCCGGTGCGTGCGGGACAGCCGATGCTGGTGCTGACCCCGATGCTGCACCGGGACCCGGTGTGGGGCGACAACGTGGAGGCATTCGACCCGGAGCGGTTCAGCCCGGAGGCCGAGCGGGCCCGCCCGGTGCACGCGTTCAAGCCCTTCGGCACCGGCGAGCGGGCCTGCATCGGCCGCCAGTTCGCCCTGCACGAGGCCACCCTGCTGCTCGGCCTGCTGATCCACCGCTTCCGCTTCCTGGACCAGGACGACTACCAGCTCAAGGTCAAGGAGACCCTCACCCTCAAGCCCGAGGGCCTGCACCTGGGCCTGGCCCGCCGCACCCAGCGCCGCAAGCCCGCGGCCACCACGACCGCACCCGCCACGGCCAAGGCCGCCGGTCGCGCCCGCCAGGGCACCGCGCTGACCGTGCTGCACGGCTCCAACCTCGGCACCTGCCGCGCCCTGGCCAAGGAGCTCGCCGAAGCGGGGGAGCAGCGGGGCTTCGAGGTCACCGTGGCCCCGCTGGACGCCGCCACCCGCGCCCTGCCCACCGGCGACCCGGTGGTGATCGTGGCCGCCTCCTACAACGGCCGCCCGACCGACGACGCCACCGAGTTCTGGAACTGGCTCAACGAAGCCAAATCTGGCGAGCTCGACGGCCTCCGGTACGCGCTGCTCGGCGTCGGCGACCGCAACTGGGCCGCCACCTACCAGCACGTGCCCACCACCCTGGACGCCCGGCTGGCCGAGCTGGGCGGCACCCGGCTGCTCGACCGCGGCGAGGCCGACGCCTCCGGCGACCTCGCGGGCGCGGTCACCGACTGGAGCGAACAGCTCTGGACCGCGCTGCTCACCGAGTACGGCGACCCGGACGCAGTGTCCACTGTGGACACTGCCGACGGTCCCCGGTACGCGGTGCGCACGCTGACCGGCCCGGTCACCGCCGCCCGCGACGCCCGGCACGAGCTGCGGCCGATGACCGTGCTGGAAACCGGCGACCTGGCCGACCTGGCGCACCCGCTCGGCCGGTCCAAGCGGTTCCTGCGGATCGCGCTGCCCGAGGGCCTGACCTACCGCACCGCCGACCACCTCACCGTGCTGCCCGCCAACGACCCGGCCCAGGTCGACCGCGCCGCCCGGATCCTGCGGGTGGACCCGGAGGCGGTGCTGGACATCACCGACCGGCGGCCCGGCCGGGGCGCGCTCGGCCTGGACCGCCCGGTCAGCGCCCGCGAGCTGCTCACCCACTTCGTCGAGCTGCACGACCCGGCCACCCCGGCCCAGCTGGCGGTGCTGGCCGCGAACAACCCCTGCCCGCCCGAGCGCAAAGCCCTGGCAGCGCTGGCCGAGCGGCCGGACGGCAGGGCAGTGCTGGACCTCCTGGCAGCCAACCCGGCCTGCCAGCTGACCCTGGACGCCGCGCTGGAGCTGCTGCCCCCGCTGCGCCCCCGGCACTACTCGATCTCCTCCTCGGCCGCCGCGCAGCCGGACGCGGTCGACCTGATGGTGTCCCTGCTGGACAAGGGCTCCTGCCACGGCGTCGGCTCCGGCTACCTGACCGGCATGCGCCCCGGCGACACCGTGCTGGCCAAGGTCCAGCCCTGCCGGGAGGCGTTCCGCATCGCCCCGGACACCGGCCGCCCGGTCATCATGATCAGCGCGGGCACCGGTCTGGCCCCCTTCCGGGGCGCCATCGCCGACCGACTGGTGGCCGGGAACACCACCCCCGCGCTCTGCTACTTCGGCTGCGACCACCCCGAGGTCGACTACCTGCACCGTGCGGAGCTGGAAGCCGCCGAGGCCGCCGGGGTGGTCTCCCTGCGCCCCGCCTACTCCCAGGCTCCGGTGCAGGACCAGCGGTTCGTGCAACACCGGATCGCCGCCGAAACCGAAGAGGTGTGGCGACTTCTGGACAACGGTGCCGCGGTCTACGTCTGCGGTGACGGAGCCCGGATGGCCCCGGGCGTGCGCGCCGCCTTCCTCGACCTGCACCGCAAGCACACCGGCGGCACGGCCGAGCAGGCCGAGGTCTGGCTGACCGGGCTCATCGCGGAAAACCGCTACATCGAGGACGTCTACGCGGGATGACTCACCCCCGCGCGGAGCGCACAATGACTGTCCACAGTGGATCGACGAAGGAGCAGGTCTGATGGGTGTCGTGGCGGGGATCCTGGTCGGGTTGGTCGCGCTGATCCACGTGTACATCCTGGTGCTGGAGATGTTCCTGTGGACCACTCCCCGGGGTCAGAAGGCGTTCGGGCTGACCCCGGAGTTCGCCGAGCAGACCAAGACCTTGGGCGCGAACCAGGGCCTGTACAACGGGTTCCTGGCCGCCGGGCTGATCTGGGCGCTGATCGCCAGTGACCCGGTCGGCTACCAGGCGAAGATCTTCTTCCTGGTGTGCGTGTTCGTCGCCGGGGTCTACGGCGCGGCCACGGCCAGCAAGAAGATCCTCTACGTCCAGGTGGCGCCCTCGGTGCTGGCGCTGGCCGCGGTGTTCGCCGCGAGCTGAGTCACCAGGTGGGATAGCAGTGCAGGAACCCGCTGGAGGTCGGCGGGTTCGCGCTGTACTCCGCGACGGCGTCCCGGCTCAGCAGCTCGGTCGCCGCGCGGAGCTCCAGCTTGGCCAGCCACTCCTTGGGCAGCGCGCCGACCCCGTGCGCCGCGCCGAAGAGGTTCCCGGCGATCGCGCCGGTGGAGTCGCTGTCCCCGGTGTGGTTGACCGCGACCCGCATGGTCTCCCGGAAGTCGCCGCCCCCGTGCAGGAACGCGTAGAGCCCGATGGCCAGCGCCTCCTCGCCGACCCAGCCGCCGCCCAGTTCGCGCTCGATCCGCTCCGGGGTGACCGTGTCGATCGGCCCGCCCAGCCGCACCGCGCCCTTGATGGCCTCCAGGGTCTCCTCGTGGCCCTCGTGGGTGCGCAGGATCTGCTCGGCCTTGTCGATGGCCACGTTGATGTGCGCGCCGTGGAACAGCGCCCACACCATCACCGCGAGGCACCCGGCGGAGAGGTAGCCGCTGGGGTGGGTGTGGGTCAGCGCCGCGCCCGCCGCCGCCACCCGGAACACCTCGGCCGGATCGTTGCCTAACAAGGCCACCGGGGCCGCGCGCATCACGCCGCCGCAGCCCTTGGAGTTGTTGATCTTGTTGGTGAAGGAGCCCGGCGCGCGGCCCCGGCCGATGTCCTCCAGCGCGCGCACGCAGGTCTTGCCGGGGGCGCGCCGGTCGAACAGGTCGGGCTCGCGGATCAGCCAGCCGTCCGGCTGCGGGTGCGCCTCGGCCAGTGAGCCGAGCGCGTCCGCCCACGGGTAGCCCTGGGTGTGCATCCAGCGCAGGTAGGCCGAGAGCAGGAAGGGCACTGGATCGGTCGGCCCGTGCTGCCGCTGGTGCACGTGCGCCCTGATCATGCCTTCCAGGGTGAACAGGGTCATCTGGGTGTCATCGGTGATCGCGCCGACCTTGCCGTAGGCCGCGTGCAGCTCGGTGATGCCGCGCTGGCCGTGCCGCTGCCGGATCTTCTCGATCGACTCGAACTCCACGTCCGCGCCGAGCGCGTCCCCGAGCGCGCCCCCCAGCATGCAGCCCAGCACGCGCTCTTCCCAGGTCACCGGCAGCCTCCCCGAATGGTCGCGCCCAGCCCGTCTGCCAGGCCGGCACCAGAATGTTGCCAGCCTAGCCCGATCGCCCGGCGGGCGGTGAGCTGTTCGGGGGAATCGCGGTTCCACAGTGGAGGGTGGCGCGGGAACGGTTGAGCGGCAACGTCATCGGGCCCGCACCCTGGCCAGGTCGTTGTACAGGGTGGCCCGCGAGATGCCCAGGTGTTCGGCCACCCTGGCCGCCGAGCGCTGCACCGCGAACACCCCGCGCCGGTCCAGTGCGGCGATGATCCGGCGGCGGTCGGCCCGGTCGGCGCGGTCGCAGCCGCCCTCCTCCGCGATCACCGCGTCCACCACCTGGTCCACGTCGTCGGAGAACACGGTCACCGGCGCGGGTTCGAGCGGACCGGCCATCCCGCTGAGGGTGTCCGCGGCCTGGCGCAGCGCGGTGACGTCCAGATTCACGCACAGCGCGCCGACCACCTCGCCGCGCACCCGCAGCAGCATGGTGGAGGAGCGCACCAGCCGGCCGTTCGGCAGCCGGGTGAGGTAGTTGAGCCGGTCCTCCGCCTCGGGTCCGGCCGCGAGCAGGCCGAGGCCGATCTCGCTCATCGCGCCGCCGACGTGCCGGTCGGTCACCGCGCCGCTGATGGCGACCACACTGGCCTCCGGGCTGCGGTAGTCGTGCAGCACGATCTCGGCGGTGGGGCCGTAGGTGGCGGCCAGGCCCGCGACCAGGGGGCGCACCGACTCGAACAGGTCATCGGCCGCAACAGTGTCGCTCACCACCTCAGGCTATCCCGACTTGACAGTCTGTCCAAGTTTTCTGGACGATCAGTCCAGTCGAGTTCTGGAGGAACCGTGTCCCACCAGCTGCCGCCGCTGCGCTGCACCCGTTGCTACACCGAGTTCCCGGTGCAGAGCCTGGTCTGGCACTGCCCCTGCGGCGGTGTCCTGGACGTCGCCGACTTCGGCGCCCGGCTGCCCGGCCGGTCGGAGCTGGCCACCCGCCCTGCCACCCTGTGGCGCTACGCCGAGGCGCTGCCGGTGCCGGAGCTGGCCGAGGTGAGCCTGGGGGAGGGGATGACCCCGGTGGTGCCCGCGGTCGGCCTGGCCGATGCCAGGGTGAAGCTGGAGTACCTCTCGCCGACGCTGTCGTTCAAGGACCGCGGCGCGGTCATGCTGGCCACCCTGGCCAAGCTGCTCGGCGTGCGCAGGCTGATCGCGGACAGCAGCGGCAACGCGGGCACCGCGCTGTCGGCCTACGCCGCCCGCATCGGCGTGCCGTGCGAGATCTACGTGCCGGCCAGCACCTCGCCCGGCAAGCTCGGCCAGATGCGTGCGCACGGCGCGGACGTGCACCTCATCGAAGGCAACCGGGAGGACGCCGCCCGCGCGGCCAAGGTCGCCGCCGAGGCCCCGGATGCCAGCTACGCCAGCCACATGTTCCACCCGTACTTCCTGCACGGCACCAAGACCTTCGCCTTCGAGCTGTGGGAACAGGGCATGCCGGAGACCGTGGTGCTGCCGGTCGGCCACGGCACCCTGCTGCTCGGCGCCTACCTCGGCTTCCAGGAACTCCTTGCCCAGCAGCTGATCCCGCGCCTGCCGGTGATCATCGGCGTGCAGTCGGCCAACTGCGGCCCGCTGGCCGCCGCCGCGGACGCCGGCAGCCCCAGCCCCGCGGTCATCACCCCGGTGCCCACCAGGGCCGAGGGCATCGCCATCGCCGAACCCGCCCGCGGTGAGGCCATCCTGGCCGCGGTGGCCGCCACCGGCGGCACCATCCTCGGCGTCACCGACAACCAGGTGCACACCGCCCGCGCCGAGCTGGCCGGGGCCGGTTTCTACGTCGAACCGACCTCCGCGGTCTGCTGGGCCGCCATCCAGGCCGCCCGCACCGGCACCGCTCCGGCCAGCCCGGCCTGGGCCACCGCGGTCCCGCACCTCACCGGCCCGCTGACCCTCGCCCTCTCCGGCGCTGGCCTGAAGTCGCCGAACTAGCCCGCGCGGTCAGCGGGTCAGCTGCGGCAGGATCGCGGCCTCGGGGGCGGCGTCGTAGGTGAACTCGTGCGCCTTGGCGACCTCCCTGGCCAGCTCGGCGAACAGCACCGCGGTCGCGTGCGCCGCGCGCAGCGCGCTGTCGCCGTCGAACCCGCCGAACAGCTCGGGCAGCCGGTCCCACACCCCGGGTGCGGCCCACCGCCGCATCCGGGTGCCCGCGTGCCACACGTCGTGCGCCGGCCCGTGCACCGCCTGCGCGTGCCACTCGATCATGGCTTCGAGCAGCTCCTTGGTGGTGGCGTCCCGCGACTTCACCACCCACAGCTCGCCACGGGCCACGTACCGCGGCAGGTGCGCGATCTCGAACCAGAACTCCGTGCACAGCTCCTGGAAGTCCTGCTCCGCCAACGGTTCCGGCCGCGGCCGGCCACTCGGCGCGGCCAGCCGGGCGGCCAGCCCGTCGGGGTCGTGCAGGACTTCGTAGCCGCGTTCGTGCAGGTCGTCCAGCTCCTCGGCCAGTTCGTCCACTATGGACAGTGGCAGGAGCTGGAAGTCGGCCTTGGTGCCGTCGGTGAACAGGACCAGCCGCGCCGGGTTCTCCCACGGACCTTCCAGGCCGACGCTGACCAGCACCGGGCCGAACCCGGCCAGCCAGTCCGCGGTCCCGGCGTAGGACTCGGGATCGGTGGTGAACAGCTCGATGTCGTGGTCGGAGAAGGCGTCCACACTGCCGTCCCGGCGTGCCCGGGAACCGGTGCGCAGCACCAGCCTGATGTCCGGCCTGCCCGCCGCCCACGCGGCCAGCCCCGCTTCGGTGATCACACGGCCAAGCTACCCGGCCCAGGCCAGCAGTGGGTCGTGCCTGCTCGGCTCGCGCAGCTGCCGCAGCGCCTGCTTCTCCAGCTGCCGGATGCGTTCCCTGGTCAGCCCCACCTGGTCGGCGACCTCCTGCAGCGTGTGCGGCCTGCCGTCGTGCAGCCCGTACCGCAATGTGATGATCATCGCCTCCCTCGGCGGCAGCGTGTCGATGAGCGAGCGCAGCTCCCTGGCGAAGGACTGGTACTCCACCACATCCGCGGCCTGCAACACGTCCTCGTCGGTGATCAGGTCACCCAGCCTGGTGTCGCCCTCGGCCCCGACCGGGGAGTCCAGGCTGACCGACTCCCTGGCCAGCAGCCGCAGCTCGGCCACCCTCGCCTGGCTGACCTTCGCCGCCTCGGCCACCTCGGCGATGGTCGGCTCCCGGTGCAGCCGCAGCTGGAGCTGACGTTCGGTCTTGGCCACCTTGGTCAGCTCCTCCACCACGTGCACCGGCAGCCGCACACCCCGGCTCTGCTGGGCGATGCCGCGGTCCATGGCCTGCCGGATCCACCAGGTGGCGTAGGTGGAGAACTTGAACCCCTTGGCGTAGTCGAACTTCTCCACCGCCCGGATCAACCCGAGGTTGCCCTCCTGGATGAGGTCGAGCAGCGACAGCCCGCGCCGGGCGTGCTTCTTGGCGATCGAGACGACCAGGCGCAGGTTCGCCCGGATCATGTGGTCCTTGGCCCGCTGCCCGTCAGCGGCGACGGCGGCCAGCCCAGCTCGATCACCCTCACCCCGGCGCAGCAGCTCGGCGGCGTAGACCCCGGCCTCGATCCTGCGCGCCAGGTCCACCTCCTCCGGTGCGCTGAGCAGCGGAGTGGCCGCGATCTGTCGCAGGTACTGCGTCACCAGGCCACGTTCGTCATCCAGTTCGCGCGGTTCAGCCCGACCGACCGTTCGGTTGGTCATCACGGTCACCTCCATCACCTTGGGTAACCGGTCAGCGCCGGAACACACCAGTTAGTTGTCGGCGCACCCGGGTAGCCGAAGGCGGAGGAGGTGACGACCATGAGTCAGCACGTGGACATCCGGCCGATGGCGAGCCACGAGTTCGCGGCCACCGTGGAGGAGGGCCAGACGGTCACCCACCACCGCGTGGTCCTGCCGCCTGACCTGGCCGAAGAGGTGCGGCTGCGCGCCGACCAGCTCGCGATCCCCGACTATCGGATCGTGTCGGAGTCATTGGACTTCCTGCTGGCCGACCACCCGAACACGGCCCTGCCGCACGACATCGACCTGGCCCGTCTGAGCAGCCAGAACGAGCGGTACCTGGCCGAGTTGCACGACCGCTTGGTCGCCATGGCGTAACCCGGATTGGTGACTCTTCCCCGTGGCTGTGGATTCGATTACCGGTTGACCGGGTATCTCCACCGCAGCCACGGGGAGGAGTCAGCCATGGGGCGACACCGCTTGAACAAGTACGACGACCAGCAGTGGAGCGCGGCCACGCTCACCGGCGGCGGTGAGGAGACCGGCTCACCCGAACCAGGGGAGGGCCAGACCGCGGCACAGGACTGACCCGCGGGCGAGAATGTGCCGGTGAACATTCTCGCCGGAGTCATCGGAGCAGTGCTCAGCCTCATCGGGGTGCTGTTGGGCGTGTGGCTCAACGGTCGCCGAGAGGAGCGCAGGTGGCTGCGCGACAACAAGCTGGCCAGCGCCACCGACTACATCGCGGCCGCGGGCAACCTGTACAACTTCCGCCGCAAGGAGGCCGACGCCCGGCCCGAGGTGGACGAGCAGACCCGCGCCGAGTGGACGGACCGCATGCAGCGCAGCCGCGCCGCGATCCACCTGCTGTGCGAGCCGGAGACGGTCCAGCGGCTGGAGGACCTCTCCGCGATCATCTGGCGCACCAAGCCGGCGGATGACCGGTTCGAGGACAGCACGGCAGCGCTGAGCGAGTTCACCAAGGCCGTCCGCGCCGAGCTGACCGGCCGGTCCAGCCGGTGACCGGAGTGGTGGTGGCCGGTGGCGGTCCCGGCGGCATGGTGCTGGCCTACCTGCTGGGCCGCGCCGGGGTGCCGGTGACCCTGCTGGAGGCGCAACCGGACTTCGACCGCGACTTCCGCGGCGACTCCCTGCACCCCTACACCCTGGAGCTCCTGGACACCCTCGGCCTGGCCGATGACCTGCTGCGCCTGCCGCACCACCCCGCGCGCAGCTTCCGCTTCCACACCCCGCGCGGCACCATCACCGCCGCCGACTACCGCGGCCTGGACTCCCGGTTCCCTTACGTGGCCCTGATGCCGCAGGTCCGCTTCCTCAACTTCCTTGCCGCCCAAGCGAAAACCCTCCCGTCCTGCCGGATCCTGATGGCCGCCAAGGTGATCGACCTGCTTCGGGACGGCGACCAGGTCACCGGCGTCCGCTACCGCGACAACCACGGCGAACACGACCTGCCGGCCACCCTGGTCATCGGCGCCGACGGCCGCTTCTCCCGCCTCAGACGCCTGGCCGACCTCCCGGTCGAGTCCCTCGGCGCCAGCAGTGACCTGCTCTGGTTCCGCCTGCCCCGGCACCCGGAGGACCCACCGGAAGCCGACGTCGACCTGTACTTCGGCCGCGACCACTACGTGGCCCTGCTCGGCGGCGTCACCGACTGGCAGGTCGGCTACACCCTGCCCAAGGGCGGCTACCCCGCCGCGAAGAAGGCGGGCGTCACCCCCATCCAGGACTTCGTCCGCGAACACGTGCCCTGGCTGTCCGACCGCATTCAGACCCTGACCGACTTCGACCAGATCACCCTGCTCTCGCTGGAGATCGCCCGCGCCCCGCGCTGGCACCGGCCGGGCGTGCTGCTGCTCGGCGACGCCGCGCACGTCATCTCCCCGGTGGGCGGCAACGGAATCCTGATGGCGGTCCAGGACGCGGTGGAAACCGCCAACCAGCTCATCCCCAAACTCCGCACGGGCCGGCTCACCGAGCCCGACCTGGCGGCGGTCCAGCAAGCCCGCGAACCCGCCATCACCGAGGTCCAAATGAACCAGACCCGAGTCGAACGCCGAGTGGCCACCGCCCGCGAAACCGGCAAAACCCTTGCCCCGCCACCATTCCTGCGCCTGCTCACCGCCCTGCCCTGGATCCGCACCCGCACCGCCCGCCGCAACGCCTACGGCCCCCAGCCCCCGATCCTGGACGCCACCCTCCTGACACACCCCGGCCCCGTCCCGACCCGAACGCCGAAAGACTGAACCTTCGGGCAGCGCTGACCGGACTTTGGTACCGGAACCGTTGCCAGAACACGACTACCGCCCATACTCAAGCCACGACAGACCACCGCTCCGCCGGGCGACGCGACGGCCCCGCCCCCGAAGTAGCCGTCGCGCTCGACACCCAACCCGGCGCGCAAGCGGGGTCGGCGGCACACCCCAGCCGCCGACCCCGCCCCCAGCCCCGCGCGAGCCCCGCCCCCGGCGTGCGCCAGCCCTGCCCAATCGCGCGCCAGTCTCGCCCTATCGCGCGCCCGTCGTGCGCCCGCCCCACGACTCGCCGCCCGGTCGCCGCCCCAGGCCCGCCCGCGCCGCGCGGGGCCAACGCGGCCACCCGGTGGCGGGTTGTGGGCTGGCGCGCGACGGGCGCGCGACTGAGACGGGGCTGCGCGACGGCCGCGCGGCGCGGGCGGGGCTCGCGTGCGACGGGGCGGGGCTTGCGCGCGACGGCCCGCATGGTTTGCGGTGTAGCGGAATCCGCGGTCGCCACCGGCTCAGTGGTGGTCGTGCAGGGCTTGTGCTCGTGCGGCGAGGGTGGGCATGCCCAGGGCGGTGGCTTCCTGTTCGGCCTGGCGCGCCTGTTCGTGGGACTGGGGGTTGTTGTGGGAGAGTAGGAACTCCGCGTAGTCCGTGCGGGCCGTGGCCAGCCAGGGGCGGGCGCCCATGCGGCGGGCTTGGTCCACTGTGGACTGGAAGTGGGACTCCGCCTCCTCGGGGCGGTCCTGTAGGGCGGCCAGGTTGGCCAGGGCGTGGGAGATCAGGCCGAAGGGGTTGCCGGCGGAGGTGGCGACCAGGCCGGCGTAGGGGCGGAGGGCTTCGGTCAGGGTGGCGGCGTGCTCTTCGGCGCGGGTGAGGTGGGCGACCTCGGCCAGCAGCAGGACGACCGGTACGCCGACGGTGGTTTCGGCCAGGGGTTTGGCGCCGTCGGCGAGCAGGCGGTCCAGCTGGGCCCTGGCTTCCAGGTGGTGGCCGAGGCGGGCGCGGAGCCAGACCGTGACGCAGCGCAGCGCGGGGGACAGTTGTGGCACCGCGCTGATCAGGTCGGTGTAGGCCGTGGTGGCGGCTTCGGCGGTGGGCAGGTCGCCGCGGTCCAGGGCCAGGCGGGCCAGGTGGTGGTGGAAGGATGCCTCGGCCAGTGGGTGGTTGGCCTGGCGGCCGTGGGTCAGGGCTTGTCTGGTCAGCGACTCTGCCTCGGCGAAGTCGCCGTCGGCGTGCCGGATCGTGGCCGCGCACACCCGTTGGTAGTACAGCCACAGCGGGTGCCGCAGCCGTTCGGCCAGCCTGCCGGTGGTGGCCAGCGACTCCTCCACGGCGTTGCGCTCGCCCAGGTCCAGATTGGCCACCAGGCACCACATGTGCGCCTCCATGGCCAGCAGGTCCGCCCCGGCCCGCTCGGCCGCGGCCGCCGCCTCCGCGGCGACCACCAGCCGCTCGCGCGCGTTGTGCGGCGACCACATGGCCTGGTGGTGCGCGCTCAGCACCTCGGCCAGCGTGGCCGGATCACCCGGTTGATCCGGACCGCACAGCCTGCGGGCCATGGCCAGGGCCTGCCCGGCCACCAGCCCCCGGCGTTCCCGGCTGGTCTCGGCCGGGTCCAGCTCCTTGGCCAGCCGGGCCAGCACCCTGGCCCGCAGTTCGCCGTCGCCCGGCGGCAGCCCGTCCAGGGCCAGTTCCAGGCGTCGCAGCAGCTGGGGCTCGTGCAGCGCCAGCTGGTTGCCCACACAGCAGCCCAGCGCGGCCCGCGCCGCGGTCTCGCCGTCACCGACCGCGCGAGCCACGTCGAAGGCCTGTTCGTACCCGGACACCGCTGCCGGCAGCGCGCCCGAATGGAACCGAGCTTCAGCCAGCGCCAGCAGGATCCGGGCCCGTCGGACCCGGTCGCGGTCGTCATCGCCCAGCAGGTCCAGGGCCTGCTGGAAGCTGACGGCCGCGTCCTCGTAGGCCAGCGCGCGGAACGCGGCCCGGCCCGCGCGCACCCGGTGCACGGCGGCCTCGTCCCCTCGCTCGCCCAGGGTGAGGTGCTCGGCAAGCCGGCTGGACGCCTCATCGGCGCGAGCGCACGCGGCGATCGCCGTGGCAGCCCGGCGATGCAGCGCGGCTCGCTCCGGTGCGGGTATCCGGTCGGCTACCGCCTCCTGGAGCAGGCTGTGCGGAAAGCGTAGCAGGTGCTCCGCTTGGTGGGCAACCAGGCCGTGGCGGAGGGGTTCGGCGAGCCGGGACCAGGTCTCTGACGTGCTCAAACCGGCCATCTGGGCCAGTTCCCGGAGGTCCACGGTCAGGCCGAGCACCGCGGCCTGGCAGAGCAGGTCCACGGCGTCCGCCGGTAGCACGGCCAGCCGCAGCGCGGTCACCTGCCGCACGCCGGCGGGCACCGCGGTCAGTGCGACCGGCGCCGCGGTGTGCCGCAGCAGCCGGGCCAGCTCGGTGGCCAGGAACGGGTTGCCGCCGCAGCGCTGGTGCACCGCGGCGAGCAGCTCCGGCTCCGGCGCGGTCCCGGTCACCTGGTTCAGCAGCGAGCCGGTGGCCGCCGCGTCCAGCCCGGTCAGCTCGATCCGCTCGCCCAGCCGCGCCAGCTCGCCCTCCGGCGCCTCCCAGCAGGTCCCGACCACCAGCAGCGGCGCCGAGCGCAGCTGCGGCGCCAGGAACTCCAGGCAGCGCACCGTGCCCTCGTCCGCCCAGTGCAGGTCGTCGAGCACCACCAGCGTCGGCGCCCGGTCCGCGGTGAGCAGCCCGGCCAGGTCGTCGAAGAGCCGGAACCGCGCGTGCTCCGCCGGCCGGGGGGCCACCGGCAGCGGCCGCAGCCACGGGTGCTCCCCGCCGGTGCCCAGCTCGGCGTGGTGCTGTCGCAGCACCTGGATCCACGGCCAGAACGCGGGTCCGCCGCTGCTGCCCCAGCGGGTGCGGAACCCGCGCGCCGCCGCGGTCCCGGTGACGTGCTCGGCCAGCGAGGTCTTGCCGATGCCGGCCTCGCCGGTCAGCAGCACCAGTCCGCCCTGCCCGGCCTCGGCCCGCGCCAGCGCCTCGGCCAGCTCGGCCACGGGTAGCTCCCGGCCGAGAAGTGTGCGCACAACGCCCCCTTGATCCACCTTCCAGCATTCCGCGTGCCGGCTCGGCACCGCAATCAGATGGAACGGAGGTCGTCCCTCCGGACCGCCCGGCCGGTCGTTGACAGCCCGACCGGCCGGTCGGTCGGGGGGCTAGTTCATGTTGGCCCGGTACAGCCGCTCCGCGGTGGCGCCGAAGACCACGCCGATCGCGGTGGCCCCGGCCCCTGCCGAGTGGTTGGCCCACAGGTAGCCCAGCCCGGTCGGCGTGCTCGCCCCGGTGATGTACCCACCGCCGCTGCTGCCGCCCTCGGTGTCACAGGCGGTCCGCACACTGGACCCGCTGACCCGCGTCGGCTGGTCGCAGTAGGTCAGGTCCCGCCCGGTCCAGATCCGCGCGGCCGGGTAGCCCCAGACCGTGGTGCGCCCGCCGACCGGCCCGGTGAACCGGATCCCGTTGGCGCCCACCACATCTTCCAGGTTCTTGCCGTCGACCTGGGCGACCACGGTGAGCGCGTGGTCGTTGCCGCTGCTGGCCACCTTCCGGGCGGGCCAGCGCCCGTACGGCGCGTCACCGGTGCCCGCGGAGTTGTAGGCGGGCACGAACATCACGTTGGTGGTGCCGGAGAGGCAGTGCGCCGCCGACCACACCATTGACCTGTTCGGCGCGGTGACCACGCTCGCCGAACACCAGCTGTTCCGGCCGCTCTTGGTCCAGAACACCTTGCCGTGCACCCGAGTGCCGGGCGCGGTGTATGGCCGGGGGGCCTTGGTCAGCTCGGCGCGCACGCCGAGAGCCTGGTCGCCGGTGTCGGGGGAGGTGGCGGTGGCCATCCGTTCCGGGGTCCAGTAGTCGAGGGTGTCCGATGGCGTGGCGTTCGCGGTGGGGGAGAGCAGGCTGGCCGCGAGCAGCAGGGTGAGCAGGGGGATCGATCTTGTGGCCATGACGAACTCCTTACTGTGCAAGGGTGAGTTCGTCGCCGGTGATATCAGCGCGGGTGGGCCTGGTCGCCGCGGTGGCGGCAAGACGTCATGGCTGGGGCGCAAACTGCCGCTGGTCGGGGTGCGGCCACTGCGACATGGTGGTGGCGGACGCTGCTGGTGACGGCGGCGGTGGCGAGTGCTCCTGTCCTAAACCGACCGGTCATATTCGCGGCGCCGTGAATGTGACCGGTCGTCTTGGACGGCCGACGCGGGCTTCTCTCCGGCCGGAGCGAGGGGCATCGTCAACGTGTGCAGCGAATCGGGCGATCCATGGCGGAAGCGTGGCTGGTTGGCTGGCCGAACCAGGGTGGACGCCGGTCCGGGCTGTTGCCGCAGAAGCCGCACACGGTGGCGGCGGCGGAGATCGTCCATTGTGCCCGGCCCGGAAAACGAGTGATCCCACCTGGTGACGCAGGTGGGATCCGGGGGTTGGTGGGTCAGTCGATCAGGGCGCGCAGCTCTTCGAGGCTCATGGTGAGGGTGTCCTCCATCGGCTGTGGCGCGGGGATCGGGGCGTCGGGGTGCGGGCTGGGAACAGGCTGTGACATGGCGTGCACTTTATGACGTTCCGGCCGCCGGCGGAACCGGCTGCCCGGATGGTGTGACAGACGGGATCATCACCGTTTCCACACAGGACCCGAACATCGCACGCGCTCGGCCTGCTTGTTGGGAATGCTGGTGCACGCCGCGGACCTGCTCGGCCACGATCCGCAGCAGCACGAGAAAGTGTTGTGGGCGCCGGGGTTCCGGGACAAAGCCATGCCCAACGGGTCATTTGTGGCCGGTAGCCTGGTGATCCACCGCGTCTGGCGGGAGGACGACCAGCCCCGCTGCGGGACCAGGGCCCCACGCCCACCGCGAAACTCCCCCGCCCGCGCCCCGGCTCACTGAAGGCGCTTTCCGTGATCGGATACGGGTGCGAGGATCTGCTGGCGACGCGTGACTCACGAGCAGTGCGGAGAGGGGTCCGATGGCCGGGTGTGACGGGGAGATCGTCCAGCTCCGTGCGGCAGGTGTCGGCGTGGTGGTGGACCTGACCGGCGGGCTCCCGGTGCTGCTGCACTGGGGCGCGGACCTCGGCGAGCTGACCGCGTCCGGCCTGGCCGCGTTGGCCGCCACCGCGACCGCGGCGGTGCTCAACAACGCGCCGGACCTGCCGCGCACGCTCACCGTCTGGCCCACCGAGGCCGACGGCTGGTCCGGCACCCCCGCGCACCAGGGCCACCGGGCCGGTCGCCGCACCACCCCGCGCCTCCGGCTCACCGAGGCCGAGCTGGCGGAGAACCTGCTGGTCATGCGGCTGACCGATGAGGTCTCCGAGCTCGACGTCGAGCTGCGCTACCACCTGGACGAGGCCGGGGTGCTGGCCGTGCGGTCCACCCTGACCGGCCGGTCGGCGGGGGAGCAGTACGACCTGGCCGGGGTCAGCACGCTGCTGCCGCTGCCCCGGCGGGCCGGTGAGCTGCTGGACTTCACCGGCAAGTGGTGCCGCGAACGGACCCCGCAGCGCGCCCCGCTGGCCTTCGGCAGCCACGTCCGCGAGGTCCGGCGCGGCAAGCCCGGTCTCGACTCGCCGCACCTGCTGCTGGCCGGCACCCCGGGCTTCGGCTTCGGCTCCGGTGAGGTGTGGGGCCTGCACGTGGCCTGGAGCGGAAACCAGCGCTACCTCGCCGAGCAGCTCCCCGAGGGCGCGGGCGCGCACGCCGCGGTGCTCGGCGGCGGCGAGCTGTTGACCCCCGGCGAGGTCCGGCTGGGCTCTGGCGATGTGTACGAAAGTCCGGAGTGCCTGTTCGTCTTCTCCGGCCAGGGCCTGGACGGTGTCGCCGACCGGCTGCACAGTCGGCTGCGGGCCCGGCCCGAGCACCCGGCCAACCCCCGGCCGTTGGTGCTCAACACCTGGGAGGCCGTCTACTTCGACCACGACCTGGACCGGCTGCGCGAGCTCGCCGACGCCGCGGCCAAGGTCGGCGTCGAACGCCTTGTCCTGGACGACGGCTGGTTCGGCAGCCGTCGCGACGACACCCGCGGCCTGGGCGACTGGGAGGTCTCCGCGGAGATGTGGCCGCAAGGGCTCGGTCCGCTGGTGGAGCACGTGCGCGGCCTGGGCATGCAGTTCGGGCTCTGGGTGGAACCCGAGATGATCAACCTGGACTCCGATCTGGCTCGCGCGCACCCGGACTGGCTGCTCGGCCCCAGCGCCGGGCTCGGCGCGCCCTCCCGGCACCAGCACGTGCTCAACATCGGCCATCCCGAGGCCTACCGGCACATCCTGGGCAGGCTGGTCGCGCTGGTCGAGGAGTACCGGATCGACTACCTCAAGTGGGACCACAACCGGGAGCTGCACGAGGCCGTGCACCGCGATCCGGCGGGTGACCGGCCGGGCGGGCGGGCGCAGACCCTGGCGCTGTACCGGATGCTCGACGAGCTCAAGGCCCGCTTCCCCGCGCTGGAGATCGAGAGCTGTGCCGGTGGCGGCGGCCGGGTCGACCTGGGCATCCTGGCCCGCACCGACCGGGTGTGGGGCTCGGACTGCAACGACCCGGTGGAGCGCCAGCAGATCCAGCGCTGGACCGCCCAGCTGATCCCGCCGGAGCTGATCGGCGCGCACGTCGGCGACCGGCACAGCCACACCACCGGCCGGGACACCGACGACTCCTTCCGGTTCGCCACCGCGCTGTTCGGCCACGCCGGGATCGAGGCCGACCTGACCAAGCTCCCCGCCGAGCAGCTCGCCAAGTTCACCGCGTGGGCCGGGCTGTACCGGGAGTTCCGGCCGCTGCTGCACGGCGGCCGGGTGGTGCGGGCCGACCTGCCCGGCGAGCAGACCCTGCTGCACGGCGTGGTCGGCGCGGACTCGGCGCTGTTCTGCTGGGTGCGGCTGGCCAGTTCGCCGGAGGGCCAGTCCGGGCGGGTCCGCTTCCCCGGTCTCGACCCGGCCGCGGGCTACCGGGTGCGGGTGCGCACCGAGCTGGGCCTGCCCTCGACCAGACAGGTCACCCCGCCGGCGTGGGTGGCGGAGGCGGTGCGGGACTGGGTGCGGCTGCCCGGTGCGGTGCTGGCCACGGCCGGTGTGCCGCTGCCATCGCTGGACCCGCAGCAGGCCATGCTGTTCGAGCTCCGGCGGGACTGACCGGGGCGTTCGCCGCGACCGGCCATACTGGACCCGTGTGCGCCCACATCGTCGTCGCCGAGGACGATCCCCGGCAGGCCGAGCTGCTGACCTTCCAGCTGACCAGGGAGGGGCACACCGTGGACGTGGCCGAGGACGGGCCGGCCGCGATGCGCGCGGTCCGTGCCCGGCGGCCCGACCTGTTGGTGCTGGACCTGATGCTGCCCGAGGTGGAGGGCGTGGAGGTCTGCCGCTCGCTGCGCGCGGAGTTCGACCTGCCGGTGCTGATGCTCACCGCACGGTCCACAGAGGACGATCTGCTGCGCGGGTTCGCCGCGGGCGCCGACGACTACCTCACCAAGCCGTACAGCCCGCGTGAGCTGATGGCCAGGGTGCGCGCGCTGCTGTGGCGCGGCAGGCACACCGCCGCGCCGCCGGAACCGCGGTACCGGGTGGGCGAGCTGGTGGTGGACCCGGTGCGGCACGAGGTGACCATGCGCGGGCAGCGGGTGGACTGCGCGGCCGCGGAGTTCCGGCTGCTGGCCGCGCTGGCCGCGCAGCCGGGGCGGGTGTTCGAGCGGCGGCAGCTCATCGAGCAGGTGTTCGGGCACGAGTTCGTCACCGAGCGGGCCATCGACGTGCACATCATGAACCTGCGCAAGAAGATCGAGCGTTCCCCGCGCAACCCGGCCTACCTGCTCACCGTCTACGGCGTGGGCTACAAGCTCGCCGAGCAGCCCGCCGATGCGTGAGGTCCGCCTGCGGCACCGGATGTTCACCCGGCTGCTCGCGGCCACCGTGCTGGTCGGCGCCTGCACGGTCGCGGCCACCGCCTGGCTGGCCGCGCGCAACACCAGCCAGGCCATCCGCGCCGAACAGGGCCAGACCCTGGCCGAGGACACCGTGATCTACGAGGAGCTGCTCGGCTACGCGGCCACCCATCCGCGCTGGGACGAGGCCGCGCCACTGGTCGCCGGCCTGGCCCAGCGCACCGGCCGCCGGATCGCGCTGACCACCAGGGACCGCAACGTGATCGTGGACTCCGCGCCCGGCACCCCGTTGCCCGCCAAGGCCGCCAGCACCGTGGACGCGCTGGAGGTGAACCCGGCGCTGGCGGGCGAGGAGGACCAGGACGGCATCGACCCGCGCGCCGCCGGGCCGTTCCGGCTGGGCGAGGAGGACCGCAAGCAGTCCGCGCGCCGGGCTGAGCAGGTGGTGGACTGCCTGCGCCGCAACGGTTTCCGGACCACGGTGGAGACGCTGGCCAGCGGCCGTGCGGTGGCCTCGGAATTCTACGCCGACGCCGAGGACCCCTGCGGCGCCGCCGCGCTGCGCACGCCCAGCGCCACCGAGAACACCGCGCTGGCCGCGTTGTCGGCGACGGTGGAGACCTGTCTGCGGCAGCGGGGCGCGCCGCCGGTGCGGCTGGAGCTGGACGGCGACGGCTCGATCACCACCCCGGCCGAGCGCAACGAGGAGGAGGAACTGCTGAGCTGCGTGGCCGAAAGTCGGCGGCACCAGCTCACCGGGTTCGTCGCCCCCGCCGCGATGCTGTTCCTCGTCGAGCCGCCCGGCGTCGGCGGCCTGACCGCGGCCGGGACCTGGCCGCTGGTGCTCGCCGGTGGCCTGGTGCTGCTGGTGGTGATCCTGGTCAGCGCCTACCTGGCCGCCCGGCTGCTGCGCCCGGTGCACGCGCTGGCCGCCACCGCCGAACGCATGCGCGAGGGCGACACCTCGGCGCGGGTCGCGGTCACCGACGCGGGGGAGATCGGGCGGCTGTCGGAGGTGTTCAACGAGCTCTCCGCGCACCTGGAACAGGTTGAGCGGCAGCGCAAGGACATGATCGGCGACATCTCGCACGAGCTGCGCAGCCCGCTGACCACGCTGCGCGGCTGGCTGGAGGCCGCCGCCGACGGCCAGCGCCCGATGGAACCCGAGCTGATCAACGTGCTGCTCACCGAAACCCTGACCCTGCAACAGCTCATCGACGACCTGCAGGACCTGGCGCTGGCCGAGTCCGGCCAGCTGAGCCTGCACCCACAGCGGCTGACGGTGGCCGAGACCCTGCTCAGCGTCGCGGTGGCCAACCAGGCCCAGGCCGCCGAGCTCGGCGTCGAGCTCACCGTGGAAACGGGGGAAACCCTTGTGATGCAAGCGGATCCGGTGCGGCTGCGGCAGGCGGTGGCCAACCTGGTGAGCAACGCGTTGCGGCACACCCCGCGCGGCGGCCGGGTCACCCTCTCGGCGAGTGCTCAGGCCGGGGAGGTGCTGATCACGGTGGCGGACAACGGATCGGGCATCGCGCCGGAAGAGCTGCCCAGGGTGTTCGACCGGTTCTGGCGGGCGGAGAAGTCCCGCAGCAGGCGCACCGGCGGCAGCGGCCTCGGCCTGGTCATCGTGCGCAGGCTGATCGAGGCGCACGGCGGCACGGTCACCGCGACCAGCACCCCAGGCCAGGGCTCGGCGTTCACCCTGCGACTGCCCTCGGCCACCGGGCCAGGTACTCCCGCCGCGCCGCCAGGCTGAGCGTGATCTCGCCCAGCAGCGGGTGGAAGAACGCGTCGCGGTACTTGCCGTCGGTGAACACCGCGGTGGTGAAGTACAGCGCGGAGAACACCGCCAGGAACATCGAGGCGTGCACCAGCTCCTGGGACACCGGCAGCAGCACGCCGAACAGCTTGCCGCTGGTCGGGTCCTTGGTCACCCACATCTTCACCACCTCCGCCCGGATCGCCATCGACCCCAGCGCGAGGAAGAAGCCGAACACCAGCACCCCGAACACCGCCGCCTGCAACGCCTGGGCCAGCGCAAGCACCGTCACCAGGTTCGCGTTCTCCCTGCGCCGCAACGGAACCCGCTCCGGCCCGGTCTCCGCGGCCAGCTCCCGCAGCTCGTCCTGGGCCACCGCGAACAGGAACAGCAGGCCCACCGCGGAGAACAGGCCGAGCACGCCCCACAGCGCCGGGCGCGGCAGGGTGGAGGTGATCTGCCAGATCTCGGCGTTGAAGAAGAAGAACGTGACGAACAACAGCAGCAGCGGCAACGCCCTGCTGGCCAGCAGTCCCAGCACCCGCAGCTGCCGCAGCGCGACCCGCAGCGCCCACAGGAACACCGCCCCGGCCCCCGCCGCGGCCAGCAGCCCGAGCCCCAGCACCCAGCCCAGCCCGAGGAACACCGCGGGCCAGTCACCCTCGGCGAAACCGGCCAGGTAGTCCACCGCGGGCACCCCGAACACCTCGGCCAGGCACAGCGCGAGCACCAGCGCCGTGCTGCCCGCGCTCGGCTCCCGGTCCCGGGTCCAGCGCAGCACCTGCCACGCGCCCAGCACCGGCACCAGGTAGATCAGGGCGAAGTTGCTGTAGTAGAGCAGGGCGAACAGCGGGTCGGTGATGAAGGTGCCGAACTCCTCGTCGGTGTCGGGCACCAGCAGACTGAACTCGGTGGTCATCAGGTCGTAGAGGACCAGCGCGGCCACCGAGGGCGCGACCCGCAGCAGCACCTGGCCGAACCCGTCCCGCTCACGCACCAGCCAGGGCAACCCTTGCCGCCGGAACCACAGCTCCATCCGCCGCCGTTCCTGATCCGCCATCCGCCGCGCTCCGTTCGTCCCCGGCACATCGTGAGTCAACCCGGGCGATCGCGCAGAACTTGTTCGACTCCTGTGCGGAACTCGTGAGAGATCCGGCCCCGGCCTGGATCCAGCCCTCGGACCTGCACAGACTGGGCTCGTGGACACCAGCACCATCGAACACGCCGTCGCCGCTTGGGGCCGCTACACCGTCGAGACCAGCACCGACCCCGACCTGCCAGCCGCCCTGCTCGCCGACCTGCGCGCCGCCGCCGGGGCCGACCCCGTCCCCGCTGAGACGATCCCCGGACTGCTGGCCACCGTGGTCGCCAGGGACGGGGAACGGGTCGCGGGCTGGGCGGTGCTCACCGACGAGGGCGCGCCGGCGGCCACCGTGCGCTGGACCCTGGCCGAGCGGCAGACCGACCGGCTGGTGGACGGGTTCCCGCTGTTCATCGGGCTCAGCGACCAGGAGCTGGCGCTGCTGGCCGCCCTGATCGACGCCGCCGCCACCCTGGCCCGCGATCGGGACCGCACCGCGCTGCTGTGGTCCAGCACCGACGACGAGATCGACTACCAGCTGGCCCTGGCCCTCGGCGCCACCGAGGACCGCGAGCTGTCCCGCCAGTGGCTCATCCCCGGCCTGCCGATCTGGGGCCCGCCCGCCGACATCCCCACCGCCCGCACCGCCTGCGTGGCCACCGAACCGACCGGGCCGGACCTGGCGCGCTACGCCGACCTGCGCGCCGCGGTCACCGGCCACCCGCACCACCCCGACGACCTCCGGCTGGAGCTGGCCGCACTGGCCGCCGACCTGCGGGCTGACCTGCGCGCCGGCTGCGGCGCGGTGCTGGCCGAGCTCAGCGTGGTCTGCTCCGGCGCCAAGGCGGTGATCGGGCGGGTGTGGCACCACGGCGCGTTCCCGCTGGAGCTGGCCGCGCTGATCGCGCACGCGGTGCGGGAGCTGCGGGCGCGGCATCCGGAGGTGCTGCTGGTGGAGATCACCGAGGAGCGGGACCGGGTGCTGTGGCAGGCGCTGGTCGCACTCGGACTGCGGGTCTCCACCCGGCGGCTGGCCTACCGCCTGCCGCTGCGCGCCTTTCCCTAGAGCCGCTTGGCTTGCTCCACCACAGTCCGCTGATAGCAGGAGACGTGTGGGGCCAAGGCTTCCAGGGTGATCGCCAGCGCCTCGCGGTCCCGACCGCAGTCGGCCAGCGCCAGCGCGAGGAAGGCCCGCACCGCGCCGTCCAGCTCGTCGGAACCGCGGTCGCGTTCCTCGGTGAGCAGCCGCACGCTCTCCGCCGCCTCGCCCAGGGTGCGCAGCGAGCTGGCCAGCTGGATCACCGCGCGCCGCCGCCGGTGCTCGTCCAGCCCGCCGGTCAGCGCCTGCCGGTACAGCGGCACCGCGCGGTCGCAGTGGCCGGAGGCGTCCCAGGAGCAGGCCCGCTCGAAGGCGGCCACCGGGTTGTCCGCGGGCAGCTCGGCGCTCAGGTCCTCCACCTCCGCCACCAGCCCCGCACCGTCCACTGTGTACCGCTGGGCCCAGGTCCCGGCCAGGCGGCCCTCCCATTCCGGATCGGTCATCGGGTGCTCCCGAAGTGGTAGGTCAGACCGCGGCCGAGTCGTTTGAACGGGGAGGCGAACAGCGCGCGCAGCACCTGCCGCTGGAACCAGGGATAGTGCGCGCGCAGGTCGGCGGGGGAGGGGAACCACCACTCCTCGTCGAAGACCAGCCCCGGCACCAGTGTGGTCAGCTCCTCCGGGTCGTTGATCGCCCACTCCAGGCGGGCGCCGGAGGCCTTGACCACGCCGGTGCGCTGCTGCAACCAGATGCCGGCCGAGCTGTAGCCGTCGAAGATCAGCGTGCCCGCCGGGAAGTGCTCGACGATGCGGCGGAAGGTGGCCAGGCCCTGTGCGGTGCGCAGGTACAGGGTGACGCCCTCGGCGAGCACCAGCACCGGACGGTCGCCGGGGATCCCGTCGAGCAGCCCGGGGTCCTCCACCGACCGGGCGGTGGGGAACAGGCCGGGGCGCTCGGGGTAGAGGCGGCGGCGCAGCTCGATGACCGCCGGGTAGTCCACGTCGTACCAGGACACCGTGGGCGGCGGGTCCAGCCGGTAGACCCGGGTGTCCAGGCCGCAGCCCAGGTGCAGCACGGTCAGCTCCGGTTGGTTCGCCAGCACCTCCCTGGCGCGGCGGTCGAACTCCTTGGAGCGCAGCACCGCGGAGATCCCGTCCCGGGCGGGCAGGCCGGTGCGGCTGAAGTCGTGGTCGATCCGGTCCACCGCGCGCGCCGCGGTCTCGTCGTGCAGCACCGAACCGGCCGAGCGCGCGTCCACCGCCTTGCTGTACAGGGTGGCCAGCATGGTCGCCGGGGCGCCGGTGAGGTCGACCTTCTCGCGGTCCATGCCGGTCAGTATCGACCCGCTCGCCGGTGCCCGGCCACCGTTCGCGGACAATGTCGGGATGGCGAAATCCTGTCCCTGCGGGCTGCCCGCGCCCTACCCGGACTGCTGCGGCGCGCTGCACCGCGGCGAGCGCGCCGCGGCCACCGCCGAACTGCTGATGCGCTCCCGGTTCAGCGCGTTCGCCCTGCTGGACGAGGCGTACCTGCTGCGCAGCTGGCACCCCAGGACCCGGCCGGCCGGGGTCGACTTCGACACCGACATGCGCTGGACGCGGCTGGAGATCCTGGGCGGCACCGGCGGCGGGCTGTTCCACCAGGAGGGCACGGTGGAGTTCAACGCGCACTACCGGTACGAGGGCAGGGACGAGATCCTGCACGAGAACAGCCGGTTCGAGCGGGTGGACGGCGCCTGGGTCTACCTCGCGCCGATCGGAGCCTAAACGCACTCCATCCGGTGATCTTCCCCCGGATCTGCCGGTTGATCCCGGCCCGCCATCAGGTCAGTGAGCTGGGTAAATACCTCCGCACGACCGGGTGACCGCGACCGGGCGGAGGGGTGCTGTGGATCTTTTGGCGCAGAGCGAGTTTGGCGGTTCGGAGCAATGGTTAACCCGTCGGAGTGACGCCAAACGTGAACGGAGTGTCGCCACGTGCTCAGCATGCGTCCGTGCTCCGGGTCGCCAACCGTGCGCTCGGAGTGATGCTGTGGGCCGAGCTCTCCGGGCGTGACCGGTTCGAACCCCTGCTCCCCGCCGCCGAGCGCAGCGCGCCCAGCACCCTGCAGGAGCTGGCGGCCGCCCAGGCGCGCAAGGCCGACCAGCTCGCCGACCGGATCGAGGCGGTGCTGGCCAGGGAGAGCGGCGGGTTGTCCTCCGACAGCGCGGTGGGCCCGGCCCGGTTCGTGGTGCACCAGATCCGGTTGTTCGCCCGCCGCGCCCGCCAGGGTCCGCTGCGCTTCGTCACCTTCAACCACGAGGTGGCCCGGGTGAACCGGGTCCTGGACCTGGTCGCCCACCACCTCTCCGGCGCCGGCTCCGGGGTGGCCGTCTGATCAGCCTCGGCTGATCACCACAGCACCTCGGCCAGTGCCCGGTAGCCCGGCATCGGGTCGTCCGTGCCGCTGACCGCCACCTGGATGCCCACGTGGTCCGCACCCGCCTCGACCTGCGCGGACACCGTGGCGGCCAGCTGCTCCGGGGTGCCGCCGGGGACCAGCAGGTCGATCATCCGGTCGCTGCCCGGCCTGGCCACCTCGGCCTCGGTCAGCCCGTGCCGGACCAGGGTGCCCATGTAGTTGCGCAGCCCCAGGTAGAGGTCCAGGAACTCCCGCGCGGTGGCCTTGGCGCGGGCCGGGTCGGTGTCCACCACCAGGGTCTGCTCCGGGGCCAGCACCGCGCCGCCGACTAGCTCACGGGCGTACGCGGTGTGCGCGGGCGGCATCAGGTACGGGATCGCGCCCAGGGTCCGCTCCCCGGCCAGCTTCAGCGTCTTCGGACCCAGCGCGGCCAGGATGATCCCCTCCCTGGGCACCCCGGCCTCGGCCAGGCGGTCCAGGTACTCCACCACCTTGGCCAGCGGTTTCTGGTAGGTCGTGACCACCTCGGGGTGGCCGATGCCCACGCCGAGCAGGAACCGCTCGCCGTGCTTGTCCGCGATCCGGTGGTAGCCGCGGGCCACCGCTTCCGGCTCGTTGGTCCACATGTTCACGATCGCGCTGGCCACGGTGATCGTCCGGGTCGCGTCGAGGAGCTGTTCGTGCTGTTCGAGCTCGCCGAGGGCGGCCATGCCGTGGCCGATCCAGGCGGTGCCGTAGCCGAGGTCCTCGGCCTCGCGGACGTAGCCGGTGAGCCGGGGCGTGTGCTGGGGGCCGAGCCAGACGCCGTGCGTGCCGAGCCGTGCGGTCATGGATCCTCCTTGAGGTGCTGCTATAGTCCGCTCTATAGCAAACATAGCACCGTGGTGGGAGTCGCATGCCCTTCGCTGACGAGCTGCTCGGACCCGAGGTCGCCGCCCGGCTGGTCGATGCCGTCGCCCGGACCGCGCCCGGCAACCGCCTGCCCGCGCTGCGCCGCGCGGCCAAGGGCCTGGCCGGGCTGAGCCTGCGCGAGCGCAGCGACCTGCTGGCCGGCGCGCTGCTGGCCGACCTGCCGGGGGACTATGCCAGCCTGGACCGACAGTTCCGGGAGCTGCTGGCCGACCCTTCGGTCGAGGGCTGGATGGTCTGGCCGGTCACCGAGGCGGTCACGGTCCGCGCGCTGGCCCAGGACCCGCCGGCCATCACCCCCGCGCTGCACCTGCTGGCCGCGCTGACCCCCCGGCTGACCGCGGAGTTCGCCATCCGGCCGCTGCTGGCCGCCGACCTGGACCAGTGCCTGCCCATCGTGCGGTCCTGGACCGGGCACCCCGACGAGCACGTGCGGCGGCTGGCCAGCGAGGGCACCAGGGCGCACCTGCCGTGGGCGCGCAAGGTCCGGCCGATCCTGGACCAGCCCCAGCGCACCATCCCGATTCTGGACGCGCTCTACCGGGACGACAGCGAGTACGTGCGCCGCTCGGTGGCCAACCACCTCAACGACCTCAGCCGCGCCGAACCCGGTCTGGTGGTGGAGACCGCGGCCCGCTGGCTCGCCGAACCGGACGACAACACCCCTCGGCTGGTCCGGCACGCACTGCGCACGCTGGTCAAGAAGGGCCACCCGGAAGCCTTGGCGCTACTGGGTTTCCGCCCGGTCGCCGACGTCACCGTGCTCGGACCGGTGCTGACCGGAGCCACCGTCGCACTCGGCGCGGAGCTGCCGTTCGAGGTGACCCTGGAGAACACCGGCGAGGCGGCGGCCAGCCTGGCCGTGGACTACGTGGTGCACCACCTCAAGGCCAACGGCGCGCGCACCCCCAAGGTGTTCAAGCTGACCACCTGCCTGCTCGCCCCGGGAGAGCGGATCACGTTGTCCCGCAAGCACTCCTTCCGCAAGATCAGCACCAGGGTGTACTACCCGGGCGAGCACGAGATCGAGGTGCAGGTCAACGGCACGGCCTTCGGGCGGACGGCGTTCCAGCTGCTCGGCTGATACCGTCGGCGCGGGAGGTGGCATGGACGTCGACCTGCGCAAGCTCCGGTACTTCGTCGCGGTCGCCGAGCACCTGCACTTCGGCCGCGCCGCCGAGTCGCTGCACATCGCCCAGCCCGTGCTCTCCCGCCAGATCCGTGCCCTGGAAGGGGAACTGCACGCGCAGCTGTTCCGCCGGGACCGCCGCGCCACCGAGCTGACCCCGGCCGGGGAGCAGCTGCTCGCCGACGCCCGCCCGCTGCTGGCCGCCGCGGCCGCGCTGCGTCGCCGGGTCGGCCGGGCCGCGCGGGGCGAGGTGTTCACCGTCGGGTTCATGCCGGGCCTGATCGTCACCGACGCGGTGCGCGAGCTCTCCCGCCGCCACCCCGGGCTGACCGTGGACGTGCAGCGGGTGGACTGGACCGAGCGGACCCAGGCGTTGCGTGACGGCCGGGTGGACGTGTGCTTCCTGCGCCAGCCACTGGATCCGGCCGGGCTGAGCGTGCGGGAGCTGCGGGTGGAGGAGCGGGCCGTGGTGCTGCGCACCGACCACCGGCTGGCCGGCAAGGAGTCGCTGAAGATCGCCGACCTGGCCGACGAGCGGCTGTTGCAGGACCCGGACGCGGTGCCCGAGTGGCGGGACCTGCCGCACGGCCGTCGGCGCGAGCCCGCGCCGCTGCTGAGCACGGTTGAGGAGAAGCTGGAGCACGTGGCCGCCGGGCACGGCGTGGTGGTGCTGCCGATGTCCGCGGTGGCCTTCTACCAGCGTCCGGACCTCACCCACATCCCGATCACCGACCTCGCGCCGAACCGGGTCTGCCTGGCCTGGGTCAGCTCCCGCCGCAGCCCCCTGCTGGCCGAGTTCGCGGCCATCGCCTCCGCCCTGGGTTGATGCCCAGCAGGTATCACAGCGGCGTGAACAGGTCTTGGACCTGCGGCTGTGTCCGGCAGCAGACTTCTCGGCATGACGAACATCTTCCTGACCGGCGGCTCGGGCTACGTCGGCCGCCACCTCATCCCAGTGCTGCGCCGCGAGGGCCACCAGGTCACCGCGCTGGCCCGCAGCGACTCCGCCGCCGCCCTGCTCACCGGCCTCGGCGCGACGCCCGTGCCCGGTGAGCTCACCGACCTGGAGGTGTTGCGCGCCGGCGCCGCCGCGGCTGGGGCGGTGATCCACCTCGGCCAGGTGCTCGGCGCGGAGGCCCAGCGGGCCGACCTCGGCGCGGCGACCGCGCTGCTGGACGGCCTCGGCGACCGGGGCCCGTACCTGCACACCGGCGGCACCTGGGTCTACGGCGACACCGCGGGCGTGGTCGATGAACAGGCCGAGCTCCGCCCGCCCGAGATCACCGCCTGGCGGGTCGGCAACGAGCGGAAGGTGCTGGCGCGCAAGGACTCCGGCGCGCATCCGGTGGTGGTCATGCCCGGCCTGGTCTTCGGCGACGGCGGCGGCATCGTGGAGTTCGCCTACGCCGCGCCCGGCCGGGAGACCGGCGTGGTGCCCTGCGCCGGCGACGGCGGCAACCACTGGTCGCTGGTGCACGTGGCGGACCTCGCCGAGCTGTACGCCCTCGCCCTGTCCGCGCCGGCCGGGTCGGTCTACGCCGGGACCGTGGACACCTTCCCCACCCAGTTCGAGGTGGCCGCGGCGGTGGCGAAGTCGACCGGTGCGACCGTGGCGCACCTCGACCCGGCCCAGGCCCAGGCCCGGTTCGGCGCGTTCGCCGAGGCACTGTCCCTGGACCAGCGGATCAGCGGCGCCCGCGCCCGCCGCGAGCTCGGCTGGACGCCCCGGCACACGGACCCGGTGGCCACCCTGACCGGCGCTACACTTGCTACATGACGGAGAAGCGGCGCGGCGGCGGGGCCAGGGACCGCCTGCTGCGCGCCGCCGCTGAGCTGCTGCACGACTCCCCGGACGGCACGGTCTCCACCAGGGCCGTCTGCGAGCGCGCCGGGGTGCAGGCGCCCACGCTGTACCACCACTTCGGCAGCAAGCAGGGACTGCTGGACAGCGTGGTCAACTACGGCTTCAGCCAGTACCTGCACGAGCCGGGCACCCCGGGCGGGGACCCGGTGGCCGCGCTGCACCGGGGCTGGGACCAGCACGTCCGGTTCGGCCTGGAGCACCCCAAGTTCTACGTGCTGCTCTACGGCCAGATCGAGCCGGGCGTGCCCTGCTCGCTCACCGGCAGCGCCGAGGCCAGGCTGCTGGAACTGCTCGCGGGAGTGGCGAAACAGGGCAGGCTGCGGGTGCCGCCGGAGGAGGCGGCCCGGCAGATCGTGGCCGCCAACATCGGGATCACCCTGAACCTGATCGCCCAGCCCGAGTCCAGCCGGGACCTGGGACTCTCCGACCGCCTGCGGGACAACGTGATCGCCGCCCTGCTCACCGACACCCCGGCGGCCACCACGGTGCCGGGCGCGGCGGTGGCGCTGCTGGCCGCCCTGGACGGCGACCCCGCGGGCCTCAGCGACGGCGAGGCGCACCTGCTGCGCGAATGGCTGCGGCGCCTCGCCGCGCCGGTCACGACTCGCTGAAGGTGACCCGGTCCGGGTAGAAGGCCACGTGCTCCTTGATCTGTCCGACCGCCGGGTAGGGGCTCTCGTAGGTCCACACCGCGTTCTCGCCCCGCTCGCCCAGCGCGGGCAGGCTGAAGTAGCTCGCCTCGCCCTTGTACGGGCAGTAGGTCTGGTGCCCGGTGCGCTCGAAGTGTTCCAGGCGCAGGTCCGCGCGCGGGATGTAGAGCGCCACCGGGTACGTCGACTCCCGCAGCGCCAGGGCGTTGCGGGTGTCGGCGAGCACGGTGTCACCGGCGCGCACCACCACCCGCTCCGGATGCGGTTCAACGGTGATCGGGTGGGCCGGTCCCGGGGTGAGGACCTTCTTCTCCGCCATGACACACCTCCACGGTCTCTCCAGCGGCAACCCCGGAACCCGCCGTTTTGTTCCGGGCGCTAGTTCCGGGAGGCGGTGGCGTGCAGCTGGGCCCGCAGCTCCGGGGTGAGCTGCGGCCCGACCCGCTCCACCAGCCGGGCCATCGCGTAGCCCACCATGCCGATGTCACAGGTCGGCGCGGCCAGCGCGGCCAGGCAGGAGCCGTCGCTGATGGTCATCAGGAACAGGTAGCCGCGTTCCATCGCCACCACGGTCTGCTTCACCGCGCCGGACTCGAAGCAGCGGGCCGCGCCCATGGTGAGGCTGACCAGGCCGGAGACCACGGCGGAGAGCTGCTGGGCGCGCTGGCCGGGCAGCCGGTTGGAGGTGGCCAGCAGCAGGCCGTCGGCGGAGAGGACCACCGCGTGCGAGACCCCCGCCGCCCGGTTGACGAAGTCGTCGACCAGCCAGTGGAAGTCGTCGAGTTGTTCGGTGTCGGTGCTCACTGCCGCTCCTTGTTCGCCAGAATCCGTTCATCCGCCTGCGGGTCACGGGGACCGTCCGGCTGGCTGGGGATGCCCGGCCGCGGCTCGGGGTACCCGTTCCCGCCAAAAGTCCCGGGCGGAGGAGTGTCCTCTGTGGACTCCCGACCGTGCCGGACGCCCTTCTGGTAGGCGGAGAACCGGTCCCGCAGCTGCTCCGCCGAGGGGCCGCCCGCCGGTTTCGCCGGCGCCGGTTCGGCCAGCGCGTGCCGCCGCTGCGGCGAGGAACCCGGCACCAGCAAGGACTTCGGCACCCGCTTGGGCAGCCCGGCCTCGGTGGCCGAGTGCTCCACCGGGGTGGACAGCGCGGCCGCGGCCTGCCAGCCGTCGTCGGCGGGGGAGGCCCAGGTCGAGGTGACGCTCACCTGGGGCGTCTCCGGCCGGACCGGGCGCTGCGGCGCGGCCAGCGCCGGGATCTGCGGCTCCTCGGTGCCGCAGGAGGCGCTGAACCACTCCGAGAGGGTGAGCTCCCGCTGCGGCGTGCCGGCCCGGACGGTGGTGTCGCCCCGGCCGATGCGAACCCGGGGACGGGGGAGCGGGTTCGCATCGGTCCCGTTGCGTGGCAACGGATCCGGGACGACCGGGGCATCCTTCTTGTGCAGCAGCGCGGGCGGCAGGATGACCAGCGCGGTGGTGCCGCCCTCGAACTCGTCGTCCTTGAGCTGCACCGTGATCGAGTGCCGCTTGGCCAGCTCGCCGACCACGAACAGGCCCATCGCGCGGGTCACCGAGACGTCCACCTCGGGCGGGTCGGCCAGCCGCTGGTTGATCCGGGCCAGGTCCTCGCTGTTCATCCCGATGCCGCGGTCGCGGATCTTGATGACCAGCTTGCCGGAGCGGGTCATCACCGCGCGCACCGAGACCTTGGTGGTGGGCGGGGAGAACTCGGTCGCGTTGTCCAGCAGCTCGGCCACCAGGTGCGTGAGGTCGGTGACCACCCGGCCCTGGACCAGCGTCTCCGGCACCGGCAGCACTTCGATCCGGGCGTAAGCCTCCACTTCGGACAGTGCCGCGCCGATCACCTCGAACACCGGCACCGGCCGGGTCACCCAGCGCTCCGGGCTGGTGCCGGAGAGCACCAGCAGGTTCTCGCTGTTGCGGCGCATCCGGGTGGCCAGGTGGTCCAGCTCGAACAGCCGGGCCAGGTGGTCGGGGTCCAGCTCCTCCTGCTCCAGGCGGTCGATCAGGTCGATCTGCCGCTCCACCATCTCCTGGCTGCGCCGGGACAGGTTGGTGAACATCTCGTTGACGTTGGCGCGCAAGGCCATCTCCGCCACCGCCAGCCGCACCGCCTCCTTGTGCACCACGTCGAAGGCGCGGGCCACCTGGCCCACCTCGTCGGTGGTGTGCACCGGCACCGGCGAGACCGCGGCCTCCGCCGAGGCCCTGGGGTCCTTCTCCGCGCGGATCCGGCGGATCGCCGCGGGCAGCCGTTCCCGCGCGATGTCCAGCGCCGCGCCGCGCAGTGCGCGCAGCGGCACCAGCATCCAGCGGGCCACCATGATCATCAGCGCGAAGGCGGCCAGCAGCGCCAGCCCGACCAGCGCGGAGTCCCGGTACACCGCGGCCCGCGCGTCGGCGATCACGGTGACCACCGACTTCTCCGCCTGCTGCTGGATCTCGGTGAGCACCTGGGCGATCAGCTCCGCGGTGCGGTCGCCGTCGCGCAGCACCTCGTTGTCGGCGATGGTCACCGACTGACCGGCCGCCGACTGCACCAGGGCCAGCTGCACCAACCGGTTCAGCCCGTCCACCGGCGGGCCGCTGACGGTGTCCAGGTAGCGCTGCCGGTCGGCCAGGCTCGCGGTGGACTCGAACTCCGCCAGCGCCGCGTCGAACCGGGAGCGGGCCGCGCGCAGCGCCGCGGCCTGGCCCGGCGGGAACTCCTCGGCGCGGGCCGCGGCCAGCAGGATCGCGTTCTGCACCGCGAGCTGTTCCTTGGCATCGGCCAGCGCCTTGGCCGCGGAGGCCAGCGGGGTGAGCGTGGGGTCGTTGATACCGGCGGTGGCGGCCCGCTGCACCTGGGTGAGGGAGTCCAGGATCTGGGTGTAGCCGGTGATGGTCGCGCCCACCGGGTACTTGGTGCTCTGCACGGTGCGCCGCAGCGCGGTCAGCTTGTCCAGCGACTCCAGTGCGACGTCATACGCCCCGCGCACGCCGCCGCCGACCGAGGTGGCCGCCGCGCCGAGCGCGCGCAGCTCGCCCAGCCGCAGGTCCACCGTGGCCATCCGGGAGTTGTGCTCCGGCGCGCCCGCGGCCCTGCCACTGGCCACGAAGGACACCGCGGCCTCACGTTCCCGTTGCAGCGCGGTGCCGGTGGCCACCACCTTGCCCGCCAGCTGCAGCTCCTGCTGCACCGTGGCGAACAGGTCGACCTCGCCCAGCTGGCTGTTCAGCCGCAACCCGGCCAGGGTCACCGTGCTCAGCGCGGGCACCAGCAGCACCACCGCGAGCTTGCTGCGCAACGGCCAGTTCCGCGGTGAGTAGCTCCGGCCGGTGTCCTGCTTGGTCCTGGCGTGCTCACTCATGCCGGGCTCCCGCTGAGCAGCATCGGTTTGATGTCCATCGGCGCCTCTAGCAGTCCGTAGGTGCGCATGAGGTCGGCCACCCGCTGCAACCGAGTGGCCTCCATGCTGATCGGGTAGACCCCGAAGTGCACCAGGGCCGCGGTCTCCGGGTCGGTCTGGGCGTAACCGGGCAGCAGTGCCTCCACAGTGGACTTGCGCGCGGCGTCCTGCTGACCGCGGATCAGCGCCCGCCGGAAGGCCTCCACCGCGCGCGGGTGCGCCTTGGCGTAGGCCCCGGTGGTGGCGTACCCGGCGATCGGGATGTCCGCGGTGGGCCCGCTGGCCGCGTCCAGCACCGGCACCGCGCCCAGGGTGCGCTCGGCCTTGCTGATGAAGGGTTCCACCATGAACGCGGCGTCCACCTTCTTGCTCTGCAACGCCGCCTGCATGTCCGGGAACGGCATCTCCATGAAGGTCACCGTCTTGGGGTCCACGTTGTTGGCCTCCAGGGTGGCCCGCGCGGTCAGCTCCAGGATGTTCTTGAAGGTGTTGATGGCGATCTTCTTGCCCGCCAGGTCCTTCGGGCTCTTGATCGGCGAGTCCGGCCCGGTGAGCATCAGGAACATGTTGGCCCGCGCCTGGTAGCCGTCGGCGGCCAGCTTGATGCCGCCGGCGTTCTTGGCCGCGCCCTTGGCTTCGGTGGCGAAGAAGGACACCCAGTTGCCGAAGGTGAAGTCCAGCTCGTCCTTGAGCAGCCCCTGGATCCCGGCCGCGCCGCCCTGGATGGTGGTCAGCTCCACGGTCAGGCCCTCGGCCGCGAAGTAGCCCTTGGCCAGCGCAATGTGCACCGGGGCCACGTCCACCACGGGCATGATGCCGAGCCGGATCCGCTGCTCCTGCGCCGGAGCCCCGGAACCACCGGATCCGCCTAGCACGCCACAACCGGCGGTGGCGAGCAGGAAAGCCAGCAGCACTAGGAATGTTCTCGGTCTGCGGGGTAGCGGGGTCATCTCGGGTTTTCCTAACTCGGCACGGCGACTGTGCGGGCGAAGGGCGGTCCGACGTAGTCCTCGGCGAGACTGGTCGCCGCGGCGGTGGAGCTGACGGTGTGGTGCAGCTGGGAGAGCTGGAGGTAGCGCTGGAACCGGTCGCCGTCCGGCGGTCGGTGCAGCATGTCGGTCATCAGCGAGGAGAACCGCTGGGCGCGCCACACCCGCCGCAGGGCGGTGTCCGAATAGGACTCGGCCGGCCGCTCGTCGTCGTCCACCAGCAGCGCGGTGAGCGCGTCGGCCAGCAGCGCGACGTCGGCGATGGCCAGGTTGAGCCCCTTGGCCCCGGTGGGCGGCACGATGTGCGCGGCGTCCCCGGCCAGGAACAGGCGCCCGTGCCGCATCGGTTCGGCGACGAAGGCCCGCAGGTCGGTGTGGATGGTTTCCAGCACCTCACCCGGCCGGATCTCCTCGCCGAGCCGCGCGCTCAGCTCGCTCCACACCCGCTCCAGCGGCCAGTCCGCCGCGGTGTCCTCTGTGGACACCTGGAGGTAGAGCCTGCTGATCTCCGGGCTGCGCATGCTGGCCAGCGCGAAACCGCGGTCGTGCGCGGCGTAGACCACCTCGGCGCGGGTGGGCGGGGTGCGGGCCAGGATGCCCAGCCAGGCGAAGGGGTAGCGGTGTTCCAGCGCGGTCAGCGTGGGCGCGGCGGGACGGGTGACGCCGTGGAAGCCGTCGCAGCCTGCGATGACCTCGCAGTCGAGCACCTGCGGCCGGCCGTGCCGGTCGGTGTAGTGGATCCACGGCGAGTCGGTTCTCAGCTCGTGCACGCTGACCTCGCTCACCTCGAACCGCAGGTCCCCGCCGTCCCGCAGCCGGGCCGCGATCAGGTCCTTGACCAACTCCTGCTGCCCGTAGACGGTGACCGCCTTGCCGACCAGGTCGGCGAAGTCGATCCGGTGCTCCACCCCGTCGAAGCGCAGCAGGATGCCGTGGTGGGTCAGGCACTCCCGGTCCAGCCGCTCGGCCAGACCGGCCTCCCGCAACAGTTCCACGGTCGGCGCCTCCAGCACTCCGGCGCGGACCCGTTTCTCGACGTAGTCACGGCTGCGGGTCTCCAGGACCACCGAGTCGATCCCGTTGCGGTGCAGCAGGTGGGACAGGAGCAGACCGGCCGGTCCGGCGCCGACGATGCCAACCCTGGTGCGCACGAGCGGTTCCCTCCTGTTCCTCATCGGGTGGCGGACGCTTTGGCCTTCTGGATCTGCTCGTACACTTCTGTTCGCAACTCCACGAAGCGGGCCAGCGCGCGGGTGTGCAGCTGGTCCCGTTCCGCCGGCAGGTCGACGTGGATCTCCTGCTGCACCACCGTGGGCGCGCTGGAGAGCACGATCACCCGCTCGCCGAGGTAGACCGCCTCGTCGATGTCGTGGGTGACGAACAGGATGGTCACGCCCAGGTCCCGCCACACCCTGCGGATCAGGTCCTCCAGGTCGGCCCTGGTCTGGGCGTCCACCGCGGCGAAGGGCTCGTCCATCAGCAGCACCCTGGGCTGGTAGGCCACCGCACGGGCGATGGCCACCCGCTGCTGCATGCCACCGGAGAGCTGCCACGGGTAGGCGTCGTGGTCACCGGCCAGGTCCACCGCGGACAGCGCCAGCCTGCCGAGTCGTTCCCGCTCGGCCTTGGGCATCTTCTTCTGCCGCAACGGAAGCTGCACGTTCTCCCACACGGTGAGCCAGGGGAACAGGCTGCGCCCGTACTCCTGGAACACCATCGCCAGCTCCACCGGCGGCCCGGTCACCGGCTTCCCGTTCACCGCGACGGATCCGGCGGTCGGTGGCAGCAGGCCGGACAGGCATTTGAGCAGGGTTGTCTTGCCGCAGCCGGACGGGCCGACCAGGCAGACCAGCTCGCCGGGCGCGACCTCGAAGCTGACCTCACGGACCGCCTCCACCGTCCGGTTCTCCCCGGGGTAGACCTTGTGCAGCTCGTGCACCGTGAGCATGCCTTGCCTCGCCTCCGTGACGTCTCGGCTCATCCGTCGTCCCGCTGGGCGCGACGCAGACCGAGGTACCAGGACAGCGCGCGGCGTTCGGCCACGCGGAACAGCAGGGACAGCGCGACGCCGAGCAGTCCGAGCAGGATGATGCCGCTCCACATCTCCGGTATCGCGAAACCGCGCTGGAAGGAGATGATCGTGAAGCCCAAACCGTTGGTGGCGGCGAACATCTCGCTCACCACCATCAGGATCACCGCGATGGACATGGCCTGCCGCAACCCGGTGAAGATGCGCGGGCTGGCCGAGCGCAGCACCAGGTGCCACAACACGGTCCGGCCGGGCAGCCGGTAGAGCCGGGCGGTGTCCCGCAGCACCTCGTCGATGCCGCGCACGCCCTCCACGGTGTTGAGCAGGACCGGCCACACCGCGCCCGCGGCGATGACGGTGATCTTCATCGTGTCCTCGATGCCCGCGAACAGCATCAGGATCGGCACCAGCACCGGTGGCGGGATGGCGCGGAAGAACTCCAGCACCGGTTCGGTGGCCAGCCGCACCGTCCTGGACAGTCCGATGAGGACACCCAGGCCGATCCCGGCCAGCGCGGCCAGGGTGAATCCGGCGGCGAGGCGACCGAGGCTGGGCAGCACGTCGTTGAGCAGCCGCTCGGAGAACCACACCTCGCCGAAGGTGGCCAGAATCGTGGAAAGTGGTGGGAGGTAGATGTTCTGGCTGCCCTCGGAGGTCAGCCACCACAGGCCGAAGAGGACTCCCGGCAGCCCCGCCGCGCAGGCGAGGCGTCGGAGCAGTCTGGCGGTCACCGGACCGAGTCACCTCGCACGGCCGGATGCCAGGCCAGCACACGCCGTTCCACCGCCCGGAAGACCAGGTTGAGCAGCATGCCGACCAGACCGGTCACCAGCACCAGCGCGTACAGCGTGGCGACGGCGCCGCTGGACTGGGCCAGCGCGATCTGCCTGCCCAGTCCGGGAGAACCGATGACGAGCTCACCGGTGACCGCGAGCACCAGCGCGACACTCGCGCCCAGCCGCACCCCGGTGAGCACGTAGGGCAGGGCACTGGGCCACACCACGTGCCGCACCCTGGCCAGCGCGCCCAGCCGGAACACCGTCGCGGTGTCGCGGGCCACCGGGTCCACATCGCGCACCCCGGCGATCACCTGCACCAGCACCTGCCAGAACGCCGCGTACACCACCAGCAACAAGGTGGAGCGCAGGTCGGTGCCGAACAGCAGCACCGCCAGCGGCACCAGCGCGACCGAGGGGATCGGCCGGAGGAACTCGACGGTGGAGGCGGTGGCCTGCCGCACCACCGGCAGCAGCCCGATCGGCACGCCGAGCAGGATGCCGCCGGCCACCGCGAGCAGCAGGCCGATGGCCCAGCCGCGCAGGGTTTCGTAGAGGGAGAACCAGAACACCGGACTGGCCGCCTCGGCGCCGAGCGCGCCGAGCACCTCGGTCAGCGGTGGCAGGTACACAGTGGACACCAGCCCGAGACGCGGCGCCAGCTCCAGCACGACCGCCAGCCCCGCCACGCCGAGCGCGCCGAGGGTGGTGGCCGAGGTGCCGGCGCCGCGCACCGGGGAGGTGAGGATCATGGCAGCAGGGCGGTCAGGTCGGGCTTCCCGGAGACGAGGCCGTCCTGCGGGGCGAGCTCGGCCAGCGTGGCCACCGACTCGCGGTTCACCTCGGCTGGCCAGTCGGGCAGGGTCAGGCTGGCCACCTGCTCTTTGGTGATCTTGGTGTAGCCGGTGATGGCCTGCCGCGCCTCGTCCGGGTGAGCCTGGGCGTAGGTCGCCGACTCGTTGGCCGCCTCGGTGAACTTGCGCACCAGGTCCGGTTGCTCGGCCCGGAGCTTGGCCGAGGTGAAGTAGGCCGCCACGGAGAGCTTGGGCGCGGTGTCCACGAAGTTCCAGGCCACCACCCTGGCGCCCTGGTTCTTGGCCATGGTGAGGAAGGGTTCCACCACCCAGGCCGCGTCCACGTTGCCCTTGGCCAGCGCCGCGGGCATGTCCGGGAACGCCAGCTCGGTGAACTTCACCGCCGCCGCGTCACCCCCGGCCTTGCGCACCGAGGCGCGCACCGTGGTGTCGCCGATGTTCTTCAGGGTGTTCACCGCGACACTGCGGCCTGCCAGGTCCTTCGCGCTCTGCACCGGGGAGTCGCCGCGCACCACCACCGCGCCGAAGTCGGCGCCGGACTTGCCGGTGGAGGAGGTGCCGTTGGCCACCACCTTCACGTCCAGGCCCTTGTCCCTGGCCACCAGCAGCGAGGTCATGTTGCTGAAGCCGAAGGTGAGCTGACCGCTCATCACCCCTGGCAGGATGGCCGCGCCGCCCTGGCCGGTCTCCAAACGCAGGTCGATCCCCCGTTTGGCGAAGAAACCCTTTTCTTTGCCTAGGTAGATGGGTGCCACGTCGATGACCGGCACGACCCCCAGACTGACCGGAGTGGTCGCGCCGCTGGTGCCGGAACCGTCGCCACCACCGGCGACAGGGGAGGCGCAGCCGCTGAGAGCCAGTGCGCCGGATAGTGCGAAAGCAGTGGTACGCAGGGAAAACCTGGTGGTCACAACCTGCCGGGTCGCTGGAATGGGAATTTCGTGTGGGGTTCGCCGCCGCAGCACCCCGGCGATGCTAGGGGTTCCCGCATTTCCGGGAAATCGTCCATCCGGGTCGGACTCAAAACACTGAATGTCCATTGTGGACTGACTCAGCACCGGGAAAATACCAGGTGGAATCGGTTGCACGGCAATGTGGAATCGGTTGCGCGACTGGACCGCGACCGCTGGACTGGACCATGCTGATGTGTGCTGTTGCGTCAACTGGAGTACTTGGTCGCGCTCGCCAGGGAGCGGCACTTCGGCCGCGCCGCCGCGGCCTGCCACGTCTCGCAGCCCTCGCTGTCCTCGGCGATCCGTTCCCTGGAGAAGGAACTGGGCACGCCACTGGTGGACCGGGGCCGCAAGTTCGACGGCCTGACTGCGGAGGGTGAGCGGGTTCTGCTGTGGGCGCACCGCATCCTGGCCGAGCGGGACGCCCTCCAGGACGAGCTGGCGGAGATGCGCCAGGGGCTCACCGGCACGGTCCGGATCGGTGCCATCCCCACCGCGCTCACCGCGGTCCCGCTGCTCACAGTCCCGTTCTGCCAACGACATCCGCACGCCAGGGTGAGCATCCGGTCACTGTCCTCTCGGGACATCGCGCACGGACTGGCCGAGTTCGAGCTGGACGCCGGACTGACCTATTTGGACGGTGAGCCGCTGGGCCGGGTCCGGCGACTCCCCGTATACGAGGAACGCTATCTCTTGCTCGCGCCGAGCGACAGTGATCTTGCTCTTCAGGGTTCGGCGGGCTGGGCCGAGGCGGCCGCGGTGCCGCTGTGCCTGCTGTCGCCGGAGATGCGCAACCGCCGGATCCTGGACGAGCTCTTCGCCGCCGCGGGCGCCACCGTCGCGCCCGCGGTGGAGACCGACTCGGTGGCCGCGCTGTACGCGCACGTGGCCACCCGGACCTGGTACTCGGTCATCTCGCACGCCTGGCTGCACATGTTCGGCGTGCCGGCCGGGATGCGCGCGCTGCCCCTGCACGGCACCGCGCAGACCCCCCGGGGCGGCCTGGTCACCGCGGCCCGCGACCCGGAGGCGCCGATGGCCGCGGCACTGGCCGAGGTGGCCCGCGTGGTGGACGTGCGCGGCGAGCTGGACCGGGTCGCGCGCGCCCACCTGTCATAGCCCCGGCCTATCGGTCGACAGGGACAAACGCTTTGACCTGCGCTGTTGCTGGACTGAACCCTCGATAGGGCAAGGGAAACCCACCCCCAGCGCGAGGAGGAGGCGACATGGCGAAGGTGCTGTGCGTGCTCTACAACGACCCGGTCGACGGCTACCCGACCGGCTACGCCAGGGACGGCCTGCCGCACCTGGACCGCTATCCGGACGGCCAGACCCTGCCCAGTCCCCAGGCCGTCGACTTCACCCCCGGCGCGCTGCTGGGCAGCGTCTCCGGCGAGCTCGGGCTGCGCCGGTTCCTGGAGAGCAGGGGCCACACCCTGGTGGTGACCTCGGACAAGGACGGCCCCGGCTCGGTGTTCGAGCGCGAGCTGGCCGACGCCGACGTGGTGATCTCCCAGCCGTTCTGGCCCGCCTACCTGACCCCGGAGCGGATCGCCAAGGCTCGCAACCTCAAGCTCGCGGTCACCGCGGGCATCGGCTCGGACCACGTGGACCTGGCCGCCGCGATCGAGGCCGGGGTGACCGTCGCCGAGGTCACCTACTGCAACAGCATCAGCGTGGCCGAGCACGTGGTGATGATGATCCTTGGCCTGGTCCGCAACTACCTGCCGTCGCACCAGATCGTCCGGGACGGCGGCTGGCACATCGCGGACGCGGTGGCCCGCTCCTACGACCTGGAGGGCATGCACGTCGGCACGGTGGCAGCGGGCCGGATCGGGCTGGCGGTGCTGCGTCGGCTCAAGCCCTTCGACGTGCACCTGCACTACACCGACCGGCACCGCCTGCCCGCCGAGCTGGAGCGGGAGCTGGGCCTGACCTTCCACCCGGACGCCGCCACCATGGTCCCGCACTGCGACGTGGTCACCATCAACGCGCCGCTGCACCCGGAGACCGAGGGCCTCTTCGGTGAGCAGCTCATCGCCACCATGCGCCGCGGCGCCTACCTGATCAACACCGCCAGGGCCAGGATCGCCGACGAGCAGGCCGTGGTCCGGGCGCTGGAGTCCGGCCACCTGGCCGGCTACGCGGGCGACGTCTGGTACCCGCAACCGGCCCCCGCCGACCACCCGTGGCGCAGCATGCCGCACCACGGCATGACCCCGCACATCTCCGGCTCCTCGCTGTCCGCGCAGACCCGCTACGCCGCGGGCACCAGGGAGATCCTGGAGAACTTCTTCGATGGTTCCCCGATCCGCGAGGAGTACCTGATCGTGGAGGGCGGCAAGCTGGCAGGCACCGGCGCGCGCTCCTACTCCACCCGCTGATCACCCCTCGGGCACGATGCGCCCATGGCCACGTTCGAGTACACCGCCAACCCGGCCCGGATCCTCTTCGGCCCCGGCACCCTGGACCGGCTCCCCGAGGAGGTCCGCGCCCTCGGCGGCACCCGGGTGCTGCTGATCGGCTCGCCCCGCTCGGCCGGCCGGGCGGCCGGGCTGCTCGGCCCGCTGCTGACCGCCCGCTTCGAACGCCCGGTCCCGCACACCCCGGTCGGGGTCACCGGGACCGCGCTGGCACTGGTGCGGGAGCACGGCGTCGACTGCCTGGTCGCCATCGGCGGCGGCTCGGCCATCGGACTGGCCAAGGCGCTGGCCCTGCGCACCGGCCTGCCGCAGGTCGTGCTGCCCACCACCTACGCGGGCTCCGAGGTCACCGCGGTGCTCGGCCAGACCGACCACGGCGGCAAGACCACGCTGACCTCGCCGGAGGTGCTGCCCGAGACGGTCATCTACGACGTCGAGCTGACCCTCGCGCTACCGGCCGGTCGGTCGGTCACCAGCGGCGTCAACGCCCTCGCGCACGCCGTGGAGGCCCTGTACGCGCCCCAAACCAACCCGGTCACCGACCAGCTGGCGGTGCAGGCGATCACCCGCCTCGGCCGCGCCCTGCCCCGCATCGTCGCCGACCCGGCCGACCTGGCCGCCCGCGCCGACGCGTTGCAGGGCGCGTGGCTGGCCGGCACCTGCCTCGGCTCGGTCGGCATGGGCCTGCACCACAAGCTCTGCCACACCCTCGGCGGCGCCTTCGACCTGCCGCACGCCGAGACCCACACCGTGCTGCTGCCGCACGCCATGGCCTACAACGCCCCGGCGGCCCCGGCCGCGATGAGCCAGGTCGCCGAGGCCCTCGGCGTCACCGACGCGCCCCGCGGCGTGCACGAGCTGGTCGTCCGCCTCGGCGGCCCCACCTCCCTGCGCGAACTGGGCCTGGCCGAGTCGGACCTGCCCCGCGCGGTCGAGCTGGCCACCGCCACCCCGTACCCCAACCCGCGCCCGCTCACCGCCGAGGGCATCGCCGCCCTGCTCGAGGACGCCTGGCACGGCCGCGCCCCTGCCGCCGCAGGCCCGCCCGACCTGCGCCCCGGTGGGGGAGCGGCCTGAGCGACCGCGGTCACCGCCGGGCTCGCAGGTCCTCCTCGATCCCCTTGCAGGCCACCAGCAACCGCGGCAGCAACTCCGCCGCCATCGCCCCCGCCGACACCCGGCTGGCATGCGTGGCGATGTTCGCCGCGGCCACCACCCGCCCAGCCCGGTCCCGGATCGGCGCGGCGACCGACCGCAGCCCCTCCTCCAGCTCCTGGTCCACCACCGCCCACCCCTGCGCCCGCACCACCCGCAGCTGCTCGCGCAACCGCTCCGCCGAGGTGATCGTCCGGGCGGTCAGCCGCGTCAGCCCGCTGGCCGCCAGCGCCGCGTCCAGCTCCGGCCCGTCCAGCTCCGCCAGCAGCACCTGGCCCATCGAGGTCGCGAACGCCGGGAACCGGGTGCCCACACTGATGCCGACCGTCATGATCCGCGACACCGCCGCCCGCGCCACGTACACGACCTGGCCGCCGTCGAGCACCGACACCGAGCTGGACTCGCCGACCTCGGCCGACAACCGCTTTAGGTGCGGCTGCGCCACCTCCGGCAGCGACTGGCTGGACAGGTAGGCGTACCCCAGCTCCAGCACCCGGGCGGTCAGCGCGAACTGCTTGCCGTCGGTGCGCACGTATCCCAGGTCCACCAGGGTCAGCAGGAACCGCCGCGCGGCGGCCCTGGTCATCCCGGTCTCCCTGGCCACCTCGCTGAGGGTGAGCTCCGGCCGGTCGGGCCCGAACGCGGTGATCACCGCCAGCCCGCGCGCCAGCGACTGCACGTGGTGCGCGCCCCACTCCGCCTGGTCCATCTCACTCCTGCTCACGCCTGCAACACCACGGCCAAGCCCTGCCCGACCCCGATGCACAGTGTGGCAAGCCCCCAACCACCACCGGCCCGCCGCAGCCGGTAGGCCAGCTGCGCGAGCAACCGACCGCCCGAGGCGCCCAGCGGGTGGCCCAGCGCGATCGCCCCGCCGTCGGCGTTGACGATCTCCGGGTCCAGCTCCGGCCAGGCCCGCAGGCAGGCCAGCGCCTGCGCCGCGAACGCCTCGTTCAGCTCGACCGCGGTCAGGTCCGACCAGCCGATCCCGGCCCGCCGCAACGCGATCTCCGCCGCCCGCACCGGCCCCAGCCCGAACACATCCGGATCCACCCCGGCCGCGCCCCGACCCGCGATCCTGGCCAACGGCGTCACGCCAAGCCGTCGCGCAGCAGCCTCATCGCCAAGCAACAAGGCCGAAGCGCCGTCGTTCAGCGGTGAGGAGTTCCCCGCCGTGACTGTCCCTTGTGGACGGAACACCGGCTTCAGTCCGGCCAGCTTGGCCGCCGTCGTATCGGCCCGGATGCTCTCATCTCGCGCCAGCTCCACACCCGGCACCGCCACCACGTGGTCGTCGTAGTGCCCCGCCTCCCAGGCCGCCGCGGCCAGCCGATGGCTGCGCAACGCGAACTCGTCCTGACTCGCTCTGTCCACTGTGGACTGATCGGCCAGGATCTCGGTGCTCTCGCCCAGCGACACCGTCCACTGCCGTGGCATCACCGGATTCACCATCCGCCACCCCAGCGTCGTGGAGTGCAAGGTCGCGTCAGCGGCGGGGAAACCCTTGGCGGGCTTGGGCAACACCCACGGGGCCCGGCTCATCGACTCGACCCCGCCGACGGCCACCAGTGACGCGTCACCCACCGCGATCATCCGCGAGGCGTGCATCGCCGCGTCCAGGCTCGACCCGCACAGCCGGTTCACCGTGGTCCCCGGCACCGAGGTGGGCCACCCGGCCAGCAGCGCGGCCATCCGCGCCACGTTCCGGTTGTCCTCACCGGACTGGTTGGCCGCCCCGAAGACCACCTCGTCGACCTCGCCCGGATCAAACCCGGTCCGCTCGGTCAACGACCGCAACACCAGTGCCGCCAGGTCATCCGGCCGAACTCCCGACAGCGCACCGCCGTGCCGCCCGAACGGGGTCCGCAGGCCGTCCAGCAGGAACACCTCGGTCATGACCGCCCCTTCAGCTCCCGCAACGCCGCCAGTTCCGCCGCGGTCGGCGCGGGCGTCTCGCTCAGCTCGGGGGAGACCCGCAGTTCCCACCCGGTGGCGGCGCGCACCTGCTCCACGGAAACACCCGGATGCACCTGGGTCAGCGTGAGCTCCCGCGTCTCCGGATCCGGCCGCAGCACGCCAAGATCCGTGATCACCGTCGTCGGCCCGGCCCCGGTCAACCCCAACCGCTCCCGAGCGCCCGCGCCCCGCCCGTGTCCGACCGAGGTCACGAAGTCCACCCGCTCGACGAAGCTGCGCCGGGTCTGCCGCACCACCACGAAGACCTCCCGGCAGGACGCCGCGATCTCCGGCGCGCCACCGGCTCCAGGCAGCCGCACCTCGGGGTTCCGGTAGTCCCCGACCACGGTCGTGTTGATGTTGGCGAACCGGTCGAGCTGCGCCGCGCCCAGGAAACCCACATCAATCCGCCCGGGCTGCAACCAGTAGTTGAACACCTCGGGCACGCTGATCACCGCATCCGCGGTCTCACCGAGGATGCCGTCCCCGATCGAGGCGGGCAGCCGGTCCGGCTTGGACCCCAGGGTGCCCGACTCGTAGATCAGCACCAGCTCCGGCGCATGCGTCAGCCGCGCCAGGTTCGCAGCGGTGGAAGGAAGTCCGATCCCGACGAAGCACCGGACGCCGTCCCGCAACGCCCGCGAGGCGGCCACCGTCATCATCTCATCCGCGGAGCACTCGCTCATCCGATCCTCCCGGCCGGGGCGAAGACGTTGTCCCGCAACCACTCCTGGAACCGTTCCCGGTCCCGCGAGATCGGGTCCCAGTCCTGGTACCACTGGTTGTCCCGCTCGGAACAGCCCTGCGCGTACGAGGGATGGGCTCCACCGGGCACCACCGCCACCCGGCTGACCACCCACGAGGGCAACACGATCGCCCCCGGCACCGGCGTCAGCTCGTCCACCACCTCCTCGACGGTCACCAAGCTCCGCCGAGCCGCCAGCACCGCTTCCTTCTGCACCCCCAGCAGCCCCCACAGCTGCACATTGCCGCGCCGATCGGCCCGCTGCGCGTGCACCACGGTCACATCCGGGTTCAGCGCGGGCACCGCGGCCAGCCGCTCCCCGGTGAACGGGCAGTCGATCGCCCGGATCGTCGGGGTCACCGAGCCGAGATCGGTCCCCGAGTAGCCCCGCAGCACCGCGAACGGCAACCCGGACGCCCCGGCGACATAGCGGTTGGCCATCCCCGCGTGGCTGTGTTCCTCGAGCTCCAGCGCCCGGGGCCACGCGTGCTCCACCGCGTCCCGGAACCGGTGCAGCGACCCCACCCCGGGATTGCCGCCCCAGGAGAAGACCAGCTTCCGCGCGCACCCGGCCCCGATCAGCTGGTCGTACACCAGGTCCGGCGTCATCCGGACCAGGGTCAGGTCCCGCCGCCCCTGCCGGATGATCTCCCGCCCGGCCGCCATCGGGATCAGGTGGGTGAACCCCTCCAGCGCGACGACATCCCCGTCCCGCACCAGCTCGGCGATCCCGTCCGCCAGCGACACGATCTCCGCCATCGCCCGCTCCAATGTTCGCATAGCGCACACAAGTTCTACATCCGAACATAGTCCCGCCCGGAAACCCCGTCAACAACGGCCTAGGGTGCGGGCGTGGTGACTGTGCGGCAGTTGGAGTGTTTTGTCGGGGTGGTGGACTGCGGCACGTTCACCGCTGCTGCCGAGGCGTTGTTGCTGACGCAGCCCGCCTTGTCGCGCAGCGTGCGCGAGCTGGAGCGGGTGGTGGGCGCGCCGTTGCTGGAGCGGTTGCCGCGCGGGGTGGAGCTGACCGCGGTGGGCCGGGCGGTGCTGCCCGCGGCGCGCAGTGCGCTGGCCGAGGCCCGGCGGGTGCGGGAGGTCGGGCGGCGGGCCGCGGGGCTGCTGGCGGGGGAGCTGCACGTGGCGGTGGTGCAGTCGCTGACCCTGGGGGCGCTGCTGCCGGTGGTGCGGCAGTGGCGGGAGGAGCATTCCGGGGTGGAGCTGCGGATCACCGAGTTCACCCATCGGGACCACCTGGAGCAGGCGGTGCGGGACGGGTTCGCCGACCTCGCCGTCTCGCCCCGGCCCCGGGAGTGGGACGGGCCGGTGCGGGAGCTGGGGGTGGAGGAGTTCGTGCTGGTGCTGCCCGCGGGGGAGCAGGCGCCGCCGGCGGGGCGGCGGTTGCCGGTGACGGAGCTGGCGCAGCGGCGGTGGGTGCACTTCGACCCGGTCAACGGGCTCGCCGAGGTGGTGGACCGGACCTGCGCGGCCGCCGGTTTCAGCCCGGTGGTCTCGGTGCGGACCGCGCAGACCAGTGCCGCGCCCCGGCTGGCCGCGGCCGGGCTGGGGATCGCGTTGGTGCCCGCGAACATCCTGGCCCCGACCGACGCGGTGACGGTGGCCTTTCCCGAGCCCGCGGTGCGGCGGCCGGTGGCCGCGTTCACCCGGCGGGCGCCGGATCCGATGACCGGGGCCTTCCTGGACCTGCTCGAACGGGCGGCCGAGGTGGTGCCGCCGCATCTGCCCGCGCCCGCCGACCGCTAGAGCGGCAGGGGCGGGTTGGGGCTGGTCAGGAACTCGGTGGTGATGAACAACAGCGGGGTGCGGCCGATGTTCTCCAGGTCGTGCAGCAGGAAGTGACCGGCCGGGAAAAGCAGGAACTTGCTGTCTCCCGACCGGTAGGTCACCTCGCGGGTGGTTCCGTCGTGGGTGTGCTGGCGGCCGAGGCCGCTGTGCACAGCGGTCCAGGAGTAGTTGAGGACGTGGCGATGGGCGGGCAGGCGTTCGCCGGGGGCCAGGTGGATCTCCCACAGGCGGGTCCACCTGGTCTGTTCGATCAGGCGGCCGCCGACGTGGCCGTTGTGCTCGTTGCGCTGGAACTCCGCGTGCAGCTCGGCGGTCCAGCCCTGGTGGTCGCGCGCGACCAGGCGGTCGGCGGGGGTTGGGGTGGGTTCGGGCATGGGTGCCTCCACGGTCGCTGCGGTTGTCGCCAGCTTCCGGGGCGGACCGGGGAGGCGTCCAAGGCCGGTTCTTACTGGTGGTGATGCGTTCCGCGCATGGTCAGGGGCGGCCGCCGGGCTTGGGGCCCTGGTAGCCCGGCCGGGAGGAGTCGTCGATGCCGACCTCGTACCGGATCCCCGGGCTGACCTCGTTCTCGCGCACGGTCGCGTTCGTGGACTTGATCGCCAGGCCGATCGCCTTCACCGGCGAGGCGGCGAAGGAGTTCCGCTCGATGGTGGTGTGCTGGACGTCCTCGAACATCAGCGCCTGCGCGGCCTTCAGCGTCTCGCAGAAGTTGCCGCGGATGGTGAAGTGGTGCGAGTGCCCGCGCCCGCTGCCCTCCCCTTCGTTGGGGCCCTCGGCCATCAGGCACATGTTGTCGATCTGCTCGCACCGGTTGCCCTCGATCAGCACGTCCTGGCTGGCCGGGGTGTTGGTGGCGTAGGTCTGCATGCAGTCGGCGTGGCCATACCTGTTGCTGGTGCCCGAAACCGTGTTGCGCAGGATCTTGATCCCGGTGCCGAAGAACCGGATGCCGTCGCCGTCCCCGTTGCGCGGCTTGGTGATCGTGTTGTCCTCGATGGTGATGTTATTGCCCTGCGCGCGAATCCCCGGCCCCTCGGGCTGGACCAGCCGGAAGTTGCGGATCACCACGTGGCTGGCGTTGACGGTGATGCCGCTGACCTCCTTGCCCGTGCCGTCGACGACCAGCGGCTGCTCCGCCGTGCCGCCCTTCCTGATCACCAGCCGGGACTTCGCCGGTTCCGCGACCGCGGCCGGGGCGAGCAGCACCACGACCCCCGCCGCCGCTATGACCGCCGACACCTTTCCGATCATGTCGATTCCTCCTCGTCACCTCCCCGGCGGGTTGCCGCACCGGAGGCCGCGGACGCTAGGACCGGTGGGCGGGAGGGTTCCCGGCTCCCTACACTGACCGCATGCGCAGTGGTCAACTGATCGCTGAGCGTTACCGCCTGGAGGAGCGGCTGGGCGCCGGGGGGATGGGGGTCGTCTGGCGGGCGACCGACCTGGAGCTGAACCGCACGGTGGCGCTCAAGCGGTCGCACTCGGCCGACGACGAGCACGGTGGCAGCCAGACCCGGAGGGAGGCCCGGCTCGGCGCCGGGCTCAACCACCCCAACGTGGTCACCGTCTTCGACGTGCTGCTCGACGGCGAGGACCGTTGGCTGGTCATGGAATACCTGGAGTCCCGCGACCTCGACCGGGTGCTCACCGAGGACGGTCCGCTGCCGCCGGAGCAGGTCGCCCGGATCGGCACGCAGCTGGCCGCGGCGCTGGCCGCCATGCACGAGGACGGCCTGGTGCACCGGGATGTCAAGCCGGGCAACGTCCTGCTCACCGCGAAGGGCAGCGCGAAACTGACCGACCTCGGCATCGCCCGCTGGGCCGAGGAGACCCACGCGGGCGGCGGCGCGCTGGACGGCACGCCCGGCTTCCTCGCCCCCGAGGTCGCCAGGGGCGAGGTCGGTGACGCCCCCGCGGACGTGTTCTCCTTGGGCGCCACGCTGTTCGCGGCGGTGGAGGGCTGCTCGCCCTGGGGCCGGGCCACGGTCAACCCCTACGGCCAGGTGCACCGCGCGGCCGGCTACCAGCTGGAGCCGCGGCGACTGGCCGGACCACTAGGCCCGGTGCTGGAAGCGTTGCTGCGCAAGCGACCCAGGGAACGGCCCAGTGCGGCGGAGGCGGAGTCGATGCTGCGCGAGGTGGCCAACGGCAGTGAGGCCACCATCCGGATCCCGCCCGCGGTGCGCCGCCGCCGGTGGGGGTTCGCGCTGGCCGCCGCCGCGGTGGTGACCGGGCTGGTCGCGGGCGCGCTCGTGTGGCGCTACAGCGACAGCGAACCGGACTCCGTCATCGGCGACCCGCGGACCGCGGACCCGTGCGCGCTCACCGATCCGGCCGCGCTGAGCCGGTTCGGCCAGGCCCGGCTGGATGCGGACTACGGCAACTTCAACCGGTGCGATGTGCTGGTGCGGCTCAGCGCCGACCCCGAGGACGAGGCCGACGTCCGGGTCGAGCTGGAACCGCGCGCGGGCAACGCGCCGAGCGCGGTCACCGCCACCGCGGTCGCCTCGATCGACCGCGCCCCGGAGCGCAACGGCCAGTGCAAGCGGACCGTCCAGCTCAACGACGGCTACCGGATCGTGGTCAGCGCCAAGCACATCGACAACCGCCGGGCCGAGCTGTGCGCGATGGCCGACGCGGTGACCAGCGGCGTGGTGATCGTGCTGGGCCGCGGGCAGATCCCACGCCGCCAGGCAGAACCCGAGCCCGGCGCGCTGGCCCGCCTGGACGCCTGCGCGCTGGTCGCGGAGAACGAGGCCGCCACCGCCCTGGGCGGCCCGGCCGCGCCCGACCCGGGGTTCGGCAACTGGGTCTGCGAATGGGAACGCGGCCGCCGCACACTGCTGGTGATCTTCGATCGGGACCAGCCGATGGGCGAGCGCGACGGCGAGCGCATCGACCTCAGCGGCCGCCCTGCCTACGTCGAGGCCGACGGCTACGGCGAGCAGACCTGCGAGGCCGCCATCGTGCACCGCGACTACACCGGCCCCGACGGCAAGCCGATGATCGAGGTGGTGCGCGTGGTGGTGCGCGACGACCAGCCCGGCGAGCAGCTGTGCGCACCGGCGCGGGCCGCGGCTGGCCAGGTGGCGGCCCGCCTGGCACGGTGATCGGGAGGGGTCCCGGCAGCGCGGGCGCAGACTGGCCCCACGACGGTGCGAGGAGGCCGGAATGACCACACCCAGAGCGGGCGGCGTGCTGCTGCCCCGCAAGCACCGCAGCCTGGCCCACGGCGTGGAACGCGCCGCGCCGGGCGAGGTGTACGCGCTGACCGTGACCGGCGGCGTGCGGATGGCGCCGATGGAGGGCCAGCAGGTCCGCTTCGGGCGCAACCGGCCGGACGTCGACGTGTGCGTCGGTGAGGACGACGTGCAGGTGAGCCGGAAGCACGGCGTGCTGACCAGGCGGTTCGGCCAGTGGTGGGTGGGCAACACCGGCCGGTTGCCGATCAGGTTCCCCGGCGCGCTGCTGCTGTGCGGCGGCGAGGACGAGGTGCCGCTGGAGGAGGGCTACACGCCGCTGTTCATCCGCGGCGCGCGCAACCGCGAGCACCTGCTGGAGGTCTACGTCGCCGGTTCCGATGGCGGCCGCCCGCAGCCCCGGCACGGCGAGCCGACCCGCCCGCCGCGGACCTGGGTGCTGCGGCCGGAGGAGAAGCTGATGCTGGTCGTGCTGGGTCAGCGGTACCTGCTGCACGACGCGCGGCCGCAGCCGATGTCGCGGCAGCACACCGCGGAGGTGCTGGCCGGCCTGCAACCGGGCGCCGGGTGGACGATCAAGCGGGTCGAGCACATGGTCACCGAGGTGCGGGCGCGCCTGTCGGCCGGGGGAGTGGCCGGGCTGACCAAGGCCGAGGTGGGCGAGCCGGTGGGCAACGCGCTCAACGACAACCTGCTGCGGGAACTGGTGCTCTCCACCACGCTGGTGCCGCCGGACCTGGGGTTGCTCGACGATCCGTTCCCGGTGGAGTGAGCCCGGCCGACCCCTATTGACAGAATGTCTAACATGACATTATGTCTCACAACGCGGTGCCTGCGGAGGCCGGACGCACCCGGTTCGTCCAGGGCGACGGGGTCCGGCTGGCCGTGCGGGAATGGGGCGACGCCGCCGCGCCGACCGTCCTCTGTGTGCACGGCTACCCGGACGACAGTTCGGTGTGGACGGATGTCGCGGTACGGCTGGCCGAGCGGTTCCACGTGGTCGCCTACGACGTGCGCGGCGCGGGCGATTCCGGCAAGCCCAAGGAGCGCAAGGACTACCTCCTGGACCGGCTGGTCGCCGACCTGGTGGCCGTGGCGGCGGCGGTGAGCCCAGACGAACCGGTGCACCTGCTGGCCCACGACTGGGGCTCGATCCAGGCCTGGCACGCGGTCACCGACCCGGCGCTGAAGACCCGGATCCGTTCCTACACCTCGATTTCCGGCCCCTGCCTGGACCATGCCGGACACTGGATCCGGGACCGGCTGCGCAAGCCGAGCCCCCGTCGGCTGCGGGAACTGTTGCGGCAGCTGGTGTTCTCCGGCTACATCGGCTTCTTCCAGCTGCCGTTCGCGCCGGAACTGGCCTGGCGCAGCGGAGTCCTGCCGAAGGTGATGGGACGGCTGGTCAAGCTCGGCGACGGGGTCGCCATCCCGCCGCCGGTGCTCGCCGACGGCCTGCACGGACTCCAGCTGTACCGGGCCAACATGCCGCCCCGGTTCGCCCGGCCGGCCCAGCGGCGCACCGAGGTGCCGGTGCAGGTGCTGGCGCCGACCAGGGACCCGTTCGTCAGCACGCCGGTGCAGACCGACATCGCCCGCTGGGTCAGCGACCTGCGGGTGCGGCGGATCGCCGGTGGGCACTGGCTGCCGCGCAGCAGGCCCGAGGTCATCGCGCGCTGCGTCACCGAGTTCGCCGAGCACCTCGACGGCGGCCCGGAAACCCGGTCGCTGCGCCGGATCCGCCCAATGCGGCCCAAGCAGCGCTGGGCCGACCACCTGGTGCTGGTCACCGGCGCGGGCAGTGGCATCGGGCGGGAGACCGCGCTGGCCTTCGCCGAGCACGGCGCCGACGTGGTTGTGTCCGATGTGGACGGTGAGTCGGCGGCGCACACGGCCGAGCTGGCCGAGCGGTTCGGCGTCACCGCCAGCGCGCACACCGTGGACGTGGCCGACGAGAAGGCCATGACCGCCTTCGCCGAGGAGGTCCGGCGGGGCAGGGGAGTGCCGGACGTGGTGGTCAACAACGCCGGCATCGGCATGGCCGGTGCGCTGCTGGACACCAGCACCGAGGACTGGCAGCGGGTCATCGACGTCAACCTGTGGGGCGTCATCCACGGCTCGCGCCTGTTCGCCGAGCAGCTGGTCGAGCGCGGCGAGGGCGGGCACCTGGTCAACATCGCCTCCGCCGCGGCCTACCTCTACTCGCGCACCCTGCCCGCCTACGCCACCACCAAGTCCGCGGTGCTCACCCTGACTCAGTGCCTGCGCGCCGAGCTGGCCCCGCACCGCATCGGCGTCACCGCGGTCTGCCCCGGCATCGTCAACACCAACATCACCCGCAGCACCCGCTTCGTCGGCCTCGACGACAGCCAGCAGCAGCGCAGCCGGGACCGCACTGCCGCCCTGTACCGCAGGCGCAACTACCCGCCTTCGAAGGTCGCCCGCGCCATCCTGCTCGCCGTGCACCAGGACAAACCGCTCGCGCCGGTCACCCCGGAGGCGCACGCCGGGCTGCTGATCTCCCGCCTCACGCCCGGTCTGCTGCGCGCCGCCGCCCGCCGCGACCTGACCCCGCACTGACCGCACCGGAGCGATCCCATGAGCCACGAGCAACCCGACCGCCTGGTCCTCTCCGCCCGCGACGTGCACTTCGACTGGAGCCGCACCCCGCTGCACTGGGTGCCGGGCGAGCCGTTCGCCACCCACATCATCAACGTCATGCACCTGCTGCTGCCCGAGGGCGAGCGCTGGTTCGTCAAGGTCTTCCAGCAGGCCCTGCCGCTGGTCAGGGACGCGGAGCTGCGTGAGCAGGTGATCGGCTTCGTCGGTCAGGAGGCCGTGCACGCCGAGTCCCACCAAGGCGCCCAGGAACACCTGCGGGAGCAGGGCATCGACCCGGACCCGTACGTGCGGCAGGTGGAGTGGATGTTCGCCAGGATCCTCGGCGACCGGGACCTCGACGCCCGGGGTCAGCGGGCCTGGCTGGTGGAACGGCTGGCCTACGTGGCCGCGGTGGAACACGTCACCGCCTTCCTCGGCCAGTGGATCCTGGACGCGCGCGGCCTGGACCGGGCAGGCGCCGATGCGACCATGCTGGACCTGTTGCGCTGGCACGGGGCCGAGGAGGTCGAGCACCGCTCGGTCGCCTTCGACCTGTACACCCACGTCGACGGCGGCTACCTGCGCCGGCTGCGCGCGATGGCGATCGTGGGACCGGTGCTGGTGCTGCTGTGGGTGCGCGGCCTGAAGCACCTGATGCGGGCCGATCCGGAGCTGGGCGGGCGGGTCCGGCCGCGCTGGCGCGACGTCAGCCGCGGCGCCCGCCGGGGTCTGCTGCCCGGCTACGGCCAGCTGCTGCGCAAGATGGCCACCTTCTTCCGCCGCTCCTACCACCCCGCCCAGGAGGGCTGCACCGCCCAGGCCGTGGCCTACCTGGCGACCTCGCCCGCCGCGCGGGCCGCGGAGCACTGATGACCCACCAGGACGCGCCCCCCGACCGGCTGGCCGGATGGGCGGCCCGCGCGATGGACCGCTACATCCGGCTGCTGCGCGGCCGCCGCCCGGCCGACCTGCCGCCCGAGCCGCCGCGGCGGGTGCGGATCGAGCAGGTCAGCGCCGAGGCCGAGGACGTGGTGAGTCTGCGCCTGGTCGCCGCCGACGGTCGTGCGCTGCCCGCCTGGCAGCCGGGACACCACCTGGACCTCTGCCTGCCCTCCGGCCGGTGGCGGCAGTACTCGCTGTGCGGGGACCCCGCCGACCATTCGGCTGGATACCGGATCGCGGTCCGCCGGATCGCCGACGGCGGTGGCGGCTCCCGCGAGGTGCACGAGCTGCGCGCCGGGGACGAACTGGGCATCCGGGGACCGCGCAACGCCTTCCCGTTCGTGCCCGCCCCGCGCTACCTGTTCCTGGCCGGTGGCATCGGGATCACCCCGATCCTGCCGATGGCGCAGGCCGCGGCCAGGGCGGGCGCGGACTGGCGCCTTGTCTACAGTGGACGGTCGAGGGCCAGCATGCCGTTCCTGGCTGAGCTGGCCGGTTATGGCGACCGGGTGCGGGTGCACGCCGACGACGAGCAGGGCGGCCCGCCCTCGGCCGCCGACCTGGTCGACACCGCCGACTCGGTGGTCTACTGCTGCGGCCCGCCACCCATGCTCGCCGCGGTCCGCCAGGCCGTGCCGGTGTCCCGGCCGCTCTACCGGGAACGCTTCAGCCCGCCACCGGTGCTCGGCGGCGCGCCGTTCGAGGTCGAGCTGCGCCGCACCGGCATCACCGTGCTGGTACCGGCCGATGCCTCCGCGCTCACCGCGATCCGCGCCGTGCTGCCCGATGTCGGCTACTCCTGCCGTCAGGGCTTCTGCGGCACCTGCCGGGTCCGGGTGCTCGACGGCGTGCCCGACCGCGTCCATCCGGCCGACGAACCGGACCAGGCGCGCATCTGTGTGGCCCGAGCGCACACCCGGCTGACGCTGGATCTGTGATGATGAACCGGACATGACTGAACTGACCGAGACCAGCCAGCCCCGGCGCAAACGCCGGATGTCCCCGGCCGAGCGCCGGGACGACCTGATCAGCGCCGCCCTGGAGCTGTACAGCAGCCGTGCGCCGGAACTGGTGTCGATCGAGGACATCATCACCCACGCCGAGGTCTCCAGGGCCCTGTTCTACCGCTACTTCGGCAGCCTGCGCGAACTGCACGTGGCCGCGCTGCGCACCGCGGTGGACGAGCTGGTCGACCGGCTCACCCGGCGCGAGCCCGGCACCCTGCTCGAGCAGCTGCGGCGCGCCCTCGGCGTGTTCGTCGACGTCGCCGACACCTACGCCACCGCCTACATCGCCTTGCTGCGCAGCGGATCCGTGGTCGCCACCAGGGACACCGACGCACTCGTCGACGAGGTCAGGCACCTCGCGGTGCAGGAGATCCTGGACGTCACCGGCGTCACCGAGCCGAGCCCGTTCCTGCTGCTGACCCTGCGCTGCTGGGTCGCGGTGGTCGAGGGCAGCCTGCTGATCTGGTTGCAGGAACGCGACCACACCCGCGAGGAGCTGATCGGCTGGCTGATCGACCAGTTGGCCGCCATGACCGCGGCCACCGCCACCCGCGATCCGGTGGTCGCGGAACTGCTCACCCGCATCGCCCCGGAGGTGTGAGCGGTGCCCGTGCCGACCCTGCGCCCGGTGACCGAGCCGGATCTGGCCCTGTTCCGCCGGTTCGCCACCGAACCCTGGCTGGTCGGCCTGGACTGGAACGGCTTCAGCGACCCCGGCGCGGCCACCCGGCGGTTCCCGGTGGACGGCTACCTCGGCGAGGACGGCGGCCGGCTGATCGTCGAGGTCGACGGCACCGCAACGGGTTCTGTCGGCTGGGACACCAGGAGCCACGGCCGCGGCCGGTACTGGGAGATCGGCATCGTGCTGCTGCCGGAGTGGCGCGGCCAGGGCATCGGCTGGCGGGCGCAGGCGATGCTGTGCGACTACCTGTTCCTGCACACCCCGGCCGAGCGGATCCAGGCCGGCACCCACCCGGAGAACCACGCCGAGCAGCGTTCCCTGGTGAAGGCGGGTTTCCAGCACGAGGGCGTGCTGCGCGCGGTGGAATGGCGCGCCGGCCAGTGGCGGGACGGTTACCTGTACAGCAGGCTGCGCAGCGACCCGGCCCCCGACCCCGCCGCCTGAACGCGCGAGCGCGACGAAAGTTCCGCGGGTCACCGGTTCGCGGCCTGATTGTGATGCTGATGACCCGTTCGGCGCTGGCTGCGCCGCCGCGCGGTGGCCTACCGTCACGGGGCCGCAGTGTTCGGGAAGCCGGTGCGATTCCGGCGTGGTCCTCGCCGCTGTGACCGGGGAAGCCCGTCTCGATCCAGGCCACTGGACGGTTCGCCGTCTGGGAAGGCGAGAGACGTGGCCGTGATCCGGGAGCCAGGAGACCGGCTGCGGCGCGTCTGGAACCGTCCACGAGGCATGGAGGAAGAACATGTCGGCATCCGCCGCGTCCCCCGATCGTCCCACCGCCATCCCGGTCCCCGCCTGGTCCTACCTGGTCGCCACCGCCGCGCTGATCGTGCTGTACGTGCTGCTGCAGGAGAACGGCCTGGTGCTGGCGCACGCTTCGGAGCTCATCCACGAGTTCGCGCACGACGGGCGGCACGCGCTCGGCGTCCCGTGCCACTGAACGGGGACGCGTTGATGAGCACGCCAACCTTCGGATCGACCCTGGCCCGCGGCGCACTGGCCGGTGTGCTGGCCGGACTGGCCGGCGCCGCGGTGCAGTACTTCCTCACCGAGGTCCCACTGGAAGCCGCGCTGGCGGTGGAGGAGGCCCGCCCCGCTGATCCCGGCGCGGCCGAGCACCACGGCGAGCTGTTCGACCGGGGCACCCAGCTGCTCGGCGGACTGCTGGCCACCGTGGTGTTCGGCCTGGCCATCGGCGCGGTGTTCGCGGTCGTCTACGCGCGGCTGCGGCACCGGCTGCCCGGCCGGGCCGACTTCGACCGCGCGCTGCTGCTGGGCGGCGTCGGCTTCCTGGTCGTCTCCCTGTTGCCAGGCTTGAAATATCCGGCCAACCCGCCCGGTGTCGGTGATCCGTCCACAGTGGAGGAACGCACCCTGCTGTACCTGGCGGTCATCGTCGCCGGGCTGGTGCTGGCCAACCTCGCGCCGTGGTTCAACCGGTTCCTGGCCGGCAAGGGCTGGGACCGCTCCACCAGGCTCGCGGTCACCGGACTGTCCACTGTGGTCCTGCTCGCGCTGGTGGTGTTCCTGCTGCCGGCCAACAACGACCCGATCCCGGCGGACATCCCCAGCACGCTGCTGTGGCAGTTCCGGCTGTACTCGCTGATCCAGCTGGCCACCGTGTGGACGGTGCTGGCGGCGGCGTTCGGCCTGCTGCTGGACCGTCAGCAGCGCACGGCGGAGGCGCCCGCGCTCGTGGCCTGAACACTGCCGGGCCCGGCGGTCCCTGCTCACCCAGGACCGCCGGGCCTCGCGCTGTCCGGGCGATTGTGGGTGGTCAGCACCCGGCCCGGCGGAAATGTGGGTGGTCGGACCCGATGTGCCGCCGCTCCGGCACGTATTGGCTGACCGGCAGGAGGCAACACGAGCGAGGAGGAACCGGATGGGTGAGCCGGTACGGGTCAGCGTGGTGGCGCTGGACCCGATGCTGGAAGCCGGCGCGACCGGTGCGCTGCACAGCTGCCCCGATCTGGCCGTGGCCGGGCCGGGGGAGCCGCCAGAGGTGACCGTGGTGATCGTGGACGCGGTCACCGGCACCGTGCTCGACCTGGTGCGCGAGACCCGCGACGGGCCGGACCGGCCCGAGGTGGTGCTGGTGGCCACCGACCTGGCCCCGGCCGAGGCCCTGCACGCCATCGCGGCGGGCGCCCGCGGCCTGCTGCGCCGCCGCGAGGCCAGCGCGGACCGGCTGGCCCGCACCGTGCTGGCCGCCGCGGGCGGGGACTGCACGGTGCCGCCCGACCTGCTGGACGAGCTGCTGGAACACCGCGCCCGGCCGGTGCCGCGGGCGGGGATCGGCGGGGTGGCGCTGAACGAGCGGGAACGCGAGGTGCTGCGGCTGGTCGCCGACGGCCGGGAGACCGGGGAGATCGCCCAGCAGCTGTGCTACTCGCCGCGGACGGTGGTCAGCGTGGTGCACGACATCACGCACCGGTTCCGGCTGCGCAACCGGGCGCACGCGGTGGCCTACGCGCTGCGGGCGGGTCTGCTGTGACCGCGCTGCGGGTGCGGCTGGCCGCCACCGACGCCCTGGCCAGGGCAGGCGCGCTGGAACTGCTGGCCAGGGCGGGGATCGCGGTCGACCCGGCCGCCGCGCCGGTCACCCTGGCCGCGGGCGGCACCGTGGAGGAGGCCCTGGACGCCACGGCGGACCCGGCCGACCGGCCGGTCATGGTGCTGGCCGACACCTTCGCCCCGGCCGGGGTGCTGCGCGCGGTGCGCACCGGGGTCAGCGTGCTGCTGCACGCCCGGCGCACCACCACCGACCAGTTGGTCGCCGCGGTGCACTCGGCCCGGCATGGTGACGGCCGCCTGCCCTCGGAGGTGCTGGCCCGTCTGTTGTCCGGGCCGGAACCGGCGGCGGTGACCGCGCCGCGCACGCTCACCGCGCGGCAGACCGCGGTGCTCACCCTGATGGCCGACGGGCACGGCAACGCCGCGATCGCCCGCTCCCTGTCCTGTTCCGAGCACACCGTGAAGAACGTGATCTACGAGCTGATGGCCCGGTTGCAGGTGCGCAACCGCTCGCACGCGGTGGCCCGCGCGGTCCGCGCCGGGCTGATCTGACCCCCCTGCCAAGGAAGAAGGCCCCGTCGGTGACGACGGGGCCTTCGCGGGTCAGCCGGTGGAGCTCATCGCGGCCTCCCCGGCGGGTAGGAAGTCGGTCAGCTCCACCCCGAGCCCGGACTCCCGCGCCAGCCGCAGCACCAGCGCGGACACCGCCAGGTCGAGCACGCCGAGACCGAAGGGGGAGAACAGGGTCACCCGGTCCGCATGCCGGTGGTGCTCGGTGCCGGCGGTGAGCAGGTCGCCGAGCGCGCCGGTGATGAACTCGCGGTGGCCAAGGTGCTGCTCGGCCAGGTGCAGCGAGGTGGCGGCGCGGCACACGTGGTCGTGGTCGTCGACGATGTTCACCGCCGCGCGGACCCCGTCGATGGTGACATCGCGCAGGGACAGGCCCAGCACCAGTGTGCCGGGGCGGCAGGCGTCCAGGTCCGTGTGCGGCACGGAGGCGGTGGTGGCGAAGGAGACCAGCCGGTGCGCGGCAAGGGCCTCAGCCAGCTCGGCGGCCACCGTGACGGTCAGGCCGGGGCCGCAGCGGGCGGCGAAGGACTCCGCCCGGTCGCGGTCCAGGTCGAACACGGTCACCGCGCGCAGCTCCGGCCGCACCACCCGCAGGAACCGCAGCACCTCCCGGTTGATCACCCCCGTGCCGACCAGCGTCACCCCGGAGTCCGGTGCGGCACCAGGAAGTGTGGCCGCGGCCAGGGCCGCGCTGGCCGCGGTGCGGCGCGCCGAGATCGTCGAACCCTCCAGCAGCGCAACGGGGTTGCCGGTGCGCATGGAGTTCAGCACAATCGCCGCCGAGGCCCGTTGCAGGCCGAGCTCGACGTTGCCGGGGAAGCTGGCGATCCACTTCATCCCGGCCACCGCCTGCGCCCCACCGAGGTAGGCGGGCAGCCCGATGATCCGGTTGCGGGTGTCGTCGGGGAACCGCAGGAACACCGAGTGCGGCAACGCGGTCTCACCCCGCGCGTGCTGCACGTAGGCCTGCCGCACCGCGGCCAGCACCTCCAGCTCCCGCCCGTCCAGCACCCGCCGGACCGCGTCGTTGCCGAGGATCAGCACCTGGCCACCTCCATCGCGTCGTCCTTCCACAGCTCGGTGACATCGCCGAACTGGGCCGCGACCCAGTCGTCGTCGTAGATCGTGTCGAGGTACCGCTCACCGCGGTCGGGCAGGATCAGCGCGCAGTTCGCCCCGGCCGGGATCCGCTCCCGCAGCCGGTGCAGCGCGCTGACCACCGCGCCGGAGGAGCCACCGGCCAGGATCGCCTCCCGCACCGCGAGCCTGCGGCAGCCGACCACGCAGTCCAGGTCGTTGACGTGCACCACCTCATCGGCCAGCCCCGGCCGGAACAGCTCCGGCGGCACCGCCGCGCCGTGCCCGGGGATCAGCCGCCTGCCCACCGGTGGGTGGAAGATCGCGCTGCTCTCCGCGTCCACCGCGATGATCCGCACCGCCAGCCCGTGCTCGCGCGCGTACTCCGCGCAGCCGCGCAGCGTGCCGGCCGAGCTGACCGTGCACAGCAGGAAGTCCAGCTCGCCGTCCAGCGCTTCGACGATCTCCCGCATGGTGCCGCGGTGCGCCCAGGCGTTGCGCGGGTTGCCGTACTGGTTGGGGCAGTAGGCATCCGGGATGGTCGCCAGCAGTTCCAGCACCCGCCGCCTGCGGATCGGCAGGTACTCGCCGGTGGCCGGGTCCCGGTCGGTGACGGTGTGCACCTCGGCGCCGTAGGCCCGCATGATCGCGATGTTCTGCGGGTTGGTGCGCGGGTCGACCACGCACACGAACCGCAGGTCCAGCAGCCGGCACACCTGGGCCAGACCGATGCCGAGGTTGCCGGAGCTGGACTCCACCACCACCGACCGGCCGGGCACCACCGCGCCGGTGCGCACCGCCTCGGTCAGCATCGCGTGCGCGGACCGGTCCTTGATGCTGCCACCGGGATTGGCCGCCTCCAGCTTCGCGTGCACCCGGAACCCGCTGCCGGGCAACAACCTGGTCAGCTCGACCAGCGGGGTCCCGCCGATCGTGCCGAGCACCCCGGCCGAACCGGTGCCGTAGCCGCTCATGCCGGTCAGCTCACCTGTTCCATGCGGCGGCGCAGGCTCAGCGGGCGCATGTCGGTCCACACCCGGCCGATGTGGTCAAGGCACTCCTGGCGGGAACCCTCGGTGCCCTCGGCGTGCCAGCCCAGCGGCAGCTCGCGGTCGGCCCGCCAGATCGAGTACTGCTCCTCGTCGTTGCGCACGACGCGGTACACGGCCTCGTCGTTCTCCTCGGTCATGACCGTCCTCCGGGGATCGGGGTAGGTCGTGTGTGGTGGGTCTTGTGCGTGAGCGCCGGAGTCCAGCCCGTTCCTGGTGGTGCCGCCGGAATGGCCTCGTACTGGGCGTACTTGGCCGTTCCGGCGGTGCCGCCAGGGACGGGCTGGGCCCGGCGGTCGCGTGCAAGACCCACCACACACGACCTGGGGCCCGCCGAGCGTGCCGTTCGAGATCTCCTGCGCCATAGGGACAAACGCGCACCCGAGGTGGCGGGCGAGCGCTGCCGCTCCTTCCCTGGTGGCGGTGCCGCTGCGGGCCGCAGTCTTCGGGGGACCAGGGCCGAGCAGGTGGAGGTGACCGGTGGACAGCGGTGCCAGGGTGACATCGTTCGCACAGCAGCGGCTGTTGTTCCTCGACCAGCTCCGGCCCGGCGCGCCGGACTACCTGCTGCCACTGGCTCTTCGGGTCCGCGGCGAGCTGGACCTGCCCGCGCTGACCGGCGCGTTCGCCGTGATCGTGGCCCGGCACGAGGTGCTGCGAACCCGCTACACCACCGCCGGCCAGGTGATTGAGTCCACAGTGGACATTGATCCGACCTGGCACGACCTCAGCGGCACAACGGATGCGGAGCGGCGGGCGGCCGAACTCGTCGAAGAGGAGCTGCGGCAGCCGATCGACCTGTCCACCGCGCCGCCACTGCGCCTGACCCTGATCCGGCTGGCCGCCCAGGAACACCTGCTGCTGTTCGTGGTGCACCACATCGCCTTCGACGGCTGGTCCTGGGGTGTGCTGGCCCGCGAGCTGGCCGCCGGATACCGCGAGCGCACCGGCGGTCCCTCGGCCGCGCTGCCACAGTTGTCGTTGCAGTACGCGGACTTCGCGGCCTGGCAGCGCGAGCGGCTCACCGGTGACCGGCTGGCCAAGTTGCTGGACTTCTGGCGCACCAGCCTGACCGGCCTCGCCCCGCTGGAGTTGCCCACCGATCGGCCGCGCCCCACCGTGTGGGACGGCGCGGGCGACGTGGTCCGCTTCCAGTTGCCGCCCGTGCTGCTCGCCCAGGTCGACGCCTACGCCCGGAGCCGCCGCGCCACCCGGTTCATGGTGCTGCTGGCCGCCTTCGAGGCCCTGCTGGCCCGTTGCACCGGGCAGACCGACCTCGCGGTGGGCACGCCGGTCGCCGGGCGCACCCGCACCGAGGCCGAACCGCTGATCGGCCTGTTCGCCAACACCGTGGTGCTGCGCGGAGACCTCTCCGGGCGGCCCAGCTTCGCCACCCTGCTGGACCGGGTGCGCGCCAACGCGCTGGCCGCCTTCTCGCATGCGGAGGCGCCGTTCGAGCGGATCGTGGCCGAGCTGGCCCCGGACCGCGACCTGTCCCGCAACCCGCTGTTCCAGGTCTCCTTCTCGCTGCGCAACGCGGTCGCCGAACCGGTCACCCTGCCCGGCCTGGACACCGGGCTGGTGCCCACCCCGCTGCTGGGCACCCCGTTCGACCTGTTGCTGGACATGGACATCCGCGCCGACGGCAGCCTGGCGGCCAGGTTGCAGTACGCGACCGCGCTGTTCGACCAGCCCACCGTACGCCGGCTCGCCGAGGGCTTCCAGCAGCTCCTGCGTACCGCACTGTCCACACCGGACACAGCGGTGGCCGAGATCGAGCTGATCTCCGCCGAGGACCACCGCGACCTGATCACCAAGTACAACGACACCGCGACCGCCCTGCCCACCGGTTGCCTGCACGAGCTGTTCGCCGCCCAGGCCGCACGCACCCCGGCGGCGGTGGCCCTGCGCGGCCCCGACGGCGAGCTCACCTTCCGGCAGCTGGACGAGCACGCCAACCAGATCGCACATCACCTGCGGGAGCACGGAATCGGCCCGGAGTCCCTGGTCGGGGTGTGCCTGCCGCGCGGCTTCGACCTGGTGGCCACGCTGCTCGGCGTGCTCAAGTCCGGCGGCGCCTACCTGCCACTCAACCCGGCCGACCCATCCGGCCGACTGGCCGCTCTGCTCACCGAGGCCGGGGTCTCGCTGCTGGTCACCACCGAGCAGCTGAGGCCCGCGGACTGGACCGGGGTGACCACCACGATGCCCGCGCGCGAGGGCGGCACGGGCGCCGTCGCCCCGGTCCAGCTCGCCTGCCCGGACAACGCGGCCTACGTGATCTTCACCTCCGGCTCCACCGGCCGCCCCAAGGGCGTCACGATCACCCACCGGAACCTGGTCAACTACGTCAGCTGGGCCGCGACCGCCTACGGCAGCCACACCCACGGCAGCACGCTGTACTCCTCGGTCGCCTTCGACCTGCCGGTCACCTCGCTCTACCCCGCGCTGCTCTCCGGCCTGCCGGTCACCCTCACCCCCGACGACGGCTCACCCGGCCTGGACGCCCTGGTCAACACCTTGGAGCGCAACAGTTTTGACCTGCTCAAGCTCACCCCGACCCACGTCGGCGTGCTGGGCCAGGAACTCTCGCCGGACGCGCTGCGCAACTGCGCCCCGCACGTGGTGGCCGGCGGCGAACTGCTGACCGGCGCGCTGCTGGACCCGTGGCGGCGGCACGCGCCGGACACCGTGGTGTTCAACGAGTACGGCCCCACCGAGACCACCGTGGGCTGCTCGGTGCTCATCCGCCGCGCCGGTGAGCTGGACTCCGGCCCGCTGCCGATCGGCGCGCCGATCGCCAACACCACCATGTACGTCCTGGACGCGGAGCTGCGGCCGGTGCTGCCCGGTGCGGTGGGGGAGCTGTACATCGGCGGCGACCAGGTCGCCCGCGGCTACCACAACCAGAGCGCGCTCACCGCGGCCAAGTTCGTGCCCGACCCGTTCACCCCCGGCGCGCGGCTGTACCGCAGCGGCGACCTGGTGCGCCACCGCGCCGACGGCGAGCTGGAGTTCGTCTCCCGCACCGACACCCAGATCAAGATCCGCGGCTTCCGCATCGAACCGGGCGAGGTCGAGGCCGCGCTCACCGCGCACCAGGACATCCGCGAGGCCGCCGTGGTCGCCCGCGACGGCAACCTGGTCGCCTACCTGGTGTCCACAGTGGACATCGACCTCACCGGGCTGCGGTCCGGGCTGGCGCTGACCCTGCCCGAGCACCTGGTGCCCGCGCGGTACGTGGTCCTGCCCGAGCTGCCCAAGACCGCCAGCGGCAAGGTCGACCGCAAGGCCCTGCCCGATCCGGCCGCGCACCGCCTGCCCAGCGGCATCGAGCACGTGTCCCCGCGCACCCCGGTCGAACACGCGGTCGCCGCGGTCTGGGCCGAGCTCCTGGAACTGCCAGAGGTCGGCGTGCACGAGGACTTCTTCACCCTCGGCGGCAACTCGTTGCTGGCCACCCGGATCGCCGCCCGCCTGCGCGCACAGCTCGACGTCGAACTGCCGCTGGCCGAGGTGTTCACCGCCCGCACGGTCGCCCGCCTGGCCGAGGTGATCACCGCCGCGGAACCCCGCCGACTGCCGATCACCCCGGTGCCGCACGACGGCCCGCTGCCGCTGTCCTTCGCCCAGCAGCGCCTGTGGTTCCTGGACCGGCTGGCCCCAGGCGCGACCGACTACCTGGTCCCGTTCGCCCTGCGCCTGACCGGCGAACTCGACGAATCAGCCCTGCGCGCGGCGGTGTGCGACCTCGCCGACCGGCACGCGATCCTGCGCACCCGCTACCTCGAACAGGACGGCGAACCGGTCCAGCTGATCGACCAGACCGCCCGCATCCCGTTCACCACCGTCACCACCGACGGCGACCCCCTGGACCTGGTGCACGCCGACCTGCGCGAGCCGTTCGACCTCACCACCCAGCTCCCGGCCCGCGCGACCCTGATCCGGGTCAGCATCACCGAGCACCTGTTCCTGCTGACCCTGCACCACATCTGTTCCGACGGCTGGTCCGCCGAAGTCCTGGCCACCGACCTGAACCGCCTCTACACCGCCCGCCGCGACGGCGAGACACCGCCAGCCCCGCTCCCGGTGCAGTACGCCGACTACGCCGCCTGGCAGCGCGCCACCGCCGACACCCCGGAGTTCGCCGAACGCCTTGACCACTGGCGACACAGTCTCACCGATCTGTCCACAGTGGACTTACCCACCGATCGCCGTCGCCCCAGGGTCCGGGACTGGCGTGGTGACCGGCTCGCCGTGGAACTGCCCGCAGACCTGGGCCGCGCCGCCGAGAACCTGGCCCGGCAGCACGGTGCCACCCCGTTCATGGTGCTGCTGGCCGCTTTCCAGGCCCTGCTGTCCCGGCACGGTGGCGGCCAGGACATCCCGGTCGGCACCGCGGTCGCCGGTCGCGGCCGCCCCGAGCTGGACGGCCTGCTCGGCTTCTTCGCCAACACCCTGGTGCTGCGCGGAAACCTCAGCGGCGAGCCCACCTTCACCGAACTGCTCACCCGCGTCCGCGACACCGCACTGGACGCCTACGCGCACGCCGACATCCCGTTCGAGCGCATCGTCGAGGAGCTCGCCCCCGAACGCGACCCCTCCCGCAACCCGCTGTTCCAGGTCATGTTCGAGCTGCGCCCGGACAGCCCGGCCCCCTTCACTCTGCCGGGACTCGGCGTCGAGCAGGTCGGCATCAGCTGGCCGATCGCCAAGTTCGACCTGATGCTCTCCGTGCTGCACCGCGCGGACGGCTCCCTGCGCTGCGGCTTCGAGTACGCCACCGCGCTGTTCGACGAGTCCACAGTGGAACGACTCGCCGCGCACTACGGCCGCCTGCTCGCCGAGGTCCTGGCCAACCCGGACCAGCCGCTGCACCGCATCGACTTCCTCGACACCACCGAGCGGACCCAGCTCACCCTGGGCTGGACCGACTCCTGGACCCAGCGCCCCACCAGCACCCTGCCCGACCTGATCACCGAACAGGCCCGCCGCACCCCGGACGCCACCGCCGTCCTCTTCGACGACACCACCCTGACCTACGCCGAACTGCACACCCGCGCCGACCACCTCGCCCGCCGGCTCCGCACCCTCGGCGTCCGCGCGGAAACCCCGGTCGCGGTGGCCCTGCGCCGCAACGCCGACCTGGTCACCGCGGTGCTCGCGGTGCTCAAGGCCGGTGGCGTCTACGTCCCGATCGACCCGGCCCACCCCCGGCAACGCCGCGAACACGTGCTCACCGACAGCGGTGCCCAGGTCCTGATCAGCCAGTCCTGGATCCGTGACGACCTGCCGGACACCACAATCCCGCTGCTGCTCCTGGACGAACCCGGCCCCGAGCCGAGCAGCGAGCCACTGTCCACACTGGATCCTTCCGGCGCGGCCTACGTCATCTACACCTCCGGCTCCACCGGCCGGCCCAAGGGCGTGGTGATCAGCCACGAGGCCATCCGCAACCGCGTGCTGTGGACCGTCCGCGAACACGGCCTCGGCCCGGCCGACCGGGTGCTGCAGAAGACCACGGTCAGCTTCGACGCCTCGATGTGGGAGTTCCTCGCCCCCCTGGTCACCGGTGGCACCGTGGTCGTCGCCGCCGATGGCGTTCCGCGCGACCCGGCTGCCATGGTCGCCGCGATGATCGAGCACCGCGTCACCGTGCTCCAGCTGGTGCCCTCCGTGCTGCGCGTCCTGCTCCAGCAACCGGACCTGGCCGACTGCACCGCCCTGCGCCAGGTCTTCTGCGCAGGCGAACCCCTGCCCGCGGACCTGTGCGCCGAGCTGCTCCGCCAGGTCCCGGTGCGGCTCACCAACACCTACGGCCCCACCGAATGCGCCATCGACGTCACCGCCTGGGAGTACACCGGCGCGGAGCCGAACGAGATCGTGGCCATCGGCCGCCCGCTGGACAACACCCGGATCCTGGTGCTGGACCAGCACAACCAGCTGGCCCCGGTCGGCGTGCCCGGCGAGCTCTGCGTCGCCGGGGTCAACCTGGCCCGCGGCTACCTCGGCCGCGGCGACCTCACCGCGGAACGCTTCACCCCCAACCCGTTCCCGGCCGAACCCGGCGAACGCCTGTACCGCACCGGCGACCTGGCCCGCCGCCGCGCGGACGGCGTCCTGGAGTACTTGGGCCGCCTGGACCGTCAGGTGAAGCTCCGCGGCGTCCGCATCGAACCGGGTGAGATCGAGATCGCCCTCTGCGAGCATCCCGCGATCACCGCCGCCGCGGTCGAGGTCTACGGCGTCGGCGAGGACCAGCGACTGGTCGCGCACCTGGTCACCAGCACCGGGATCGACCCGGCCGAGCTGCGCGCGCACCTCGCGGAACGCCTGCCCGAAGCCATGATCCCCGCCGTGCTGCGCACCCTGGACGCGCTGCCGCTCACCGCCAGCGGCAAGATCGACCGGGCCGCCCTGCCCGGCCTCGACGGCCTGGACGCCGGGGTCGACCACATCGAACCCCGCACCCCGGCCGAAGCCACCGTGGCCGCCCTGTTCGCCGAGCTCCTCGGCCTCACCCGGGTCGGCGCGACCAACGACTTCTTCGCCATGGGCGGCCACTCCCTGCTGGCCACCCGCCTGGTCTTCCGGCTGCGCACGGCATTCGGCGTGGACGTCCCGGTCGCCGAGGTCTTCACCTGCCGCACCGTCGAGTCGCTGGCCCACCTGGTGTCCACATCGGACAGCAAGACCGAGGTGATCACCAGGGCACCCCGGGACGGCGAGCTGCCGCCATCCTCGGCCCAGCGCCGCATGTGGTTCCTCGACCAGCTCGAACCCGGCAGCACCGAGTACCTGGTGCCCCTGGTGCTGCGCCTGCACGGCCCGCTCGACCTGCCCGCCTTCGCTGGAGCCCTGGACGACGTGGTGGCCCGGCACGAGATCCTGCGCACCCGCTACCCGGCCCCGGCCGGCGAGCCGATCCAGGTCATCGACCCGCCCGCCAGCCTGGACGCGCACCCGATCGACCTCACCGCGCTGCCCTACCAGGAAGCCGTGGCCCAGGCGGAAACCCTGGAGCACGCCGACACCGCCCGCCCGTTCGCGCTGGACCGCGAGATCCCGTTCCGCGCCCTGCTGATCCGCATCCGCCCCGAGGAGCACCTGGTCGCGCTCACCGCGCACCACATCGCGGTGGACGCCTGGTCCATCGACGTGCTCACCAGGGACCTGGGCCGCTACTACGAGTCCCGCACCGCCGGCTCTGCCCCGTCGCCCGAACCCGCGATCCAGTACGCCGACTTCGCCGCCTGGCAAACCCACTGGTCCACCGGCCCCGAGCCGGAACGCCACCTGGCCTACTGGCGCGACCGCCTGGCCCACCTGCCCCAGCTCGAGCTCCCGAGTGACCGCCCACGACCGTCCACAAGGGACAGTCGCGGGGACCTGCTGACCATCGAGGTGCCCGCCGAGACCACCGCCGCGGTGGACGCACTCGCCCGCATGCACGGCACCACGCCGTTCATGGTGCTACTGGCCGCTTTCCAGCTGCTGCTCGCCCGGCACACCGGGTCGCAAGACGTCGCGGTCGGCACCCCGGTCGCCGGTCGCACCCGGGCCGAGGTCGAGGACCTGCTCGGCGCGTTCCTCAACACGGTGGTGCTGCGCGAGTCCCTGGACGGCGTGCCCAGCTTCGCCGCCCTGCTCGGCCAGGTCCGCGGGCACGTGGTCGACGCCTTTGCCCATCAGGACCTGCCGTTCGAGCGACTGGTCGACGAGCTGCAACCCGAACGCGACCTGTCCAGGAACCCGCTGTTCCAGGTCATGTTCGAGCTCCAGCAGGCCCAGCGCACCCCACTGCGCCTGCCCGGCCTCACCGTCGAACGCGTCCAAACTCCTTGGCGCACGGCGAAGTTCGACCTCACCCTGTCCCTGGGCCGCCGCGCCGACGGCAGCCTCACCGGCCTGTTCGAGTACGCCACCGCGCTGTTCGACCGGTCCACCATCGACCGGATGGCCGGGCACTACCTGCGCCTGCTGCACCACGCCGTCACCCGCCCCGACCTGCCACTGGACGCACTGGCCATGCTCACCGAACCCGAGCGCGCCCAGCTGCTGCACGAGTGGAACCCACCGGCCGCCCCGGAAACCGCGGCCTGCGTGCCCGCGCTGTTCGAGCAGCGGGTGGCGGCGCATCCGGACGCCGAAGCGGTGACCTTCGGCCCGGACCGCCTCAGCTACGCCGAGCTGAACACCCGCGCCAACCGGCTCGCCCACCACCTCCGGGACCTGGGCGTCGGCCCGGAGCAGATCGTCGCGGTCTGCCTGGACCGCGGCCTGGACGCGGTGATCTCCCTGCTCGCGGTGCTCAAGGCCGGTGGCGCCTACGTGCCAGTGGACCCGGACCACCCGGCCGACCGGCTGGCCTTCATGCTCGAGGACGCCACCGCCCACCTGGTCATCACCACCGGCGACCGCCCCGTGGCCACCGACCGGCCGGTCGTCCGGCTGGACCGCGAGGCTCCGGCCCTCGCCCAGCGCCCGGCGCACAACCCCGAACCCCTGGCCACCCCGGCCCACCTGGCCTACATGATCTTCACCTCCGGCTCGACCGGCCGCCCCAAGGGCGTGCTGATCGAACACGGCTCCTACGCCCACCACTGCCGGATCATCGCCCGCGAGTACGACATCCAGCCCACGGACCGGGTGGTGCTGCTCTCCGCGCTGACCTTCGACGTGGCCATGGACCAGATCGCGGCCACCCTGCTGATGGGCGCGACCATCGTGGTCGCCGACCCGCTGTTCTGGAGCCCGGCCGAACTGCCGGACCGGATCCACGAACACGGCATCACCATCATGGAGATCACCCCCGCCTACTACCGCGAGGTCCTGCGCGGCCTGCGCCCCGGCGACCCCAGGCTGCGTGGCCTGCGGCTGATGAACGTCGGCAGCGACGTGGTCACCGTCGACGACGCCCGCCGGTGGGCCGATACCGGGCTGCCCGGCCGGTTCCTGTGCAACTACGGCCCCACCGAGGCCACCGTCACCTGCCTGCTGCACCCGGTCGGCGAACTGCCCGCCGAGGCCCGCGCCGAGGCCGCCCTGCCGATCGGCCGGCCGGTGCCCGGCACCAGGGCCTACATCGTGGACCGGCACGGCGACCCGGTCCCGGTCGGCGTGCCCGGCGAACTGCTGCTCGGCGGCGTGCGGCTGGCCCGTGGCTACCACCGTCGACCCGAGCTGACCGCGGAGAGGTTCGTCCCCGACCCCTTCGGCGGGGAGCCAGGGGCTCGCCTGTACCGCACCGGTGACCTGGTGCGCTACCTGGCCGACGGCACCATCGAGTTCCTCGGCCGGATCGACCAGCAGGTCAAGCTGCGCGGCTTCCGCATCGAGCTGGGCGAGATCGAGGCCGTGCTCGCCCAGCACCCGGCGGTCCGCGCCGCGGTCGTGCTCGCCAGGGAGGTGCGGCCGGGGGACCGGCGGCTGGTCGCCTACCTGGTGCCGCAGGACCGGACCCCGGAGATCACCGACCTGCGCGCGTTCGCCGGGGAGCGGCTGCCCGAGTACATGGTGCCCGGCCTGTGGACCTTCCTGCCGGAGCTGCCGCTCACCCCGAGCAAGAAGGTCGACCGGAAAGCCCTGCCACAGGCCGAGATCGACCGCCCGGTCCTGGAGATCCCGTACCTGGCCCCGCGCACCCCGACCGAGGACATCGTGGCCGGGATCTGGGGCGAGGTGCTGGGCCTGGACCGGATCGGGGTCGAGGACGACGTGTTCGCCCTCGGCGCGCACTCCCTGCTCGCCACCCGGGTGCTGGCCCGGCTCAACGCGGTCTTCGGCATCGACCTGCCGCTGCGCCGCCTGTTCGAGGCCACCACCGTCGCCACCGTCGCCGAAGCGGTGCACGCGGCGATCGAAGCGGAGATCGACCAACTCTCCGACGAAGAAGTCGCCGCTCTGCTGGCCGAGCCCGGCGAGCGCTGACCGCCACCCGAGAGGACCCGCCATGACCGTCACCGCGCACCACCCCGGCACGCACACCGCGGCCACCGACTTCTCGGTGTTCCAGGACCTCGAGTCCGAGGTGCGCAGCTACTGCCGGAAGTTCCCGATCGTCTTCCACCGGGCCAAGGGCGCCGAGCTGCACGGCGAGGACGGCCGGGTCTTCATCGACTTCTTCTGCGGCGCGGGCACCCTGAACTACGGGCACAACAACGAGTTCATCAAACGCCGCCTCACCGAGTACCTGGCCGCCGATGGGATCGTGCACGGCCTGGACATGCACACCGTGGCCAAACGCGAGTTCCTGAGCGCGTTCGCCGAGACCGTGCTGCGGCCGCGCGACCTGGACTACAAGATCCAGTTCTGCGGCCCGACCGGCACCGACGCGGTGGAGGCCGCGCTGAAGCTGGCCCGCAAGGCCACCGGCCGCACCGGCGTGGTCGCCTTCACCGGCGCCTACCACGGCATGTCCCGCGGTTCCCTCGCGGTCACCGGCAGCCGACGGGCCCGCCGCGCGGGCGGCATCGGGCCATCGGAGGTCACCTTCGTGCCCTACGAGGACGGTCCACAAGGGACATTCGACTCGGTCGGCTACCTGGAGCGGATGCTCGCCGACCCGTCCTCCGGGTTCGAGGTGCCTGCCGCGGTGATCGTGGAGCCGATGCAGATGGAGGGCGGCATCTACCCGGCCTCCCCGGACTGGCTGCGCAGCCTGCGCGCGCTCACCGAGCGGCACGGCATCCTGCTGATCTTCGACGAGATCCAGGCGGGTTGCGGCCGCACCGGCACCTTCTTCTGCTTCGAGCACGCCGGCGTGGTGCCCGACCTGGTCACCGTGTCCAAGTCCATTGGCGGCTACGGACTTCCGCTGTCGTTGACCCTGTTCCGCCGCGACCTGGACGTGTGGGAACCGGGCGAGCACACCGGCACCTTCCGCGGCAACCAGCTGGCCTTCGTCGCCGCCACCGCGGCCCTGGAGCTGTGGCGGCAGACCAAGTTCCACACCGACCTCGCCGTGGCCGCCCGCCGCCTGGACCGCTTCCGCACCGAACTGACCGAACCGGCGATCGCCACCCGCGGCCTCGGCATGGCCCTGGGCATCGACCTCGCCCAGGCCGGTGGCCCGGAGCGCGCGGACCGGGTGCAGCGGCACGCCTTCGAGCACGGCCTGATCGTGGAGCTGTGCGGCCGTCACGACGAGGTGGTCAAGGTGCTGCCGCCGCTGACCATCGACATCGCCCGGCTGGACCGCGGCCTCGACGTGCTGCGCGACGCCCTGCACACCACCCGGTGAGGAGACGACCATGGCCGACCGACGGCACCTGATCTCCATCGACGACCTGTCCGAGGAGGACCTGCGCTGGCTGGTCCAGCGCGGCGCGGACTATTCCGCCGGACGGTTCGACGGCGCGAAACCGTTGCGGGACCTGGTGGTGGCCGTGCTGTTCCGGCGCACCTCCACCCGCACCCGCACCGCCTTCTCCGCAGGCGCGCTGCGCCTGGGCGCCCAGCTGATCACCTACGGACCCGGCGACCTCCAGGAGAACACCGGCGAGTCGGTGGCCGACACCGGCGCGGTGCTCTCCGGGATGCTGGACGTCCTGGTCGCCCGCACCGCAGGCCCGGAACGGGAACTGCGCGAGTACGCGGCGCAGCAACGCATGTCGGTGATCAACGCGATGACCGCGGAGGAACACCCCACCCAGGCCCTCACCGACCTCACCACGATGACCCGCCACTTCGGCCGCGTCGACGGACTGCGCGTGCTGTACGTGGGGGAGGGCAACAACACCGCCACCGCGCTGTCCCTCGCCCTGACCCGCTTCCCCGGCACCGAGCTGCACCTGCGCACCCCGAACGGCTACGGCGTCCCGGCGAGCTTCCTGGAACGCGGCGCCATCAGCGCCAAACGCGGCGACGCCCGCATCGAGCAGCGGCACGACCTGGCCGACCTGCCCGAGGTCGACGTCGTCTACACCACCCGCTGGCAGACCACCGGCACCAGCAAACCCGACCCGGACTGGCGCACGCGGTTCGCACCGTTCCAAGTGGACAGTCGGCTGATGGAGTCCTGCCCCGGCGCGGTGTTCATGCACGACCTGCCCGCGCACCGCGGCGAGGAGGTCACCGCCGAGGTGCTCGACGGACCGGTCAGCATCGCCTTCGCCCAGGCGGAGAACAAGTACCACAGCGCCCGCGCCGTCCTGGAATGGTGCACGGCCTGAACCGAAAGGTGTCCGAGGCGATGTCCGACAACGTGTTCCTCCCCACCGGCGACTGGCGGCTGTGGTCCCAGTTCTCCTTGCGCGGACCCGGTTTCCCCGCCGCCGGGGTGCTGCGGCTCGCGCCGGACGGGCTCGCCGCGGCCGCGGACAAGTTCGACGAGCAGCTCACCGGCGCGGACTGGGCCGCCTTCGAGGAGGAGTTCGGCGCGGCCGCGGTGCGCACCGCGCGGGAGCTCCAGGACATCGCGGCCCGGCCGGACTTCCGCGCCGCGGTGGCCTGGCAGAACCGCACCGTGCTGGACACCGGCATCAAGCCCTTCCTGGCCTGGACACCCAGCGCGGACAACCGCAGCAGCATGCCCCGCCAGCGGGAAGAACTGGTCGCGCACTACTGGCAGCGGTTCTGCGTCAAGAACGACACCATCGGCTTCTTCGGCCCGGTCGGCTGGGGCCGGTGGGACCTCGGCCAACCCGGCGTGACGATCGACCCGGGCACCGGCCTGATCGCCGAGTCCACCGTGTACTTCTCCAGCTGGGCCATCGACACCCTGGCCCGCGTGCTCGGCGAGGACCCCGCACTGCGCCGCTGGATCCCGCCCCGCCGGGTCTCCTTCGTCCGCATCGCCACCGACGCCGTGCACCTGCCCGGCCGACCGTCCCAGCCGATCACCCCGGACCAGCGTGAACTCCTGCTGCGCTGCGACGGCACCCGATCCCCGGTCGACCTGGCCGCACAGCTCAACCGGCCAGAGGCAGAGGTGCTGGCCGCGATCGAGGACCTGGTACGGCGGCGGTGGCTGGTGTGGCGACTGGAAGTGCCGACCAGCGCACACCCGGAGCAGCACCTCCGGTCCACAGTGGAGCGAGTGGGCGATCCTGAGGTGCGCGAACGGGCACTGGCCAAGCTGACCGTGCTGGAACAAGCCAAAGCGCGCATCCACGACGCCTACGGCGACTCCGCCGCCCTGTCCACCGCGATGGCCGCACTGGAACAGGACTTCGCCACCCTCACCGAGTCCGCGGCCGTGCGCGCCAAGAACAGCCGCACCGCGCCCTGCCGCTCCCTGGTCTACGCCGACTGCCGACGTTCGGCCACCGCCACCCTCGGCGCCGCGGTCCTGGCCGAGCTCACCCCGCTCGCCCTGTGCCTGACGGCTGCCCGCTGGCTGACCAACCGCTTCGCCGAGGCGATGACCGGCCGCATCCGCGCCGCACACCGGAAGCTGCTGGACCGGCACGGCCGGGTCGACCTGGGCGCGCTCTGGTTCGAGTGCCTGCCGGTGCCGCACCCCGACTCCACGGCCGAGATCGACCGCATCCAGGCGGAGCTGCGAGCACGCTGGGCGCGGATCATCAAAGCCCCCCAGGGTGTCCGCCGGGTCCGACTGTCCGCTGTGGACATCGCGGACCGGGTGCACGCGGAGTTCGGCGAACCTGGGCTCGCCTGGAACATCGCCCGCTACGTCAGCCCCGACGTGCTGGTCCTGGCCGAGAACGCCGAAGCGGTCGCCCGCGGCGAGTTCGAGCTGGTGCTCGGTGAGCTGCACGTGGCCATGAACACCGTCGGCGCCTCGCTGTTCGCCATGCAGCACCCGGACATCACCGAGCTGCTCGCCGAGACCACCAGGGACTTCCCCGGCCCCCGGGTGATGCCCATGCTGCCCAAGGAACAACCGCCGCGCTGGTCCACCCGCAGCCGCCCGGCGCTGGTGCGGCCGGAGGACTACTTCATCGGCATGGTCGACTACACCGCCGATCCGCACCACCCGCGCGCCCTCAACAGCGCCGACGTCGAGGTGGTCGACTGCGACGGCGAACTGCTGCTGATCCTGCCTGACGGCACCGAGTTCCCGCTGCTGGACGTCTTCGGCAACGCCCTCACCAACCGCGTCATGGACCGGTTCTCCCTGCGCCCCAACGCTGATCACAGTCCACGGATCACCGTCGACCGAATGATCATCGCGCGGGAGACCTGGCGGATCCCGGCCGCGGACCTGGTTTTCGCCGCGGAGAAGACCGAGTCCCGCCGTTTCGTCCGGGTCCGGCAGTGGCGCGAGGAGCTGGACCTGCCCCGGTTCGTCTTCGTCACCTCGCCTGCCGAACCCCGGCCGTTCTACGTCGACTTCGACAGCCCGGTCTACGTCACCATCCTGGCCAAGGCCGCCCGCCGCCTGGCCCGCACCGACCCGGAGGGCAGGCTCACCATCAGCGAGATGCTGCCCAACCCGGAACAGGCCTGGCTCACCGACGACCAGGGCAACCGCTACACCTCGGAGCTCCGCTTCGTCGCGGTGGACCAGACCGGTGGTGCGGCATGACCGGCTTCGTCGACGACATCCTCAACCACCCGCCCGAGACCACCGCGATCATCACCCCGGATCACACGGTGTCCTACGGCGAGCTCCGCAACCGGATCGTCCAGTTGGCCCAGTGCCTGGTGTCCGACGGGGTACGCCCCGAGCAGGTCTGCGCCATCGCCGTGCCCAGATCCGTCGACGCCGTGGTGGCCATGGCCGCGGTGCTGCACGCAGGCGGCGCGTTCCTCACCCTGGACATCGACCAGCCACCCCAACGCCTGGCCACCCTGCTCGGCTGCGCGACACACCTGCTCACCACCAGCGCCACCGGCCTCCCGTTCAACGGCCCCACCACCCTGCTCGACCAGCTCACCCCGGTCACCGCCCAACTTCCCACTGTGCCAACACAATCCCTGGCCTACGTCAGCCACACCTCCGGCTCCACCGGCACCCCCAACGCCGTGCTCATCGAACGCCGCGGCCTGGACTCCTACCTGCGGTTTCTGGTCCAGGACTACCACCTCGACCCGGACACGGTCGCCGTGCAGCTGGCCCCGCTCGGCTACGACGCCTCGATCCGCGACACCTTCGCCCCACTGCTCGCCGGCGGCCGCCTGGTCTTGGCGCCCCGCGCCGACCTGCTGCGCGCCAACGGGTTCGCCGAGGTCATCCGGCGGTACCAGGTCAACTCCGTGCTGAGCGTGACGCCCTCGTTCCTCACCTTCCTGGCCCAGCACCAAGGATCCTTCGACGGGCTCCGGCTGGTGGTCGCCAGCGGCGAGTCCCTGCGCCCGTTCCTCACCGCGGGCGGACGCGAGCTGATCACCGGTGACCTGGTCAACCAGTACGGCCCCACCGAATGCACCATGACCTCCACCCGGCACCACGTGCCCACGACCCCGGATCTCAACGCCGACCACATCGGCGACCCGATCCACGGCGTCACCGCGCACCTGCTCGACGGGCAGGGAAACCCGGTGCCGGACAACGCCATCGGCGAGATCCACCTCGGCGGCATCGGCGTCGCCCGCGGCTACGCGAACCGCCCCGCGCTGACCGCCGACCGCTTCCGCCCGGACCCCTTCGGCGAACCCGGTTCCCGCCTGTACCGCACCGGCGACCTGGCCCGCCGCACCGGCAACGGCCTGGAGTACCTGGGCAGGATGGACCGCCAAGTCAAGATCCGCGGCTACCGGGTCGACCCGGCCGAGGTGGAGTCCGCGCTGCTGACCCATCCCGCGGTCACCGGAGCCGTGCTCACCGCCGCCACCGACGACCGCGACCGGGTGCACCTGGTCGCCCACCTCACCGGCGACCTGGCGGAAACCACCGACGCCGAACTGCGCACCCACCTCGGGAAAACCTTGCCGCCACACCTGATGCCGCGCCGGTTCGCCCGCATCGACCACCTGCCCACCACCAGCACCGGCAAGGCCGACCGCAAGGCCCTGGCCCGATGACCGCGCCCACCCTGCGCCTGGGCCGCGCCGACGTCCGCGCCGCCGCCGAGCGAATCGCCGACCACATCAGGCCCACCCCGCTGCTGCCGTGCCTTCCCGGCCTGCGCCTGAAGGCCGAGCACCAGCAGCGCGGCGGCTCCTTCAAGTTCCGCGGCGCGGCCAACGCCCTGCTCGGCACCCCGGCCACCGCGGTCGTCACCGGTTCCTCCGGCAACCACGGCATCGCGGTGGCCACCCTCGGCGCCCGCCTCGGCATCCCGGTCACCGTCGTCATGGCCGAAGGAGCCAGCCAGGCCAAAGCAGCGAAGATCCGCAACCTCGGCGCGACGGTCATCGCCGTGCCCGGGGGAGTGGCCGCTCGCGAGCACCACGCCCGCGACCTGGCCGCCCGCGCCGGCGCGTTCCTGCTGCCCTCCTCCGACCACGCCCTGGTGGTCGCGGGCGCGGGCACGGTGACCCTGGAGATCCTCGCCGACGCGCCGGACACCGGCACCCTCTTCGTGCCCACCGGCGGTGGTGGCCTGCTCGCGGGCGCCTGCCTGGCCGCGCTGGACCACCCGGTCCGGGTGATCGGCGTCGAACCGGCCGCCTGCCCCCGCTACGCCCGCTCGCTGGCCGCCGGCCACCCGGTCGAGCTCCCACCCTCGGACACCATCGCCGACGGCCTGCGCGGCCAGCGTCCCGGCGAGGTCCCGTTCCCCATCATCCAGCACCGGGTCGACGACCTGGTCGCGGTGTCCGATGAGGACATCAACCAGGCGCTCGACCTATTGCAGCACAACGGGGTCAACGCCGAACCCAGCGGGGCGGTCGCCTTCGCGGGCGCACTGCGCGCCGGGTGGCAGGGCAACACCGTCGCGATCGTCTCCGGCGGAAACACCACACCGAAAGGACTCCCGTGACCAGCAACCTCAAGGTAGACGTGCCCGAGCTGCTCGCCGCCATCTACCGCGAAACCCTGGGCGATGCCACCCTGGACGCCGGCAGCGACTTCTTCGAAGCCGGTGGCGACTCCCTGGCCGCGTTCCAGATCACCGCCCGCATCCAGGAGTCCCTCGGCGTCGAGGTGCCGGTGGCCCTGGTGTTCGCCTACCCCTCGCCCGCCGACCTGGCGAGTGTGGTGGACCTCGAACCGGCCCAGGGGTGAGGCCGGTGGAGGTGCGCCTGGACCGGACCTGGCGGCTGTGGGACCAGTTCGCCCTGCGCGGACCGGGTTTCCCCGCCAACGGGGTGCTCCGGCTCGCGCCGGACGGACTCGCCGCGGCCGCGGACAAGTTCGACGAGCAGCTCACCGGCCCCGACTGGGCCGCCTTCGAGGAGGAGTTCGGCGCGGCCGCGGTCCAGACCGCGCGAGAACTCCAGGACATCGCGGCCCGGCCCGACTTCCGGGCCGCGGTCGCCTGGCAGAACCGCCCGGTGCTGACCACCGGCATCAAGCCGTTCCTGGCCTGGACCCCCACCGCGGCCGGTCGCACCAGCATGCCCCGCCAGCGCGAGGAGCTGGTGGCGCACTACTGGCAACGGTTCTGCGTCAAGAACGACACCATCGGCTTCTTCGGCCCGGTCGGGTGGGGCCGCTGGGACCTCGGCCAGCCCGACATCGAGGTCGACCCCGGCGACTCCCTGATCGCACAAATCACCGTCTACTTCGCCAGCTGGGCCATCGACACCCTGGCCCGCACCCTCGAACCCGAGCTGCGCCAGTGGATCGCGCCCCGCCGAGTGCCCTTCGTCCACATCGGACAGACCGAGGTCACCATTCCCGGCCGCCCACCGCAGCCGATCACCGCGGACCAGCACCGCCTGCTGACCCAGTGCGACGGCACCCGCTCCGCGCACCACCTGGCCCGCGCAAACCCGGACCTGGACGTCCCCGCCCTGCTGGCCGAGCTGGTCAGCCGCCGCTGGCTGGTGTGGCGCCTGGAGGTGCCCGCCGACGCGCACCCGGAACGCTGGTTGCGGTCCTGGCTGGCCACCGTCGAGGACGAACCCCAGCGCGCCCGCGCCGAAGCAGCGCTGGACCTGCTGGAACAAGGCCGGTCCCAGGTCGCGGCCGCCACCGACGCGGACGCCCTGGCCGAAGCGCTCACCCGGCTGGAGCAGGACTTCCTCGCCTGCACCGACACCGCCGCGGTCCGGGAGAAGTCCGCTGGCACCGCACCCTGCCGCGCCCTGGTCTACGCCGACTGCCGCCGCACCGCCACCGCCACCGCCGGCCACCGCGTGCTGGCCGGACTGGCCCCGCTGCCGCTGTTGCTGACCAGTGCGAACTGGCTGACCGCCACCCTCGCCGACCGCGTGCTGCACCGCGCCGAGGAGGTCTTCGACCGGCTGGCCGCCACCGGCCCGGTCAACCTGGCCGAGTTCTGGTTCGCCTGCATGCCCATCCTGCACGGCGCCGCCGTTGAGGACGCCTCCGAGCTGCAACAGGAGTTCCAGCGCCGCTGGCAGACCATCCTCGACCCGGCCAACGCGAGCCGAGTGTGGAGGTCCACAGAGGACATCGAGCACCAGGTGGAGCTGGCCTTCGGCAACCGGGAACCCGGCTGGACCGCGGCCCGCTACCTCAGTCCCGACATCCTGCTCACCGGGAACCAGTTCGTCCTCGGCGAACTCCACCTGGCCACGAACAGCCTGGGCTCCTCCTTGTTCGTCAACCAGCACCCCGACCAAGCCGAGCTGCTCGCACGAACCACCCGCGACCACCCCGGTCCGCGGCTGCTTCCGTTGCTGCCCAAGGAACACCGCTCGCGCCTGTCGGCCAGGACCCGCCAGTCACTGGTCCGCCCAGAGGACCACTACGTCGCCCTGGTCGACCACACCGCCGACCCGGCCCGCCCGCGAACCCATGCCAGCGCCGACATCCTGGTCGAACGCCACGACACCCTGTCGGCTGTGCTGCCCGACGGCACCAGGTTCCCGGTGATCGACGTCTTCGGCCACGTGCTGACCACCCTGGCCATGGACCTGTTCCGCCTCGCCGCGGATGCGCCGCACACCCCGCGGATCACCATCGACGACCTGGTGGTCGCCAGGGAGACCTGGCGCTTCCCCGCCGCCGAGATCACCGCGGCCGAGGAGAAGTCCGAACCGCGCCGTTTCGTCCGCCTGCGCCAGTGGCGGGAAACCCACAGCCTGCCGAGGTTCGTCTTCCTCACCTGCCCGACCGAACCCCGCCCGTTCTACGTCGACTTCGACAGCCCCGTCTACCTCAACATCCTGGCCAAGGCCATCCGCCGCCTCGCCCGCAAGGACCCGGCCGGCCAGCTCACCGTCACCGAGATGCTGCCTGCCCCCGACCAGGCCTGGCTGCCCGACCACAACGGCGAGTCCTACACCGCCGAGCTCCGTTTCGTCGCGGTGGCGGATCCCCAGTAACCCCAGTCGCACCACAAAGCCCCCGCCCCGGACAACCCGGGCGGGGGCTGACTTCCGCGATCACCGCACAACCGCCTCGCGTTCCGCCACCGCCCGCGCCAGACTGGGCGCGTCCCGCACCGCCGGGCTCACCGTGGCCAGCACCGCCAGCCCGATCATCCACACCGCCAGCGCCCACACCGTGGCCCGCGCCCCGATCCACTCCAGCGCGAACCCGCCCAGCAACGACCCCAGCGGCACCGCGCCGAACGCGATCATCCCCGCCGCCCCCAGCACCCGCCCCTGGATGTGGTCCGGGGTGACCGCCAGCTGATAGGCCGAGATCGCCACGTTCCACACCGGGCCCACGAAGCACATCAGCGCGTACACCGCGCCCAGCACATAGGGATTCGGCACCAGCAACACCATCGGCACCAACAACCCCCAGGCCCAGTTGGCCCCGACCACCACCACCCGCATGGACAGCCGCCGCTCCAGCGCGGGCGCGGCCAGCGAGCCCAGTACCCCGCCGACCGCGGCCAGCCCGAACATCACCCCCACCAGCGTCGGCGAGGCCCCGTAGTCCGCGGCGATCACGATCACCACCAGGAACAGCGCGCGGAACAGGAAGTTGCTGCCCGCCACCAGGAACGTGGTCATCCGCAGGAACGGCTGCCGCCACAACCAGGTGATGCCGGCCGCCAGGTCCACCGGCTGCCGCTTCCGGGCAGCCTGGAAGTCCTTGCGGATCAACAGCAACGAGGCCAGCGACACCAGGTAGGTCAGCGCGTCGAACAGGAACGGCACCGCCCGCCCCAGCCCGAAGAGCACCCCGCCCAGCGGCTGGCCCAGCATCGCCGCGCCCCGCTCCCTGGCCTCGTTGCGGGACAGCGCGAAGGTCAGATGACTCGGATGCACCACGTTCGGCACCGCGGCCGCCGCGGCGATCTTGAACGTCACGGTCAGCACCCCCTCGATGAACCCGACGGCCAGGATGTGCGGCAACGTCAGCACATCCAGCACCAGCGCCGCGGCCAGCGTGCCGATGGCCAGCGCGCGCAGGACATCGCACCAGATCATCACCCGCTTCCGGTTCCACCGGTCCACCAACGCCCCGGCGGGCACCTGGAAGATCAGCTGGGGCAGCAGCGCGACGAACCCGCTCAGGCCCGCGTCCACCGGCGACCCGGTCAACGCCAGCACCAGCAGGGGATAGGCCACGCTGGAGGCGTTCGCGCCGAGGCTGGACACCGCCGAACCCGACCACAGCAACAGGAAGTCCCGATTGCGCCGCAGCGGCGGCACCTCTTCGCTCATGCGCCCGATGCTGCTCGCGGCCACCCCGCCCCCACAGAGAAGGACCGGCACCCACGCAGGCAGTCCCACCTGCCGACAGAGGTACCGCGCTGACTCTGCTCCACCACCCGCGCCCTAGGCAGGCTGTCCTCTGATCGGCCGACCGGAAGCACAGGAAGGCGAACGATGAGCACAAGCTCGATCTCCCGCGCGGAGCTGTTGCAGCGCAGGCTGCGCGGCCTCAGCCCGGCCGCACCGGAGCACGGGATCACCCCGGTGCCCAGGGACGGCGCGCTGCCGCTGTCGTTCGCCCAGCGGCGGCTGTGGGTGCTGGACCAGATCCAGCCCGGCGGCACCGAGTACCTGATGCCGCTGCGGCTGCGGCTGCGCGGCCTGGTCAACGTGGTCGCGCTGCGCGCCGCGCTGGAGCAGGTCGTGGCCCGCCACGAGATCCTGCGCACCCGTTACTCCACTGTGGACGGTGAGCCGGTGCAGATCATCGACCCGCCGGGCCCGATCACCTGGCGCGAGGCCGACCTGCGCGGCGCCAACTCCGAGGCCCGGATCGGCAAGCTGATCGACGCCGACGGCCGCCGCCCGATCGACCTGGCCACCGAACACCCGATCCGCGCCCTGCTGATCCGGCTCACCGCGGACGAGACGATCCTGCTGATCACCACCCACCACATCGCCGCCGACGGCTGGTCGGAGTCGGTGCTGCTGACCGAGCTGGACCGGCTCTACGCCACCCTCGCCGCCGGCATGCCCTCCCCGCTGCCCCCGGTCCCGGTGCAGTACGCCGACTACGCCGCCTGGCAGCGCGAACAGCTCACCGGCGCCCACCTGGCTGACCAGCTCGCGCACTGGCGGAAGACCCTCGCCGGGCTCACCCCGCTGGCCCTGCCGACCGATCGGCCGAGAGGCCCGGTCCGGGACAGCCGCGGCGCCACCGAGACCTTCACCCTGCCGGCCCGGCTGGTCGAACCGCTGCTGCGCACCGGCCGCGAGGTGGGCGCCACCCCGTTCATGGTGCTGCTGGCCGCTTTCCAGCTGCTGCTCGGCCGCTACGCCGGAGCGCACGACGTGGTGGTGGGCAGCCCGGTGGCCGGTCGCGACCGCGCCGAGCTCCAGCACCTGGTCGGCCTGTTCGTCAACACCGTGGTGCTGCGCACCGACCTCTCCGGCGACCCGACCTTCCGCGACCTCGTGGCCAGGGTCCGGGAGACCGCCCTGGCCGCCTACGCGCACCAGCACACCCCGTTCGAGCGCATCGTGGACGAGCTGGCCCCCGAACGCGACCCGTCCCGCAACCCGCTGTTCCAGGTCACCTTCCAGCTCACCAGCGGCACCCCCACCGAGCTGACCGGCCTGCGCGCCGAACAGGAACCGGTCGCCTGGAGCGCGGCCAAGTTCGACCTCGGCCTGGCCCTGGCCGCGCACCCCGACGGCTCGCTGACCGGCCAGCTCGAGTACGCCACCGCGCTGTTCGACGCGAGCACCATCCGCCGGCTGATCGGCCACTTCACCCAGCTGCTGACCAGCATCGCCGCCCGGCCGGCCGTCCGGGTGAGCGCCCTCGACCTGCTCACCGCACCGGAACGCGCCCAGCTGCTCGGCCCGTGGGCAGGCGCAGCCAGGACCTTCCCCGCCGCGGAGTGCCTGCACGAGGTGTTCCAGGCCCAGGTCCGCCGCGACCCCGAGGCGACCGCGCTCCGCCACCACGGCCGGCACCTCACCTACGCCAGGCTGAACGCACGCGCCAACCGCCTCGCCCACGCCCTGCGCGCCCGCGGCGCCGGACCCGACCACCTGGTCGGCGTCTGCCTGGACCGGGGCCCGGAGCTGGTGGTCGCCCTGCTCGCCGTGCTCAAGTCCGGCGCGGGCTACCTGCCGCTGGACCCGGCCGCGCCCGCCGACCGGCTGGCCTACCTGCTCGAGGACGCCGAGGTCTCCCTCGCGGTCACCGACACCGCGCTGCCCGGGGTCACCTGCCTGCCCGTCGACCAGCCCGGCCACCCGGACACCGACCCGGAAAACCTGGCCGCGCCGGACAACCTCGCCTACGTGATCTACACCTCCGGCTCCACCGGCCGCCCCAAGGGCGTGCAGGTCAGCCACGCCAACGTGGTGCGCCTGCTGCGCGCCTGCGAACCGGACTTCGGCTTCGGCCCCACCGACGTGTGGACCCTGTTCCACTCCTACGCCTTCGACTTCTCCGTCTGGGAGCTGTGGGGCGCGCTGCTGCACGGCGGCACCGCCGTGGTGGTGCCCTACGAGGTTTCCCGCTCCCCGCAAGACTTCCTCGACCTGCTGGTCCGCGAACAGGTCACCGTGCTCAACCAGACCCCCTCCGCCTTCCGCGGCCTGGTCGAGGCGGTCACCCAGGCCGGCCTGCCTGCCGACGCGCTGGCCCTGCGCACCGTGGTCTTCGGCGGCGAGGCCCTGGACGTGACCGAGTTGGCCCCGTGGTTCGACCGCTTCGGCGACCAGCGGCCCGAGCTGGTCAACATGTACGGGATCACCGAGACCACCGTGCACGTCACCTACCGGCCGATCGGCCGGGCGGACCTGGACGGGGAGCTGCGCAGCCCGGTCGGCGGCGCGCTGCGCGACCTCCGGCTGTACGTGCTGGACGAGGAGCTGAACCCGGTGCCGATCGGGGTGCCCGGCCAGGTCCACGTCTCCGGCCCCGGCCTGGCCCGCGGCTACCTCGGCAAACCCGCGCTCACCGCCGACCGCTTCGGCCCCGACCCCTACGCCACCACCCCGGGCGCCCGCATGTACCGCACCGGCGACCTGGCCCGCTACCGCGCGGACGGCGACCTGGAGTTCCTCGGCCGCGCCGACAACCAGGTCAAGATCCGCGGCCACCGCATCGAACCCGGCGAGATCGAGGCGGCCCTGTCCACCCACCCCTCGGTGGACAAGGCCCTGGTACTGGCGCACCGGTCCCGGCTGGTCGCCTACCTCACCGGCCGACCGGCAGCGGTCACCGAGCTGCGCGAACACCTCGGCCGGACCCTGCCCGCCTACATGGTCCCCGCGCTGTTCGTCCCGGTGGCCGACTTCCCGCTCACCGTCAACGGCAAGATCGACCACGCCGCCCTGCCCGACCCGGACACCCACCGCGGCCAGGACTCCGCCGAGCGGGTCGCCCCGCGCAACCCGGTGGAACAGGTCATCGCCGAGACCTGGGCCGAGGTGCTCGGCGTGCCCGAGGTCGGTGTGCGGGACAACTTCTTCACCCTCGGCGGCGACTCCATCCGGGCCATCCGGGTGATCGGCGCGCTCCGCCCGCGCGGCATCGACCTGTCCGTGCAGAACCTGCTGCTGCACCAGACCGTCGAGGAACTGGCCCGGTTCAACGAAACCCGCGTCCAATCCACTGTGGACAATGCGGAGGAGCAGCGGGTCGACGCCTTCGCCCTGCTGTCCCCGGCCGATCGGAGCGCGCTGCCCGCCGGGCTGGTCGACGCCTACCCGATGTCCATGGTGCAGGCGGCCATGGTCTACCAGATGATCGCCGACAGCGAGGAGAGCCCGTACCACAACATCACGCTGCTGCCGATCAACGACGACGGCCCGTTCGACCTGACCGCCCTGCGCCAGGCCGCGGCACTGCTGGCCCGGCGGCACGAGATCCTGCGCACCTCCTTCGCCCTCAACGGTTTCAGCGAACCCCTCCAGCTGGTGCACCCGGCCGGGACCATCGAGGTCGGCTACCACGACCTCCGGGACACCGCCGACCCGGACGCCGAGATCCAGCGCTTCATCACCGCCACCCGCGCCACCCCGTTCGACGTCACCAAGGCGCCGATGCTGCGGTTCCACGCGCACCAGACCGCCGAGGACCGCTGGACGTTCTCCTTCATCGAATGCCACGCCATCCTGGACGGCTGGAGCCACCACTCCCTGATCACCGAGCTGATGGCCGACTACCGCGCCCTGCGCGAGGGCCGCGAACCGGCGGAGTCGACCGTCCACAGTGTCCGGTTCGCCGACTACATCGCGCTGGAACGACGCTCCCTCACCGAGTCCGGGGACCGCGAGTTCTGGCGGGACCGCCTGAGCCGGTTCGACCGGGTCGAGCTGCCCGAGGGCTGGGCCGCCGATCCGGCACAGGGCGAGACGGCCTACAAGATCGGGGTGCCGATCGGCGACCTGGAACCCGGCCTGCGCGCGCTGGCCGTGGTGGCCGGGGTCTCGCTCAAGAGCGTGCTGTTCACCGCGCACCTCAAGGCCCTCAGCGTGCTCAGCGGATCCCAGCGCTTCCACACCGGCCTGGTGTGCAACGGCCGCCTGGAGACCAGCGGCGGCGAAACCGTGCGCGGCATGCACCTCAACACCGTGCCGGTCGGCGTCGAGCTGACCGGGAGCACCTGGATCGACCTGGTGCGGCAGGTCTTCGCCGAGGAGGTCGCGGTGTGGCCGCACCGCCGCTTCCCGCTGCCGGAGATGCAGCGCGAGTGGGGCGGCGGCGCGTCACTGGTGGAGACCGCGTTCACCTACCTGGACTTCCACGTGCTGGACGCGCGGCGGATCGAGTCGGCCGGCGTGGTCGACGTCAGCCCGAACGAGTTCGCCCTGGACGTGTGGACCTTCCCCGGCGCGCTGTTCCTGGCCGCCCGGCCGGAGCGGATCAGTCGCGCCAACGGCGAACGCCTGGCCAAGCTGTACCGGCGGATCCTGGAGCTCATGGCCGCCGACCCGCTCGGCGCGGCCAGGAACAACGGCCTGGACGAGCAGGAGGCCGCACGACTGCTCTCCTTTGCCAACGGTGAACCCGTGCAGTACCCGGAACTGTGCCTGCACGAGCTGTTCGAGCAGCAGGTCAGCCGAACCCCGGACGCGGTGGCGCTGCACTGCCCCGACGGGTCCACTGTGGACTATGCCGAGCTCAACGCCCGCGCCAACCGGATCGCCCGCCACCTCCGTGATCTCGGCGTCGGCCAGGAGTCCCGGGTCGGCATCCTGCTGCGCCGAGGGCCGGACCTGGTGGCCGCGATGCTCGGCGTGCTCAAGGCCGGTGCGGCCTACCTGCCACTCGACCCCGCCCACCCGGCCCAGCGGCTGGCCGGCCTGCTCGCCGAGACCCGGGCCGAGGTGGTGCTGGCCGAGTCCGCGACCGCGTCCCTGCTCTCCGGCGACAACACCGTTCTCCTGGACCGCGCCGACCTCACCTCACTGTCCACAGTGGACCTCACTCGGACGGCGACCCCGGACTCGCTCGCCTACATCATCTACACCTCGGGCTCGACCGGCACGCCCAAGGGCGTCATGATCGAGCACCGCAACCTGGTCAACTACGTGCTCTGGTGCCTTGATGCCTACACACCGTTGCGGGGCAACGGATCGCCGCTGTACTCCTCGGTCGCCTTCGACCTGCCGGTCACCTCGGTGTTCCCCGCGCTGCTCACCGGCCAGCCGGTCACCATCACCGCCGACGACGGCACGCCCGGCATCGACGCGCTCGTGGACGCCTTGGAAAACGGCGAGTTCGGCCTGCTCAAACTGACCCCCTCACACCTGGCGGTGCTCAACCAGTCCCTGTCCCCGGAGGCGATCCGCCGGGCCACCGGGCGGATCATCGCCGGCGGTGAGGAACTGGTCCGGGACATGGTGTCCAGCTGGGCCCAGCACGCCCCGGACACGGTGGTGGACAACGAGTACGGCCCCACCGAGACCACCGTTGGCTGCTCCTGGCTGGAAGCGACCCCCGACCGGCTCGAACCCGGTGTGCTGCCCATCGGCAAGCCCATCGCCAACACCGTGATGTGGGTGCTGGATGCCAACCTGGAACTGGTGCCGGTCGGCGTGGCGGGGGAGCTCTACATCGGCGGCGCCCAGCTGGCCCGCGGCTACGTCGAGCGGCCCGAGCTGACCGCGGCCCGGTTCATCCCCGATCCCTTTGCCAGTCAGGCAGGTGCGCGGCTGTACCGCACCGGCGACCTGGCCCGCTACCGCCCCGACGGGGTGCTGGAGTTCGCCGGCCGGGTCGACCACCAGGTCAAGATCCGCGGCTACCGGATCGAACTTGGCGAGATCGAGGCCGCGCTGCACCGGCAGGTCCCGCTCCAGGACGTCACCGTGCGCGTGCACACCGCGCCCTCCGGCGACAAGGAACTCATCGCCTACCTGGTGCCCGCGGAGGGCACCACACTGGACCTGGCCGCGTTGCCGGGCAGCCTCGCCGAGCTCCTGCCGGACTACCTGGTTCCGCAGGCATTCCTCGAACTCGACGAGCTGCCGCTGACCGCCAACGGCAAGGTCGACACCGCCCGCCTGCCCCAGCCCGAGCTGTCCCGGACCGCCGCCCGGTTCCAGGCGCCGCGAACCGCGGTGGAGAACATCCTGGCCCGCGCCTGGGCCGAAGCCCTGCGGCTGCCCCGGATCGGCGTGCACGACAGCTTCACCGAGCTCGGCGGCCACTCGCTCAGCGTCATGCGGATCATCGTGAAACTCCGCGAGGAGCACGGCATCCGGCTGTCCTTCCGCGACTTCTACGAACACCGCACCATCGCCGAACTGGCCAGGATCATCGGCACGGCAGCAGAGTCCGATGTGGACAGTCTGGATGCGGTGGTATGGCTGCGCCGTGGGGGAAGCAAGCCGCCGCTGTTCTGCGTGCACCCCGGCAGCGCGCACTGGTTCACCCAGCTGGCCGAGCACCTCGGCCCCGACCAGCCGGTCGCCGCCTTCGAGTGGCCCGGCCTGAGCCGCCAGTGCCCGGCGCCGGAGAGCGTGCGGCAGATCGCCGAACTGAACCTCGCCCAGCTGCGCCGCCTGCAACCCACCGGCCCCTACCGCCTGCTCGGCTGGTGCGGCGGTAGCCAGATCACCACCGAGATGACCCGGCAGCTGCGCGCCGAGGGCGAGCAGGTCACCTTCATGCTGCTCGATCCCGCGCTGGACAGCCATGATCGCGCCAACATGCACGAGTTCATGGCCCGGTTCCGCCGCGCCGAGGCACTGCTGGCCGAGCTGGCCACCGCAGTGGCCGAGGAGGTCCCCGGCATCCAGGACCGGGCGGTCGGCGTGCTGGAGCAGATCGTCGACGACGGCCGCATCGACCCGCCGGTGCCGGGCGACGAGTTCTGGCCGTCCAGGGTGCGGGTGTGGCGCGAACTGCTGGCGACCCGCCTGGACTACCGGCACGAACCCTGTCCGGGCCGCCTGCACCTGATCGCGGGCGACGAGCTGGCCGCCGGTGAGCACGAGGTCGCCGTGGGCGTCGACTTCACCGACTACACCCAGCGCTGGGCCGAACTGGCCACCGGCGGACTCGACGTGCACCGGGTCAGCGGCAACCACCTCGGCGTCCTGCGCCCGCCGCACGTCGGCGAGGTGGCGCGGGTGCTGACCCGCCTGATGGCAACCCCCGAAGACGTGCAGAAGGATGTGAACTGATGTCGATGGTCCTCGAGGTCGACGCGCCGACCGGCGTGCTGACCCTCAACCGCGCCAACGCCCTCGCCGTCGAGGAGGTCGCGACCACCCTGCTGTCCATTGAGGACGGTCACATCGACGAGCGGGGCTGGGTCAAGGCCGCCGGTGAACGCGCGCACGAGCTGCCGATCTCCCTGCGCCGTGCCCTGTCCGCGTACCGCCGGGACTCCGGACCCAGTGGCGCCATGGTGATCCGCGGCCTGCCGGTGGACGAGTCACTGGTGCCGGAGACGCCGACGCGCAGCGGTTCGGTGCAGCGCACGGCCACCGTGCCCGCGGCCACCCTGATGATGGTCACCCACCTGCTCGGCGACGTGATCGCCTTCCGGCCGGAGAAGTCCGGCGCGCTGGTGCACAACGTGGTTCCGGTGCCCGGCAGCGAGGACTTCCAGGGCAACGAGGGCTCGGTGCTGCTGTCCTTCCACAACGAGAACGCCTTCCACGACAACCGCCCCGACCACGTGCTGCTGTTGTGCCTGCGCGCCGACCACGACCGCGAGGCCGGGCTGCGCACCGCGTCCATCCGCCAGGTGCACGACCTGCTCAGCGACCAGAGCCGGGAAGTGTTGTTCCGCAGGGAGTTCGTCACCGCGCCCCCGCCGTCCTTCGGCCTGCCCGCAGGCGAGACCGAACCGCACGCGGTGCTCACCGGCGCCCCGGACGACCCCGATGTGCTGGTCGACTTCGCCGCCATCAGCCCGCTCACCGAAGCGGCCCGCACCGCCATGGCCGAGCTGCAGAACCTGTTCGCGGCCAACGCGCTGACCCACTACCTGGTGCCCGGCGATCTGGCCATTGTGGACAACCGCGTCACCGTGCACGGCCGCACCGGGTTCACCCCGCGCTACGACGGCCAGGACCGCTGGCTGCAACGGACCTTCGCCACCCAGGACCTGCGGCGCTCGCGGGCGCACCGGATCGGCGACGGCCACGTGCTGTACGGCTGAGCATCCCGGGCGCGGACTCCGGCGGCGGAGCCCGCGCCCGGCCCACCGCGGAGGAACCATGGAACAGGCAGTCCTGCACGGCATCCACCGCTCGCACACCCACGCCAAGATCACCGTCACCGGCCAGATGGCCCTGTCCCCGCTGCTGCACGCGATCGCCGACCTGAACATCCCGCTCGGCCCCCTGGCCCGCCGACCGGCCGGTTGGGCGTTCACCGTGCCCAGGACAGCGGGCGCGCTGGTCGCGGCCACCCTCCAGTCGGCAAGGCCCCGCCTTGGCTTCACCCGGCTGGCCCTGGACGAGCGGATCGCCGAGGTCGCCGTCACCGGCTCCGGCCTGCGCTCCGACCCTGCCATCCGGCCGATCTTCTGCGAGGCCCTGCTCCGGATCGGCGTGCACCTGGAACTGATGTCCGCCACCGCCGACTGCCTTTCCGTGCTGTGCCACGACTCGCAGGCGATCCCAGCCACCCGCGCCCTGCGCGAGGCCCTGGAGATCGGCATCACCGGACTGCTACTAGCGGATGATCAATCCACTTGTGTTACGATACAGGTGGATAGAAAATCCGGTTAGTGGAGGTTGCCGTGCAGCACTGGACCGCCGCGGACATGCCAGACCAGACCGGCCGGACAGCAGTCGTGACCGGCGCCTCCAGCGGCCTGGGCCTGGCGGTCACCAAGGCCCTGTCCGCCCGTGGCGCCCAAGTGACCATGGCCGTCCGCAACCCCGCCAAGGCCGAACGCATCCGCGCCCAACTGCCCGACGTCAACCTGGTCATCCGCGAGCCCGACCTGTCCGACCTGGACTCGGTCCGCGCCTTCGCCGCTGAGCTGACTGCCCGCGGCGACCAGATCGACGTCCTGGTCAACAACGCCGGCATCGGCAACCAGCCGCAGAGCCACTCACCGCAGGGCCATGAGCTCCACTTCGCCACCAACCACCTCGGCCACTTCCTGCTGACCGCCCTGCTGCTGGAAAACCTGGCGAAAGGCAACGACCCGCGCGTGGTGACGGTGGCGTCGCTGATGTACCGCTACGGCAGGCTCGACTTCGACAACCTGCCCATCACCCGCGGCTACACCACCGCCCGCGCCTATTCCCAGTCCAAACTCGCCAACGTCCTGTTCGCCCTGGAACTGGATCGCCGCCTGCGCGCCGCGAAGTCCCCGATCCGCAGCATGCTGACCCACCCCGGCATCGCCCGAACCCCCATGCTCGGCAGCGCCCCCTCCCCGTTGATCAGCCGCCTGTCCAGCACACTGGCCGGAATCGTGAGCCGCCCGGTGGAACAAGGCGCCCTCCCCATCATCTTCGCCGCCGCTGCCCCGAACGCGCCGGCAGCCGTCATGCTCACCCCCGGCGGCATCCTCCGCCCGCACCGCCTCACCCCGGAACAACTCCGCCCCCACGCCACCAACCCCACCACCGCCGCCACCCTCTGGACCGTCTCCGAAACCCTCACCAACACCCCCTTCCCCACCGACCACAACCCCACCACCTAGCCCCTGTGGACAGCCACCCCCACCAGTCCAACTTCCCCGCTATGTTCAACTGGCGACCCGTCCACCCACCCCCAAAACCCCCACCGGAGCCCCGCAAAAACCAACCCCACCACGGTTCGCCAACCCCACCTGCCCACACCCAGTCGCTCAGCGTGACCAGCCCAGCGACCACCTATCGCCAATCCGGGTGGAGTCGGTATGCCGGTCATAGTGAATGCCCCACGGAACTTTGACCCTTGATCATTTCGTTACCGCAGTAGGAAGCGGAGGGCGGCGCAGGGCACCACGATCGGCTCCCACCCCCGCCCCCAGGCAACCACCCAAGAACAACAGCCACCGGGGACGAGCGACAGCCACCGCCACCGCCACCGAGCGACAGGCGACGAGCAACCAGCGACAGCCCCGCTGGCAACTGGCACCAGCCCACACCCTGTCGGCAACTGGCGACAGCCGCGCGAGAGCGGACGTCGGCCGCCAGAGAACGCACCGGAGCCGCCAGGGAACGCACCGGAAGCGGCAGCAGCGGGAAGCTGCGAAGGCGGGGCAGGCGTGGCGGGCCGGGCGAGAACGGCGGCCAGCTGGCGGGACCGGTGGCGCTGGCTGACGGGCGGTGACGCTCGCGCTGACTGGCGGGCCGCGCTGAGCCGGGCGGGCCGGTGGGCCGAGCGGGCCGAGCCGGGCGGGCTGGCGGGCCAGGTGGGCGGGCTGGCGGGCCGAGACAGGCGGGCCGGGACCAGCGCGCCGGGCGAGCCGAGACGGGCGAGCCGGGTCGGGGCGAGCCGGGTCGGGTCGGGTCGGGTCGGGTCGAGCCAGGTTGAGCCCGAGCCGTGGCCGTGGCCGGGCAGGTGGGCGGCAGGTGGGTTCGCGGGTTAGGTGGCTTGGTTGGTGCGGCGGGTCTTGAGGACCTTGCGGATGTTGAACGGCACCAGGTTCAGGGCCGGGCCCGGAGGCGGGTTGCGGATGGCCGCGGCGATGCGGATGTTGATCGCGTCGATGATCGCGCGGGCCCGGTCCTCAGTCGGCGCGGCGAGGGCCGCCTCGTACGCCGTGGCCGCGTCCTTTCGCAGGAGCAGGCTCGGGGGCAGGTTGGTGAGCTTTTCGTCGGCCAGTTTCCGGTTGATCCACCACAGTTCCTGGTACGGCTGGTTGGCGTCGGGGAGGGGTTTGCCGGCGCCGGACAGGTTGTCGAACTCGCCGCGTTCCATGGCTTCGCGGATCTGGCGTTCGACCCGGGTTTCCCAGGTCGCGTCTGCGGGTTTGCGGGCGGTCATGGGTGGGCCTCCTTGGCGGATCCGGGGTGGGGCTGGGGTTGTTGGGGGCTCACCATCCAGTGTGCCGGAGAGTTGGTGGGGCGCAGGCAGAGCTGGGGGCCGGTTCGCGGGATGGCTTGGCGGGGCGGGTGTGCGCGGCGGGGTGGTGGGCAGCCGGGGATGGGTTAGCGTTCGCGTAGTTTCGACTGGCCACAAGGAGCACGATGACCTACGTCGCCGCTGATGCGCGTTATGACGCCATGATCTACCGCCGGTGCGGCCGCAGTGGGCTGAAACTGCCCGCGATCTCGTTGGGGCTGTGGCACAACTTCGGCCATGAGAAGGCCCTCGACACCCAGCGCGACATCGTGCGGGCCGCTTTTGACCTCGGGGTCACGCACTTCGACCTGGCCAACAACTACGGTCCGCCGCCCGGCGCTGCCGAGGAGAACTTCGGCCGGTTGTTCGCCGCGGATCTGCGCAGCTACCGGGACGAGGTGCTGATCTCGACCAAGGCCGGGTACCTCATGCATCCGGGGCCGTATGGCGAGTGGGGGTCGCGCAAGTACCTGGTGTCGTCGCTGGATGCGAGCCTGGCCCGGCTCGGGCTGGACTACGTGGACATCTACTACCACCACCGGCCGGACCCGGACACCCCGGTCGAGGAGACCATGGGCGCGCTGGACTCCTTGGTGCGACAGGGGAAAGCGCTTTATGTCGGGGTGTCCAACTACTCGGCTGAGCAGACCAGGGAAGCCGCGGCGGTGCTGGCGGAGCTGGGCACGCCGTTGCTGATCCATCAGCCTTCGTACTCGATGGTCAACCGGTGGATCGAGGACGGGTTGCAGGATGTGCTGGACGAGGTGGGGGCGGGGTCGATCGCGTTCTCGCCGTTGGCGCAGGGGCTGTTGACCGATCGGTACCTGGACGGCATTCCGGCTGACTCGCGAGCCGCGGGGGCCAGCCCGTTCCTCCAAGCCGAGGGGATCACCGAGGAGCAGCTCGCGGTGGCCAGGGCACTCAACGAGGTCGCGAAGCGGCGGGGGCAGACGTTGGCGCAGCTGGCGCTGGCGTGGGTGCTGCGCGGGGGGCGGGTGACCTCGGCGCTGATCGGGGCCAGCAGCGTCAAGCAGTTGGCGGACAACGTCGCGGCCACCGCGAACCTCGACTTCGCGGCGGAGGAGCTGGCGGAGATCGAGGGGTTGCTCGGCAAGGGCTGAGCGGGTTGCGGGGGATGTGCGGGCAGGCTGGCCCGCTGCCGACCGGTCGGTTGAGGGCAGCCTGGTGTGCTACCAACCGGTCGGCAGCGAGCTGGGGCCCGGGGGCGAGTTGGAGGCTCGCCCCCGGGGCTCGGTCAGCCGGTGGCCAGCTCGTAGGCGCGTTGCGGGACGAACTGGCCCGCCGGCGCGATGCAGCCGTCGGACTCGCCGGGGAGCTTGATCCACAGGTAGGCGTCGATCTGCGAGTCGCCGGTGGATGTGGTGCTGGGGGTGCCCAGAGCTCGGCCGGCCGGGTCGCACCACTCGCTGCCCCGGGGGCCGTTGCCGTTGCGGCTGGTGTCGATGACCGCGCGCAGGCGCGAGTTGCCCAGGCGGGACAGGATGTTCTTGGCGTAGGCGGTCTCGGTGTGGGTCCAGTGGTAGTTGGAGACGTTGAGGGAGATGCCGTCGGCGCTGTTGGCGATGTCCGCCTGGGCGAGTCTGCCGGCCATCTCGGCCGCGCTGTGCCAGCCGGAGTGGGCGGCGTCGAAGTAGACCTTGGCCGCGCCCGAGCCGGACTTGAGCTTCTTGCCCGCGTAGGCGATGGAGGCGCGGGTCTCGGCCTGCTGGGCGGCGCTCTGGCAGTTGGTCATCAGGGCCAGCACGTCGGGTTCCAGGATGATGGTGGCCGGGCGGCCGGCCAGGCCGGCGGCGACCTGGTCCACCCACTGGCGGTAGGCGGTGTGGCTCGGGGCGCCACCGCCGCTGGGGCCGCCGCAGTCGCGGTTGGGCACGTTGTAGACGACCAGGATCGGGGTTTTGCCCGCGTTGGCCGCGGCGTTGACCAGGCCGTTGACCTGGCTGCGGACGGTGCTGGTGTTGGTGGTGGTGAACCAGCGGGCCTGCGGGACCTTGGCGATGCGGTCGCGGATCACCTGGGCGCGGCCGTCGTTGGGGTTGGCGGCCACCCACTTCGCGGCGCCGGTCTCCGGGTCGGTGTAGAAGCCTGACGGGGCGGCCTGGGCTGGTGTGCTCGCCAGGCTGAGGGCGATGAGAACCGTGGCGAGCACGGGCGGCACTGACCTTCTGCTCATCCGAAACTCCGAGTTGCCGATGTGACAGGGACACAGGCGGCGGGCTCTGGGAGCGCTCCCAGACACGGGCGAGTTTACGGATGTGACCACGCGCTGGGAAGAGGCGGCTTGTCCTCAGGCCGAGGCGCGGCGCACGAGGCTGACCGGGAGGACCTTGCGGCGCGGCGGCGGGTTGTCGCCCTCGATGAGCTGGTACAGGGTGTCGACCATCTGCCGGACCTGTTCGCGCGGGTCCTGGTGCACGGTGGTCAGCGGGGGGTTGGTCGCCTCGGCGATGCCCCGGTGGTCGTCGAAGCCGACCACGGCCACGTCCTCGGGCACCCGGCGGCCCGCGGCGTGCAGGGCGCGGAGCGCGCCCGCGGCCATGGGGTCGTTGGCGGCGAAGACCGCGTCGAGGTTGGGCACCCGGGCGAGCAGGCGGGTCATGGCCTGTTCGCCGCTTTCGGTGCTGAAGTCGCCTTCCTCGGACAGCCGGGCCGCGGCGCGGTCGTCCAGGCCGAGGGTCTTGCGCCAGCCGGTGCGGCGGTCCACCGCGGAGCGTTGGTCCTGCGGGCCGGCGACGGTGCCGATCCGCTTGCGCCCCAACGACAGCAGGTGCTGCACCGCCAGCTTCGCGCCGCCCTCGTTGTCGAAGTCGACCAGGTGCAGGCCGCGGGTGGCGCCGCCGGGCCTGCCGCCGCCGAAGACCATCGGCAGCCGCAGCGAGCGCAGCGCGGCGGGCAGCGGGTCGGCGCGGTGGGAGGCGAAGACCAGCGCGCCGTCGACGTGGCCGCCGTCCAGGAAGCGCACCGTGCCCGGCACGTCCTCGCGGCTGTCCACCAGCATCATCAGCATCTGGCTGCGGCGGGCGGAGAGCTCGCGGAAGGCGCCACGGACGATCTCGGCGAAGTAGGGGTCCTCCAGCACCTTGGTCTCCGGCTCGGAGAGCACCAGGGCGATGGCGTTGGTGCGGCGGGTGACCAGCGAGCGCGCGGCCTGGTTGGGGGAGTAGCCCAGCTCGCGGGCGGCGTCGAGGACCTTCTCCCTGGCCCGGGAGCTGACGTAGGCCTCCTCGTTGAGCGCCCTGGACGCGGTCGAGCGCGACACACCCGCGTAGGCGGCGACGTCTTCCAGCGTCGGCCGCACGTCACCTTGGGTCACGCCCACCACCTCATCCACACCGCTGCCCGGGATGATCAGCCTAGTCGCCGAGCCAGGCCGCGCGGACCAGCTCGGCCACCTCCGGCACCGACCGGTCGGTCGAGTCCAGGCACAGGTCGCCGAGCGGGGGGTGGGACGCCGCCGCGGCCAGTCGGCGCAGCTCCGCCGGGGGCTTGCCGCGCAGGTCGTCGCCGGGGATCGGTGGCCCCTCGCCGCGGCTCCTGGCGAGCAACCGCTCGGTCAGCCGGTCCTGGTCGGCGTGCAACCGGCACACCGTCAGTGGCACGTCCCCGAGAGCCGCGGCGTAGGCGTCCAGGGTGGCGGGTTCGCCGACCTCGCCGGAGAGGACCAGGTAGCGGGTGCCGGTGGCCTGGAAGGTGCGCCAGGCGGTGGCCAGGTTGCGGGCCTTCACCGAGCCCTGGTCCGGGCGGCAGAAGCCGAGCTGGGCGAGGTCGAGGTAGGCGGCGGGCTGCCCGGCCCGGGCCAGGTGGGCGTAGACCGCCCAGGCGACCACGGACTTGCCGACGCCCCGGGGACCGCACAGCAGCAGCGCCCTCATCAGACCCAGCGCTCCAGCACCATCCGCGCCACGGCCACCGCGGGCAGCCCGCTGGTGTCCACGCACAGGTCCGCGAAGTCCTCCCGGTCCAGCTCCGCCGCCTCGCGCACCGCGGCCTCGGCCAGGTGGGTGAGCCAGCCCCGGCGCAGGAACCGCTCCCGCAGCTCCGAGGAGCCCGCGCGCAACCGGCACAGCGTCACCGCCGCGCCCGGCAGCGCGCGGGTGTATCTGCGGGCGACCGCGGCCGACTCCAGGATTCCGGACACCACAAGGCGATCCGCGCCCGCCTCCCGGTAGTGCGGCCACATCGCGGCCAGGTTGCGCGCCTTGATCCGGTGCTGCGCCGGATCGTCGGCGGGCGCGGGCGAGCACAGGCCGAGCTGGTCGGTGTCCACGAAGCCGGAGCGGTCCAGCTGGGTGTGGATCTCCCAGCCCACCGTGGACTTGCCGACGCCGGAAGGCCCGCACAGCCACAGCACCGGGAAACGATCACCAGCCACCCGGCGGAGGCTAGTGCGGCCGGCGCCGTCGCGGCCAGCGGATTTCAGGCGTCGGCGATCCGGTCCAGCCACTCCACCAGCAGCGCCTGTTCCGCCGGGGACAGCGCGCCGGCCGGGTCCCGGCGCAGCGCGGCGGCGAGCCCGGCCGCGCGGGCGGGCACATCGGTGTCGCCGACCGCCTGCCCGCCGGTGGTGATCGAGCTGATCACGTTCTCCCTGGCCGCCGTGGACAGCTCCCGGTCCCGCCGGTCCGCAGGCGTCGCGATCAGGGTGAGCACAACGCCCTTGCCGGTGGCGTGCACCAGGTCCGCGCCCCGGCTCACGCTCACCCGCAGCAGCCCGGCCTCGGCGATCCGCTGCACGATCCGGCGCAGCCGCGCCTCGGCCTCCTGGCCCGCGCCCGAGGAACCGGCCCGGGTGTCGCCGTACATCAGCAGGTAGAAGGCCGGGTGGCTGAGGCCGAACTCGACGTGCAGGTCCCAGCCGCGGCGCAGGTCCTCGACCGGGTCGTCGGTCTCGCCGAGGGCGGCCTTGCCGGTCAGGTACTCGGAGAAGGCGTGCGCGGCCACCGCCTCCAGCAGCCCGTCCTTGTCCCCGAACAGGCGGTAGAGGGTGGGGGCCTGCACGCCGGCCGCGGCGCTCACCGCACGGGTGGACACCGCGTCCCTGCCGCCCTCGGCCAGCAGCTCCGCCGCAGCCCGGACCAGGCGTTCCCTGGTGGACTCGGCGCTCTTCTCGGTCATGAATCAATGCTAACAAACTTTGATTATCACCGCTCCGGTATCGGTGATACGATGATCTCGATATCAACGGAAACACCTGTTGGGAAGGCTGGAACCATGACTGACTCCACCGTGGGCCGGGTCGCGATCGTCACCGGCGGATCGCGCGGCATCGGCCGGGCGAGCGCGCTGCGGCTGGCCGCCGACGGGCAGGCCGTAGTGGTCGGCTACGGCGGCAGCAAGGCCGAGGCCGACTCCACCGTAGCCGAGATCACCGCCGCGGGCGGGCGGGCCATCGCGGCACAGGCCGACGTCGCCGACGAGCAGGCCATGACCGAGGTCTTCGACGCGGCCGAGCGGGCCTTCGGCGGGGTGGACGTGGTGGTGCACGCCGCGGGTGTGCTGTACCAGTCCACCATCGCCGAGCTGGACCTCGACCAGCTGGACCGCATGCACCGCACCAACATCCGGGGCCCGTTCGTGGTGGCCAAGCTGGCCGCCAGCCGGGTCCGCGCGGGTGGCGCGATCCTCACCTTCTCCACCTCGGTGGTGGGCACCCTGCTGCCGGCCTACGCCCCCTACGCCGCGTCCAAGGGCGCCGTGGAGGTGCTGACCAAGATCCTCGCCCGCGAGCTGCGCGGCCGGGACATCACGGTCAACGCGGTGGCGCCCGGCCCGACCGCGACCGCGATGTTCCTCGAGGGCAAGGACGAGGCCATCATCGACCGGCTGGTCAAGATGGCCCCGCTGGAGCGGCTGGGCGCCCCGGAGGACATCGCCGAGGTGGTCTCCTTCCTGGCCGGGCCCGCCCGCTGGGTCAACGGCCAGGTGCTGCGCGCCAACGGCGGCATGGTCTAGCCGACCCCGGCGACCCAGCTTTGCTACAGTCTTCTAGTGTTACAGTTGACTAGCACAATTCAGGGGCGGTGCGGTGGAGTTCCGGGTTGATCGATCAGCGGGCATGCCCGCCTACCGGCAGCTCATGCACCAGGTCCGCGACGCGGTGCGGCTCGGCTGGATCAAGCCGGGCGACCGCCTGCCGACCGTCCGGGAGGTAGTGGCCACCTGCGCGGTGAACCAGAACACCGTGCTCAAGGCCTACCGGGAGCTGGAGCTGGCCGGGGTGCTCGAGGTCCGTCAGGGCTCGGGCACCTACGTCCGGGACTCCGGCGCCCCCGCCCCCGCGCAGCTTCCGCCGGAGCTGCGGGAACGACTGGAGGACTGGGTGCGCAGAGCACGCGAGGCTGGACTGAACGACGAGGACATGCGGGCGCTGCTGGGCGCGGTGCTCTCCGGCCGGGCGGGTCAGGAATGACCGGCAACGCGCTGGAGGTGGCCGGCATCGGCAAGCAGTACAAGCGCCGTTTCGGCCGCGGCTCGAACTGGGCGCTGCGGGACTGCACCTTCGAGGTGCCGACCGGCCGGGTGGCCGCGCTGGTCGGCCCGAACGGCGCGGGCAAGACCACCCTGCTGAGCATGCTGGCCGGCCTGCTGGCCCCCACCGAGGGCACCGCCAAGGTCGGCGGCAGGCTGGTCACCGCGGGCCGGGGCCGGGCCGCGGGCCGGGTTTCCTTTGTCGCACAGGAGAAACCGCTGTACCGGCAGCTGAGTGTGGCCACCATGCTCGCGGTCGCCGCCCGGCTCAACCACGAATGGGACCAGCGGCGCGCGACGCGCTGGCTGGAGCGCTTCGAGATCCCGCTGGACCGGCCGTGCGGCAAGCTCTCCGGCGGGCAGCAGGCCCAGGTGGCCTTCGCCATCGCGCTGGGCTCCTGCCCCTCGGTGCTGCTGCTGGACGAACCGCTGGCCAACCTGGACCCGTTGGCGCGCAACGAGGTCACCCAGGAACTGCTCGGCGAGGCGGCCGAGACCGGGATGACCGTGCTGCTGTCCACGCACGTCGTCGCCGAGCTCGGCGGGGTCGCTGACCACCTGGTGCTGCTGGCCGACGGCGCGCTGCTGGCCGACGGGCCGGTCGACGACATCCTGGAGCGCCACCGCTTCTACGACGGCCCGCGCTCCTCGGCCCCGCCGGTGCCGGGCGAGGTGGTGCAGGCCAAGCACAGCGACCGGCAGTCCAGCTACCTGATGGGCTTCACCCCGTCGCGGCGGCCACCGGAGGTCAACCCGCCGTGGCGCGAGCGCGAGATGACGCTGGAGGACTTCGTGCTGGCACAGCTGGAGAACAGCCGCGCGAGCAAGAGGAGGGCGGCATGACCACCGGCACGGTGCGCACCGACCCGCCCGCCACCGGCAAGCGGGGTGGCGCGGGACTGCTCGACCTGGCCTGGGTGACCTGGCGCCAGTACCGCTGGCTGGTCCTGGGCACCACCCTCGCGGTGGCCGCGGTCTCCGGCTTCTTCCTGTGGAGCTACTTCGCCGCCAGCGGACTGCCGCCCTGCGGCAACGCCTGCCCGGACGGCGGCGCCTCACCGGCACTGGAGGCGATCGCCCGGCGGGTCAGCCTGCTGGAGTACCCGGTGCTGCTCTTCGCCGGGCTGGTCGCGGCGTTCTGGGGCGCGCCGCTGCTGTCCCAGGAGTACGAGCACCGCACCCACCTGTGGGCCTGGACCCAGGACGTCTCGCCCACCCGCTGGCTGGCCACCCGGCTGCTGGCGCTGTGCGCGACCCTCACCGTGCTCACCGGTCTGCTCGGCCTCACCGGCACCCTGGTCACCCAGTACCTGCACGCCCAGGACAGCTCGGCGTTCCACCCGTACAAGAGCATGTCCTTCGACCTGTGGCCGCCGCTGCAGATCGGCTACGTGCTCTTCGGCTTCGCCCTCGGCGTCGCGGTGAGCGCGGTGGCCCGGCGCACGGTCATCGCCATGCTGGTCACCGTGCTCGGCTTCGCCGCGGTGCGGGTGTTCGTGGCCGAGTTCCTGCGCCCGCACTACCTGGCCCCGCTGCGCCACGCCACCCCGCTGGGGCAGTCGGTGAAGCTGGAGGGCGCCAACCTGATCACCGGCACCGGCTACCTGCACACCTCGGGTGCGACCATGCCGCAGGACGGCAGCCTGGTGGCCGAATGCCGCAAGCTGGCCGAGCAGGTCAGCCCGTCGAACGCCACCTACAGCCAGGTGCAGGCGGAGATGTCCAAGTGCCTGACCGAACGCGGCTGGACGCAGACCTACATCGACTACCAGTCCGACGCGCGCGTGCTGCCGATCCAGCTCATCGAGACCGGCATCTACCTCGGGCTGGCCATCGTGCTGCTGGTGGTGGCGGTGCGGCTGGTGCGGCGCACGGCCACGCTCTGACTCAGCCGCTCAGCTCCAGCGCGGCCAGCGCGGTGTCCAGCACCGTGGTCTGCCGGGCCGGCCGGTAGGTCGCCGGATCGGCCGTGGCCAGGGTGTTCATCCCCTCGACCAGTGAGACCAGGGTCAGCGCGGCGGTCGCCCGGCGGGCCCTGGTCCACTGTGGACGGACCTGGGCGATGAGCCGTTCGATGCGGCGGAGGAAGGACTGGTTGGCCGCGCGGTGCCGCTCGGCCAGCTCGTCATCACCCAGCGCGGCGGCCAGGTAACCCAGCCACACCCTGGCTTCCTGCTGCTTCGCCGGATCCACCGAGGCGGCGTGCCGCAGCACCGCGCGCAGCACCGCCGCCGGTGGGCCGCCCCCGGCGGTCAGCTCGTCCATCGCCGCGCCGGTGCGCTGGTGCAGCAGGTCCCTGGCGTGCCGCAGCAGCGCCCGCTTGTCCGGGAAGCGGTGCAGTACCAGCCCGGTGGTGCAGCCCGCCGCCGCGGCCACCGCCCGCAGGGTCAGCCCCTGCGGCCCGGACTCGGCCATCAACCGCCACACCGCGGCGGAGATCCGCTCGCCCTGCTCCGCCCGATCCGCGGTCCTCGCCATCGGCCACCACCTCTCGTAACACATGTTACCGTAACGGCTGTTACGAGGAGAGGGGCAGTCGATGACGGTGCGGGTGACCGAGGTGAGCTGGGCGGATCCGGAGGGCGCGGCGCTGCGGGCGGCCCAGCGGGCGGAGCTGGACGCCCGCTACGGCTTCGCCGACCACGAGCCGGGCGCCCCGCCCACCGCCGCCGACATCGAGGTGTTCCTGCTGGCCAGGGACGCCGACGGCCGGGCGGTCGGCTGCGGCGGACTGCGGCTGCTCGGGCCGGACTCGGCGGAGATCAAGCGGATGTACGTCACGCCGCGGGCGCGCGGCACCGGGGTGGCGGTGGTGGTGCTGCGGGCACTGGAGAACGAGGCGCGGCGGCGCTCGCTGCGCACCCTGCTGCTGGAGACCGGCACCGCGCAGCCGGACGCGATGCGCTTCTATGAGCGTGAGGGCTACCACGCGGTGGCGAACTTCGGCCCGTACGTGGCTTCGGAGCTGTCCCGCTGCTACCGGCGGGAGCTGTAGGCGCCGCTAGCGGGGCACCAGCTTCGGCGGGATCACCACCACCGGGCAGGTCGCCTTCCGGATGCACTCCGCGCTGATCGAGCCGAGCACCGCGCTGTAGAGCCGTCCGTGGCCGTGGCTGCCCACCACCAGCAGGTCCGCCTGCGCGGCCTCCTCGGTCAGCACGTCACCGGCGTAGCCCTGCCGCACCACCGTGCGCACCGGGTGCGGCTCGCCGCCGGTGACCTCGGCGATCGCCTCGTCCAGGCGTTCCCGGTGCACCTTGTCGTGGTCCACGTCCAGGTCCGTGGGCTCGGCCACGGTGAACGGGGTCGCCGAGGACGGCACCGGGTTGGGCATCCAGGCGATCACCGCGACGAGCTCGGCGTCCCGACGGCGGGCCTCGGACAGGGACCAGCCCAGGGCGCGCAGGCTCTCGGTGGAGCCGTCCACGCCCACCACGATCGTTCCGGCCATGCCGCCTCCCTAGCCTCGCGTGCGTTCAGCTTGCCGAATACCACCGGGGACGGCTCGCTGAAACCGGATGCTCAGACGGGGAAGATCACACCGGTGAGGCGCTCGGACTCCGCCCACAGCCGTCGTTGCAGGTCCTCGTCGCGGGACTGCCTGCTGGAGCGCACCGCCACCGGCGCGCCGCGCAGTTCGCGGAACCCGTTGGGCCCGTAGTACTGGCCGGTCACCGCCGCCGGGTCGGTGGCCGCGCGCAGGGTCGGCAGCGCGCCCTGCTCGGCGGGCTGGGTGAACAGCCTGCCGAACAGGCTCATGCCGAGGCGGAACACCGCGGGGGAGTTGCGCATCAGCTCGGTCATGGAGATGCCGGGGTGCGCGGCCAGTGCCAGCGCCGGGCTGCCGTGCGCGCTCAGGCGGCGGGCCAGCTCGTAGGTGAACATCAGATTCGCCAGCTTGCTCTGGCCGTAGGCGGCGACCCGGTCGTAGGAGCGGCTCCACTGCAAGTCGTCGAAGTGAATCGCCGCGCGGATGTTGTGCGCGATGCTGGCCACGGTCACGATCCGCGCGCCGGGCGTCTCGGTCAGGCGGTCGACCAGCAGGCCGGTGAAGGCGAAGTGGCCGAGGTGGTTGGTGCCGAACTGGAGCTCGAAGCCGTCCTGGGTGAGCTGCTTGGGGGTGTACATCACCCCGGCGTTGTTGATCAGCAGGTCGATCCGCTCGAAGGAGTCGCGCAGCTCGCCCGCGGCCTCGCGCACCGAGTCCAGCGAGGTCAGGTCCAGGCGCTGCACCACCACCTGCGCGCCGGGCGCGGTGCCGGCGATCGCGGCCGCGGCCCGCTTGCCCTTCTCCAGGTCCCGCACCGCCAGCACCACGGTCGCCCCGCGCTGGGCCAGCACCTGGGCGGTGGGGAAGCCGATGCCGGTGTTGGCGCCGGTGACGATCGCGACCCGCCCGGCCTGACTCGGCACCTCGGCCGTGCTCCACAGCTTGGTCATGACAGCTCCCACCTATAATCCGGGGTGTGCGTTCCGTTTACGAACATACGGAACGCGCGCCCCGTTTGTCCAGTGGAGGCCGTGTGAAGAAGCTCAGGTCGGATGCCGTGCGCAACCGGGAACGCGTGTTGCGGGTCGCCTACGAGACCTTCGCGACCGAGGGCCTCTCGGTGCCGATCGACGAGATCGCGCGCCGGGCCGGGGTGGGCGCGGGCACCGTGTACCGGCACTTCCCGACCAAGGACGCGCTGTTCCGGGCGATCGTGGCCGACCAGTTCGACCAGCTCATCGCCCGGGCCGCCGAACTGGCCGGGGCGGCGGACCCCGGCGCGGCCTTCTACGGCTACTTCAGCCGGTTCATCCAGGACTACGTCACCGACCAGGGCCTGATGGAGGCGTTCGCGGGCAGCAAGTTCGACATCGAGACCGCCGAACCCGAGCGCACCGCGGAGTTCAAGAAGGCCATCGGCGTGCTGCTGGCCCGCGCGCAGCAGGCCGGCGCGGTGCGCCCGGACGTGGACGTCGCCGACGTCAAGGCGCTGATGATCGGCGGCCAGGCCATGCTCAACTACCGGGGCGAAGCGGGCGCGCGGCTGATCCCGCTGCTGTGCAAGGCGCTCGCGCCCTAGGGGACGGCCCCTCGGGATTGACGGAAGCCGATTCCGGCTATTGCACAGCCATGGAAGCCGACACGTCCAAGGACCTCGACAACCGGTCGCCCCACACCTGGCGGGCTGCCTCAACGGCGTCGATGGCCGTCATGGCAGTGGTAGCGGGCATCAGTATCCTCGCCTCCAGTGGCCAGGGAATCGGGTGGTTGTTTCTGGCCCTCGGGTTGGCCTGTGCTCTGATCGCCGCCGCGTTCGTCCACCTCGCCCGGAAGTCCCGTCGCCCGCGGGATGGGGCCGACCGGCCCTAACGCGGCGCGCGTCCCCAGGTGCTGACCAGCGGGTAGGCGGAGACGCTGAACCCCGGATCGCGCAGCAGCCGGGTGAACTGGGCCAGCTCGCCCGGCCCGACCCCGGCCGCGCGCAGCTTCTCCCGCAGCTCCCAGGCGTTGGCCAGCAGCAGCCTGCTGCCCTCGCCGCCACCGACCCAGATCGGCGTGGACCGGCTGGACCCGACCTGCTCCAGTCCACAGTGGACGAACAGTTTCTCCACCCCCAGCGCCCAGTCCAGGTCGTCGGAGCCGAGCTTGGTCAGCACGTCCAGCACCTGGGTCTGCACCGCCCAGAACGCCTCCTGCCTGCGGTCGTCGGTGCTGAGCACCCGCTGCTCCTTGGGCAGGATCTCCTCCAGCAGCAGCACCCCGCCGGGGTTGAGCGCGGCGGTCAGCTTGGCCACCGCGGCATCCCGCGCCGGGTGGTGGATGAGCACCAGGCGGCAGTGGATCAGGTCGAAGCCGGGGCTGGGCAGCGGGTCGGTGAGCACGTCGTGCCGCCGGACCTCCACCGGCGCGGACAGCTCCAGCAGCCGGGTGTCCAGGTCGGTGGCCAGCACGTGGCCGTCCGGGCCGACCCGCTCGCCCAGCCAGCGCGCGATCGAGCCGCCGCCCGCGCCGACCTCCCAGCAGCGCTGACCCGGCGTCACGCCGAGCTCGGCCAGCAGCGGCGTGGTCACCGCGTCGTAGGTGGCCTCCAGCGCCGCCATGCGTGTTCGTGCGGCGTCCACCGCGTTGTCGAAGGGATAACTGCCCACCGCGCCTCCTGGTCCGGCTATTACCTTGGCGGCTGGCGGGCTCCGGCGAAAGTCGGCAGGGCCATCCGGCCGCGGATCCGGCCCGGGGAGCCCGGTGTCCGCGCTCCCGGGCGGTACTGCACACTGTGGACGGTCGCCGGTCGGGTGGGAGAGGGCTGACGTGCTGTTCGGAATCCTGGCTGGAATCGCGGGCCTCGTCTTCCTGGTGCGGGTGATGCGGGAGCCGCGCCGGGTGAGCAACGCGGTCTGGTTCGGCATCCTGCTGTTCTTCGGCGGCCTGTGGGCGCTGTGGGAGCTGGGCAAGTACGGCTACGGCGAGATCGTGGTGGTGCTCGGACTGCTGGTGCTGCTCATCGGCTTGGTGCTGCCGTTCGCCATGGTCGCCAACGGAGTGATCATGTTACGCCGGGAGTCCTTCCGGCCGGCCAACCTGCTGTCCCTGCTGACCGGACTGGCCGTGCTGGGACTGATCGGGTTCACCGTGGTGTTCGGGCTCCGCCTGGACCGGGCCGCGCAACTCGTGTTGATCGCGGTGATCCTGGTGACCGGCTACTTCGCGTTCCTGTTCGCCAGCCTGCTCGCCTACTCCTTCGTGTACGGCCAGTTGAGCAGCAGGGCCAGGGCCGACGCCGTGGTGGTGCTGGGCAGCGGACTGATCGGCGACCGGGTGCCGCCGCTGCTGGCCGCCCGGATCGAGCGCGGCCTGGCGCTGTACCGCCGCGACCGCGCGGCCGGGGGTGAGCCGGTGCTGGTGGTCTCGGGCGGTCAGGGGCCGGGGGAGACCACCACCGAGGCGGCCGCCATGCGGGACTACCTGCTGGCCCGAGGGGTGCCCGCCGAGCACATCGTGCTGGAGGACCGGGCCCGCACCACCGAGGAGAACCTGAGGTTCAGCGCCGCGCTGGTGACCAGGCCGGGGGCCCGGATCGTCGCGGTGACCAACAACTACCACGTCTTCCGCACCGCGGTGCTGTCCTACCAGCTGAAGCTGCGGATGCGGGTGGTCGGCTCGCGCACCGCGCTGTACTTCCTGCCGAGTGCGTTCATCCGCGAGTTCGTCGCGCTGCTCATGCAGTACCGGGTGACCACCGCGGTCGGCGTGCTCGCCGTGGTGTCGGTCCCGGCGCTGGGTGGACTGTTGCTGCTCTAGAGAACCTGGCTGACCAGTTCGAGGTAGTCCGCGCCGTCCAGGGTGTCCGGCAGCGGATCGCCGGTGTGGCGCAGCTCGAACAGCCAGCCGGACTCGTACGGGTCGCGCACCACCAGTCCCGGGTCGTCGAAGAGCAGCTCGTTGCGCTCGCTGACCAGGCCGGCGGCCGGTGCGAACAGGTCGCCGTACCAGGTCCGGGTGGCCAGGAAACCGCACGGGGCCAGCAGGTGCAGCGCGCCGCCCGGTGGCGGCAGGCCCACCTCGACCAGGCCGGTCAGCCCCCCGGTCAGCACATCGGTCAAGCCCACCCGCAGTGTGTCGCCCTGGAGCCGGACCCAGGTGTGGTCCCTGGTGAACCGGAGGGTCTGGTAGCCGACGAACATGAACCGTTTCTAGCCCTCCGCTGAGCCGCGGGTAAACCCACGGAGGTCGCTTTTACCCGAACGAACACATGTGCTCCGTCCACTGTGGACAGACATTGGGCCAACCGGCCGCCGCCGTTCGCATGTCCGGCCGGTCAGGCCTCCAGCGCCTGACGGCGGCGGCGCAGGAACTCGCGTTCGGCGGAGTTGCCGGTCAGCTCGATCGCCCGTTCGTAGGCCGCGACCGCCTCGGCGGTGCGGCCGAGGCGGCGGAGCAGGTCGGCGCGGATGGCGTGGCACAGGTGGTAGTTCGGCAGGTCCAGCCGGTCGACCTCGGTCAGCGCGACGGCCGGGCCGTCGACCTCGGCGACGGCGACCGCGCGGTTGAGCGCGACCACCGGGGTCGGGGTGAAGGTGAGCAGCTGGTCGTAGAGGGTGCGGATGGCAGGCCAGTCGGTCGGCGGGGGATCGCCGTGCACCGCGTTGATCGCGGCCTGGAGCTGGTACGGGCCAGGCTGGGCGCGCCGGATGCACGCCTCCACGATCGACTGGCCCTCCCGGAGCAGCCCGGCGTCCCAGCGGCCGCGGTCCTGCTCGGCCAGCGGCACCAGCTCGCCGTCCGGGCCGGTGCGGGCGGCCCGCCTGGACTCCACCAGCAGCATCAGCGCGAGCAGGCCCCAGGCCTCCGGCTCGTCCGGCATCAGCGCCACCAGCACCCTGGCCAGCCGGATCGCCTCCGCGCCCAGCTCCGGCCGGTCCAGGCGCTCGCCCGCGCTGGCGGTGTGCCCCTCGGTGAAGATCAGGTACAGCACGGCCAGCACCGAGCGGAGCCGGTCCGGCAGGTCGGCCTCGGCGGGCACCCGGTACGGGATCCGGGCGTCCCTGATCTTGCCCTTGGCCCGCACCAGGCGTTGCGCCATGGTGGCCTCCGGCACCAGGAACGCCCGCGCGATCTCCACAGTGGACAGTCCGCCGAGCAGGCGCAGGGTGAGCGCCACCCTGGCCGAGGGGGACAGCGCGGGATGGCAGCAGGTGAAGATCAGTCGTAGCCGCTCGTCCGGCACCGCGCCCACCTCCTCGGGTTCCCCTGGCGCGCGCAGCAGCGCCGACTGCGCCTCGCGGGTGTCCCGGCCGGACTCGCGCCGGTGCCGGTCGATCGCCCGGTTGCGGGCGGTGGTGATGATCCAGCCGGCCGGAGCGGGCGGCAGGCCCTCGCGCGGCCAGCGCTCCAGCGCGGTGGCGAAGGCGTCCTGGACCGCCTCCTCGGCGAGGTCGATGTCACCGAGCAGGCGGACCAGCACCGCGACCGCGCGCCCGTACTCGGCGCGGAAGACTGACGCGACGTCCATCAGGCGAGGTCCATCAGTCGTACATGGGCCGCACCTCGATGGGCAGCCCGATCGCCTCGGCCAGCCGTCGTCCCCAGTGCAGGGCGGCGTCCAGGTCCTCCACCTGGATCACGGTGAACCCGCCGATGTGCTCCTTGCCCTCGGTGAACGGGCCGTCGGTCATCAGCACCTCGTCCCCGTTCGCCCTGATCACGGTGGCCGTGCTGGGCGGGAACAGCCCGGCGGCGAAGACCCGCGCGCCCGAGGCGATCATGTCCGCGTTCACCGCGTCCAGCCGCTTCATGACCGGGTCGAGGAACTCCGGCGGCGGGGTGGGGCCGTCCGGCTGGTAGATGCTGAGCAGGTACTGGGCCATGGTGTTCTCCTCCTCGGTTCGCTCTCTACACGAACCCCGCGGCGCCGGATCGACACCACGTCGGGAGAGTTTCCAAGATTTTTCTCAGCGGTCCCCGGCGGCGGTCTTGACCATGGCCACCATCAGCCGCACCGCGTCCAGGGTGACCAGGCCGCTGGTGCGCACCAGGGACTCCCAGGTCTGGAAGGACGCGGCGTGCCGGATCGCGCCGGAGACCACTTCGGCGCGGGCCGCATCCGGCTGGAACGGCGCGCTGAGCTGGCTGACCACGCCATCCACATAGGACTCGTGCGCGGCGCCGGGCGGCCCGGCCAAGGTCGGGTAATACTCGTAGAGTGCGGCCAGCGCGATGGACAGGCGGCGGTCCGGTCGGGAGATCCGTTGCCAGTCCGCCGGATCCGGCAGGGGCGTCTCGTCCATGGCCGCCGACCCTACCCCTCGGATTTCGCCCGCTGCCAGGGGACTTCCAGGCCGTCGCGCACGGTGTCCAGCACGTGTTCGCGGAACTGCGCGGAGGCGGGCGGCAGTTCCCGCTCGGCCAGCCACATCAGGCCGATGTCCCTGGTCGCGGTGACGTCGGTGAGCCGCAGGTGCGGGGTGGCCGCCTCGCCGCCGGGCAGCGGCAGCACCGAGACGCCCAGCCCGGCCGCGACCAGGCCGCGCAGGGTCTCCACCTCCTCGCCCTCGAAGCCCGCCCTCGGGGTGAAACCGGCCTGGCGGCACAGCCGCTCGGTGGTGGCGCGCAGCGCGAAGCCGGGCCGGAGCAGGATGAAGGTCTCCTCGGCGAGCTCGGCCAGCCGGACCCCCGGCCGACCGGCCAGGCGGTGTCCCGGTGGCACGGCCAGCAGCAGCGGCTCGGTGAGCAGCCGCTGCCAGCGCAGGTGCGGGTGACCGGGATCGTCGCTGGTGACCGCCAGGTCGGCGGTGCCGGCCAGCAGCTCCTCGGCCAGCCCGGCCTCGCCGTGCTGGGTCAGCTCGAAGGCGATGTCCGGGAACCCGGCGCGGAAGCGGCTCAGCAGCGGCGGCACCAGCCAGGTGCCCAGGGTGTGCAGGAAGGTCAGCGGCACCGTGCCGCGGGCCGGGTCGGTCAGCTCGGCCACCGCGCGCAGGCCCTGGGCGTAGCGCTCCAGCGCCTCGGCCACGTGCGCCCGCAGCAGCCGCCCGGCCGGGGTGGGCCGCAGCGTCTTGCCGACCCGCTGGAACAGCGCGGCGCCCGCCTCCTGCTCCAGCCGGGCCAGCGCCCTGGACAGCGCGGGCTGGGTCAGGTGCGCCCGGCGCGCGGTCTCGGTGACGGTGGCCCCGTCGGCGACCTCGCGGAACCAGGCCAACGTCCGCAGATCCATGTGTCCAGTGTATCGATGGGCACGGAATCCGGCATTGGACGCATGGATGAATCAGGCGCAGGCTGGCAGTGCAGCCGGAGGGAGACACCATGACCAACGTGGCCGAGCAGCTCGTGCGCATGCTGCGCGAGGCCGGGGTCCAGCGGATCTACGGCATCGTCGGGGACAGTCTCAACCCGATCGTGGACGCGGTGCGCCGCACCGAGGGCATCGAGTGGGTGCACGTGCGGCACGAGGAGACCGCCGCCTTCGCCGCCGCCGCGGAAGCCCAGCTGACCGGCCGGTTGGCGGTGTGCGCGGGCAGCAGCGGGCCCGGCAACCTGCACCTGATCAACGGCCTGTTCGACGCCCACCGCAGCGGCGCGCCGGTGCTGGCCATCGCCTCGCACATCCCGGCCGCCCAGATCGGCACCGGCTACTTCCAGGAGACCCACCCGGAGCAGCTGTTCACCGAGTGCAGCCACTACAGCGAGCTGGTCTCCCAGCCCGAGCAGCTGCCCCGGCTGCTGCGCATCGCCATGCAGACCGCGCTGGGCCGCGGCGGGGTGTCCGTGCTGACCATCCCCGGCGACCTGGCCGACCGCAAGGCCGTCGCGCCCACCCCGCCGGTGACCAGGGTCCGGCCCTCGCCGGTGGTCCCGGCCGAGGAGACGGTGGACGAGCTGGCCGACCTGCTCACCAGCGCCGAGCGGGTGATGCTCTTCGTCGGCGCGGGCGCCCGCGGCGCGCACGCGGAGGTGATGGCGCTGGCCGGGAAGCTGAACGCGCCGGTCGGGCACTCCTTCGGCGGCAAGGAGTGGATCCAGTTCGACAACCCCTACGACGTCGGCATGAGCGGCCTGCTCGGCTACGGCGCCTGCTTCGAGGCCATGCACTCCGCCGACCGGATCGTGTTGCTGGGCACCGACTTCCCCTACGACAACTTCCTGCCGCAGGCCCGCACCGTGCAGATCGACCACGACCTCACCCGGCTGGGCCGCCGCACCCCGCTGGAGCTGGCCGTGCACGGCAGCGTCAAGGAGACCCTGGCCGCGCTGCTGCCCAAGCTGGCCCAGCGGCGTGACCGGTCCTATTTGGACAAGATGCTGCGCAAGCACGCCGACCGGCTGGAGAAGGTGGTCGACGCCTATACCAGGGACATCGCCGAGCGCACCCCGATCCACCCGGAGTACGCGGCCGCGGTGCTGGGCGAGGTGGCCGCCGGGGACACCGTGTTCACCATCGACACCGGCATGAACAACGTGTGGGCCGCCCGCTACCTGACCCCCAACGGCAGGCGCCGCATGATCGGCTCCTTCCGGCACGGCAGCATGGCCAACGCGCTGCCCCAGGCCATCGGCGCCCAGCTGGCCTACCCGGACCGCCAGGTGGTCGCCCTCTCCGGCGACGGCGGCCTGTCCATGCTGCTGGGCGACCTGCTCACCCTGGCCAGCGCGCGCATCCCGGTGAAGGTGGTGGTGTTCAACAACGCCAGCCTGGGCATGGTGAAGCTGGAGATGCTGGTGGACGGCCTGCCCGACCACGGGACTGATCATCCGCAGGTCGACTTCGCCGCGCTGGCCAAGGCCGCCGGCCTGCACGCGGTGCGCGCGGAGAAGCCCGGTGAGATCCGGGCCGCGTTCGAGGAGGCCTTCGCCCACCCCGGCCCGGCCCTGGTCGAGCTGGTCACCGACGCCAACGCGCTGTCCCTGCCGCCCAAGATCACCGGCGAGATGGTCCGCGGCTTCGCCCTGGCCGCGGGCAAGACGGTGCTCAACGGCGGCGTGGGCAAGATGGTCGAGCTGGCCCGCAGCAACCTGCGCAACATCCCCCGTCCCTAGGCCGGGTCCCCGGCGGTGTCCGCAGTGGACGGTGAACGTCCCGTGATCCCGGGTTTCCGCCTGGTGAACCGCTCGCGCCCGGCCCCCGCCAGGTCGTATAGTGCGCGCGGCCCCGAACGGGGTAGGCGCGCAAGGGGAGTCACGGCGTGGAGTGGGTTCGCACCGAGATCGACGGTGTGCCGGTGTTCTGGTCCGAACACGAGGGCGAGATCACCGCGGGCCTGGTCTTCCGGGTCGGGCACGCCGACGAGCGGCTGGCCCGGCGCGGCATCACGCACCTGGTGGAGCACCTCGCGCTGCACCAGGCCGGGAGCAAGCACGAGGAGTCCAACGGCACCGTCGATGCCACCCTGACCTCCTTCCTCACCCACGGCGGCCCGGACCACGTGGTCGCCTTCTTCACCGCGCTGTGCGCCGCGCTGCGCGAGCTGCCGGTGCACCGGATCGCCGCGGAGAACCAGCTGCTGCTCACCGAGGCCGACGGCCGCGGCCGGGACATCCAGGCCTCGCTGGCGATCTGGCGCTACGGCGCGGCCAGCTACGGGCTCAGCGGCTACGAGGAGTTCGGCGTCGGCAGGCACACCCCGGCGGAGGTGCTGGCCTGGGCGCGGCAGTGGTTCACCTCGGGCAACGCGGCGCTGTGGCTCATCGGCGGCCCGCCGCCGCGGGGACTGCGGCTGGAGCTGCCGCCGGGGCCGCGGATCCCGCCGCCGGAACCGACCAGCGCGCTGCGCCGCACCCCCGCCTACTTCCCGGCCTCGATCAACGGGGTGGCCGCCAGCAGCGTGGTGGAACGCTCCACCGCGGCCACCGCCTACACGGACCTGTTGCAGCGCAGGCTCTTCGACACCCTGCGCACCGCCGAGGGGATCAGCTACAGCCAGACCGCGACCTACGACCGGCGCGATGCCGACATGGCCGAGATCGTCGCCTTCGCCGACGGGCTGGCCTCCGTGCACTCGCGACTGGTGCGCGGGTTCACCGACGTGATCGACTGGCTGGCCGAGGTCCCGCCACGGGACAGCGAGGTCACCGAGCTGATCGAGCTGCGCCGGGCCCCGCTGCTGGACCCGCGGATCCGGGCCGGGCTGCCGGTGGGCGCCGCGCACGCCGAGCTCTTCGGCGCCGAGCCGCCCACCATCGCCTCGGTGGAGGCCGAGCTGGCCACCCTGTGCGCCGAGGACATCCAGGACGTGGGGATCTCGGTGCGGGACAACCTGTTGCTCATGGTCCCGGAGGGCCACCTGCCCGGCGAGCGCTACGTGGCTGCCCCGCACGGCTCCACCGGCACCGTGCAGGGCGAGGTCCTGCTGCACATCGACTCCGCCCAGCCCGGCGAGCAGAAACCGTTCGGGCCGGGCAACCAGGGCAGGCCCCGGCTGTGCGTCGGCGAGGAGGGCGTGAGCCTGATCAACGGGCTGGAGTTCGTCACCGTCCGCTTCGCCGAGTGCGCGGCGGCGCTGGCCTGGCCCGACGGCGCGCGGCACCTGATCGGCCTGGACGGCCTGCACCTGCGGGTGGAGCCGAACCTGTGGAAGTACGGCGCGGCCCTGCCCGAGCTGATCGACCGGGGCGTCCCGCCCGAGGTGGTGGTGCCCCGGCCGCCGCGCGAAGAGCACGAGATACCCCGACCGGCCAAGAGCAGCTCCTGGAGCAGGCTCCGCGCCCGCCTCAAGCGTCACTGAACCCCTTCTCGCTCCTGGAGAAACCCGTGCCCAGCACCGTGATCCGCATCCTGCGCGCGCTGCGCGACCTCGGCATCAGCACCGACGCCGGCCGTCCCGACCCGGAGCTCAAGGCCGCCGAGAACGACCTCTACCGCGGCGACCTGGACGCCGCCTGGAAGCTGCTCGCGGCCACCAGGGACCAGCACGAACTGCGCGACATCCGGGTCGGCAAGATCAGCAAGATCCTGGTCCGGCACGTCGATGAGCTGGGCAAGATCGCCGCGGCCAACCCCGACGACGCCGACCTCCAGCTGCTGCTGGGCGCCACCCGGATCAAGCACGCCTGGAAGGTGCGCACCGGAGCCACCGCCGACCGGGTCAGCCGCGAGCAGTTCGAGCAGTTCTGGTACCTCCTGGGCGGGGCCTACGATCCGCTGATGCGCGCCGCCGAGCTGCGGCCCGCGGACCCGGTGCCCTGGGACGAGCTCCAGTGGCGCGGGCTGGGCCTGCAGATCGACCGCGGGGAGCTGGACGAGGTGTGGCGGGAGCTGACCGACCGCGACCCGTACCACTACGGCGGGCACTACTCCCGCACCCAGGTGCTGTGCGCCAAGTGGCAGGGCAGTGACGCCGAGGTGCTGGAGTTCACCGCCGAGGTCGCCGAGCAGGCCCCGCCGGGAGTGCCGCTGGGCGCGCTGACCGTGGCCGCGCACCTGGAGGTCATGCTCAGCACCGAGGCCGAACCGCTGGACTACTTCGGACGGCCGGAGGTCGGCGCGCAGCTGGTCCGGGTCAGCGACGACTGGCTGGCCGGGCTGCGCCCGCACGACCGCAACATCGAGGCCCACCACCTGCTCGGCGCGGGGCTCTACCTTGCCGGGGAACGGGAACGGGCCCGCGACCACCTGTCCAGGGTGAGCGCGCGCAGCATCACCGACGGGCTGCCGTGGAGCTACCTCGGCTACCACTACGACAAGCTCGACTACCGCGCGATCCGCAAGTCCCTCGGCCTGAAGATGAAGGACGCGGGGTAGAGCCCGCTCCACCATGGAAACGGGGGCGTCCCGTCGTGTGCGGCGGACCCGAGGTCGGCAGGGTTGTTCCTGACGGCGGAGGGACCGCCGCCACGGGAGGAACTCCGATGAGACTGCGCAGGACCACGACCGCCGCCCTGACCGCCGGGATCCTGCTCGCCTGCACCGGCCCGGCCACCGCGCTCGCCGAACCGGCGCTGAACCGGGCGAACCCGGTGCAGCGAAGCCTGGACCACCTGGTCCGCGAGGCCAAGTTCCCCGCCGCGCTGGCCGCGGTGAGCGTGGACGGCCGTCAGCGTTCCTACGCGGCCGGGGTCCGGGACCGGGCCACCGGCGCGCCCGCGGTCAGGGACAGCCAGGTGCGGATCGGCAGCAACACCAAGACCTTCATCGCGGTGGCCGTGCTCCAGCTGGTCGCCGAGGGCAAGGTCGAGCTGGACGCGCCGATCGAGCGCTACCTGCCGAACCTGGTGCGCGGCAAGGGCATCGACGGCAACCAGATCACCGTCCGGCAGCTGCTCCAGCACACCAGCGGGCTGCCCAACTACACCAAGCACATCGGCGTGGCGCGCTTCCCGGAGTTCCGCGACCGCTACCGCGAGCCGCGGGAGCTGCTGGACATCGCGCTGAGCCACCCCGCCGACTTCGCGCCCGGCACGAGCTGGAGCTACAGCAACACCGGCTACCTGCTGGCCGGTCTGCTGATCCAGCGGGTGACCGGCCGTCCGGTGGCCGAGGTGGTCACCACCAAGGTGATCGACCGCGCCGGGCTGCGCGAGACCTACTGGCCGCGGACCGGCGAGATGACCATTCGCGGGGCCCACCCCAAGGGCTACGGACTGACCGACTCGACCAAGCCGGACTCGCCGGTGCTGGACGTGACCGTGCAGGACACCGGCTGGGCCGGGGCCGCCGGTGAGCTGGTCGGCACGCCCAGCGACCTCAACCGGTTCTACGCCGCCCTGCTCGGCGGCAGGCTGCTGCCGCCCGCGCAGCTGGCCGAGATGCGCAAGACCGTGCCCGCCAAGGACTTCGTCCCCGGGGTGAGCTACGGCCTCGGCATCATGCGCACCGAGCTGAGCTGCGGCCGGGTCGCCTGGAGCCACGGCGGCGACATCCCCGGCTACGAGACCCGCAACGGGTCCACTGAGGACGGTCGCGCGGTGTCCATCGCGGTGACCGCGCTGCCCGGCACCTTCGGCGATGCCGAGGGTTCGAGCAGCCAGGTGCTGGCCGCGGTGGACACCGCGCTGTGCGCTAGCTGACCGCCAGTCCGGTCGCCAGCGCGGTGATCAGCGCCGCCGAGGCCAGCGCGGTGGCCAGCCGACCGCGCGGTCCGGTGAGCACCCGGCCCAGCAGGCTGCCGCCGGTGGCCAGCACCAGCTGCCAGCTCGCCGAGGCGAGGAAGGCGGCCAGCACGAACACCGCCGCGGCCCACGCGGTGGTGTTCGTCTGCGTCCGGCCCAGCACCAGCGCGGAGAAGTAGACCACGGTGGTGGGGTTGAGGACCGTGATGCCCAGCAACAGCAGGAAAGCCCGTGCCGGACTGGGCGGCGAGTCCCCGGAAGCCGGGGCCAATCCCGCCCGGTAGCGGCGCACCGCGGTCCAGGCGGTGCGCAGTGCGAGCAGCACCAGGACGGCCACCGAGGCCCAGCGCAGCGGCTGCGCGATCGGCCGCAGCAGCTCGGTGAGGGTGCCGCCGCCGAGCACCGCGAGCAGGGCGTAGAGGCCGTCCGCCGCCGCGACCCCGAGCGCGGCGGCGGCGCCGGTGCGCGGGGTGGTGCGGGCGGAGAGGGCGACGAGGTAGGTCGCGACCGCGCCGACCGGCATGGCGATGCCGTAGCCGGCGAGCAGTCCGGCGACCAGCGCCTCGGTCATGACCGGACGGGGATCGGCCTCCGGTCGGAGCTGGGCTGCTGCTGCCGGGCGACCGGTCGGTCGGCGGGGCGGGTCAGCGGCATCGAGGTCGCGGTCATGGCAGGGAGGGTGCGACGCGGCGGGTACGGGCGGCAACCGCTTTTCCGGCCACCGACTTGACGCATGCTCATATGGGTATACGATGGGGCCATGGCACGAGCGGCAACCACCTCCGACGCGTTCAACGCGATCGCCGAACCCCGGCGGCGGGAGATCCTCGATCTGCTGGCCGGCCGGGAGCGGGCGGTGCAGGACCTGGTGGCCGAGCTCGGGCTGGCGCAGCCGCTGGTGTCCAAGCACCTGCGGGTGCTGCGCGAGGTCGGCCTGGTCGAGGTGCGCGAACAGGGGCGGCAGCGGCTGTACCGGATGAACGGCCGGCCGCTCAAACCCGTGCACGACTGGGTCCGGCGCTACGAACAGCTGTGGAGCGAGCGCTTCGAGCTGCTGGACGCCGTGCTGGCGGAGATGGAGGAGGACTAGGATGGCCACGACGGCTGAGAACCGGGCGGAAATGACCCTGCCCAGCGACACCCAGCTGCTGATCAGGCGCGAGTTCGACGCGCCGCGGCACCTGGTGTACCGGGCCTGGACCACGCCGGAGCTGATCAAGCGCTGGTGGGGCGGGCAGCGCGGCGAGGTGGTCTCCGCCGAGGTCGACCTGCGGGTCGGCGGCAGCTGGCGGTACGTGATGGTGGCCAACGGCGGGTTCGAGGTGGCCTTCCACGGCGAGTACCGCGAGATCGTGCCCGAGGAACGGGTGGTGTGCACCGAGGTCTACGAGCAGCCCGGCGTGCCCGAGCCCGAGCAGCCGGTGGTGTGCACCTACACCTTCACCGCGCAGGGCGAGCGCACCTGCCTGCGCGTGCTGGTGGACCACCCGGACCAGGCGCTGCGGGACCAGATCCTGGCCTCCGGCATGGAGCTGGGCATGCAGGAGTCGCTGGCCGCGCTGGAGTCGGTGGCTCAGTCGTTGGCTTGAGAAGTGGGGCGCAGCAACAGGTTCAGCAGGAAGGCGACCACGGTGCCGGTGGCCACGCTGCTGGTCAGGAACAGCTGCGCCGAGGGCGGGAACTGGGTGTAGAAGGCGGGCTGCACGGTCGGCAGCAGGCCGATGCCCAGTGACACTGCCACGATGACCAGGTTGCGGTTGTCCTGGAGGTCCACAGTGGACAGGATGCGGATGCCGACCATGGCCACGGTGGCCACCATGACCAGTGCCGCGCCGCCCAGCACCGGTTGTGGCACCACGGCCACGATCCGGCCCATGAACGGGAAGAAGCTGAGCACCAGCGCGATCGCACCCGCCACCGCGGTGACGTAGCGGCTGCGCACCTTGGTCACGCTGACCATGCCGATGTTCTGCGCGTAGGTCACGTACATGAAGGACTGGAACACGCTGGCCAGCATGGTGATCAGCCCGTCGGCGCGCAGGCTGGCCGCCACGTCGGACGGGCCGACCGGCTTGTCCACCGCGGTGCCGATCGCCTGCACCTGTCCCGCGCACTCCACCATGATCACGATCTGGATGATGATCAGCGACAGGGTGGCGGCCAGGTCGAAGCTGGGCAGCCCGAAGTGGAACGGCTCCGGGAAACCGAGCACCGGTCCCTGGACCACCGCGCCCAGGTTCACCTGCCCCAGCGCGATCGCCACCGCGGTCCCGGCGAGCAGGCCGACCAGGAACGCCAGCTGGCGCAACCGCGGCAGGAACCGGTGCACCGCGACGATGACCAGCACCACCAACAATGCCAGCCCGATCGCGCCAGGACTGCCGAACCCGGGCGCGGCCGGACTGTGCCCGGCCACCATCCCGGCGGCCACCGGCACCAGCTGGATGCCGATCAGTGTGATCGCGGTGCCCATCACCACCGGCGGGAAGAACCGCAGCAGCCGGGCGAACAACGGCGCCGCCAGCACCATGAACACCCCGGAGACCAGCAGCGACCCGTACATGGTGCGGATGTCGTGGCCCTGGGCGATCACCAGCATTGGCGCCACACTGGTGAACGCGGCGCCCAGCACCATGGGCATCCGCACGCCGACCCGCCACACCCCCAGTGACTGCAACAGCGTGCCCAGCCCGCACAACAGCAGGTCGGTGGCCACCAGGTACACCAGATCCGCCGTGGACAGCCCCAGCCCGGCCGCCAGCACCACCGGCGCGGCCACCGCCCCCGCGTACAACACCAGCACGTGCTGCAACCCCAGCACCGCCAGTCGGCCGGCGCCGAGCCGCTCATCCACCGGATGGGTGTTTGTCATGCCCTACCCATATCGCCAACGCCTGCCCCGCCCGTACCCGGGGTGCCCTGAACCGCCGGCGGACCAGCCCGGCCGAATGAGCGGCCGGTCACGGAGCCGGAGCCATCGGCTCCGCCATCATCGAGGCCATGCGGATCCCGGCGCCGCGCCGCTGCTGGTCATCGGGCTCGGACTCGGGGTGGGCTGGTGGCTGTGGTGGGAGAGCAGGGGACTGCCCGACCCGGAGCGGTCCCGCGCGCGCCGAGGCCATCCGCACCGGGCTGACCGCCGCGGGCGGCACCGGTGCTGCGCTGGCGTTGCTGCTCGCGGTCCGGCGGCAGCGCTCGACCGAGGCGGCCCTGGGCCTACAGGCGGAGGCAGCCGCCGACCAGCTCGGCTCGGACAAGGCCCGGGTCCGGCTCAACGGCCTGTACGCGCTGGCGCGGCTGGCCGAGGGCAACGCCGACCACCGCCAGATGATCGTCGACCTGATCTGCGCCTACCTGCGCATGCCCTACTCGCCCCGCAGCGGGACGAGCCACCGACGTCCGAACAGGCGCACGCGCAGGAACGGCAGGTGCGGCTGACCGCGCAGCGCATCCTGGCCGAGCACCTGCGCCCGGTGCGCGAGGAACGAGACCGGCCGGTCAACCCCGCTACTGGCCGGATGTCGACCTCGACCTCAGCGGGGCCGCGCTGATCGACGCCGACCTGTCCTTCGTCCGGGTGCGGCACGCCCGGTTCGAGCGGACCACCTTCCTCGGGCGCACCGACTTCCAGCACGCCGTCTTCACCGGGACCGCCCGGTTCGGCCAGGCCTCGTTCACCGACACCGCCGGGTTCACCGAGGCCGCGTTCGGCCAGGAAGCCTCCTTCGCCGGGGCCGGGTTCACCGGGGACGCCGAGTTCCACGCGGCCAGCTTCGCCGAGGAGGCGTGGTTCACCGGCGCCGAGTTCGACGGCAGCGCCGACTTCACCGCGGCCGCCTTCACCGGAACCGCCTGGTTCGACGCCGCGGCCTTCGCCGGCGACGCCGGTTCCCACCGGGTGGTCTTCGCCGAGGACGCCTGGTTCAGCGACGCCTTCTTCAGCCCGGACGCGCGGTTCGCGGGCAGCACCTTCGCCCGCCACGTCTGGTTCAACCGCACCGCCTTCGCCGGTGGGGCCCCGCCGGAGCAGCTCTTCAGGGACCGTTGAGCCGGGCCACGGCGACTGGGGGCTGGTGCGCCGCGGTTCACCCAGCAGCTGACATTCCTGTCACCCACGGGCGTGGCGCGGAGTCCGGTCCGATGTGGACGGTCGTGCGGCCGCCCTACGGTGACTCCCCGTAGTCACCATCGGGAGGGGCGTTCATGGAGCAGCTGGGCACCGGCACGTTGTTGCGGCTGGCGGCGCAGATTCCGGCCGAGTGGGCGGTGGTCCGGCTCTTCGACGGGCTGGGGGACCTGGTGATGCGGCTGGAGCAGCCCCGGTGGCAGCTCGACCCGTATCCGCTCTACGAACGCATCCGCGCGCGGGGACCGCTCTACCGGGGGCCGAGCGGGATGTGGGCGGCCACCTCCTTCGACCTGTGCAACCGGGTGTTGCGGGACCGGCGATTCGGGATGCGGTCCGCCGACGGCCATTCCACCCTGCGGGGCGCGCAGCGGCTGGTCAGCGGGGACTTCGCGTGGAGCTTCGTGGGCATGGACCGGCCGGACCACACCCGGCTGCGCAGGCTGGCCGCCCCGGCGTTCACCCCGCGGCGGGTGCGCGGCTACACCGGGCGGATCGAGCGGGTGGTCGGCGAGCTGCTGGACCGGATGGCCGGGCGGGAGTCCTTCGATCTGGTCAACGAGGTGGCCCAGCCGCTGTCCATCGCGGTGATCAGCGATCTGATGGGGGTGCCGGAGTCCGAACGGGCCGACTTCGCCGCCTACAGCGACATGATCAACCAGGGCGTGACCGGCGCGCCGAGCATCCGGCAGGCCAAGGACCTGCGGGTGGCCACCAACCACCTGCTCGACCTGTTCGGCCGGCTGCTGCGCGAGCGCGGGCGGGAACCCCAGGACGACATCCTCAGTGCGATGGCCGTCGCGGCGGAGGGCTCGGAGCTGACCGCGCGGGACCTGCACGAGGTGGCGGTGCTGCTGCTGGCCGCCGGGTTCGACACCACCGCGAACCTGGTCGGCAACGGGGTGCACGCGATGCTGGCCAACCCCGGGCAGTGGACCCAGCTGCGCGAGCGGCCGGAGCTGGCCGGGGCGGCGGTGGAGGAGACGCTGCGGTTCGAGCCGTCGGTGCAGTTCACCGTGCGGGTGGCGCACACGGACATCGAACTGTGCGGGCAGCGGATCCAGGCGGGGCAGGGCGTCATGCTGCTGCTGGCCGCGGGCAACCGCGATCCGGCGGTGTTCGCCGAACCGGGGCGGTTCGACCTCACCCGCACCGGCGGACCGGAGCACCTGGCCTTCGGCAGCGGCATCCACTACTGCATCGGCGCGGGGCTGGCCCGGCTGGAAGGCGAGGTCCTGTTCCGCGAGCTGGCCAGGCGGATGCCGCTGCTGCGCCCGGCCGGGCAGGCCCGCTGGCGGCCGATCCGCGAGCTGCGCGGCCTGACCACCTTCCCGGTGACCGCGACCGTGCCGGGTCAACGCGGCGGCCCGCCCTGGTGAGCAGGCGAGCCCGTTTGCCGCGCGGAGCCGGGCCGCTGGTCGTGCGGGCTCGCTAGTCCAGCGAACCCGGTCCGCTGCCCGGGCTTGGCGGCAGGCCGTCCATGAGCGCGTCCCGGTCCCTGGCCGCGGCCTGCTCCAGCCACTGGCCGAGCAGCGCAGGCCAGTCCGCGGTCAGCGCCTCCTGCCTGCTCATCGTATGCCGCCGCGCCAGCTCCGGCTCCCGGTCCGCGATCAGCGACACCACCAGGTCCCGCGACCCGGCGACGAAGGTCAGCTCGATCTCGCGCAGCCGCTCGTGGTACTTCTCCGGTGGCAGGAAGAACATCCGCTGGATGAAGTCCAGCTCCTGCACCGCCCCCGGCAGCCGGCCGGCCACCACCTGGGTGTCGCGGAAGCTCAGGCCCAGCTCGCCCACCGCGTCCAGCACCCGGTCCTGCGCGTCCAGCGGCTGCACCAGCAGCGGCACCGGATCGGCCTGGGCCGGGGCGCCGGTGGTGTGCGCCTCGGCGCGCAGCTCGACCAGCACGCCCGGCAGCACCGCGGGGCCGACCGCGGTGACCGGGGTCTCCGCGGGCAGGGACAGCACGAACGGCAGGGTCAGCTGACCGAAGGCGGGCAGGTGGACCGCCTGGCCCAGCGCCATCCGGTGGAACTCGCCGGTGACCACCTGGCCCGGCGTCGCGACCTGGGTGGTGAGCACCAGCGCGACCTGGGTGAGCTGCACGTCGGCGCGGCCGCCGCGCAGGTGCACCGCGCCGCCGAGCACCTGGCCGGGCTCTACGTGCTGGGTCTGCGGCACGGTGGTCACGGTCGGGCCGCCGCCCCGGCCGAAGGCGCCGAGCATCTTGTTGAACACGGCGGAAAACTAACAGCCGCCTGCGACAGTCAGCCCCAGATCGCGGAAACCCACTCCGGGTGGTCGATGAACGGGTTGCGGTTGCGCTGGTAGGTCTCGTAGATCACCTGGTTGCGCCGCCGCTCGAAGGCGTCCGGCGGGTCCTGGGCGTGCCAGTTCCGCAGCACCGACAGCCGCCCCTGGTACGGCTTGGTGCCGTTGTTCACGCTGTCGTTGAGCTCCAGGTCGGCGAAGCCGTCGCCGCCCTGGTAGCGGACCGCCATGTAGAACAGCATCCGCGCCACATCGCCCTTGACCGCGTCCCTGGGCTCCCAGGAGTCGCCGTCGGTGAAGTTGCCCGGCGCCTCGGCGGCGGGGGAGCCGCCCTGGTCGAAGTCCTTGTTGCCGCGGTCGGCGTTGACCGAGACGTCCTCCGGACGCAGGTGGTGCAGGTCGGTGCCGGGACCGGTGGCGGTGCCGAAGTCCCCGTGCGACTTGGCCCAGACGTGCTCGCGGTTCCAGTTGTCCGCCCCGCCGCCGTTGCCGCTCTTGCTCTGCGAGCGCCCGGAGTACAGCAGCACCACGTTGGCGGCGTTGGCCGGGTCCTCGTCGGTGGCCTTGAGCGCATCCCACACCTGGTCGTAGCCGAGCTTCTGCTGGGTCCTGATGATCGTGTGCAGGGCGGTCTTGAGCGCGGGGCCGGTGTGGCCGGCCGCGGCCTTGTAGTAGTCGTCGGCGCCGCCGCCGCCAACGCTGGTGGAGCTGGTGGTCGGCTGCGCGCCCGCGAAGGCGAACCCGGTCGGCGAGGTCAGGCCGGGGTGGGCGAAGTAGGCGCCCAGCGGACCGGTCACCTCGATCTGCCTGCCCAGCAGACCGGGGTTGCTCTTCAGGCCCCACGCGGCCCGGAAGGCGCTGGTGATCTGCACGTAGAGCATCTGGCCGGTGCCGGTCTGGCCCGCGGTGTCGGCCAGGGCGAGGGCGTAGTCGCTGGGGAACTCCGCCCGGACCACGGTGTTGCTCGCGGTGGGCTGGCCGACCACGTAGCCGCGCACGGTGGCGACCGTGCCCGGCTGTGTCGTGACGGCCTGGGCCACGGTGATCGGGACCGCGCCGGTGGCGGCGGGCGCGTGCGTGATGAGCCCGGCGGCCACCGCGACGGTGGCGACCAGCAGGGCAAGTGGATGCCAGGGTCGCACGATCGTGTCCTCTCCCCAGGAGCGGCGCCGCAGGGTGACGCCGCTGCCGAGAATCACATGGCCAGAACACTTTCGGGTGAACTCCATGCGAAGGCTCAATCTCGACATTCGGATGTTGCCGACAAACCGGCCAATCCTCGGCCCGGTGGTGCGGGGCTGCGGCTTTGCTGGCAAGGTCACGGCGCGCACACCGGCGCGAGGACGTGGAGGAGACGAGCGGATGAGCGGCGCCGAGCGGGTCATGGTCCCGGCCCGGATGGACAGCCCGGTGCGGCCACGGCACCCCCGCGGCAAGGTCAGCCGCTGGCTGCTGGCCAACCGGGTCGCGCCGGTGGGCCCGGAGTCCGACGCGGCGCACGCCAAGCCGCAGTCCTGGTGGAAGGTCATGTGCCTGACCGGCGTGGACTACTTCTCCACGCTGTCCTACCTGCCCGGCATCGCGGTGCTCTCCGCGGGCTGGCTGTCCCCGCTGGCCACGCTGGTGATCGTCGCGCTCACCCTGCTCGGCATGCTGCCGATGTACCGGCGGGTGGCCAAGGAGAGCCCGCACGGCCAGGGCTCGGTGGCCATGCTGGAGGACCTGCTGCCGTTCTGGCGCGGCAAGATCTTCGTGCTGGTGCTGCTCGGTTTTGTGGTGACCTCCTGGATCGTCACCATCACGCTGTCCTCCGCCGATGCCACCGTGCACGTGCTGGAGAACCCCTACCTCACCGAGGCCCTGCACGGCCTGGCGGTGCCGATCACCATCGGGCTGCTGCTGATCCTCGGCTTCGTCTTCCTGCTCGGCTTCAGCGAGGCCGTCGGCGTGGCCATCCCGCTGGTCGGGGTGTTCCTGCTGCTCAACGCGATCGTCTGCGTGGCAGGCCTGTACGACGTGTTCACCCACCCCGAGGTGCTGGACCGCTGGTTCGACGCGCTGACCTCCGGCGCGGGCGGTTTCGGCGGGATCATCGGCCCGGCGCTGATCGCCTTCCCCTCGCTGGTGCTGGGGCTGTCCGGGTTCGAGACCGGGGTCAGCATGATGCCGCTGGTGGCCGCGGACGGCAAGGACGAGCGGGCGCGGCTGGCCGACCGGATCCGCAACACCCGCAAGCTGCTCACCGCCGCCGCGCTGATCATGTCGGTGTACCTGGTGGCCACCAGTTTGATCACCACCGTGCTCATCCCGCACGAGGCGTTCAAGCCCGGCGGCCCGGCCAACGGCCGCGCGATGGCCTTCCTGGCGCACCAGGAGCTGGGGGAGCTCTTCGGCACCGCCTACGACATCAGCAGCATCCTGATCCTGTGGTTCGCCGGGGCCTCGGCGATGGCCGGTCTGATCAACATCGTGCCGCGCTACCTGCCCGCCTACGGCATGGCGCCGGAGTGGGGCCGCGCGGTGCGGCCGGTGGTGCTGGTCTACACCGCGATCAGCATCGTGATCACCATCGCGTTCAACGCCGATGTCAACAAGCAGGCCGGCGCCTACGCCACCGGGATCCTGGCCATGATGGTCTCCGGCGCGGTCGCGGTGGCCATCTCGGCCTGGCGGCACCGGCAGAAGCGGGCCGCGGCCGGGTTCACCGTGCTCACCCTGGTGCTGCTCTACGCCCTGGTGGAGAACGTGATCGACAAGCCGGACGGCATCGCCATCTCGGGCATGTTCATCGCCGGGATCATCGTGGTCTCGCTGGTCTCCCGGGTGTCGCGGACCACCGAGCTGCGGGTGGAGCACATCGAGTTCGACGAGCGGGCCAGGGAGTTCGTCGCCGACTCGATCGCCCACGACGGGCAGCTCAACATCATCGCCAACCGGCGCCAGGGCGGCGACGACGCCGAGTACTCGGCCAAGGAGCTGGAACAACGCGGCCTCAACCCGCTGCCCGGCGCCGCCGACGTGATCTTCCTGGAGATCGACGTGGTGGACCCCTCGGACTTCAGCGACGTGCTGCGGGTGCGCGGGGTGGACATCGACGGGCACCGGGTGCTGCGGGTGGACAGCCCGGCCGCGCCGAACGCGATCGCCGCGATCCTGCTCGCGCTGCGCGATGCCACCGGCGTGCGGCCGCACTGCCACTTCGAGTGGAGCGAGGGCAGTCCGCTGGGCCACCTGTTCCGCTACCTGATCCTCGGGCGCGGCGACACCCCGCCGGTGGTGCGCGAGATCCTGCGCACCACCGAGGAGGACCCCCAGCGGCGGCCGGTCATCCACGTCGGCGGCTGAGCGCGGCCCGGCAGGGGCGGCGCGAGCTCGCCGAAGTAGCGACGTCAGTCCCTTGCCGGACCAGCCTTGGCACGCCGAGGATGTGGCCCATGGGGATGAACCGCCGCCTCGGCGCGGCACTGCTGTCCGGAGTCGTGCTCGCCGTGTCCGGCATCGTCCCGGCAGCGGCGGCACCGGCGCCGACGCGGGCCGAGCCGGTCGCGCTGCTGGCCGGTCAGGGCGTCGGCGATGTGAACCAGACCCGGGACCGCTTCGCCGTGCACGCCACCGATCTGGGCATCATGTGGCGGGATGGCCGGGGCCGCACCGCGATCATGTTCGGCGACACCTACGGCGCGGGGTGGGGCGGCAACGGGGCCGGGCCGGAGACCGCGGACTGGCGGCTCAACGTGCTGGCCCATGCCACCGACAGCAACCTGGCCGACGGCCTGCGCATCGACTCGATGGTCACCGACCGGCCGGGGCACGCCGCCGAGCTGCTGCACCGCGACCCCTCGGTCGCCGAGGTCACCGTGATCCCGACCGCCGGGGTCAGCGTGGGCGCCCGCGATGTCGTGCACTACATGTCCATCCGCGGCTGGAACCCGTGGACCACCAACTACGCCGGGCTGGCCTACTCCGACGACGGCGGCCGCACCTGGGTCAAGGACCCGGCGCTGCGCTGGCCCAACTCCGGTGGCGCGGCCCGCTTCCAGCTGGGAGCGTTCGTCAAGGACGGTGGCTACGTCTACCTCTTCGGCACCCCGCAGGGCCGTTTTGGCGCGGCGCACCTGGCCAGGGTGCCGGAGCAGCGGATCCTGGAGCTGGGCGCGTACGAGTACTGGACCGCCTCGGGCTGGCAGCACGGGGCCGACGGCGCGGTGCCGGTCTTCGGCGGCCAGGTCGGCGAGTTGTCGGTGCAGTACAACACGGTGCTGCGGCGCTGGGTCGCGCTGACCCTGGACGAGAGCAGGGCGGCGATCGTGCTGCGCACCGCGCCCGCGCCGACCGGCCCGTGGACCGGCGGCCGGGTTGTGGTGCGCGGCAGCGACTTCCCCGCGCTCTACGGCGCTTTCCTGCACCCGGACAGCGCGCACCGCAACGAGATCTACTTCGCCATGTCGCAGTGGAACCCCTACCACGTCAAGCTGATGCGGCTGCGTCTCGATGAGTCGCTGCCGGAGCCGAACCTGTTGTCCGACGGCGGTTTCGAGGACCGTCCGGTGAACGCGGGCACCGGTCCGTGGGCGGTCACCGGCAAGGGCGGCGTGGACTACGGCAAGGGCCTGGCGCACACCGGGTCGAACAACGCGTGGGTGCGGGAGAGCAGCGGCTGGCACGCGGTGACCCAGCAGCTGGCGGTGCGGCCGGGGCAGCGGTACCGGCTCTCCGGCTGGGTGCGCACCTCGGCGACCAACACCGACGGCTACTTCGGGGTCCGGCGGGCCGCGGGGGTGCTGGCCGAGCACAAGTTCGGCCACCTCGGCGAGTACACGAAGCTGACCGTGGAGTTCACCGCGGACACCAGCGAGATCGAGGTCTTCGGCGGCGCGTGGGCGCTGGACGGCAAGGACACCTGGATGCAGCTGGACGACGTGCTGCTGGCACCGGCCTAACCGGCGACCAGCTCGTCCAGCCGTCGGCGGTTCGCCGCGGCGTCCGGGTGGCCGGGGGCCAGCTCGTCCGGGTCCGGCAGCACCGCGGACAGGCCCCAGACCCGGCCGCGGGCCCAGGTCGCCTCGTCCACGCCCAGCGCGGCCCGGAAGGTGACGCGGGCGTCGGTGTCCAGGAACGACCAGGCCGGGATCAGGTCCACCGCGGGGTCGCCGACGGCCAGCGTGCCGAAGTCGATCACCGCGGACAGCCTGCCGTCCTTGGCGAGCAGGTTGCGCGGGTCCGGGTCGCCGTGCACCCACACCGGCGGCCGGTCCCACGCCGGGGCGTCCAGCCCGGCCTGCCAGACCTCGGTGAGCGCGGCGGTGTCGGCGAGCCCGCGCAGGGCCTCGATCCTGGCGCGCAGGCGCTCGGCGGTGATGGGGGAGTCGCGCGGATCGGCCACCGCGCAGCCGCGGAAGCCGTTGCTCCACTCCGGCGGCGGCCCGTCGGTGACGTCGATGCGTTGCAGGGCAAGGAGGAAGCCGGCCAGGTCGCGGGCGGCCTGGTGCAGGTCCAGTGCGGTGTGCGACAGGGTCTGGCCGTCCAGCCAGCGGTAGACCGACCACGGGAACGGGTAGTCCGCGGTCGGCTCACCTTGGGCGAGGGGCTCCGGCACGGGCAGCGGCAGGTGCGGGGCGAGCACCGGCAGCCAGCGCTGCTCGCGGTGCACCTGGCCCACCCAGCGGGCGAAGCGGGGCAGCCGCACCAGCATGTCCGCGCCCAGCCGCAGGGTCGCGTTGTCCACCCCGGGCGCGGGCACCGGGGTGACCGGCAGGTCAGCCCAGCGCGGGAACTGCGCGGCGACGAGCCCGCGCACCAGTGCGGCGTCGATGACCACGGGTTCGCTGTGCACGACGGTGATCACACCGGGAAAACCCCTCGGGCGTCCACCGGATTTCCGGCAGCATGATCGGCATGTCCGGCTACCGCCAGGTGCTCGCGCTGCCGCACGTCGGGCGGCTGCTGGCCTCCGCGCTGCTGTCCAGGCTGGCGGGGGAGATGCTCTCGCTGGCGCTGGTCCTGCACATCTTGGCAGTGTCAAGTTCGCCGGTGCTGGCCGGTTCGGTGCTCTTCGCGGCCTGGGCGCCCGGCGTGCTGCTCAGCCCGCTGGCCGGGGCGGTGCTGGACCGCTTCGGCTCGGTGCGCGCCATCGGCGCCGACCAGCTGGCCAGCGCGCTGCTGATCGGCGCGATCGCCGCGGTGGCCACCGGCCCGGACGACGCGCTGCCGCTGGTGCTGCTGGCCCTGCTGTTCTCGCTGACCTCCCCGCTGGGCCTGGCCGGGATCCGCACCCTGATGCCCCGGCTGGTCCCGGACACCGCGCTGGAACGGGCGAACGCGCTGGACTCCGGCGCCTACAACCTGGTCGAGGTCACCGGCCCGGTGCTGGCCGGTGGCCTGTTCGCGGTGGCCGGCGGCCAGCTCACCCTGACCGTGATCGCCGGGCTGTACGCGGCGGCCTTCCTGCTGCTGCTCACCCTGCCCGCCGACGCGGGCCGCGCCGAACCCGCCGCCACCACCACCGGACTGCTCGCCTCGGCCTGGGCCGGGGTCCGCTACGTGCTGACCAACCCGTTGCTGCGCAACCTGATCCTCTGCTACGCGCCCTACCAGCTGGCCTGGGGCGTGCTCACCGTCGCGGTGCCGGTGCTCGCCCCGGACACCGCGGGCCTGCTCTGGGGCCTGGCCGGAGTCACCGGCATCCTGGGCGCCCTGCTCACCGGCCACCGCCTCACCGCGGGCCGGGAACGCCTGGCCATCGCCGCGGGCATCCTGGCCTCCGCGCTGGCCGCCGCCCCGCTGGTGGCCTACGGCGGCATCCCCGGCCTGGTCACCGGCCTGCTGCTGCTCGGCTTCGCCGCGGGCCCGGTCAACGTCGGCCTGCTCACCCTGCGCCAGCGCCGCAGCGACCCGGCCTGGCTGGGCCGGGTGCTGGCGGTCTCGATCAGCCTCAACCTCATCGGCCACCCGGTCGGCTCGGCCATCGGCGGCTTCCTCACCGCGGTCTCCCCGGCGCTGGCCTGCACGGTAGCCGGGCTCGCCGCGGCACTGGGCGCGCTGCTGGCCTGGCTGCTGCTGCCCCGCGACTAGGGCTGCTGGCCGGTGGCGGCGAGCACGATCTCGCGGATGGTGACACCCTGGGGTTGTTGGTAGGCAAAGAGAATCGCCTCGGCCACCGACTCCGCTGCGAGCATGCCACTGGCCTTGGTGAACTCCCGGTAGCCCGCCTTGATCGACTCGCTGCTGGTGTGCGAGAGCAGCTCGGTGTCCACCGCGCCCGGCGCGATGGTGACCACCCGGACTCCGGTCGGGGCGAGCTCCTCGCGCAGGTTCTCCGACATCGCGTGCACCGCGAACTTGGTGCCCACGTAGGCGGTGTGGTCGGGGAAGGTCTTGCGGCCGGCCACCGAGCCGAGGTTGACGATGGTGCCGCGGCCGCGCTCGACCATGCCGGGCAGCACCGCGCGGATCGCGCCGAGCAGGCCCTTGACGTTGACCTCGAACATCCGGTCCCACTCGGCCGCGGGCTGGTCGGCCAGTGTGCCGAGCAGCATCACCCCGGCGTTGTTGACGATCGCGTCCACCGGGCCGTGCACCGCCTCCGCCTCCCGGACGGCCTCGGCGACCGCGGCCGGGTCGGTGACGTCGGCCCGGCGGCACAGCGTGTCTGGCAGGCCCAGCGCGGTGAGGCGGTCGAGGCGGCGGGCGAGCAGCAGCAGCGGGTGGCCGTGCGCGGAGAGCAGGCGGGCGGTGGCCGCGCCGATGCCGGAGCTGGCGCCGGTGATCACGATGAGTGGCTTGGACATGGCCCCAGCACAGCAGCCCGCGCCCGGCGCGCGCGTGGGCGAGCTCGTCCCTGGGTCTGGCAGACCCAGGGACGACCTGCGGTGATCCACCTAGACTGCCGGTATGTCCGCCGAGCTCCGTGAGTTCCTGCGCACCCGCCGGGCCCGGCTCAGCCCGGCCGAGGCCGGACTGCCGCCGCACCTGGGCCCGCGCCGGGTGCCGGGGCTGCGCCGGGAGGAGGTCGCCTGGCTGGCCGGGATGAGCGTGGACTACTACGTCCGCCTGGAACAGGGCCGCAACCCCGGCGTCTCCACCGAGGTGCTGGACGCGGTGGCCCGCGCGCTGCGGCTGGACCGCACCGAACGCGCCCAGCTCTTCGACCTGGTCCGCTGCCGGGGCGGCCGTCCGCAACCGGCGCAGCGGGTCAACCCCGCCCTGGACCGGGTGCTCACCGCGCTGACCGGACCGGCGATGATCCTCGGCCACCGGCTGGACGTGCTGGCCATCAACCCGCTGGGCACGCTGCTCTACACCGACTTCGCCGACCGCCCGGCCGGTGAGCGCAACCTGGTCCGGCACCTGTTCACCGATCCGGCCGCCCGCGAGCGGACCGGCGACTGGCCCAGCGCCGCCCGTGCCACGGTGGGCGCGCTGCGCCGCTACGGCGGCTGCTGGCCGGGTGATGAGCTGCTCGCCGAGCTGGTGGCGGAGATGTCATCGCGGGATGCGGACTTCCGGCGCTGGTGGGCCGCGCACGACGTGCTCGCCTACACCCACGGCGACAAGGTCTACCGGCTGCCCGGGCTCGGCGAGCTCACCCTGCACTTCGCCGCGCTGACCCTGCCCGACGACCCGGACCAGACCCTCTACGCCTACACCGCCGAACCCGGCTCGCCCACCGAGGCCGCGCTGCGCCGGGCCGCGCTCACGACTCCCGGAACCGCGCCGAGTGGCTCTCCTGCGCCATCCGCCGCAGCAGCGACACCAGCACATCGCCCAGCAGGGTGATCACCACCGCGGACTCCAGCACCTCGTCCTGGCTGCCCCGGTGGTCCAGGAAACCCACGTCCAGCGCGGCCAGCCGGCCGGCCAGCTCGGCGTAGTCGGTCAGGCTGCTCAGCAGCTCGGTGTGGCCCAGCTCGGTCAGCGTGCCCAGCAGTCCGGCCAGCGCGACCCTGGACGGGTTGTTCTCGCTGACCTGCCAGCCCAGTCGCTCGAGCAGTTCCGCCACCGGCCCGGTCGCCGGTTCGGCCTCGCCGGACCGTTCGGTGACCGCGTAGTGCACCTGGCCCAGCGCCTTGAACAGGTCGTTCTCCGGGTCGTCCACCGCGGTCAGCACCTGCTTGGCGGTGGCGATCGGCAGCCGGCCCAGGTCCACCAGCGCGCGCACCAGCCGCAGCCGCCGCAGGTGCTCCTCGGCGTAGTGCACCTGGTTGTACCCGGCCCGCTCGCCGTAGGGCAGCAGCCCTTCGCGTTGGTAGTACTTGATCGTCGGCACCGGGATCCCGGTGTGCCTGCTGAGGTCGCCGATGCGCACGCAGCCTCCTGGTTGATACTCTGGCTATCGATAGCTAGTGTATCGATAGCGCGCGGTCAGAGAGACAGTAGTTCTCGCCTGGAGGTCTGAATGTTCCGCACCGCCCTGCCCTTAGCCCGCCAATGGCATCGACCGTTGATGCTGGCCACCGCCCTGATGGCGGTCAGCACGCTGGTCTCGCTGGCCGGTCTGGTCCTCGACGACCGGCTGCTGGGCGGCCAGCCGATCTGGGGCAAACCGCTCAAGTTCTCGGTGTCCCTGCTGCTCTACCTGCCCACCTGGGCCTGGATGCTCTCGCTGCAACGCGTCCCCCGTCGCTGGACTTGGTGGACCGCCACCGCCATCGCGGTGCTGACCACCCTGGAAGTAGTGCTCATCGTCCTCCAGGTCATCCGCGGCCAGGCCAGCCACTTCAACCAGGCCACCCCGTTCGACGACGGGCTGTTCCGGCTGATGGGGGCCATGATCACCGTGGTCTGGGTGCTGAACATGGCCCAGGGTGTGGTGCTGCTGCGCGACCGGCTGCCGGACCGGCCGATGGCCTGGGCGATCCGCGGTGGCATCGTGCTCGGCTCGATCGGCATCGGCCTGGCCTTCCTGATGACCGGCCCGACCCCCGACCAGTTGCACGCGTTGCAGCAGAACCTGCCGGTGGAGGTGCGCGGCGCGCACAGCGTGGGCGTGCCCGACGGCGGCCCGGGCATGCCGCTGACCGGGTGGAGCCTGACCGGCGGCGACCTGCGCATCCCGCACTTCATCGGCATCCACGCCATGCAGGCCCTGCCGCTGCTCGCCCTGCTGCTGACCAGTGCCGCCGCGCGCAGGCCGCGGCTGGCCGATCCCGGCGTGCGCACCCGGCTGGTGCTGCTGGGCACCGGGACCTACGCGGGGATCACCGGGCTGGTGACCTGGCAGGCGCTGCGCGGTCAGTCCATTGTCGCGCCGGATGCCTGGACCCTGCTGGCCCTGGGCGCGCTGGTGCTGGCGACCGGGCTGCTGGCCGGCCGCATCCTGCGCCGGACGCCGGAGCCGGTGGCCGAACCGGTCCCGCTCGGCTGAGGCGCGGCGGCTGCGTCAGGTGATGATCCCGGCGCGCAGGGCCAGGGTGACCAGCAGCGCGCGGTCACCCGAGCCCAGCCGTCTGCCGATGCGCCACAGGTGGGTGTCCACGGTGCGCGCGGACAGGCCAAGCTCGGCCGCGATCTCCTTGTTGGAGTGGCCGTCGGCGACCAGGCGCAGCACGTCGATCTCCCGGTTGGACAGCTCCCACACCGGGTCCGGCACCGGCGGCGTGCGGCCGGGGCGCAGCAGGTAGCCCTGCGCGCCGGCCTGGTACGCCGCGGCCACCGCCCACGGTTCCTCGACGGAGACCACCACCAGCACCTGTGGCCAGCCGCGGGACTTCAGCTCGCGCACCAGCCGGACGCCCTCGGCGCCCGGCCCGGCGAGCTCGACCACGGCCAGCGCGCACGGCCCGGCCAGCGCGGCGAACTCCAGCGCGGCGGCCTCGGAGGCGGCCTGGTGCACCGAGGCGACCCGCAGGTCGGTCAGGCGCGGCGCCATGGTGCGGCGCAAGGACGGTTCGCCGACCAGCAACACGGTCGACCCCGCCAGTTCCATGAGACGAGTGGTATCGCTGACCCCCAGCGTGTTCACCCGGTCATCGATACCGCAGGAGCCGACGCTGTGTGTGGGGAACGGCACAGAGCCACTCCAACGAGTGGTGCTCAGCTGGGTTACCCAGGTGAGTTCTGGGTGCGGTAGGTGAGACTGACATCGGTGGCGGCGCGGTCGGCCACCACCACCGTGCCGTCGCCGACCAGGATCGCGCGGTCGTCGACCAGGGGTTCGCCCGCCGCGTCCCGGCTGAGGCGGCGGCTCAGCAGCGCCGGGCTACCGACCGGTCGTTCGAGCAGCCCGGCCTCGCGCGCGGTCAGCGCGACCGCCTGCAACCGCTCCTGCGCGCTGACCACGGGACGGCCCGCCCGGCCGAGCAGCCGGTAGAGGGAGTGCTCGCGCAGCTCGTCCACCGCCAGTCGCCCGACCCACCGTTCGGCCAGGTACGAGGTCTGCAACAGCAGCGGCACCACCGGCGCGTCCGGCTCCGGGCTGGCGCTGCGCAGCCGCTCGACGGCCAGCACCCGCTCGCCGGGGGCCAGGCCCAGGCGCGCGGCCACCTCCTCCGGCGCGGTCACCAGCTCGGTGGCCAGCACCGTCGTGCGCAGCTCCAGGCCCTGGGCGGTCAGCTCCTCGGACAGGCTGCGCAGCCCGGCCAGGTGGTAGGCGAAGCCCGGCTGGCGGACGAAGGTGCCGGTGCCGGGCCTGGCCTCCACCAGGCCGTCGTCCTGGAGCGCGCGCAGGGCCTGCCGGACGGTCATCAGGGTGACCGCGAAGCGGTCGGCGAGCTGGCGCTGCGGGGGCAGCGCGGCTCCCGGCTGGTGCGTGCCGTCGGCGATCTCCGCGGCCAGCGCACGGTAGATGGCCAGGTACTTCGGCACCCGGTGGTCATAGCCGGTGGTCCGCTCGGTCACCGGGGGAGTGTAATCCACGCACTAGAGTGCTAGAGTTCTATAACTGTGACGACTGACAAGCTGATGGGGCAGCCCGACGCCACCGGTCGCTTCGGCGACTTCGGTGGGCGGTTCCTGCCGGAAGCGCTGGTCCCGGCCTGCCGGGAGGTGGAGGCGGCGTTCCTGGACGCCTGGCACGACCCGGCCTTCGTCGCCGAGTACCACCGCCTGCTGGCCACCTACGTCGGCAGGCCGACCCCGCTGACCGAGTGCGTGCGGCTGGGTGAGCGGCTGGGCATCCGGCTGCTGCTCAAGCGCGAGGACCTGGCGCACACCGGCTCACACAAGATCAACAACGTACTGGGTCAGGCGCTGCTGGCCAAGCGGATGGGCCGCACCAAGCTGATCGCGGAGACCGGCGCCGGCTCGCACGGGGTGGCCACCGCCACCGCGGCCGCGCTGCTCGGCTTGGACTGCACCGTCCACATGGGACACACCGACATGCGGCGGCAGGAGCTCAACGTCTTCCGGATGGAGCTGCTGGGCGCCGAGGTGGTCCCGGCCGGGGTGCCCGGCACCGCGGGCACGCTGAAGGAGGCCACCAACGCCGCGCTGCGCGCCTGGGTCAGTGAGACGGAGACCGCGCACTACTGCATCGGCTCGGTGCTCGGCCCCCACCCATACCCCTACCTGGTGCGCGAGTTCCAGCGGGTGATCGGCGAGGAGGCCCGCGCCCAGGCCGCCGAGCTGCTGCCCAGTGGCCTGCCGGATGTGGTGGTGGCCTGCGTGGGCGGCGGTTCCAACGCCGCGGGCACCTTCGCCGGGTTCGTCGACACCACCGCCGAGCTGGTCGGCGTGGAGGCCGCGGGCGGGGCCGGGATCAGCGGCGGCACGCCCGGCATCCTGCACGGCTTCCGCTCGCACTTCCTCCAGGACGGCGTGCAGATCTCCGAGGCGCACTCCATCTCCGCGGGCCTGGACTACCCGGGCGTCGGCCCCGAGCACATGCACCTGGCCGCCGAGGGTCGAGCCCGCTATCCCACGGTCACCGACGCCGAGGCGCTGGCCGCGGTCCGCGCGCTGGCCGCCACCGAGGGCATCCTGCCCGCGCTGGAGTCCGCGCACGCGCTGGCCTGGGTCCAGCGCGCGGCCGGCACCGCCGAACTGCCAACGGGTTCCACCGTGCTGCTGACCCTCTCCGGCCGCGGCGACAAGGACGTCCACCAGATCAGGGAGAACCTCTCGTGCTGACCCTCCATAGTGGACGCAAGCTGCTGATCCCCTACCTCATGGGCGGCATGACCCCGGACTGGCTGGACCACCTGCGCGCGCTGGCCGCGGCGGGCGCGGACGCCATCGAGATCGGCCTGCCGTTCTCCGACCCGATGGTCGACGGCCCGGTGGTGCAGGAGGCCGCCGCCGCGGCGCTGGCCCGCGGCGCCACCCCGGAGACCGTGCTCGCTGAACTGTCCACAGTGGACATCGGCGTGCCGCTGGTGGCGATGACCTACGCCAACGTCGCCCTCGGCCTGCCCGAGTTCCCCGCCCGGCTGGCCGCGGCGGGTATCAGCGGCGTCATCGTCTCCGACCTGCCGCTGGAGGAGAGCGGAGCGCTCCGCGCCGCCGCCGGGCGGGCCGGGGTCAGCGTGGTGCCGATCGCCGCCCCGGCCTGCCCGGAGGACCGCCTGGCCGAGATCTGCGCCGCCGCCAGTGGCTTCGTCTACGCGATGACCGCCATGCGCACCACCGGCGTCCGCGCCGAGCTGGCCGGGGCCGCCACCGGGACCGTGGCCCGGATCCGCCGCCACGCCACCCTCCCGGTGGTGGCCGGGTTCGGCATCGGCACCCCGGAGCTCGCGGCCACGGTCTGCGCCGAGGCCGACGGCGTGGCGGTCGGCTCCGCACTGGTCCGCCTGCTGCTCGACGGCGGCACCGGCGCGGAGCTGGCCGACCGGCTGGGCGGGTTCCGGACGGCCCTGGACCAGCTCAGCCGGGCCGGCTGACCGGGCCGCGCCGCTACGCTCGGGGCGTGCACCTGCTGATCGTGGACGACGAGGAGGCCGTGCGGGACTCGCTGTCCCGGACACTGCGCTTCGAGGGCTACACCGTCTCGCTGGCCGCCGACGGGGCCGAGGCGCTGGCGCGGATCCGCGCGGAGAAGTTCGACGGCGTGGTCCTGGACGTGATGATGCCGGTGCGCAACGGACTGGACACCTGCCGGGAGCTGCGCGCCGAGGGCAACTTCGTGCCGGTGCTGATGCTCACCGCGCGGGACGAGGTCGCCGACCGGGTGGCCGGGCTGGACGCGGGCGCCGACGACTACCTGGTCAAGCCGTTCGCCTTGCAGGAGCTGCTGGCCAGGGTGCGGGCCATGCTGCGGCGGGCTGGGCAGGGCGCGGGGCCGGAGGCGCCGCCGTCGAACGTGGGGGAGACCCTGGTCTTCGCGGACCTGCGGCTGGACCCCGGGACCAGGGAGGTCAGCCGGAACGGGCGGCAGCTGCGGCTGACCCGCACCGAGTTCGCCATCCTGGAGACCTTCCTGCGGCACCCCCGGCTGGTGCTCACCCGGACCCTGGTCTTCGAGCAGGTCTGGGGCTTCGACTTCGGCGCGGCCTCCAACGGGCTGGACGTCTACGTCGGCTACCTGCGCCGCAAGCTGGAGGCCGGGGGCGAGCCGCGGCTGCTGCACACCGTGCGCGGGGTCGGCTACGTGCTGCGCGAGGAACCGCTGTGAAACGGCTGCCGGCCCGCCTGGCCGCCTGGCGGTGGCAGGAGCTCTCGCTGCGCGGGCGGCTGATCGTGCTGGTCGCCGGGGCGGTGGCGGTGGCGGTGGCCGCGGTGTCCCTGGGCTCCTGGCTGCTGGTGAAGGCCAAGCTGGACCTCAACTTCGACCAGCAGCTGCGCTCCTACGCCCAGCTCGCCGCCAGCGCCGCCTCCCCGGCGGAGGCCCTGGAGCGGCTCTACGACGCCGACCGGCCGGACCGGGACGGCGACCGGCGGTTCCGGCCCGAGCGCGGGGACATGTTCGTGCAGTTCCTGGACCCCGACGGCTCCGCGCGGATCGAGGGCCGGGACCGGACGGTGCCGCTGAGCCCGGCCGCGGTCAAGGTCGCCACCGGGGCCGCCCCGGACTTCAGCGAGGACCGGGAGCTCGACGACGACCGCTTCCGGCTGCTCACCGTGGCCCGGCCCGGCGGCGGCGCGGTACAGGTCGGCAAGGACATCCACGGGCTCCAGGAAACCTTGGGGGACCTGGGTTTCTGGCACATCCTGGTGTGCCTGGCCGGGGTCGCGGTGGCCGCCGGGGTCGGGCTGGTGGTGGCGCGCACCGCGCTGCGGCCGGTGGAGACGCTCACCGCGGGCGCCGAGCGGGTGGCCCGCACCCAGGACCTGGACCAGGGCATCTCGGTGCAGGGATCGGGGGAGATCGCCCGGCTGGCCGAGGCGTTCAACGCGATGCTGGTCGCGCTGGCCGTCTCCAGGGACGCCCAGCGCCGCCTGGTCGAGGACGCCGGGCACGAGCTGCGCACCCCGCTGACCAGTCTGCGCAACAACATCGAGCTGCTGGTGCACGCCGGGCGGCAGACCGACCCGGCCAGGGTGCTGCCCGCCGAGGACCGGGACCGGCTGCTCGCCGACCTGGAGACCCAGGCCGGGGAGTTGACCACGCTGGTCGGCGAGCTGGTCGAGCTGGCCAAGACCGACCGCTCCGCCGAGGAGCCGCACCGGCTGGACCTGGCCGAGGTGGTCGAGGCCGCGGTGGACCGGGTCCGGCCCAGGGCGGCCAACCTGCGCTTCCAGGCCGACCTGCGGCACGCCAACGTGCTGGGCAGGCCGAGGGCGCTGCAACGCGCGGTGCTGAACCTGCTGGACAACGCGGCCAAGTGGAGCCCGCCGGGCGGGCTGGTCACGGTGACCATGACCGGGCTCGGCGACCGGGTGCGGATCGCGGTGCAGGACGAGGGGCCGGGCATCCCGGAGGCCGACCTGCCACACGTCTTCCAGCGGTTCTACCGGGCCGAGGAGGCCCGCGCCCGGCCCGGCTCCGGCCTCGGCCTGGCCATCGTGGACCAGATCGCCACCCTGCACGGCGGCCAGGTCGCGGCCGGGCGTGGCGAGCGGGGCGGCGCGGTGGTGTCCATCACCCTGCCGGTCGCCGACTCTTAACGAACCCGGGGCGATCTCTCATCGTCCTTTCATGATCGTCGCGAACGCTCGCGGACGTGACCACGACCAGCAGGGCGACCACCCGACCGGCGCCGCCCCCGGTGGCCTTCGTGCTGCTCGGCGTGGCCGGACTGCTGATCGGCTACCTGGGCTTCGCCTACACCGTCCAGGTCGACCCGCTGTGGGACCCGGTCAGCGACTACCTCTTCCACGCCGCGCCGCTGTTCCTGGCCGCGGTGCTGTGCATCCTCATCGGCGGCGGCTTCATCGTGAGCCGGCTGCCGCAGGACCGGCCAGCGTCTGTCCTCTTTGGACTGTGGGCGGGCGGACTGCTGTCGGTGGCGGCCTTTCCCGGCAACGTGAGCAGCACGGTGTCCACTGTGTCCGGTGAGCTGCACCGCTTCGGCGGCGCGGTGTTCATGAGCTGCCTGCCGGTGGCCGCGCTGCGGATCGCGCACGTGCTCAGCGCCGCCGGACGGCGCGTCCTCGCGTTGAGCCGGGTGCGCTGGGCGGCGGTGGCCAGCCTGCTCACCGCGGCCAGTTTTGGCCTGGCGCAACTGTTCCCGGTGCTGCCGCAGGGCCTGTTGCAGCGGGTCGCGCTGGTGGCGCACGTGCTGCTGCTGCTCGCGCTGGCCCCGCTGATGCGGAGCACGCCCCGGTGAACACCATCCCGCTGGCCATCCTGCTGGCCCTGCTGGCGGCCTGTCTGTTCGCCGCCGCGGTCGCCCGCCAGCACGCCGCGGTGCGCGCGCACGACCACGGCGGCGCGCTCACCCTGCGCGGCCTGGGCGACACGGTCCGCTCCCGTGGCTGGCTCACCGGCACCGGCTTCGCCGTGCTCGGCAGCGGCCTGCACGTGCTCGCGCTGTCCCTGGCGCCCATGGTGATCGTGCAGCCACTCGGCGTGCTCAGCCTGGTGCTGACCGTGCTGTTCACCGCTCGCGCCCGGCGCGCACCGATCGCGCGGCCGGTGCGGCTGGCCGTGCTCGCGGTGTGCGCCGGGGTGTTCGGCTTCGTCGCGCTCGCGGTCTCGCCCGCGGTGGCCACCTCGGTGGCGGTGCCGGGCGCGGTGCACCTGGCCGCGCTGGCCGCGGTGGCCGTGGCCGCGCTGGGCCTGCGGGCCGGTGGCCAGGCCAGGTGCGCGGTGCTGGCCGCCTCCGCCGCAGTCCTGTTCGGACTCGGCTCGGTGCTGACCAAGTCCGCCACCGGCCAGCTGTTCACCGCGCAGCCGCAGCTCGGCGGGCTGCTCATCGCCGCGGAAGCCGGGCTGCTGCTGGCCTTCGGCGGCTGGGTGATGCACCAGGCCTACGCCGCGGGGCCGACCGCGGTGGTGGTCGGCGCGGTCACCGTGCTGGACCCGCTCACCGCGGTCAGCACCGGCCTGCTGTTCTACGGCGAGGCCGCCTACCTCACCCCCGCCACCGCCGCCGGGCAGGCCGCGCTCGCGCTGCTGGCCGTGGGCGGCGTGGTGGTGCTGGCGAAATCCGTGCCGGACCAACGAGAACTCACCGAGGAGCCAGCGATGCCGCGACGCCGTGGGCACACCGGATCCGGACTGCGGATCGTGCTGGGCGCGGACACCTTCCCACCCGATGTCAACGGCGCGGCCAACTTCGCCGGTCGCCTCGCACACGGCCTGGCCGCCCGCGGCCATGAGGTGCACGTGATCTGCCCAGCGCCCGACGGCAAGGCGGCCACCGTGCGCGCGGGCGGGATCACCCTGCACCACCTGCCCGCCCGGCGCACCCCGTTCCACCCGGACTTCCGGATCAGCCTGCCCTGGCAGGCGAACCGCGCCGTGCCGGACCTGCTGGCCGGGCTGGACCCGGACCTGGTGCACGTGCAGTCGCACTTCCCGGTCGGCCGCGCCGTGCTGCGCGCGGCCACCGCCCGGAACATCCCGGCCGTGGCCACCAACCACTTCATGCCGGAGAACCTGTTCGGCTACCTCAAGATCCCCGCCGCCCTGCGCCGCGGCCTGGCCAGGCTCGCCTGGCGGGACCTGGTCCGGGTCTACCGGGAGGCCGCCGTGGTCACCGCGCCCACCCCGCGCGCGGTGGAACTGTTGCACGCCAACCACCTACCCGGCCAGGCCCGCGCGATCTCCTGCGGCATCGACATCGACCACTACGCCGCACCCCGGCCGGTGAAGTCTGCTTCGGACGGTTGCGCGGTGCTGTTCGTGGGCCGCCTGGACGCGGAGAAGAACGTGCCCGAGCTGCTGCACGCCCTGGCCCGCGTGCCCGGCCTGCGCGCCGAGCTGGTCGGCGACGGCTCCTGCCGCGCCCGCCTGGAAAAACTGGCCGCCGAGCTGGGCGTGACCGGCCGGGTGCGCTTCCACGGCGTGGTCTCCGACGCCGACCTGGTGCGGGCCTACCGGCGCGCCGACGTCTTCTGCATGCCCGGCACCGCCGAGCTGCAGAGCCTGGCCACCATGGAGGCCATGTCCGCCGGACTCCCGGTGGTGGCCGCCGACGCGATGGCCCTGCCGCACCTGGTGCGCCCCGGCGACAACGGCTTCCTCTACCCGCCAGGCGATCCGGACGCCCTCGCCGTGCACCTGCGGACGCTGGCCGCCGATCCGCAGCTGCGGGCGCGCCTGGGCGCGGCCAGCACGCGGCTGATCGCCCGGCACGCGCTGACCGCGACCCTGACGGCCTTCGAGGGGGTCTACGCCGAGCTGGTCACCGTGCCCGCGCCGGTGCTCTCCGGCATTCCCGCGTAATCGGGCAGCTCGACGCCGTTGATCGCGCGCCCGACCAGCTCGGCGAACCATTCGCTGGCGAAGTCGGGGAGCGGCTCGGCCTCCGGCCCGGGGAGGTCGCGGCTGCGGGCGTTCAACCGGCCGATCTCCTGGTTGGCCTCGACGAACGGCCGCATCCGCGCCTCGTAGCGGGCGAACCCGGCCCCGGGGTCCCAGCCGGCCGCGGCCAGTTCCCCGGCCAGCAGGTAGGCGCCGACCAGGGCCAGCCCGGTGCCCTGCCCGGACAGCGGCGAGGAGCAGAACGCCGCGTCGCCGAGCAGCCCCGCCCGGCCACTCGACCAGCGGTCCAGCACCACCTGGGCGACCTGGTCGAGGTAGAAGTCCGGGGTGTCGTCCAGGTGCGCGAGGATGTCCGGGGTCAACCAGCCCAGGCCCGCCATCCGCGCACGCAGCAGGGCTTTCTGGGCCGCGATGTCACGGTGGTCGACGTTGAGGTCGGGCGCGGCGAAGTAGCACATGGCCATCGCCCTGGTGGCGTCCTGGATGGGCCGCAGCAGGACGGAGCGCCCGGACTCCTGGTCCTGGTGCTCCAGCAGCCAGCGGTCCAGCCCGAACTCGTTGGGCACACTGAAGAAGGCCAGCACGTGTCCGAGGTGGCGGAGGAACCGCTCGTGCGGCCCGAAGACCAGCTCCCGCAGCCCCGAGTGCGGCCCGTCGGCCCCGACCACCAGGTCGAAGCGCCGCCGGTCGCCGCCGGCGAAGACCACGTCGACCCCGTGCGCGTCCTGCTCGAGCCCGGCGATCCGGTCGCCGAAGACGTACTCCACGCCGTCGCGGGTGTCCTCGAAGAGCACCCGGGACAGGTCCCCGCGCAGGATCTCGATGTCCGCGATGAACCCGTCGCCACCGTTGTCCTCGGCCCGGAAGGTCTCCAGCACCTGCCCGTCCGCGTCCACGGTGTGCGCGCCCGCGGTGTCGGTGCAGGCCGCGCGCACCGCGGCGGCCAGCCCCATGCGCGCGATGACCTCCTTGGCGACCCCGCGCGCGTCCACCGCCTGCCCGCCGGGGCGCAGCCCGGGAGCCCGCTCCACCACGGTCACCTCGGCCCCTCGCCTGCGCAGCCAGTGGGCCAGCGCGGGTCCGGCGATGCTCGCCCCCGCCACCAGCACCCGGGGACCGCTCACGACGCTCATCACTGCCTCCTTGTTTTTCCTGTCCAGCCGTACTGACCGCGGAGCCGCCCAAAACTCATCGGCACGACGCACTGTCGGCTGCCTCGAGTACGGTCTCCGCGTGGTCTGGCGCGTACGCCGACCACCGGCAACGGCTGGATCAACTGGGGGATTCATGCGCGTGACCGCGCTCTGCCTTGCCCTGCTCACGACGAGCGCCCTGCTCACACCGGCCCCGGCGCGCGCCGCACCCGCGCCCTGCGCCTGGACCGCGACCGCCCTGGAGGTGCCCCCGGGCTACCAGGACGCCTCCGCGGAGGCCACCAACCGGCAGGACCTGATCGTCGGGCGGCTCACCCCGGCCAGCGGTTTCGGTGACCACCTGGTCCTGTGGCGGGACGGGAAGGCCACCGTGCTGGGCCGTCCGTTCGGGCTGACCGGGCATCCGACCGCGGTCAGCTCCACCGGGGTCGTGACCGGGCTGCTGGACCGGGCCAGTGGCGAGCAGGTCCGGCACGGGTTCCGGTACGCCAACGGGGAGTTCCAGCGCCTGGAGACCCCGCCGGGCGCGGACTACGCGCGGCCGCACTCGGTCAACGCCGCCGGTGACGTGGTCGCCGCGGTCAAGGGCCAGCTCGTCCGCTGGCCCGCGGGCGGCGCGGCGCACGAGGTGCTGGCCCCGCCGGTGCCCGGCGAGGTCGCCGACCCGTACCTCGACGACGAGGGCCGGATCGCCTTCACCCTCTACACCGGGGGCCGCGCCACCATCCAGCTGCGCCACCCCGACGGCCGCTTCCAGGAGCTGCTGCCGCCGGAGCCGACCGGCAGCATGCTGGCCGTGCAGCTGCACGCCGGCCGGGTGGTCGGGCACCTCGGGCTCAGCAACACCGTGGTCTGGGGCGTGGACGGCGCGGTGCAGCAGCGGATCAGCGAGGAGCCGCGGGCCATCAACGGCACCGGGCGGGTGCTGACCGCGGGCAACGGGGCCGGTCAGGCCCGGCTGTGGCAGGACGGCGCGCTGGTCTCGGAACTGCCGTGGCAGTACCGGGCGGACACCCAGAACGCGCTGCTCGAGGACGGTTCGGTGGTCGGCGCGATGCGGGTCAGCTCCAGCCGGTACCACCCGGCGCACCTGCGCTGCCAGTGACACCCCCGGCCGCGCCCGGCGTCAGCTCGGGCGCGGCCCCGGCTTGCCCCGGTCGGTGAACAGCCGGGCCAGCGTGCTGGTCAGGTGCCGCACCGGCAGCGTGGCGTGCTCCAGCCTGCGCACCGCGGCCAGCAGCTGGGCCAGGCCGTCCTCGTGCGCCAGGCAGGTGCGCAGGATGTTCTGCACCTCCTGCCTGGCGCGGGTGTCGCGGTGCACCGAGGAGCTGATCGCCGGGTCCAGGGAGTCCAGCAGGCGCTGGCGGCTGTACGGGAACCGGCACAGCGGCACCGCCAGCAGCGCGTCGGTGGCCATCGCCAGCACGTAGTGGTCCACAGTGGACACCGCGGCTCCGGTGCTCGGCTTGCCCGCGGTCAGCTGCCGTGGGCGGTGCAGGATCCAGGCGAGCAGGTCGGCGTTGCCCACCGGGACCCTGGCCGGGCGGAACAGCGCGCCGGGGGTGCGGGTGGTGCTCTGGTAGAGCGTGTCGGAGATGATCAGGGCCAGGTCGGCGCGGTCGGTGCGCAGGGTCTCGTGCAGGGCCGGGGTGTCGGCCATGCCGAAGGCGTGCAGCACGGCGGGGCTGGTCACGCCCCGGTCGTCCACCCGCACCGGACCGGCGTGCATGGCCACCCGCAGCCGCACCTGCTGCACCGGCAGCAGGGTCGCGTTGATCGCGCGCAGCTCGGTGGACAGGTTGTCCGGCACCATCGCCACCAGCTGCTCCCGGGAGACCTGCGGCGGCAGCAACAGCAGCACTCCGTCGCCGTAGCTCTCCGTCGCGCAGTCCGCCCACGGGATGTGGCTGCGGGTCACCGCCTTCTTCAGTGCCTCGTACATCCGTCGCCACAACGTGATCCGCTCGTGCCCGGAACTGTCCACAGTGGATGTGAGGTGGACCGCCAGCATCACCCTGGGCACCACCACGCTGACCCGGCTGCTCAGCATGTCGGCCAGTCCGGACAGCAACGCCTTGGTGCGCTGGGTGTCCGGGTGGTCCTCGCCGCGCACCCGCAGCTGGGCGTGCAGCACCTCCTGGTAGGTCGCCCGCGCCTGGACCAGCTTGCCCTGCCGGGTCAGCACCGCGGCCAGGTTGTTGCGACTGTCCACAGTGTCCGGATGGTCCGCGCCGAGCACCCGCACCTGGTCGGCCAGCAGCTCGGTGTAGGCCGCCTCCGCCTCGGCCGACTTGCCCTGCTGGGCCAGCACGTTGGCCAGGTTGTTGCGGCTGGCCAGGGTGTCGGGGTGGTCCGCGCCGAGCACCCTGGGCAGGTCGGCGAGCAGCCTGGTGTAGGTGTGCTCGGCCTCGGCCAGTTTCCCTTGCTGGGCCAGGATGTTGGCCAGGTTGTTGCGGCTGGCCAGGGTGTCCGGGTGTTCCGGGCCGAGCAGCACGCACCGCCGGTGGGCCACCCGGCGGAACACCTCGGCCGCCTCGGTGAGCTTCGCACCGTCCCGCAGCGCGTCCGCCTGGTCCTGCAACACGTTGGCCAGGTTGGACAGCACCGCCAGCGCGTCGTCGGAGTCCAGCCGGGTGCCCTCGGCGGCCCGGCGCAGGATCTCCTCCGCCTCGGTCAGGTCCGCCGGGTCGGCCAGCCTGCTGTGCCGGGCACGCAGCGCCGCGCCCAGGTTGGACATCCGCCGCAACCGGCCGGGGTGCTCCGGCGAGGTGGCCGCGCCTGCCTGGCGCAGCACCGCGATCGCCTCGTCCAGGGAGTCCAGGTCGCCGGTGCGCTCGTAGTGCAGCCGCAACGAGGCGCCCAGGTTGGCCAGCAGCGCGGAGCGGTCCCGGTCGTCGTCGGGGGCCGCGCGCAGGGCCTGGCGCTGGCGGCGCACCGCGGCCTGCAGGTCCCGCTCGTCGAAGGTGTGCTCGTGCCGCTGCCGCAACGCGTTGCCCAGGTTGGACAGCTGCCCGCTGAGGTCGCGGTCCCGCGGGTCGAGCAGGCCGACCACCCTGGTCAGCGTGTCGATGGCCCGGTCCAGCACGGCCAGCTCGCGGGTCACCTCGTACTCGACCTGCAGCGAGTTGCTCAGCAACGACAGCCAGGCCACCGCATGCGCCGGATCGTCCACAGTGGACTCTGAGAGCGAGTGGGCCAGCCGGGCCGCCTCGCGCACCGCGGTCAGCGCGGCCACCCGGGCCCCGGTGCGGGCCTGGTGCCCGCCCAGCCGCAGCAGCGCCACGGCCAGCGCGGCCCGCGCTTCGACCGGATCGGTTTCCGCGCGCTGCCGCAGCTCCCGCACCCTGGCGGCCAGCCGGGACTCCTGCTCGGCCGGATCACTCATCGCTGGCTCCTCGGTCGATCTCGGGCGGCGGGTTGAGCAGGAACTCCCGCGCCAACGCGGGATCGTGGAACTCCCAGCTCTCCGAACGGGTGCCGTCCCGCGCGGTGGAACGGGTGTAGCGCAGCAGGCTGGTCCGCTCCGGCGCGGGTGGCGACTGCCGGGGTGCGGGCACCACGACCAGCCCGGCAGGCTCCTGGCCGCGGAACCGCTCGGCCAGCCGCTGGTAGGTGTCGCGGGCCGCGCCGAACCGGCCGCCCTCGCCGTCGAGCTCGCGCAGCATCCGCACGATGTAGCGGGCCTGGTCGCCGCGGATGGCGGACTGGCCGCCGCCGGTGACCGCCACGTGCGTGCACAGCAGGTCGTGCAGCTCCTTGTCCGGGTCGAAGCCCTGCGCCAGGTAGATGTCGTAGGCGTCCAGGGCCTGGGCCAGCGGACCGCCGCCGGTCAGCCGGGCGCGCAGCTCGGCCACCTGCGCCCGCAGGGTCTTGCCCGGTGTGGTCGCGGCCAGCTCGGTCAGCTCGGCGAGCACCGCCAGCTCCGCCTCCTCGGCCGCGCCGATGATCTGCGCGCGCAGCGCCAGGCTGTTCTCCGGCCGGTCCAGCGCGGTGGGCCGCTGCGGGTACCGGTCGTACTCCACCAGCACCACCGCCTGGAAGCCCTTGCCGATCGGCTCCACGCCCAGCCGGTTCACCAGCGGGCCGTCCAGCGCGGGCACCATGATCTGCGAGCCGCCGTGGCAGGCCGCGTTGGCCAGCAGCCGCACGTGGTCCCGGGGCGCGTCCGGCCGGAACGGCAGCACGGTGGGGGAGTTGGCCGGCACGCACACGATGTCGGCGCGCAGCACGGTCGCGTTGCTCTCCCACAGCAGGTAGTCCTTGCACACCGCGACCGCCAGCCGCACCTGCCGCCCGCGCAGGGTCAGCTCGACCACCTCCACGCCCCGGCCCGCGGTGGCGTTCTCGCCGTCGGCCAGGGAGAGCTTGGTGACCAGGTGCACCGTGCCGTCATGGATGAGCACGGAGACGTTGCGGTGCACCAGGTGTTCGCTGCGCCAGCCCTCGCCTGCCAGCGCGACCAGGTCGGCGGCCTCGGCGGTGTTGCGCACAAAACCCAGTCCCGCCACCACGACCCGCCCGGCGGAGAACTCGCGCAGGGTGTCCAGGCAGCCCAGCGGCACCAGGTACTCGGGGAAGACCACCACGTCGGCGGACTGCCGGTCCAGGAAGGCCATCAGCTCGACCAGGCAGGCCCTGGTCGCGGTGGTGGACAGCTCCTGGATGCCGTCGTAGACCGAGGGGTGCGCGCCGCTGAACAGCTGCGCCGCGGACAGCTCGCCGGGTCCTTTCCCGGCCTCGTACAACGGTTCGGCGGGCAGCCACAGGCTTTCCGGGGTGCGCGCGTGCGGCAGCCCGTCCAGCTGCACCACGCACAACCGGAGCCTGCGGTCAGTCCCGGGATTCGACATGGGCGCCCTCCCTGAGCTCCGCGGCCAGGGCTTCGGCGAAGGGGTAGGGTCGGTAGCCGCGCTGGGCCTGCACCCGGTCCAGGTAGGGCTGGGCCGCGGCCACCGCGCTGGCGTAGGAACGGCCCATGCTGCGCCGCACCAGCTTCCGGTCCACGTAGCCGCCCGCGCAGGCGATCGCGATCGAGTTGAGCACCGCGAGGGTGTAGCCGACCCGGTCCAGGGTGGCCCGGTCCAGCTCGGCCAGCTGCTCCGGCGAGCGCCCGGCCACCAGCTGGTGCAGGATCCGCCGCCCGGCGCGCACCTCGGCGGCGAGGTAGCGCTCGTGCAGGTCGAAGAACGCGCGCAGCCGGTCCGCGCGGGTGGACCGCCGGAACCCCCAGACGGCGACCAGCACCGCCACGGCAGGGGAGATCAGGGACAACCAGACGCTCAGACTCATCGCCCACCTCAGCGACGTCGGTGCGGGACATCCGGCTGTCGGGCGACGGCCACCAGACGTTACGCACAGTGACTAACCCGTGACCCAGGTCTCGGGTCGTGACTGTCGCGACAGGACTGCGACACCGCCGGGACCGGGATGGGAAACACGGCGGCTTGGCTCGGGGCATGACCAACGCACCTCCCGTACCGTCCACAGTGGACTCCCGGTCCGGCGCACCGGCCACCCGCCCGCACATCCCCGAGCTGGACGGCCTGCGCGGCCTGGCCATCGCCGGGGTCCTGCTCTTCCACGCCGGTCACCTCAGCGGCGGGTTCCTCGGCGTGGACCTGTTCTTCGTGCTCTCCGGCTACCTCATCACCGACCTGCTGCTGCGCGACCGCCACCTGTCCCTGCCCCGGTTCTGGGGCCGCCGGATCCGCCGCCTGTGGCCCGCGCTGGCGGTGCTGCTGGTCGGTGTCACCCTGCTCACCTGGGCTTTCGGCACCCCCGACCAGCTGCGCGGCGCGCTCGCGGACGGGCCGTGGACCCAGCTCAACCTGGCCAACTGGCACCTGCTGGCCGAGTCGGCGGGGTACTGGGACCGGTTCGGGCCGGGGCGGGTGTTCGGGCACCTGTGGAGCATCGCGGTGGAGGAGCAGTTCTACCTGCTGTGGCCGCTGGTGGTGCTCGCGTTGCGCCGGGAACGGGCGGTGGCGCTGGCCGCGGGGCTGGGTTCGCTGCTGTCGCTGGGGCTCATGGTGCTGCTGGCCGAACCGGACCGGGTGTACACCGGCACCGACACCAGGGCGTTCTCGCTGCTGCTGGGCGCGCTGGTGGCGGTGCCGGCGGTGCGACAGTGGGTGCTGCGCCGGGTGCCCTCGTGGATGGTGCTACCGCTGGTGGCCGGGCTGGCGGTGAGCTGGCTGCTGGTGGACGGGGAGCACTCACCGATCCTGTTCCAGGGCGGGCTGTTCGCGCACGCGGCGGCCGCGGCGCTGCTGATCGTGCTGGCCCCGGGGTCGGTGCTGGCGCGCGGCCTGGCCTGGCGGCCGCTGCGCGGGCTGGGACTCGTCTCCTACAGCCTCTACCTGTGGCACTGGCCGGTGTTCCTGTTGCTGGGCAAGGAGAAGACCGGACTGGACGGCTGGGCTTGGACGCTGCTGGTCTGCGCGGTCTCCCTGGCACTGGCGGTGCTGTCGAAGGTGTCCGTGGAGGACCCGGTCCGGTTCCGCGCGACCTGGGCCCGTGGCCACACCGGACTGGTGGCCTTCGCGGCCAGCATGGCGGTGGTCGCGCTGACCTGGATCGCGGTGCCCCGGCCCGCCGCGGCGGTGATCGACACTGGTGCGCTCGGCGGCGGTGGCGCGGTCTCGGCCAACGGCCCCAAGGCATCCAGGGTGCTGTTCATGGGCGACTCCATCGCCGTCGGACTCGCGCTGCCGCTGGCGGCAGCGACCAAGGCCAGCGGCCTGACCCTGAAGTCGGTGGCCGCCGCGGGCGGTGGCGGCGTGGTCGGTCCGTTGGCCGAGATGACCTGGGCCGAACTGCCCGGCACGATCGCGGAGTTCCGGCCGGACGTGCTCGTCTACCAGGTGACCACCTATGACTGGGGCAGCGCCGCCGAGCAGCGCGCCGGGTACGAGCGGCTGGTCAAGGCGGCCGGGCAGGCGAAGGTGCTGTTCGTGACCATGCCGCCGATCAAGCCGGATGAGTTCTACGCCGGGCACATGGACGAGCTGGCCCGCACCGCCACGGTGCTGCGCGAGGTCGCCGCCGGCGGCCGGGCCGAGGTGCTGGACGCCGGTCAGGTCTGGGGCGCGGCCTACCAGCGGGAACGCGAGGGCAAGGTCGAGCGCAGCAGCGACGGCATCCACACCTGCCCGGCAGGCGCGGCCCGCTTCACCGCCTGGCTGCTCGACGCCCTGACCGCCCGCTTCTCCGGCGTCACCAAGGTCTCCCCGGACACCTGGGCCAACACCGGCTGGTCCGCCGACCAGCACTTCAAGGGCTGCTAACCCCACCCCCGAGTGTTGGCCGTTGTCGTACGGAGTGTTGGCCGAACTGGTACGGCGGCGGCCAACACCGGGTACGGCAACGGCCAACATTGGGTACGAGATCGGCCAACACGGCGTACCACAACGGCCAACACTCGGGGGTGGGTTAGCGGGGTGGGCAGGTGCGCGGGCCGAGTGGATCGGTGCCGGGCAGGGTGAGCTGAAGTTGCACCCTGGTCGACGCCGATCCGCCGCCCTGCACGTGCACGCCCAGGGCGGTGCAGACGATCTGGTCGACGCCGCGGTCGGTCAGCTCGGCTCGGGACAGCGGCAGGACCAGGGTGATCAGGCCGGGTTCGGTGGTGGCGCTGACCAGGGTGTTGCCGGTCTTGGCGATCTCGGAGTGCAGTCCGCGCTCGTCGCCGGGGCCGGTGAGCAGCAGCGCGACGGCCTCGCCGATGGAGCCGAGGCGGTGGGTGTCGCGTTCGGTGCGGCGGAGCTCGCCCTTGGTGTCGACGAAGTACAGCGTCACGGTGGGGGAGACCCCGGTCGGCGCCTCGCCGCCGTCCTCCACAGTGGACGGTGGGATGCCGCAGCCAGCGGTCAGCGTCAGCAGCGCGGCCAGCGCGAGCCGCCTCAAAACGCCATCCTCGGCAGCACCAGGACGAAGCGGGCCCCGCCGGCCGGAGCGTTGCCCGCGGTGAGGTCGCCGCCGTGCAGGCGGGCGTTGGCCAGCGCGATGGACAGGCCAAGTCCGCTGCCGCCGGTGCGCGCCGGGTCGGCCTTGTAGAACCGGTCGAACACCTGGGGCAGCACGGATTCCGGCAGCCCGGGACCCCGGTCGGCGACCTCGATCTCGATCCGGTCGGCGGTGGCGCGCAGTCGCACGGTCACCGGGGGCGCGCCGTGCCGCAGCGCGTTGCCGACCAGGTTGGCCACGATCACGTCCAGCCGCCGCGGATCCAGCCTGGCTCGCACCTCCGGCAGGTCCGTCGCCACCTGGTCCAGCCAGCCGCGGACCCGCAGGCAGTCCCGGATCGCCCCGGCCACCTCGACCTCCTCGATCCGCAGCCGCGCCATGCCCGCGTCGAACCGGGAGACCTCCATCAGCTCCTCGACCAGCCGCACCAGCCGCTGGGTGGCCGCCACCGCCAGCTCCGCCGACTCCCGTTCCACCGGGTCCAGCTTGCCGCTGCCCGCTTGGAGCAGTTCGCTCACCGCGGCCAGGGTGCTCAGCGGGGTGCGCAGCTCGTGTGAGACGTCGGCGACGAACCGGCGCGCGTCGGCCTCCAGCCGCCGCAGCTCGGCCACCGTGCGCTGCAACGCCTCGGCCATCTCGTTGACCGTCACGGACAGCTCGGCCAGCTCGTCCTTGCCGCGCACCGGAAGCCGCGCGCCGAGGTCACCCGCGGCCAGCGTGCGCGCGGTGTCGCGGACCCGGCGGACCGGCCCCAGCACCCCGCCCGCGGCCAGCAGCGCGAGCAGCACCGCCAGCGGCAGGGCGATCGCGCTGGTGCGCGCGGCGGCCATGGTCAGCTCGTCCAGCTGGGCCTGGGTGCCCGCCAGGTCGCGCACCGCGTAGACCTCGATGCCCGAGGGTCTGCGCTGCCCGTCCACCGCGGTGATCATCACCGGCGTGCCGATGAGCAGCCGCGGCCCGTCCGCGTCGATCCGTTGCCACACCAGGCGTTGCCGCTCCCGCACCGCGCCGCGCAGCGCCTCGGCCGCCCGCTCCGCGCCACCGCCCGAGCTGCGGTCCACATAGGACACCAGCGTCTGCTCGCCGACCGCCGCGCGCAGCCGGTCCAGCGCGGCGGCGTCCGGCGGGAAGGTCAGCTCCCTGGCCACCGCGGCGATCCGCGCGGTCAGCTCCCCGGTCAGCCGCTGCCGCGCCTCGCTGAGCAGCGCCGACCGCGCCGAACCCGCGCCAGCCCAGGCCGCTGCCACCGCACCCAGCGCGGTGACCAGCACAAACGCCAGCACCAGCCGGGTGCGCAGCCCGTACGGCCAGCGCACCCTCATCGCGCGCCGAACCGGTAGCCGAAGCCCCGCGCGGTCAGCACGTGCTCGGGTTCGCGCGGCGAACGCTCGATCTTGGCCCGCAGCCGCTGCACGCAGTTGTCCACCAGCCGCGAGTCGCCGAGGTAGTCGTGCTCCCACACCAGTTCCAGCAGCTGCTGGCGGCTGAACACCCGCCCCGGCGCGCGGGCCAGGGTCAGCAGCAGCCGGAACTCCGTCGGGGTCAGCGCCACCGGCTCCCCGGCCAGCGACACGGTGGCCGCGGCCGGGTCGATGCTCAGCTCGCCGTGGGTGAGCACCCCGTCCGGTGTGATCCCGCTGCGCCGCAGCACCGCCCGGATCCGCGCGTCCAGCACGGTCGGCTGCGCCGGTTTCACCACGTAGTCATCGGCCCCGGCCTCCAGCCCGCGCACCACGTCGAAGTCGTCGCCGCGCGCGGTCAGCATGATCACCGGCACCGTGCCCGCGCTCCGGATCCGCCGGCACACCTCGAAGCCGTCCACCCCGGGCAGCATGACGTCGAGCACCACCACATCCGGCGGGGTGGCGGCCAGCTCACGCAGCCCGGCCTCGCCGTCCTCGGCGGTGCGCACCTGGTGGCCGTGCCGGTCCAGCGCGAGCTGCAACCCACGGCGCACCAGCGGATCGTCCTCGATGAGCAGAATCGCGACCACCCGGCCAGTATGCGGCGGCGACCCGATCTTGGCTGGTCACGCCGGGCGGCTGCGACACAACTACGACTTTGTCATCACGATTGTTTCAGTGTCGAGCGAAATTAATCCCTCCGAACAAGAAAAAAGCCACCCAGCCGGGAAGCAGGACCTCAGTCGACGCAGAACTCGTTGCCCTCGATGTCCTGCATCACGATGCACGACTCGTTCTCCTCATCGGCTTCCAGCAGCCGCAGGCGCACCGCACCGAGCGCGACCAGCCGGGCGCACTCCGCCTCCAGCACGGCCAGGCGCTCGGCGCCCACCAGCCCGGTGCCGGCCCGCACGCACAGGTGCACCCGGTTCTTGACCACCTTGCCCTCGGGCACGCGCTGGAAGTACAGCCGAGGACCGACACCCGTGGGATCGGTGCAGACGGCCGAGCTCTGCCCCTCCGGCGACGGCGGCGGCGTGACGTAGCCCAGCACCTCGGACCAGAACTGGGCGAGGCGCTCAGGTTCCGCGCAGTCGAAGGTGACCTGGAACTGTTTGACCGATGCCATCCGGCCACCATAGTTGCCGTCGAGCGGACACGTGCTGACCGGGGCTCACTCCGCGGTCCCCGCCGCGCCGAGCAGCTGCCGGATCCGGGTGGTGGCCGCGGCGAACGCGGGCAGCGCCATGGTTTCCGCGTAGTCGCGCCGGGCGGGCAGGTCGATCGGGATGGTCTCGGCGATCCGGCCGGGCCGGGCGGTGAGCACGACCACCCGGTTGGCCAGGTAGGCGGACTCGGCGATGGAGTGGGTGACCAGCAGCACCGTGGTGCCGGTCTCCCGCCAGATCCGGTGCAGCTCCACGTTGAGCTGCTCGCGGGTGAGCGCGTCCAGTGCGCCGAAGGGCTCGTCCATCAGCAGCACCTGGGGCCGGTGCAGCAGCGCCCGGCACAGCGCCACCCGCTGCCGCATGCCGCCGGAGAGCTCGTGCGGCAGCGCGTCGGCGAAGCCGGACAGGCCGGTCAGCTCGATCAGCTCGTCGGTGCGCCTCCCGGCCTCGGCGGCGGGCATGCCGCGCATCTCCGCCTGTAGCAGGATGTTGCGGCGGGCCGAGCGCCAGTCCAGCAGGGCGGCGCGCTGGAAGACGTAGCCGATGTCGTGGCGGGGTCCGCGCACCTGTTCGCCGAGCAGGTGCACCGCGCCCGCGGAGGGTTTCAGCAGTCCGGCCACCAGTTTCAGCAGGGTGGACTTGCCGCAGCCGGACGGGCCGACCAGGGCGACGAACTCGCCGGGCGCCACGTCCAGGGACACCCCGTCCACGGCGGTCACGGCCTGGCGGCGGGCCCGGAAGCGCACCGCGACCGAGTCCAGCCGGACCGCGTGGCTGGTGCGGGTCGTGATCACCCGGCTCATCCCTTCGGCGCCAGGTGCTGGGCCCAGTAGGTGCCGGGATCCTTTGCCGCGGCGAGGATTCCGGTGCGCGCGAACAGCTCGATGGTGGCCCGCCAGTCGGCCTCGGTGTTGACCCCGGGGGCCTGGCCGCGGGTGCCCGCGGTGTGCAGCAGCGCGCGGGTGGCGGTGAACTGGTCGAGCACCACCGCGGGCGGGGGCAGCTGGGCGGAGGCGTCCTTCATCGCCTCCACCGCGGCGGCCGGGTTCTTCTCCGCCTCCGCCCAGGCTTCGGTGGTGGCCGCGACCATCCGCTTGACCAGGTCAGGGTCGGAGTCCAGCAGGGCGGTGGAGGTGAGCAGGCCGTCGCTGTAGTAGGTGAGGCCGAAGTCGGCGAAACGCAGCTGGGACACCGGTTTCCCGGCCTTGTCCTGGATGATCGGGCCCTGGTCGTTGGCGTAGCCGACCAGCGCGTCGGCCCGGCCCGCGATCACCGCGGCGATCTTGCCCGCCGGGTCGATGTTCTGCACCCGCACATCGCCCTCGGCCAGGCCGTTCTGCTTGAGGAAGGCGCCGAAGGTCTTGGACAGCGCGTCACCCGCGGTCACCGCGACGATTTTCCCTTTGAGGTCAGCGGGTTTGCTGATGCCCTTGTCGCCGAAGAACTGCACGGCGGCCGGGGTGGTCTGCACGTAGACGCCCAGGCTTTTCACCGGGACGCCGGAGTCGACCGCGGCGAGCAGAGAGGAGGTGTCGGCCCAGCCGAACTCGGTCTGGCCGCCGCCGACGGCCTGCACGGTCTTGCCGGAGCCCTGGCCCGCCTGGATCTTGAGGTTGATCCCGTGCTTGCCGAAGATGCCCTGTTTCAGGCCGTGGTAGAAGGGCGCGTGCTCGCCGTAGGGATACCAGTTGAGGGTCAGGGTGACCTGCTTGCCCTGCTCGGCCGGCGCGCCGCCGCACCCGGCGACGGCCAGCAGCAGCGCGGCGAGCAGGACGGGGACGGAGCTGCGCATGGCTGGCCCTCCTAGAGAGTGGTCACGGGGTCGGCGCGGCGGCTGACGTGCCAGGGCAGCAGCAGCCGTTCGGCCAGTTCCAGCAGCGCGAACAGGGCCACGCCGATCAGCGACATCAGGATCAGGCCGGCGAACAGCATTGGCGTGTCGAGGTTTCCGTTGGCCTGCAGGATCACGTAGCCCAGGCCCTCGTTGGCGCCGACGAACTCGCCGACCACCGCGCCGGTCACCGCCAGCGTCACCGCGACCTTCAGCCCGGCGAACAGCTGTGGCAGCGCGGCCGGGAAGCGGATCTTGACGAAGGTCTTCAGCGGCCCGCCGCCCATGGTGGCGGCCAGGTCCAGGGTCTCCGCGCCGACCGACTTGAGCCCGGTGACCATGGAGATCACCACCGGGAAGAACGCGATCAGCACCGCCACCAGCACCTTGGGCGCCAGCCCGAAACCCAGCCACACCACGAACAGCGGCGCGACCGCGATCTTGGGGATCACCTGGGCGAAGACCAGGACCGGGTAGAGCGTCTTCTCCAACGCGGGGGAGTAGACCATGGTCACCGCGGCCAGCACGCCGAGCACCGCGGCGATCAGGAAGCCCAGCACGGTCTCGTAGCCGGTGACCCAGGTGTGCTCGCTGAGGTAGCCCCACTTGGCGGCGAACACCGCCAGCGTCGCGCCGGGGGAGGGGATGAGGTAGGGCGCGACCAGTCCGGTGGCGGTGACCAGCTGCCAGCAGGCCAGTGCCGCGGCCAGCAGCGCGATCGGCCGCCAGGAGCGTTCGGCGGCCAGTCGCCAGCGGCTGACTTCCGGTGCGCGGTCGGTCATCTCCGGTCTCCGTCCCCATGCGGAAAGCGCTTTCCGATTCGCGTGGGTCAGTACGCTAGAGGCGGAGCAGGGCACGGTCAAGGGAAAACCGGCTGTCGATGATCGCCGCGGCACCTAGAGTTGGCACCCGTGACCAGCCCCAGCCCGCGCCGACGTGCGGAGATGTTCGTCGACGCCGACCGAGACCCCCGGCCGACCGCCCCCGCCACCGGCGAGGAGCGCGCGGTGCTGCTGGGCGTCCTCAACGGCCAGCGCGCCACCCTGGAGCTCAAGTGCGCGGGCCTGGACGCCGAGCTGGCGGCCAGGTCGGTGCCGCCGTCCACGCTGTCCCTGCTCGGGCTGGTCCGGCACCTGGCCGAGGTCGAGCGCCGCTGGTTCCGCGTGGTGCTGGCCGGTCAGGACGCGCCGCCGCGCTACGTCACCCCGGAGCACCCGGACGCCGACTTCGACCAGGCCAGCGCCGACCCGGCGGTGGTCGCCGAGGCCTGGGCGGCCTGGCGCGCGGAGGTCGCCTTCGCCGAGCGGTTCACCGCCGAGGCGCCCAGCCTGGACGTCGAGGGCGTGGACGGCTGGCGCGGCACGGTCTCGCTGCGCTGGGTGCTGATCCACCTGGTCGAGGAGTACGCCCGCCACAACGGACACGCCGACCTGCTCCGCGAATGCGTCGACGGGGCGGTCGGGCTGTGAAACGGAGCAGCGCCTTGCGGATCGACCCCTCCAACACCGAGCAGCTCAAGGCCTGGGACGGCGGCCAGGGCGAGTTCTGGACCCGCCGCGCCGAGCGCTTCGACGCCGGGGTGGCCCGCTACCACGGCCAGTTCCTCGCCGCGGCCGCGATCGAGCCGGACTCCCGCGTGCTGGACGTCGGCTGCGGCGCGGGCCAGGCCACCAGGGACGCCGCCCGCCTCGCCCACCAGGGCAGCGCGCTGGGCGTCGACCTGTCCACACCGCTGCTCGCCCTGGCCCGCGAACAGGCCGAGCGCGAGGGCCTGGCCAACGCGGCCTTCGACCAGCTCGACGCCCAGTCCCACCCGTTCACCCCCGGCGGCTTCGACCGGGTGGTCAGCCGCCACGGCGCGATGTTCTTCGGCGACGCCCCCGCCGCCTTCGCCAACCTGGCCCGCGCCCTGCGCCCCGGCGGCGGACTCACCCTGCTGACCTGGCAACCGCTGGCGGCCAACGAGTGGATGCGCGCCTTCCGCACCGCCTTCGCCAACGGCGTCCCGCCTGAGGTGCGGCCGCCCAGCGCGGGCGGGCTGACCGATCCGGACCTGACCAGGGACCTGCTGACCACGGCCGGGTTCGCCGACGTGCGCATCGAGGCGCTGAGCGAGTCGATGTGGTTCGGAGCCGATGTCGAGGACGCGCTGGAGTTCATCACCGAGCAGTTCGGCTGGATGATGGCCGAGCAGGACGCGGACACCCAGGCCAGGATCGTGGACGGGGTGCGCGCGGACATGGCCGAGCACCTGACCGAGGACGGCGTCCGTTATGGCTCGGCCGCGTGGCTGATCCGGGCGAGGCGTTAGTCACGGCGCACGGTGACAATCTCCGGATGCTGCCCGGACAGGCTGATCGGCAACCGGTCCAGCAGCTGAAATCCGGCGCGGGGGAGCGCATTCGCGGGCAACAGCAGAACGGCTCGCCCACCGGGACGCAGCACTCGGCGCAGTTCGCGCCAGAAGCGCTGCGGCCGGCGGGCGAGCACCCCGGTGGGCGGGACCTGGCGGTCCCACGGCGGGTTGCACAGCACCAGATCGATGGCACCGTCGGAGACCGGCAACCGCCCGGCATCCGCGACACCCCAACCGATCCCGCCGCCCAGCCCCGCCGCGGCCCCGTTCACCCGCGCCGCCGCCACCGCCCCGGCATCCCGGTCCAGCCCCAGCACCACCTCAGCCCCGCCCAGCGCCGCCTCCACCGCCAGCGTCCCGGCCCCGCAACAGGGATCCAGCACCCGCCCGCCCCCGCCCAGCCGCGCCATCGCCGCGGCCACCGGCGGATGCAGGCTCCCGGCCCGGGTCACCCGCCGATACCCGCGCCGGTGCAACGGCCGCTCGCCGATCCGCAACGCCACCAGCGCCCGATCACCTTCCACGGTCACCCGCCAGGACAACCCGCCGTCCGGTGGCACCACTCCGCCCCGCCTGCTCCAGTACAGCAGTCCCAGCGCCGACGCCACCGGCCGCCCCACCGCGTCCTCCAGGTCGTACCGGTTGTAGTTGCGCCGCCCCAAGAACGACGCCGACACCGCAACCCCGGTCGCGAAGTCCTTGCCGCCACAGCGTTTCCGCGCCATCAGCAGCTCCGCCAACGGCATCCGCGCCGCGGCCTCGGCCAGCACGGGCAGGTCCGCGCGGGCCGGACCGATGCCGCGCACCGAGATCCCGTGCAGCAGCACGTCATCGGCGCACCGCAAGCCCAGCACCGCCGGGGCCGGCTCCGCGCGGAACCACACCTCGCGATGTCCTTGGAACTCCACGGGACCGAGCGGCCGGACCTCCTCGGCCACCACCTGCTCAAGACCCCGCACCGTCCGCGCCACCAGGCGCGCGGCCGTCACGTGTGGACGACTGCGCCTGGACGCGGTGAAACCCGAGAGATCATCCGATCTGCTCCCACGTCGCGACCCGGGACGGCGTTGTGCCGCCCCGCATCACCAGCGATGGGGAATCCGCTGCCCGCCGGTGGCCGGGTCAGCGTCGGATGAACATCATGGCGGGCAGGCTAACAGTGGTTGACCTTGACCGGAACGGGTTATTCCTCAGCCATGCCAAGCACAGTCGCCGCGGTGACCTTCGATTGCAGGGACCTGGACCGGCTCATCGAGTTCTGGTCAGCGGTACTGGGTTATCGCCTGGTGGACCGGGGTTTCAGCCTCGACGGCACCGAGTACGCGCAGATCAAGGGCGAGGCCGGCCCGCCGCTGATGTTCGAGCAGGTGCCAGGGGGCGGCCGCCGCCCTGACAAGAACCCGGTGCACCTGGACCTCGACCCGCCGCCCGGTGAGCACGCCGCCGAGGTGGAGCGGATCATCGGGCTGGGCGCGCGCCGGGCCGACGTCGGACTGGACCCCCGGCTGCCCTGGGTGGTGCTGCTGGACCCGGAGGACAACGAGTTCTGCGTGATCGACCACGACCGCAACGAACCTACCGTGAACGGCTGAACAGCCTGCCCGAGAGGTCCACGCCGGTGATCGCACCACTGGCGTCGCGGGAGAAGTAGCCGCGCTGCCCCTGCAGGCCGCCCTCGGTGATGACGTACTCCTCCCCGTCGCCGGGCAGGAAGCCGAAGGCGGCCGGCGGGTAGTCCGGGGGCATGTCGGCGGAGGCCTGGCGGATCTCCGGCTTGATGGCCACCGCCATGATCATCCTGCCGCCGTCGGCGCTGATGTCGAGGTTCATCGCGTCGATCTCGTAGTGGCCAACCACCTCCTCGGCCCTGGCCGCCTCGAACGGGACCGGCTCCGGGTCCCGCTGCGCCAGGCCGAGGTGGTGCTCCAGCGCCCAGCGCAGCACGGCCTGGTTGAAGCGGTTGCCGTCCGGGCCCGCGTTGGCCAGCGAGACCACCGCGAAGTCCCGGTCCGGCGCGATCAGCAGCTCGCTGAACTGGCCGTTGCCGGAGCCGCCGTGCCCGATGGTGCGCACGCCGTCCACCTCGCGCAGGAACCAGCCGATGCCGACGCCGTCGCCGAGTGTGCTGGCGCGCAGTTCGGCGGTCTGTGCGCGCATGCCGCGCACCGCCTCGGCCGGCAGCGCCCCCGCGCCGTCGGCGAGCTGGAACTTGGCCCACCGCAGCAGGTCGCTCACCGAGGAGATCAGGCCGCCACCGGGGTTGTTGGCGCTGGTGCCCGCCCGCCAGGCCTTCCACGGCCGCGCGGCCGACAGTGTGCCGTCCTCGTCCCGGTTGTGGCCGACGGCGAAGGGCCGGATGAGCACTTCGTCGAGGTCGAAGAAGGTGTTCGACAGTCCGGCGGGGGTGAGCACCAGCTCGGTCACGGCCTGTTCGAAGGGCTGGCCGGTGAGGTGTTCGAGGACCCGTCCGGCCAGGTTGTACCCGGCCTGGCTGTAGGAGGCCCTGGCTCCCGGCGGCGCGATCTGCTTGAGCTCGGCCAGCTTGGCCACGAACCCCGGCAGGGTCTCATCCGCCTCGGCGCCGACCAGCTGCCAGTCCAGGCCCGAGGTGTGGTTGAGCAGCTGGAACACGGTGATCTCAGCCTGTGCCCGCGCATCGGCGAGCCGGAGCTCCGGCAGGTAGCGGCGCACCGGCGCGTGCAGGTCCAGTTCGCCCTCGGCGGCCAGGCGCACCAGCGCGGTGGCGGTGAACGGCTTGGTCAGCGAGGCCAGGTGGAACAGGGTCCGTTCGGTCACCGGCGTCGGGTTGTCCGCGCTGGTCACGCCGTGCGCGACGGTGGTCTCCGCGCCGTTGGCCAGCACGCCGACGGCGACGCCGGGGATGCCGAACTCTGCCGCTGTGGCCGCGACGAAGTCCGCGAGTTCCGAAGTCATGAGCGCCCCTCAGATAGTTGAACTAAGTGCAAGTCAGACCCTAGGCGCATTCTTGAACAAAGTGCAAGTAGGCTGCGCGGTATGCCGAGGGACACGCTGACCGCGGACCAGATCGTCAGGGCCGCCATCGAGCTGCTGGACGAGGAGGGCCTGGACGGCCTGAACATGCGCACGCTGGGTCAGCGGCTGAACTCCGCGGCCACCGCCGTGTACTGGCACATCAAGACCAAGGACGACCTGGTCCGGCTGGCCGGCGACGCGATCTGGGCCGAGGTCGAGCTGCCCGACCTGGCCAGCACCGACTGGCGCAGCGCGGCCACCGCGATGGCCACCAGCCTGCACGCCATGCTCAACCGGCACCCATGGCTGAGCCAGGCATTCGGCAGCCACCTGCTCTACGGACCGGGCAAGGCCCGCCATGACGACCACTGCCTGGCCGTCTACGAGCTGGCCGGCTTCGACCCGGCCGAGGCGGACCAGGCCGCGGCCACGGTGCTGATCTTCGTGCTGGGCAGCTCGCTGGGCACCGCGGCGCAGGTTTCGCTGACCCGGCGGCTCAGCCGCGGCGGCAAGGACCCCGAGGCCGTGATCGGCGAGACGGTGGCCAAGGCGCTCGAGATCGGCAGGGAGTTCCCCCGGCTGCGCGGGCGCCTGGACGGCCACTCCGCCAGCACCGAGGGCTACGCCGCGGCCCCGGAGCGCACCTTCGAGTTCGGCCTGGCCGCCATCCTGGACGGCTTCGCCGCGCAGCTGGCCGCCAGGACTCAGTGACCCCTGGCCAGCACCTGCAACCGGTGGTAAGCGCCGTTGAACGTGTTCTGGTCCAGGGGTTTGCTGGTGTACTGCCAGAACGTGTAGAACGGCCAGGCGTGCGGCAGCGCGCCGACCGAGCTGGCGTAGCGGGCCACCCACAGCGGGTTGGTGCCGCTGAGGTTGAGCCGGTTGCCGGTGCAGGTGGCCCACCAGCTGGTGCTGGTGTAGACGGTGGGCCAGCGGCCGGTGCGGCGGTGGTAGGTGTCGCTGAAGTCCTTGATCCAGCGCGACATCGCGTCCTGGCTCAGCCCGTAGCAGCTCTGGCCGTACGGGTTGTACTCGATGTCCAGCGCGCCGGGCAGGGTGTGGCCGTCGCCGCGCCAGCCGCCGCCGTTGTCGACGAAGTAGTTCGCCTGGGCGGCGCCGCTGGAGCGGTCCGGCAGGGCGAAGTGGTAGGCGCCGCGGATCATGCCGACCCCGCGGGAGCCGTCGTACTGACCGCGGTAGTAGGGGTTGCGGAAGCCGGTGCCCTCGGTGGCCTTGACGTAGACGAACCGCTTGCCCTGCCGCCACCAGTGCCCCCAGTCCACCTCCCGCTGGTGGCCGCTGACGTCCATCCCGGCCACCGAGGCCTCCAGGGACACCTCGACCCTGGGCTGGTCCTCGGCGACGCCTTCGTGCAGGCGGATCTGTGAGCCCATCGGCGCGTCACCGTCCACTGCGGACTGTGCCGTCGCCGGTGCCGGCGCGAGCAGGGCGGCCAGCGCCGTCGCGAGGACGGCCAGGCAGTGACGTGCGGACATGGTGGCCTCCCGTTCGGCGAATCCTGTCAGTGCCGCAGATAGCCAGCGGTGACGAGTTCACGCCTCGCCGGCGCGGAGTTCATCCGAATCAGCGTCACCTGCTCGGTTGGTCTGGATCGCGTGCGACCGGGAATCCGTGGATCAGCTTGGCAGACAAGGGGGTTCCGGCGATGGCTGTGCGTTACGAGGGAGAGCGGCACCACTGGGGGCTGCTGACCACGCTGGCCCTGGGCGTGGTGCTGGTCGTGCTGGCGATGGTGGTGGGGGCCTTCGGGGTGTTGCACCCGGTGGCCACAGTGGACGGTGTCGCGGAGGGTGAGCTGCTGCGCGGCGGAGAGCTGCACGACCGAGTGGTCACCTTCACCCCGCGTAGTCCGAGTGCGGTGCGTGAGATGGAGGTCCTGGTGGACGGCCAGCCGGTGTCCGCGCGCCAGGGCGAGGGCTCGGTGTCGGTGCTGCTGCGCGGGCTCACCCACGGTGAGCACGAGGTCACCGCCCGGCTGCCCGGCCTGCTCTTCGGCGCGGCGGTGACCCGCAAGTTCACCGTGGACGAGCGCGCCCCGGTGCTGGCCGTGGACCGCCCGTCCCGGCCGGACGAACACGGCAGGGTGACCCTGCGCGGCACCGCCAAGGAGGCCGACAAGCTGCTGGTGCACGGCTCCAGGGTCGCGCTGCCCGCCGATGGCTCCTTCAGCGTCACCCTGGACCGTCCACCCGGGACGGTCGAGGTGACCGCGGCCGACCAGGCGGGCCACCTCACCGTGGAGCGGGTCCGCACCTCGACACATCCCGGGATGCGCGCGGTGCACCTGACCGCGCACGCCTGGACCGCCCCCGGGCTGCGCGAGCCCGTGCTGGACCTGCTGCGGGCCAAGCGGATCGACACCGTGCAGCTGGACATCAAGGACGAGAGCGGCCTGGTCGGCTACGCCACCGAGGTCGCCACGGCCAAGCGGATCGGCGCGGTCCGCGGCGGCTACGACGCCCGCGCCGCCCTGCGTCAGCTGCACGAGCTGGGCGCCAGGGTGGTCGGCCGCCTGGTCGCCTTCCGCGACCCGGTCCTGGGCGCGGCCGCCTGGCGCGCGGGCCACCACGAGCAGCTGGTGCAGCGCGCCGACGGCGGCCCGTGGACCGGCGGCTACGGCCTCTACGCCTTCACCAACCCGGCCCACCCCGAGGTCCGCCGCTACAACATCGAGCTGGCCGCCGAGGCCGCCGGACTGGGCTTCGACGACATCCTCTTCGACTACGTCCGCCGCCCCGACGGCCCACTGCGCGGAATGCGCTTCCCCGGCGCCACCGGCGACCCCACCGGCCACGTCACCAGCTTCGTGGCCGAGGCCGCCAGCGCGATCCGGGCCAAGGGCGGCACGATCGGGGTGTCGGTGTTCGGCATCGCCGCCCGCCATCCGGAGCAGGTGGCCCAGGACATCCCGGCGCTGGCCCGGCACGTCGACTACGTGGCGCCGATGGTCTACCCCTCGCACTGGGGCCGGGGCGAGTACGGCGTGGGCCACCCGGAGGCCGAGCCCTACGAGATCGTCAAGCGGTCGATCGCCGACTTCCGGAGTGTGATGGAGGGGTCGGCGGCGAGCGTGATCCCGTGGTTGCAGGACTTCTCGCTGAAGGTGAAGTACGGACCGGGGGAGGTGCGGGCGCAGATCCGCGGGGCCAAGGACGCGGGGGCCGGGTCGTTCCTGCTGTGGAACGCCGGGTGCCGGTACCAGGCGGAGGGGCTCGGGTAACGAAGCCGGAGCCGCCGGCGACGAGGAGGTGCACAGTCCGTCCAGGGGAGGAACGGCGAGTGAGCCTCAAGACGTGGTGGCAGACGCGCAAGCGCAAGTGGCCGTGGGTGGCCGGTGCGGTCCTGCTGGCGCTGGTGATCATCGGCAGCCTGGCAGGCAACCCACCGCCGCCGGTGCCGTCCAGCGGGCCGGTGTCGGTGACGCCGGTGGCGGAGAGTCCGGCCGGGGCGGTGGTGCCGCCCGGTGTGGTGGGCAAGACGCCCAAGGAAGCCAAGGCCGAGCTGGCGGCGCTGGGGTTCCGGGACGTGGCGGCGGAGTCGGTGGACGGGCGGGCGGTGCTGGTCGAGTCGAACTGGCGGGTGGTGTCGGTGACCGGCGCGGGCCTGGCCACGGCGCTGACCACGCGGCTGGTGCTGCGGGTGGAGAAACCCCAGCCCACCACCAGCAGCCAGCCCCCGCCTCCGCCGACCAGCCGTCGTCCCGAGCCCACCGTGGAGCCGCCGCCGGAGCCCGAGCCGACCAAGCAGACCAAACCGCCTGCCTACTACAAGAACTGCACCGAGGCCAAGAAGGCAGGCGCGGCACCGCTGCACCGCGGTGACCCCGGCTACGGAACGCACCTGGACCGCGACGGTGACGGGGTCGCCTGCGAGCGGTGATCGGCCACTTGGGCACGGTCAGCCTAGCGACCGGCCAGCAGCGCCTCGGCCAGCGCGGTGCGCGCGCTCAGCACGCCCTTGCCCGCCCGGTGGCTGGCCACCAAACCCGCGCCGCGCAAGGCATTCAGGTGCTGGGACACCGCGCCCGCGGACATCCCGGTGCGCCGGGCCAGCTCGGTGGTCGAGGTCGGCGCGGACATCTCAGCCAGCAGTCGCGCCCGCGAGCGGCCGAGCACCGCGCCCAGGGTCTCCGCGGTGTCGGCCGGGGTCTCCCACAGCGTGGCCACCCCGCGCGCCGGATAGGCCAGCTGCGGGGCCTCGCCCGCGGAGATGCTCAGCACCGAGGGCCAGACGAAGGCCGAGGGCACCAGCACCAGGCCGGGGCCGTCGGAGACGTTCGGGGCCCGGCAGTGGCTGTTGGCCACGGTCAGCGCCGAACCGTCCCAGCGCACCGACTCGTGCAGGTCGTTGAGCAACGCGCCGATGCCCTGCCCGGCCAGCAGTCGCGCGCCGCGGAAGACTTCCCGGTCCAGCAGCGCCCGGATCCGCGGCCAGTCCGGGGCCAGCGCGTGCGCCCAGTACGCGGTGACCTCCTCGGCCAGCCTGGCCAGCCCGGTGGCCGGATCCCGGTGCAGGGCCTGGATCTCCGGGCTGGCCGGGATGCCGGAGAGGTCCAGGTGCTCGCGTACCACGGCGGCCGGGGTGGCCCGCAGCGCGGCCAGCTCGGCGGCCAGGTCCGGGGTGTGCGGGGGCGGGGTGAGGAAGTCCGGGATGTAGTGCGGCGCGGCCGGAACCAGCTGCCACAGCAGCGAGTCCGGCAGCGGGGAAGCGGTCCTGGCCACCCAGGGGGCGTGCAGCACCCGGCCCTCGCCGCCGCGCAGCACCCGCAGGCCGGCCACGACCTCCCACAGGCAGGACACGGACAGTCGCACCCTGGCCACACCCTGTGCGGCGAAACCGATCGCGACCACGACCCACCCTCGTTTTAGCTGGAGCGAAAACGATAGGCATTTGCCCGGCCGACAGACAAGCTGGTGTGGTGAGCCGAACCCACCACGCCGCCGAGTTCCGGCGGCTGCACGAACGCCGCCCGCTGCTGCTGCCCAACGCCTGGGACCCGGCCAGCGCGCGGGTCATCGAGGCCGCCGGCGCCGCGGCCATCGCCACCACCAGCGCCGGGGTGTCCTGGGCACACGGCCGCCCGGACGGCCAGAGCCTGGACCGGGCCGGCATGGTCGAGGCCATCCGCCGCATCCTGGCCGTGGTGGCGGTGCCGGTCACCGCCGACGCCGAGGGTGGCTACGACGACCTCGCCGGCACCGTGGCCGAACTGGCGGAGCTGGGCGTGGCCGGGGTCAACATCGAGGACTCCGCCGACGGCGCGCTGCTCGACCGGGAGGCCGCCGCGGAGCGGATCCGCTTGGCGCGCAAGGCGAACAGCGAGCTCGTGGTCAACGCCCGCACCGACGTCTACCTGCTCGGCGGCAGCGGCCCGGACGCCCTCGCGGAGGCCATCGCCAGGGGCAACGCCGCCTTCGCCGCGGGCGCGGACTGCGCGTTCGTGCCCGGCGTGATCGACGAGCCGACCATCGCCGCGCTGGTCGAGGGCCTGCACGGGCCGCTGAACATCATGGCCATGCCCGGCGCGCCCGAGGTCGCCCGGCTCGGCGAGCTGGGTGTGGCCAGGGTCAGCGTCGGCTCGGCGATCACCCAGGCCGCGCTGGCCGCGACCGAGCGCGCGGCCAGGGAACTCCTGGAGTCCGGTAGCTACGGCGCGCTCGCCGACGGACTGCCCTTCGGCGCGGCCAACGACCTGTTCAGTCCGCGCTGACCGCCAGCCCGCGCAGCAGCGGCAGGTAGATCTCATCCACCATCGAGGCGATCGTCTCCGCCGGGACGGTCCCGCCGCAGAGCAGCATGTCGGCCCGGAACAGGTCGATGGGCAGCCGCAGCACCCTCGGCGTCAGCTCCACCGGCGCCAGCTCGCCGCGCTCGGCCGCGTTGCGCACGATCGTGGTCATCGTCTCCGCCAGCGGCGAGCTGTTCAGCCGCTGGCGGAGCAGCGCGGTGACCTCGGGATGCCGGAAGGTCTCGCCCATCACCCCGGCGATCATCTCGCTCATCATCTCCGCCCGGCGCGCGATCAGCGTGAAGACCTCCAGCAGGTCGGTGCGCAGCGCGCCGGTGTCGGGGGCCTCGTGCGGGGTGCGGACCGGGTTCTGCCGGTGCGAGGCGGCCAGTACCAACTCCGCCCGGCTCGACCAGCGGCGGTAGATCACCGGTTTGCTGGTCTGTGCCCTGGCGGCGACCGCCTCGATGGTCAGCCTGCTGTAGCCGACCTCGTTCAGCTCGGCCCATGCCGCGTCCAGGATGGCCTGTTCCAGCTGCTCACCGCGGCGTCGTGACTTCGGCGCACTCACGCTGCCCCTTTAAGTACGTTGCGTTTCTTAGCCGGGAAGTCTACGTTGACTTGGTAAGATACGGAACGTTTCTTCTGTGGGGTATTCGGTGCTGAACCGACTGTTACGTACCTATCTTCGGCCGTACAAGCGAGAGCTGGCGGCGGTGCTCGTGCTGCAACTCATCGGCACGATCGCCTCGCTGTACCTGCCCAGCCTGAACGCCGACATCATCGACCACGGCATCGCCACCGGCGACACCGGCTACATCCTGCGCAGCGGCGGCTGGATGCTGACCGTCACCGTCGTGCAGATCCTCTGCTCGATCGGCGCGGTCTACTTCGGCGCCCGCTGCGCCATGTCCCTCGGCCGCGACCTGCGCGCGGCGGTCTTCCACCAGGTGGGCAAGTTCTCCGCGCGGGAGGTCAACACCTTCGGCGCGCCGTCGCTGATCACCCGCAGCACCAACGACGTGCAGCAGGTGCAGCTGATCGTGGTGCTGATCTGCACCATGCTGGTGGCCGCGCCGATCATGTGCGTTGGCGGCATCGTGATGGCCCTGCGCGAGGACGTCGGCCTGTCCTGGCTGCTGCTGGTGTGCGTGCCGGTGCTGGCCATCGCGATCGGCCTGATCGTGGTGCGCACGGTGCCGCTGTTCCGGGTCATGCAGGAGCGCATCGACCAGGTCAACCGGGTGCTGCGGGAACAGCTCACCGGTGTCCGGGTGGTGCGCGCGTTCGTGCGGGAGCCCAGTGAGACCAAGCGGTTCGCGGTGGCCAATGCCGACCTGACCGACACCGTGCTGCGGGTGGGCCGGTTGCAGGCGCTGCTGTTCCCGGTGCTGATGCTGATCCTCAACGTCTCCAGCGTGGCGGTGCTGTGGTTCGGCGCGGCCAGGGTGGACGCGGCGCAGATGCAGATCGGCGCGCTGACCGCGTTCCTGAACTACCTGTTGCAGATCCTGATGTCGGTGATGATGGCCAGCTTCATCGCCACCATGATCCCGCGCGCCGCGGTCTGCGCCGAGCGGATCAAGGAGGTGCTGGACACCGAGCCCTCGGTGCGGCCACCGCTGACCCCGGTGCGCGACCCCGGCTGGCGCGGCGAACTGGAGTTCCGCGCGGTCGAGTTCCGCTACCCCGGAGCCGCGGAACCCGTGCTGCACAACGTGTCCTTCCACGCTCGCGCCGGGCAGACCACCGCGATCATCGGCAGCACCGGCGCGGGCAAGACCACCCTGCTCACCCTGATCCCGCGCCTGGTGGACGTGACCGAGGGCAGCGTGCTGGTGGACGGGACCGATGTGCGCGAGCTGGAACCGGACACCCTGTGGAACCGGATCGGCCTTGTCCCGCAACGGCCCTACCTGTTCACCGGCACGGTGGCCAGCAACCTGCGCTACGGCAACCCCGAGGCCACCGACGAGGAACTGTGGCAGGCCCTGGAAGTGGCCCAGGCCAAGGACTTCGTCGCCGACATGCCCGGCGGCCTGGCCGCCCCGATCACCCAGGGCGGCACCAACGTCTCCGGCGGCCAGCGCCAGCGCCTGTCCATCGCCCGTGCCCTGGTGCGCAAACCGGAGATCTACCTCTTCGACGACTCCTTCTCCGCGCTGGACCTGACCACCGACGCCCGGCTGCGCGCCGCGCTGCGCCCGCACACCAGGCAAGCCGCGGTGCTGGTGGTGGCCCAGCGGGTGTCCACCATCCTGGACGCCGACCAGATCATCGTGCTGGACAACGGATCCATCGTCGGCAGGGGCACCCACACCGAACTGCTGGCCGACTGCCCGACCTACCGGGAGATCGTCCAGTCCCAGCTGACCCCGGAGCAGGCCGCATGAGCACCACGACCACCTCATCCCGGCCGCCCGCGCAGGGACCGATGGGACGGCCGATGCCCGGCATGGGCCCGCCGATGGGCAAGGCCAAGACCTTCAAGCCCTCGGCCAAACGACTCTTCGGGCGGATGCGGCCGGAGCGGCTCCGGCTGTGGCTGGTGCTCGCCCTCGGCGTGACCAGCGTCGCCTTCTCCGTGGCCGGGCCGAAGATCCTGGGCCAGGCCACCGACATCATCTTCAACGGCGTGCTGGCCCGGCTGCGCGGGGATGCCGGCGCGCACATCGACTTCGAGGCGCTGGCCGTGGTGCTGGCCTGGGTGCTCGGGCTGTACCTGGTGGCCTCGCTGTTCGGCTACCTGATGGGCCTGCTGCTCAACCGGGTGGTGCAGCGGGTGGTGTACCGGCTGCGCGAGGACGTCGAGGCCAAGCTGCACCGGCTGCCGTTGCGCTACTTCGACAACCAGCCGCGCGGCGAGCTGCTCTCCAGGGTCACCAACGACATCGACAACATCTCCACCACCCTGCAACAGACGCTGAACCAGTCGCTGATCTCGCTGCTGACCGTGGTCGGCGTGCTGGTGATGATGCTGACCATCTCGCCGCTGCTGGCGGTGATCGCGCTGCTGGTCATCCCGATCTCGATGCTGATCACCACCCGGATCGGCAAGCGTTCGCAGAAGCTGTTCGTGGCGCAGTGGAAGGAAACGGGCGCGCTGAACGCGCACATCGAGGAGGCGTTCACCGGGCACCAGCTGGTGAAGGTCTTCGGCCGCCAGCGCGAGTCCGAGGCGGAGTTCGCGCAGCGCAACGAGAAGCTGTTCGGCTCGGCGCTGGGCGCGCAGTTCGTCTCCGGGCTGATCATGCCCGCGATGATGTTCCTGTCCAACCTGAGCTATGTGCTCATCGCCGTGGTCGGCGGCCTGCGCATCACCAGCGGCGCGATGACCCTCGGCGAGGTGCAGGCGTTCCTGCAGTACTCCCGCCAGTTCACCCAGCCGCTGACCCAGGTCGCCTCCATGGCCAACCTGATGCAGTCCGGCGTCGCCTCGGCCGAACGCGTCTTCGAGCTGCTCGACGCCGAGGAGCAGAGCCCCGACCCGGCCGACGCCCCGCGGCCGGCCCGCCGCCAGGGCCGGGTCGTCTTCGAGCGCGTCAGCTTCGCCTACCAAGCGGACCGCCCGCTGATCGAGGACCTGTCCCTGGTCGCCCAGCCCGGGCAGACGGTCGCCATCGTCGGCCCCACCGGCGCGGGCAAGACCACCCTGGTCAACCTGATCATGCGCTTCTACGAGCTGGACGCCGGCCGGATCACCCTGGACGGCGTGGACATCGCCAGCCTGCGGCGGGAGGACCTGCGCGGCCAGATCGGCATGGTGCTGCAGGACACCTGGCTCTTCGGCGGCACCATCCGGGAGAACATCGCCTACGGCAGGCCGGAGGCCACCGAGGCGGAGATCCAGGCCGCGGCCAGGGCGGCGTTCGTGGACCACTTCGTGCGCACCCTGCCCGAGGGCTACGACACGGTGATCGACGAGGAGGGCGGCAACGTCAGCGCCGGTGAGAAGCAGCTGCTCACCATCGCCCGGGCGTTCCTGGCGGATCCGTCGCTGCTGATCCTGGACGAGGCCACCAGCTCGGTCGACACCCGCACGGAGTCGTTGGTGCAGCACGCGATGGCCAACCTGCGGGGCGGCCGGACCAGCTTCGTGATCGCACACCGGTTGTCCACCATCCGGGACGCGGACCTGATCCTGGTGATGGAGGCGGGCCGGATCGTGGAACAGGGCAACCACGAGGAGCTCCTGGCCGCGCAAGGCGCGTACCACCGCCTGTACTCCGCCCAGTTCACCCCGGCCGGCTGACCGAGTGGGGCGGCTGTTCTCTCAACGCCGTCCCACTCACCACCCTTGATCGACGACCGCTTGACCGCCTCACCCCGCCCCGGGCTATGATTCGATCAAACGATCAAACGAACATGGGCGGTAAGCCGGTATGCGAGAGCCGGGCGAGGCCAGACGCCAGCGAATCCTGGCCGCGGTGCAGGCCCGCGGCGCGGTCCGGGTCAGCGACCTGGCCGCCGAGCTGGACGTCTCCGTGGTCACGGCCCGCCGCGACGTAGAAGAGCTGGCGAGACTCGGTGCCCTGCGCCGCGGCCACGGCGTGGCCCGCTCCCTCACCACCCGCGACCCGGCCCCGGCCCCCGCCCTCCCCGAAGGCGGCGCGATCGCCCTGGTCGTCCCCGAGCGGCACGCCTACCTGCACGAGACCATGCACGGCGCCCGCACGGCCCTGGAGGCCGCGGGCCAACGAGTGGTCCTGCACATCGCCCCCCAGCCCCCCGGCGCGGAACGCCCCATCGTGGAACGCCTGCTGGCTCAGGACATCCGAGGACTGCTCATCGCTCCCCGCTGGCGCACCACCCAGGCGGAACTCAATGACGCCTGGCTGGCGGAGATCGAGGTCCCCCTGGTGCTGATGGAGCGCAGGCCATGGCCGGGCAGCAGGCTGCACGCACTGGACTCGGTGTGCACGGACCATTGGTACGGGATGCACCTGGCGGTGGAACACCTGGTGTCGCTGGGCCACCGGCGGATCGTGCTGGCTGCTCGGGACGACAGTCCGACGGCGCGGGCGCTGCGGGCGGCGTTCGCGGAGATCGCGTCTTATCGCGCGGAGATCGAGGACTGGACGGTGCTGCTCAGCGCCGCGGACGCCGGACCGGGACCGGAGGGTGGGGCTGGGGGCGCGGTGCCGGGCGGCGGGGGAGTGGCGGGTGTCGCCGGGCCGGATGGGGTGGCCGGTTCGCAGCCCGCCGTGCCGAGTGCGGCTGCCGCGCCGCACACCGCCGCGCCAGGTGCGGCTGTTTCGCCGCAGGCCTCCACTGGCCCAGATGGGGCTGCCCCGCCGCTCGCCGCCAGCGAGCCGCACGCCACCACCGAGCCGAGTTCCGCCACCGCTCCGCCCGCCACCACCGCGCCCCGAGCAACCGACCGCCCCTTCGCGAACCGCAGGCCAACCGCCCCCACCCACCCGGGAGCCATCACCACCCCCATCCCCGCCGACCCCCACGCCACCCCGCCCAGCGAGCTCGCCGCGATCCTCCGCGCCCGGCGCTCCACCGCCGTCATCCTGCACGGCGACGTCGACGCCCTCATCCTCGTCCAGCAGCTCGCCGACGCCGGCCTCCGCGTTCCGCAGGACTGCTCCGTGGTCGCCTACGACGACGTTGTCGCCGCCCTGGGCAGTCCGCCGCTGACCGCGGTCGCCCCACCCAAGGCCGAGGTGGGACGGGTGGCCGCCGAGTTGTTGCTCACCCGGCTGGCCAGTGGCGCAGCTTGGCGGACGCGGCGGGTTGAGCTGTTGCCGGATCTCATGGTGCGGGGATCGACCCGACGTATCTGATCGTTTGAGCGATTGTGGGAAATTTGATCGTTCTCTTGACCTGAATCGCTCAGGCGATCAGGATTCGGGTCTCGACCACTGTCAGTGGAGGCGCCGATGCCTGCTCGTCTGAGCCGTCGTTCGTTGCTTGCCGCGGCTGCCGCGCTTCCGGTGCTCGGCGCCTGCGGGCCGGACACCACTCGGCGCAGACCGGGGCCCGGCGGGCCGACCCGGATCACCTTCTGGTCCTCGTTGCGGGGTAGCCGCCAGGTGGTGGAGGCGTTCAACAAGTCGCAGAACCGGATCTTCGTGGACTTCCAGCAGGTGCCCTCCGGCGGGCAGGGCGGGTACGCCAAGCTCAGCAACGCCGCCCGTGCGGGCAACCCGCCCGATGTGGCCACCATCGAGTACCCGCAGCTGCCCGGGTTCGCCATCGACGGGGTGCTGCGCGACATCACCGACCTGCTCAGCGATCGCCTGCGCGCCAAGCTCCTGCCGCAGGCGCTGGGGCTGACCACCTTCGAGAACCGGGTGTTCTCGGTGCCGCTGGACGTCGAACCCATGGTGCTGCACTACCGCACCGACCTGTTCGCCCAGCACAACCTGTCCGTGCCGCGTACCTGGGCCGAGTTCGCCGAGCTGGCCAAGGTGGTCCGCGGCCTGCCCGGTGACCGGCGGCTGGCGCTGTTCCCCACCGACGGCGGCACGCAGTTCGCCGCGTTCTCCTGGCAGGCGGGCGGCCAGTGGTTCAGCACCACCGGCGGCAGCTGGCAGGTCTCGCTCACCGACGCCCCCTCCCGCCGGGTCGCCGAGTACTGGCAGCGGCTCATCGACGACCAGCTGGTCTACACCAACGCCGCGGACAGCAAGCACGCCGACGCCCAGATCGGCCAGGGCCGGTTGCTCACCCGGCTCAGCGGGGCCTGGGAGGCCGGGGCGCAGAAGAACGCGCGGCCCGGGCAGAAGGGGCAGTGGCGGATCGCGCCGATGCCGCAGTGGGACGACGCGGCCAAGGAGTCGGTCGGCACGCACGGCGGATCCACCTTCGCGATCACTCAGGCAAGCGCTTTCCCGGAGGCCGCGATGGAGTTCATCGAGTGGCAGGTCTCGCACCCGGACTCCTTCCGCGCCAGGCTTTCCAGCGGCACCAGCAGCATGTACCCGGCCGCGCCCGCGCTGGTGCAGGTCGGCAGCGCCGCCTTCGACCTGCCCTACTACGGCGGCCAGGACATCTACCGCCTCTTCGACGAGGAGGCCCGCAAGATCCGCGACGGCTGGATGTGGGGACCGCGGATGACCGCCACGCTCAAGGTCATGCAGGACGGCTTCGCCCGCGCCGGCGGCGGGCAGGGCACCCTGCTGGACGCGGTGCGGGACGCGCAGCACGGCACCATGCCGGACCTGCTCGCACTCGGCCTCTCCGCCACCGAGGTGAGCCGGTGAAACCGCACCGCCTGGCCTGCACGCTGCTCATGGCCCCGTTCTTCGTGCTGTTCACCGTGGTGTTCCTGATCCCGGTCGGCACCGCGGTGTGGCTGAGCTTCTTCAGCGACGACCAGCCCGGCCTCGGCTTCGGCCCGGAGTCCACCGTGTTCATCGGCCTGCGCGCCTACGCGGCCGTGCTCACCGACCCGACCTTCCTGAACAGCCTGCTCACCGTCGCCCTCTACTGCCTGATCTACATCCCGGTGCTGGTGGTCGGCGCGCTCGGCCTGGCCCTGCTGCTGGACTCCGGCGGGGCCCGGCTGCGCGCCTCGGCGCAGCTCGCGCTGTACCTGCCGCACGCGGTGCCCGGCATCATCGCCGCGATCATCTGGCTCTACCTCTACACCCCGGGCCTGAGCCCGGTGATCGACCTGCTCGGCCAGGCCGACATCACCATCGACTTCCTCGGCGTGCACACCGTGCTGCCGTCCATGGTGAACATCGCGCTGTGGAGCAACCTCGGCTACAACATGGTGATCTTCTACGCCGCGCTGCAAGCCGTGCCGCGCGAGGTGGTGGAGGCCGCCGTGGTCGACGGGGCGGGGCCGATCCGCACCGCGCTGCGGGTGAAGACCCCGCTGGTGCGCTCCTCGATCGTGATGGTCTCGATGTTCACCCTGATCTGGGCGTTGCAGCTGTTCACCGAACCGGTGCTGCTCAGCCAGTCCACGCCGATGATCAACTCGCGGTTCTCGCCGAGCATGTACATCTACGACGCGGCCTTCACCCGCAACAACTACAGCCTGGCCGCGGCGGCCTCGGTGGTCCTGCTGCTGGCCACCGTCGCGCTCTCCTACGGCATCACCCGCTGGAGCAACCGCACCGCCAAGACCGGGGAGGCCGCATGAGCGCCAACGACCTGCCTGCCGCGCTGCGGCCCGGGCTGCTGGGCCGGTTCGCGGTCAACACCCTGGTCGGGGTGTCCGTGCTCTACGCGCTGCTGCCGGTGCTGTGGCTGCTGCTGGCCGCCACCAAGGACCGGGACGCGCTGTTCAACAGCGATGTGCTGTCCCTGACCAACTTCTCCTTCTGGCAGAACCTGGTCGAGGTCTTCGCCGAGGACAACGGGCTGTTCGGCCGCTGGTACCTCAACAGCCTGCTCTACGCCGGGATCGGGGCCGCGATCAGCGCGATGGTGAGCATCGCCTGCGGCTACGCCTTCGACAAGTATGTGTTCCGGCACAAGGAGAAGCTCTTCGGGCTGGTGCTGGCCGCGGTGATGGTGCCGCAGACCGTGCTGGCCCTGCCGCTGTACCTGATGGCCTCGGGCACCGGACTGGTCAACACCTTCTGGGCGGTGTTCATCCCGGTGCTGTTCAACCCCTTCGGCGTCTACCTCGGCCGGATCTTCAGCCAGGGCTACGTGCCGGGCGAGGTGCTGGAGGCCGCGCGGATCGACGGCGCGGGCGAGCTGACCATGTTCTTCCGGGTGGCGCTGCGCATGCTCGGACCCGGACTGGTCACGGTGTTCCTGTTCCAGCTCACCGCGATCTGGAACAACTTCTTCCTGCCCATGGTGATGCTCTCGGACCAGAAGCTGTACCCGGTCAGCCTCGGCCTCTACGCCTGGAACAGCGCGGCCACGGTTTCTCCGGAATACTACCCGCTCGTGATCATGGGTTCTCTGCTCGCGGTGCTGCCGCTCATCGTCGCTTTCCTGCTGCTGCAACGCTTCTGGCGGTCCGGCCTGACGGCGGGAGCGGTCAAGTGAACCGTCCGCGCGCCGCCTTCGCCATGTCCAGGGAGGCCGCCGAGGCGGTGCTGCGCCCCGAAGCGCTGGCCGCCTTCACCCGGGTCTGCGATCCGGTCCCCGGTGTGCTGCACGAGTTCACCGGCGAGTCGCTGGCCGAGGTGGAGGTGCTGGTCACCGGCTGGGGCTGTCCGGAGCTGACCGAACAGGTGCTGGCCACCGCGCCCCGGCTGCGCGCGGTGGTGCACACCGCGGGCACCGTGCGCGGGCACGTCACGCAGGCGGTGTGGGACAAGGGCATCGAGGTGTCCTCGGCCGCGGCGGCCAACGCGCTGCCGGTGGCCGAGTACACCGTGGCGATGATCCTGTTGAGCGGCAAGAAGGTGCTGGAGCGCGCCCGCGCGTACCGGGCCGGCGTCGAGCAGTCCGGCCAGTGGCTGGACACCCCGCAGGCGGTGGGCAACTACGGCCGCACGGTGGGCATCCTGTCCGCCTCGCTGATCGGCCGCCGGATGCTGGAACTGTTGCGGCCCTATGACTTCCGGCTGCTGCTGCACGATCCGTACGTCACTGAGACCGAGGCCGTGGAGCTCGGGGCTGAGCCGGTCGGCCTGGCCGAGCTGTTCGCCCGCGCGGACGTGGTCAGCGTGCACACCCCGCTGCTGCCGGCCACCGTGGGCCTGGTCAGCCGGGAGCTGATCGACTCGATGCGGCACGATGCCACGCTGATCAACACTGCCCGCGGCGCGGTGGTGGACCAGGACGCGCTGGCCGAGGCGGCACTGGCCGGGCGGGTCAGGGCGGTGCTGGACGTCACCGACCCGGAGCCGCTGCCCGGCACGCATCCGTTGTGGCGCAGCGAGAACGTGCTGATCAGCCCGCACCTGGCCGGGTCCCAGGGCAACGAGTGGGGACGACTGGCCGAGCACGCCGTGGCCGAGATCGCCCGCTGGAGCTCGGGCGCGGGTTTCGCCCATCCGGTACGACGCGAAAGGCTGGACCGCCTGGCATGAGACTGCCCGAGGAGGACCGGAACCTCAGTCCGCACACCGGTTTCACCCGTGACCACTGGGTCGCCGCGGCCGACGGGCTGCTCAGCGCGGCCTGGCGGTGGGCCACTCCGCGCGGGGCGCTGCTCGACCTGCCCGGCAGGCCCTCGGGCAGCGGGGTGCGCTCCGACGGACTGGAGGGCTACGCCCGCACCTTCCTGGCCGCCGCGTTCCGCGTGGCCGGACAGGATGGCGCGGACCCGCACGGCTGGATCGGCCGCTACGCCGAGGGCCTGGCCGCCGGTACCGCCACCCCCGGCCGCGCGGACGCCGAGTCCTGGCCGGTGATCCGCGATCACGACGTGCAGGGCCAGCCCATGGTCGAGTCCGCCTCGGTGGCCCTCGGCCTGCGGCTGACCCGGCGGTGGCTGTGGGACGACCTGGACCCGGCGGTGCAGGACCGGGCGGCGGACTGGCTGCACGACTCGCTGACCCACGTGCCCGCGCCCAACAACTGGTACTTCTTCCCCTACGCCGTGGCGGGGTTCCTGGAGTCGGTCGGCCGCGCCGACGAGCACACCCGGCGCGCCCGCGACCGGGCGCTGGAGCTGCTGGAGACCTGGTACCGAGGCCAGGGCTGGTACGCCGACGGCGACGGCCGTGCCTTCGACCATTACAACGGCTGGGCCCTGCACCTGTACCCGGTCCTGGACCAGCACCTGGCCGGCGAGGGCGACACGGTGCACGGCGCGCGGCTGCGCGAGCACCTGGACGGTTTCTCCCTGCTGTTCGCCGGTAACGGCGCGCCGATCCACTTCGGACGGTCGCTGTCCTACCGCTTCGCCGCCGCGACCGCGGTCGGCCTCGGCGCGCTCACCGGCCACACCCCGCTGCGCCCCGGGGTGTCCCGGCGGCTGATGAGCGGTTCACTGCGCTACTTCCTCGACCGCGGCGCGCTCAGCGAGGACGGCCTGCTCAGCCTGGGCTGGCACGGCCCGCACGAGCCCACCCTCCAGCACTACTCCGGCCCGTCATCCCCTTACTGGGCCTCGAAGTCCTTCGTCTGCCTGCTCGCGCCGCCGGAACATCCACTGTGGACGGAGCTGGAGCAGCCCGCGCCCAGCGAGGGACCGGACCGGGTGGTCGCGTTGCCCGGTCCCGGTTTTCTGGTGCAGAGCACGCGGGCCGATGGCCTGGTGCGGCTGCACAACCACGGCAGCGACCACGTCCGGCCGCACGAGCCCGAGTCGGCGGCGCAGGACGATCCGCACTACGGCAGGCTCGCCTACTCCACGCACACCGGCCCGACCGCCAAGACCAACCTGGCGGACAACCACTTCAGCGTGCTGGTCGGCGGTGTGCGCAGCGTCCGGCGGCGCATCCGCCCGTTGGGCGCCGGGGGAGGGGGCGACTGGGGCTGGGCGGCGTCCTGGCACCGGCCGGTGTTCCCGGCCGGGCCGCCGATGGTGCCCGGGTTGCGGGTGGAGAGCCTGACCGTGGTCCAAGGGCAACTTGAGCTGCGGGTGCACCGGGTGGTGGGTGCGCCGCACGGGGCCGAGGTGCAGCTGACCGGGTGGGCCACCGGGGCGGACTCCGAGGTGCGCGCCAGTTTGCGCGGACTGCACGGCTGGTCCGCGGCCGAGGCGGTGCGGGCCCCGCTGGGCACGGCCTACACCCGGTTCGCCGAGGTGCCCCGGCTGGTCGGCGCGGCAGGGGGCAGCACGCTGCACGTGGCCCTGGCGACGCTGAGCGGCACGGCAGAGCCCCTGCCGGTCACCGAGGTCACGGTGGCGGGGGACCGGATCGACCTGGTGTGGGGCCAGCAGGGCTCCCGGATCCGGATCGAGCTGGGCGCGCCGGTGCTCAGTGGCGAGCCCGCGCAACCCCGGGTGGTCGTTGCTGACCGTTGAGAGCTGCCCGCCGCCGCTCAGCCGGGATCGAGGATCCGCTTGAGGAAGCGCCGGGTGCGCTCCTCTCGCGGATCTCCGATCACCTGGGCGCTGGGGCCGCGCTCGACGATCACGCCGCCGTCGAGGAACAGGACCTGGTCGGCCACCTGTTCGGCGAAGCGGATCTCGTGTGTGACGACGACCATGGTCCAGCCGTCCGTGGCCAGGTCCTTGATCACCGCCAGCACCTCGCCGACCAGCTCCGGGTCCAGCGCCGAGGTCGGCTCGTCGAAGAGCACCACCTTCGGCCTGAGCGCCAGCGCCCGCGCGATGCCGACCCGCTGTTGCTGCCCGCCGGAGAGCTGGAACGGGTAGGCCTCCGCGCGATCGCCCAGACCCACCTGGTCCAGCAACACCTTCGCCTCGGCCTCGGCTTCCTCGCGCGGACGCCGTTGCGCGACCACCGGGCCCTCGATGATGTTCTGCAGGACCGTGCGGTGCGGGAACAGGTTGTGCGCCTGGAACACCATCCCGCTCTGCGCGCGCAGCCTGCTGCCCTCCTTGCGCCCGGCCTTGCCCTTGGGCAGCTTGGCGAAGTCAACTTCCACCTCGTCGATGCGGACCACACCGCGTTCGGGGACCTCCAGCGCGTTGAGCGAGCGCAGCAGGGTGGTCTTGCCCGAGCCGGACGGTCCCAACAGGACGGTGGAGGTGCCGCGCGCGGACTCGAAGTCGATGTCGCGCAGGACTTCGTTGTCCCCGAAGGACTTCGCCAGCCCGCGCACCTGGATGCGGATGTCAGTCATGCGGCCACGTACCTGTTCAGTCGGATCTCCAGTCGTTTCTGCGCGGCGGAGAGCCCGACGCAGATCAGCCAGTAGTACAGCCCGGCGAAGGAGTACAGGGCGAGGAACTCGTTGCTCTCGGCCGCGGCGAGCTGGGACTGGCGGAACAGCTCGGTCAGCAGCACCACCGAGCCCAGCGAGGTGTCCTTGACCAGGGAGAGCAGGGTGTTGGACAGCGGCGGCACCGCGGTCCTGGCCGCCTGCGGCAGCACGATCCGGCGCAGGGTAAGGGAATAACCCAGCCCGATGGTGGCCGCCGCCTCGAACTGGCCCTTGGGCACCGACAGGATCGCCGAGCGGATGACCTCCGCGGCGTACCCGGCCACGTTGAGGCTGAAGGCGATCACCGCCGCGGTGAACGGCGGGAACTTCAGCCCGAGCTGCGGCAGTCCGTAGAAGACGATGAACAGCTGCAACAGCAGCGGGGTGCCGCGGATGATCGAGATGAACGCCCTGGCCAGCCCGGCCAGCACCCGGTAGGGCGAGATCCGGGCCAGCGCGACCAGCAGCGCGAGCACCAGCCCGATGGCGAAGCTCAACGCGGTCAACGGAATCGTCACCTCGACCAGCCCGACGAACATCGGCCACGCGGTGCTGGCCACCACCTCCCAGGTGCTGCGGTGCCCGCGTCCCTGGGAGAGGTCGGCGCTGCCGCCGTCGGGCACCGAGACGTCGGACTTGAAGTACTTCCGCGAGATGCCGCCGAGGGTGCCGTCGGCCTTGAGCGCGGCGATCGCCTGGTCTGCCTGGGAAAGCAACGACTGCTCGTCCTTGCGGAAGGTCAGCACCTGCTCGCTGGTCTTGTCCCCGGCCTTCCCGGCGATCTCCACCGCGGTGGAGCCGGTGCTGGCCAGGTAGTCGAGCACGGCGATGTTGTCGTTGACGATCGCGTCCACCCGGCCCTGCGCCAGCAACGCCGCCGCCTGCGCGAATCCTTCCACTGCCTCGACCTTCGCGCCGGCCTCGCGGGCCACCTTGGCCCAGTTGCTGGTGCTGGACTGCGCGGTGGTGCGCCCTTTGAGGTCGGCGAGTGAGTTGATGCTGGTGTCGCCGGTGCGGCGGACGATCACGCCGTGGGAGAAGGCGTAGGTGGCCGAGAGCCCGTACTTGGCCTTGCGCTCCTCGTTCGCCGAGACCTGGTTGGCGATCAGGTCGATCCGCCGCGCGTCCAGCGCCGGGAAGATCGCGTCCCACTGGGTCTCCACGAACTCCAGCCGCCAGCCCGCCCGGTCCGCGATGGCCTTGACCACCTCGATGTCGTAGCCGGTGAGCTGCTGCGAGCGCGGATCGTGGAAGGAGAACGGCGGATAGGTCCCCTCGGTGCCCACCCGGACCACCGGCTGCGCGGTCGCCGCGCTCACCGGCACCGCCGTGACGACCAGCAACAGCAGCAACAGCACCGTGCCCCTGAGCACGTGTCGCATCAGCGACTCCCTCGACCTCGGCAGGCGCCAGGAAACCTGGCACCGTGGCGGGAGACTAGTGCGATCCGGGTTGCGGTGCTTGGTGATCCACTATGCGGGATGGCGGTCTAGGCCGAGGCGCGGCGGATGAGCTCGGTGGGCAGGATCAGCGAGGTCGGTTCCTCGCCGTTCATCAACCTGATCAGCATCCTGGTCATCTCCCGGCCCAGCGCCTCGATCGGCTGGCGCACCGTGGTCAGCGCCGGTTGGGTGTGCTGGGCGGTGACGATGTCGTTGAACCCCACCACCGCCACGTCCTCGGGCACCCGGCGGCCGTGCTCGCGCAACACGGTCAGCGCGCCCGCGGCCATCTCGTCCGAGGCAACGAACACCGCGTCCAGGTCCGGGTGCCCGGCCAGCAGCGCGGCCATCGCGGCGGCGCCACCGGCCTCGGTGAAGTCACCGTGCGCCAACCGGTCGGCCGGTAGTCCGGCCAGCGCGAGGGCCTCGCGGAAGCCGAGGTGGCGGGCCTGGGCGGCCTGCTGGTCGGTGCCCGCGGTGATGGTGGCGATCCTGGTGCGGCCAAGGGAGATCAGGTGTTCGGCGGCCAGCCGGGCGCCGCCGCGGTTGTCCGCGTCCACGTAGAACCGGGGGGTGTGGCCCAGCGGCTGGCCGCCGAAGACCACCGGCAGGCCGCTGTCGGCGGCCAGCCTGGCCAGCGGGTCCCGCTCGCGCAGGGCCAGCAGCAGCACACCGTCGGTGGCGCGGGAGGCCAGCACGCGGCCGAAGCGGTCCTGGCCGCGCTGGGAGGCGGCCAGGACCAGCAGCAGTTGCAGGTCGGTCTCCTCGATCACCGCGTTCACACCGGTGATCACCTCGGCGAAGAACAGGTTCGCGAACAGGGCGGGGTCCTCGCTGGAGATGGCCAGCACCACCGCGCCCCGCCGCCGCGCCGCCAGCGAGCGGGCCGCGGTGTTGGGCACGTAGCCGAGCTCCTCGACCGCCCGTTCGACCGCCTGCCGCGCCCGCTGGCTGACGTGCTGGGCGTTGTTCAGCACCCGGGACACCGTGCCGGTGGACACGCCCGCGCGCTGGGCCACCTCGTCAAGGGTGGGTGGCCGACCGATCATGGTCCCGAGCCTATCAAGCTGGTGATAACGGAAGCGATGACAGCAGGGTCGCACACCTTCCAACTGCGGTGACGCCGTGGCTGGAGCCGGTGGGCAGGGATGGAATTGGAAGCGCTTACAGCCACTGTAGCCGTTGACAGTCCGCCTCGCCAGGGCTCACCATTCGGCACTGACGCCGTGGCGTGCCCGTCCCCCGAGAGGTCCCCGGCATGCCCATCACCCGCAGGCTCGCCACCGTGCTGCTGCTGCCCGTGCTGCTGACCGGTCTGGCCCCGCCCGCGCACGCCCAGCCCTACCAGCGTGTGCTCAACGGCGGCTTCGACCAGGGCAAGACCTCGTGGTGGAGCAGCGCGAACACGCCAGCCAGGGTCGAGGCCGGGCGGCTCTGCGCCGACATCCCCGCGGGCACGACCAACCCGTGGGACGCCATGATCGGCCAGAACGACATCCCGGTGGAGGCCGGGCAGCCCTACACCCTGCGCTTCACCGCCAGCGGCAAGGCGGCCATCCGGGTCAGCCTGCGACTGATCCCGCCACCGGGCACCAGCACGCTCAACCAACAGGTCACCCTGACCGAGACACCGAGGACCTTCGAGTTCACCGGACTGTCCACAGTGGCCAGCCGGCACGCCCAGGTCTCCTTCCAGGCCGGAGGCGCCACCGCGCCCTACGTCCTGTGCCTGGACGACATCTCACTCACCGGCGGGGTGATCCCGCCCGGCGGCGGCTGGCACTACGGCTCCGCGGTCCGGGTCAACCAGCACGGCTACCCGGCCGGCGGCCGCAAACAAGCATCCATTGTGGACAGTGCGACGCAGCCCAAACCCTGGCAGGTCCGCGATGCCGCCGGCGCGGTGGTGGCCAGCGGCCAGACCAGGGTGCACGGCCAGGACGCCGCCTCCCGCGACCACGTGCACCTGGCCGACTTCTCCGCGCTGCGCACCCTGGGCACCGGCTACACCCTGGCGGTGGGGGGCCAGGTCAGCCTGCCCTTCGACCTGCTGGCCCGGCCGTATGAGAACCTGCGCCGGGACGCGCTGCACTACTTCTTCCACAACCGCAGCGGCATCCCGATCGAGGCCGCCCACGTGGGCGCGGCGCACGCCCGACCGGCCGGGCACCTGGACATCGCGCCGAACCGGGGCGACACCGCGGTGCCCTGCCTGCCCGGCACCTGCGACTACACCCTGGACGTGCGCGGCGGCTGGTACGACGCGGGCGACCACGGCAAGTACGTGGTCAACGGCGCGCTGGCCGCCTGGCAGCTGCTGGACCTCTACGAACGCTCCCGTGCCCGCGGGGACGCCACCGGTCTGCGCGATGGCCTGCTGCGCATTCCCGAGCAGCGCAACGGTGTGCCGGACGTGCTCGACGAGGCCCGCTGGCAGCTGGAGTTCCTGCTGCGCACGCAGGTGCCCGCGGGCAAACCCCTCGCGGGCATGGCGCACCACAAGATCCACGACCTGGCCTGGACCGGGCACCCGATGCTGCCGCACCTGGACCCGCAGCCGCGCTACCTGCACCCGCCGTCCACCGCCGCCACCCTGAACCTGGCCGCGGCCGCCGCCCGCTGCGCCCGGATCTGGACGACCTGGGACCAGGCCTTCGCCCAGCGCTGCCGCAACGCCGCGGACACCGCCTGGCGGGCCGCCCGCGCCCACCCGGACCGGTTCGCGCCGAAGGAGAGCGTCGGCGGCGGTCCCTACGAGGACAACCAGGTCGCCGACGAGTTCTCCTGGGCCGCGGCCGAGCTGCACGCCACCACCGGCGATCCCGGCTACCTGCGGCACATCGGCAGCACGCTCACCCCGGCCGGGTTCTCCTGGCGGGACACCGCGGCCCTGACCGACCTGACCATCGTGCGCCACCCGCTGCGCTTTCCCCTCGACCGCGTGGCGGCCGCCCGCCAACGCCTCCGGTCGGTGGCCGATGGCTTCGTGCGGGCCCAGGGCGCGCAGGGCTACCCCAACACCGGCGAGTACGTGTGGGGCTCCACCAGCTCCACCGCCAACAACGCGGTGATCATCGCCACCGCCTTCGACCTGACCGGCGAGGCCCGCTACCGGGACGCGGTGCTGGCGTCCCTGGACTACCTGCTGGGCCGCAACGCGCTCAACCAGTCCTTCGTCACCGGCTACGGCGAGCGGGACAGCCGCAACCAGCACCACCGGCACTGGGCCAACCAGCTCGACCCCACGCTGCCCAACCCGCCGCCCGGCTCGCTGGCCGGTGGCCCCAACCCCAGCCTGGAGGACCCGGCGGCGCAACAGAACCTGCCCGGCTGCGCCCCGGCCAAGTGCTACCTCGACGACATCGGCTCCTACTCCACCAACGAGGTGGCCATCAACTGGAACTCCGCCCTCGCCTGGGTGACGGCCTTCGCCGACACCCGCTGACCCCGCTGTGGTGGTTGCCGCGCTGGATTACCCAGCCAAGTTCAGCCCCGCGCTGGCGATCCGCTTGATCGACGGCGCCTGAGGTGGGACGCCGCGCCGAACAACCCCCAGCCGTTCGGCGCGGCACCGGCCCCAACACGCGCCGGCCGGCCCTGGTCGGCTGCCAAGCCCGCCCGGAACTGACAGCCTCCTGCCCCTCCGGCCGGCGCGTGTTCTGTGAGTTGTCGCGACCCGGCACCGGGAGCGACAGGCTGATGTCTAATGCCTTCAGGTTGTCCGGTGTCGCGCCGACGGGGGTCGTACAACATGATCCGGACAACCCCGCTGCACGCTGGGGACTGGGATGCCACGCACCGAACAACCGCTTGGACCGGGCGATGACGCCCTGACCAGCTTCGCCCGTGATCTTCGAGCCCTGCGCGCGGCCGCGGGCGGCCCGACCTACCGGGAGCTGGCCAGGCGCTCGCACTACTCGGCGACCACACTCGCCGATGCCGCCGGTGGCAAGCGCCTGCCGAGCCTGGCCGCCACCCTCGCCTTTGTCCGGGCCTGCTCCGGTGACGCCGGTGAATGGGAGAGCCGCTGGCACTCCGTGGCCGCCGAGCTCGCCCAGCCGCCCAGCCCGCGGGACCAGCCCGCGGTCCAGGAGTCCGACGCGCCCTACGTCGGGCTGGCCGCCTTCCAGACCGATGACGCGGACCGGTTCTTCGGCCGCGCCGACACCGTGCGGGAGCTGATCGGCCGCCTGGCCCAGCGGCGGTTCCTGGCCGTGTTCGGCGCCTCGGGGGCGGGCAAGTCCTCGCTGTTGCGGGCCGGGCTGATCGCCACCGTGCGCAAGGCGGAGCACCCGCCGCCGGTGCTGCTGATGACTCCCGGCAGGCAGCCGGTGGAGGAGTGCGCGGTGCAGCTGGCCGCGCTCACCGGCGAGTCCGCCGCGGTGCTGGGCGCGGAGCTCGCCGAGGGGCCCGAGCACCTGCACCTGCGGGTCCGCCAGGCCCTCGCCGACCGGCCGGACGCCGAGCTGCTGCTGGTGGTGGACCAGTTCGAGGAGGTCTTCACCCTCTGCGCCGACCCGGCCGAACGCGAACGCTTCCTGGCCATGCTGCTCTACGCCACCGCCGCGCCGACCAGCCGGATCCGGGTGGTGCTCGGCGTGCGCACCGACTTCTACACCCATTGCGCCGCGCACGCCGACCTGGTCGCCGCCATGCAGGACGGGCAGGTGCTGCTCGGGCCGATGACCACCGAGCAGCTGCGCGAGGCGATCACCCGGCCCGCCCTGGACCGCGGCTACCGGCTGGAGAACGCGCTGGTGGCCACCGTGATGGCGGAGACGGCGGGCGAGCCGGGCGTGCTGCCGCTGGTCTCGCACGCCCTGCTGGAGACCTGGCGGCGGCGCAAGGGCACCACGCTGACCTCCACCGGCTACCAGGCCGCGGGCGGCATCGCGCACGCCATCGCGCGCACCGCCGAGGGCACCTACGCCGAGTTCGACGCCGCCCAGCAGACCGTGGCCCGGCACCTGTTCCTGCGGCTGACCGCGCTCGGCGAGGGCACCGAGGACACCAAGCGCCGGGTCTACCACCGGGAGCTGGATGAGCACCCGGACACCGCGCACGTGGTCGACCGCCTGGTCGGGGCCCGGCTGGTCACCGCGGACCAGGACGGCCTGGAGATCAGCCACGAGGCGCTGATCCGCTGCTGGCCCCGGCTGCACGAGTGGCTGGCCGCCGACCGCGAGGGCCTGCGCGTGCACCGGCTGCTCACCGAGGCCACCGACACCTGGGAGTCACTGGACCGCGACCCGGCCGCGCTCTACCGAGGGGTCCGGCTGGCCGAGGCCAGCGTGTGGGCGGTGCACAACGCCGAGTCGATGTCCGCGCGGGAACGGGACTTCCTGCGCGCGGCCGAACAGGCGCGCGAGGACGAGGCGGCCGGGCAGCGGCGGCGGACCAGGCGGCTGCGGCAGCTGGTGGCCGCGGTGGTGGTGTTCGCGCTGCTGGCCTCGGCCACCGCGTTGCTGGCCCTGGACCAGCAGGCCACCGCGGAGCAGCAGCGTGACGACGCGACCTTCCGGCAGGTGCTGGCCGAGGCCGACCGGCTGGCCGAGAGCGATCCGACGCTCTCCGCCCAGCTCACCCTGGCCGCGCACCGGATGCGCCCGGCGGATGAGACCGTGCACACCCGGCTGCTCAGCACCAGGGGCGCGCCGCTGGCCGACCTGCTGCCCGGCCACACCAACGAGGTCTACCAGACCGACTTCTCGGCCAACCAGAAGCTGCTGGCCACCACCGGCGACGACGGCACCGTCCGGCTGTGGGACGTGCGCGACCCGGCCAACGCCAAGCCCCTCGGCGAGCCGCTGCGCCCCGGCGGCGGCTGGCTGAGCACGGTCACCTTCGGCCGCGCCGACACGCTGCTGGTCGCGGCGGGCAAGCAGGGCAAGGTCTTCCTGTGGGACATCACCGATCCCGCCAAGCCCAAGCCGTTGCCGGCCGAGCTGGCCAGCGAGGACAGCCAGGTCAACCTGATCGCCTTCCAGCCCGGCACCCAGCGGCTGGCGGTGGCGCACGCCAACCGGGCGCTGCGGCTGTGGGACCTCAGCGATCTGGCCAAGCCGGTGTCGCTGGGCCGGAACATGGCCGGGACCATCGGCGAGGTGTGGGCGCTGGCGTTCAGCCCGGACGGCAAGACCCTGGCCACCGGCGGTGACGACGGCCTGGTGCGGCTGTGGCAGGTCACCGGCACCGGGTTCCGGCCGCTGCGCGACCTCAGCGGCGCCACCGAGAGCGTCTACGCGGTGGTGTTCAGCCCCGACGGCAAGACCATCGCGGCGAGCAGCCGGGACGCCACCGTGCGGATGTGGCGAGCCGAGGACGGCAACCCGCTGGGCCGCCAGCTCACCGGGCACGTCGGGCCGGTGTGGAAGCTGACCTTCAACCACAACGGCTCGATCCTGGCCACGGTCGGCGCGGACGGGGTGGCGCAGCTGTGGAACACGGTCAACGGGTCCGCGGTGACCAAGCTGGGCCCGCCGCTGTCCGGCAGCGGCAGCGGGCTGTACGGGGTCGGCTTCAGCCCGGACGGCCGCACGCTGGCCACCGGCTCGGCCGACGGCGTGGTGCGGCTGTGGAACCTGCCCTCGGCGCTGCTGCTGGGCCACCACGACCGGATCGACTCGGTCACCGTCAGCGCGGACGGACGGCTCACCGTCACCGGCGGCAAGGACCAGAAGATCATCCTGTGGTCCGCGGTGGACGGCGCCCCGGTCCGGCTGCTGCACGAGCTGCCCGTGATCAACGAGCCGAGGGTGTGCACCGAGTGCTCGACGCAGACCCGGCTCAGCGCGGACGGCACCCTGCTCGCGGTGCTCAGCAACACCTCCCTGGTGCGGCTGTTCGACGTGCGCGACCCGGAGAAACCGGTGCTGCTGAGCAAGTTCAGCGTGCCCACCCGGTTCACCGTCCCGCTCGCGCTGAGCCCGGACGGCCGCACCCTCGCGGTGAACGACAACGAGCTGGCCAGCAGGCTGTGGGACATCAGCAACCCGCGCGAGCCCCGGCCGCTGGGCGAGCTGACCGGCCACACCGCCGAGGTCACCACCCTGACCTACCGACCGGACGGCCGGCTGCTGGCCACCGCCAGCTACGACAAGACCGTCCGCCTGTGGGACGTCACCGACCCGCGGAACCCGGTGCCGCGCGGGGCGTTGACCGCACCGGGCCAGGTCGACCGGCTGGCCTTCACCCCCGACGGCCGCACCCTGGCCGTGTCACACCGGGCCGAGACCATCAACCTCTGGCAGGTCACCGACCCGGCGAAGCCCCAACCCCTCGGCACCCTGGCCGGCCACACCAAACCGGTCACCGGCCTGGCCTTCTCCACCGACGGCGCCACCCTGGCCACCGCCAGCAGCGACCGCTCGATCCGGCTGTGGCGGGTACGGGACCCGGCCCGCCCCAGCCCCATCGGCGGCCCGATCGGCACCGTGCACAACGTGGGTGTCGGCCTGCACTTCCGGCCGGACGGCCGCAGCCTGATCGTCAGCGACGGCACGAACACCGCCAGGGTGCTGAACCTGGACATCGGGCAGGCGGTGGAGCGGATCTGCTCGGCGACCGGGCAGTTGACGGAGGAGCAGTGGCAGCGGCACCTGCCGGGGGTGCCCAGACAGAACACCTGCTGACGGGGCGGCGCGGTACCGCCCCAGTGCGCGGGCCACTCAGTTCGCGCACCAGGCCGCGTCCACGATCCTCGCCGTCGCCGTCTCCGCGCGGTCGCCCAGGTGGTGGAAGGTGATCGTCACGGCCCGGCCCCCGGCGGTCACGCCTCCGGCGGTGAAGTCGGGTGCCGTGCCCCGGTGGCCCCAGACCTCGCGGCCGCAGGTGTTCGGCGGGCGGCGCAGACCGAGGCCGTCGCGCTTCATCTCGGCAAGTCGTTGCGGTGGCAGCAGGTTGCCGTGCAGCAGGGCGGTCCAGAACTTGTTCAGGTCGACGGCGGTGGTCACCGGGAAGTCGGTGCCGGAGAGGCCGAGCCGGTAGCCGATCCGGTTGGCGATCTCCGTCCCCATCGACCGGTCGGTGACGCGCTCGACGAGCTTGCCGAGCTCAGCGGACCCGCCGGGACGCTGGAGCAGCTCGCGGACCGTGGCCCCGTTCTCGACGCGCTGGTCCAGCCGGACCCGGCCCTCGTGCACCAGCTGCATGACCACGGTGGCGGTGAACGTCTCGCTGCTGCCGCCGATGGGCACCCGCGCGTTGTCCGGCACCGGCTCGCCGAAGGCCGGATCGCCGGTGCCCGCGCGCAGGACCCGGGGACTGCGATCAAGATCGGTGATCACCACCTGGACACCGGGGATGCCTTCCCGGACGGCCGTGTCGAGCTGCTGTTGCAGAGGGTGCACCGTCGGCGGGGCGGGTAGCGGTGGCTGGGCGCAGGCGGACACGGCGAGCAGGGTGGCCGCGATCAGCGCGAGTCGGCGGGTGGTCACCGGCGGGCCTCGCCGACCCAGCGGGTGAGGGCGGCCGAGAGTGCTTGGCGGGCAACGGGATCCAGCTCGTCGGCGGCCCAGGCGACGTAGCCGTCCGGGCGGATGAGCAGGGCGGCCGGCGCGTTCGGGCAGCGGGCGGTGATGACGTCCACCCGGTCTGTCCACTGTGGAATGAGCGCTGGGTCCTCGTCGCCGGTGAGGTTCAGCAGCAGGGGCCGTCCGGTCCTGGCCAGTTCGGCCACGCGAGGGCCGTCGAGGTCCAGGTCGGGGACAAAACGGCCGGACAGCGGATGGGTATCGCCGGTGTCGTAACGGATGTCCGAGCCCGCGATCAGCTCGGCCAGGTGGCGCACGGTGCTCGGGTGGCCGAGCAGTTCGCCGAACAGCTCGCGCAGCGCGGTGACCTCCGCGCCGGGGGCCAGCAGCGCGGACTGGGCCTGGGACAGCAGGCTCACCCGGAGGGCGGCCGGGCGGCGTTCGGACTCGTAGCTGTCCAGCAGGCCGGGCGGGGCCTGGCCGCGCAGTGCGGCGGCGAGCTTCCAGCCCAGGTTCACCGCGTCGGTCAGGCCGATGTTGAGGCCCTGCCCGCCCGCGGCGAAGACGTGCGCGGCGTCGCCGACCAGGAACACCCGGCCCTGCCGGTACCGGTCGGCGACCCGGGTGTGGCTGCCGGGGAGCCTGCGCAGCAGGGTGCCGCCGGGGGCCGGGCGCAGTGGCAGGTCCGCGCCGAGCACTCGGCGGGCGCTGGCCTGGAGCTCGGCCAGGGTCATCGGGTCCTCGGCAGGCGGCTGGTCCCATTCGGCGGTGCTGACGATCGCGGGCTGACCGGGCAGTGGGGCGTAGGAGAAGCCGCCGTGTTCGGTGCGCACCGGCAGGAACGGCCGCACCACGCCAAATCCGGGCACGTGCAGGGCGCCGGTGGCCGCATCGACCCAGTCCGCGGGCACCTCGGCGTGGGCGGTCCTGCTGGTGGCGCGGTCCTGCGCGAGGCCGGGGAAGCCGATGCCGAGCAGCTTGCGCACGACGCTGTGCGCGCCGTCCGCGCCGACCAGGTAGCGGGCGGTGAGCTGGTAGCCGCCCTCCGGTCCGTCGACCTCGACGGTGACGCCGTCCTCGTCCTGGGTCAGGCCGGTGATCCGGTGCCCCCAGCGGATCTCCGCGCCCAGCTCCGCCGCCCGGTCGGTCAGCACGCCGACGATCTTCTGCTGTGGCGCGGGCAGGTTGTGCACCGGGCTGGGGGACAGGCCGCTGAGGTCGAGGGGCAGGGCGGCGAACATGAAGTAGCCGTTGTTGGGGCGCGGTGGTTCCGGGCTGCCGGTCAGCGGCTCGTGCAGCCCCCGGTGGTCCACCAGCCGGACCACCTGACCGAGCAGTCCGTTGGCCTTGGGTTCCTGGCTGGGTTCGGGCAGGCTCTCCAGCACCACCGACCGGATCCCGGCCAGGCCCAGCTCGGCGGCCAGCATCAGCCCGTTCGGGCCGCCCCCGGCGATCACCACGTCCACCGTCATCACGCATCCCCCTTGGCGGGCACGGGCAACCCGGCCCGGATGTGGTCGAACACCTCGTCCAGCACCGGGACCACCGAGCCGAGCGGATCGGCGCGCAGCCACTGGGCCACCGCCACCGAGCTGCCCGCGCCGACCACGGCCGCGACCAGCCGCGGGTACACCTCCTCCGCCCCGAGCCCGGCCCGTTCGGCGATCGCCGCGGCCAGTTCCTCCTGGGCCAGCAGGTTCGCCCGCTGCACCTCGGCCTGCACCGCGGGCACCGCCAGCACCGCGCGCAACCCACTCAGCCAGCGCTCGTCCCGTTCCGGTTCCGGTCCGGCCACCGGCGGGGTGGCGTACTGGGCGCGCACCACCTCGGTCAGCGCGGTCCACAGCGGTTCCGCCGCCGGTCGTTCGCGCAGCTCGGCCGCGATCCGCAGGCCGCGGTCCAGCTGGCTGGCCGCGACCGCCTCGGCCTTGCCGCCGAAGTAGTTGCGGAAGGTGCGCACCGAGACGTCCGCCTCCGCGGCGATGTCCTCGATGGTCACCGACTCCCAGCCCCGCGCCACGGTCAGCCGGATCGCGGCCTGGCTCAGCGCGAGCCGGGTCTGCCGCTTCTTCCGCTCGCGCAACCCCAGGTCATCCATGGCAGCCACGCTAGCAAAGCTTGCCAAAAAGGCAAAGTTGCCGTCACGGCAAGATCACTGTGGCAGTCGGAACTCGCTCGCGGACCGTTCCCGCCCTCCCGTAGCGTCGGCACCGCGGCCCCCCGGCCCCGCGATCTGTGAAGGAGCACCCGTGGACCAGCTGGCCCTGCCCCTGCGACTGACCGGCCACGGCCTGGTCCTGCGCGAGTGGGCGGACACCGACCACCAGGCCATGATCGACGTGCTGGACAGCCCCGAGGTCGCGCGGAACACCCCGGTGCCGTTCCCGTTCGACCCGGTGGCGTACCTGGCGATGATCCGCCGCACCCGCGCCGAGGACGGCCGCCTGCACCTGGCCATCACCACCGACGGCGAGACCCCGCTCGGCTTGGCCTTCCTGGCCCCGGCCCGGGCCGAGGCCGGGTACGTCATCGGCCGCGCGCACCGCGGTCAGGGCCTGGCCGTGCGCACCACCCGGCTGCTCACCGAGTTCGGCCACCACACCCTGGGCCTGCCGGAGCTGCGCCTGCGCATCCGCACCGACAACGCGCCCAGTCAGGGCGTCGCCCGCGCCGCCGGGTACCAGCTCGTGGAAGGCGAGCCCGAACGGCTGGAACGCGGTGGCGAGGTCGCGTTCCTGGAGGTCTGGCGTCACCGCTCGGACTGATCCGCCAGGGTCTGCTCCAGCCGAGCGAGGATGCCGGTCAGCGTCGCGCGCTCGGCGCCGGTGAGCGTGCCGATCAGCTCCGCCTCGTGCTCGAGCAGTTGGCGCACAGTGGTTTCCACCAGGTTGTGCCCGGCCTCGGTGAGCCGGACCGCGACCGCGCGGTGCGAGGCAGTGGACGGTGACCTGGCCACCAGACCGGCCTGCTCGGCGCGGGCCACCCGCTGGGAGACCGCGCCCGCGGTGATCAGCGTCCGGCGGGTGATCTCCTTGGTGGTCAGCTCATACGGCGGACCGGCCCGCCGGATCACGCTGAGCAGGTCCAAAGTGGACGGATCGATGCCGAGCGCGGCCAGGGTCCGCCGCCGGTCATCGGCCAGGATCTTGGCGATCCGCCAGACCGGCGTGATGATCTCGATGGACTCGGTGCGCACCCCCGGCAGCTCGCGCTGCCAGGCCGCGGCGATGTCGGCCGCGGGCCACCGGGAGTTCGAGCCCAGCGGGTAACTCTCGGTCTCGTTGGACACGTGCACCGTCCCTTGCTACGTTCAGCGCTAAACGTTTAGAGCTAAATATAGCAGAGGGGGATCTGACATGACCCGAATCGTGCTGGTCACCGGCGGTAGCACTGGACTCGGCAAGGCGGTGGCCGCCCGGTTCCGCGCCGACGGCGACACCGTGGTCATCACCGGCCGGGACGCCGACCGGCTGGCCAGGACAGCCGCCGAGATCGACGCCCGGCCGATCGTCTGCGACGCCACCGATCCGCAGCAGGTGGCCCGGCTGGCCGGGGAACTGGGGCCGGAGCTGGACGTGCTGGTCAACATGGCCGGTGGCAACACCGACTTCGACGAGTCCGACCAGGCGCTGTCCCCGCTGGAGCAGGTCGCGGCGGGCTGGCGGGCGAACCTGGAGGCCAACCTGCTCAGCGCGGTGCTCACCACCACCGCCGTGCTGGACAAGCTCCGCCCCGGCGGGACCATCGTCAACATCGGTTCCATCGCCGCGGAGCACGCCGGATTCTCTTATGGCGCGGCCAAAGCGGCCCTGCACGCGTGGAACGCCGGGCTCTCCGCCGAGGTCGGCCCCAAGGGGCTGACCGCCAACCTGGTCGCGCCCGGCTACATCGCCGAGACCGAGTTCTTCAAGGGCAACCTCAGCGAGCAGCGGATCGCCGAGCTGGTCAAGGCGACCCACAACGGGCGCGCGGGCCACCCCAGCGACATCGCCGAGACGACGTACTTCCTCGCCTCGGCCGGGGCGCGGCACATCACCGGACAGACGCTGCACGTCAACGGCGGCGCGTTCACCACCCGCTGATCCGGAGTACGGCGAAGGCCGGGCGCACCGCAACTCGCGGCGCGCCCGGCCTTCAGCCAGTGCTGTGCCTTACTTGATGAAGCTGATGTTGAGCAGCTTGTTCGGCGAACCGGTCTTGATGTCGGTCAGCTTGTTGCTCACCGCGTTGTTCACCAGGGCGTCCCGCACCTGCTGCGGGGTCGCCTGCTGGTTGACCGAGAGGTACAGCGCGACCGCGCCCGCGACGTGCGGGGTGGCCATGCTGGTGCCGCTCTTGGTGGAGGTGCCGGTGTCGTTGGTGTGGATCGCGGACACGGTCGCGGTGCCGGGCGCCCAGATGTCCAGGCACCGGCCCCAGTTGGAGGCGACCGACTGGCCGTTCCACACCGCGCGGGCGTCGTTCTGCTGGGTGGCGCCCACGGTGATCGCTTCCGCCACGCGGGCCGGGGTGAAGCTGCACGCGTCGGCGCCGGAGTTGCCACCGGCGATCGCGAAGGTCACACCGGCGGTGATCGCCTTCCGGACCGCGTTCTCCATGGCCGCGTTGCTGCCGGTGCCGCCGAGGCTCATGTTCGCCACGGCCGGCTTCTTGGCGTTCTTGGCCACCCAGTCGATGCCCGCGATGATCTGCGACCACTGACCGCTGCCCTGGCAGTTGAGCACGCGCACGGCCACCAGGTCGGCCTTCTTCGCCACGCCGTACTTGGTGCCGCCCACGGTGCCGGCCACGTGCGTGCCGTGACCCTGGCAGTCGCTGGCGTCCGCGTCGTTGTCGATGAAGTCGTAGCCGCTCTTGGCGCGGCCACCGAACTCCTGGTGGGTCAGGCGCACGCCGGTGTCGAGGATGTAGGCGGTCACGCCCGCGCCCTCGTTGGCGTAGGTGTACTTCTTGTCCAGCGGCAGCGCCTGCTGGTCGAGCCGGTCCAGGCCCCACTCCGGGTTCAGCTGCTCCCCGGCCAGGCTGACCTTGCCGTCCTGCTCCACCGTGGCCACCCGCGGGTCCGCGGCCAGCCGCTTGGCCTGCTGCTCGCTCAGCGAGACGGCGAAGCCGTTGAGGGTCTTGTCATACGTCGCGGTGACCTTGCCACCGAACCGGGAGGCCAGGTCCTGCGCGCCAACGGTGTTGTCCTTCAGCGTGACGATGTAGCTGCCGGACACGGCGTTGGCGGTTCCCGCGTTGAGGATCTGACCTTCGGCAGGCGCGGCGAGGCCGGGCAGCGCCGAAGCGACCAGGGCGAGCAGGGAGGTGCCGGCGATCAGCCCGGCGCCCACGACGGCCCTGCGTCGGTTTCGTGCCATTGAAAACTCCGTTCACTCCGCCGTGTAGCCCTCACCACACGGAGTTGCGGCTGCAATTACAGGGGGCGACTACTCGCAGCCACTGGAACTAGCTTGGTTGACCCGAACGGAGTAAGCAAGGCAACGAAAGTAGGTCACGTTACATAACAGTTCACATTATTTGTCACAATTTAACTAACCCAGGCCCGGGTGTGTGCCGGTGACCTCGTCGAACACCAGCCAGGTGCGGGTGGAGCGGACCCCGAGCACCTCTTGGATCTTTTCCAGGACGATCTCCCGCAGGGCCTGGTTGTCGGGGGCACGCACTAGCACGAGCACGTCGAAGTCGCCACCGACCAAGGTCAGGTGTTCCACGTACTGAATCGAGCGCAACTGCTCGGAGACCTCGCGCCACGAGGCCTGCTCGATGGTCACCACCACCATCGCGGTGGTGCCCAGTCCGGCCCGCGCCGGATCGATCTTCGCGCCGAAGCCGGTGATCACCTTGTCGGCCACCAGGCGGTCGATCCGGGCGTAGGCGTTGGTGCGCGAGATGTGCAGCCGCTCGGCCAGTGTCCTGATCGAGATCCGGCCGTCCCTGGCCAGTAGCCGCAGGATCGAGCGGTCCACCTCGTCCAGTGCGGAGGCCATCTGTCCGCCGGGTGCGCCAACGGTGCTGCTGTCGGTGGACACATTGCCGCCTTTCACGTTTCAGGTGAGCCGTTCGTCTGCCCTTTTTGGCACATCTTGAGCCAGCCACCCGGTCGGGGCAACCATTTGAGGACGCCTGTCAGACAGGGACGTCCGACCAGGAGGTTCGCCGTGACCGAAGCTCCCGCGCGCCCTGACGCGCTGCTGCCCTCCGTGACCCCGGTCCGGTTCCTCGCCGAGGACGGCAGTCCAGCCGACTACCGCAGCGGCTACCCCGAACCGCCCGTGGCCCTGCTCCGCGAGGCCTACCGGCGCATGATCATCGGCCGCCGGTTCGACACCCAGGCCACCGCCCTGACCAAACAGGGCCGCCTCGCCGTCTACCCCTCCAGCCGCGGCCAGGAGGCCTGCCAGATCGGCGCGGTGCTCGCCCTGCGCGAGACCGACTGGGTCTTCCCCACCTACCGCGAGTCCATGGCCCTGGTCGCCCGCGGCCTGGACCCGGTGGAGGTGCTCACCCTGCTGCGCGGGGACTGGCACTGCGGCTACGACCCCAAGGCCACCCACACCGCTCCCCAGTGCACCCCGCTGGCCACCCAGACCCTGCACGCCACCGGGCTGGCCTTCGCGGAGAAGCGGCAGGGCCGGGACACCGTGGTGCTCGCCTTCATCGGCGACGGCGCCACCAGCGAGGGCGACTTCCACGAAGCGCTCAACTTCGCCGCGGTGTTCAACGCGCCGGTGATCTTCCTGGTGCAGAGCAACGGCTACGCCATCTCGGTGCCGTTGTCCAAGCAGAGCGCCGCGCCCGCCCTGTCCTACAAGGGCATCGGCTACGGCGTGCGCTCCGAACAGGTCGACGGCAACGACCCGGTGGCCATGCTCGCGGTGCTGCAGGCCGCGGTCGAGCACGCCCGCGGCGGCAACGGCCCCTTCCTGATCGAGGCGCACACCTACCGGATGGAGGCGCACACCAACGCCGACGACGCCACCCGGTACCGCGAGGACGAGGAGGTCCAGCGCTGGCTGGGCCGCGATCCCATGGCCCGGCTGGAAAAGCACCTCCGCGGCATCGGCGCACTGTCCGAAGAGGACATCCAGAACTGGACCGCCGAAGCCGAGGCCAAGGCCGCCGACCTGCGCACCCGGATGAACGCCGAACCGGCCGTGGCGCCGATGGAGCTGTTCGAGCACGTCTTCGCCGAACCCACCAGCCAGCTCCGCGAGCAGCGCGACCTGCTGCGCGCCGAGCTCGACGCCGAGGAGCGCTGAGATGCCGAACCTGTCCATGGCCCAGGCGCTGAACCAGGCATTGCGCGACGCGATCAAGGAAGACGAGCGGGTGGTGGTCTTCGGTGAGGACGTCGGCGCGCTCGGCGGCGTCTTCCGGATCACCGACGGCATCACCCGCGACCTCGGCGAGGACCGCTGCTTCGACACCCCGCTCGCGGAGGCCGGGATCGTCGGATTGGCAGTGGGCATGGCCATGGGCGGGATGAAACCCGTGGTGGAGATGCAGTTCGACGCCTTCGCCTACCCCGCCTTCGAGCAGATCGCCTCGCACGTGGCCAAACTGCGCAACCGCACCCGCGGCGCGCTGTCCCTGCCCATGGTCATCCGGGTGCCCTACGCCGGCGGCATCGGCGGGGTGGAGCACCACTGCGACTCCAGCGAGGCCTACTACGCGCACACCCCCGGCCTGAAGGTGGTCACCCCGGCCACCGTCGCCGACGCCTACTCGCTGCTGCGCGAGGCCATCGACGACCCCGACCCGGTGGTCTTCCTGGAACCCAAGAAGCTCTACTGGGCCAAGGCCGACGTCGAACTGACCAGGGGCGAGCCCTTCGGCCGGGCCGCGATCCGCAGGCAGGGCAAGGACGTCACCCTCGTCGCCTACGGCCCGTCCACCCCGGTGGCCATGCAGGCCGCCGAGGCGGCGAAGGAAGAGGGCTGGGACGTGGAGGTCGTCGACCTGCGCAGCATCGTGCCCTTCGACGACGAGACGGTGGCCGCCTCGGTCCGCCGCACCGGCCGCTGCGTGGTGGTGCAGGAGGCCCAGGGCTTCGCCGGGGTCGGCGCGGAGATCGCGGCCAGGGTGCAGGAACGCTGCTTCCACTCGCTGCACGCGCCCGTGCTGCGGGTCAGCGGCTTCGACATCCCGTACCCGCCGCCGATGCTGGAACACGCGCACCTGCCCGGCGTGGACCGCATCCTGGACACCCTGGACCGGTTGCAGCGCGACGACACCCCGGACCTGCGCTACGTGGCCGAGGTGGTCGCGTGAGCGAGCAGGTCTTCCGGCTGCCAGACCTCGGTGAAGGGCTGACCGAGGCGGAGGTGGTCAGCTGGCGGGTCGCGGTCGGCGACACGGTGACCGTGGACCAGGTCGTGGTCGAGGTGGAGACCGCCAAGGCCGCGGTGGAGGTGCCGATCCCGTTCGCGGGCACGGTGCTCACCCTGCACGGCGAGGCCGGCGCGGTGCTGGAGGTCGGCAAGCCGCTGATCACGGTCGCCGCCGAGGGCGCGCACGAGACCTACCGGACCGAGGAACGCGCGGGCGCCAAGGCCCCAGCGGGGAACGGCAAGGCCGCCGCGGGCTCGGGCAACGTGCTCATCGGCTACGGCACCAAGGAGGACAACGGTTCTCGCCGTCGCCGCCGTCGCCAGCCCGCCCCTGCCGTGGTCGCCGCCGTGCCTACCCCCGAGCCCCAGCTCGCGCCCCGGGTGATCAACCCCCTGGTGCGCGGGCTGGCCAAACAGCACGACATCGACCTGTCCACCATCACCCCCAGCGGACCGGCCGGGATCGTGCTGCGCAAGGACGTCGAAGCCGTCATCGCCGCGGCCGCCAGCACCGCGGTGCCGCTGCCGGATGCCGGTGGCCCGGAACGGATCCCGTTGCGCGGCCTGCGCCGGGCGGTGGCGGACAAGCTCTCCCGCAGCCGCGCCGAGATCCCCGACGCCACCACCTGGGTCGACGCCGACGCCACCGAACTGCTGGCGGCCAAGAAGGCGGTCCAGGCCGCCTGCCCCGAGCAGAAGATCAGCCTGCTGGCCCTGTTCGGCCGGATCTGCGTGGCCGGGTTGAAGCGGTTCCCCGAGCTCAACTCCTCTGTGGACGGTCCAGCCAGGGAGATCCTGCGCTGGCCGCACGTCAACCTCGGCTTCGCCGCGCAGACCGACCGCGGCCTGGTGGTTCCGGTGGTGCGCAACGCAGATCAGCTCAGCACCGCCGAGCTGGCCGCGGCCATCGCCGCACTCACCGAACGCGCCCGCGACGGCGCGCTGGAGCCAGCCGACCTCACCGGCGGCACCTTCACCCTGAACAACTACGGGGTGTTCGGCGTGGACGGCTCCACCCCGATCATCAACCACCCCGAGGCCGCCATGCTGGGCGTCGGCCGGATCATCGACCGGCCGTGGGCGGTGGACGGTCAGCTGGCCGTCCGAAAGATCACCCAGTTGTCCTTCACCTTCGACCACCGGGTGTGCGACGGTGGAGTGGCCGGTGGCTTCCTCCGCTTTGTCGCCGACGCGGTGGAGAACCCACTGGGCCTGCTCGCCAGACTGTGATCAGCCAATTCCGAGGAGAGGGCATGTCCGCGCAGGACTTCCACGCCAAGCACGCCGAGCAGCTCGACCACGCGGTCACCGCGATCGACGCCCGCGAGTACTGGTCGCCGTTCCCGGAGACCCCCAGCAAGTCGGTCTACGGCGAGGAGGCCGCGCCCGCGGGTGAGGCCGCGTTCCAGGCGCTGCTGGGCAGGGACTACCCCCTCGACCAGCCGGGCGTCATCGACCACGTGGGCACCGAGACTTCGCCGTTCGGGCTGGAGCTGGGCATCCGCTACCCGCGCAGCGAGCCCGCCGAGCTGATCGCCGCGGCCAAGGCCGGGATCACCGCGTGGCGGGACGCCGGACCGGCCCTGCGCGCCGGGGTGGCCATGGAGGTCCTGCACCGGATCAACGCGCGCAGCTTCGAGTTCGCGCACGCCGTGCAGCACACCACCGGCCAGGCCTTCGTGATGGCCTTCCAAGCCGGTGGCCCGCACGCCCAGGACCGCGCGCTGGAGGCCATCGCCTACGCCTACGCCGAGCAGGCCAGGCAGCCGCGCAGCGCCCGCTGGGCCAAGCCGCAGCGCAAGGGCGACCCGCTGGTGATGGACAAGACCTTCACCGTGGTGCCGCGCGGGGTGTCGCTGGTCATCGCCTGCAACACCTTCCCCACCTGGAACACCTACCCCGGCCTGTTCGCCAGCCTGGTCACCGGCAACCCGGTGATCGTCAAGCCGCACCCCGGCGCGGTGCTGCCGCTGGCGCTGACCGTGACCATCGCCCGCGAGGTGCTCACCGAGGCCGGGTTCGACCCGAACCTGGTGACCCTGGCGGTGGAGGCCCCCGGCCAGCCGATCGCGGCCGAGCTGGCCACCCACCCCGACGTGCGGATCGTGGACTTCACCGGCTCCACCGAGTTCGGCGACTGGCTGGAGGGCAACGCCCGCCAGGCCGTGGTCTACACCGAGAAGGCCGGCCTGAACACCGTCGTGGTCGACTCCACCGACGACTACAAGGGCTTGCTGCGCAACCTGTCCTTCTCCCTGTCCCTCTACAGTGGACAGATGTGCACCACCCCGCAGAACATCCTGCTGCCCGGCGGGGGAGTGCGCACCGAGGACGGCACCCGCAGCCCCGAGGAGTTCGCCGCCGACCTGGGCGCCGCGCTGGACAAGCTGCTCGGCGACCCGGCCCGCGCCGCGGGCACCCTCGGCGCGATCGTCAACGAGGGCGTCAAGCAGCGCCTGGCCGAGGCGGAGAACCTGGGCGCGGTCGCGCACGCCTCCACCCCGGTCGAGGACCCCGCCTACCCCGGCGCGACCATCCGCACCCCGCTGGTGGTGCGCCTGGACGCCAAGGACGAGGAGACTTACACCAAGGAGTGGTTCGGCCCGATCTCCTTCGTGATCAGCACCGACTCCACCGAGCACGCGCTGGAGATCTTCCGCTCCTCGGTGCGGGCCAAGGGCGCGCTGACCGCCTCGGTCTACTCCACCGACGCGGCCGTGATCGACGCGGCCCGCGCGGCGGCGCTCGATGCCGGTGTGCACCTGTCGGAGAACCTGACCGGCGGCGTGTTCGTCAACCAGAGCGCGGCCTTCAGCGACTTCCACGGCACCGGGGCCAACCCGGCGGCCACCGCCGCGCTGACCGACCCGGCCTACGTCACCGGCCGCTTCCACATCGTGCAGTCCCGGCGGCACGCGCCGGCCTGACCTTCCGCAGCAGGATCGGGGTCGCCAGGATCACCACTCCGGCGACCCCGACCGCGGTGCGCGCCCCGGCGAACCCGGCCAGCACACCCCAGGCCGCGGTCAGCGCCGCCACGGTGGCGTTGCTGGAGATCGTCCACGCGGTCAGCACCCGCGCCACCAGCCCGGCCGGGATCTCGGCGAGCCGGTAGGCCACCAGCACCGGGTTGAACACGCCCATGCAGCCCACCAGCCCGAACTGCACCACCAGCACCAGCACGAGTCCGGTGAGTCCCGGCGTCACGAACACCAGCCACACCGGCCAGCACACCCGCAGCACGCCGGTCACCCACAGCACGCGCTCCTGCCCGAACCGCGCCACCAGCCGGGGCGCGAGCCGGGCCCCGAGCAGTCCGCCGAGGCAGGGCACGGAGAACGCCAGCCCGTAGGCCCACAGCGAGAACCCCAGCTCCCGCACCATGAGCACCAGCATCAGCGGCGCGGTCGCCATGATCAGCCCGTTCACCAGCACCGTGTTGCCCAGCAGCGACCGCAGCCCCGGATGCCGCCAGATGTGCCGCCACCCGTCGAGCACCTCACCGGCCCTCGGCGCGCCCACCCGCTCCGGCGGCTGCTCCCGCCCACCGGCGGCCCGGATGCCCAGCGCGGAGAGCAGATAGCTCACCGCGTCGACCACCAGCACCACCATCGGACCGAAAACCCCGATCGCCGCGCCACCCAGCGGCGGCCCCAGCGCGGTGGCGGTCCACGAGGTCGCCTCCAGCCGCCCACTGGCCAGCACCAGGTCTTCCTTCCGCAGCAAGGACTTCAGCCAAGCCCCGCTGGCCGCCCGGTAGGCGATCTCGGCCGCCGCGACCACCACCGAGACCACCAGCAGCTGCGCGAAACCCAGCCACCCCAGCGCATACGCCACCGGCACGCTCAGCAGCGCCGCGCACCGGAGCAGGTCCATCCCGATCATCACCGGCCGCTTGCGCCGGAACTCCACCCACGGCCCCAGCGGGATCGCCACCACCGCCCCCACGGCCAGCCCCGCAGCGGCCAATGCGGACACCTCCGCCGTGCTCGCCTGCAACACGAGCATCGCGACCAGCGGAAAGGCGTTGAAGGCCAACCGGCTGCCGACCGCGCTGACCGTGTACGAAGCCCACAACCACCCGAACTCCCGCCCCAGTCGCACCCCGAGATCCAAGCGATCCGGGCGGTCCACGGCAAACAACCGGCCGTCCCGGGGTCACAACGACCGGTTGTCTGCCCTCAGGCGGCTACCTCCGCTGGGAGCGGCGCAGCCAGTACGCGAGCACCCCGACCGAGAACGCCGCGGCCGCCGCGAAAAGCGGCACGGCGAGCTCGGGCGGCAACAGTTTGCTGGCGAGCGCGAACGTGGTCACCGCCACGGCGGCCATGGCGCAGGCAGTGCTGTTCCGTTCCGCTTTCGACTTCTTGGCCATCACTAGCACGTCGCGGCAGCCGCGATGCCGGTCCCGAGGCCAAATCCGATCCTGACCGGCCCACCGAGCAGCGCACCGCCCACCGCCCCGGAAACCGTGGCCGCGGAGCCACACCAGAAACCGCCCCAGGTGAACCGGGGCATCACCCCGTCCTTGACGGTGAAGCTGAACCGGTCGGCCGCCAGCACGGCGAACTCCCCGGTCAGCTCGGTGCCGCCCAGCGCCAGCCGCGGGCCGACCACGTCGACCAGGCGGTCCGCACTGTCCCTGACCTGGAGTTGTCCGTCGGCGACGACCAAGCGGTTGGCCTTGCTGAAGGTGACCTGGAACTGCGCGGTCGGCCCCTCGGACTTGACCATCCGGAGCTGGTAGGTACCCGCGGTGGCCTCACCGGTGGGCGGCTGAACCGGTGCGGCGGCGGCGAAGCCGGGTGTCAGGACGATCGCCGCCGCGCCCAGGGTGATCGCGGCCAGTCGGGTGATGGTGCGGGTTTTTGTCATGAATCCCCCTTTTGGATAGCACTCAGGTTAAAGAGCGCCCAATGGGGGATGGCAGTCGAAAAGCTCACCGAATGACCGTGAGAATGTCATGCCGCGCGTTCTGGTGGGCTGATCAGCCGCCGGTGCACAAGGCGTCGAGGCGCTCCAGGGTCTTGGTCATGCCGGGCAGCCAGACCTGGCCCTGGCCGACCTCGGCGCGGCGGTTCTCGGGCATGCCGGTGAGGTCGAAGATCTCGGTCACCACGGTGGCATCCGGGCCGTCGGGGCTCAGCTCGAAGATCCACCGGTGGCCCCACGAGCTGCCCTGCTCCGGGTGGCCGTGACCGGCGACCGGAGCCCAGCCGATGCGCCGGTCCGGCTCGAAGACGACCACGTGGTTGTCCATCTCGTAGTCGCCGAGCTGCTTGAACCGCATCTTCATCGTGAAGACCTGCCCGGTGCCCGAGAGCGCCCCCTCGAACAGGGTCTCGCGGAGCATGCGGGAGGCGTCCATGTCCACGTGCCGTCGTGGTTCAGCCAGGACCCGGAAGATGTCGGCCGCCGGGGCGGCGATCCGTCGGGACACCGACACCTGCGTTGTTTCCTCGGTCATGATCTCGACCGTAGCGGCGGGGACCGACAATCAGGCCGTGCTCACCCCGTGGGCTGCGCCGGTTCCGTGACCAGCAGCCCCCCTCGTCCGCTGAGGCTTGCACGGCAAGACCGGCGGGCCAGGACCGGGTCATGTCCGCCGGCACGTCCAGCCGCAGGCGCACCCCGGTGAACGTGGCCTTTCCGGCGAATGTGCTCCCGTCAAAGCTGGCCACGTCACTGAAGATCGCCCGGCCGAACCTGGCCGTCGCGCCGACCACCACCCCGCTGAACGAGGCCAACTCGCGGAAGATCGCCCGACTGAACGTGGCGTTCCCGGCGAACTCGGTCCCGGTGAAGCTGGCCTCCCCGGTGAAGTCCGCCCGGTCGAACCGCGCGGTGCGCACGCGGCAGTCGGTCAGCGTGAAGTCGACGAGCGTGGCCGCGGTGAGGTCGAGGTCGATGTCCGGCCAGAACGCCTCGCCGGGGCTTCCCCTGCTCTTGCTCGGTCCCGTCCTCGGGCGGTGAGTAGGGCATCCGCAGGTAGGCGCACAGCACGTTGACGATGGTCTGCCGCTGACCGGGCGTGTTCTGCGCCAGCCGCTCCAGCGCGTACATCCCGCCGAGCCGCACCGCGGCGTTCTCCGACCCGAGCTGTTCCACCGCCTTGGTGTAGAGCTCGGTGACCCGCCGCTCGGCCGCATCCGCCTCGGTCGCCTCGGCCACCCGCTCCTGGTGCCGCATCGCGATCTCGGTCGTGCGCTGCCTGCGCGCGGCCAGCCACAGCGCGGCGGCCCCAGCGGTGCCGACCACGATGGCGCCGGCGGTCTTGATCGCTTCCAGCCGGACCCGGTCGCCCTCGCCACCGCCGCCGAAGGCGAGCAGCAGGCCTGCCGCCGCGGCGGCCGCGACCACGGTCAACCCGATCACGCACAGCAGGATGGCCCGCGTGGACAGCACCCGGTAGGCCGTGTTCCGCGCTCCATCCAGCCACTATCGCCGGGCACCCCGACCTGCCCGTATACCCGAGCGCCTAGGATGCGGGCGTGCACACGAACGACGCCCCTTCCGCGCTGGTCGACGACTTCGCCCTGCTCCTGCTCAACGAACAGGGTCAGTTCGCCACCAGGCGCTCGGCCGATGGCCTGTTCGCGGTCGCCCTGTTGATCGAGCTGGCGCAGCTGGAGCGCCTGGAGCTCTTCGGCGAGGACTTCCGGCTGTTCGTCACCGACAACTCCGAGACCGGGGTGGCGGCCCTGGACGAGGCGCTGGCGACGCTGGAGGAGAACCAGGGGTCGGTGCTCAAGGAGGCCATGGGCAAGCTCTCCATCGGGCAGCGGGACCGGGTGATGGGGCGGCTGGTGGCCGAGGGGGCGGTGACCGAGCACACCGAGCGGCGCAGGCTGTTCTTCACCAGCACCACCTGGCAGGTCAAGGACACCGCGCGGCGGGAGAAGATCCACGCCGACCTCAAGGCCGCGCTGTTCGGGGCCGAGGAGGTGGCCGAGCAGGACGAGGTGCTGATCTCGCTGCTGTCCGCGGCGGGGCTGGTGCAGCTGGTGGCCGGGCGCAGCAAGACCGCCAAGCGGATCGCGGGCGAGGTGGCCGAGCGGTACCCGGTGGCGGCCGAGGTGCTCCAGCAGGGTGTGCAGGGCGTGCCGGAGAGCATCATCCCGAACATCTGATCACTCGACCGGTGGGCGGTCACCGCTCGAATGGCGGCAGCGGCGGCGGGCCGGGCCGGGCGACGATCCACGCATGGACCAGCGGTTTGTCGAGGAACTCAAGTACCAGGGCGATCCGCCGGCCGACGCGGTGATCGCCGCGCTGGTGGCCGGGGGCGAGATCGGCCGGGTCAACTCGCTGCTGGCCGAGCTGCGCGCCAACGACGAGCCGATCCCGGAGCACCTGCCGCCGGTGGTGCGCGAGTTCCTGGTGGCCACCGACAACCCGCCGCCGTGGACCGACCTGGCCAGGGTCGCCCGGGCGCAGGAGTTCTTCCTCGACGACGGCATGCACGTGGCCTCGGTGCTCTCCTTCGGCGCCATGGTCAACTGCTACGCCCAGCCCCGGCCGTCCAAGGTGCTCACCCTGACCCACCGGCTCAACCAGCCGCACCGCAGGCTGTCCGAGACCGCGCAGTTCGTGCTGAGCATGATGGCCCCGCACCCGTTCACCAGCGGCGGCTCGTTCGTGCCGGTGATCCAGAAGACCCGGCTGATCCACGCCGCGGTGCGCCACTTCATCTCGCGTTCGCCGGAATGGGACCACGAACGCGACGGGGTGCCGATCTGCCAGCAGGACCTGCTCGGCGCGCTGCTCATCTTCTCCGTGCAGGTGATCATCGGCATGCGCCGGATCGGCATCTCGGTCACCGAGCAGGAAGCTGAGGACTACTACCACGTGTGGCGGGTCGCCGGGCACCTGCTCGGCATCCGCACCGAGGCGATGCCGGCGACCCTGGCCGAGGCGGAGGCGCTCAACACCAGCCTGGTGGAGGCCAGCTACGGGCCGTCCGCGGAGGGCGCCGAGCTGACCGCCAACCTGCTGGCGCTGTACCGGAAACTCATGCCGGGCAAGGCTTTTGACGGCGTGGTGCCCGCGATGGTCCGGCAGGTGGTCAACCCCGAGGTCTCCGAATGGCTGGGGGTGCCCAAACAGCGCGGCTGGGGACGCCTGGTGGGCGCGGGGGTGCGGGTGATGCGGCGGCTGGAGCGGGCCGAGGACGAGAGCGAGCTGGCCAGGCGGGTGCTGGACCGGGCCGCGCGGCTGCTGCTCTCGGTCAACGTGCGGCAGCTGACCGACGGGCAGTCCACGGCGCTGACGATTCCCGAGGAGTTGCGCGAGAAGTGGACGGGGGAGCGAGGGGCCTCAGCCTGACCGGCTCGGCCGGTCCACCTGCTCGGCCAGGCGGCGCAGGTACTCCGCGAACCGCCGCCGGTCCGGCTCGGCCCAGTCCGCGGTCAGCTCGGCGAAGGCCTGCCGCTGCCAGTCCAGCGCGCCGGTCAGCAGCTCGCGGCCGGACTCGGTGAGCCTGGGCACCGTCCTTCGTCTGTCCACTTCGGACTCGACGCGTGCCAGGTAGCCCGCTGCGGTGGCGTCCCTGACCAACCGGCTGGCTCCGGAGTGGTCCAGGCCCAGCCGGTGCGCGATCTCGCCGACGCTCGGCTCCGCGCCGGTGCTCTCCGCGCTGTGCACGGCTTCCAGGGTGTGCACGTGCTGCACCCGGCGTTGTTCGCCCGCGGCCAGCCCGGCCCAGCGCCGGGACCAGAACCGCACCAGCCGGAACAACGCCGGACCGCCGTCAGAGAGCGCCATACCCAGCAGCTTGACACAAACGCGTGCGAACCGCACTCTTATTGCGTGCGAAACGCATGCATTTGGAGGGCTTCATGACCATCACGCTCAACCACCTGATCATCCCGGCCGCCGACCGCTGGGCCGGCGCCCGCTTCCTGGCCCGGCTCATCGGCGGCGAACCCGTTGCGGCAGGCCCGTTCGCGGCGCTGCGGGTCAACGACGACCTCACGGTGGACTTCGCCGACGACCAGCCGCTGGCCGCCGGGCACTACGCGTTCCTGGTCGACGACGCCCGCTTCGACGCGCTGCTGGCCGTGCTCGCCGCCGACCCGGACCTGGTCCACGGCTCCGGCCCGGAACACGGCTGGGACCGGCGCACCAACACCCTCGGCGGTGGCCGGGGGGTCTACGTGCGCGACCCCGACGGCCATGCCTACGAGTTCTTCACCGCGGTGCCCTGACTCAGGACAGCCGCAGCTCCCGCCACACCGGGCTCGCGCCGCCGGTGACGCACACCCAGGAGTGCACCGGGTTCGCCGCCGAGACCGCCGTGTTGACCCACACATCGCCGGGCGCGAACCCGCCACCGGTGGGCACGGCAGTGCCGAAACCCTGTTGCTGCCAAGCATTCCCGGTCCGGGTCGCGGTGATCTCGGACTCCATCACCCGCACCCGGGAGCCGGTGCCGCCCGGCGCGTTGTTGGTGATCGGCACGCCGGCCCTGGGCACCGAGCCGTCCAGGGACCACTGGGTGTTCGCGCCCGCGATGTGCGCGTACTCGATGATCTCGCTCACCGGGAACGCCGGGTCGATGGCGATCACGTTGCCGGCGAGCACGAACCGCTGCCGGTCCGGGCCGGTGTGCTCGACCTGGAGGTAGCCGTTGACCCGGTTGCGGTGGTGCTCCGGGGCTGGGTTGGTGTGGAAGGTGTTGCCGGCGACCACGCAGTCGCCGAGCAGCTGCGCCGAGATCCGCAGCGCCTTGTTGTTGTAGGCGGGCTGGCGTCGCGTCGAGTTGGAGTGTCCACAGTCGACGAAGGTGTTGCCGTCGACCTGGAGCCCGCGCCACCGCCCGCCTTCGATGTAGAGCCCGGAGAACGCGCAGTCGTGCACCACGTTGCCGGTGATCCGCACGTTCTCGTACACCGCGTTCGCGGCGGTGGTCTTGTGGAAGGCGAAGGAGATCGCGCCGGCCCGCCGCTCCAGCTCGGTCAGGAACACGTAGTCCAGCGCCACGTACTCCAGCGGGTAGCGGATGGTGTTGCCCGCCACCAGCAGGTTGCGGAAACCGATGCTGGGCGCGCCCTCGTTGCCCTTCACCGCGAACACGCCGATGCCGCGCATGCCCTTCCCGGTGGCCACCCTGCCCTTGTACTCCTCCGCGCGCAGCGTGATGTGGTTGCCGGAGACGGTCATGTCCTCAAAACCGACGGCGGTGGTGTGCGTGCCGTAGCGGTGCGACCAGATCAGGATGCCGTCCCTGCTGGTCTCGATCAGGTTGTCCTGGCACAGGTGGCGGAAGGTGGTGCCGCCGTGCCGGGCGTTGCCGGTCAGGTTGACGCCGATCTGGAACTTCTCGATCAGGTTGCCCTGCACCAGGGTGTTCGAGGCGTGCGTCTCGATCGCGGTGCGCGGCGCCCGCTCCCAGGACGCGCCGTGGAACCTGTTGTGCCGCACGGTGAGCGAGGTGCAGGTGGCGTTGATGAAGGAGTGGTCGTCCTCGGGCGCGCCGGTGCGGTTGCTCGCTTCGGTCCACAGGCAGTCGTGCACCGCGACGCTGCCGGAGCCGGCCTCGCCGGGGAAGTACAGCGAGACCCGGGAGTCGGAGCGGTGGATGGTCAAGTGCCGCACGGTGATCCGGCCGAACCGCGGGGTGTAGGCGTAGGTGGAGACCGAGCTGACCAGCACCGGGGTCTTGCCCTCCGGCCCGGCCAGCACCGGCACCCGGTTGTGCTCGCTGTTGTGGTCGATGGCGAAGTCGGTGAAGCACACCAGGTCCGGGTCGACTGGACCCTTGGCGAAGCCCAGCACCGACCCGTAGAGGTAGGGCTGGTCGCCGACCATGTCCGCGACCTTGAGCACCGAGGCCGGTCCGTCGCCGCGCACGATCAGGTTGCGGCAGGGCGGGATCCGCAGGATCGGGGCCTGCATCCAGACCCCGGGCACGGGCGCGACCAGGTAGATGCCGGCCGGGATGTGGAGCACGCAGTTGTCGGTGAGCTCGTCCAGCGCCTGCTGGATCAGCTCGGTGTTCTTGACCGGATCGCCGCCACCGGTCCGGCTGACCCCGATAGTGCCGAGGTCGATGATCTTCGAGGGGGCCGGCGCCGCGGCCGCGATGCCTTGTCCGGTAAGGGCGCTGGCGGAGAGCGCGGCCAGGCCGGTGAGCGCGGCGCGGCGGGACGGGAGCCACTGGGTCATGCCGCGAGTCTGCCCGCGCCAGCACCGGATCCGGCTGACTTCGCTCCCTAACGGGCAGTCAATCGCGAGGTCGCTTGACGCGGTCCAGATCCGCGCTCGACTTGTCCACCAGCGCGCGCATGGCCGCCTCGGCCGCCACCGGATCACCGGCGCGCACCGCCTCGTAGACCGCGCGGTGGCTGGGCACCGGATCGTCGGCCGGGTCCGCGCCGTGCACCAGGCGGTCCCGCGCGGCCAGGCCGATCGCGATCACCCGCTCGATCTGCACCAGGAAGTTGTTGTGCGTGGCCGACAACAGCGCCCGGTGGAAGGCCAGGTCGGCGGCCACCACCTCCTCGATGTCCGTGCCAGCGGCGGCCATCCGCTCCAGCGCGGCGGCCAGCGCCGCCACCTCGATGCCGTTGGCCCGCCGCGCGGCCATCGCCGCGGCCGCCGGTTCCACCACCGCCCGCACCTCGGTCAGCTCGTCGAACAGGTCGGTGGCCGCGGTGGCCGAGGTCTGCCAGCGCATCACGTCGGTGTCCAGCATGTTCCACGAGCTGCGCGGCTGCACGAAGGTCCCGCGCTTCTGCCGCGCGTCGATCATCCCCTTGGCGGTGAGCACCTTCAGCGCCTCGCGCAGCGCGGTCAGGCTCACGTCCAGCTCGGCGCGCAACGCGGGCAGGTCCAGGGTCTCGCCCTCGGCCAGCTCGTTGGACAGGATGCGGCCGGCCAGCACCTCGACGGTCTGGCCGTGCACGCCGCGCGGGCGGTGCGTGGTCATGCGCGCACAGTAGTCGCCACCTCGGCCTCCAGTGGCTCGGTCCAGCAGGCCGCCGGCGCGGTGGGCATTCAGTCCAACCCGACCAGCCTGAAGCACACCATCCCGTCCCGCGCGTCCCACGACTCGACCTCGGTGAACCCCAGCCGCCGGTACAGCCCGATCGCCCCGGTCCGCCACCGCCACACCGACAGCCGCACCCCGGTCCCGGCGGCGGCCACCGCGGCCTCGGTCAGCTGCCGCGCCACCCCGCGTCCCCGCCAGGCCGGATCCACCCAGAGCCGCTTCAGCTCGGCGTCCGGGGTGAGCACCACACAACCCACCGGCTCCTCCGCGACGGCCAGCAGCACCAGGTCCGCGGCGAAGGCGGTGGCCGGGTCGAGGATCTCGCGGCGGTAGCGCTCGGGCAGGGCGGGGGCGTCCGGGACCGGGCTGCCCTTCTCCGCCTCGGTGGCCAGGTGGTAGCCGGTCAGCAGGCGGACCAGGGCCGGGAGCTGCGCCGGATCGGCGGGGGCCACGGTGATCATGCGGCCATTCCACTCCGGCCCAGCGCGCCGCCACCCGGTGCTGTGACCCAGCCCACAGCGTGTCGCCGATGAGTTCGGTGTCCGGCGCTCGTCCATGCTGGTGAAGGCGTCAACCAAGGAGAGAAGACCATGACCACCACCGGCTACGCCCCGCTGTCCGACCTGGCCGTCTACTACGAGGTGCGCGGCGAGGGCCGCCCGCTGGTGCTGCTGCACGGCGGTGCCCTGACCATCGACCTGTGCTTCGGCCCGCTGCTGGGCGCGCTGGCCGAAGAACGCCAGGTGATCGCCATCGAGCTGCAGGGCCACGGCCACACCGCCGACCGCGACCGGCCCGGCACCATCGCCGAGTTCGCCGCCGACGTGGTGGGCGTGCTGGACCACCTGGGCGTCGAGCAGGCGGACCTGTTCGGCTTCAGCCTGGGCGGACTGGTCGCGGTGCAGGTCGCGCTGGCCCACCCCGCGCGGGCCGGGCGGGTGGTCGCGGCGGCCACCCACTTCCACCCGGACGGGTACAAGCCGGAGATCACCGACCCGGCCCAGACCTCGGACCTGCTGCCCACCGAAGCCGACTTCGCCGCGATGGTGCAGGCCTACCGCGCGGTCGCGCCGGACCCGGACCACTTCGACAAGTTCATGGCCAACCTCCAGGTCACCGTGCACGGCTGGACCGGGTGGACGCCGGCGCAGCTCAGCTCGATCACCGCGGAGACGCTGCTCATCCTGGGGGACAGGGACTTCATCAAGCTCTCGCACGCGGTGGAGTTCCACGACCACCTGGCCCAGGCGCACCTGGCGGTGCTGCCGCAGACCACGCACATGGACGTCATCCGCCGGACGGACCTGCTGCTGCCGATGATCGACCGGTTCCTGGGCTGAGCGGAGTCGGCCGCACGCCGAACTTCTCGCTCATGAACCGCCAGAACAGCGGCACGGTCTCCGCAGGCTGGCAGTGGATCCGGTCGTCGTGGACTTACCGCCGCGGCGGCCGGATTCCGCGGAACTCCCAGTCCCCGCCCAGCGCGGTGGAGCGGACCTCCTCGGACTCGGTCGGCTGCGCGCCCACATCCGCCCGGACCGGCTCCGGGCCGCTGACGATCCGGTTGCGCAGCAGGCCGAGCCCCTCCACCTCGACCTCCACCACATCCCCGGGCTCGACCGGTCGGGAGTTGGCCGGGGTGCCGGTGAGCAGCACGTCGCCGGGGACCAGGGTGATGGTGCGGGCGAGGTCGGCGACCAGGTAGTGCATGTCCCAGCGCATCTCGTCGGTGTTGCCGTCCTGCACGACCGTGCCGTTGACCAGGGTGCGGATGCCCTTGCCGCGGAAGTCCCAGTCCGGGACCACGCCGGGGCCGAGCGGGGCGAGGGTGTCGGATCCCTTGACCCGCAACATGGATCCGGCGTCGGTGTCGCGGAAGTCGTGCAGGCCGTAGTCGTTGGCCACGGTGTACCCGGCGATGTGCGCGGGGGCCTGGGCGGGGGCGATGTTGCGGCAGGTGCGGCCGATCACCACCGCGATCTCGCCTTCGTAGTTGAGGAACCGGCAGCCTTCCGGGCGGACCACGTCGCCGCCGTGGGCGTTGAGCGCGGAGACCGGTTTGTGGAAGTAGGTCGGCGCGGGCGGCAGCGTGGTGCCGAACTCCTCCACCCGGCTGCGGTAGTTCAGGTGCACCGCGATGATCTTGCTGGGCAGCACGGGGGACAGGTGGGCGGCCTGGTCCACGTGCACGGCGCGGCCGTCGCGGCAGACCAGCCGGTCGCCCACCCGGTGCACCTCGGTGACCACGCCGTCGAGCAGGATGCGCCGGAACTCCACCACGGTCAGACCCCCTCGCCGGTCCAGCCGGTGGCCGGACGGTCGAACCAGATGTGCGCCTGCCCGGTGCCGATGGCGTTCTCGTAGGCGGAGAACAGCCGGCCCGGCGCGCTCCACCGGCGTTCGCCGAGTGCGCCCGCGAGCATCAGGTAGTGCGCGAAACCCGCCTCCGGCTTGAACTTCCGGAACTCCGGCATGGTGTCCAGCACCCTGGCGTGGTCGCCCGCGCCGAACCAGTCGATGCGCTCCAGGTCGGCCTTGGCCGCCTCCGGGGTGAAGATGTGCTCGACCCCGGCGGACTCGTGCGCGCGCAGTTCGCGCAGTGGCCAGAAGGTGTGCGAGAGCGCGCCCGAGGCCAGCAGCAGCACCTTGCGGTCGGTGGCGGCGATGCCGTCGGCCAGCGCCCGGCCCAGCCGCAGGTCGTCCTCCTCCTCGGCGGTCTGGCAGACGCCGATGGAGATCCAGCGCTTGCCGGGCACGCCGAGGTAGTGCCAGAGGTTGACCGTGGCATACATGATCGGCAGGTGGTGGTCGGCGATCGGGGTGATCCAGGTGCCCCTGGCCTCGCCGTGCGCGGCGATCGCGTGCGCCAGTTCGGGATCGCCGGGGAAGTCGTAGGGAATCCGGCACATGCCGCGGGGCAGCTCCTCGGAGGTGAACAGCCCGGCGCGGTGGTCCTGCGCGGTGACCACGAACTCCACCGTGGTCGCCCAGTGCGAGTCGAGCACCACCACGGTGTCGTAGTCCAGGGTGTCGAACACCTCGGCGCGCAGCCGCTGGAGCCCGGACACGAGTGTGGTGTCCTTGCCGTTGTTGAGCTCTCGCCGGACCCGCTCGTCGAGCATGATCGTCGGCACGTGCGAGAGCAGGCCCGCGCCCACCACCTCACCCACTACTTCCCCCAGCCCTTCGGCGCGAACACGGTGTTCTTCACATCGCAGAAGAAGTCGAAGCTCCAGTCGCCGCCCTCGCGCCCGATGCCGGACTCCCGGCTGCCGCCGAAGGGCGCGCGCAGGTCGCGGACGAAGAAGCAGTTCACCCACACCGTCCCGGCGACCAGTTCGTGGGTGACCCGTTCGGCCCGTTCGGGGTCGCCGGTGACCACGGCGGCGGCCAGGCCGAAGCGGGTGTTGTTGGCCAGTGCCACCGCCTCGGCCTCGGTGCGGAAGCGTTGCAGGGTCAGCACCGGGCCGAAGACCTCCTCGGTGAGGATCTCGCTGCCCGGCGCCGCGCCGGTGAGCAGGGTGGGCCGGTAGTACAGGCCGCCGAGGTCGGTGTTGGGGCCGCCGCCGAGCAGCGCGGTCGCCCCTTCCGCCAGTGCGCGCTGGACGAACCCGTCGATCCGGTCGAACTGGCGCTGGTGGATCTGCGGGCCGATGTCGGTCTCCGGCAGTCGCGGATCGCCTTGCCGGAGCTGGCCCGCCCTGGCCAGGAAGCGGTGCAGGAACTCATCGTGGATCTCCTCGGCGACCAGCAGCCGGACCGCGGACAGGCACACCTGGCCCGCGTTGTCGTACTGCCCGACCGCCAGTTCCACGGCCAGGTCCAGGTCGGCGTCGGCGAAGACCAGCAGCGGTGACTTGCCGCCCAGTTCCAGGGAGACCGGGGTCAGTCGCGCGGCGGCGTTGGCGGCGATGGTCCTGGCGGTGGGCACCGAGCCGGTGAAGCTGATCCGCCGCACGCCGGGATGCCGGGTCAGTGCCTCGCCCGCTTCCGCGCCCAGGCCCTGGACCAGGTTGAACACGCCGTCGGGCAGGCCGGCGTGCGCGGTGATGCCGGCGAGCAGGGAGGCGGTCAGCGGGGACCACTCGGCGGGTTTGTGCACCACGGTGTTCCCGGCGGCCAGCGCGGGCGCGATCTTCCAGGTGGCCAGCATCAGCGGCGCGTTCCACGGGGTGATCAGCGCGCACACCCCGGCAGGGTCCCAGCTGATCCGGTTGCGGTGGCCCCTGGTGTCCAGGTCGGGGCGGGGCAGGCCGTCGAGCAGCCAGTCGGCGAAGAACCGGAAGTTGTGCGCGGCCCTGGGGATCACGCTGTCGCGGTGCGAGCGCAGCAGCGCGCCGTTGTCCAGGGTCTCGGCGTGGGCCAGCTCGTCCAGGCGGGCCTCGATGCCGTCGGCGATGGCGTGCAGCAGCCGGGCGCGGTCCTCCCGTGCGGTCTTCGCCCAGGCCGGGAACGCCTGCTGGGCCGCGCTGACCGCCGCGTCGACCTCCGCCGCGCCGCCGCGGGCGAACTCGCCGAGCGGGGCGCCGTCGATGGGGGAGTGGTCGGTGAAGGTCGCCGCCGAGGCGAGCCTGCGGCCGCCGATCCAGTGTCCGGGGTCCACCGCGAGTCCGGCCTGCTGTGGCATTTCGCTGCCTCCCGGAATATCGTTTGGGTCCAAACGGTACGGAGTGCGGCCGGATGGGTCAAGGGTGGAGGCGCGGTGCTGACTCGGGAGCAGTGGGTGGAGCGGGCCGGTGGGCTGCGGCATCCGGCCGGGGTGTTCCTCGGTGGCGACTTCGTGCCGGTGGCGGGCTCGCTGCCGGTGTTCTCGCCACGGGACGGCAGGCTGGTGGCCGAGGTCGGGGTGGCCGGAGAGTCCGAAGTGGACAGTGCGGTGACCGCGGCGCGGGCGGCCTTCCCGCGCTGGTCCGGACTCGCGCCCAGGGCTCGCGCGGCTTGTCTGTTCCGTCTGGCGGAACTCATCGAGCGGGAGGCGGAGTCGCTGGCGCTGCTGATCTCGGTGGAGATGGGCAAGCCGATCAGCGACGCGCTGGGCGTCGAGGTGCCCGCGGTGGCCAGGACCTTCCGCTGGTACGCCGAACTGGCCGGCAAGGAGCCCGGCGAGGTGGCCGACACCGACGCCTCGGCGCTGGCCCTGGTCACCCGCCGCCCCGCCGGGGTGGTGGCCGCGGTGACCCCGTGGAACTTCCCGCTGACCATGGCCGCCTGGAAGCTCGCCCCCGCGCTGGCCGCGGGCAACACGGTGCTGCTCAAACCGGCCGAGCAGTCCCCGCTGTCCGCGCTGCGCCTGGCCGGGCTGGTCGCCGAGGCCGGGTTCCCGGACGGCGTGGTCAGCGTGCTCAACGGGCCGGGCCCGCTCACCGGGGCCGCGCTCGGCCTGCACCCCGGTGTGGACGTGCTGACCTTCACCGGTTCCACCGCGGTGGGCCGGGAGTTCCTGCGCCACGCGGCCGGGTCCAACCTCAAGCGGGTGTGGCTGGAACTGGGCGGCAAGTCCCCGAACCTGATCTTCGCCGACGCGCCCGACCTGGACGCGGCGGCGGACGCGGCCGCTTGGTCGATCTTCTTCAACGCAGGGCAGATGTGCACCGCCGGCTCCCGGCTGCTGGTGCAGCGCCCGGTCGCCGAGCGGGTGCTGGCCCGGATCCAGGCCCGCGCCGCCGACTTCGCCCCCGGCGACCCGCTCGACCCGGCGACCAGGATGGGTCCCTTGATCAGTGCCTGGCAACAGGGTCGCGTGCGGGCGCACGTGGCACAGGCGGTCAGCGAGGGTGCGGAGCTGCGGCTCGGCGGTGCACCGGTGGAGACCGGTTTGCGCGGACCGTACTTCGCGCCGACCGTGCTCACCGGGGTGCGGCCGGAGCAGCGGATCGCCCGCGAGGAGGTCTTCGGGCCGGTGCTATCGGTGCTGGTCTTCGACACCGAGGAGGAGGCGGTCCGGCTGGCCAACGACAGCGACTACGGCCTGGCCGCGGCGGTGTGGACCGGGGATCTCGGGGTGGCGCACCGGGTCTCGCGGCGGCTGCGCGCGGGCACGGTCTGGGTGAACTGCTACGAAGAGGGGGACGAGAGCGTGCCCTTCGGCGGGATCGGGCTTTCCGGGCACGGCCGGGACAAGTCGCGGCACGCGCTGGAGAAGTTCACCGACCTGACCACGACCTGGATCAGCCTGCCGTGACCCGCTCGGCCAGCACCGCGCCGCCGTCCCAGGTCACGCCGACCTGGCAGAAGTAGGCGTCCAGCGGCTCCTCGACGGTGAGGTCGGCCAGCTCCTCGGTGGGGGCGTCGAACAGGCGCAGCTCCGCCCTGCCGCGCCAGGGGTGCCCGGTCTCGACTGAGGCCGCGCCGGAGGAGATGAGCTGGGCCAGCGCGTCCGGGCCGCCGCGTTCGATGCCGGGCAGCCAGCGGTGGTGCGCCATCGGGTGGGCGTTGACAAAACCGTTGCGCGCAGCGGGTTCCACCAGCTCCACCACCGCCTCGGCCAGTCGCCGGTCCGCTGCCGCCAGGGTCGCGCCGAAGCGGGCTCCCGGCTCGATCCGCGGGGCGGGGCCGTAGGGGTGTGGGCGGGTCTGGTGGATGCTGCCCAGCTTCTTCGGATAGCCCTGGTGCAGGCCGCGGGCGAGGGCGAAGTCCTTGTCCACCCAGATGTAGACGCACCGCGAGTAGACCCGGCCCTCGAACTCACAGCGCACCACCACAAAACACTCCTTGTACTGGCTGCGCACCGGGTCCAGCAGCTCGGCCCGACCGTCCGAACAGGACTGCCAGTCGGCCCAGATCACCGCCACCGCACCGGGATCCTCGGGCGCGGGCCGCAGCGGCGGCGGGAGCAGGGCGGCCACCTTGGCCGGGTCGGTGCGGTACTCCACGGTGAGCAGGTCGCCGGAGTAGTGCCACGGGGGTGGTGGCACCAGCGCGGCCCGGCCGCTGGGGGTGCGCGGGTAGAGGAAGCCCTGCATGCCCCAGTTATAACGTTTGGACCCAAACGACACAACGGCTGGCAGAATGCGGACATGACCACGGTGTCGACCACCGCCGGCGCCGTGCGCGGCGTCCTGACCAGCGGCGTCCGCCCGGCGGTCGCGCCCGGCCTGGCCGCGCTCCAGGACCCCGCGCCGAGCCGCCTGGTGCCCAAGGCGGTGCCCGGCTTCGGCGAGGACTGCCTCACCGTCAACGTCTGGGCTCCGGCCGACGCCGAGGGCCTGCCCGTGCTGGTGTGGCTGCACGGCGGCCTGTTCCAGCTCGGCTCGGCCTCGGCCGCCTGCTACTCCGGCGCGCACCTGGCCCGCCGCGGCCTGGTCGTGGTCGGCGTGAACTACCGCCTCGGCGCGCTCGGCTACCTGCGCACCACCGCGGGCGAGGGCAACTTCGGCCTGCTGGACCAGCTCGCCGCGCTGGAGTGGGTGCGGGAGAACATCACCGCCTTCGGCGGCGACCCCGGCCAGGTCACCCTCGCCGGACAGTCCGCTGGCGCCTAAGAAGCCTTCGCCGGGTCGCCGCTGCTGGCGGGCACGCCGGAGCAGCAGCGGGAGCTGGTGGAGGCGGCGCAGACCGAGTGGGTCCGGTTCGCCCGCACTGGTGACGCGGGCTGGCCCGGGTACACCCTTGACGAGCGACAGGTACTGGCCTTCGACCTGCCCAGCGAGCTGGTGCGGCTGGTTCCGCCCGCGGTGATCGGTCGCTGACCAGGTTTCTCGGGGATCGGCTGAACCTCCACCGTGCTCCGGCAGGTACTACGGGCAGCCGGACGACGAGGAGCGACTGTGGTCATCCCAGGGTGGGAACGGGACTACGCCGAGTACTTCACCGCGCGTGCCCCCGCCCTGCGGCGACTGGCGTACGCGATGTGCGGGGACTGGCACCTGGCCGAGGACCTGGTGCAGGCCACCTTCATCCGGCTGTACCGGTCCTGGCGGCGGATCCGGCGGGAGACCGTCGACGCCTACGCCCGCCGTGTGCTGGTCAACGTCTTCCTCAGCAGCACGCGCGGCAAGGGCCGGGAGCACAGCGTGGCCGACCCGCCGGAGCGGCCGGCCGCGCCGGTCCGGGACAGCGACACCCGGCTGGACCTGGCCGCCGCGCTGGCCGGTCTGCCGCCCCAGCAGCGGGCCATGGTGGTGCTGCGCTACCTGGAAGACCTGCCGATAGCCGAGGTCGCGAGGCTGCTCAAGGTGGCACAGGGCACGGTCAAGAGCCAGGCGGCGCGTGGGGTCGCCGCACTGCGGGCCCGGCTCGGCGAGGCCGCGCTGGCCGAGATGACGGAGGAGTGACGGACGTGGAAGAGCGGACCCTGGGCGAGCAGTTGCGGGCCTACGTGCACACCGATGAGCCACCGCTGCGGCTGGACCTCCAGGAGACCCTGGCGGCCGGACGCCGGTCGCGGCGGCGCAGGCGGATCGGCACGGTGGCCGCGGCGGCGGCCGGGGTGGTGGTGATCGCGGTGGCTGCGGCGGTGCTGCCGGGTGATGGCCCGGCGCTCAGCCCAGCCGCCAGGTGCGGCAAACTTGAACAGAACCGGGAATCCACCATGCCACTCTGGCTGCCTCGGCACGAGGAGCCCCTGCGGAAACCGGCCGAGCCCAGCGAGCACGCAGTCAAGCGCCTGACCTGCGTGCTGCGCGAGGTGCTGCTGCCCGCCCTGCCCCACGGCGCGACCCTCGCCCGGCCCGAGAAGACCGGCAGCGGGCTCGTCCCGGCGGGAGCGGCGACCGAGGTGTGGGCGGTGGACCTGGACGGCGAGCCCCGCTACCAGCTCATGGTGGACGTGACCGACGCGAAGGGCACCGGTTCGGTCTCGGTGACCATCGGCCTGAGCACCAAGCGGAGCCTGGCGGAGAAGACGCGACTGTGCACGGATCTTGGGCAGTCCGCCGACCGGAACTGCTTGGTGCGCAAGGGGTCCAGGGGGGAGACGGTGATCGCGCTCAGCGGCAGCGGCCTGCACCCCGGGCAGATCATGCACAGCGTCGACGTGCACCACGCGGGCACCAGCATCTCCCTGTTCGCCACCAACTTCTCCCACAACCCGAAGATGGTCGACGCACCGGAGGGGTCGGGCCGGATCGCGGACGCCGTGGTGGCACGGCCGGAGCCGCCGATCAGCCTGGAGGCGCTGACCACCGCCGCCACCACGCCCGAACTGGCCCTCTTCCCCACACCCTGACCGAGCTCCGCCACTCCGGCCGCGCGGATACAGTGCCCTGATGCCGGAACTGCAACTCCTCCACACCGATCACGCGCCCGCCGTGCTCGCCTTCGAGCTGGCGAACCGCGCCTACTTCGCCGCCTCCGTGCCCGACCGCGGCGACGACTACTTCGCCAACTTCGCCGAACGCCACCAGGCCCTGCTCGCCGAGCAGGAAGCCGGGATCTGCCGCTTCCACCTGCTGCTGGCCGAGGACGGCGAGGTGCTCGGCCGGATCAACCTGCTCGATCTGGCCGACGGCTCGGCCGAGCTGGGTTTCCGGATCGCGGAGAAGGCGGCGGGCCGTGGCCTGGCCACCAGCGCGGTGAACCAGATCTGCGCGCTGGCGGCCACGGACTACGGACTGACCTCCCTGAGGGCACGGGCGGCCGTGCACAACGCCGGGTCGCGGGCCGTGCTCACCAAGGCCGGGTTCACCGTCACCGGTGAGGTGGTGCTCAGCGGGTGTCCCGGGTTGCGGTTCGAGCGGGCGCTGGGCTCAGTCTGAGTCCTCCCGGTGCGCGCGCAGGGAACCGGCGTGCGCCTTGGCGGTGGGGTCGCGGCGGGTCTTGAGCAGGCTGGCCACGGTGACCACCACCAGCACCCCGATGATCACGGTGAGGCTGACCGCGGTGGAGATCTCCGGCACCCGCTCGTCGATGTCCACGTGCGCCCAGTGCAGCATCAGCTTCACGCCGATGAAGGCCAGGATCAGCGCCAGGCCGGTGGACAGGTACACCAGGCGGTCCAGCAGACCCTTGACCAGGAAGTACAGCGCGCGCAGGCCGAGCAGGGCGAAGGCGTTGGCGGTGAAGACGATGTAGGGCTGCTCGGTGACGCCGAAGACCGCGGGGATGGAGTCCAGCGCGAAGAGCAGGTCCACGCTGCCGATGGCCAGCAGCACCACGAACAGCGGGGTGGCCAGCCGCTTGCCGTCGACCTTGGTGAACAGCCTGCCGCCGACATAGGTGTCGGTGGTGGGGAACAGGCGGCGCGCGGTGCGCACCATGATGTTGTTCTCCACGTCCGGGTCCTCGTTGCGGTGCCGGAACAGCTGCACCGCGGTGAAGACCAGCAGCAGGCCGAAGATGAGGAACATGAAGGAGAACAGCGACAGCAGCGTGGCGCCCAGCGCGATGAAGATCGCGCGCATGATCAGCGCGAGCACGATGCCGAAGGTGAGCACCTTGTGCTGGTGCTCCTCCGGCACCGCGAAGGTGGTCATGATGATCACGAAGACGAACAGGTTGTCGACCGAGAGGCTCTTCTCCACGATGTAGCCGGCGAAGTACTCGGTGCCGAACTGCCCGCCGTACTGCCAGGCGAACCACACGCCGAAGCCGATCGCGACCAGGATGTAGACCACCGACCAGGTGGTCGCCTCGCCGAAACCGACCTTGTGCGGGCGCACCGCGGCCAAGATGAGGTCGATCGCGAGCAGGGCGATGACCAGGCTGATGGTCACCGCCCAGGTGAAAACACTGATCTCCAGCATGTCCACAGTCAACCTGGTCACCGGGCCGCGATGGCGGACCGACCCGCCGGTGTGACCGCATCAGGTGCCCGTCGCGCGCCCGGCAGCACCCGCTGCACCACCACGAAGGCGAGCAGCAGCAGCCCGATCACGATCTTGGTCCACCAGGAGCTGAGCGTGCCCTGGAAGGAGATCAGGGTCTGGATCACGCCCAGCACCAGCACCCCGGCCAGCGATCCGGCCAGGTAGCCCGCGCCGCCGGTGAGCACGGTGCCGCCGATCACCACCGCCGCGATCGCGTCCAGCTCCATGCCCACCGCGTGCAGGCTGTAGCCGGAGAGCATGTACACGCTCAGCAGCAGCCCGCCGAGCGCGGAGCAGAACCCGCTGATCACGTATACGCCGACCTTGACCCGCCCGGCGGACAGGCCCATCAGCCGCGCGGATGCCTCACTGCCGCCGACCGCGTACACGGTGCGGCCGAAGCGGGTCAGGTGCAGCACGTAGGCCGCCACCGCCGCGGTCAGCAGCGCGACCAGCACACCGTAGGTGATGTTGAGCCCGCCGAGGTCAAGGGTGGCGGTGGCCACCGCGCGGAACGCCGGGTCCTTGATCGGGATGGACTCCACGCTGATCACGAAGCACAGGCCGCGGGCCAGGAACATCCCGGCCAGGGTGACGATGAACGGCTGGATGTCGAAGTGGTGGATCACCAGCCCCATCAGCAGGCCCAGCACCGAGCCGATGGCCAGCACCGCGGCCACCACCACCGGCACCGGCCAGCCCGCCCGCAACCCGGTCGCGGTGACCATTGTGGACAGTGCCACCACCGAGCCGACCGACAGGTCGATGCCGCCGGTGAGGATGACGAAGGTCAGGCCGACCGCGAGCACCACGAGAAAGGCGTTGTCCACCAACAGGTTCAGCAGCACCTGGCCGCTGGCGAAACCCGGGTAGGCCACCGCGCCCACGCCGAAGACCAGTGCGAACAGGGTGTAGGTGACCAGCACCGGCCGGAACCGGGCTGGCAGGAAGGTCTTGGTCACGGCGTGGCCGCCTTCGTGGTCTCGGCACGGGCCGGCGCCAGGCGGCGCAGCAGCGCGCGGGCCTTCGGCGCCTGGGCCAGGCACACGCAGATCACCACGATCGCCTTGAGCACCAGGGTGACCTCCGGGGCGACGCCGACCGTGTGGATGGTCGTGGTCAAGGTCTGGATGATCAGCGCGCCGAGCACGGTCCCGGCCAAGGAGTAGCGGCCGCCGGCCAGCGAGGTGCCGCCGATGACCACGGCCAGGATCGCGTCCATCTCGATCCACAGCCCGGCGTTGTTGGCATCCGCCGCGCTCACGTTCGAGCTGATCATCAGCCCGGCCACGCCCGCGCACAGCGCGGCGAAGACGTAGCAGGTCCAGATGATCCGGCGGGAGCGCACCCCGGCCAGCCTGCTCGCCTCCGGGTTCACCCCGACCGACTCGATCAGCAGGCCGAGCGCGGTCCGCCTGGTCAGCAGCGCGATCGCGGCCACCGCGGCGCCGCTGATCAGGATCGACACCGGCAGCACCAGGTGACCGGCGCCGACCGCCCGGTAGGCGCTGTTGTCCACGGTGACGATCTGTCCCTCGGTGAGCAGCATGGCCAGGCCGCGGCCCGCGGTCATCAGCACCAGCGTGGCGATGATCGGCTGGATGCCCAGCGCGGCCACCAGGAACCCGTTCCACAGGCCCAGCACCAGGCACAGGCCCAGCGCCAGCGCGATCGCGGTGACCGCGGTGCCCGCACCGCCGGGATCGGCCGAGCCGGCCAGGTGCGTGCAGGCCACCGCGCCCGCGATGGCGGCCACCGCGCCGACGGAGAGGTCCACCCCGCGGGTGGCGATGACCAGGGTCATGCCCAGCGCGACCAGCAGGGTGGGCGCGCCGTTGTTGAGGACGTCGACCAGGCTGCCGTAGAGGTGCCCGTCCTGGAAGCGCAGCGCGAAGAACGCGGGCGCCAGCACCAGGTTGAGCGCCAGCAGCGCGCCCAGGGCCAGCAGCGGCCACCACAGCCGGGACTTCACGAGACCGCCCTCTCCGTCACCGTTCCGCTGGCGATCAGCTCGACCACCTCGTCCACGCTGGCGCTCGCGCCGTCCAGCTCGGCGACCTTGTGCCGGTCGCGCAGCACCACCACCCGGTCGGCGATCCGGACCACCTCTTCCAGTTCCGCGGAGATGAACAGCACCGCCATGCCCTCCGCGGCCAGGTCGGTGACCAGCTGCTGGATCTGGGCCTTGGCGCCGATGTCGATGCCGCGGGTCGGCTCGTCCAGGATCAGCAGCCGGGGCTTGGTCACCAGCCAGCGGGCCAGCAGCACCTTCTGCTGGTTGCCGCCGGAGAGCGAGCCCACCGGCGCCTCCGGGTTGGCCGGCCGGATGTCCAGTGCGGCAAGGTATTTGGCCACCAGCTCGTCCTGGGTGCGGCGGGGCAGCGGCCGGGCCCAGCCGCGGGCGGCCTGGCTGGCCAGCACCAGGTTCTCCCGCACGCTGAGGTCGGCCACCAGGCCCTCGCCCTTGCGGTCCTCCGAGCAGAAGCCGATCCCGGCCGCGATCGCGCCGCGCGGCCCGCGCGCCCGCAGCGGCCTGCCCTCGACCAGCAGCCTGCCGGAGTCGGCGCGGTCGGCCCCGGCCAGCAGCCTGGCCAGCTCGGTGCGGCCGGAGCCCAGCAGCCCGGCCAGCCCGACGATCTCCCCGGCGCGGATCTCCAGGTCGAACGGCGCGATCGCGCCCCGGCGGCCGAGGCCCTCGGCGCGCAGCAGCACCGGCGCGGCCGGGCGTTCCTGGTGCGCGGCCCGCTCGATCTCGGCCAGGGTGCCCAGCTCACGGCCGAGCATCGCGCCGACCAGCGACCGCCGGTCCAGCTCCGCGGTGCGGTACTCGCCGACCAGGCAACCGTTGCGCAGCACGGTCATCCGGTCGGCGATGGCGTAGACCTGGTCCAGGAAGTGCGAGACGAACAGGATCGCCACGCCCTCGGCGCGGAGCACCCGGATGATCCGGAACAGCTCCGCCACCTCCTCGGTGTCCAGGCTGGAGGTCGGCTCGTCCAGCACCAGCACCCGGCAGTCCACCGCGATCGCCCTGGTGATCGCGACCAGCTGCCGCACCGCGATCGGGTGCACGTGCAGCGCGGAGGCCGGGTCGATGTCCAGCCCGATCCGCGCCAGCAGCCCGGCGGCCTTGGCGCGCATGGCTTTGCCGTCGATCCGGCCGAACCTGCGCGGTTCCCGGCCGAGCAGGATGTTCTCCGCCACGGTGAGGTTGGGGCACAGGTTCACCTCCTGGTACACCGTGCTGATCCCGGCCTGCTGGGCCTGTCCCGGCGTGGCGAACTCGACCACCTCGCCGTGCAACCGCACCACGCCGGCGTCCGCGGTGTGCACCCCGGTGAGGGTCTTGATCAGGGTGGACTTGCCCGCGCCGTTCTCGCCCATCAGCGCGTGCACCTCGCCGGGGAACAGCCGGAAGTCGACCTCCTGCAGCGCCTTGACCCCCGGGAAGGACAGGGAGATCCCGCGCATGTCGACGACCGGCTCGGCGGCGGGTGTCGGGGACTCGGTCATGGATCGGCCTTCGTCGTCCGGCTCCTGGGTCAGTACTGGCGGGTCGGCAGCGCGGCCTTGGCCTGCTCGCTGGTGAAGGTGCCCTCCTCGGTGACCACCCGCGGCGGCACCTGCTCACCGGCCAGCACCTTCTTGGTCAGCTCCATCAACTGCTTGCCCAGCAACGGGTTGCACTCCACGATGAAGTTGATCTCACCGTTGGCCAGCGCCTGCATGCCGTCCCGGACCGCGTCCACGGTGATGATCCGGATGTCCTTGCCCGGCGTCTTGCCGGCGGCCTTGATCGCCTCGATCGCGCCCAGCCCCATGTCGTCGTTGTGCGCGTACACCACGTCGATCTTGGGGGTGGACTTCAGGAACGCCTCCATCACCTGCTTGCCGCCGGAGCGGGTGAAGTCACCGGTCTGCGAGGCCACCACCTTGACCTCCGGCCGGGCGGCGATCTTCTCCTCGAAGCCCTTCTTGCGGTCGATCGCGGGCGCCGCGCCGGTGGTGCCCTGGAGCTCGACCACGTTCACCGGGCCCTGGGAGTTGGTCAGCAGCCAGTCCGCGGCCTTGCGGCCCTCCTCGACGAAGTCCGAGCCGAGGAAGGTGCGGTAGAGCGAGGTGTCCTCGGAGTCGATCGCCCGGTCGGTCAGGATCACCGGGATGTTGGCCCGCTTGGCCTCCAGCAGCACGGTGTCCCAGCCGGTCTCCACCACCGGGCTGAAGGCGATCACGCTGACCTTCTGCTGGATGTAGGAGCGGATCGCCTTGATCTGGTTCTCCTGCTTCTGCTGCGCGTCGGAGAACTTCAGCTCGATGCCCGCGGCCTTGGCCGCCTCCTGGATCGACTTGGTGTTGGCGGTGCGCCAACCGCTTTCGGCGCCCACCTGGGCGAAGCCCATGGTGATCGCGCCACCCGGACCGGCGGGCGGCTGGCCACCGGCACAGGCGGCGAGTGCGCTCAACAGGACCACGCTGGCGGCGGTCGTGATCTTCTTCAGCACGGATTCCTCCGATGGAGCGGTTGGTGGGCCACAAGAGTGAGCGCTCACAACTTTCTCGTCAAGCCGCCGGTAACGGGAATGTCGCGGCGTTGACACCTCTTCGAGCCCTGGTTATGTTAGCGCTCACTTTTGTGACCCGGAGCACCTTCCCCTTCGAGACGGAAGCACGGTCATGCCGGTAACCCCTGCTCGCTCCCGCCCCCTGCTCACCACCCTGGCGCTCACCCTCGCGCTGGCCGCCGCACCAGCCGCGCAGGCCATGCCGGTGGACCAGACCCTCGCCGGACCCGCCCTCGCCGGGCAACCGGCGGACACCGACCCCGCGTTCGCCGTGGCCCCCGCCGCCGGCCACGGCGACGCGGCCCTGGCCGCCGCGGCCGACGCGCTGACCGTCTGGGACGCCCACGACCTGCGCGGCAACATCACCCTGCCGACCGAGTCCGCGGGCGCCACCGTGTCCTGGCACTCCAACCGCCGCAACGTGATCACCGAGACCGGCGAGCTGACCCGCCCGCCGCACGGCGCGGCCCCGGCCACCGCCACCCTCACCGCCACCGTCCGCCTCGGCGGCCGCCAGGTGAAGCGCCGCTTCGACGTCACCGCCCGCCCGCTGCCCGCCAAGGCCACCTACGAGGGCTACCTGTTCGGCTACTTCACCGGCGAGGGCACCGCCACCGGCGAGCAGGTCTACCTCGCGGCCAGCCGCGGCAACGACGCGCTGCGCTGGGACGAGCTCAACCGCGGCAAGCCGGTGCTGACCTCCGACAAGGGCGACAAGGGCGTGCGGGACCCGTTCATCATCCGCTCGCCGGAGGGCGACAAGTTCTACCTGATCGCCACCGACCTGCGGATCCACGGCAACGGCAACTGGGACGCCGCGCAGCGCCACGGCAGCAAGCACATCGAGGTGTGGGAGTCCACCGACCTGGTGCACTGGTCCGCGCAGCGGCACGTGCGCGTCTCACCGGACACCGCGGGCAACACCTGGGCCCCCGAGGCCTACTACGACACCTCCATCGGCGCGTACGTGGTGTTCTGGGCGTCCAAGATCTACGCCGCCAATGACCCGCAGCACACCGGCAACACGCACAACCGGATGCTCTACGCCACCACCCGCGACTTCCGCACCTTCAGCCAGCCCAAGGTGTGGGTGGACCCCGGCTACTCGGTCATCGACTCCACCGTGATCAAGGACGGCAACACCTACTACCGCTTCACCAAGGACGAGCGGAACAACTCCTCCAGCACCCCGTGCAGCAAGTTCATCCTGGCGGAGAAGTCGGCGAACCTGCGCGCCACCAAGTACGACTTCCTCGCCGACTGCATCGGCAAGGGCGCGATCAGCCAGGGCGAGGGTCCGACGGTGTTCAAGTCCAACACCGAGCGCAAGTGGTACCTGTTCATCGACGAGTTCGGCGGACGCGGCTACATCCCGTTCGAGACAACGGATCTCGCCTCCGGCCGCTGGACCCCCTCCGCGAGCCACGCGCTGCCGCGCAGCCCCCGCCACGGCACCGTGCTGCCGATCACCAAGGCCGAGCTCGACCGCGTCCGCGCGGCTTTCCCCTGACCCCACAGGAGATCGCGTGTCCCGCTTGTTGCTCTGCGCCGCGCTCGCGGCGAGTCTGCTGGTGGCCCTGCCCGCTGCGGGCGCGGCCGCCGACACCGACTACACCCTGACCATCGACCCGGCGGGCAAGGGCCCGGCCATCGACGACTCCATGTACGGCGTCTTCTTCGAGGACATCAACCGCGCCGCCGACGGTGGCCTGTACGCCGAGCTGGTGCAGAACCGCTCCTTCGAGTACGACAGGGCCGACACCGCCGCCTACACCGGCCTGACCTCCTGGTCGCCCACCGGTGGCGTGGCCGAGGTGGCCGACGACGCCGGGCGGCTGAACGAGCGCAACCGCCGCTACCTCAAGCTCCGCCTGCCCGGTGGGGTGGTGAACTCCGGCTACAACACCGGGATCGCGGTGCGCGAGGGCCAGTCCTACGACTTCTCGGTCTGGGCGCGCACCGACGTCGCCGCCGGGACCCCGCTGTCGGTCGCGCTGACCGACCCGGCGGGCCAGGACCTGGCCGCACCGCTGCGGATCCACGTCCGCGGCGACGGCTGGACCAAGTACACCGGCAGCTTCCGCGCCCGCACCACCAGCAGCACCGGCCGGTTGCGGGTCACCGGCGGGGGAGCGGGCACGCTGCGGCTGGACATGGTGTCGCTGCTGCCCAGGGACACCTACAAGAACCACGGCCTGCGCCGCGACCTGGCCGAGAAGATCGCCGCGCTCAAACCGGGCTTCGTCCGCTTCCCGGGCGGCTGCCTGGTCAACACCGGCAGCCACTACGGCTACGAGGCGCCGAACTACGAGCGCCGCCGGTCCTACCAGTGGAAGGACACCATCGGCCCGGTCGAGCAGCGGGCCACCAACTGGAACTTCTGGGGCTACAACCAGTCCTACGGCCTCGGCTACTTCGAGTACTTCCAGTTCGCCGAGGACATCGGCGCGATGCCGCTGCCGGTGGTGCCCGCGCTGGTCACCGGCTGCGGCCAGAACCAGGCCACCAAGGACCCGGAGCTGCTGCGGCGGCACATCCAGGACACCCTGGACCTGATCGAGTTCGCCAACGGTCCCGCCACCTCCACCTGGGGCCGCAAGCGCGCCGAGATGGGCCACCCGGCGCCGTTCCGGCTCACCCACCTCGCGGTCGGCAACGAGGAGAACCTGCCGGAGGAGTACTTCGCCCACTTCACCGAGTTCCGCAAGGCCATCACGGCCAAGCACCCGGAGATCACGGTGGTCGGCAACTCCGGTCCCGACGACACCGGCGCCACCTTCGACCGGCTCTGGCAGCTCAACCGCCAGGCCGGGGTGGCGATGGTGGACGAGCACTACTACAACAGCCCCAGCTGGTTCCTGGAGAACAACCAGCGCTACGACAGCTATGACCGCAAGGGCCCCAAGGTCTTCCTCGGCGAGTACGCCTCCCAGGACAACCGGTGGCGCAACTCCCTGGCCGAGGCCGCGTTCATGACCGGCCTGGAGCGCAACGCCGACGTGGTCAAGCTCGCCTCCTACGCGCCGTTGCTGGCCAACGAGGACGTGGTGCAGTGGCGGCCGGACCTGATCTGGTTCAACAACCACGCTTCCTGGGGATCGACCAGCTACGAGACGCAGAAGCTGTTCATGACCAACGTGGGCGACCACGTGGTGCCCAGCACGGCATCCGCCACACCGTCCACAATGGAGCCGATCAGCGGCGCGATCGGCCTGTCCACCTGGGCCACCGCGGCGAGCTACGACGACGTGCGGGTGACCGCGGCCGATGGCCGAACCCTGTTCACCGAGGACTTCTCCGGCACCGACGCCCGCTGGGCCAAAGTCGCCGGGCGCGGTAACTGGGCGGTGCGCGACGGCGCCTACGTCCAGTCCGACGCCACCGCGGAGAACACCCTGGTGACCGCGGGCGATCCGGCCTGGCGGGACTACACGCTCAACCTCAAGGCCACCAAGCAGTCCGGCAAGGAGGGCTTCCTGGTCGCCTTCGGCGTCAAGGACACCGGCAACCTCTACTGGTGGAACCTCGGCGGCTGGGACAACACCCGCTCCGCGGTGGAGAAGACCGAGTCCGGCGGCAAGAGCACGCTGCTGGAGAAGGACACCAGGATCGAGACCGGCCGCACCTACGACCTGCGGGTGGAGGTCCGCGGCAGGCACGTCGCGCTCTTCCTGGACGGTCAGCGGTGGGGCGAGTTCACCGACGACCGCAAGGCGGAGCCGTTCCGCCAGGTGGTCACCAGGGACCTCGCCACCGGGGAACTGATCGTCAAGGTGGTCAACGCCCAGGCGGACGCGGCGCGGGTGCGGCTGGACCTGGGGCGCGACACCCAGGTCCAGCCCATCGCACGGGCCACCACCCTGCAGGGCAGCCCCGAGGACCTCAACACCCAGGCCGGTCAGCCGATCCGGCCACGCACCTCGCAGGTGCGGGTGTCCAACTCCTTCACCCACACCTTCCCGCCGCACTCGATCACCTTCCTGCGCATCAAGGATCGGAGCCGCCCGTGACCGCCTTCGACCGACGTTCCCTGCTGCGTGCGGGCGGTGTGCTCGCCGCCGCGAGCGCCCTCCCGCTGGCCGCCGCCGCACCGGCCAGCCAGCCGCTGATCCGCCAGCGGGCCGACCCGTTCATCACCCTGCCGGTCGGCGGCCGGTACTACTTCACCGGCTCGGTGCCCGAGTACGACCGGATCATCATCCGCGGTGCGTCCACTGTGGAGGGTCTGGGCGCGGCGGCGGAGACGGTGATCTGGCGGCGTCCGGCCTCGGGCCGGATGGGCGGGCACATCTGGGCGCCGGAACTGCACCGGGTCGGCGGGAAGTGGTACGTCTACTTCGCCGCGGGCGACTCCGACGAGCCGTTCCGCATCCGCACCTACGTGCTGGAGTCCGCCGCCGCCGACCCGCGCGCGGCCGGCTGGGTGCTGCGCGGCCAGGTGCAGACCGCCTGGGACACCTTCACCCTGGACGCGACCACCTTCGCCCACCGCGGCAAGCGGTACTTCCTGTGGGCGCAGAGCGAACCCGGCATCGCCACCAACAGCAACCTCTACATCGCCGAGATGGCCTCGCCGCTGGCATTGCGCGGCACACCGGTGCGCATCGCGGTGCCGACGGAGTCCTGGGAGACCCAGGGCTTCAAGGTCAACGAGGGCCCCGCGGTGCTCGTCCGCAACGGCCGGGTGTTCGTCACCTTCTCCGCCAGCGCCACCGACGCCCGCTACTGCATGGGCCTGCTCACCGCCAAGGCCGATGCGAACCTGGTCGACCCGCGCTCCTGGGTGAAGTCGCCCGGCCCGGTGTTCAGCAGCAACGCGGGCACCAGCCAGTACGGGCCAGGCCACAACTCGTTCACCACGGTCGGCGGCGCGGACGTGCTGGTCTACCACGCCAGGGACTACCGGGACATCACCGGCGACCCGCTGTTCGACCCCAACCGGCACACCAGGGTGAAGAGGCTGCGCTGGAAGGCCGACGGCAGCCCGGACTTCGGGGTGCCCAACGGCGGTGCGAGCCCGCTGAACTAGTGGAGAATGGGTGTGTCAGCGTCGGGTCCGGTGGGTGTTATCGCTAACATCGGACGCCGAAGGTCGAGGATCGGAGATCGTCTGTGGACAGCAGGGCCACCCGTGACCCCGCGATGACCGATGTCGCCCGGCTCGCCGGGGTCTCGCACCAGACGGTGTCGCGGGTGCTCAACGACCACCCCAACGTGCGCGAGCAGACCAGGCTGCGGGTGCGCGCCGCGATCAAGGAGCTGGGCTACCGGCCCAACCGGGCGGCGCGTGCCCTGGTCACCGGGAAGTCCCAGCTCATCGGCGTGGTCACGCAGAACTCGACGCTCTACGGCCCGGCCTCGCTGCTGTCCGCCTTCGAGGAGGCGGCGGGCGAGGCCGGGTTCGCGGTCAGCGTGGGCCGGGTCCGGGTGCTGGACCGGGAGTCGATCGCCGCGGCGGTGGAACGGCACCGCGACCAGCGGGTGGCCGGCATCGTGGTCATCGCGCCCACCGCCTCGGCCAGCGACGCCCTAGCCGACATCCCGGCTGGGGTCCCGCTGGTCACCGTGGACGGCGACCCGGACCGCCCCACCCCCCTGGTCACCGTGGACCAGGCGGCAGGAGCCTTCGCCGCGACCAAGCACCTGCTCGACGTGGGCCACAAGACGGTTTGGCACGTCTCCGGCCCCGCGGACTGGTTCGACGCCGCGGGCCGGGTGAGCGGCTGGCAGCGGGCGCTGGACCTGGCAGGCGCGGAGGTGCCGCCGGTGCTGCCCGCGGACTGGAGCGCGGCGGCCGGGTACCAGGCCGGGCAGATGCTGGCCAGGATGCCGGAGGTGACAGCGGTGTTCGCGGCCAACGACCACCTGGCGCTGGGCGTGCTGCGCGCGATGAGCGAGCGGGGCAGGCGGGTGCCGTGGGAGGTCAGCGTGGTCGGCTTCGACGACGTGCCCGAGGCCGCGTACTTCATCCCGCCGCTGACCACGGTGCGACCGGACTTCGCGGCGGTGGCGCGGGAGACGCTGGGGCTGTTGCTGGCCCAGGTCAGCGAGGGGGAGACGGCGGAACCGTGCCGGACCATCGCGCCTGACCTGGTGGTGCGAGAGAGCGTCGCGCCGCCCGCCTGAGTCGCAGCGGGCCGGGTGCCCGCGGAAGCAACCCACCGCCGTGTTGGCCGTTGTCGTACACGGTATTGGCCGAACTGGTACGCCCATCGGTCAACGGCACCCCCCACAATGGCCAACGCACCGCCCATAGCGGCCAACACACCGTCCCATAACGGCCAACACGCCGTAGATAACGGCCAACACGGCGTACGGCAACGGCCAACACGGCGGTGGGTTTCGGCTGGGCTTCGCGGGTCCGTATCGGGCGCGTTGCGTGCCGTTGCGTGGCCGGGACGGCTCGCGGGCCGGCTGCGGATTCGTGCTGCCATGTGCACGTTCACCAGGAGCTGGCGAAGCTGGTATTCGCAGGCTTGACGGGTCAAATGTTAGCGATAACAATCGCGGTGTGACTGAGCTGCCAACCGATCCCGGCGCGTGTGTCGTGGGCGTCGACTTCGGCACGTTGTCCGGGCGGGCCGTGGTGGTGCGGGTGCGGGACGGGGCCGAGCTGGGTTCCGCGGTGCACGAGTACCGGCACGGGGTGCTGGATGACGTGCTGCCGCGCACCGGGCGGGCGCTGCCGCCGGACTGGGCGTTGCAGGTGCCCGCCGACTACGTCGAGGTGTTGCGGACCGCGGTGCCCGAGGCGGTGCGACTGTCCGGTGTGGACAGTGAGCGGATCATCGGCATCGGGACCGACTTCACCGCCTGCACCATGGTTCCGGTCACCGCCGACGGGACGCCGTTGTGCGAGCTGCCGGAGTTCGCCGAAGAGCCGCACGCCTACGTGAAGCTGTGGCGGCACCACGCGGCCCAGCCGCAGGCCGACCGGATCAACGAGGTGGCCCGGCAGCGTGCGGAGAGCTGGCTGCCGCGCTACGGCGGGCTGATCTCCTCGGAGTGGGAGTTCGCCAAGGGGCTTCAGCTGCTGGAGGAGGCTCCCGCCGTCTACTCGGCCATGGCGCACTGGGTGGAAGCCGCGGACTGGATCGTCTGGCAGCTCACCGGGAGCTACACGCGCAACGCGTGCACCGCCGGGTACAAGGGGATCCACCAGGACGGGGCCTACCCGGACCGGGAGTTCCTGACGGCGCTGAACCCTGCCTTCGCCGGGTTCGTCGAGGACAAGCTCGCGCATCCGCTCTCCGCGCTCGGGGAGCGGGCGGGTGGGCTCAGCGCGCAGGCGGCGGCGTGGACCGGGTTGCGGCAGGGGATCGCGGTCTCCGTTGGCAACGTGGACGCGCACGTGACCGCGCCCGCGGCACAGGCCGTGGAGCCGGGGCAGATGGTGGCGATCATGGGGACCTCCACCTGTCACGTGATGAACGGAGCCGTGCTGCGCGCGGTGCCCGGCATGTGCGGGGTGGTCGACGGCGGGATCGTGCCGGGGCTGTGGGGCTACGAGGCCGGGCAGAGCGGGGTAGGCGACATCTTCGCCTGGTTCACCCGAACCCAGGTGCCGCCGGAGTACCACGAGCGGGCCCGCGAACGCAGCATCTCCGTGCACGAGCTGCTGACCGAACTGGCCGCGGCGCAGGCCGTCGGCGAGCACGGGCTGGTCGCGTTGGACTGGCACAGCGGCAACCGGTCGGTGCTGGTCGACCACGAGCTCTCCGGCGTGGTGGTCGGGCAGACCCTGGCCACCCGGCCCGAGGACGTCTACCGCGCGCTGCTGGAGGCCACCGCCTTCGGCACCAGGACCATCATCGACACCTTCGCCGAGGCGGGAGTGCCGGTCACCGAGCTGGTCGTGGCGGGCGGGTTGCTGCGCAACGAGCTGCTGATGCGGATCTACGCCGATGTGACCGGGCTGCCGCTGTCGGTCAGCGGTTCGGCCCAGGGACCCGCGCTCGGCTCGGCGCTGCACGCCGCGGTGGCCGCCGGCGCGTACCCGGACATCAGGGCGGCCGCGGCGGCCATGGGGTCGGTGCGCCGGGGCGTCTACCAGCCGGATCCGGCCAATGTCGAGGTCTACCAACAGTTGTACCGCGAGTACCGGCAGCTGCACGACTACTTCGGCCGCGGCGCCAACGAGGTCATGCACCGGTTGCGCGCCCACCGCCGCGCCGCGCTGGAGAGGAAGGGCTAGATGTCGGTCACCGCCGAACTGCGCCGCACCGTCGCCGAACTGCACCGTGAGCTGACCCGCTACGAGCTGGTCAGCTGGACCGCGGGCAACATCTCCGCGCGGGTGCCCGGCCACGACCTGATGGTGATCAAACCGTCGGGGGTTTCCTACGACGAGCTGTCCCCGGACGCCATGGTCGTCACCGACCTGCGCGGCAACCTGGTGGAGGGCGAGCTGGCCCCGTCCTCGGACACCGCCGCGCATGCCTATGTCTACCGGCACCTGCCCGAGATCGGCGGGGTGGTGCACACCCACTCGCCGTACGCCACCGCATGGGCCGCGCGCGGCGAGCCGATCCCGTGCGTGCTCACCATGATCGCCGATGAGTTCGGCGGCGAGATCCCGGTCGGGCCGTTCGCGCTCATCGGCGACGACTCGATCGGGCGCGGCATCGTGGACACCTTGCGCGCCAGCCGGTCTCCTGCGGTGCTCATGCGCAACCACGGCCCGTTCACCGTGGGCGCGGACGCCCGCGCTGCGGTCAAGGCCGCGGTGCTGGTGGAGGACGTGGCCCGCACCGTGCACTTCGCCAGGCAGCTCGGTTCGCCGGAATCCCTTGCCCAGCAAGACATCGACAGCTTGTACGAGCGCTACCAGAACGTATACGGGCAGTGAGCCCGCGAGGAGTGACGATGCCGGTCGCGGCCAAGCCCCAAGTCTGGTTCCTCACGGGCAGCCAGCACCTCTACGGGCCGGAGACGCTGGCGCAGGTCGCCGCGCAGTCCCAGTGGATCCAGCGGATGCTCACCGAGTCCGGCAGGCTCTCGGTGGAGGTCATCTGGCGTCCGGTGCTCACCGACGCCGGGGCGATCCGGGCGGTGCTGCACGAGGCCAACGGCGATCCGGCCTGTGTCGGGGTGATCGCCTGGATGCACACCTTCTCCCCGGCCAAGATGTGGATCTCCGGCCTGGACCTGCTGCGGAAACCGTTGCTGCACCTGCACACCCAGCTCAACGAGGCGCTGCCGTGGGCGACCATCGACATGGACTTCATGAACCTCAACCAGGCCGCGCACGGTGACCGCGAGTTCGGTTTCGCCCAGACCAGGATCGGGCTGGCCCGCAAGACCGTGGCGGGCCACGTGCGCGAGCCGCACGTGATCGAGCGGATCGACGGCTGGGCCCGCGCCGCGACCGGGGCGCAGCACCTGCGCAACCTGCGGCTGGCGCGGTTCGGCGACAACATGCGCGATGTCGCGGTGACCGAGGGCGACAAGGTCGAGGCGGAGCTGAAGCTCGGCGTCTCGGTGAACACCTACGGCGTCAACGACCTGGTCGAGCTGGTGGCCGAGGCGAGCGAGGCGGAAGTCGACCTGCTGGTCGCCGAGTACGCCGAGACCTACCGGCTGGCACCGGAACTGGGGCGGGACGGGGCGCGGCACGAGTCGCTGCGCTACGCCGCCCGGATCGAGTGCGGGCTGCGCCGGTTCCTGGTGGAGGGCGGCTTCGGCGCGTTCACCACCAACTTCGAGGACCTCGGCGGACTCCGCCAGCTGCCGGGCCTGGCCGTGCAGCGGCTGATGGCCGACGGCTACGGCTTCGGCGGCGAGGGCGACTGGAAGACCTCGGCGCTGCTGGCCGCGGTGAAGGCGATGGGCGAGGGCACCGGGCGCGGCACCTCGTTCATGGAGGACTACACCTACCACTTCGGGCCGGGTGAGCCGAAGATCCTGGGCGCGCACATGCTGGAGGTGTGCCCGAGCATCGCCGCGCGGCAGCCCTCCTGTGAGATCCACCCGCTGGGCATCGGCGGCCGGGAGGACCCGGTGCGGCTGGTCTTCGACGCCGAGCCCGGCGCCGCGGTGGTCATCGGCCTGGCCGACCTCGGCGACCGGTTCCGGTTGACCGCCAACGAGGTCCAGGTGGTGCCGCCGGACGAGCCGCTGCCGAACCTGCCGGTGGCGCGCGCGGTGTGGCAGCCCGCGCCCTCGCTGTCGACCTCCGCGGAGTGCTGGCTCACCGCGGGCGGGCCGCACCACACCGTGCTCACCCAGGCCGTCGGCGCCGAGCCGCTGCGCGACCTGGCGCGGATCCTCGACGTCGAGCTGGCGCTCATCGACGAGCGAACCACCACCGATGAGTTCACCGACCGGCTGCGCTGGAACCAGGCCTACCACCGGCTCGCGCAGGGCCTGCGCTGAGAATCAGGGAGGAACAATGAGGTTTCCACGATCCGCGGCCCTGGTCGCGTTGCTGGCCACGCTCACCGCCTGCGGCTCCTCGGTCAAGACCGTCGACCAGCAGGGCGCCTCCGCTGAGGGCGCGCTGGTCGGTGTGACCATGCCGACCAAGTCCTCCGAGCGCTGGATCCACGACGGCGACAACATCCGCAAAGCCCTGGAGGCGCAGGGTTTCCGGGTCGACCTGCAGTACGCGGAGAACGACATCCCGACCCAGGCCAACCAGCTGGAGAACCAGATCACCAAGGGCGCCAAGGCGTTGATCGTGGCCTCCATCGACGGCACCGCGCTCAGCTCGCAGCTGCAACAGGCCGCGGCCGCCAAGATCCCGGTCATCGCCTACGACCGGCTGATCCGCAACAGCCCCGCGGTGGACTACTACGCCACCTTCGACAACTTCCGGGTCGGCGTGGAACAGGCCAACTCGCTGCTGGCCGGGCTGAAGGCGCGCGGCGCGGGGCCGTACTCGGTGGAGCTGTTCGGCGGTTCGCCGGATGACAACAACGCCCCGTACTTCTTCAACGGCGCCATGTCCGTGCTCCAGCCGCTGATCGACGCGGGCACCCTGGTGGTGCGCAGCGGCCAGCGCGACTTCGGCACGGTGGCGATCCTGCGCTGGGAACCGGCCACCGCGCAGCGCCGGATGGAGGACATCCTCACCAAGACCTACACCGGGTCCAGAGTGGACGGTGTGCTCTCGCCGTACGACGGGCTGTCCATCGGCATCCTGTCCGCGCTCAAGAGCAACGGCTACGGCAGCGCGGACCGGCCCTACCCGGTGGTCACCGGGCAGGACGCCGAGGTGGCCTCGGTAAAGTCGATCATCGCGGGGGAGCAGTACTCCACCGTGCAGAAGGACACCAGGGAGCTGGCCAAGGTGGCCGCGAACATGGCGGGCGCGGCGCTGCAGGGCCGCAAGCCCGAGGTGAACAACGAGAAGGACTACCACAACGGCGTCAAGGTGGTGCCCTCCTTTCTGCTCCAGCCGGTCGCGGTGGACAAGGACAACTACCGCAAGGTGCTGCTGGACTCCGGCTACTACACCGAGGGCCAGCTGAAGTAACGATGACCGAGCACATCCTGCGGATGCGGGGCATCACCAAGACCTTCGGCCCGGTCACCGCACTGGACGGCGTGACGTTGTCGGTGCGGCGCGGGGAGATCCACGCGATCTGCGGGGAGAACGGCGCTGGCAAGTCCACGCTGATGAAGGTGCTCTCCGGGGTGTACCCGCACGGCTCCTACACCGGCGAGATCGACTTCGACGGCGCGCCCTGTGCCTTCGCCGGGATCGCCGAGAGCGAGGCGCGCGGCATCGTCATCGTGCACCAGGAGCTCGCGCTCTGCCCCGAGCTGTCCATCGCGGAGAACCTGTTCCTGGGCAACGAGATCGCCACCCGCGGCTGGATCGACTGGAACCGGGTCAACCACGACGCGGCCGCGCTGCTGGCGCGGGTGGGCCTGCGGGAGAACCCGGTGACGCCGGTGCGCGAGATCGGCATCGGCAAGCAGCAGCTGGTGGAGATCGCCAAGGCGCTGGCCAAGGACGTGCGGCTGCTCATCCTGGACGAGCCCACCGCGGCGCTCAACGACGAGGACTCCGCGCACCTGCTGGAGCTGCTGCGCGAGCTGCGCGGGCAGGGCGTCACCTCGGTGATCATCTCGCACAAGCTCAACGAGATCACCGCGATCGCCGACTCGATCACCATCATCCGGGACGGCCGCACCGTGCAGAGCATGGACGTGCACGCCGAGGAGGTGAGCGAGGACCGGATCATCGCGGGCATGGTCGGCCGCGACCTGACCCACCGGTTCCCGCCGCGCACCCCGCGGATCGGCGCGGAGGTGCTGCGCATCGAGGACTGGACCGTGCACGACCCGGCCCGGCCGGAGCGCGCCGTGCTCCAGGACGTCTCGCTGTCGGTGCGGCGCGGGGAGATCGTCGGGCTGGCCGGGCTGATGGGCGCGGGCCGCACCGAGCTGGCCATGAGCGTGTTCGGCCGGTCCTGGGGCACCGGCTTCGCCGGGCGGATCTTCAAGGACGGCAAGGAGATCGCGCCACGCTCGGTGCGCGCGGCCATCCGGCACGGCATCGCCTACGTCAGCGAGGACCGCAAGCGCTACGGCCTCAACCTGATCGAGGACATCCGGCGCAACATCTCCGCGGCCGGGCTGGGCAGGCTGTCCCGGCGCGGCTGGGTGCGGGAGGGCGAGGAGTTCGGCGTGGCCAAGGGATACCTGCGTGAGCTGGGCATCCGGGCGCCCGGCGTGCTCACCCCGGCGGGCGCGCTCAGCGGCGGCAACCAGCAGAAGGTGGTGCTGGCCAAGTGGATGTTCACCGAGCCGGACCTGCTGATCCTGGACGAGCCCACCCGCGGCATCGACGTCGGCGCGAAGTACGAGATCTACGGCATCGTCAACCAGCTCGCCGAGCGCGGCGCCGGCGTGCTGGTCATCTCCTCGGAGCTGCCGGAGCTGCTCGGTCTGTGCGACCGGGTGTACGCGCTGGCCGAAGGCCGGATCACCGGTGAGGTGAGCAGGGCGGAAGCCACCCAGGAACGCCTCATGCGGCACATGACCCAGGGACAGGAGCGGAACCGTTGAGCACCAAGGCAGAACTCCCGCCACGCCGCCGGTTCCGGCTCAACCCCAGGCAAAGCGGCATCTACGTGGCCTTCGCGCTGATCGTGCTGCTGTTCACCGCGCTGACCGGCGGCACCCTGCTGGAGCCGCAGAACATCTCCAACATCATCGTGCAGAACTCCTACGTGCTCATCCTCGCCGTGGGCATGATCCTGGTGATCATCGCCGGGCACATCGACCTGTCCGCGGGCTCGGTGGTCGCGCTGACCGGGGCGCTGTGCGCGGTGCTGACCGTGCAGCTGGGCCTGCCGTGGCCGCTGGCGGTGCTGGTCACGCTGGTGGCGGGCGGGGTGATCGGGGCTTGGCACGGCTACTGGATCGCCTACTTCGGCATCCCGGCCTTCATCGTCACCCTGGGCGGCATGCTGGTCTTCCGCGCGCTCACCCTGAGCGTGCTGGGCAACCAGGGCATCGGCCCGTTCCCAGAGCCGATCCGCACGCTGTCCAACGGTTTCCTGGACGGCTACCTCGGCAACATCGGCCTCGGCCCGCTCGGCGGCGCGGACCTGCTGAGCCTGCTGATCGGCCTGGCCGTGGTGGCCGGCATCGCGCTGACCCAGTGGCGGGCCCGGCGCGGGCGGGCGGGGTACGGGCAGGAGATCGACCCGATGCCGGTGTTCGTGGCCAAGATCGCCGCGGCCGGACTGCTGGTGCTCGCCGTGGTGGTGCAGCTGGCCCGCTTCCGCAACCTGCCCTGGGTGCTGGTGCTGCTGGCCGCGCTGGTGTGGGGTTACTCGGTGCTGGCCGGACGCTCGGTGTTCGGGCGGCGGATCTACGCCATCGGCGGCAACCTGCAGGCGGCCACCCTGTCCGGGGTGAACGTCCGCGCGGTCACCTTCTGGGTGTTCGTGAACATGGGCGTGCTGGCCGCGCTGGCCGGGGTGGTCTTCGCCGGGCGGCTCAACCAGGCCGGCCCCACCGCGGGCGCCTCCTTCGAGCTGGACGCGATCGCGGCGGCCTTCATCGGCGGCGCGGCGGTGCAGGGCGGGGTCGGCAAGGTGGTCGGCGCGGTGACCGGCGGCCTGATCATGGCGGTGATCAACAACGGCATGTCCCTGATCGGCGCGCCCAGCGAGCGGGTGATGCTGGTCAAGGGCCTGGTGCTGCTGGCGGCGGTCGCCTACGACGTGTTCACCAAACGGCGCGCCGGCGCGCGCTGACGCGGTGCAAGGCCGGCCGGGGGCGGCCGGTTGCTGCCAGTGGTGTGTCACGCCGGCCCCGGATGAGGTCGACTTGTTCCGCGCGCCGACGACCACACGATCAACCGAGGAGGAGCGGATGGACCACTCCATTGGGCAGGCTCAGCGGCGTCGGCCGAGCCGCGTTCCGTTCGCCACGACTGTGACCTTCGCGCTCCTACTCGGCTTGGTCGCGCTGCTGGCCGCTTCGGGCTTGTTCGGCCTGACAGGTGCCCAGGCAAGCACCGTTGGCCTCGTGCTGAGGACCGGGCTCGCCATCGATGGCGGGTGCTGCCTGGTCGGCGCGGGGCTGCTGGTGCTGTCGCGGCCGGCGGGGTGGGTTCTGACCGCGGTGGGCGGCGGTCTCGCCCTTGCCCTTCCCATGCTGGTCTTCCCGGCCGTGGTGGCGGCTCCGGCGGAGTTGGCCGCCGGCATCCGGCAGGCCGACGGTCTGCCGGTGCTGCTGGTGATGATCCTGTTCGGCCTGGTGACGATGGTGCAGAGCCTGCGCCGTGGCACTCGTGAGGCCATCGTCCAGCGTCGCGCCCGGCCGTGACCAGTGAGCCAGCTCAGTCCTCGGTGGCCTGGTCCGCCGCGGTCCAGGCGTACTGGAGGTAGTCCGACACACTGAGCACGGCCAGCACCGAGGACCCCAGCCGCGCCGCCCTGGGCGCGAACAGGTAGGTGGCGACCGCGCCTCCCGCGATCCACATGCCGATGCAGAACGGGCAGGTCAGCAGTTCGCCGATGGCTCTGCGCACACCGCGGCCGCGCGGCTTCTCCGGGACCTCCGCATTGTCCTCGGCCTCCGCGCAGGTGGTGAACGGCGCCCGCAGGAAGCCGGTCACCTTCTCCTTGCTGATGATCCGGGACGCCTTGTGGGTGGCGACACCCAGCAGCACCAGGTCACCCGTCGGGATGCGCTCGGGCACCCGCCCGGAGCGGTGCGCCACCGCCGCCACCGCGGCCGCACCGGTCAGGAAGGTCGCCGTGAGGACCAGCCGGCCGCCCATCGCGGTGGCCTTCCCCTCATCGGTGCGCAGCGGCGTGACCTTGCCGGTGACCGCCCGCGGTGTGTGTTCACCCATCGTCATCTGCCGTCCCGATCAATCGACTCGCCATGCCGCCAGGTTGCCCTCGCATCGAGCAGGCAAACTGGTGCCTCCGGGGCAGATCCCATGCCTAGGAGTTGATCGGGCCGGTCGGTCGCCAGATCCGGGCGAGCTGCCCGCTGATCAGGAACGCGCCTTCCAGCACTCCCCGGCCCACGCTGCCTAGGGAGCCTGCCTATCGGCGGCAGTGGGCTCGGTTGATCAGGTGAATCCAGCCGCCGTTGACTGATGGTCACCTCGAGCGGTGCCACGCTGGGCCGCACCAGGCGGGGGACACACAACGTCGTCGACATGGTCATCGACGTTGCGAGGCAGGGAGGGGAGTCGATGGTCGGGAAAGAGGTTGGCGCCCCGGTCGAGCGGACGCCGGAGGAGGTGGTGGACCTGGCGCACTCCGTGGTGGCGACACGCTTCGCCGGTGAGCTGGAGGCCTTCGACGACATCGTCCTGGACTACCGGAGGGATCCCGAGGGCACCGTGCGCGGTGTGCGGCTGCACGCGCCGGTGGGTATCGGGGTCGAGCTCGCGGCGATGACGCCTTATGTGCTCTCCGCGGCAGCTCTGGTCGGTGGTGTGCTGGTTGAGAAGGCAACAGGTGGTGTCTACGACTCGGTCCGGGACTGGTTGACACGGGCCTGGGCCCGGCGGCGGGGCAAGGACTCCGCCGGGCCGGCGCCCCAGATCGATGACGCCGAGGCCGGGCGGGTCACCGTGATGATCACGATCCACCTGACCGGTGCCGGTGCGGACGAAGTGACGGCGGGGGAGATCGCCAGGTACGTGGTGGATGGATTGGTGACAGGTAAGCACGAATCATCCGGCGGTTCCGGGTGACCGCAGCTTCTCCGGTCCTGGCCGGGGCCTCGACCTCGGGACTCGCGATCGGGACGACCCGCGCCCGCTACGCGCTGCTGATCGCGGTGCCGATCATTTTGGCGACCTACGCCGGGAGCCTGCTGCACAACGGGGTGTTCCGCCTCCAACGGATCGAGACGCTGAAGAGGTGCTACGCCGAGGCGGTGGCGAGCGCACCGGCGGACGTGCTTGCCAGGGGGGTGCGGCTGGGCCTGTGCAACCTGCCCGGCGAGGTGGCGAGGGTGTCTAGTTCGGCCGTCGTCGGAGTGGTGGTCGCAGCGCTGGGGCTGGTGCTGCTGCGGCGGCTGCCGGTGCGGTTGTACCGGCGGACGGGACGGGTGCGCCGGGCCGGAGAACGGTGGCAGCGGGCCGCCGCCGACGCCGTGCACTCGATGGGCGGGGCCGTCGTCCCGGAGGTGGTCTTCGCCTCGGCGTGCCGGGAGGCGTTCACCGTGCGCATCGGCGGCAGACCCCGGGTTGTGTTGCCCAACGGTGTGCTCGCCCTGCCGGCCGACGAGGCCGAGGCACTGCTGCGGCACGAGTGCGCCCACGTCGTGGCGGGTGACGTCGGCCGGGTCTGGTTGACCCGCGGTCTCTGGTGGGCCACGCCGGCGGTGCTGGTGTTGCCGCTGGTGTTCGCGGTGGTGCTGTGGGCCAGTGGCAGGCCGTTCACCACGGATGTCTGGACCGCGTTCAACCGCGACTACCTGATCCGCTCGGTGGCGCTGCTGGCACTGGTCTGGCTGGTGTCGCGTGGGCTGCTCCGCGCCCGTGAGCACGAGGCGGACCTGGTCTCGTCTGCGAACTCGGGCCCTTCCGCGCTGCGGGCACTGCTGTCCCGGCAGCGGCCGGGGCGGGGCGGGCGTATCCGGGAACTGCTGTCCCTGCACCCGTCGTCATCGCGTCGCCTCGCGGTTCTCGACCGGGGCCGGACCACCGAGCACGCCCGCGGCGTCGAGGGGTTCGCCTTCGGAGCGCTGGCCACCGCCCTGCTCCTGGTCGGCGCCCTCCACTTCAACCCGTTGTTCGCCGGTATCGGGAACCCGGTGCTGTCCTACAACCTCTCCGTGCTGGCCACCGCGCTGCTACCCGGTGTCCTGCTCGGCTACGCGTGGGGAACGACGGTCTGGCAGTCGGCCGATGACCGGCGACCGTGGCAGCGCCGTGTGCTGGACGCACTCGGCCTGCCGGTCGGCGTGCTGGTCGGCTTGCTGCTCGCGCTCACCGAACAAGGTTCGTTCTGGCATGACGAAGCGGCGTTGGAGACGTGGGTCGTCATCTCGGTGGTGCTCACCGGAGCCGCCGCCCTGTGCGCCGCGATTGCGACGCTGCACCGTCGAGGTGGCCCGACCGCGTGGATCGGCGGGCTGATCGCGGTCTTGTTCACCGGCGCCGTCATCCCCGCCCAGACCGCGGCGCTTCTCCTGCGCAATGGCGGGGTGGAGGTGTTCACCGCCCAGCTGACCCTGTCGCCGCCGTGGGTGCTGCTGGCCGGTCAGTGCGCCGCGGCGGCCGTCGTGTGGTGGTGGAGCAGGGGGCACCGGCGTCTTCTGCTGGTGGTCACCGGCGTGACCACCGCGGTGGTGGTGGCCGCGCGGCTGCTGCTGGCCGAACCGTTGAGCCAGGCCAACGCCTACGACCAGTCGCAGACCGAAGTCTTGATCGCCGCCGGAGCGGGTGTGGTTGTGGTGCTGCCCCTGGTCGCGCTCCGCGGGCGAACCGGTCTCGCGCTTGGGATCGCCGCCTCCTGGACCACCACGCTGCTGATCTGCGCCGCGCTCATCACGAGGTATGAGCAGCCCCTGGAAGTAGTTTACTACTACGCCGTTCCCTCGCTCAGCCTTCTCGCCGCTGCGTTGCTGGTCTTGGCGGTGGTGACCATCCCGTTGCGCGGCCACGTCACGCCCCCGGGCAGCCGCGGTGCGGGCTTCCCCGTCACATGAGCTTTTCGGTCAGCCTCTGACCGCGCCGCATGAGGAAGCCACTCGGACTGCCCAGGCCCGGGCACCGAGACCCGCGCGGCGGCGGTGCGGCCGTGGGTGCTGCGCGCCGATATCGGCTACGACCTCGAATGGGACATCGAGGGCTACTAGGAGGTCTACGGCCAGCAGATGCCTGGCGAGGGCACCGTCCCGCTGCCGCACTGGAATGTGCCCCGCGGCGATGAGCGACCCGGCCAACGAGCTGGAGCGGCTGCGCCGAACTGGGAGGCGGGGCTGGCCGACATGGGGTGCCGGTGAGGAACTGTCACCTGGTGCACGGGATGCCTGTCAGGGCAGGTCAAGGTCGATGTCCCGGTCGCCGCCTGCGCGCCGATGTCACGCGCTCGGAGGTGCACCGACAGCCGGATTGCAGTCGGTGATTCCACCCGATACCCCCGTGTCGGGTGGAATCACGCGGTCGAAGGCCGCGGGCTCGTGGGCACTGCGCTGGTCACGAACAGCCACGGCCGCAGTCGATCACGGCCGGGAGATGCCGTGCTCGATCATTGGGTGGCGTGGAAGCGGGCGACCCAGATGGTGTGGTAGGTCATGGCCTGGCAGCGGATGTCGGTGTCGGCTTTGAGTTTCACGGCGTCGATCATTTTGTAGGGGTGGTTGGTTTCGTGTTTTGCCAGGGTGGGCAGGTGGGGATCGGCGCCGACGGTGGATAGTTCGATCTGGTCGTGGCAGTAGGGCTTGTCGGCGGGATTGGTGACGGTGTCGATCACGACGTCACCGGCGGAGATGGGCTGCAGTGTGGCCTTTGCGTTGGCGTGCGGGTTGGACAGTGTGAGCGTGATGTAGGCCTTTTCGCCGGGCAGCAGGACACCGATTTGCGTGCCGACAACTGTGGCGTGAGTGAGGGACTGGGGCGAGCCGGCCGCGCCGTTCGCGATGGTGTTCTGGACGAACACGGCGATCGCGAGAGCGCTGAGGGCCACTACTGTGCCTAGGGCAGCGGGGGAAAGTAGTACGGGTTTGCCTTTCATTTTGCTACGCATGGTCTTTCCCCTGTAAGTCGCGCACTGCTCTAGCGGACGGCCTGGAACTGGGCGGTCCAGGTGGTGTGGTAGGTCATGGCCTGGCAGCGGATGTCGGTGTCGTCCTTGAGCTTCACGGCGTCGGTCAGTTTGTAGGGGAAGTTGGCTTCGCTGACCGCGAGCGTCGGCAGGAGCGGGTCCGCGCCGGCGGTGGACAGTTCGAGCTGGCTTTGGCAGTAGGGCTTGTCGGCGATGTTCGCGACGGTGTCGATCACGACCTCGCCCGGGGTGACGGACAGCAGTTTGATCTTCACGTTGGCGTTGGGGTTGGACAGGGTGAGGGTTACGTACCCTTTTTCGCCGGGCAGTAGGGTGCCGGTCTGCGCGCCGGTCACGGTGGCGGGGGTCATCGCCTCAGCCGAGCCTGACACGCTGCCGGTGGTGCTGTCCTGGACGAACGCGGCAAGGGCGAAACTGGCCAGCCCCAGGATCGTGCCGATCGCAGCGACGACGATGACGGGCTTGGCTTTCCTGTTGATATGCATGGCCATTCTCCTTGGGTTGGGTGGAAGGTCGCGGTCGGGACCGCGGAACTGTGGGTGAGCCTCGCCGGGCGTGCCTCTGGCGGCGCAAGGGCCGCGGACGCGGTGGTCACGAAGGAATCGCCGGTGCCGGCTCACTCGGGCTGGGCGGCTCATGGTCGGGTGCGGTGCCGGTCACCGCGGGTGTGCTCCAGGTCGTTGCGGGAGCAGGTGAGGTCGTCCCGGGAGCCTCAGGCGTGGTGGGTGCGACCGGCTCGACCGGCGTCGGGGCCGGGGGTGGTGTCGTGGTGTGGACAGCCACGGTCGTGGCCGGTATTGCGGTGGTGGACGACGTCACTGCCGTGGTGGACCGCGGGGGTGCCCAAGTGCCGGTCGTGCCGTCGATCGAGACGGTCCACGTCGTGGTCATGCCGAGCCCGGCTGCCGCCGCGCTGGTCACCGGGCCCGCACTGCCGAACCCGACCACGAGGATCATGGCTGCTGTGACCGTGGTGCGCCGGCCGGTGATGGCCTTCACAGCGTGCCCTTTGGGAGTGTTCCGCCATGCGCGGATCGAGCACTGTGGGCTCACAACTTTTCCCCTGACCCGAATTTGAGCGTGGCGGGACATTCGCCTGTACAAATTCCCGATACTGCGAAGCTGTCTCACACTGACGCTAGTGTTACTGACCCGTTCGGGTCATTCGTGACCTTAGTGACCTACGCAGCGTTACCGGCCTGGCCGCGCGTCGTAACTCGAGGCGGTCACGGCCTGGGTCTCCCTGTCGGCCAATCTCCGCTCTGGTGCTTCGAATTCGGGGTAGTACGCGCCGGAGGAAATAGTGAGTGGTGGTGTGTGCTGTATGTGGGTGGTTCGTGTCCGTCACAATGGCGGTGCCTGGTGGCGGGCAGTGACGTTCGGGCGTCTGTTTTGTGGGTTTGGGTGGGGATTGTGCTCGCGTGGGGGTGACTGGCGTGGGTGTGTCTTGTCAGCTCTGGTGAGGGGGCGAAGGCTGCGGTGTTGAGGGTGTTGGTTTGTTCCGGTGCCCTCTGTGTGCGGCACCGGGCAGTGACCCCAGACCCCGGTCACCACACCACCCCCGCAGGTCCGTGGCGTTGGTCCCGGACCCCGTGCAACGGGTGGAAGGTTGATCATGAGGTCGACAACACGAATGACCACTGCAGGTCGGGCCGGTCGGGCCCTGATCGGATTGGGCACCGCGGCCGGGTTCGCGCTCCTGGCTCCGGCTCAGGCCTGGGCACTGCCGCCGGGGTGCACCCAAAGCGGCGCCAACTTCACCTGCACCGCGGGGATTCCCGCCGGGCAGGTCCTGGACGGTACCGCCGTAGCCAACGTCATCACCATCACCGGCGGTGCGGTGAACGGCACCATCAACGGCCTGGCTGGCAACGACACGATCAGAGTCACCGGCGTCGCCGGCGCCGCGGGCGCCAACGGTCCGCCGGGGGCCAACGGCACCGTGGGCACTCCCGCGGGCAGTGCCGGTGGCAACGGCGGAGCCGGCAGCGTCGGCGGTTCCGGGGTGGGCAGCACCGGCATCATCGACGGCGGTGCCGGCGTGGACTCCATCATCGTTCTGGCGGGTGCCGGCGGCAACGGCGGCAGCGGCGGCCAGGGCGGGATCGGACTGGCCAGCGGCGCTGGAGGCGCCGGAGGTAACGGTGGCGTCGGCGGGATCGGCGGCGTGGGCAACGCCGGGACGATCACCGGTGGCGCCGGCAACGACACCGTCACTCTCACCGCCGGCCGGGGCGGCAACGGCGGCCTCGGTGGCCTGGGTGGCAACAGCGGCAACGTCGCTGGCGGCGCTGGCGCTGGCGGCATCGGCGGAGCCGGTGCGGCTGGAGGTGTCGGCAATTCCGGGAACTTCAACGGCGACCTGGTCGACGCGGGCCTGGACAACGTCACCGCCAACGGTGGTGCCGGCGGGACCGGTGCGGCCGGTGGCAACGGTGGCTGCGGTCACGGCGGCGGCGCCGGTGGCGTCGGCGGTGCAGGCGGTGCCGGCGGTAACGGCAATGCCGGGACCATCAGCGGCGGGGCCGGTGTCGACACTCTCAAGGCCAACGGCGGGCTCGGCGGCAATGGTGGCGTCGGCGGCAAGGGCGGCAACGGCAAGTCCGCCGTCCAGCCCGGCGGCAACGGCGGTGTAGCCGGTGCTGGTGGTGCCGGCGGCATCGGTAACGCCGGAACCCTGACCGGTGGAACCGGCGTGGACAGCATCACCGCCACGGGCGGCAAGGGCGGCAACGGCGCCGTCGGCGGCAACGGCGGCACCGGCTGCAGCGCTTTCGGTGGTCCTGGAGGCCTCGGAGGCGCCGCGGGTGCCGGTGGTCTGGGTAACTCCGGAACCATCAACGACGGCGCAGACACCATCTCCACCCCCTCCGGCGCCAACGGCCTGGCCGGCGGCAACGGCATCGCCGGAATCAACAACGGCGGCATCTGCACCTGCTGACCGCACCCGCGTTCGCCAAGTACGGCACGAGCGAACGCGCGACAACAACTCCGGCCCGCCACGCGAGAACCCCTCACGCGGCGGGCCGGAACACCTACCTCACAACATCAACCCGCCGGAGTACTCATCCTCGCCTTGGCGCGGGGGCCGCGGCTACTACGGCGGCGTGCTGGCGCTCATCGGTCACGACGAGGCCGGGCAGCAGTGCATGGACTCCGCCATCGTGATCCGCACCGCCGAAATCGACCGGGCCGGCCGGGTGGAGATCGGTGTCGGCGCGACGCTGGTGCGCCACTCCGACCCGCTGTCGGAGGCAGCCGAGACCCACGTCAAACTCGCCACCTTGCTCTCGGCGCTGAAGGAACGCGCGGTGCGCTGGCGGGACCACCCCGACGTGCAGGCGGCGCTGGACCGGCGCAACACGCGGATCGGCGCGTTCTGGTTCGCCGAACGCGACACCGGGCCGCGCCGAGACAGCCGACTCGCCGGCAAGCGAGCGCTGGTGATCGACGCCGAGGACACCTTCACCGCCATGATCGCGCACCTGTTGCGCTCGCTCGGGCTGGAGGTGGTGCTCCGCCGCTTCGACGAGGAGAACTCGACCGAGTACTACGACGTCGTGGTGCTCGGCCCGGGGCCCGGCAACCCAGGGGGCCACACGCATCCGAAGATCGCGCGGCTGGCCGAGGCGGTGCGGTCGCTACTGAGCAGAGGCCAGCTGTTCCTCGCGGTGTGCCTGAGCCACTAGGTGCTCCGCGGCGTGCTGGGGCTCGAACTCCACCAGCGCGAGGTGCCGAACCAGGGTGTGCAGCGTGAGATCGAGCTGTTCGGGGACCACGAGGTCGTCGGGTTCTACAACACCTTCGCCGCCCGCAGCACCGATGACCGCGTGGAGCACCCGGAGGCAGGTCTGGTCGAGATCAGCCGCGACCCACTGACCGGCGAGGTGAACGCCCTGCGCGGTGCCCGGTTCGCCTCGATGCAGTTCCACGCCGAGTCCGTGCTGACACTCGACGGCCCGGCCACCCTGCACCGGCTGCTCGACACCATGCTCCGCGTGCCCGAGGTGTAATGCCCGTGAAGGCCGTGATCGCCTGGTGGGACCGCGACGCCGTCCCCACGCTCGACATCCCCGCGCTCCGCGAGTCACTGCTGGCTGAGGGCGCCAATGCCTGGGCCGCGGTGTCGGGCCTGGTCACCAAGTTCTGGATCTCCGACGGTGCCAGGTGGGGCGCGGTCATGGTGTTCGAGTCCGCGGAGGCCGCCCGGCAGAGCCTGTCGCCGAACCGGGCGGCCGAGCTGATCGGCCATCCGGCAACCGTCCGCCACGCCTTCGACGTCGAGGCTTTCGTGACACCACAAGGGAAACCAGCATGGCAGTGAACGTTGTGCACACCGAGGCCGGCCCCGAGTTCAGCACGCCGCCGGCGGACCCGATCCCGTTGCTGCGCCGCAGGAGCGAGCTGGCGGCCGAACGTGGCGTCCACGAACCAAACGGCGTGCCGGTGCCCGCTGAGGGAGTGTGAAAGCCTAGCGCGGACGGTTGGACGGTTGCTTACCGTCCAACCGCCCTTGCGGAACCTCGTGGGTTGAGGTGGGCGAGATTGACCACACGGTTGCGCCGCGCGTTGGGACGGCCCGCGTTCGCCGGTTGTTCGAAACCTCACGTGCCGGGTCCGCAGGCTGGGCCTGGTGAACTCTGGATGCGAGCCGAGCACCACAGTGCGCCGTCGTGCCGAATGGGCCGGTTCGGCCCATTCGTCCCGTGGGCCGTTGGGCCCTTTGCGGGCGGCGCGGCCGGGAGCAGCGCGACACCTGCACCCAGGCACCGGGCGAGTCGTTGGGTGGCCGGGTGTGGTCACGGGGCAGGTGGTCCTGCGCCCGGCGCTGGGTGCGTTAGCTGGTGTCAGGTCCCGCGGCACGGTGCCGTGGGCGCGTACCTCGACAGTTCCATAGCGGTCCAGTCCATTCGCTCCGGGCCAGGGGAGCGGCCATGATCTTCGCTGAAGGTGGTGGAATCCCCTGGCGGCCGCACGAGGCGGCCAGGGGCCGTTGCCGATGTGCCCTGGCGCGCCAGGGCGTTGATGCGAAACGACGATGTTGTGCAGCCCGGCGAGCCGGGCTCCGGTTGGCGGCGTTCCCCGCTGTTCAGTCATCTGTCGCCGGAGCAAGCAGAGGCGTTGCGGCAGCGGATGCGGCTCGAGGTGTTCGAGCCGCGTCGGCGGCTGTTCGCCCAGGGCGAGGCCGGTGATCGGGTTTATGTGGTGGACAAGGGCGCGGTGAAGATCAGCCTTGAACGGGACGGGCAGTCCGCGCTGGCGCAGGTGGTGCTGGGGCCGGGCGATGTCGTTGGCCTGTATCCGTCGCTGGGTCCCGGTCCGCGCGATTCTACTGCGGTCGCGGCCTCGGAGGTGGTCACCGCGAGCATCCTGTGTGCGGAGCTGGAGCAGTGTCACCAGGAGCGGGCGGCGATCAACTTCGGTCTGGCGCAGCAGTTGTGCCAGCGGCTGTTCGAGTTCGACGTCCAGCGGGTGGATCTGCTGATGCTGGACACGGCGGGCAGGCTGGCCAAGTTGCTGGTTCAGTTGGCCCGGCGGTTCGGCGCGGCGGAGAACGGCACGATCCGGGTCCAGCTGGCGCTGAGCCAGAAGGAGCTCGGTGAGCTGATCGGTGTCAGCCGGGACACGGCCGGGGCCCGGTTGCGGGAGTTCGCCGAGCGGGGCTGGATCGCCAAGGCGCCGGGAGTCCTGCACATCCTCGCGCCGGAAGAACTGGCAAGGCGGGCGGGTCCGTCCAAGTCCATAGTGGACTGACGGGCTGGACCGCGTCGCGTTGCTGGGGCGCCGGGGCTCATTGGGGCTCCGGCGTTCCACCCCGGAGTGTGGGTGGGTGTTGCCGAGCGCCTGGTGGGGCACCCGGCAACACTGCGGAGTGATGTGCTCCACGCGTACCCGATCGTTCACGTCTCGCCTATGCGTGCAGTTGCTTTTCGATGGCGTGCTGGAGGAGGCCGGGGAGTTGTGGTGTGCGGTCGGCGGGCAGGATCAACGTGTTCGGCGTGAGCTGTCGTAGTTCGGCGGCGTCGACGGAGCCGAGCCCAATGGCGATGGTGATGATGTCCCCGGGTGCGGCGGTAAGGCGTTGCTGGGTGTGCTGGCGATCGGCGTCGCCGAGCACGGCGTCGGTCAGGATCGCCAGCATTCTCCGATCTCGGTGTCCGGGGCGGTGGTTGTCCAGTTGGGACAGTCCCCAGGCGACTGCGGGTGCCACGGCGGTTCCGCCGCAGACGCTTTGGGCCAGGGTGAGCAGTTGTTCTGCCCGGTCGGTGGAGAGGGTGTCGTCGAAGCCGCGGATGGTGAGCACTTCGTCGGTGAAACCCGCGAGTGCCAGGTCGGCGTGTCTGCCCAGTGCGTCGATGGCGCGGAGCAGGCCCGCCGTGGTGATGTGGCAGGCCTTGGCGGGTGCCGGGGCGTGGGAGAGCATCGATCCGGAGCAGTCCACGACCAGGGCGAGGGCGAGGCGGTTGCGGCCTTGGCCCATCCGGTGGTCCAGCCAGATGTTCGGATCGCGTTCGCCGCCGTGGGCTGCTTGAACGTAGACGCGGGTGGCCTGGTGGTGTAGGTCCAGGCGCGAGCCTGAGGTGTGTGGTCGTTGGCGCCGGGCGGAGCCGGTCAGCAACGGGCGGAGCACCGTCTCCAGTTGGGTGGCCAGGGGTGGGATGAGTTGGGTGTCCCCTGTGACGTTGTCGTGGAAGTGCGCTCTGGGTTGGTGTGGGAACCATTCGGCGGGCAGTAGTTCCCGTTTCGCCAGAGTGTCCTCGGTCAGCGCGGCTGCGGGATGGTTGCGGCGGGCTTGTTGGGCGGCTTGTTCGGCCTCGGCTTGGGCTTCTTGCTGGTGTTGTTCCCAGTCGGCCTCGGCTTGTTCGCGCAGCGGGGAGTCGGTGATTTCCTGGACGGCGTCTTCTGGGGTCCAGGAGTTGCCTTCCTGCTGCTGGCTGTCGTGGGTTCCGGTGCAGCCTCGTGGATCGGGGACCTGGCTGAGCGCGTCGTGCAGCTGTTGGTCGAAGTCGGTGTGGTCGGGGGGTTGGTCTTGTTCGTCCTGCCAGTGAAAGGGGTTGTGCGCGTCGGCGGCTTCGGTGGTGTCGGGGTGCTCGGCGTCGACGATCGCGGTGTTGGCGGTGTCGGGTGTTGAGTTGTCGTCGGCGGGGGTTGGTGGTGGTTGGTGCCGGGTCCAGCCGCGCAGCAGGTCGAGGAGACGGTCGAGGAGGTCGGTTTCGGTGTGCCAGTTGTAGTTGCGGGCCTCGATCATGATGGCCAGCACTTGGGGCCACAGTTGGGCGTAGAGCGGGTGGGTGGGGGCTTGCACGGTGGTGCCGTCGGATTGCCGGAGCCTGCCGCAGCGCAGCATGGCCAGTCCCCAGTTGAGTACGCGGAGTGCGTTGTGGTGGGGGAGTTCGGCGGGTTCGAGGTCGGCTGGTGGGATGAGGGGTTCGTCCAGTACGCGGTAGGCGATGTCGCGGTTGAGGGGCCAGTGGGCCAGGGTGCGCAGGACGGGGGAGTGGTCGATGCGGATGTCGGCGAGGATGTTGGCCACCAGGCCGCGCAGGGTGTTGGCGGGGTGGGCGCGGTAGCCGCGGACCATTTCCCAGGCGTGCATGGCCTCGTGGCCGGCGAGGTAGGAGATCAGCTGGTACTTCAGCGGCTGGGTCAGGGGTGGCCACAGCTGGCCGAAGTGTGCGGTGGCGAGTTCGTTGGTGGTGGGGAAGTGGACGTGGAGTCCGGCGTCGTCGTGGCCGGTGGCGGGTTGTGCTCCGGGGGTGATGAAGAGGGCGTGGCCGGGCACGAGGGCGCGGAAGGTCTGGCGCACGATGCGGTCGTAGGCGCTCATGCCAGCTTTCCTCCGTAGCTGGGGAAGGCTTCGGTGTACTGCTCGTCGGTGAGGCCGTCGGGGAAGGGCAGTGCGGAGATCAGGGGAGTGCCCCAGCCGCGCAGGGTGTGCACGGAGGAGAGGGTGTGCAGGGCGAGGGTGGGGTCGCGGAGCAGTTTGCCGGCGAAGACCTCCACGGCGATCTGGTTGTGTGACTGACCGATGACGAAGCGGGTCATGGCTTCGCGGGCAGCCCTGGTGCCCCAGCTGTAGCGCGCGGAGAGCATCGGGTCGCGGTTGAGCAGCGCGATGGTGTAGGTCAGCAAGTTGGCGAAGGTGGTGATGTCGGTGATGGTGGAGGCTCGGTCGGCTGGGTTGATCTGTCCGCAAACGATGCGCTTGTCCAGTACCGAGATTCCGGTGTGGACGGCGTCCTGGATCAGGGCGTTGGTGCCGAGTTCGCGGACGCTGACGACGTGCCAGCGGTCGAGCCATTTTCCGGCCCAGGCGACGCTGGGCCGGTTGGTGGTCACCGCGATCAGGGCCTCGGGGTGGATCGGGACGTCGACGGTGCCGCCTTCGACGGGGTAGACCGCGCGGAACCTGGTGGCCGAGGGGTTGAGCAGTGGTTCGAGTTCGTCGAGGACGTCCAGGCGATCTTCCCAGCGGTGCAGGTCCTCCAGCACGATCACGCAGGGGTGTTGCACGGCTTGGACGAACAGGCTGTGTTCCAGTCTGGTGGCGCCGTTGTGGAGGCCGATGGTGAACGGTTTGGCTTGGTCGGGGCTGGTGATGGGCAGGTGTGGCACCTTGCGGTCGGCGGCGATCTTGGCCAGGCTGGCGGACTTGCCGGTTCCGGGTGGTCCGGCGAGCAGGAACACCGTCCTGCCGATCCAGCTGAGGTTGGTGATCTGCTGGCAGGCCGCTTCGTTGACGACCGCGCCGCGCAGGCTGCCGGGATCGGGTACCAGTGCGGCGAGTTCTGGGGTGGCTGGTGGGGTGGTGGCCGGTTCGAAGGGCAGTGCGAGTGGGGTCAGTGCGGATTTGGCTGGTTCCCAGCTTCGGGTGTTGCTGGTGAAGATGAAGGTTTCGCCGATGTCGCTGCCGGGCACGTCGGTGTCCGGTACGAGTTCGGTGTCGTTGAGGTTGAGTGCGGCCATGACCAGGGCGCCTGCCTTGCCGGGCAGGGTGGTTGCGGCTTCGATGAGTGACCAGTGGTGCCGGCACGGTTGGGTGTCGCATTGGCCGCAGGCCCGGTCTGGTCCGGTGGGTTGGGGGATGGAGATGAGCCTGACGATGTGCACGGCGCCCTTTGCGGGTTCGGAGAGTTCGATGCGCACCTTGGTGAGTTGCCGGGTGATGTGGTCCTGGATGAAGGCGGCGTTGAGGGTGACCACGGTGCTCGCCTCGCCGGTCAGCAGTACGGCGTGGGCGCCGTCGAGGTTGGCCCAGAGGGCCTGGGCGTCCTGACGGCGTTTGCTCATTGTCGTTCCGGCCATGGTTTTTCCCTGGCGCGCCAGAGGCCCGGGTGGGTCGCCAGGGAGTTGTCACCACCTTTGTCGCAGGTTGGTGGGCGCCCCCTGGCGTGGGGCGTGGTGATCGGGTTGCGCTGTGGAGCTGTCAAGGTGCGTGTCTGCGGGAGGTCCGCGGACGCGTTGGGAGCTAACGCGGTCGGGCCGCTGTGGCCGCGTTGTGCTGTGGGCGCCCGACTGTGCAGGGGTATGAGGCTGCGACGAGGGTCCGGGCGGGATCCGCATCAGGAGTTGCTCGACTACATCGACCGGATGGAACCCGGTTGGCAGGAGCGGGTCGGCGCGGTGCTGCAGGCGACCCTGCCGGGTGAGCGGGTGTGCGGTTATTGGCTGCGCACGGCCACGGTGGAGGACGCCGAGGCGGGGAAGGCGGGCACCTTGGATCTGGTGGTGGCCAGCGTGAGCGTGTTGGCGCACTTGCAGTTTCTGGCCCTGCCCAGTCCTCGGGGGTGGCGGCTGGTGACCCGGACTCAGGTGTGGCCGTTGGCCCGGGTGCGTTCGGTGGCCACGGAGACCTTGTCTGCCGGGGCAGGGGGGCAGGAGGGGTTGCTGGTGCAGATCTGGCCGCCGGAGGCTGAGTGGGAGGTGGAGCTGAATCCGGCGGGGGAGTCGCCGGTGGATGGGTCGCAGGCTGGGCGGATGTTGGGCGCGGTGCGGGGATCGGTGTTGCGGATCGTGGTGGAGCCGGTGGAGGAGGAGGTCGCGATCGCGCGGCGGGATCGTCAGCGTGCCGAACGTGGCTTGTTGGTGACCTTGGCCAAGGCGATCCACAGTGGACTGTCGGGCGAGTAGGGCGGGGCTCGTCGCCTGCGTGTGGACGGGCGGCAGGCGACGAGCGCCGTGGTGCGGGTGGGGTCATCGGGCCAGGGACTGGCCGTTCGTGTTCGGTGTCAGCCGAGGGGGCGTCCAGTTCTTGAGTGCCGGGTCCAGGGGTACCCATCGGTCCTGGCTGGGTTCCAGGGTCCCGTCGGGGCGGAGTACGGCTGGTGGGGCGAGCACGTAGGGCGGTGTGGTCCACACGTGTTCCCGGGGTGTGGGGTGTGCTGCCACGGTGGCGGGCGGTGAGGTCTCGGCGAGGTGGAAGGTGCCGTTGTGGAAGCGCAGCGGGAACTCCGCGCTGGCCACTGATCGGCCGGAGACGCGCAGCACCGCTTCCTCGGGTGGGTTGGCCCGCCCGTCGGGGTCGCGGGCGAGCATGAGGTAGACCGTGGCGGTCTCGAAGGTCGAGCGGGCCCCGTTGATCTCAGTCGGTGAGGGTGGGTCCAGCGGGGGCCGGTGGATCTTGCCGGTGCGCTGGTCCACGGTGATCTTGGATGGTGGTTCGCGGCGGGCGTTGACCTGTTCGCAGACCACGACGTTGCAGTGCAGTCCGGCCAGTTCGCCGAAGCGGTGGGCGTCCAGGCCGACCCAGCCGGGGTTGAAGATCCGCATGGAGGTGTCCAGGCCGCGGACGAGCTCCTCGCAGGTGGCGAAGTCGTTGGCGGCGGCCAGCATTGAGGTCAGGTAGTCGATGACGATCCCGGCGAACCAGCAGTCGGCCACCGCGAGGTGGTGGCGGTGGGCCCAGTGCAGGTTGGCTGCGGCGAAGGTGCGCAGCTCGTTCTTCATCGCGCGCAGCCGGGCGGGCGGATCGCCGCCGACGCGGGCGAAGAACTCCTTGCCGAACAGCAGCAGCCTCGGCCGTCCGTGCGGTGTGGGTTGCCGCAGCGGGCTGTCCGGCTGCTGGTAGTCCTGGAGCATGGCCAGCAGTTCGGCGCGGGTCAGCTCGGTGCAGAACACCAGTTGTTGGGCTTCCGGGCGGGTGTGGGCGGCGGAGGCGCAGATCCGGCTGATCCACCACCCGGCCAGTCTGGTCTTGCCGACCTTGGTCTTGGCGCCCAGCAGCACGAGCTCATCGCGCCAGTCGGCGCGGTGGTGCAGCAGGGCGTCCAGCCGCGGGTGCACGGCCAGGCCGGAGCCGGTGGAGAGTTCGGCCAGCTCGGCGGTGAGCACCTCCGGGGTGTGCTCGGTGTAGGGGTTGATGTTGTCCACGGGGTCGTCGCCGGTGCTCATCAGTTCGCCGAGCTTGACGACCTGCTCTCCGGCTTGGTCGTGCTCGCCGTTGCGGTAGGCGTGGCGGGCGGTGGCGAAGGTCGCCTCGATCTGGCGTTCGCGCCAGCGGGCGTGGATCGCGCGGGCCAGCAGCGCCACTTCCTCAGCGACGGTGGGCAGCAGCGGGTGCAGCTGGTTGGCTTCCCGGTCCCACCAGGCCAGGGCACGGTCCAGGGCCGGGTGCAGGTCGGTCTCGACGGTGTAGCGGATCCCGAGTCCGGTCAGCTGCGGTCGGGTGTCGCGGATGGCGCGGAGCTGGTCGAAGAGGGCACCGAGCTCGAGGTCGATGAACTCCTCGGCGCCGGTGGAGATCACCGTGGTGTGTCCTTCGGCGAGGGCGGGTTCGCGGACCAGGCAGGCCACCAGAGCCAGTTCGTCCTGCTGTCCGGTGCAATCGGGCACCTCGTACCTCCGAGGGTGTGGCGGTAGGCGAGCGGTTGCTCGTGCCCGGCTCGATGTAACGCGCGAGCACCGCGGTGGCCGCCGCCGTGGCCGCGCCGCGTTACCTGCGGTTGGTCCGAACAGGGACGCCCGGTGGCCACTGGCGCCGGGGTTGTTCTGGCGCTGCGCACCGGCTCGTCCCCGAGTTGAGAGGAGGTCACGGCGATGGTGGGTAATCTTGCTTCCTGGGCGCACCCGGGAACGATCATCGGCGTCGAACCGCGAGCCGACGGCAAATCGCACGGCAACCACTGGCTGGCCGACGACGGTGCCGACACCCCCTGGCATTGGGTCGGCTGCAATCCGGTGCACGGCACCTACCACCACGGCGCGCACTGGGCGCTGCCAGTGGCGGAGCTGCCCGCAGCGGAGGTGGTGAACAGCCGCTACCACGCGTTCTTCCTGCTGTGGGGCAGGCCGGAGCTGCGGGCCGGCGAACCCTTGACCGACAGCGACATCGCCACAGTGGAGGCTGCGCTGGAGGTCATGGCCCAGCGGGCGCTGGTGCGGCTGGACCCCAAGGATGAGCTGCGGGTGCCGGTGCTGGATGTGTTGTTCCGGGCACAGGCCGATGGGGTGTGCTCGTGGGTGAGCGCCCGCGACGGCGATCTCGGGCACGAGCCGGTGCGCCAGCCCGCGGCGCTTGCCGGTGTGCGGCAGCGGCTGGCTGACCCGCGGGTGCTGGCGCGCTGGGCGCATCGGGACGGGATCGCCTGGGGCCGTCCGGCCCTGCACCTGCCCGTACCTGCCTGGCTGGTTACCGCTGGGAGGCCGTGATGGGTGCGGTGTCTGTTGTGGACAGTCCAGAGCTGGACCTGTTCGGCGATCCGGTCGAGCAGGCCCAGGAGCTGCTGTACTACCTGGACGGCGCTCTGGTGCCGCTGCGGGTGCGCCGTGATGATCTGCTGCGCTGCCTCAGCGACGACCTGGAGCAGCTGGAGCGCCTGGAAGTGGCGATGGCGGTCACGGCCAGGCAGTTGCGGCCATCCACCGCGCTACCCGGATCGGCTGACGGGCCGCGGCGGCGAGCGGTGAACCAGGTGCTGGAGAACCTGGCCGCCACCACCGCGGTGTTGTTCCGCCTGCACACCCTGGTGCACACCCAGCGCGGCAACACCGCGGTGCTGGCCGCCGCGGCGGCGGCGCACCAGGTGCTGCACGGTCGCCTCGGCTGCGACCGGACGGATCCGCTGGCCTTCACCGGGCCGCCGCTGGGGCTGCCCGCGCGGTTGCCGCTGCTGTTCGCCGCGTTGACCACGCTGCGGGAGTCCGCGGCCAACCTCGCGGCCGGTCGCGGCCACGGCGGGACCGCCCAGGAGGTGTTCGAGCAGGATCTCCGGCGGCTGCGGCGCTGGGCTGAGCACGACCCGCAGTTGCGGGCACCGGACCAGCTGGAGCCGGTGCCGGGCGCTCCTGACCGGCTCCACCAGGTCCGGTGGGCGCCGCGGCCTGCCACACCCCGGCTGAGCGAGCACGTGGAGGAGGTCTGCGACTACGAGACGTTGAGCGCCGAGCAGCTGACCCTGATTCACCGCATGCTCCGCACCGGCCAGGGACCTGTGCACACCGCGGGCGTGGCCAGCACCCATCGGCGGCGCCTGGAGGGACGGGATGCGGTGATCTCGGCCGCCCGGTTCGGCATCTGGGTCCAGCAGAGCTTACTCGCCGGCCGCGTGGACACCTGGATCAGCGAGGCACTCGGGCTGGCGGAGTCCGAGGCGAGGGATCCGAAACGGGTGCAGGAGCAGATCCGCCGCCAGGTCGTGGCCGGTGGCGAGCTGCGCAAGCTGAGCAGCTCGGCGCGGGCGAGGGCACTGCGCATCGACTCCGCCTGGCTGGATCCGGGCTTCAGCGGTGTGCCGCCGGATGCGGTCCGGCTCTTCGCCGCCCTCTACAGCCCGGTGGTGGGCGGCTGGTACCAGATCGTCCGCGGTGACGTGCACGACTTACTCGGTCTGACCCCGATGCGGCAGGTGCACTACGCGGCCCTGATCGGGCACCTCGCCGACGGCGGCACGCTGTCGGATTTCGCCAGCCTGCAGGGAAGGCGGTACCGGGACGTGCTGTTGGCCTGGCAGGAGATGGTCGACTACGCCGGGGAGCTCAACCAGCTCGCCGAACTGACCGCGACCGCGATCGGCGGCCTGCCTCGCCGCCTGGTCCGCACCGAAGTCCGCGGTCTGCGGAGCACGCTCGATGCGATCATGCGTGGTCTGGCCACGCTGAACATGCGTGCACCGGAGATCGACGAGGCCGACCGGGGTGTCCTGCTCGCTGATGAGGACGCCCTGGCGTGTGCCTATCTGGTGTTGTACCGGCGGCTGTCCCAGCTGGTGCCCAGGCTCCGGGTCCAGCGGGTGCCGCGTGATCCGGCCCAGTGGGGGCTGCACCGCATCCGCGAGTTCTATCTGCACCACCCCCTCACCTGGCCCACTGCCGAAGACGAGCACGCCCCCCGCGCGGACTGCATCGCCACCATCCGCGAGCAGGTCCGGCGACTGCTGCGCATCGCCCGTCCCGGCACCCCCGGCACCGCGCTGGAGCTGCTGACCGAGCTGCACCACGCGCTCGCCACCGCGCTGCGCACCAGCGGCGAACCCCGGTTGCCCGGCTACTGGGACCTGCGCCTGGAACACGGCGGGCAGCACCGGCACGTCTGGGAGACCTTCCAGCGCTGGCCCGGCATCGTCACCGTCGTGACCAGCGCCAAGACCCTCATCGGTGCGGCCAAGCAGAGCTGAGCCGAGCACTGGAGGAAGCCGCGGCCACCGCGGCTTCCTCCCCCTTCCTTGCGCGGTGTCACCGGTCGCGGCTGTGCGCGTTAGCTCCCGCCGGGCATCGCCATCGCACGGACAGGGAGAACTTCGCCATGCCTGCAGAACACCGGGCGCCCACCGCCGCTGACCCCTTCGTCATCCACTTCCAGTTCCGGATCGCGCTCTGGCGCGCCCGGCGCGGCTGCGCCCGGATCGAGTCCGCGCTGGCCGCGACCCGCTTGCCCGAGGTCTCGCTCACCCTGCACCTGGGCACCGAGCTGATCGCCACGGTCTCCCTGCCCTGCGGCACCCTCGGCGCCGCACTGGCCGGCACACCGGATGTGACGAGCAGGCTGAACGCCGCCTGGGAGCTGGTGGAGGCCTTGGCGGACCTGGAACCGGTGTTCGCGCTGGGGCCGCCGCAGCACGGCAACCTGCTGCACGCCGGGGTGCGCACCCTCGGCGTCACCCAGGCGCTGCGCGAGGTCTACGACGGCGCGCCCGGCCCGGCCTGGCGAGGTGGCCTCGATGCCTGGTGAACCGCGAGCCTGGTGGGAGGGCGCGCCGCTGGATGCGGCTGGCCGGCGGCGCCTGAGCGGGCTGGCCCCGCATGTGGTGGCGGGCCTGGTCGAGGAGGGCAAAGCGTTGGCCTGGCACGCGGTGCGCCCGCAGCGCCGCGCCCTGCAGGACCTGCTCGGCGAGCCGGAGGATCTCGACCAGCAGGTCGTGGTCTGGATCCTGGAAGCCGCGGCCAGCTACGACCCCGCGCGCGGACCGTGGACTGCCCATCTGGCCCAGCGGGTGCGCCAGCTCGCCGGGGACCGCTGGCGCACCGAGATCGGGCAGAGCGCCCTGCGCAGGCTCAAACACCTGCGCGAGAAGGGGTATGCCGCGCTGGAGCCGGGGGAGCGGCTGTTCGTCAACCGGATCAGCTCGCTGCTGCCCGGTGGCAGGTGCTCGCTGGACCGCTATGCCGAGATGGTCCCGTGCACCGATGAGCTCATCGAAGGCCTGGAGCTGCGGTGCGTGCGCTCGCAGGTCACCCGGGCAGTACTGCGAGCTGGGCTGGCCGAGGACGGTGAGCAGCCCCGCATGCAGCGTGCCTTGGTCAGCTACCTGCTGCGCCAGGTGCACGGCCACTCGATCCGGCGGCTGGTCAGCTGGGGCATCCACCACCGCACCATCGCGGCCCTGGAGCAGGCGCTGCACCACCGGGTCCGCGAACAGCTCGAGCGTCCTGCGTGAGCTGCGGCGAACCCGCTGTGGAGCTGGAGGCTCACCTGGCTCAGCTCGTCGATGAACTCCCGGAGCTCACGATCACGGCGCTGGCCGACAGCCCGGTCTCGCCGGTGGAGTTGGAGGTCTTCACCACCCTGATCGAGGCGCCCCATCAACCCAGGGAACAGGCCCTTCGCGCCGGCTGCCCACTGGACTGTCTACAGTGGAATATTGCTCGGCGGGGCCTGCAACGGCGGGGCTGGCTGACCGTGCACCCGGCGCGCGGCGGCGGAGTGCTGCTCGCGCCCACCGCGATGGGGCGCGGCCGGAGTGCCCTCGGGGCTGCGGCGACCTGGTTCGAGCAGATGGTGCACCGCTACGGTGCGCATGCCGAGCTGGTCGGCCACCTGCACGACGATCTCGGCCGCACCGCGCAACGCTGGCTCGATCCGGGGGCGGTGCTGGATGCGGCGGTCGTGCGTGAGGGCCGGGGCGTGGCCGCCCTCGCGGTCCACCCTCGCCGCCGAAGGCCGGACTGGCCGGTGGTGCTGGCAGAGGTGCTCGCGCGGGGCTGCTCGATCCTGCTGCTGTGGGCCTGGCCCGAGCACCGGCTGGAACTGGCCGGCGCCGTGGAGAACGCCGCACGCGCCCTCAGCGTCCACTATGGACGACTGTCGGTGGTGCTGGAGTCCGCGGTGATGCCCGGCCACGCCGGGGGAGGGGGTGGTTGGGGCCGGTGTGGTGACCGGCCCCAACCCGATCGGTGATGACCGATCGCTACTTCGTGTTGGTCCCGCTTGCCACCGCCCAGTTCTGGCCACGGCGGATGGTCAGCGGGAAGAACACCTGGGCCGGGCCGAGCACCCGGTCGGCCGCGGCCCGAGCCACCTCGGGCAGCAGTCTCTCGATCTTGTCCGCCTCGCCGAGCCCGGCATCGATGAGGAACTCATCGTGCAGGAACAGCAGCAGCCGGGCGTCCAGGCACCGCAGCGCCTCACGCAGGTCAGCGGCAATGGCGCAGGCCAGCTCCGCAGCCGGAGCCTGCAGGTAGAAGTTGCGGACCTGACGGCCCCGCTTGCGCACCGCGGCCTGCTGTTCCTGCGTCCAGGACTCCCGCGCGACTTGCAGGGCTTGCCGGATGAGCTCATCCGACGGTGGCGTGGTCCGGCCGAGCTTGGTGCGGATGGTCTCACCGTTGAGACCGCGCGCCATGGCCACTTCCAGGCTCCGCATCGCGCGCGGGAACCGGTGCTTCAACACACCCCTGGTGCGCCGCCCCAACGGGGACTGATCGTCATACATCGCCGCCAGCACCGCGGCTTTCGCGGTGTCGCGGTTCATCCCCAGCGACTTGCCGATCTCGGCGTAGAGATCGCTGTGCGCGGTGGCCTTGATCAATCGTCCGTCCGCGGACAGGTGGGCCCACATCCGTGGTTCCAGCTGGCGCAGGTCCGCGCGGATGAGCACCCGCCCGGCCTCAGCGTGCACGCAGGAGCGCAGTTCACGGGGAAGCTGCAGCCCACCGCCCTCAGCTGTCCAGCGCCCTGACACCGTGCTCGCCGGGCGGAACCGAGGACGCCAGTGACCTTTCGAGGTCCACCGCTGTTCCCAGGCGTAGCCGAAGTGCGTGGCCAGGGTGTACAGCTCACGCCAGCGCAGCACCAGGGGCACCGCCGGGTGGTCGGCATCCTGGAGCCTGGTCAGCTTGGCGGTGCCGAACTCGGTCTGTTCGCCGTCGAGCACCTCCGCCCATTCCGTGCGCCAGTCGAACTTGGCTCCGTCGAACAACTTGCTGATCTGCTTGTCGAGGTCGGCCAGCCGCGGGTAGGCATCACCTCGCTCCGGCTTGTGCAACAGCTTGATCATCAACCTGCGGTACTCCTCGCCGTTCCACGGAATGCCGTGGGCGTTGAGCTCACCGGCCAGCAGCGCATTGGCCGAGTCCTGGTTGACCAACCGGATCAACGGCAGGGTCCAGCCGGAATCGGAGATGCGTTGCTTGACCACGAGAAACCGCTCGGCAGGTGGCTTGGCCACGGCCATCGACGGATCGGCCACGGTGCAGGAGAAGGCGTCCAGCGCCCGCTCGGCCAGACCGAGGCAGAGCCCGAGCCGCAGCCGCACCCCGCTCTTGGCCAGCACCTGGGCCACCCCTGTCAGATCCTCGGCCACCCAGCGGATGTTCTTCACCCGCGCCATCCGGTTCAGTACCTCGGCCGGTGGGTTGTGCACCACGACCGGCAGGCCGGGCTTGCCGTCCTCAACCATCGAGGTCACGGTCAGCCGCAACCCTTGTTCCGTGCGCGTTGCCGCAAGTCCCAGTGCAACAGGGGTGCCTTGCCTGAGTGCGATGTATTCGGCGTCGGACAGCAAGGCGTCCAACGGATTGCGTTCGGTTCGTATCGGATGTTCTGGCGTCGGTGAAGCCATCATGGCGGCCGACATCCCCTTCCTTCGCGGACAGGGCAGCTGGGGCGTGCGGGCGCACGCCGTCCTGTCACCGCCGCGGAGGTAACGCGCAGATCCCCGCCTGCTTGAACGGTGAAAGCCGTTGCGGGAGAAGGGGGGAGGGTGGGGCACGCCGGGGGCTTGGCGCACCCCACCCTCTCGGGTGGCCGGATCCCCGACTTCGGGGAGGATCAGGAATCCGGCAGGGCCATGGGTTCGGGCAGCGACCCGAGTGGATCGTGCGACATGCGGCGGCGCAGGTAGTCGCACGGATCAATACCCGAGGGCAGCGGAAGACGTTGCGGCACAGCGCGAAAAGGCCGCAAACGCTCGCGCCAGAGCCGCGCGCCCATGTCACCGGCGTCGTCTCCGTCGTGGGCGAGCACGACGCGCCGCCCGACGAGCAGACGAAGCCACGTGGTGGCGATCGCCTGCGCCCCTGGCACCCCGATGGTGGTCCACTCCCGAACCGCCATGGCCAACCAGTCCGTGGACCCCTCGCCCACGAACACCGGCTCGTCCGGCTTGGCGCGCTCCAGCAGCGCCAACCCCAACGGCCACGCCCGGATCCCGCTCAGGGAACGCCAGCGGTTCGCACCGGCCACCCCAGTGCGGGTAGAGCGCCCCTGCAACCACACCACGTGCCCGTCCCAGCAGGCCGGGAACAGCAACCGCTGACGCCGCAAGGTGAACAGCCCCCGGCGATCCAGCAGTCCGGCGTCAACGGCGGTTGCCCCAGGCAGGCTCTCCAGCAGGTGCTGGATCCGGCCCAAGGCGGCGTTGGAAGCCCACCGCACACCCAGCTCATGCCCGGCCACGGCATCGATACCGCGCTCAGCGAGGTAGTCGGCTCCGGCGGTCGCGGGCAACGGCTCGCAGCAGGCCATGACCTTGTCATAGAGCGGCACGAAGTCCCGCCCATCCCGCAACGGCCGCTGCGGCAACACCACATTCGCCGCCCCGATCCGCACCGCACCGTCCTGAGCCTGGCGCAACAGCGCCTCCCACGCGGTCCGGAAGTCACAGCCCTGCACCCGCTGCCACACCCCCACCGCGTCAGCGTGGAATCCGCAGGCGAAACAGTGCACCCCGTCGACGTAGACCGCACACGAGGGTCGGCTGTCCCCGCGCCGGTGGGCCTGCGGATCTAGGCACCGGATCCGGTTGCCCACCATCGCGATCCCCAACAGCCCCAGCACCATCGGCATCGGCATTGCCGTACGCAAGGCCTGCCGCGCCCACGCGACCCAGCCTTTCCGCTCGGCCAGCACCACGGTCCGGGCCTGGGCGAAGGACAGGCCACCGGCGCGCAGGTAGTCCACCACGTCACCACCGCGGCCACAGTCCTCGCACCGCCAACGCCGCCCCCAGCCCGCGGGCAGCTCGCGAGGGCAAACCGGGCACTGGACTCGCATGGGCGGCTGGAACCTCCCGAGGTGCCACGCGGCCGGTGCGATGCTCAACCCGAGCAACGCCTGCCGCAGCTGCTGATCAGTCACGGTCAACCTCCTCTCGTCAACGAGCCACAGCGGACAGAACCGGGTGGGCCTTGAGCCTTGGGCGGTGCGGACGTGGTCGGGCCAGAGCGGCAGCTGGTCGGCCGACGCGACCGGTGGCCCGGATGGCCGTCGGCTCGCGTCGATCCCCATTCTGCGGCTCACACCGGGAGATAACACGCCGTCCCCGCACCGGTGGAGCTCTCACTGACGAGCTGCCCGCCACCACACGCATCACGATGTCCCTTTCGCAGGCGCGAGCAGACGATCCTGCAGTGTGCGGGTCGATGTTCCTCTCCACAGAGCTGGACAGGATCTCGCCGCCAGAGGTCCGGTGCTGGAGGGCTGAGTAGAACGACGCGACGCCGAGGAAGGTCGGCGAGTGCAGAGCCTATTCCCGAACAGCCGGGATTGCCGGCGTTGCGCCACTTGAAACGCGGGGTAGGTGTTTCGGGGCAGTTCGGTCAAGTAAGGGGGAGCTGTCCGGCTCGATGCGGCGCCCACGATCACCTGTATGTCTCCCAACGACTTTGTATGCGCGGCTGAGGACGAAGCTCAGGCCGTCGTACGTTCCGCGGCCAGTGCGTGGCACGGCTCGCGTGGCAGCGAGCGCTTGGACATCCCGCTGTCAGTGATGTCGGCGGTCAACCTCATCCGGCCACTGGGCTGTGCCCCCGGTGAGTTCGGCAACCGGACCACCAGACTGTCCACCTATTCCGCGATTGGCTGGCTCGCAGAAGTCTGGGCCCGATTCCTTCGACTCCGTCCGGACCTCGTACCCGCGGCCTATCCAGTTGCTGCCTGGCTCTTGGGCCAGGAACGGCGTGCCGCTGAAGCCGATCTCGGTGGTGCGCACGCGATCTTGTGCCGAGTGGTGCCGAAGGTGGTGCAGTGGACCGCGATCTCTGGAGGTGTGGGCGAGCTGGACTTGCTCGGTGAGCTGTGGCAAGCCCCGGCCGTAGGGCAACCCCTGGAAGCACGAGCCCAGTTCTGCACCCCGCGCGATGTGGCCGCGGTCGGCAGTGCTCTGCTCGGCGAGGTCCCTAAGTTCGGATCCACCGTCCGCGGCACCTGTGTGGGCACCGGTGGCCTGTTCCTTAGCCTCACGTGGCGGATGCGGGCGGGCGAAGCCGACGTGGCCTCGGTCACCAGGATTGGCTCGGGCGTTGACGAGTTGGTGATCACCCCGGCCGTGGTGAACGCACACCGCTGGGGCTTGGGCGGCAACGTCATCCTCAGCGCGGTTGACGTGCTGCCCGGCTGCCCGGACCACCACGGAATCGTCCATCGTGAGCACGCCATCACCGTGGCACGCACGGTGCAGGCGACCGCAACGGCGCGGAACCTGCTGACGGCAGGAGCAACGCCGTGATGCCGCCGGTCCCCGACCTGGCGAGCTATGACTGGATCGTCGTCTCCACCAGCGGGGGCAAGGACTCGCAGGCGATGATCATCGACCTGGTGCACCGTGCTCGCCGGGAGGGTGTGGACCTCGCACGGTTCGTGGTGGTCCACGCCGACCTCGGCCGCATGGAGTGGCCCGGTACCGCCGAGTTGGCCCGCGAGCACGCGCGGGCCTACGGTCTGCGGTTCGAAACCGTTGCGCACCAGCAGGATCTGCTCGACCTCGTCCGGAAGCGGCACGCCAGCCTCCTGAAGGCAGGTCGACTCGATGTCAGTCCTTGGCCGTCCCGGAGGGCGCGCTACTGCACTTCCGGCCTGAAGTCCGGACCGGTCGTCAGGCTCATGACCGAGCTCGTCCGGGAAAGCCGCGCGGCTGGACTGAACCGACGGGTCCGGCTGCTCCACTGCCTCGGACTCCGCGCTGAGGAGTCACCGGCCAGGGCCCGGCGGGTGCCGTTCGGGCCGGACCCGGCGAACTGGCGGCTCCCGCCGAAGAAGGCCACCGCCACGACCAGCGGTAGAGCAGGTCTGCCGCACGGCCTCCGCCAGGTGGATCGGTGGCTGCCGATTCATGGCTGGTCGCACGCCGAGGTCTGGGACACGATCCGCCGCAGCGGCCTGCCCCATCACCCGGCCTACGACCTCGGACTGCCACGGGCCAGTTGTGTGCTGTGCGTGCTGGCTGGACGCCGCTGGCTGGTGATCGGCGCCCGGTGTGACCCCGCGTTGGCGATGGCCTACTACCGCGTGGAGCTGGAAACCGGTTGGCCGTTCCGCCCGGATGTGTCGATCGCTGAGGTCATGGCCGAGGCCGGAATGACGCACGAAGTCGCGCTGGTTCGCGCGGAGTTCCCATGAGCCCCGCCCAGCAGACACAGCCGACGGTGGGGGATCTGGTCCGGGTCCACCTCGGAGCACCAGAGGGAAGCTGGTTGTGGCGGCCGGAGTTCGCCAACGTGCCGCTGTGCGTTTCCTACCAGCGCCTGGCCCGCCACAAGACCCTGCACCGTGCCAGTGGGCCGTGGATGCTCGATTCCGGCGCCTACACCGAGGTCGGCAGGTTCGGCGGTTGGCGAACCACCCCTGAGCAGTATGCCGAGGCCGTGCACCGTTACGTCGAGGAGGTCGGCGGCCTGGCCTGGGCCGCGCCGCAGTCGTGGATGTGCGAGCGGGAGGTGCTGGTCAAGACCGGGCTCACCATCGAGGACCACGTGCGGGCCACCGTGGCATCGGTGCTGCGGCTGCGAGAACTTCTGGCCGGCGTGGCCCTGGTGGCGCCGGAGATCCAGGGCTGGACCGTGACCCAGCGCAGAAGATGCTGGGACTACTACGAAGCCGAGGGAATCCACCTGGCCGACGAGCCCATCGTGGGGCTCGGCTCGGTGTGCGGACTGCAACGGAGCATCCCCATCCAGCTCTTCGTCCGCGAGCTCGCCGAGGCTGGAATCCAATTGCACACCTTCGGTTTCAAGACGACGGCGCTCATCGAGGAGGCCCAGCACATTGCCAGCTCGGACTCGATGGCCTGGTCCAAGCAAGCCCTTCATTCGCCGCCGATGGCTGGGCACACCCATCGGCACTGCGTCTCGTGCCCGGCGTACGCCCTGCGCTGGTACGACGATTTGATCCACCATCCGGTTCGGACAGAGCCTACTGCGGCCGTTCGATGACATCGCGAGGCGACGACCGATCCGGCACGATCATCTCCTGGCACACGAATGCGCTTGGAACCACTTGCCGCAGTTGGTCGCCTCACGTTGATTAGCCAGCGTCTCCTGTGCTGCAAGGGTTCCATCGCATCGGGTAGGTCGATAGTCCCGCGGGGTCGAGACCTGGGCGCGCGCAGTCTGGTTGTTCGGGCTGATCCTCGGCCGTGACGGCGCGTACTTGGGGAGTGGTTCGGCCAGGCGAGAGTGGGCTATCCATTTTCCGCGAGGCGCTGTCGAAGGTAGCCGACGTAGTCGGCGCGGATCACCCGCCTGCAGCGTGGACGCTTGCCCTTGTTGATGTCCCGAACGTAGCGGGCCAGGTGATCGGGGTTCTTGCCGGCCCACCCGTTGGCCAGCGCCCAACCCTGCATAGCCGTGCCGTCCATTGGGACTCCGGCGTCATGCAGGGCGAGCAGAGTGCTCACGACCTGGTCCTTCTCAAACCCGGCCGCGATGGTGTTGTTGTGGTTCAGGGCGAGGCCCTTCAACGCCTCGAGGACGACGGGGTCGAGTTCAGGGGTCAGGTTCTCCCACGCTGAGCCATCTCCGAGGACCGTTGGTCGCATGGCCGACACCCACGGCCGGATCGCGTCCTCGTTCCAGGAGATGACGCACAGTGCCCGGACGCGGTGCCCACTCCGCTGCACCAGTTGACCGATGTCGTCCATGTCCGCCCACGCCATCAGCACCGGGCCGCTTCCACTCAGGTACGCGCCACCCCTGCCGGTCACGTGCTCGACATCGCGGTAGCGCGCTACGAACTGCTCCAGCTGTGGGCAGTTCCGCAGGTTGGACTTCAAGCTCGTCCAGACAGTCAGGACGTCGCCCGGTTCCCAGTGCTCGAGGCACCACTTGACGGCGGCGGCGAGGCCGTCGTCGTCGTAACTGGCCACAGCGGTCGGATAGTCCACATGACGATCGAACATCCCTGTTCTCCCTGCCCTCGTGCCGTGACCTGACACCGTAAGCGTTACCCCCGACAACGCTGAGCTGCGCCTCGCCGGCACCGAGCCGCACGGCGGGGCGGCCGCCGTGCCATCTACCGGGCCGGTCGGGCAAGACCAGGTTCGTCTCCGCTAGGTCTCTACGGTCTGGAGCAGCGGGTTGCCGCGCTGGACGCGGAGCTGGACTAGGTCGATGGGGCATCACCGGAGCTTCCGTGCTGGTGCCAAGGTCATCGCCTCCGGCACCAGCACAGCCAAGATCGTTGTCAGCTTGCTGCCAGAGGAGGTCACGTTCGGTGACGCGTTCTCCGAGCACGTCACCACAACCGCCGCGGGCCATACGTTTAGCTAGGAACGCGCCAAACTGCGGTGCGCCGCTTCTCGAGGTGCTCGACGTATTCCGCTGCGGTAGAACAGGTTCTGGCGCGCCTGAACGTTGTCCCCGCGCGGCACCATGTCTACCAGGGGGTTGTTTGTGGGTGTCTCATCCGCTGAGACACGCATCCGCACACTTGGACTTCAGCTGCCGGGCACTGGAACCAGGCGGATGATCGCGATCTCGGTCAGGTGGTCGCGGATCACCGAGGTCGGCGAGTCCTTGGGGAATGGCCACATGTTCACCCCGCCCGGCCTGACGTTGCCGAGGTAGGTGGCCAGCACAGTGGCGGCACGGTCGTCTTCGAGGAGTTCTGCCCGGTACGTCACGTCCGGATCCTGTTCGATTCGGCATACCCCGACAGCGAGCAGGTTGGCCGTCCAGTCCCTGCTCCTGCTGGGCGAGCAGACGTAGCGCTCACCATCCAGCTGGGTCACCGCCATGGGCACCTGGCGGGGTTCACCCGTCTTGCGGCCGGGCATGTGCAGGATCCGGAGTACGTGCTTTCCCTCGACGTACGGCTGAACCTCACTGCCGCGGATCTTCTCGATCATCATCGCGTTGCGTTCGCGAGGGCTCAGCTCGGTGGCGGAGTGGTCGGCCATCGGATCTCCGTTCTGGTTATCGGCTAGGCAGAGCTTGGGCCACGGCGAGCAGTTGCCGGGCGTCGTCATCAAGGCCATTGCGCTCGGGCAGCGCTACGGCGACCGCTGAAGACGTGACGGGAAGGGCTTGCGCCTGCGCGGCGAGGGCGGCGTGCAGCTGCGCGGCCAGGCCGGTGGGCGTCAGTTGCCGACCGGTGGGGTGTTGTTCCTGGAGGTGAGCCAGGTAGGGGCTGATTCGCACCATGCCGTCGCGGATCTCGATGACCCGGCGGTAGTAGCGTCGGTGCATGTAGCGGAAGTCCAACACATCCCGCCACCAACTTGGCGCCGCACGGCTCAAGGCATCCTGCGGATAGGCCTCGTGGAAGAGTGTCCACAGTGGACGAAGCTGGTGATAGATCCACCAGTGGCGCAACCAGTTGCCGAGCGCGGCCATGCGGGTGACCAGACCGGAGTAGCTGACGCCGATGAGCAGCACGGCGATGCCGGCGACGACCATGTCGACGCCCAGTGCGGTGATCTGCGGTGGCACAGCGCCGCCGGAGAACTGGATGACCACCAGTACGGCCCGCAGGGTGCACGCGATGATCAGAATGCCGAGTCCGGTCCCGACGATCTGCAAACCGTGGCACAGCCGCCGGTTGGTGTCCTGGCGGGCGATGAAGTAGTAGCGCACCGCCCAGTAGAACGCCGCCGTGTAGGAGACGATGACGTAGGTCAACTGGGTGAGGAAGAACGTTGCCGCCCAAGGGTGGCGGGCATTGGAGGCAAGCAGGACCTCCGCGCGGACCTCGGCCGGCACGGCGAAAGTCGAGACTGCCAGCAGCGTGGCGGTCAGCGCCAGCGGAACACTCAGCCAGAGCAGTCGGCGGCGCGCCTGGGCCTTCGCCTTGCTGGTGGCGATCAGGAAGAAGGCCACCAGAAAGAACGCCAGGCCGAGCACGAAGAGGTTTTGCACCAGCTTGCCGACACCCGGTGCGGACCAGCTGTCCACCCAGTCCCGCAGCGCGGGCCGGGTCAGGTTGGACTGCAACACGAAGCACGCCAAGCAGCCCACGACCGCCCACAACGTCCACCGGTGCGGTGCCCGGACGAGCTGGTACAGCTTGAAGAACAGGGCGCCGTAGAGCACTGTGGCGGTTATCGGATGGGAAAGCATCACGACCAGCCCAGCTGGTCACCAAGGCCCTCGTCCAGCTGCCGCAGTCGCCAGTCACTGGCTCGCGCCGAGGCGACGCTGGCCTTGGAGGACCACTCCAGGATGATGGTGGCAACCAGTTCGGCTTGCTGCTCCTGCTCGGTGTCGTAGTGGCTGCGGCGTAACGCCCGCTGGATCATGTCCGGGTCGAGTTCGGGCATCATCGCGCGGAGGTAGTCCGGGTCGTTGTCGTCGGACCGGTGGTTGTGCAGGATGTGGCCGATTTCGTGCAGGATGATGTGGTCCTGGTGTGGTCGGCTCGTCTGGGACTGGTAGATGACGTAATCGGCCTCATCGGAGGCGATCCACAGGCCGTAGGGACCGGGCACTCGGAGCGGGAACGGCATCAGCCGGATCTCGCGGCCGCGTCGACGCCCCAGCGCATCGCAGAGTGCGTCGATGTTCAGCGGAGGGTGCACGTCGAGCTCGTTGAGCTCGGCCCGGAGCCATCGGCGAAGTTTGGCCTCCTTCACTTGCGGCCCTCCTCGCTGCCCTCGCGTTTCATGTGTTCCACCTGGTAGATGAGGTTCAGCAGGTCGACTAGTTGACGGCGGCCCGCCGGTGACAGCTCCGCGGCGCGGGCGGCCATCCATCGCGCCTCGGGATTGGCCGCGATCTGGTTCAGCCGGGCCTCCTGCTCGGCGCGCAGGATCTCCAGTTGGCTGTCGATCCGCGCGCTGACCTCGTCGTTGGTGAAGTAGTCCACGTTCACGCCGAAGAACTTCGCGAGCCCCTGGATGTGCTCCAGGGTCGGGTTGCTCTTCTTCCCCTTGCGAAGCTGCCAGATGTAGGAGCTGGAGATCGGCACGCCTGCCTTGGTCAGCTGTTGTGCGACGAACTCATTGCTGTACTCCTTGCCGTTGCTGTCCAGCGACTTCACCGTGCTGAACAGGTGGTTCAGTTTAAGCGCCAACGCACCCGGCTGATCTTCGGACATCTGCTCCACCTCCGGCATCGTGCCGTCCAGTCACACTCTCGCACTCGTCCACTGCTGTGTATAGCCGAATCGGGTGATCTCGTGACGTCAGTCCGAACCAGATCCTTCGGTAGGAGTCCTGCTCAAGTCTGACTCTGCGCCCGAGCGGGTGCGTGTGTCGGTCGATGACTGTTGCCGCTCATGGCTGCGTTGACCGTGTGGGTGACCAGCGGGGTCTCGTGCGCCTAGTTCGCGATCGCGAAAGCTCGTAGGTGAAGGTTGAGGGATCTGGCAAATTGCCATACCCTGCCGAATCACCGGTTGAACTGATGTCAAGATGACGTTCACAAAGATCATATATGTCAGTGGAAGATCGATTGATGGAGGCGGGTGAGAGGTCGACGTCGGCGGGCTTGCTAGGCGGGGACCGGCGGTCTGGGTTGCGTCTTGGGCCGCCCCCTTCTTGATTTCGCGTGGCGCTGTCCATTGTGGACTGATCGAGTTCTTCCTTGCTGGTTGTCTCGGTGTCTCTTCGGATCCACCACAAGATCGCATGTCTGCTGCGCCACCCACTGCGCGGCTGGCCAAACTCGACGAGGAGCGAAACGTGGACGAGAAGGACTGGCAGAGTATGGCCGCCGCGGCCAGGGCGATGTCAGGCGTCTGGGTGCCCGCCGTGCTGTTCGCGCTGTCCCGGTCCAACGGTCCACTCCGGTTCAAGCAGCTGGTGGAACAGGTCCGGAGTGCCGACCCTGAGCACGGCGCTCCACCAGACGGCCGAGCCTTGTACAACAGCACCCTGGTGCAGACCTTGCAGATCATGGAGCGCGACGGCTTGGTGAAGCGCGAGGAGCGGGTGCGCACAATTCCCCGCGTCGTCACCTACGAGCTGACCGAGAGCGCGAGAAAGCTGATCGCTGTCATGGGCACGGTGCGCGACTGGAGAGGACTCAAGCAGGAGGACAGTCCTGCCGGACGCGTCGAGTGGAAGTCGTGGCGGTGACGCCGTGAGGCAGGGCAAGGCCGATCCGATCGCGTCGTCGCCGCACTTCAGGCCATCCGACGAGCTACCGCGCATACTGTCACGCTCAACGTATGGCGGCCGACGCGCCCACGACGATCTCGCCTTCGTCCACCCGGTGCGGTGGGCAGCGGCGCACGGCCACTCGGCGCTGGGCAGTCAATGTCTTTCAGGCACCGATCAGCTGGTCATGGATGTGGTCGTCGAGGGCCAGCACGAACGGCTCGGACCGCCATGGCCGGAGCGCCGCCCGCACATGTCGGACTCGCAGCGCGGCCACCCGGCCACCGGTCCTGGCTGCGATGTCCACGGAGTCGTGCAGCAGTTCGGCGCATGCCGCCGGTTCGCCCAGGCGCAACCGCGCGAGGGACAGGTCTGCGGTGACGATGCCGCGTTGCACGGCATCTCGTGGTTGGGTCAGTCGGGCGAGCGAGCTGGTCAACCGCTCGTGCGCATGGCCCGCGTCTCCGGCGTGCAGGGCGCACAGCCCGTCGAAGCCGTTGAGACGGTCGGCGTTGAACCCGTGGGCCGGTACCTCCACTTGAGGCTGACCGATCGTGGTCCAGGCGCGTTCCAGCGCCGCCTTGGCGGCGTCGCCGTGCCCGGCGCGAGCACAGAGTTCTGCATGCACCGCGTGGGCGCGAGCACGAACGGCGACGCTCGTGCTCGCGTGAGCGTCGGCCACCGCGGCCCTGGCGATCTCGCCGGCCGCCTTGACATCGCCGGTGGCGTACAACGTCACCATGGTGTAGCTGGTGCCCACCTCGGCCCGGTGCCGGCGATCGTCATGCTCGCCTGCCGTGCCGGTGGCGTCCTCGTACAGGCGTATCGCCGCATCATCATCACGGGTCTCAAAGGCCAGTCGGGCGGCCAGTGCGAACGATGTGGCCGCCACGGTCCGCAACTCGTTCCCGGCCGCGACCGAAGGCCCCGCGTGGAGCAGGTGACGACACGCCTGCACCACCGGCGCTAACAGCACCTGCAGCCGACCAAAGGGCACCACGCCGATCTGGCCATTGATCCCCGCCACCTCATCGGCCAGTCGGCGGCACAATTGACCGTCGAGGAGTTGGGGATGGCGCAGTGCGGCGCCGACTTGCGCATGTGTCGCGGGGGACAACAGCGTCAGCGGGTCAGTGCCTTCGAGGGAAATACTGGTGGAGACCAGCTCGACGAGCGTGGCGATGCGCGCTTCGGGCACGCCGAACGCGCGTAGTGCGTCCAGCAGGATGTGCAGGTCCGAGCTGAGTCCGAGCGCCACCTGCCCAGCTGGGGTACGGGCGTAGAGGTGCGCGAGCAGGAACTGGTACCGGTCTCCCGGGCCGGTGCTAGCGGTGGCGGACTCCCAGCGGGCAATGGCCCTCAGCACGCTGGACCGCTGACGGAGCGCGATCGCCGTTACGCCGAGTTGCGCGCCGGTGTCGCACAGGGCGCGGGCCAGTTCGGACCAAGACCAGCCGCGGGACTCGCGCAGTTGCCGAAGCAGCGTCGCCCCGAGAGCCCGACTTGTTCGTGTCACGATCAGCAGTACACCATCCGCGTCGGCTCAGACCGGCACGACGAGGTGTGGTGTCCCCCTTTCGGCGGCGTAGTTCAGCGTGTACCAGGTACCGCTGGCCGGGTGGTTCCTGCGCGGGAACCCGACGACCAGGCTGCTGCGGTCAACCATCCAGCGGTTCCTGGCGTGGTAGGCGTCCGTGCCGAGCGTCGCCGCTCTGAGTTCGACGACCTCGGTGAGCCGGTCTCGGCTCTGCCACCTGGCCACGACTTGGCGGGCGTCGGTGGGCTGGTCGACGAGGCGGCAGGGTACTGCGACGGTCAGGGCTGCGCCGGTGTGCTGCGCCAGCCAGTCCAGCGCGAGTGTGTCGACACCAGTGGCCCCGCCCAGGTAGAAGTGGCTGCCTGGAACCGCGAACGGGCCCAGGTACGCCTCGAAGCGGCGGCCGAGTTCGGCGACGGGCAAGTCCGCGACGGCGCGGGGACCGGTGATGGTCACGAACTGGATCATGCTCGACAGTCTGCCCGCGGATGTCATCGAATGTCATCTGTCGCCAGCCCGTGCGGCGAGTTTCCATGGACGAAGCCGGTCACGGTGTTGCGCACGTCCTCCCTGATGGTGCCGCCGCGGCCGGCGCGATAGCAGTCGGCGACGACCGGGACGGCCACGATGATGAGAACTTGCCCAAAGTCAAGCCACCGTGCGACGAATCGGGTGCCATGAAGACGCGCACCCTTGGCCTGATCGAGTCAACTAACACCTGCGGCGAGCGTCCACTGTGGACGATTCGTCGCGCGTGCGGCCGGCTGTCGATCGGGCAGTGTCCAGGGTGTCAGTGATGAACTACTTGCCAGGTGGGCATTTCGCAGTGTGTGACCACTGCCAGAACACCGGAAAGCGGAGTTTGCTCGGGCGCCACGCTTCCGGGCTCACCACGTTCGACCGTTCGGTGTGCCCGGACGAATCCTGCCCGCACCGTGAGCGGTACCTGCGGCAGCTCGCGTACCTGAAGACGGCCGGGCTGGTGTGCCCAGCGTCAGGGCCTGCCGAGAAGTGCGACAACCGGAAGGTGAGCTGACCATGATCACCGGTCTGCGTCTGCTGGCAGGGATCTCGCGGCCGGAGTGCCCGTGACGAGTCCGCTCAACTCCGCTCCGCTACTGGACCTGTGCGCGGCGCTGCGCACGTTGCGCGAGGACCGGGAGCTGACCTTGCGCGATGTCGCCGAGGCGACCGGGTTCTCGATCACCAAGGTGCAGCGGATGGAGACCGGCCGCCGAGGGCTGAATCCCCAGGACGTGGCTGCGCTACTGACGCTCTACGAGGTGTCGGCGGTTCAGCGTTACCGTCTGCTCGCGGTGCTCGCCGAGGTTAGACAACCCGGCTGGTGGACGGCCCCCAACGTCCGGATTCCTGCGGACTGGCGGCAGGCGATCGCGTTGGAGCACGAGGCCGCCGCTATCCGGGACTACGACCACGGCGTCATCCCGCCGCTGCTGCAGACCGGCGGGTACGCCGGCGCGCTGCTCCGTCCGCTGCATCCCGAACTTGACGAGAACGCGGTGTCGCACCTGGTTTCCGCCAGGGTGATCCACCAGACGATCATCACTGGTGCCGCGGCGCCGAGTGTGCACTGCCTGATCGAGGAGAGTGCGCTGCTCAGGCCGGTCGGTGGGCCGGATGTGTTCGCTCAGCAGTTGCGGGCGCTGATCGACATCCGCTGGCGGCCCAATGTGGTGGTCCGGGTGGTGCCGCTGGATGCCGGTGCTCATCCGGGGTTGCGGGGTTCGTTCACCCTGCTGGAGTTCGGCCGCGTGCCGCCGATGGTGCGGGTGGCTGGTGGGTCGAGGTTCGTCCGGGACAAGCCGGTGGTGCGGCAGGCGTGTTCGGACTGGGCTGCGGTTGAGCAGGTCGCGTTGTCGTCGGAGGAGACGGCCGCCCTCTTGGCGAGTCGGTTGACGGCGGTGCAGGCTGAGGTGGGGAGGGTGGATCTGAGCCTCGTGCTGTAGACGGCGGGGCAGGACTGGATCCTGATACTTCCCGTTGCTCAACATCCCATCTAGTCTGTCTAGACAGAGACGGGTGGTGGTTGACATGGCGGGGCATTGGCAGCTGCAGGACGCGAAGCAGCGCTTCAGCGAGTTGATCAGGTTGGTAAAGGCGGAGGGGCCGCAGATCGTGACCCGGAGTGGAGAGGAGGTCGCCGTGGTCATCGACATCGCCGAGTACCGGCGGCTGCGCGGGGACGGCCGCGACTTCAAGGACTTCCTGCGTTCGGCGCCCGAGCTGGACGCGTTGGAGATCACCCGGTCGGCGGCGCCGGCCAGGGTTGTCGATCTGGGAGATGACGGTTGAGTTTCCTTCTCGACACCAACATCGTGTCGGAGATCCGCAAGAAGAACCCGAACCGCGGGGTCGCCGAGTGGTTCGACTCGGTCTCGGCCAGCGAGCTGTTCGTGAGCGTGCTGGTGGTGGGGGAGATCCGGCAGGGCATCGAGCGGCTGGCGCGGCGCGACTCGGCGCAGGCGGCGGTGTTCGAGCAGTGGCTGGGCCGGTTGCTGGAGGTCTACGGCGACCGGATCGTGCCGGTGACCGCGGAGGTGGCCGAGGCCTGGGGTCGGCTCAACGTGCCGGATCCGGTGCCGGTGGTCGACGGGTTGATGGCGGCGACCGCGCTGGTGCGTGGGTGGACGCTGGTCACCCGCAACCGCGCCGACGTCGCCGCCACGGGCGTCCGGCTGTTGGACCCGTTCACCGGTGCGGTGTGACCTGACCGGCGGGGGCCACGGTCGGCGGTGGCTGACCGACTCGGAATGGCGTGACCTTCGCTGAGCAGCGGGTGCGGGAACGAGCTGTCGGCTGGCATGTCGGATCGCTGGGAACGGTGATCCGCGCCAGTGCGCCGGACCCCTTGGAGAAGCTGGCCGTGACGGGCCTGCTGCTGCTCGCCGACCACACGTTCGCCACGGAGAGCAGCCTGCGCGGCAAGCGGCGGTTGCACGAGGCGGCACGGCGGTGTGGTGCCGGGCCGTCACAACGCCCACGGTCAACCGCCTGTGGACCGCTTGGTCTCGCCTGGCAGGAAAGTCCTCCGGGGGAGCTGATCGCCTTGCGTGCCAGTGAATCGCCAAGGCTGACCGGCGTGCTGCTGCGTCACCTGGACGCCGTGCACGCCGAGCTCTTCCCGTACGCGGCGTTGCGCTGGAACCAGCGGTGCTGGGACGGGCTCGCGTGGCACTGGGCGCGCGCCGGGCCGATGGGGGCCGCGGCGGTGTTGAGGTTCGCCCGGGACTGCTGGTGACCGCGGCGAACCGGGAGCGGGGTGTGGCCGGGTCCGCGTTGCTGGTGCGCGGACCCGGCCAAGATGTGCGTCACAGGCTGTGAATCGGGCCGTTCGGGTCGTAGTCAGGCAGGCGCATCGGACCCTGCCACATGCCCGCCAGCACGGTGCGGATGTCGCTGGCCTGGAACTCCTCGATCGGCTGCCCGTGCAAGGTCGCCGGGGTGATGCCGAGCAGGTCCGCCTTCTTCGGCTGAGGTTCCAGATGCAGCCGGATCCGGCCCTGGCCACGAAAAACCGACAGCGCGGCGGCCAGGCGCTTGTGGTCGAGCACGATCCGGCGGTTCAGCGGCGCGGACATCTGCGCCGGGTATTCGCCGGAGTAGACCTCAGCGGCCGGGCCCTCGGCGGCGGCCTCGACCGTCACGTGCGCCTGCAGCAGTTGCTTGCCGTGGCGGTGGTAGAAGTCCAGCACCGCGCGGGGGCGGCGCAGCGCGCCGGTGGACTCGCGGCAGATCTGGCTGATCAGCCCGTGCTCGCCGTCGACCTCGACGCTGACGGTGGTGTCGCTGGCCAGGCAGGTGCGCAGGTAGTGGATGGTTTTGGTGGTGCCCTCGTCGGTGACCTCGGTCAGCGGGAGCACGAACTCATACGGGTAGGCGCGCAGCAGGAGGCATTGCCGGGCAACGGAGTTCGACAGCATCGTGCGGATCTCCATGGCCCCTGAGGTGGCGGTGACGACCTTGCCGATGCGGGCCACGGCCCGGCCGAGCAGGACGCCGAGGGATTCGTTGACCTGCCCGGCGGCCTCAGGTGGCTCATCGAGGGGGAAGTCCACCGCGGTGGCCTCGTAGTCGCTGATCCAGGCCTCCAGTCGCATCTGGGTGTCCTCCAGGGTGAGCCACACCGTGCGGGGCCGGTTGCTGACGAGCTCGTCGTGCTGGCGTACCTGCCCGGCGAGGTTGGTCACCAGTTCCGGGGTCAGCGCGACAGTGAAGACGGGGTCGCCGGGGGCCGGGATGACGGTGCGCAGCGCGTTGTCCTCGGTGACGGTCAACGCCGCGGCCCGGCGAACCCTGATCGTGCGGCCACTGGCCGAGGAGAACACCACCTTGGCGTAGCCGGCCCCGGGGTCGGCGGTCATCTCCACCTCCGCGGCCTTCTCCGGGCGTTTGGTGAGCAGGTCGGCCAGCGGCAGCGTGGCGATCCAGGCCTGCCCCGGCTCCAGCACCTCGGCGCCCACCGCGACCTGGGCGAGCAAGTACGGTTCCCGTTCGGCGGCCCGCAGGATGAGCCGGTTGTCGTCGGCGGCGACGCAGACGAAACCACCACGCGCCGGGCATTGCGGTTCCGGGATGGTGCGTCCGGCCATCATCTCCATGTCCCCGATGCAACTGGCCAGCTGGATCGCTTGCACCGAGGTCAGCCTCACCTTCATCGGTCTCTCCTTGGCGGTCGAGCCGCCCGGCGCCCGCCCGAGGCCGACGCGCGTGGCGGCGAACTTCGAGCGGACTGACGTGCACTGCCTGGCGACGCCGATGACGTCGCCGAGCCGTTCAAGTAACGCCGCACGTGCCCCGCGGGGGGAGCTGGCTGCGCTGTGCGGTGGAACAGGATGACGCGCGGACCGTCCCTCACCGTGAGGGCGCGGCCATGCCGGAAGGGAATCCGTGACAGTTCAAGACGTGTACCTGTTGACCTTGCACGAGCCCTACGAGTCCCCGGAACACCCGGTGTCGATCAACGCCACGATCGTGCAAGCCCAGACGTTGCTGCACCCGAGGGTGCCGCAGCCCGACGGCGGCCGGATGTACCGGTGCCTGACCGAGTTCCCCGGCCGTACACCCGGCTGTGTCGTGCCGCTGTCCACGCTGACCTTCGAACTCGACGGCGGGCGGTTGTGGCCGCAGGTCGGCGACTGGGAGCGGGTCGTCGACGCGGTGGTGCGCCTCGCCCGGCACCGCGGCTGCGACGCGATGCGACTGGGCCTGCCGCGAATCGCGGCGGTCCTCGTCGGTGGCGGCCCGACTACCGTGCACCAGTTGCAGCACCCGAACGGATCCTGCTTCCAGATCGGACCGGTCGAGCGGCAGCAGCACCTGGAGGAGCTGGCCGGGCACGTTCGCCGCTTCGCCGCGGAGCGCCCCTTCTGGCCGGGAATCAACCTCGTGCCCCCGCCGAGCGAACCGCGCTTGATGCCCTACCAGCCCTACAGCGGGTAGCCGGCCAGGAGAATCGCAGCCGCAGTTGCCCGTCGAACCGTGCCGCGGTCCGATGACCCGCCACCGTGCCCGTCAGCAGCAGGTCTTGGCACAATCGGCCAGAGGTGCATGCGGCGTTGGCCGCCGAACCGGGGATCGCTACGGCGCCCAGCTCACGCTGCGCCCATTCTTGGCCGCGCTGGCCTCAACCACACGGCCACCCCGGTGCCGCGACGTTATCTCCCAGGCCATGCCTGCCGCACGCGGAGTCGAGCACTGGGTGCGCGCCGAGTTGGTGCGCGCCCGGTGCGACTTCGGCCTGACCCAGACGGCCTTGGCGCGGCGTAGCGGGCTCAGCCGCTGCACCATCCGCCTGGCCGAACAGACGGCGGCGGGGTGGCAGCCGACCCTCGGCACCGTGGCGGCCCTGATCCGCGCACTAGAACTGCCGGAACCGGTAGCCAGTGCCCTGATCGCCGGTGCCCGCCCGGCGCAGGGCCAGCTCGCGCGGACTCGGCGTGCGGCCGGAAGAACCCAGACCGAGCTGGCCGCCGCGCTGGGGATCGCGCAGAGCACCTACCACCGGTACGAGACCGGACAGCGTCCGATGCCGCCGTGGGTGCGGGAGGCGTTGGCCGAGTTGCTCAGGGTGGACCTGAAGGGGGGAGCGGACCGGGGTCGCCCGCAGTGCACAGTCCGGAAACCAGGCGTACTGGGGAAGGAGTGCTGATGATGGGCAGGGGGTCGCGGCGGCCGCCGCGGTCGGATGCGCATGTGTGGGTGGCCAGCCTGCTGCTGGGCGCGTGGGTTGCTCGCGCCGCTTGCGGCTCCGACCACCGCCCGCTGGATCTAGATCCTGAGGACTGGCAACAGGATGGCCACGACCGCCGGGCGCAACTGGCTCGCAAGGTGTGCCGGAGTTGTCCGGTTCGCGTGGCCTGTCTGAGCCATGCCATGACCGCGGGGGAGCGGGCCGGCATCTGGGGTGGGCTGGATCCGGAACAGCGCAAGCGAGCCCGTGCCCGTCGTCGCCGTCCTCGACGGCCCTGAACCGTCCCAGCCATCCTCGAGCGAAGGAGCACGCATGTCGTTGATCAAGCCACGTCGCGCACTGCTCATCGACCTGGACAACATCACCTACCAGGACGGCAGCCGGGTGAGTGCTGCCTGCCTGCGGGGCCGCTTGGAAGCCGTGCTCGCCCGCACTGGTCCGGTCGATCACGTGCTGGCTGCGGGGCCGCCGTCCACAGTGGCGCGGTACCTGGCCGAGCTGGTCGAACTGCGGGTCCCGGTGGTGACGTCGACGTCGCGGTCGCGCAAGGCCGACACCGTGCTGATCGAGCGGGCCGAGCACCTGATCAGCACCGGCTACACCGAGATCGTGCTGGCCAGCGCCTGCGGCCGCTTCAGTGTCCTCTGTGGACGAGCTGGGGTGTCGGTGACGATCGTGTGCGTCGCCGCTGACGCCGTTGCCCGGGAACTGCGCGCGGGCGCCACCGAGGTCCTCGCCGTGTGCTGATCCCGGGCTTCCGGAGAAGGGCAGGTGCCGTATGGCTGATCGGCGGCGGACGCCGGTGCTGCTGTTGCGCGTGGACGCGCCGCGAGCTACCTGGCTCGCGCACCGGCGCGAGGGGATCGGTGGCTCCGACGCGCTCGCCGTGCTCGGGCTGCACGAGTCCGTCAGCGCCTACGAGGTGTGGGCGGACAAGCTGAACCTGTTGCCAGGGAAGAAGGAAACGATGCCCATGACGATTGGCAAGCTGCTCGAGCCGGTGCTCGCCCGCTACTTCACTACCACCACCGGCGTCACCGTCCGGCGCGCCGGGATGTACGCCCACGCCGAGCACCGCTGGATGCGCTACAACCCCGACCGGCTCACCGGTGACGGCGGCCTCCTGGAGATCAAGACGACCTCGGCGCTGCACGCCGAGGACTGGGCCGAAGGCCGGATCCCCGCGGCGGCAGAGGCCCAGACCCGCCATGGCATGGCGGTGCTCAATCGCGGCCACGCCTGGATCCTGGCCCTGATCGGCGGTCAGCGGCCGGTGCTACGCCGGATCGACCGGGACCCGGTGCTGGAGGCCAACATGATCGCCGTGGAGCGGTCCTTCTGGCACGAGCACGTGCTCGCCCGGTGTCCACCGCACCCGGACGGCTCCCGCTCCTGCACCCGCACGCTCACCGAGCTCTACCGCAACGCCGAACCCGGCACGAGCGCGCAACTCGACGAGAACGACCTGAGCGTCCTCGAGGAGCTGGCCAGCCTCAAACGGCGCGCCAAGCACACGCAGAAGTCCATCACCGAGCTGGAGAACTGGCTCAAACACCGCCTCGGCTACGCCGAGACCGGAACCTTGCGCGGCAAACCCCTCGTGCACTGGCGGCAACACCACCGAGCTGGGTACCAGGTGCCCGCCGCGACCTACCGGAAACTGCACATTCTCTGGAAGGAACCGGAATGACCGAGACACACCAGGACTTCGGCGACAAGGTCGCCCAGGTGGCCGCGAACCTGCCGGATCCGGCCCACCCCGCTGCGGACCCGCAGCGGGAGCTGACTCCTGCCGAGCTGGCGGACTGGCTGTGGTCCAAGGAAGAACAGTTCGCCTTGGCCTCCAACGAGATCTTCGCCAGGCACCTGGTTCAGGACGCCATCAACGCCCTGCGCACCGTGCGCAACCTGGCCAAGGCCGAGCCGTTCTCCTTGCTGGGCGCGGTGATGACCTGCGCGCAACTACGGCTGCGCCCGGTCAACGGGCGGGTGTTCATCCTGCCCTTTTGGGACTTCACCGCCGAACGGCACCGCGCCACCATCATCGTCGGCTACCGCGGACTGATCGACCTGGCCTTCCGCTCCGGCTTCATCCGCACCATGACCGCCCGCCCGGTTCACGAAGGGGAGACCTTCGACCCCGACTACGGCTCGGGCATCGTGGTGCACAAGCCGGTCCTGCGCGGCCTGCCGGGCCCGGTCTACGGCTACTACGCGGCAGTGGAGTACCTCACCGGCGGCCGCTACCCCCTCTACATGACCCGGGAACAGGTCGAGGCCCACCGCGACCGGCACGCCCTGGCCCGCGATGAGTACAACCAGCCGATCGGGCCGTGGCGCACCGACTTCGACGCCATGGCCCGCAAGACCCCGCTGCGCAAGCTGCTCCGCGACGTCCCCGCCGACTCCACCACCCAGCCGCTGGCCACCGCGCTGGACGTCGACGGCACGCTGCGCATCGACGCCAGCCCCGATGTCGACCCCGTCACCGCCGCCCACCGTCTCATCCCCGCCGAACCGCAGCCCGCGACCGAGCAGAACACCGCCCAGGAGCCAGCTTCCGACCGCTGAGCAACCGCCGCGTTACCTCCCCGCGCGCCCACCGTCCAGGCGAGCCCGGCTCCGGCACGGGCACGGGCACGGAGGTAGCGCATGCTCAACGACACCATGATCATCGTGATCGGCGAGTTGACCGCCGACCCCGAACTGCGCACGACGAACGAAGGCGCACCGGTCTGCAACTTCACCGTCAAAGCACCCAGGCGCCGCCGCGACCGGGACACCGGCGCCTGGGTGGCCAGTGTGCCGCTGATGTTGCGGTGCACGGTCTGGCGGGAACAGGCGGAGAACCTCACCGCCTCCCTCCGCGCGGGTGACCGGCTGCTGGTCTACGGCCGCCTGCGGCCACGCACCATCACCGCCCAGGACGGCAGCAGCCGCACCGCGCTGGAACTGGAAGTCAGCGAGTGCGGACCCTCGTTGCTGCGAGCGACCGCGGAGCCCGAGCCCACGGTGGACAACAAGGAGGAAACCGCGTGAGCTTCCGGCCGGTCAAGGTGTGGCTGATCCAGTGCGACGGCCTGCCGTCCGAACCCCCGTGCGCCGAGCTGTTCCACTGCTACGACATCGACGGGCAACCGTGCCGCGTGCTGCTGGATCTGCCCCACCTGTCCGCCGCCCAGGCTCGCGTGGTCGAGCAGGCGGGCTGGATGCGCCTGCCCAACGGCGGCCACCGCTGTCCCGGACATGTCCTCGTCACAGAGCTGGCCATCGAGTCCGCCCTGGGCGAGGACCGGTTCGACGACGGCACACCATGACGAGGGCGGGCGGGCGGGGGAGCGGAGCGGGCAGCGACAGCCTTGACGCTGAAGCCATGACTGCACAGTCGAACGACACCTCGGCCACCACTGACGATCAGGTCGGCGTCCACGACCTCGCTGCACGCCTCGTCCGCGCCTGGCACTCCGCCGGTGCCAGCGACCGCCTCGACATCCCGCTGTCGGTGGCAGCGGCCTTGATGCTGATCCGCCCGCGGGGCACCGTCACCGAGCTGCGCGAGCACCTGCGCGGTCTCCGTCCCGGCACGGAGACCCACCGCTGGCTCCGGGTCGTCTGGCGGCGGTTCGCCCGTGGCCGCCTGGACCTGCTCCCCGCCGTGCACCCCGTGCTGCCCTGGCTGTGGGATCGCCACAACCCGCAACTCGGCACCCACCTGCACGGGGCACACGCGATGATCCAGGCCGCCGCTGCCGGCGACTTCCTCGACTGGTCCTGCGACCCGCACCGGTCTGCCAGAGCCGACCTGCTCGGCTCGTTCTGGGCTCAGCTGCACACCAGGGGCGCGGACGCGGCGACTGGCCGGTTCTTCACCCCGGCCTGCACGGCTGACCTCCTGGTCGCCGTCAGCTTTCCTCAAGTGCACGCGGGGATGGCCGTGCACGACGTCACGGTCGGCACCGGTGGGCTGTTTCGAGCTGTGGCGCAACGGATGCGCGCCCGCGGGTTCGATCCGGCTACCGCGATCTGGATCGGCTTCGACATCGACCGCCTGGCCATCGCCGCCTGCGCGGTCAACGCGCACCTGTGGGGCTTGGGCCCCAACGTGATCCTCGGTGTGGGCGACGTGCTGGCGGAGGACGTGCTCGAGAAGGCGCTGGGCGAGCGCCGCGTGGTGTTGCGCGTGCACGACGCGGTCCTGCTGGGCGAGCAACTCCGATCTGCTGCGGTGCGGCTTGGTGTTGCGGCCAGGCCGGGACGAGCGGCACCATGATCAACCTGTCCTGGTGGATCCAGTGCAAGGACGAGGTAAGACGGGCGCCAGCAGATTTCCGTCCCCGGACTCGCTGCGGTCGAATGCGCCCTGACCAGCGCGAACGTGCTTCGTGCAGGCCGTCGTCAACATGTCGCACATGTTCCGCGCGGAAGGTGAATAGCCACCTTGAACTGGACATATGACTTGCGCAGGTGATCATGGGGCCCTCTGTGGGCCGTCGCGGTGATCGATGGCGCCATGTCTGGGTAAACCGCCCGTGCCGGAGACGCTGCGCAGGCAACAGTACTCCGCAATTCGGCGTGCCTTCAGTTCAACTCTGCCAAGGCTGAGGCTGACTTCGGCTTGGCGACGAACTCGGGAATCGAGTCACCGGCCGGTCACCGTTGGTCGCCAAGACCGCATCGATCCGTGACCGTTGCGCCCGTGCCAGGTTGACTGCGCAAGATGCGGCAACCGGCACAGGGGCAGCTCGGGTCAACTGGCGAGGATCGGGTCAGTGCCGACTTCGGTGATCTCGGTTGGGGGCGTGGGAAGGCCCCCGAGTCTGACGTGGGCACTGACCTCTTCCTGCTGGCCCGTGACAATCGGCTCTTTGACGTTGGCTTGGTGGTCGGGGCGCAGGTCAAGACCGGGCGGTCCTTCTTCCGCGCACCGGAGTCGGACAAGGACGGAGCGGTGGTCGGTTGGTGGTACCTGGATGGCAGGCGGAAGCACATCGACTACTGGCTCGGCCACGCGCTACCGCATCTGCTCGTGCTGCACGATCCGGATACGAAGATCTCCTACTGGGTGCACGTCACACCGGAGGCTGTCGTACCGACTCGAGTGGGTCATCGAACCGCCAAGGGCGCGAAGATCCTCGTCCCGAAGGCCAACACCGTCAGCGTGGAGTGCCGCGATGCGCTGTTGGCTGTCGCGGCGACGTTGCGGCCGCCGTCGCCGTGGGAGGGCAGCGCGTGGACCGGGGCACGCGATCTTGCCCCGGCTGATCAGCTACGCCATGCCCTGGTCGTGCCCAGGCTCGTCGCGCCTCATCGCAACACCGGTGTGTCTCGGCCAATCACGGCGGCTCAGATGGTCGCGCTGCTGACGGAATTGCGGCTGCACGACGTCGAGCGGTTCGCAGAAGCGCACGAGGAGGTCCCCGACCCGGACACTGCGGGCCAAGTCGAGGATTGGACGTGGCGGTTCGCCGGTGCCTTCACGCACCGGATCCGCACAGGTTCGGCAGACCAGTTGCTCGGCTTGGTCGAGGATGCTCCGGACCCTCCCAGCAGGTCCGCAGCGGCCGTCGCGGCCGCGGCCGCTCTACTTGAGCAGACCCGGGCCCGTGAAGCCCGGCAGCTGCTGGACGACGTCCTGGCCCGCGACGACAACCTGCCGGTGGACCACGCCTGGCTCCGGGTCCAGCACGCACGAGCCTGCATCGAACTGGGTGACCTGCATGGCGCCCGCAGTTCCGCTGTGGAAGCCCAGCAGGCCCGGCTGACCAATGCCGACGATCCGACCGCCACGGCCATCGCCGGTGTCGCGGCGATACTGCTGTTCCGGACGGCCGACCTGCGAACCGGTGATGTGGGCCAGGCTGTGTCCGGCATGGACACGCTCGCCTTCTGGTGGCGCTACCAGCGCATCGCCACGGGGGCGATTTCAGTGATCGAGCGCGAGTTCTCCGAATGGGCGGTCGAAGGGCCGCGCCGGGTCGCGCTCATCGACACCGATCCCGGCGACGGACGTCTGGTCGGCGCGTGTCTGCTGGCCAGCCATGCCGGAGACCAGCCAGGATGGCGCGCGCTGCAAAGCCTGTACCACCGGCAGGAACTGCTGAGGACCGACCGCGGCACCGACCCGGCGGAGGTGTGCGACCTGCTCTGCGGCCTGTGGCTGAGCGGGGACCATAAGGCCGTCGAGTCGGCGGTACTTCGGTTCGTCAGCGACGGTCCCGCGATCGCGGTCCGCAGCGTGGCGGCGTTGATCGACTTCGGGCGGCTCACATCGACGACCACCATGGCGACCCTAACGCTGCTGCGCCTGGCAGGTGACCTCCTCGACCAGGGAACGGCCAACCGTGCTCTCCGGTGGCTGCTGAGCAACCTGAACGCACCGACGAGTACCGCAGACAGCAGGTATCCACGGCGTCCACCTGAACGGGAGTTCGTCCGAGCGATCAGCAGCGTGCTTCAGGCTGCTTCCTCGGGCGAGCAGAAAGCTGTTGTGCAGGGGTTCGTCGTACGGGAACAACCACCCGACCTCGGACTGGCTGAAGCCTGGCGCGATGCGATCTCCCGGTTGCCCGCCTCAGCCTGGGCGGATCAACCTGCCGAGCTGATCCGCACCATCGCCGCTGGACAGCCCAACGCACTTCGGTTGCTCCTGTTGCGGATCGCTGCCATCGAGCTGGGGGACGCCACGGCACATGATCTCCTGTTCGGCGAGATCGGCACCAACCCCGTTGGGGTGCTGATGGCCGCTGGCCGGTTCAGGGCTCTGCCAGATGCGGCAGCGAGTGAACTCGTTGACGGCTTGGAGAGCCGCGTGCGTGATGAGATCGAGAATGCCAGGGCGGGTTCGCACGGGTTCGGCGGGGCCGACCTCGGTGAACTGCTCACCAAGGCAAACCTGGTCTACCCGGAACACGCCCGGTGGGACACGGTTCTCGAGCTGCTGGCGGAGGATCGAGTGCTCTCCAGCAAGAAGTCCGGAGTCTGTGCCGTACTCAGCTGGGCTGTCGATGAACTCGACGGGCCAGTACGCGAGTGCCTCGCCGAAATCATCCCGGGCGTACTCGCCCAGCCCACGTGGTTCGACGACCAGCTCACCGGGCAGCCCTCAGCCCATGGCGCGGCGGCGCAGCTGGCCGCGAGCTTGAGCGAAGACAGAGCCGAGATCGAGCGCCTGCTCGGGGACCTGCTGGCCGGTGGCCGAGACCAACAGGTGTGGGCAGCGCACCTTGTCCTCACGCTCGGCGCGCCGACAGCCGCAGGCATGCTCGCCGTGTTGTCGCGTGCTGCCCACCCCGCGATCCGGGCATCGGCCGCTGCGGGACTCGCCCGGGTGGTCGCCGCCACCGGTGACCACCTTGCTCAAGTAGCGCTTCACCAATGCCTGCGCGACACCGGGACCAAGGTCCCCAAAGCCATTCTCGACGGATTGTCCGGAGTGGACAGAGCCGCCCTGCCTGTGGACGTGCTCACGGAACTGAGCAGCCACTGCTCGGCGAGGGTCCGCTCAGAGGCTATGCGGCTCTTGGGCAACTTGTCCTGAGAAAGGCGCACGGAGTGCGTCGATCGGCCGGGTGACCGTTCAGCAGGGCTGATGTCCAGCGAGTGCCCTCGTGCGATGCGGCGAAGGCACCCGCCCTTCCCCGGGGCCGCTTCACTGTCGTCGACGTGCCCTGGCTCCTACGCCACGAAGAAGAGCCGACCTTGACCACACCGGGACGCAGGTGCCCCTGCGTCAAGGTTCACCGAAGGCGCGGTCAGCGCGTTCGGGCGCTGACCGAAGACGACTGGCCCGCTGAGCGTCGCAGCTGAGCCGAGGGCATCGCCACCGGCTACGCCACTGCCGAGACCAAGGCCCCGTGCCGGGAGGAGGCGGACCGCAAGTGACTGCCTGGGTCCCGTTGGGGGCCGAGATGGACGGACGAGTCGCCGGGTGGCGCTGACTGCGGTGTCGGCCCGTGAGTGCTACCGGGTGTGGCAGAAAGATCCCTCTACGCGGGTGAGAACTTCCGCGGCCGGGGGCGGGCAAGGCCCTGATCCGCTGGCAGGTCACCGACGACGAGGATGAGGCCGGGTTCTGTACGCAACTGCACATGTTCTCGTCAAGACCGGAAATCGGGCCGCGGGTGTGGGCAGGTGACAGGAGATTGTCCACCTCGACTAGGACCGGCCAGCTCGGACCGCGACCAGATCGATACTCGTTCAGCTGAAACGCAGCACCGTGCCTGGCAGACACGAGGGGCATGAGAAGACCCGTGTTGTGGATCCTAGCCGTGGTGGTCTGCCTCCTCGCGGGAGCCGTTGTCGTGGTCGTGTGGCCCGCGGAGGATGCACCCGGCACCGTGCCGTACTCGGCGACGGTCGGAGCGGACGGTGTGTCGCTGGAGGCCGAGGGCGTCACGGTGCGCGGACCAGCCGGCGTGGCACCCGCGGGCACCAAACTCACCTTGAGCAAGGCGGCCACCCCTGCCCAGGACACCACCGGACTGGCCGTCCCCTCCGGCCCGGGAGCCACCCTCCATCTGGACGGCCGCCAACCGGCTGCACCTCTGACGGTCAGCCTCCCGGTAACCGGCGAACAGCCACCGGAGTCAGCGCCGGTGGTGCTCACCCGGCCCTCCGGTGCCACCAGCACCACGCTGCTCCCGGCCACCCACGACCTCCAGCGGCGCACCATCACCGCGCAGGTGAGCCACCTCAGCGACTTCTGGGCCGCCTTCGCCCCGTTCAACCGGATGGTCGACACCGTGGGCAAGTTCGCGACCGACTCCTTGGGCATCACCAGCCCGCGGCCGGACTGCACCGGCGCGCCGGCCAAGGCATCCGACGGCACCACCGTTGACCTGGGCGGCGGGGACTACTCCGCGGGTGCCACGCCGGTGGTCTGGCCGTGCGTGCGCATCGAGGGCCAGACCGCCGTCGTCACCCTCACCGCCAACACCCCACTGCCCTGGCGCGTTTCCCCACACCCGGACGCCAAGCTCGACCCGCCTGGCACGCTGGAGGTGTCCAAGGCGATCGTGTTGTCCGCCTACCGCACCCTGGTGACCAAACATCCCTACCGCGACGGGTTGCTCGTACCGAGCGGCTCGGTGACCTACCGGTTCCCACTGTCCGCCCTGCCGGGCAAGATCACCGGCGAGGTCGACCCGATCACCCACCTCGGACTGACCTTAGTGTTCGGCATCGATATGCTGCTCAAGGCATTCGGCCTTGATACCCAGGGACTGGCGGACAAGGCCGAGGTGATCGGGTGTGTCGGTGCCGCCGCGGAAGCCGCCTCCACCGGCACACAGCCGGTGGAGAGCATCGTGAAGATGATCCGGTCCGCATTCTCCTGCGTGGGCGTGGTCACCAAGGCGCTTGGCGGTGAGCTCGGGGTTCGTGCCGAGCTGGTCCTGGCCCTGCTCGGCGGGGCGGTCGGACTGCTCGCCGGTGCGTTGCAGGGCATCGTGGCCACCGTGCTCAACATCGATAAGTTCACCGTCACCGTCGACCGCTCCGCTCCCGCGACCAAGGTCGTCAATGTCGTCGCGGCCCGCTCGGGCAAACCGGCCGCGGGCTTCACGGTTGACGGGGGCAGCAACGTCATCGACGGTTGCGAACCCGCCAGGGCGGGCACCCACCCGGACATCGTCTCCTGCGGTTCGACGGCCCAGGGAGCGGATGTCTGCTGGCTCGCTCCCGACCGGACGGGTTTGCTGTGCGCCTCGGATCCGTGGCACAAGACGTTGCGGAGCTTCACCGTCGCCGCACCGGTGGTTCGGCAGACCCGTGCAGGTGCGGGAGAGCCGTGGGCGCTGGTGCTCGCCGATGGTTCCCGCTGCCGTCTCCGCAATGGCGGGTCCTGGCCGGGCCGCGCCGATGACTACCGCGGCGCCTACTCGTGCACCGGCGCTACCGAGTTCGTGCTCACCAAGTACGGCGCCCAGCACGTTGACCGCTCCCGCCCGGCCTGGACCGTGTTGGTGGGCGACCTGGGCACCGACCAGCAGCGGTTCCCGCCGCCGAAGAAGATGGCTGTCACCACCGCCTACTTCGCCGCACCGTGACTCGGTCCGCAGCCGCCGGCAGTCCGGAATGGACGTGCTCGGGTGGAGGGTTCCTGTGCGCGCGTTGTCGAGCATGGCGGTGACGGCGACGGCAAGGGTTCGTGCGGTTGAGCGCAAGTCAGCTCTTTGCGGCAGTCGGCGACGACGTGCCAAGGGGGTGAGTTGTGGAGTCGAAGAACATCAGGTTGTGTCTGCGCTGCGGGGGAAGACAAGGCAGGTGTCGCCGCAGCCCAACACCGCCAGCACGACCACGTCGTCGATGTTGGTCACCGCAAATCTTGCCCGCGCGCTCCACAACACCGCGGCCTTGCTCGGCGTCATACCGATCGCGGAACATCAGCTGGCCAGCATACGGATGACGCGAACTCGGCTTTGGCGGCGATGCTCGTGAAGGACTCGGCGAGGGCGACGACCCCGCGTTGGCAAGAAGTTCCGGTATGCGCGGAGACGGTGATCTTGCCAAGGAACCACCCCGCTCCGGCTTCCGCGACATCCCCGGCCGACCGATGCTCTGGGGCCGGTGCGCGGGTGACGGCTAGGTCCGTGAACAGGTCACCGGCCTCAGCGAGCCGGGCCAGTGTCCATGGTGAAGGGCAAGCCCGCCGGCCCCGACCCTGATCTACGGCATCGCCAGGCGGAAGGCGAGCCCGCGCAGGCTCTGGCCCGCGGCACGGCCGCCGGGTGGGCGGGCCAGCAGCGCGGCGACCGCCGACCGGGTGTGCGCGTTGCGCTGGATCCGTTGTGGGGCAGCGGATTCTGCGAGCAGGAGGTGGCGCAGGGCGTCCTGTTCGCGGCCGTGCACCGCGCTCAGGGACACGCCGAGCACGTTGTGCGTGACTGCCCGGCACATCGGTCCGGGATCGGCTGCGGCGAGCACGGCCGGGCCCCGGGCGCACACCTCATCGGCGCGGCCGAGCAGTGCCAGCACCTCGAGCTGGTTGGTGCCCAGGTGGGCAGGGCCGAAGGGCAGCCCCGCGGTGGCCCGGCCCATCCCGGTGGCGTGCCGGGCGGCCGTGGCCAGACCCTGCCGCGCGCCGGTGGCGTCCCCGGCGCCGGCCAGGGCGAACGCGGTGAGCAGGTGCGTGGCGCCGGCCAGTTGGTGTGCCTGGGCGCCGGTGATCCGGCGGTCGCCAAGCAGGTCGTGCACGGCCGTCAGCTCCCGGTGCCCGGCCGCAGGCCGTCCGGAGCGCAGCTCGATCCGGGCGCGCCAGTAGCCGCGCTGGGCCAGCAGCAGCGGGTCGTCCCGCGCGTCGAGGTGCGGGCAGGCACGTTCGAGCGCGAGCCGGGCGAGATCGGTCAGGCCGAGTCCGAGCAGCACCGGCACCGCGGCCCCGAGATAGACCTGCGCCAGCATCCGCCGGGTGTGTGCCCGGTCCGGACCGGCCGCGAGGTGGCTGTGCAGCCGGGCGAGCAGGCCGGGCAGGAGGTCGAGCACCGCCTCGTAGTCGCAGCGGTCGGCCAGCGCGGCGGCCGCGCGCACCGCTGGGGCCAGCGCCACGCGGTCGGCGTGCGGCGCTGGTTCGGCCGGCCCGGCCACCAGGAACACCCGCAGCGCGCCCAGCAGCGCCGGGATGGGCACGCTGGCCGGCGGCCAGCCCGGCCACCCGGTCAGCTCGGCCGGGGACACCGCCAGCGCCGTGGCCAGGCTCAGGATGTGCGCCCGGCGGTCGAGCAGCCGCTGGCCGTTCTCCACCATGGACAGGAAGGCCACCGACAACCCGGTGCGCAGGGCGGTCTCGCGCAGGCTCAGCCCGCGCATCCGGCGGCAGGACCGCACCCGGCCGCCCACCAGAACCGGTTCGGTCCCCTGCGTCGAGCGCACGGTCACCATGGTGGCGGCGGTGTCCTGGTTGTCCAGCCCCAGCTTTTCACTTTTCCGATCAGCGTCGACCAAGACCCGCGGTCTCCTAGGGTGCGGTGTGGACCTGGGCAGGCGGATCCGGTGGCATCGGCTGCGGCGAGGTCTGAGCGTGCGTGCGCTCGCCGGTCTGGCCGGGCTGTCCCCGGGCTTCGTGTCCATGGTGGAGACCGGGGAACGCGCACTCGACCGCTGGACCCACCTGGCCGCCATCGCCCGGGTGCTGGAAATTCCCGCGGCGGATCTGCTGCCGGGACCGCAGGCGCCGGAGGTGGATCCGGGATTGCGCGCGGTGCTGCCGTTCCTGCGCGCGGCCATCGAGGACGGCGCGGCCCCGCGGCCGGGCACCCCGCCCCCGCCGGTGGCCGCCAGCCGGGTGGCGGTGATCGTCGGCCTGGTCGATGCCGGTGCGCACCAGCGGGCGGCGGTGCTGCTCCCGGCCGCGCTGACCGGATTGCACCACCAGGCAAGGCGGGACCGGCTCAGCCGAAGACTGCTGGCCCACCTCTACTGCACCGCCTGCGTACCGCTGCTGGTGGCAGCTGGCTGTCCCGACCTGGCCGGGCTGGCGCTGCACCGGGCCGAGCAGGCCGTTGCCGAGTTCGACGACCCCGTGCACGCCGCGGAGCTGGTGTTCTGGCGGGCATGGGCGTTGCGCGGCTGCGGTGGCGAACCGGTGATGCTGGCACCGACCACGGCCGCGGCCGAGGGGTTGCGGCTGCGGACCAGCCGGGAGCTGCTGACCTACGCCCGCCTGCACAAGCGGCTCGCCTACGCCCACGCCCACCTCGGCGCCGAGGCGGCGGCCATCGCGCACTTCCAGGAGGCCCAGCAGGCCGCCGGGCGGTGCGCCGACCGCGCCGCCCTGGGCGGGCCACCCCGGGGGATGGACGCGGGCGCGCTGGCCGTCGACCAGGTCAAGCTGCGCTACGAGATGGGCCGCTACGACGAGGCGATCGCGGCCGCGGCGCCCCTGCTCGGCCAGGTGCGGCTGCTACCGCCGTGGCAGCACACCCTGCAGGTCGTGCTGCTGGCCGCGCTGGTGGCGCAGGGGCAGGCCCCCCGCGCCGTGCGCCACCTGCTGCGCGGGGCCCCGCCGGTCAGCACCGCCAAGGCCGTCGAAGCCCTGGGCGCACTGCCACCGGGGACGGTGCACGAGCTCGCCCTGCGCCTGGGGGTCCAGCTGTGAGCGCCTCGGTGAGGGGGTGCGGTGGCCCGCACCCCCTCTGCTGGCTCACGGGACCGGCAGGTCGTCCTGCACGGCCACCGTCCACCGCTGACCGGTCTGCCCGGTGGCGCTCTCCCGCAAGGTCAACGCGGCGTTCATGCCCATCTCCGAGGTGCCGGCCACCAGCCTGCTGGCCACGTGCTGCAGCACCACGTGGTCACCGGAGCTGGTGAGCCGCCACTGCTGCCACGGCTGCTCGTTCCGGCCCCACTGGATCAGCGGGGCGCCGGAACTGGAGTCGTTGCCGTTCTCCAGCGCCTTGCCGCTGGCCCCGTTGGTGATCCACGCCTGGGACGCGTCGCGGTACTCCAGCCGCCACTGCTGCCTGCTCGCCCCCGGTTCCGCTGTCCGCTGGTAGATCAGCGCCTTGTCCGCCGGATCGCCGTTGTTGTCGATGACCTTGCCGGTGTCGACGTTGGTGAAGGTCAGCGGACGCCCGGCCAGGGCCCGGTGCCCGGAGAGCAGGCTGAGCAGCCACAGCTGGGAGGCATCACCGGTGGCACTGGCCTGCACCAGGTAGGCGCCCTCGTGCGTGCTGTCGTAGACGCCCTGCACCACCTTCCCGCTGTCCACGTTGACCAACGAGTACCCCGGCTTCTTCGGGACCTGCCGCAACCGCCATTTCTGCCAGGGCTTGCCGTTCTTGGGCCACTGGATCAGCCGGGTGCGCTCGCCCGAGCTCTTGGCGTTCTCCACGACCTTGCCGGTGAGGGTGTTGACCAGGTAGTAGGAGCTGTCACCGGCGTTCTCCAGCCGCCAGGCCGAGCGGGAGGACCACTGGAAGCTGTCCATGGTCAGGTGATCGCCGTCCTGGTCGCTGCCGTCGGTGGAGGCGACCATCGTGGTGCCGACGTTGATCAGGTTGGCCACCGCACCGGCGTAGGTCGGCACGGTGTCGATGAACTGGGGCAGCCACTTCTGCGAGTCCTTCCCCGACTTGCTCCGTTGCACCACGGGATCGTCCCCCGTACCGCCCAGGCTGTCGGCCACCTTCCCGCTGGCGGCGTTGACCAGGTGGTAGGCGCCGTCACCGGCCTCCTCCAGCCGCCACTTCTGCCAGTTCTCGCTGTTCCCGGACCACTGGAACAGCACCACGTCCTCGCCGGAGTCGTTGCCGTTCTCCACCGCCTTGCCGCTGGCGGCGTTGACCAGGTTGACCAGTCCGCCACCGGCGTCGGCCAGCCGCCACTGCTGCCGGGCGGCGCCGGTGGCGGCCAGCTGCCGGATCGGGGCCCGGTCATCGGCGCTGCCGCCGTTGTCCAGGAACCGCCCGGTGGCCTTGTTGACCCAGGAGACCACGGCACCGGCCCACCGCGGCGCCGGGCACTCCGGCTCGGCCGCCCTGGCCGGTCCGGACGGGTGGCAGGCGTAGGCCAGGATGCCCAGCAGCGCGGCCACGTTGGCCACCTGTCGGTACTGGATGCCGTCGATGAGCACCGGCGGCTCGAGCCTGCCGTTCACCGCGCCGCGCACCCGGGTCGAGAGCGGGTCCCAGGAGTTCTCCAGGTCCACCACCGCGGCTGAGGCGTGCACGTCGGTGTACTGGTCCAGGCTGGTGGTGATGAAGGCCTCGATCTCCCGGAAGCGAGCGGCTTCGGAGACCATCTGGATCAGCGTGAGCAGGTAGCCGGCGATCTCGTTCTGGTTGACCGCGCCGTTGGGGTGCACCGGGCGGGGGTTGTGCAGGATGTGGTGCAGGCGGTTGGGCCCGAGGGCGATTTCCTGGCGGCTGCGCTCCGCGGCGTGCTCCAGCGAGCCGTAGTTGCCGTCGAAGGCCAGGTTCACCGTTTCGTCGGCCTCGGGCACCGCCGGCATCGGCTCGCCCTCCTGCAGGCGGTAGTAGGTGGTTCGGCGGGTGCGGGCGTCGAAGGCGGTGTAGCCGACGAGGTAGGCGTTCTGCAGGCGCATGAACAACGTCACCGCGTAGCCCTCGTCCTCGATGCGCAGGCGCAGGAAGCCGGGTGCTTGTCCTGGTTCCGGGATGCTTAGGATCCGCGTGGGCTCACCGTCCGCGGCCTGCACCACCACCGGCGCGCCACCGCGGCCGAGCCGCTCGCGGATGTCCTGGATGAAGGTGGTGTAGTTCTCGGCCCGGAACGTGCCCCATTCCGGGTCCCAGGACAGCGTGAAGTCGGGATCGGGCACCGCTTGTGGGCTCGCCCCGGCGGGCACGGGCGCGGCAAGCAGGCCAACGCAGGCCGCCAGCAGCGCGAGCAGTAGTCGGACGGAGGCTGGTCTTCGGATCATCGCAGCACCTCGGCATTCCGTGTGAGGAGGACTGGAACGACCCGAAGCTAGGGGCGTTTCGCGCCACGGCGTTCACAGCCGTGAACCAAGCTGACATCCTCCGACGCAACGGCACTTTCTTCCGCCCGCTCAGGAGGCTGCCTTACCACCTCGCGCGTTCAGCCGATGTCACGGCGCTGGAAGGCGGTCACCGCAACGGTCAGCAGCAGGACGCAGCCTCCGGTGAGGGCGAGCAGGCCCAGCAACACCTCTCCGGTCCAGCCCACCTCCAGCGGCTGGGCGCCGAATGCCCAGTGGAACGGGCTCAGCAGGCCGAGCAGGTCGGTCTCCACCAGCGGTGCCAGGCCGCTGAGCAGGAAGCCGCCGAGCGCGACCCCGATGCCCACGCCCAAGGCGAGGCCGGAGGAGCCGCTGGCCGCGCCCACGGCGAGGGTGAGCAGCCCGTGCAGCACACCCAGCAGGGCCAGGGCGACTGTGCCCGCCAGCAGCCGGCTGACCGGGATGTCCAGGCCGGTGGGTTCGCGCAGGGCCACCAGCACCACGCCGACCGCCCCGGACAACAGGGCCACCTCGGTGAGCACGGCCAGCACGTGCGCGGCGAGCACCTGCGGCCGGCGGACCGGACCGGCCAGCGACATCGCCAGCACGCCGGAGCGCTCGAAGGCGCACGGCAGGGCGCCCGCGCCGATCGCGGTGATCATGACCGGCAGCGGGGCAATCTTGGTGAAGATCTGCGAGGAGACATAGCCGGCCGGGGTGACCACGTCCGCGCCGAAGAAGGCGGTCAGCTGCGGGGGCAGCACGGCGGTGAGCGCGCCGAGCTGGTCGCGCAGCGAGGGGTACATCGCCAGGGCGAGCGCGCACATCGCGATCGCACCGGCAGTCAGGCCGAGCACGGTGTGGCGGCGTTCACTCACCGCCCGGCGGAACAGCTCTGCGGTCGTGGCGTTCACCGGGGCACCTCCGCCGCGGGGCCGTAGTAGCGCAGGAAAACATCCTCGAGCTCGGTCTCCGGGGTGCGCAGGGCCAGCACGCGGTGCCCGCCGAGCGCGTGGATGACCTCGGTGACCGCTCCCTGCACGGCGAAGCGGACCTCCGCGCCGTCCTGGTCCACCTGGGAGACCGAGGGCAGGGCGCGGATCCGGTCGGTGAAGGCGATCGCCTCGGTGTGCTCGGCGAAGCTGACCTCGAAGCGGTGGACCGCGCGTTCGAGCAGCACGTCGGTGCGCGCGCAGGCGACCAGGCGACCCGCGCGCATGATGGCCACCCGGTCGGCGACCCGTTCCACCTCCGGCAAGGTGTGCGAGGAGAGCAGCACGCCGGTGCCGCTCGACCGGAGCTCGTCGACGATGGTGTGGAACTCCTTCTGCACCAACGGGTCCAGCCCGCTGATCGGCTCGTCCAGCACGGCCAGCCGGGGGGAGTGGGCCAGCGCGGCGATGATGCCGATCTTGCGCTTGTTGCCCGAGGACAGCGTGCGCAGCGGGCGGTCCAGCTCGACGTCCAGCCGCTCGGCCAGCTCGCGTGTCCTGGCCTCGTGCTTGCCGGGCGTGACCTGGCGGAGCGCGCGGAGGTGGTCGAGGTTGGCCAGGCCGGTGAGCTTGGGGTGCAGTGCGAACTCCGCGGGGAGGAAACCCACGTTGTGATGCGCGTGCGGCCCCTGCGACCAGGCGTCGTAGCCGAGCACGCTGGCTCGGCCGGCCGTGGGCCTGGCCAGTCCCAGCAGCATGCGGATCGTGGTGGTCTTGCCCGCGCCGTTGGGGCCGAGGAAACCCAGGACCTCACCGGGCGCGAGTTCGAGGTCCAGGTCCTCGACCGCGGTCAACGCGCCGAAGCGTTTGGTCAGTTGCTGTGTGCGCACCAGAGCGTCGCTCATGGCATACCCGCCCGCCTTCGTCCGTCACTACGGTCGTCTCCGGGCGGAGAGGACCGTGCCGACCAGACTTCCCGGCGCACCGCTGGCTACTTTGCCCTATGTGGATGTCCGCGGACAATCGGTGCTCATTCCAGAGCGCGGAGCATCTCCTTCTCCAGCACCGGGGACAGCGTGGTCATGACGCTGGCCGTGGTGTGGTTGTGGTCCATGTACACCAGCACGTTGGGCCTCACCGGCCGGCCGCGCCGGTCTGAGCAATCTTGACGCCGTCTTGACGGTAGAACTCTCGACCGCCGACTGAACAAGTGTTTAGCATGCTGTTCATGCGTTCAGTCGACGATCTCACGGCGCGGGCCCGGATCCGGGATGCCGCGCTGGCCCGCTTCGGCGACGACGGCGTGGCGGGCACCAGCGTGCGCGCGGTGGCCGCTGATGCCGGGGTCTCACCCGCGTTGGTGTTGCACCACTTCGGTTCCAAGGACGGCTTGCGGCAGGCCTGCGACGAGCACGTGCTCGCCCGCATCCGCGTCGGCGGCGAGGACGCCGAGCCGTCCGAACTCGGCGCGCTCGCGGAGCTGCTGGAGTCGGCGACTCCGGTCCGCCGCTACCTCGGTCGCGCCCTGCTGGACGGTTCACCCGCCGCCGCCACCGTGTTCACCGAGATCGTCGAGCGCACCGAGCGGTGGCTGGCCGACGGGCAGGCGCAGGGCTGGGTGCGGCCGACCGAGGACTCGCGGGCGCGGGCGGTGACCTACGTGTCCTGGCTGCTGGCGCCGCTGGTGCTGGGTGAGCAGGTGGGCAGGCTGCTCGGCGGTGACGTGGCCGAGACCGAGACCTCGGTGCGCGGTGCGCGGGCCGGGCTGGAGATGTTGACCCATGGGCTGTTCGCCGACGACCGGTGGCTGACGGCGTTCACCTCGGTGGCCCGGCAGGATCGCAGCCGGTGAAGGTGTTCCTGGTCACCCACGGCACCCGGGGCGACGTGCAGCCCTTCCTCGCCCTGGCGGTCGCGTTGCGCGCCGCCGGGCACCAGGCGCGACTGGCCGCTCCGGCGTCCTTTGCCGCACAGGCGGCCGAGCACGAGGTGGACTTCGCGCCGCTGGACGAGGGGCCGAACCGGCTGCTGGACGATCCGGCGGCGCGGGAAGCCATCGAGACCGGCTACCGGGGCGTGCGGGGCAAGATCAGCGCGTTGCGGACCCTGCGCCGGATCAAGCCGCTGATGTCGGCGGTACTGCGTGATCTGGGCCGGGCCGCGTGGCGGGAGGCCGATGTGGTGGTGCACTCGCCGTCGCTGCCCGCCCAGCACCTAGCCGAGCTGCTGGGCGTGCCCGCCGTGCTGGCGACCCTGCAACCCGGCTGGGTGCCCACCGCGCTGTTCCCGTGCCCGATGGTGCCGCTGCCCCGGCTGCCCGAATCCTTGAACCGGGCCACCTACCTGGCGGTCTCGGGCACACTGCGCGCGCACGCCGGGGTGGCCAACGCCTGGCGCACCGGAGAGCTGGGCCTGCCCGTGCGGCGCGGCGGACACGACGTGCTGCACGAGGCCGACGGAGCGGATCGCCTTGTCCTGCAAGCGTTCAGCCCGCACGTGACGCTGATCGACCCGGCCTGGCCGGAGTCGGTGCGCACCACCGGGTTCTGGTACCTGCCCGCCGCCGCCTCCTGGTCACCGCCGCCACGGCTGAGCCAGTTCCTCGTCGACGGTCCGCCGCCGGTCTATATCGGCTTCGGCAGCATGGCCGGTCAGGCCCGGCGCACCGGGTCGATCGTGGCCGAGGCGGTGCGCCGGGCCGGGGTCCGCGCGGTGCTGGCCACCGGTTGGGGTGGCATCGCCGCCGTGGAGGACTCGCCCGAGGTGCTGGTGATCGAGGCGGCGCCGCACGACTGGCTGTTCCCGCGGATGAGCGCGGTGGTGCACCACGGCGGCGCCGGGACCACGGGGGCGGCGCTGGCCGCCGGTCGGCCGCAGGTGGTGTGCCCGTTCGTGGCCGACCAGCCGCACTGGGCGCAGCGGATGCACGCCGTCGGCGTAGCCCCGGCCCCGGTGCCCCAGCAGCGGCTCACCGCCGAGCGTCTGGCCACCGCAATCACCGCGGCGGTCCAGAACGGGGACCTGGCCCGGCGGGCCGGGGAGCTCGGCCGGGTGGTCCGCGCCGAGGACGGGGTCACCGCGGCGGTGCGGACACTCGAGGAACACCTTGCCGGCGAAGGGAAGTAGGGGAGTGCACAATGGACATAGCAGGAGCGGTCGCCGGCGCGTTCCGGATGGATGAGGATAGCTGGCGGCGGCACGCGAACCCGTGGAGCGTGTGGACCCGGTTCGCGGCCCTCCCGCTGATGCTGCTGGCGATCTGGAGCCGGGTGTGGATCGGTTGGTGGTGTCTGCTCCCGATCGTCGCCGTGGTCATCTGGCTGTTCGTCAACCCCTCGGCCTTCCCGCCCGTGGAACACCCGCGGTCCTGGGCGGCCAAGGGGATCTACGGGGAGCGCGCGTGGGTGCACGAGCGCGATCAGCTGGCCCCGGAGCACCGCAGGGTGCTGCGGTTCTTGGTCGTCGCCGGCCTGTGCGGGTTCGGGCTGATCGCCTGGGGCCTGATCGCCCTGCAGGTGTGGCCGACGGTGTTCGGCACCACCGTGCTGATCATGGCTCAGCTGTGGCGCATCGACCGCTTCGTCCAGCTGTGGGAGAACTCCGCCCACTGACTCACCTGCCCGCCAGGTCCGTCAGCACGCGCAGCACCCGCGCGGCCCCGTCCTCGGCGCGCACCCGCTCGCCGAGGACGCGCGCCCGGTCACGGTAGCCGGGTTCGTCGACGGCCTGGCGGATCCGCTCGGCCAGCGCGGTCGCGGTCAGGCGCTTGAACGGCACCACACCGGGGCTGACTCCCAGCCGGGCCAGCCTGCCCGCCCAGAACGGCTGGTCGAAGGCGACCGGCACCGGCACCGTGGGCACCCCGGCGCGCAGCGCAGCGCCGGTGGTGCCCGCCCCGGCGTGCTGCACCAGCGCGGCCATCCGGGGGAACAGCCAGTCGTGCGGGGTGTCGCCGATGGTCAGCACATCGTCCCCGGCCGCGGTCAACCCGGCCCAGCCCGCCTGCACGACCGCGCGGACCCCGGCCTGGCGAGTGGCCGCCAGCACGATCTCGGACAGCCGCTGGCCCTCGCCGGAAGCCATGCTGCCCAGTCCGATGAACACCGGCGGCGCACCGGCGGCGAGGAAGTCGGCCAGCTCGGGGGAGGGCCGCCAGTCCGGCGGGGTCGGCTGCGACCAGTAGCCCGTGACCTCCGCGCCCGGACGCCAGTCCGCCGGGCGCGGCACGATGAGTGGGCTGTAGCCGTGCAGGATCGGCCACCGCTCATCGGCGAGCATCGAGCGCCGGACCCGCCCGATGCCCACTGGTGGCAGATCGATCTCCCGGCAGAACCGCTTGAAGTCGGCGTCGAACGGGGTAGGCGCGAACAGCGCCGGCTTGTGCAGGTTCCGGTTGCCCCAGCGGCCGAAGGAACGGTCGCCGAACAGGGGCAACGGGAACTCGCCGGTCGGCACGCTCGGCCACAACTCCATGCCCACCGTGGGAATCCCCAGCGCCTGACCGGCCAGGTAGCCGTGCATCATCGGCGCCCGCGCCAGCAACAGCACCTCCGCGCCCGCCGCCGCGGCGAGCACCGCCTGGCCCATGCCGATCATGAACCGCTTGCCCAGCCTGAGCTGGGCCGGGATCGCCCGCAGCGTGGCACCCGCCTTGGTCCAGCGCTGGCCGTCAGCGGAGGCCATGTCGGCCTTCATGTCCCCCGGCAGCGGCCGGAACGCAAGTCCCGCGCCGGTGGCCAGCTCCGCCGAGGACTGCTGGGTGGCCACGGTGACCTCGTGCCCGGCCGCGCGCAGCCGGACCCCCAAGCCGACAAAGGGTGCGACATCGCCACGCGTGCCGACGGTCATGATCACAACTCGCATCAGGTCCTCCACAGGTGCGGGGCGCGGAGGACGGCGCCCTCCGCGGGTCAGGTGTCAGGCACCTGGCCGGGCGGGTCGGTGACGTAGCGGAGGTAGGAGTCGAGCAGGCGGCGCTCGGTGAGCAGCCCGTCGGTGTAGATCTCCAGCGCGGGCAACGTGATCGTCTCCGACAGCGCCCGCACCGACTCGACCAGCCCGGCGTCCCCCGGCGGGTTCAGACGCAGGTGGACCAGCAGCGCGCCGACGTTCTGCAGCACCAGCAACCGCGCCCGCGCCGCTGGATCCCGGCTGGGCCGCACCTGGCCCTGCGCCTCGGCGTGGTCGAGGTGCCGCCGGACATCGGCGATCATGTCCGCCAGGAACGCCGTGGCCAGCTCGCCACCGGCGAGCAGCGCCTGCACGACGTAGGCGACGAGGGCCGCCTCGCGCGCCGCGGTGAGCCCGCCGAGGAAGTCCGCGGGACTCCGGCCGGTGATCGCCGGGGTGTCTCTGACCGACCGCAGCACATGCTCGTCGCACGCCGCGCGCAGCCCGTCCTTGGATCCGAAGTAGTGGATCACCAGAGCCGGGCTGACGCCCGCGGCGGTGGCGATGGACCGGACGGAAGCGCCGAAGCCCTGCGCGCCGAAACAGCCCACCGCGGCGTCCCGGATCCGCTCGACCACTGCGGCCCGCTCCCGCTCCGCCTCCGCCTCGTCCACGGAGACCAGGTTAAACACGTGTTCAACGAGTTGGCAAGTGTCCAGGCCGGGCACGCGGTCCCCGGGCCGCGCGCGATTTGGCCGCAGACAGCACCGGCCCACTGAGGAACAGGACGGTCAGCCGTTTGCCGGTGCCACCGACGAGAACCGGGCCGAGGACGATCTCGCGCGGCACCGGCAGCATGACCGGCCGGGTCAGCGCGATGGTCTGCCTGCCGTCCGCCGGATCGTCGAACCGGATGGTGAGGGTGCGGCTCCGGACGATGTCCGCTCGGCCCGGCCGCCAGCCCCTCCGCCGGAGGGCGCGTGCGCGGCGGCGCCACCGGCCGTACCCAATCGCCCCGGCCACGGACAGGGAAGGGCCCAGCACGAAGGCGACGACAATCGGGATGAAGGCCCAGAAGGGGTCGTTGGGCACGCCGGGGGCACCGATTCGTTCCGGGTCGTCGCGGTCGTAGAACACGGTGATCTCATCGCCCGGGTTCAGGACGGGGCTGCCGTCGTTGAGGTTCATCGAGCGCACCCGTTCGGCCCCATCGACGGCGAACCGCACCTCGATGGAGTCCGGCACGCCTCTGACGAACCCCTGGCGCACTTGGACCACGACGCCCGGCACGCGCACGCCGGTCGCCTCCAGGCCGGCGGCCCGGTCCTCCAGCACCGTGGCACCGGTCATGAAGCCGACGACCAGTGCCAGGCCGGACAGCAGCATCAGGCCACCCCGCAGTCGCAGCCGCCGGACCGCGCGGGTCGCCACCTCCGGCCGCACCCGGTACTCCGACGGCCTGATGAGGTCGTCCAGACCGCGAATCGCGACGGTGTGCAGCCGCAGCCGCCGGATGTCGCTGAGGTCAGCCTCGATCACGCTGGCCCCTGGACACCAGTTCCCGCCGCAGGACCCAGGCCAGTGCGGTGGCGAAGACGACGGCTCCCACGGCGTCCAGCCAGTGGTTCGCGATGCTGCCATCCAGGAAGAGCGCCGCCCAGCCCAGCACGGCGACGCAACGAGCACCCCGGTGCCGGGACGGGATCAACGCCAGGCTGAGCATCACCACCAGGCCCAGCAACAGCACGATCGGCGCCGGAGTCATCGGTCCGCTGCCGCTGGTGCGGTGGTCTCGGTGTGGCCGGTGGGCAGGGTGTCGGGTGGTTCGATCCGCAGTGCCCTGGCCACCGGCACGTCGGTGGAGGAGTGCAGCACGATCGAGAGCGCGATGGTGATGGCCACCAGGTCGAAAACATGTTCCCCGGCCGGGATTCCGGCCTGTAGGGCGAGCAGGCCGTAGATGACCGAGGCGAAGCCCTTGGGGCCGAACCAGGCCGCGGCACTGCGTTCCCTGGCCGGCAGCGGGGTGCGCAGCAGCGAGAGCAGCATGGCCGCGGGCCGCACCAGCAGGATCGCCAGCACCGCCACCGCCCAGTCGCCCACGCTCAGGTGGGAGATGCGTTCCGGGGTGATCAGCGCGCCGAAGACCAGCAGCGCGGCGAACTTGGTGATTTCCGAGAGCAGGTCGCCGAGCGGTTCGAATCGTTCCGCCGCAAGGTGATCCAGGGTGGCCAGGGTCGCCCCGGCGGCGAAGGCGGCCAGGTAGGCGTTGGCGTGGGTGAGGTGGCAGACGGCGAAGACGATCACCCCGGCGGCCAGCGGGCCCAGGGCGTGCAGGCGGGGTTCGGCGGTGAGCAGGCGCAGCCGCCAGGCCAGGGCGATCACCGCGGGCACCGCCACGCCGATGGCCAGGCCCAGCCCCAGTTCCAGGCCGATGGTGGCCCAGTTGGCCTCCCGGTTGGCCGCGGTGGCCAGGAAGATCAGCACGAAGGGCAGCGCGAGGCCGTCGTTGAGCCCGGACTCGACGTTGAGCAGGCGGCGCAGGCGCAGCGGGACGTCGGTGCGGCCGACGATGGCCGAGGCGAAGACCGGGTCGGTGGGGGAGAGGATCGCGCCGAGCAGCAACGCCGTGGGCCAGTCCAGTCCGGCCAGGTAGTGCGCGGGCACCGCGATGCCGATCATGGTCAGCGGCATGCCAAGGCCGAGGGCGCGACCGGAGAGGCGCCAGCCTTCACGGAGTGCGCGCAGGTTGGCCCGGCCGCCGTCGGTGAACAGCACGGTGAACAGGGCGATGTCGGCCAGCACGGTGACCATGGGTGAGTTCGGTGCGATCTGGACCCAGCCGAGCCCGCCCTGGCCGAGCAGGGCTCCGGCGAGCAGGAACAGCAGGGCGGTGGACAGGATCGTGCGCGCGGCGACCCCGGAGAGGGACACGCTGATCAACAGGACCACACCGAAGGCGAGCACCAGCGCCATGCGGAAACCCCAGTCTCCTTGATCCGCCATCCCGTTGTCGGGGGCGGATGCCGACCAGACTTCCCGGCGCACCGCGCGCAAAGATGCCGTAAGCGCGCCCGAAGGGCAAACCGGTTCGCCCGATCGGATCGCGCCCGCATCCGCCGGAGCGCATCCACTGCGGCGCCGAAACCGTCCGGTTAGGGTGATCCCAGCGAGGCGACGTCTCGTGGTGTGCCGGGAAGCCTGGTCCGCGAGCTGTGTTCGCCGAGCCCTGGAGATCACCGTGTCCGCACCCGCCTCGCCCGCCGCTGGAGTTCGTGCACGCGGCCCTTGCACACCGATCCGCATCAGCCGAGCCGGGGAGCCCCATGTCCGACGGCACAGCCCGCCGTGTCCGCGTGTTCGGCCGAGCGTCCTGGCCGGAGGTCGAACGGGTCCGGGAGATCCTCCGCAAGGAAACCGTCGGCGGGGCGCTGTTGCTCGTCGGCGCGGTACTCGCCCTGGTCTGGGCGAACTCGCCGTGGGCGGAGTCCTATGCGGCCCTGCGCGAGATCGCGCTCGGGCCGGCTGCGCTGCACCTGGACCTGCCCCTGCACGCCTGGGCTGCCGACGGCCTGCTGGCGATCTTCTTCTTCGTCGCCGGGCTGGAGCTCAAACGCGAGTTCGTCGCCGGGGACCTGCGTGACCCCCGGCGGGCCGCGGTCCCGGTCGCGGCCGCGGTCGGCGGCGTGCTCACCCCGGCCCTGATCTTCACCCTGACCAATCTCGGCGACGCCTCGGCCCTGCGCGGCTGGGCGGTCCCGACCGCCACCGACATCGCCTTCGCCCTGGCGGTGCTGGCGGTGATCGGGCACAGCCTGCCCTCCGCGCTGCGCACGTTCCTGCTCACCCTGGCGGTGGTGGACGACCTGATCGCGATCGTGATCATCGCCGTCTTCTACACCCAGCAGCTGTCCGTGTTCCCGCTGCTGCTGGCGCTGATCCCGTTGGCCGGGTTCGGTTTCCTGGTGCAGCGGCGGGTGCGTTCGTGGTGGTTGCTGCTGCCGCTGGCCGCGGTGACCTGGGCGCTGGTGCACGCCTCCGGGGTGCACGCCACCGTGGCCGGGGTGCTGCTGGCCTTCACCGTGCCGGTCATCCGCCGCTACGGCGAGGGGCCAGGGCTGGCCGAGCACTTCGAGCGCCGGTTCCGCCCGATCTCGGCCGCGGTGGTGGTGCCGGTGTTCGCCTTCTTCGCCACCGGTGTCACCCTCGGCGGCCTGGACGGCCTGCTCACCTCGCTGTCCGACCGGGTCGCCCTGGGCATCATGGGCGGGCTGGTGCTGGGCAAGGTCATCGGTATCACCCTGGCGACCTTCCTGGTCTCCCGGTTCACCCGCGCCGAGCTCGACGACGACCTGTCCTGGACCGACGTGATCGGCTTGGCCCTGCTGGGCGGCATTGGGTTCACCGTCTCGCTGCTGATCGGCGAGCTGGCCTTCGACGGCACCGCGCACGCGGAGAGCACCAAGGTCGCCATCCTCGCCGGGTCGGTCCTGGCCGCGCTGCTGGCCACGATGGTGCTGCGGGCCCGCAACCGGGCGCACCGGCGGATCTGCGCGGCCGAGGAGGTCGACTCCGACTCCGACGGCATCCCCGACGTGCACGAGAACGACCGCTGATCCAGGCCTGGGCGTGCTGCTAGCCCGGCGCGCGGGAGCTCATGGCGGTAAGCAGTGCCGCAAGGGCCTGTGGTTGCTCGTCGGGGAGCAGATGGCCCGCATCCGGGATCACCACAAGGCGGGCGCCTAGTCGCCGGCCGGCCGACGCGCGCAGCCTTTCCGGCGGCAGGAACACATCGTGCTGGCCAGTCACCACCTGACGGGGCACATCCGTGCGCCGGGTGAGCAGCTCCCGCGGCAGCGCTGGCGGCGCGAGGCTGGTCCGGCACGCGCGCGCGACCAGGGTGTACCACTCGATCAGGTCTGGTGGCGGTGTGCGCCCCGGGGCCAGGAAGTGGCGCAGCAGAGCCGCGCTGCGCGCAGGGGCCGGGCGGAGCAGCCAGGGCACGGTCGCGCGCAGGACGCCGGCGCTGACCTTCAGCCGGGTCAGGCCCGCGGTGGAGACGAGGAGCCGTCCCGAGATGTGGGGTGAGTCGCACGCCAGGGCGATTGCGCCGCCCAGCGAGTGGCCGACCACGACCGCCTGGCCCGGCACCAGCACATCCAGCACCTCGGCCAGCCAGTGCCCGTACCAGGCCAGGCGGTCCCGCCTGGGACGGTGACCGGTGCTGAGCCCCGGCTGACCGGGCAGGTCCAGCAGCAGCACGGAAAAGTCCGGCGCGAGCGCCGCGGCGAAGGACTCCGACAGTGCCGCGTTCTCGTTTGTGCCCGGGATGACCACGACGGTGGACGAACCAGAGCCCGCGGTCACCACGTGGGTCGAGCCGGCTTGGCTGGCGATCTCGTTCCGTCGATGGGGGAGGCTCCAGCGGTCCAACCGGCGGGTGCACCAGTCGCGGACCTCGAGCTGGTGTCGGGTACTGCGATAGATCGAGCGCAGCCTCCCGGAACGTTCCATCAACACTGTCCTTCTGTCGCGGTGCTCACTGCACGAATGCTCATTCCAGCGTCGCCAGCATCTCACCTTCCAGCACCGGCGACAGCGTGGTCATGAAACTTGCGGTGCATGCCGCCGCTGAAGCCGCTTCATCTGCCGCGCAGGGTTCGAAGGTCGCGGCGGACACCCGTATCCACTCGCTGGTCAGCCTTCCCTTGCACATCCGACCGGACCTGCCGCTGTTGTGAGATCACCACGGCCGGGCAAGAACGCGACCGAGAACTCGTCGATGACGACAAAGGCCATGCCCGGCGAAGAGTTCCTCGGGGTCATCGGCCGAATCAGCGTGCCCGTCGGCGCGCGCAGCCGAGCTATTGGTGTTGACGTGGCTGGGAGAGGAACAGGATCCCACCGACCCAGCACACTGGCCATCGGTCCGGGCGGCGGCGTGCTGATCTCGATGGCCGTCCTAGATCTTCTCGTCGTGCTGGCCCGTCGAGTCGACCACCGTCCGTGAGTCACCTTCGGTCTGCTTCCGCCCAGGGCCGGGGTGGAGAGGCTTGGTTGGGCTACTCGCTCACTACCAACGCCGGGGCGGTGCGGGCACGCGTGGTGGTGGCCACCGGCCTGTTCCAGTCCCCGTTCGTGCCTGCCGTGGCAACGGAGTTCGACGCCGAGATTACGCAGCTGCACAGCTCCCAGCACCGAAACCCCGGCCAGTTGGCCAACGGGCCGGTCCTGGTGGTGAGTGGCGGGAACTCCGGTTACCAGATCGCGGAGGAGCTGACCGGTGGCCACCGGGTGCACGTGTCTATCAGCACCTGCAACGCCGCTGTTCCGCAGCGGCCGCTCGGCCGGGACCTCTTCTGGTGGCAGACGATCACCGGCATCATCGGGGCCCCGCCTCCTCTCTGCGGGAGAGATGGATGCGTAAGGGAGAGGGCACGGTCATTGGGGTCTCCCTGCGCGAGTTCCGGCAGGCCGGTGTAACCGTCCAGCCGAGAGCGGTTGCGGCGCGGGGAGATCACGCCGTGTTCGCCGATGGCAGCAGCGAGCTCGTGTCCACAGTGGTCTGGGCGACCCGGCTAACGTCGCGATCAGTCCTGGATCCGCGTCCCCGTCGCCTTCGGCGAACGCGGCCAGCTCCGCCAGCGCCGGGGTGTGACACCGGTTCCGGCGCTGTAGGTGCTTGGGCTGCCGTGGGTGCACACCGCCGGGTCGGCGTTGCTCGGGTTCGCGGGCAGATGCTGCCTACCTGGCCAACCGCATTTCTGCCTGGCGGTGAGTGCCGGGCTGGCCAAGGCGTTAGCTCGGTTGGCTGCCTGAAAACCGAATCCCAACTCGGCGCCACTGCCCGGCAGAGCATCTGCAGCCAGATCCGGCCGCAGTTGATGCGCCTGCGCCAGTGGATGGCACCACCAGCCCGCACTGGCCGAGGCCGAACCGCAGCAGTGGCCCGGCGACGCCCGGTTGCAGAAGCTGTGCCCGTAGCTAGCGCGCGTACCGGGTGCCCGGTGCCGTCGCGGCGCACAAGCAGGCCACCTAGGTGGAGGCGGTGGGCGAAATGCGCTTGGTCGATCTGGCCTCAAGTTGTTGGCCGCGAAATGGTGTGCTCTGAACCGCGATGGACTATCCGCAGTTCAGGGCGCTACCATGGTTCGCATGAACACCTGCCTTGTGCAGGCATGCGACATTTTTGTGTCCGAGGGGGGACTTGAACCCGGCAGCGCGTGAAATCTCCCAAATATTGGGGAATCACGCAGTCAGAATACCTCTTTGCGCCGCGAGGGCGCGACTGCGGCCACCGTCCCCGTTAGGTGGTGACCGTCTGCTTCTGTAGGTCGTGTGTCACCGCGCGAACGTGTCGAAGGCAGACGGTCGGTGGATCCGGGCGTTCGCCGAGTGACGGGTGTTTGGGGTGGCGGCGCTGGCGGTGCACTTCGCGGTGAGTCCCAGCCCACTACGGCTTCAGTGGCAAAGCCAGGCGACCGCGAGTGGCGCGTGGAGGTCCGTCGCGCTGCGTCCGGGAAAGCTCGCGTTCCTGCACTTGCCGGAGTGCGCGGAACGTTGGTGCTGGCGAATGCCGCCACGTCGTCCCGGCCATGGAGGACCGCCGGCGCGGGGGCGAACTGCACGACTGGCGAGCAACCTGGCGCGTCGTCGGGGCTACCCCGCCTGCGCGATGCCGACGCGGGCGATGCCGACGCCCTCAACTCCGGAACGCGATCACCCCGCTCGCGCGGGGACGACCCCATAGACCGTACGCCACTCGCGCCAGCGTGGGGACTACCCCCGCTCGCGCGGGGACGACGACGCAGAACCCGTTGGCACCGGGGACCTGCGACCACCCCCGCCTGTGCGGGGACGGCACGGTCGCCAAGATGGAAACCGCCCGCATCGGGGGACCACCCCCGCCTGCGCGGGGACGACTTAGCCACGCGATCTGCCGCCCGGTGCAGCACCGGACCATCCCCGCCTGCGCGGGGACGACCCACCGCTACCGAAAGCCCGACGGCGGTGCCCGGGACCACCCCCGCTTGCGCGGGGACGACTCAGCGTGGGCATCGCGCGGGGAATGGGGATCACCGGGGAGCATGCTCGACGGTTGGTGGCGTTGTGGGCGGGCCTGCACGATCTGGGCAAGATCACCGAGGTGTTTCAGCGGCTGAACCAGGCCGCCTTCGCTGAGCTTGAGCGCTTGGCCGGCTACCCGGTGGACGGCTCGATCCCGCGGGTCAGGCATGACCTGGCGGGCCAGATCGCGGTGGCACCGTTGCTGGCCGCCCCCACCGGACTGGCCCGCCCCCTGCTGGGTGTTCTGTCGATGCTGGATGCCCACGGCGTGCCCGCGACCCTGCTGACCACCCCGGCCGTCCTGGCCCACCTCGGCAAGGCTCGCGGGCGGGCCGTGGCAGCCTCACGTTGATCAACAGCGTGTCTGGCCTCCCGGTCGTGGTCATCGGGCCATGGATAGACCTGCTCACCCAGGCGCCATACGGCCTGCTCACCGGGCCGATACAACGGCTAGACAAGCACGGTGGCCACGCCTCGGACACCGAAGAGGGCAAGCACCAGGACCGCGCACCGGTGGCCAGCCCAAGCCGACCAGCCCGGCCACCCTGCTCGAGGACGCGAGCCCGAGCGCGGGCACCGGCACCGAGCACGGCGAACGTGAGGTCGCGGACCTGGGCGCGCTCCGCGGTCGAAGACGGACACCAAGCCGGCCGGACCCTGCCCGTGGGGCGAGAACACTGCCGCGGACGCCCTCGTCCTGACCGGTACGCCCACCGGGCAGGGCAGCTGATGCAGGTGCCAGGGTGTGAGAGCCTGGCTCTCAAGCGCACGGCTTGTCGTAGGGCAGGTCGGGGAAGTATCGGTCCCAGTCTGCGGGGCTGAGCACCGGGGAGCGGCGGCAGATCTGCTCGACCGCCGCCTCCAGGGTGACGGGCTGGCGGCGGAAGGTGCGGTCGGCCGTGATGGCCAGGCGGCCGTCGGCGGTGAAGGTCAGCGCCGAGGCGTTGTAGGTGTGGTTGTGGTCGGTGAGCACCGCGGACTCCTCGGCCACCGCCGCGCTTCCCACCCGCCACAGCCGCACGGTGTCGTCCGGGGCGGCCGTCGCCAGGGTCTGGCCGTCCGCGCTGAAGGCCAGGGCCGTGATCGGCACCCGGTGCCCGCGCAGCACCGCGCCCGGGCGGGGTGCGCGCGGGTTGGAGACGTCCCAGAGCCGGGCGGTGCCGTCGGTGCTGGTGGTCACCAGGATCTCGCGGCCGGGGTGGAAGGCCGTGGCGTAGTGCGGGCCCGCCGGGTCGCTGATCGTGGCCGGGTTCTTTGGGTCGGCCAGGTGCCAGAGCTTGACGGTGCCCGCGCTGTCCCCGGTGACCAGGGTCAGGCCGTTGCGGGTGAAGGCGGCGCTCAGCAGGGTCGTGCGGGTGGAGGTGAAGGTGGTGACCAGCTCCGGCTGTCGGGGGTCGGCCAGGCGCCACAGCTGGATGGTGCCGCCGTTCGCCGAGACGAGGGTGTCGCCGTCGGGGCTGAAGGCCACCGCGTCGATGTCCCGTTCCGCCCCGGGCAGCCGGACCAGCTCGGCGGGGGCCCGGGGGGCGGTGATGTCCCACAGCTTGGTGCCCAGCTCGGAGCTGGTGGCCAGCAGAGGTCGGGTGGGGTGCAACGCCGCCGAGGTCAGCCGGTTGGCTGGTGCGTCCACTGTGGACAGCTCGCGGCCCGTGTTGTCCCACAACCGGGTCCGGCCGTCGAAGCCCGTGGTCAGCAGCAGGGAGTCCCCCGGGCGGAAGGACGTGCCGGAGATCTGCTCTCGGTGCCTGCCCAGCGCGTAGTAGCCGAGGTCGTGCAGGCGCACGGTGTGGTCCTCGCTGGTGACCGCCAGGGTCCGGCCGTCCGGGCTGAAGGTCGCGGCGGCCACGTTGGTGGCGGCCGGGATGACCGCCATGGCGTGCGGTGCGCCGGGATCGGTGATGTCCCACAGCCGGGTGGTGTTGTCCGCGCCGGTGCTGGCCAGGGTGCGGCCGTCGGGCCCGGCGGTCAGGTGGTGGAGGGGTTCGGCGTGCGCGGCGACCGAGCTCAGCTCCCGGGGGTTGCCGGGGTCGGCCAGTGACCACAGGTGCAGGTGGTTGTCGGCGCCCCCGGTGGCCAGGACGCGGCCGTCTGGGGTGAAGGCGGTGGCGGTGAGCGAGGAGTCGGCGCGGAAGGCCGCCCGCTGCCGCAGCTGCCCGTCTGGGGTGTCCCAGACCCGGGCGAACCCGTCCTCGCCGATGCTGACCAGCGGTCCGCCGTCCGGCGGTACCGCGAGGCTGTGGATGCGGCCGACCTGGCCGTCGAACCGGGAGGTCTCGCGGGGCGCGTCCGGGGTGGTGAGGTCCCACAGCCTCAGCGTCTGGTCGGTGCCGCCGGTGGCCAGGTAGGGGGTGCCGGGCAGGAACGCGACCGCCTCCACCTGGTCGGTGTGTCCGGTGAGGGTGGCCAGGCCGGCGGGGTGGGCGGGGTCGCTGAGGTCCCACAGCCGCGCGGTGCGGTCCCAGCTCGCGGTGGCCAGCAGCCTGCCGTCGGGGCTGAAGGCGATCTGGTGCGGGTAGCCGGTGTGCCCGGTGAGCACCGCGAGCTCGGCCGGTGGCGTGCGGTCGAGCCGCCACAGCCGGATGGTGTTGTCCGCGCCCGCGGTGGCCAGCACGGTGCCCTTCGGGTGGTAGGCGAGGGAGGTGGTGGCCTTGGTGTGGCCGGTGAGGCTGGTGACCGGCGGCGCGGACAGGGTGGACAGCACCGCGTTGCGGGCCTGCGTGGACCCGGTGATCCGGTAGGCGGCCAGCCGCAGCTGCGCGGCCAGGTCCGGTTGCACCGTGTGCAGCACCGCGGCCTCCGCGAGGGCCTTCTCGGCCAGGGCGGCGGCCAGCTGCCGGGAGGCGTTGCGGTGTGCGTACGCGGCGTAGCCGAAGGCCGCGACCGCGACCAGCAGCAGCACCACGAGCAACGCCACGAGCCGTTGCAGGGCGCGGGTGCGCCGCCGGGCCTCGGCCTGCTCGCCCTCGTGCGCGGCCAGGCTGGCGGTGAGGAACTCCTGCTCGGCCGGGGTCAGCGCGGACACGTTGCGCTCGGCCCAGTCCTGGGCGCGGCTGAGCCGGTGCCCTCGGTACAGCGCGCCCGGGTCGTGCTGGTGCTCCCGCCACGCGCCGGTGGCCTCGGTGAGCCTGCGGTGGATGAGCAGGCCCTCGCGGTCGGCGTCGAGCCACTCCCGCAGCCGGGGCCAGTGCCCGATCAGCGCCTCGTGCGAGATCTGCACGCTGTCGCGGTCCACGGTGACCAGCCGGGCCTGGGTGAGCCGGTCCAGGATGGTGCCCACCTCGGGTGTGCCCAGGTCGAGTTCGGCCAGCGGCAGGCGCCGCCGGGTGTCGTCGGTGCCCTCTCCCAGCGCCGTCAGCCGAAGGAGGACCAGCCGGGTGAGTCGCTGCTGCTGCGGGGTGAGGTCGCGGTAGACGCTCTCGGCGGTGGCCGCCAGCGCGTGCCGGATGCCGCCCGCTGACTCGTAGGCGGCGGTGGTCAGGGCCACGCCCTGGCGTCGGTGCCAGGTCTCGCGCAGCGCGTGCGAGAGCAGCGGCAGGATGCCCGGCTGGTCGACGGCCTCGCCGACCACCCGCGCGACCAGCGCCGTCTCCACCTTGCAGCCGGCCAGGACTGCGGGCCGGGTGATCGTCTCTCGCAGCTCGTCGACTGACATCGCGCCGACCAGCACCTGCCCGTCGCGCAGGGCCGCCCGCAGGCCGGGGTGGTGCCCGCAGTGCCCGTAGAAGTCGGCCCGCACCCCCAGCACGACCCGGGTGCGGCTGTGCTCTGCGCCGGCGGCGTGCAGCAGCGCGGTGAGGAAGGCCTCGCGCTCCAGCGGGTCGGTGCACAGGGTGAAGACCTCCTCGAACTGGTCCACCACGAGCAGCAGCTCGGTCCCCTCGGCGTGCCTGGCCAGGGCCTGTCGGATCCGCAGGTGCAGGTTGCGCGGGTCGGCGCCGAGCTCGGCGGTCAGCTCGACCGCGGACGCCCCGGTGAGGCCGGACAGCGCGACCGCGCACTCCTGCACCGGGTGTGTGCCCGGGGTCAGCACCACCACCGGTTCCGGGCCGTGCTCGCCGAGGCCGGACCGCACGGCCCGGGCGGCCAGGCCCGCGCGCAGCAGCGAGGACTTGCCGGAGCCCGAGCCGCCGAACACGGCCGTGAACCGGCGGGCCTGGACCTGCTCGACCAGCTCGTCGACGAGCTGGTCGCGGCCGAAGAACCGGTCGGCGTCGTCGATCTGGAACGCGGCCAGCCCCAGGTAGGGGCACGTTTCGTCAGCGGTGTCCGGGGTGTCGGCGGCCAGCTCGGCGGCCACGTGGTGCCAGCGCTGCTCCCACCACGCGGTGTCCCCGCCGCAGCCGGCGACGTAGGCCAGCGTCACCTCCAGGCTGGGCAGCTTCCGGCCGGAGGCGGCCGAGGACAGCGCCGCGACCGAGAAATGCGTGCGCCTGGCCAGCTCCCGGTACACCGGGTTCCCCGCCTGTTTGCGCAACTCCCGCAAATCGGACGCGAAGCGCAGGACCGGTGTGTCCCCGGCATCGAGCGCGCGTTCTCCACGTGGCATCGGCCAACCCCCCCCAGATCCCCTCACCAATCGCTCGATTTTTCACCATTGTTTGTCCACGCGTCTGCGCTGACCGTGAACAACCCGCCAGTCGGTAGACAGGTCTGCGACCGGCCGCACCGAGCGGCTGCGCCTCTTGGGGGATTCTCAACATGAAGCGGTCAATCGCCGTCCTGTTCGCCGCGTCCGCCTTCGCCACCGTCCCGCTCGCCACGGCGTCGGCGGCCCCGGCGGAACCCATGGCGGTCAACGTGTTCAAGAACCAGGCCTCCGGGCAGTGCCTGGACGACAGCATCGAGTACGGCGTCCGGATGCACCCCTGCAACGGGCTGAACTTCCAGCAGTGGCAGGTCCTGTCCACCGGTACCGGTAGCCCGGACCACGAGTTCAAGAACCTGGCCACCGGCCGGTGCATCGGCACCGAGTGGGGCAACGACCGGGTCTCCGGCGGGCAGTGCCGGGTCAGCGGGCAGTCGATGTGGCGCACCAAGCGCTGGAACGACGGCACCTTCCAGCTGAACAACCTGTGGGCGAGCAAGTGCCTGGAGCACCGGGGCTCGCTGCACGTGGCGGGCTGCAACTCCAGCAGAGAGCAGAGCTGGCTGTGAAGCGGACCTGGAGAAATCCGATGAGACGACATCGCGGCCGCACCGCGCTGGCGGTGGTCGCCGGGCTGGTGCTGAGCACGTTCACCGCGCTCACGCCACCGGCCGCCACGGCCGAACCGGTCCCGGCGGGCACCACCGCACCGCAGCAGCGGGCGGCCCTGCTCGGCGCGGACTGGCAGCGCTCCGGTGACCGCCTGTGGACCACGGTCGGCGACGGCGACGGCCTCCACGTGCTGACCGCCCACGCCCGCGACGGCTACACCTGGCGCACCACCGCCACCCTGGCCGTGCCGGGGCTGGACTCCGACCAGTGGATCGGCAATGCCTGCGCCACCGCCTCGGGGAACAAGCTGGTCGTGGTCTACGCGCCCCGGGCCTTCACCAACCGGGAGGAGCTGTTCGACCGGGGCGGGTTCACCGCCGTGGTCGACCTCGGCTCCGGGGCCGTGACCCCGGTCGCGGCGCGCACCTCGCTGGCCTACTTCAACCCCGGGTGCGGTGCCGACGAGAAGGTCGCGCTCACCCAGGCGGGCCAGGACAAGACCGGGGTGCTGCTGCTGGACGCGACGACCGCCAAGCTCAGCCCGCGCATCGAACTGCCCGGCCAGGCCACCTCGGCGGTACCCAGCGGCAACGACGTGCTGGTCGCCGGTCTGGGCAGGCTGGAGCGGGTGAGCCAGGTGGGCAAGCGGGACGTGGTGACCGCGACCGCGGGCATCGCGCAGCGGCTGCGGCCGGACGCCGGCGGCGGTGTGGTCTTCTCCGAGTACGACCGCACCGAGAGCCGGATCCGCAGGCACGCCGGCGGCCGGGCGACCACCCTGGCCACCGGGAAGTTCGGCGAGATCGGCACCACCGTCGGCCGAGGCGCGCGGGTCTACATCACCGGCGCCGCGACGACGGGCGAGCTGCCCGCCGAGGTGCGCAAGCTGGACGTGCCGGTCTCCGCGCAGGTCTCCAGCGACGGCGAGGCGGCCATCGTGGGCCAGCAGGACCCGATCCCGTCACCGGGGATGGCGGCCACCAGGCAGACGACGATCGAGATCCGCAGCACCAAGACCGGCAAGCCGGTGCGGTTCGCCGTCGAACCGGTGCCCGTCCGCCCCGCTCCCGGCCCCACGCCCGGTGGCGGCGCGGCGCTCGCTCGGGCGGCTGCGCTGGACACGGTGGACGCCGGGGCGGTGTGCTCAGTGGAGCGCAACGACCCGAGGGTGCAGGTGTACCAGCCTGCGCCGCGTCAGGTGGAGTGGGCCGCCAACGCCGCCGTGCAGGGCCAGCTGATGATCACCCGGGAGGCGGGCTGGAAGTCCAACGGCCTGGGCGCCTACAAGCCGCAGGAGATGTTCTGGCCCCTGCCGCTGAACAACGGGGCGGGCAAGCACGTCCCGGCCCAGGTCCTGCTCGGCGTGCTGGGCCAGGAGTCGAACCTGTGGCAGGCCAAGCGACACGTCCTGCCGGGTCAGACCGGCAACCCGCTGGTGGGCAACTACTACGGCGTCAACTACTACAACGACACCGAGGAGGACGACTGGACCATCAACTGGAACAAGGCCGACTGCGGCTACGGGGTCGGGCAGGTCACCGACGGCATGCGCAAGCCGGGGCACCCGCACCCGGACAAGCCGAACGACCGGCCGAGAACCGCCGCCGAGCAGCGGGCGATCGGCACCGACTACGCGGCCAACATCGCCGCCTCGCTGCGGATCCTGCAGGACAAGTGGAACGAGCTCCAGTCGGTCCGCAACTTCGTCAACAACAACGACCCGAGCAAGATCGAGAACTGGTTCTTCGCCCTGTGGGCCTACAACTCCGGTTACCACGTGCCGGGTGAGCCGAACTCCAACGGCGCGTACGGGCTGGGCTGGGGCAACAACCCGGTCAACCCGAAGTACGACCAGCAGCGGCACCCGTTCGGCCAGGAGCCGACCGACTTCAAGTACCCGCAGCGCTGGCCGTACCCGGAGAAGGTGATCGGTTTCGCGGCGAACCCGCCGTCGGGTTATGACCACCCCGGTTCGGAGGTGCCGTTCTTCCGGCCCGCGACCTGGCCGGGTGGCCCGACCACCGGTGTGCTCAACCGGATGAGGGCCAAACCGCCGATCACGCAGTTCTGCGACGAGAGCAACGAGTGCTTCCCGGACCGGCCGAAGGTGCAGCCCAACGCGCCGGAGGTCAAGGACGAGCCGCTCGGGCCCTGCTACCACAAGAACGCGGCCGGGCAGTACGACCTGAAGTGCTGGTTCCACCAGTCCAGCACGTGGAAGACCGACTGTGATTCCACCTGCGGGCAGGAGTTCATCCGGTTCGACCCGCCGTACTCGGTGGAGCAGCCGATCCGCAAGGACGACTGGTCCATCAGCTACCCGCCGCGCTGCGTCACCACGGGCCTGCCGACGAGCTTCATGCTGATCGACAACGTCCCGGTCGACGTGCCCACGGTCAGCACCAAGAACTGCAACAAGATCGCCAGCTCCGGCTCCTTCGAGCTGGAGTACGGCACGCCCTCGGCCAAGATCGACCTGCACCAGGTCGGCGGCGGCTACGGCGCGCACTTCTGGTGGAGCACCACCCGGCAGGAGCAGGGCGGCCCCGGTCAGCACCCGCAACGCATCAGCGCCAGCTGGACGTTGAATCGCAAGCTCAACGCCCCGGCCAAGGTGTTCGTGCACGTCCCCGACCACCTGGCCAACGCCGAGGTGACCTACGAGGTGGACAGCGCCTGGGGTGTGCAGAAGCGCACCGTACGGCAGAAGGACGCCCCGGGCACGGCGCCCAACGCCCAGAACGAACCCGTCACCACCACCAGCGGCAACCGCTGGGTGTACCTGGGCGGATTCATGTTCGACGACAAGAACTTCCCCAGGGTGCGACTGTCCAATGTGGCCGCACGAGTACCCGTCACGCAGAACGTGGCCTTCGACGCGGTGGCGTTCGCGCCGTTGTCGCCCAACGAGGTGCCGGACGACGTGATCAAGCGGATCCGGAACAACGGCACCGACAAGTGCCTGGTGATCCAGGACAACTCCGGCGCGGTGGGCGCACCCGCCGTGCAGCGGACCTGCGCGCACTCCTTCCCGGACACGTGGGCCTTCCGCTTCAGCCACAACGGCCCCAGCACAGGCGAGGACCAGGGCCCGCACTACCGGGTCATCAACCGCAACAGCGGTCTGTGCCTCGGTGTGCGGCCCCGGGGTGTGCCGGCCACCCAGGCCGTGCAGGTGCCGTGTGACAGCGCCGACCACGCCGTCACCTGGAAGTTCTACGTGGGCCCTGCCAGCTCCTTCGAGCACGGGCTGGTGCCGACCTCGAGCCCGCTGGCCCTCATTCCGCGCGGCGGTTCGACCGGGGACGGGACAGTGGTTCAACTGGCCGAGATGCCGGGCACCGACGCACCTCGCTACTTCTTCTGGACGGCTGATGATGCGTGATCGAGCACGGATGTGGGACGCGGTTCTGGTGAGCCTGGCGCTCACGGCCACCTCGCTACCGGCGAGCGCCGCAGCGGCGGCCCCGGCCGCCGGCCAGACGCCTCTTCCGGCGGCGGAGGTCCCCCTTGCCCAGCGGAACACCCTGCTGGGCAAGGGCTGGGCAAACTCCGGAGACCGGGCGTGGACGACCGCCGGGGACGCCGACGGGTTCCACGTCCTGGTGGCCGACGCGGCCAACGGCTACGCGTGGCGCACGGCGACCACGCTGGCCGAGCCGGGTTTCGAGGTCGACCAGTGGATCGGCAACGCCTGCCTCACGGCCTCCGGGCAGCGGCTTGTGGTGACCTACGCGCCGCGCTCGTTCACCAACGAGGAGGAGATGTCCGCCCGCGGCGGCTTCGTCGCCGTCGTCGACCTCACCTCCGGTGCGGTGACCAAACCGAAGGTGCGCGGCACGCTGGCCTACTTCAGCCCCGGCTGCGGCGCCGGGGAGTCGGCGGTGGTGACCCAGAGCATCACCGGTGAGCGGGAGCGCACCCGGGTGATCGCGCTGGACGCCGCCACCGGTGCGGTCGCCGCGCCGGTGGAGGTGCCCGGACAACTGACCTCGGCGGTGCCCACGAAGGACGGGATCATCGCCGCGGACAGCCACAGCCTGGTCCGGGTGGCCGGGGACGGCAGGCGCACGCTGTTCGCGCCTGCCGCAAGCACCCCGTTCAACCTGGTCCCGGACGCCGACGGCGGTGTGGTGTTCCAGGATCTGTCCGCCGACCGGGCCTTCGTCCGGCGCGCGGCCGGGAGCGGGCAACCGGCCACGCTCGCCTCTGGCGCCATCTCCAAGATCAGCGTCGAGGCGGGCAGCGGCGGCCGGGTGTTCCTGACCGGGGCAGCCGAGCAGGTCACCGGACTGCCGGGCAGCGTGCGCAAGCTGGACGTGCCCGCCGGGGCGGAGCCCTCCACCCACGGCGAGCTGGCGCTCATCCGGGTGAGCGCACCGGCACCCGCCGACCACGTCTCCGCCCGCGCCCTGCGGCTGGAAGCCAGGTCGACGGGCCCGGGCAAGGACCTCGCGTTCCAGGTGCACCCGGCCGGCGCGGTCGCGGACAAGGCGGGCAACGGCCGGGCGGCGCGGTCCACGCCAGGACAGCAGCAGGCGCGAGGTTCCGGTGATGCCGTGGACGCCGACCGGTGGTGCTCGGTGCCCCGCGGCAGCCTGCGCGACCAGGCGGTGCAGCCCAAGCCGAGGCAGATCGAGTGGGCGGTCGACCAGGCCGTCCGGTCCTCGCTCACCCTCCGGCGCGAGGCGAACTGGAAGGGCCTCGGCATGCCCGCCTACTCGCCGCAGTCGCTGTTCCCGTTGCCGCCGCTGGAAGGCGGGGGCGCGATCCCGGCGCAGATCGCGCTGGGCATCGCCGCCCAGGAGTCGAACATGTGGCAGGCCACCGGTGCGGCGATGCCCGGGGTCACCGCCAACCCGCTCATCGGCAACTTCTACGGCCGCGCCATCTACGACGACAACAAGGGTGATGACTGGGACATCCACTGGGACAAGGCCGACTGCGGCTACGGCGTCACCCAGATGACCGACGGCATGCGCTTGGCGGGCAAGGAGAAGCCCGGCGAGACCGCGCTGCCGTACGAGACCCAGCGGGCCGTGGCCCTGGACTTCGCGGCCAACGTCGCCGCGGGCGTGCGGTTGCTGGGCCAGAAGTGGAACGAGACCCGCAAGGCCGGGCTCACGGTCAACGGCGGCGACCCGAAACACATCGAGAACTGGTTCTTCGCGGTGTGGGCCTACAACTCGGGTTTCTACGCGAACAAGGGCGACGGCTCGCCGTGGGGGCTGGGCTGGCTGAACAACCCGGCCAACCCCCGGTACAAGCCGGACCGGCCGCCGTTCCTGGAGTACAGCTACGACGACGCCCGCCACCCGCAGGACTGGCCGTACCCGGAGAAGGTGATCGGCTGGGCCGGCCACCCGCTCAACACGTTCGAGGCGCCGGACAAGCCCGTCGCCGGGTACCGGCAGGCGTGGTGGGTCGACGCGCAGTACCGCGAGCTGGCCAAACCGCCCCGGTACCTGTTCTGCGACCAGTCGAACCAGTGCGAACCGGGCAAGGGCCACGTGCCGAACTACCCCGGCAACCCGCCGGGCGGCAAGGACGACGTGCGCGGCGAGCCAGCAGGGCCGTGCGCGCACAAGACCGACGGCTACTTCGACCTCAAGTGCTGGTACCACGAACCGGTGTCCTGGAAGGAGTGCCCGAAGATGTGCGGCAACGAACTGCTGCGCTTCGACCCCGGCTACGCCTACCAGGACGACGGGGCCAGCTACCCGCCGAACTGCCGCGCGGACGGCCTGCCCGCCGGTGCGATCGTCGTGGACAACACACGCGCGACCTCGATCCGCCCGGACTGCGGCCGCCCCTGGCAGGACAGCGGTGACTTCACCTTGGACTTCGCCTCGGGCTCGGCCAAAGTGGACATCCACCAGCTGGGCGCGGGCTTCGGCGGGCACTTCTGGTTCGCGCACACCAGAGGCAACGACGCGGAGGGCGCCAAGCTCGGCGTCACCGGCACCTGGAACGCGGGCCGGGCCGTGCACGGCTGGGCCAGGGTCCTGGTACACCTGCCCGACCACGGCGCCCACACCCAGCAGGCGCAGTACCTCATCGACCGGGGCAGCGGCGAATTCGACCGGCGCCGGGTGCTGTCCCAGGGCGTTGAGGCCAACCGGTGGGTCTCGGCCGGGGTATACCAGTTCGCCGGGGTGCCCCGCGTGCGGTTGGCCAACTACACCCTCGACGGCCGGGGCACCGACGACATCGCCTGGGACGCGATCGCCATCCAGCCGCTGCCGGGCAAACCACAGCACGTGGTGGCGGCGCTGGGCGACTCCTACAGCTCGGGCGAGGGCATGGGCGGTTACGCCACCGAGAGCGACGACAACCACGGCAACCCGCGCTGGAACGCCTGCCGCCGCAGCGCTTCGGCCTGGCCGAGAGTGATGACGCTGCCCGGCGCCACCGCGCCGACGGGCCAGCTCTCCGACCAGTTCAGCACGTCGACCGAGCTCGGCTTCGTGGCCTGTTCCGGCGCGAAGACGACGAACCTGACGGGCTGGCGGCCGAACTCCTGGGACCACCCGGGCGAGTACCAGGACGGGGAGGGGCAGTTCCACGAGATCAGCCAGCTCGCCTCCGGGGTGCTCGACGAGAACACCACGCTGGTCACCATGACCATCGGCGGCAACGACAACGACGCCTACTCCAGCGCGCTCCGGGAGTGCGCCGCGGGCAGCTGCTGGGACGAGGCCTTCCTGGTCAAGTACCGGGCGAAGATCGACCAGAACATCGCCAGGACCAAGGAGCTGCTCCGCAAGGTGCGCACCGCACCGCTGGCCGTCAACGCCCGCATCCTGCTGGTGGGCTATCCGAAGCTGGTCAGCACGGCCAAGGGCTGCGGGCTCGGCGGGTTCCTCATCGACCCCCGGGACGCCGGCCAGCTGGAGTCGCTGGCCAGCTACATGGCCGAGCAGCAGTACCAGGCGGTGCAGCAGCTCAAGGCCGAGGGCGCGCGGATCGACTACGTACGGGTCAAGGACGTCTTCGACCGGCACGCCGCCTGCGACGACCAGGAGTGGATCAACGGGTTCAGCAAGGGCCCGCGCGGCGGCGGGGATTTCCACGCCGGCGACAAGGCCAGCCTGCTGTGCTGGCCCTGGGAGAACGGCTCGTGCCTGAGCCGCGAGAGCTTCCACCCCAACCAGCAGGGCGGGCGGGAGTACGCCCGGGCGGTGGAAGAGCTACTGCGCACAACCGGCTATTCGGGAAACAAGTGACCCACTGGGGGTAAGTGATGAACAACGGATTTCGCGGTGTCACCGCGGCACTTGGCGCACTCGCGCTGCTCACCACGGCTGGCCCGTCCGCGCAGGCCGGGGCCGCGGACACCTACTGCCAGTACCGCACCACCGAGGGCAGGCACCTGCTGACGGAGAACTGGAGCCAGGGCGACTGGCTGGCCAGCGGTGTGCTCGTTGTGCATGCGACCGGGACCGTGGTGAACAAGTACCGCTACATCCGGGTGTCGGCCACCGGGGCCACCGGCTGGTGGGGCGGCGGCCTGCAGCGCACCTCGGCACCCTGCTGGAACTGATCACACAACGGGGGAACACGATGAGCACTACCGCTACTCGGTTGATCACGTCCACTCTCACCGGTGTGCTGACCTTCGGCCTGCTCGCCGTACCAGCCTCGGCCCGCCCTGACGGCACCGTGCCGCCGGAGTGCGGTGGCGGCTTCACCGCGACACAGACGGGTTCCTGGGCCCACTGCCGGACGAAGTACAAGTTCATGGCCTCGGCCCGCTGCACGAACGGCGGTTACTACTTCGGCGCCATGCTGCCGCCGGGTGACATCGCGAGGTCCGTCGCGCTGTGCCCGGACGGCACTCGCGCGACCAACTGGTGGGTGGTGACCGGGACCTAGTGTCCTGAGTCGTTAGTTCGCGTGCAGGGGATAGGGTTTCCTATGCCGAACCCGAAGCTGCCTGAGCTAGTCCTCACCGACGACGAACGAGACATGCTGGAGGGCTGGGCACGGCGCCGGAAGACAGCACAGGCGCTGGCGCTGCGGTCACGGATCGTGCTGCGGTGCGCCGAAGGCGGCTCCAACAGCGAAATCGCCGCCGAGCTGGGAATCCAGCGCGGCACGGTCGCGAAGTGGCGCTCACGGTTTCACACCGACCGAGTGGACGGCCTGCTCGACGAGCCACGCCCCGGCCGCCCCCGCACCATCACCGACAAGCAGGTCGAGGCGGTGATCACCAAGACGCTGGAGTCCACCCCGGCCAGCGCCACGCACTGGTCCACCCGCTCGATGGCCGCTGCCTCCGGCCTGACTCAGACCGCGATCTCCCGGATCTGGAACGCCTTCGCACTCCAGCCACACCGGCGTGAAGCCTGGAAGCTGTCCAAGGACCCGCTGTTTGTGGACAAGGTCAAAGACGTGGTCGGTCTCTATCTCGCGCCACCGGAACGGGCGGCGGTGCTGTGCGTGGACGAGAAATCCCAGATCCAGGCACTCAACCGCACCGCACCGATCCTGCCCTTGTTGCCCGGGACGCCACAGCGGGCCAGTCACGACTACATCCGGCATGGCACCTCCAGCCTCTACGCGGCGCTGGACATCACCACCGGCAAGGTCATCGGGCGGCTGCACGCACGGCATCGCGCGATCGAGTTCAAGAAGTTCCTGACCGTCATCGACAACGAGGTCCCCGCCGAGTTGGGGGTGCATCTGGTGCTGGACAACGTCTCCAGCCACAAGACACCGGTCATCAAGCGCTGGCTGGCCGCCCACCCGCGCTTCAGCGTGCATTTCACCCCGACCTCAAGCTCCTGGCTCAACCTCGTCGAACGCTGGTTCTCCGAGCTGACCACCAAGAAACTCCAGCGCGGCAGTCACACCAGCGTCCGTGCGCTCAACGCCGATATCCGGGCCTGGATCAAGACCTGGAACGACAATCCCCGGCCCTATGTCTGGACCAAGACCGCCGCCCAGATCCTGGACTCCATCGCCCGCTACTGCACACGAATTAACAACTCAGGACACTAGTCCTGGCTGGCCGGTGCACGGCGAGAGGACTCTTTCCGCCGTGCACCGGCGCCACCACCGGGCACCCACCCACCGCGAAGTTCTCTGTCAAACCGCGTTGCGTGGAGCGAAGGCGGTGACGCGGAGCGGAGGTGAGATCGCGCCGAGCGCGTGCCCGGTCGCTCCGGCACGGATGTGACGGAGCGCGCCTAGGTCGCATCGGTGTCTTCTGCGCGGTGCTGGTTCAGCTGGGGTCTCGAGCTGTTCTCCGCAGCCAGGAAGTGTCTCAGCCCTGTACAGAGGGCGTGCTGTGCCGGGGCGGGCACCGCGGTGAGTAGTTCGGCGATCGTTGACTGCCTGCGCACCCGCACCTCGCGCAAGTAGGTCCGGCCCGTCTTGCTGATGCGGATCTCCGGTTCCCGGCGGTCCGCAGGATTCTGGCGAAGTTCGATGAACCCGATGGTCTGTAGCCGGTCGCACAGCCGGCTCATTGACGGCGGGCTGGGACCGAGAGCCTCGCCCAGTTCGCGCAGGCTCATGACGCCGGCCCGTTCGAGCACGTAGAGGTTGCGGATCTGAGACACCGACAGTGGCGCCGGGGAGGGATCACCGGCGCGTTCCCACCGGACTTCCAGGAGCTCGGCCGCTTCGGCGAGCATCCCCGTCAGGTACTCGGGAGGGGGTGGCGTCAACGCCGGGGTCATGGCGCTGCCGCCTCACCGCCTGCGGGCACCAGGTGGGACCGCCGCGCAAGGGGCAAGGAGCGGGGCGAACCGGTGGACCAATGCAGGCACACGGCGCCACCGGCAGCATTGGGCCGCTGATTGCTCGGCAGCGGTCGGCTGTTCCCAGGCGGTGGTCAGCCCGGTCCGTAGTCGAGGCACGTCGCACTCCTCGTATCGCCACTTCAAAGTGCAAGTGCGGGTAGACTTCAGGCCTCGGGTCGCGGTGCGCTGCCGCCGCGGATAAGTCCGCGGTACAGCAACGCGATGAGCAGGCCGTGATAAGCCAAGCCGGCCACCAGGTAGGGCCACCACGCACCGCCGCCGGCCGCGGTCAGGAACGCCTGGGCCGGCCAGTAGCTGGGCACCAGTCCGAAGGCCAGGTCCCAGTCGGTGTCCAGGAAGGTGGGCAGCAGTGGCAGGCCGGCCACCACGATGCCCAGCGCCCGCACGACCGCGATGCCTTCTACCTTGTTCTTGGCCAGCAGCAGGATCACCAGCGTGACCACCAGCGCGGAGCACCCGGTCAGCAGCGCGATCGGGACCAACGGGAGCAGCAGCCGCCAGGGCAGTAGATCGCTGGCCGACATGGTGGCCAGCACGTAGACCGCGGTGACCGTGACGCCGAGCAGGCCGCGGTAGCCGAGGTAGGCGCGCATCGGCAGCGGGCTGACTTGCAGCGCGATCAGCGTGCCCGCGTCCCGCTCCTCCAGCACCAGCAGTCCGACCACCGCGCCGATCACGATCGCGCTGGTGAGCAACAGAAATCCGACCAGGACCAGCGGGTAGTGCGGCACCAGGTCGAACCGGTAGCGCTCGGCGAGGAAGCGGGTCACCAGTGGCGTGCCGAAGCGGACCGCGGCGATCCAGACCAGCGGGGCCAGTAGCACTCCGCTCACCAGCAGGTCTCGTCTGGCCCCGCGCATGTCGTTGCGGGCCAGGGCGGTGAGGAATCCGGGCATCTCAGGCACCTCCGGTGCGGGCCACCAGGTAGCGGTCGAACAGGCGTCGGGCCAGCAGCCACATGCCCGCGGCGAAGAGCACCGGGTAGGCCAGGCCGTAGGCGAGCTGCCAGCCGGCCAGCTGGTACTGGTCGAAGGCCGCGCCCAGCAACAACAACGGGCCGTAGGTGGGCAGCAGGTACAGGACAGGGGCGTCCCACAGGCCGGAGTAGCCGAGGATCGGCAGGTTGAACAGCGCGATCGGGAACACCGCGGGCAGGAACCAGTCGCTGACCGAGTGGAAGGGCAGCGCGGTCAGGAAACCCAGCAGTAGCATCAGGATCGTGCCCAGCGCGGCGCCGGTCAGCAGCAGCGGCAGGTGGTAGTCCAGTCCGCTGGTCGCGGTGGCCACGAACACCGCCAGCAGCACCGACAACGCGGTCAGCACGACCACCTTGGCGGCCAGGTACTCGGTGAAGCGCAACGGAGTGGCCACCACCGCGTACAGGGTGCGCTCGCCCTTCTCGAAGAAGACCGCGGCGGCCACGAAGAAGAAGCCGACGATCATCAGGTCGCCGAGGATGACGTAGGGTTCGGCCGCGCGGCGCGGTCCCGGCGGAAGGGGCAGCAGCAGGGCCAGCCAGAGCAGGCCGGAGAACAGCGCGGCGTGCAGGAACTTGTACCGGTGTTGCAGGGTCACCTCCAGCCGCAGCGCGGCGCCGAGGCGGCTCACGTCAGGCTCCGGCCGGTGACCTCGACGAAGACGTCGTCCATGCTGGCCTCCAGGCTGTGCAGGGTCTGCACGTGTTCGGTGCGCAGCAAGTCGAGGAAGCCGGGGTTGTCGGCCAGCCCGTCCAACGGGAACTCCTGTCCGGCCAAGCCCGATCCGGCGCGGTACTCCACCCGCACCGCGCGCCTGCTGCGGGCGACCATGAGCTCCTTGGGTGCGCCCAGCTCGACGATCCGGCCGTCCACTACGAAGGCGACCCGGTCGCAGAGCGCTTCGGCGGTGGCCATGTCGTGTGTGGTCAGGAAGATCGTCTTGCCGTTGTCCTTCTCGGCCAGCACGAGCTCGCGCACCCGGCGGGCGTTGACCGGGTCAAGGCCGGAGGTCGGCTCGTCCAGGAACAGCAGGTCCGGGTTGTGCAGCAGGGCGCGGGCGAAGACCAGGCGCATCTGCATGCCCTTGGAGTACTTGGCGACCCTGGTGTGCGCGTCGGCGGCCAGGCCGACGGAGTCCAGCAGCGCCAGGGGATCCCTGGTCTGTCCGTGGTGCAGGGCGGCGAAGAACGCGAGGTTCTCCAGCGCGGTGAGCTTCTGGTAGTGGTTGGGCAGCTCGAAGGAGACGCCGACCCTGCGGTAGTAGTCCTGGCCCCAGGCCGCGGGTTCTCGGCCCCACACCGACACCGAGCCGCCGTGCCCGCTCAGCAGTCCGATGAGGATCTTCTGCGTGGTTGACTTGCCTGCCCCGCTGGGGCCGAGGAAGCCGAAGATTTCGCCGCGCCCCACGGTGAAGTCCATGCCGCGCACCGCGGGGTGCGCGCTGCCGGGGTAGGTGAAGGTCAGCCCGTCGACCGCGATCACTGTCATGTGTCGAACGTACTGAGTTTTCGCACTTTTGGAAACATTGGGAACTGTTAAGGTGGCGTCGAACGTGGAGAGGAAGATCGATGACGGACACCATGGATGCCGCCGAGCAGCTCGCGCTGACCTTGAGCAAGGGTGGCCTGCAACGGATGACCGCGCGGGTGATGAGCGCGCTGCTGTTCGCCGAGCAGGAGACCATCACCGCGGGCGAGTTGGCCGAGCGGCTGCGGATCAGTCCCGGCACGGTGTCCACCGCGATCAAGAACCTGACCATGGTCGGCCTGATCGAGCGAGTGCCCGCGCCGGGCAGCAGGCGGGAGCACTTCCGGTTCCGCGAGGGCGCGTGGGCGATCCTGATGTCCGGCCAGAACGAGATCGTCCAGGTGATGCAGGACGCGGCCGAGGAGGGCATCGCGGTGGTGGGCGAGGACAGCATCGCCGGGCGCAGGCTGGCGGAGATGCGGGACTTCTACGCCTACCTGATGGCCGAGCTGCCGGCGATCATCCAGCGCTGGCACGAATCCCGCGCCTGAGCACGCCGAAGCGCGGTTCCACCGGCCCCAGTCCGGTGGAACCGCGCCGCGCCCTCGACTGTCAGCAGCCCTGACAGCCGGGAGTGCGCTGGAACATCAGGCGCTCACCCCGGTCAGCCGGGCGCTCACCTTCCACAGCCGCAGCGCAGCCCGCCGGTCGCCCACCACCGGGGCGGGCTTGGCCGGGACCCGGCCCTCGTAGTAGCCGCCGTCGAGCACCGCGGTGTGTGGCGAAGCCAGGTGCGCCACCGGCTCCGCGCCGTCGGCGGCTGGCCTGCCGCGGTAGCTGTAGTGCTTGAGCAGCGAGGTGTTGATGATGCCCGGGTGCACGCTCACCGCTGGACGTCCGGCCTCGGTCAGTGCGGTGGTGAACACGGTCAGTGCGAGCTTGGACTGGGCGTAGACCGCGCCCCTGGTATAGCGCCTGGCACGGTCGAGGTCGGCGAAGTTGAGGTTGCCACCGCGATGCAGCGAGGAGGACAGGTTCACCACCCGGCCGCGCGAAGCCTTGGCCAGCAACGGTTCCAGAGAGCGGGTCAGCAGGTAGGCGGCCAGGTAGTTCACCTGGAAGGTCACCTCGTGACCGTCCTCGGTGAGCAGCCGGTGCGGCGGCCCCGCGGTGGCGGCGTTGTTGACCAGCGCATCCAGTCTCGGGTATCGCGCCAGGAGCTGGGCGGCCATCTCGGTGACCTCGCCGAGCCGGGTGAAGTCGGCGACGGCCTGGTGCAGGCGCAGGGGTTCGGCGCCCGCCTCGACCAGTCGTTCGGTGGCCAGCTCGGCCAGTTCGGCGGTGCGGGCGTGCAGGATGACGGTGGCCCCGGCGGCCAGCAGGCGGTGCGCGGTCTCGAAGCCGATTCCGTCGCTGCCACCGGTCACCAGCATGATCGGTGAGTCGGACATCAACCATCCACAGAGGACAGAGGGAGCGCGCGAAGGCGCGCTGGAACAGGGAAGGAGGAGAGTTGGTTCAGCCGCCGACCGGCGCGCAGGCGTGCGAAGCCGCGCGGCCGGCCGGCTGGAGATTCGGCGGCTGGTCGTCATGCCGCACGCCCTGCACGTGCGCGACCACGAGGCCAAATCCCATGGACCCAGGTAATCCTGCGCCGGTCGCGCGGGCAAGATCGCGGTCGTCGAACTTACGCGGACTTAGCGCGGCCCGGGTCGACTCAGCGTCTGGGCCAGCCATCGGGTCAGCCCGGCGGTGTCGGTGCCGCGCCAGGCCAGATGGCCGTCCGGGCGCACCAGCGCCAGCTCGTGCCGGTCCCAGGTGAGTTCGGTCAGCAGGTCCCCGAGCCAGTCCCGCGTCGCCGTGACGGGTGCGGCGGTGGGAGCAAGCAGCGCCCACCGGCCGCCGAGCTCGGCGTGCAACCGGGTCGTGGAGCCATCCGCGCGGCAGCAGGTCAGATCGGGCACCCGGTCGCCGGGGCGCAACCCGCCGCGGCGAGGACCGGCGGGTGCCAGCGGTCCGCCGCGGTAGGAGATGGTCAGCTGCGAGGCGCCCTCGGCGATGCGCCGTTGCACCAGCGACAACCGCATGGCCGGCACGACCAGCAGTTCCCGCAGCAGCCGGGCCAGGTGGCCGGAGCTGAACAGGACGTTGGTCGCGCCGGTGGTGTTGCGCAGCACTTCGGCGGCCAGCGGACGGCGCTCGGCCAGGTAGGTATCCAGCAGCGGCTCCCCGGCCCGGCCCAGTACCACCGCGGCCAGTTTCCAGGCCAGGTTCTCCGCATCACCCATGCCGGTGTTCATGCCCTGCCCGCCCAACGGGCTGTGGATGTGCGCGGCGTCCCCGGCCAGCAGCACCCGGCCGCGCCGGTAGGTGGTGGCCAGCCGTCGCTGGATCTGAAAGGTGGACAACCAGTCCACCGTCCGCACCGCCACCCCGGTCTCCCGCGCGAGCCGCCGCCGGAGCAGCTCCTCTGGTGATATCGCGGCATCGGCGGGGGCCGGGGTCATCAGCCGCCACAGGTCCGCGCCGGGCAACGGAAACGCGGCCAGCATGTCGAGTCCGCGGAACCACACCGCAGCCGCGTCCCGGGGACGCTTCAGTGGCGCCCGGACGTCGGCGATGAGGAACCGTTCGACCAGCGGCACCCCGGGGAAGTCGATCCCCGCGGCCTTGCGCACCCGGCTGTGCGCGCCGTCGCAGCCTGCCACCCAGCCCGCCCGGAGCACCTCGGCGCCCACGCGCACCGCGACGCCGCCCGGGTCTTGGTCAAGATCGGTCACCTCCTGTCCCCACTCGACGATGCCGCCGAGTTGACCGAGCCGCGCGCGCAACGCCTCCTCGATCGTGGCCTGGGACATCAGCAGGCCGGGCTGCCCGCCCAGCCGGGTCTGCTGGCCGACCCGGAGCTGGGCCAGCATCCGGCCGGAGACTGAGATGTCGACGTTGAGCACCGGGAGGGCCCGCGCGGGGAGGTCGGCGAGCGCGCCGAGCCGGTCGAGCACCTCCACCCCGCGCGGTTGCAGTCCCAGCGCCCGCGAGGTCGTGGCCGGGCCGTCAGCGGCATCCAGCACCCGCACCGGCACCCCGGCGGCCCGCAACCCGCAGGCCAGGGTCAGTCCGGTGGGGCCGGCGCCCACCACGATCACCGGATTCTCGACCATCGACATTCCAATGTTAGTTGATAACATGTTAGGCACTAACGCGCGATGGTCTGTCAAATGGGGCCAAGAGCTCCCGCCGAGTGATGGGCGCGGGCGACCGGTGATCCGCTGATCCGTTCGGTCCTTGTCCCTGTCGCCACGGTGCTCGTACAGTCAGTCCTTGGTCCTGGGGCGGGGGAAGCCGGTGGAAGTCCGGCGCTGACCCGCAACCGTGAGCGATCCGCGAGGATCGCGAGCCGGATTACCCGTCCGGGGCTGCGCGGCTTCATCTGTCGAGGACTGCAGGGTGAGGTCGGAACGGTCCCGTGGACTTTCTGGCCCACGTGTGCCTTCCGGGCTGACCACCGCGAGGAAGGCACTGGGGATGTCAACTGTGTTGCGCCGCTTTGTGGCGCTGACCTGCGTTCTTCTCTTATCGGGTTCGGCCGTCGCCTCAGCTGACCCCTCGGTCAAGGGCAGTGCCGGATACTGCCCCGACGGCAACGGTGTCACCGTCGTCGTCGACTTCCAGGAACTGGGCGGTGACACCCAGATCCGCTGTGCTCCTGGCGAGCAGGAGTCCGGGCTGGCGGCGCTGGAGAACGCCGGGTTCATCGTCGAGGGCACCCAGCGGTGGGGCAAGGCGTTCGTCTGCCGCATCGAGGGCAAACCCGGCTCGGACACCGAGCCCTGCGTGAACACCCCGCCGGCCAACGCCTACTGGGGCTACTGGCATGCGAGCAACGGGGGCCAGTGGACCTACAGCCAGTTCGGCGCGACCGGCCGCAAGCCGCCGCTGGGCAGCTTCGAGGGCTGGTCGTTCTCCAAGGACAAGACCTCCACCACCAACCCGCCGCCGCGCCTGGCCCCGGTCCGTCCCGCGCCCGCGGTCGAGCGGGCCACGGCGAAGAACAAGCCCGCGGCCGTCGACGAGCCCACCCGGGGCAGCGGCGAGGCGGCGAAGTGGCTGGCCGGGCAGCTGGTGAAGGACCTGCTGCCCGGACCCGCCGGGCCCGAGGCGGCACCGGACCTCGGCCTGTCGGTGGACGCGCTGCTCGGCCTGGCGGCCACCGACGCCGACCCCGGGGCGCGGCAGCGGCTGACCGCGGCGCTGGCGGGCAACGCCCGCAACTACACCGGTGACCAGTGGGGCCTGCCGACCAGCCGCATCGGCGGCCAGACCGCGAAGCTGCTCTTCGGCGCGGTCGCCGCCGGGGCCGATGCCACCGACTTCGGCGGCCTCGACCTGCGGCAGGAGACCCTGAACCTGATCAACGGCCCGGAGGCGGGTGAGTGGGCAGGGCAACTGTTCGACAAGGACATGCCCAGCAACCCCACCAACACCTTCGGCTTGAGCTTCGCCGTGCTGGGCTTGGCCCGCTCCGGCGGGGCGCCACAGCACGTGGTCGACTTCCTCGCCAAGCAGCAGTGCGCCGCCGGTGGGTTCCGCCTGTCCTGGACCCAGTTCGGCGCGACCGGCCCCGCCTGCGACGGCCAGCCTGGCGCGGTGCTCGACCCCGACTCCACGGGCATGGCGGTGCAGGCCCTCCTGCTCGCGGCCAAGGCGGGTGCCAAGGGCGCGGCGGACGCGGCGACCAAGGGCCTGAACTGGCTGGAGGGCATCCAGGGGGAGGATGGCGGGTTCGGTGGTTCGGCCACCACTGCCAACACCCGCAACACCAACAGCACCGGCCTGGCGGGACAGGCACTGCTGGCCGGCGGCCGCGCGAAGTCCGCCGACCGCGCCGCCGCGTTCGTCCGCTCGCTGCAGCTGACCCAGGACAACGGCGGCAAGGCCACCGCGCAGGCCGGGGCGATCGCGTGGAACCGCGAAACCTTCGACGAGGCCGTCCGCGACGGCTTCCCGACCCTGCCGGGCCGCCGGGACACCTGGCGGCGCGCGACCGCGCAGGCCGTCCTGGTGCTCACCGGTGCCCCGCTCGGCGAACTCGGCCCCGAACAGCCCGCGGCCGGCCCGAACACCAGGCTGGCGCGGTACCTCACCGGCAAGCTGGTCAACGGCGACCACGTCGAGGTGACCAGCGGCGGTCAGTCCTTCATCGACTACGGCCAGACCGCCGACGTGGCCTACGGCCTGCTGCTCTCCGGCCGCCAGCAGAGCAGCCTCACCAAGGTGCTCGCCTTCCTGGACAAGCCGGACAGCGTGACCGCCTACACCCAGGGGCGTCCGTTCGACCCGAACGGCCGCTACGCCGGGGCGACCGCCAAGCTGGCGCTGCTGTTCGCGCTGGCGGGCAAGGACCCGCGCAAGGTCGGCGGCGTGGACCTCATCGCTCAGCTGAGCGCGCTCCAGGGCCCGGACGGTCGGTTCGCCAATGTGAGCCAGTTCGGCAACAACGCCAACACCTTCGGCCAGTCCTTTGGCGTGCTCGCCCTCACCGCGGCCGGCGACACTGCGCGCGCCGACAAGGCGGCGGCCGCGCTGATCGCGGCGCGGTGCAAGGACAACACCGTGCCGGTGGGCTTCCCCGGCGCGGACGGCTGCGCCATCGGCACCGCCGATGCCACCGGCCTGGCGTTGCAGGCGCTCAACGCGGTGCCGCGGGTCGGCGGCTCGCTCAGCCAGGAACGCAAGGCCGCGCTCACCGCGACAGTGCGTGCCCTGGAGGCCGCTCGCCAGGCCGGTGGCGCCTGGACCGGTCCGGGCGGGGAGAACGTCAACAGCACCGCCTACGCCACGATGGGTCTGCTCGGTGTGCGCCAGGACGCGGCCAAGAGCCGCGACTGGTTGCTGTCCTTGCAGCGCCAGGATGGCGGCTTGCCGCTCAACCCCGGCGGTGAGAGCAACCTGCTCGCCTCCGCGCAGGCGCTGCCAGCCACTGCGGGCAAGTCGTTCCTCACCCACGACGGCGGGCCGGTGAAACCCGCCGAGAAGGTCGACGCCCCACCAAAACCGACCAGCACCGAACCGCCGCCCCCAGCCACCGAGGAGCCCGAACCACCGCGTCCGGACGCCCCGCAGCCCGCACCCGGCGCCACCGCCGCCACCGCCGCCCAGTACCGGCCGGTCGCCCTCGCCCGCACCGGGGTGGAGGCGCCGACGCACCTGCTCATCGGCGCGCTGCTGCTCGGCCTGGGGATGGCCCTGGTCCTGGTGACCCGTAGGCGGCGCCGGGCATGATCGGCCGCCTCACCGTCGTGCTCGCGACGACCCTCCTGGTCTTCGCGGGCATGGCGCCCGTCGCCAGTGCCGCGGGCCGTCCCGGCCACTGCCCGGACGGCAACGGTGTCACCGTCATCATCGACTTCCAGCAACTCGGTGGCTCCACGATCGTGCGCTGCGCCGTCGGTGAGCAGGAGACCGGGCACGCCGCACTGCGCAACGCCGGCATCCGCATCGCGGGCACCAACCGCTGGGGCGAGGCCTTCGTCTGCCGCATCGAGGGCAAACCCGGTCCCGAGGCCGAAGCCTGCATCGACACACCCCCGGCCACCGCCTACTGGTCCTACTGGCACGCTCCGGAGGGCGGGCAGTGGACCTACAGCCAGTACGGCGTGATGAACCGCAAACCGCCGCTGGGCAGCTTCGAGGGATGGTCCTTCTCCAAGGACCGCACCGCTGAGACCAACCCACCGCCACGCCTGGCCCCGGTCCGGCCGCGCCAGGAGTCCACCCGGCAGCAGCCGCCTCCGCCCGTTCCGCCACCAGCGCAACCCAGGCCGTCGCGGACACCGGACGCGCCGCTCACGTCGAATGCCTCCGCCCCGCCGACATCGGCGGAGTCACCCAGCGCCACCAGTGAGACCAGCACACCGCCGAGTAGCACCGAGTCCTCGGCCCCGCCGAGCGCGACCAGCTCCGTGGCCGCGCCGACACCGTCCTGGACCGGTGGGGTCCGCGCCGGCGCCGAGGAACCGGACCGCGGCATCCCGGCGACCACCCTCATCGGCATCGGCGTGGTCATCGCGCTGGTACTGGGCGCGGGCACGGTGGCCTGGCGGCGCAGGCGCGCCGAGAGTGACGCGGGCTGACCCGGTGACCTTCTCCGGCGTGCTGCCGCGCACGCTGCACCCGGCGGCGTGGTGGCTTTGGGCGCTGGGCTTGGCCACCGCGGCCAGCCGCACCACCAATCCGCTGCTGCTGGTGCTGGTGATCGCCGTGGCGGGCTACGTGGTGGTCGCCAGGCGCGGCTCCGCGCCCTGGGCACTGGGCTTCCGCATGTACCTGGTGTTCGGCGCGGTCATCGTGGCGCTGCGCGTGCTGTTCCGGATCATCTTCGGCGGCGGGCAGGGCGAGACCGTGCTGTTCACCCTGCCGCAGATCGTGCTGCCCGAACTGGTCGCCGGCATCCGGCTGTTCGGGCCGGTCGCCGCCGAACAGTTGCTCGGCGGCCTCTACGACGGGCTCCGGCTGGCGGCCATGCTCATCTGCCTCGGCGCGGCCAACGCCCTGGCCAACCCCAAGCGCCTGCTCAAGGCCGTGCCCGGCGCGCTGTACGAGGTCGGCACGGCCGTGGTGGTGGCCCTGTCGGTGGCCCCGCAGCTCATCGAGAGCGTGCTGCGGGTGCGCCGCGCCCGCCGGCTGCGCGGCGGGCCCCAGCGGGGCATGCGGGCCTTGCGCGGCATCGTGATCCCGGTCCTGGCTGACGCGCTGGACCGTTCCCTGTTGCTGGCCGCGGCGATGGACTCGCGGGGCTACGGACGGCGCGGCGAGGTGCCCGCCCGCACCCGGCTGCTCACCGGCTGCCTGGTGCTGCTCGGCCTGTTCGGCGTGTGCGTCGGGGTGTACGGGCTGCTCGACGGCAGCACCCCTCGGCTGCTCGGCCTGCCCGTGCTCTTCGGCGGCCTGGCGCTGGCCTGTGCCGGGTTCGCCGTCGGCGGCAAGCGGGTGCGGCGCAGCGTGTACCGGCCGGACCGGTGGCGGCCCGCCGAGTTCCTGGTGGCCGCCGCCGGTATCACCGCAGGGGCACTGCTGTACCTGACCAGCGCGGTGGACCCCGCCGACCTGTACCCGTCGCTGAACCCGCTCGCCTGGCCCGAGCTGTCCCTGCTGCCCACCGCGGGAGTGCTCGCCGGAGTGCTGCCGGCCTGGCTCAGCCCGCCTCCGCCGTCCCAGGAGCGTCGCCCGTGATCCGATTCGACCGGGTGAGCGTGACCTACGCGGGGGCGACCCGTCCCGCACTGTCCGAAGTGGACATCACGGTGGCCGAGGGTGAGCTGTGCCTGGTGGTCGGCCGCACCGGGGTGGGCAAGTCCACTTTGCTCAACGCGATCAACGGCCTGGTGCCGCACTTCACCGGCGGCCTGCTGCGGGGCCGGGTCACCGTGGACGGACTGGACACCCGCACGCACAAGCCCCGCGAGCTGGCCCACCTGGTCGGTGTCGTCGGCCAGGACCCGCTGGCCGGGTTCGTCACCGACACCGTCGAGGAAGAGCTGGCCTACGGCATGGAGCAGCTGGCCATACCGCCGGAGGTGATGCGCAAGCGCGTCGAGGAGACGCTGGACCTGCTGGGCATCGCGGAGCTCCGGAACCGTCCACTCCGGACACTCTCCGGCGGGCAGCAGCAGCGGGTGGCCATCGGCTCGGTGCTCACCGCCCACCCCCGGGTGCTGGTGCTGGACGAGCCGACCTCCGCGCTGGACCCGACCGCCGCCGAGGACGTGCTGGCCGCGATCACCCGCCTGGTGCACGACCTGGGCATCACCGTCGTGGTCGCCGAGCACCGCATGGAACGGGTGGTGCAGTACGCCGACAAGCTGGTGCACCTGCCCGGCGGCGGACGGGTGGAGCAGGGTGATCCCGCCGACCTGCTCATCACCAGCACCGTGGCCCCGCCCGTGGTGGAGCTGGGCAGGCTCGCCGGGTGGCGCCCGCTGCCGCTGTCGGTGCGCGATGCCCGCCGTCAGGCCGCCCCGCTGCGGGAGCGCCTGGCAGGACGGCCGCTGCCGGAGCACGGCCGCGGCGCGAGCACTGGCGAGGCACTGCTGTCGGCGCGACGGGTGGTGGTGCGCTACGGCGAGATCGTGGCCGTGCGCGAGGTGTCCCTGGACCTGCACGCCGGGGAGGTGTTGGCCCTCATGGGCCGCAACGGTTCCGGCAAGTCCTCTTTGCTGTGGGCGGTCCAGGGCTCCGGCCCGCGCCAGGGCGGCACGGTGACCGTGGCGGGCGCCGATCCCCGCGATGGCTCCGCCGCACAGGCCCGTCGCCTGGTCGGCCTGGTGCCGCAGACCCCCGGCGACCTGCTGTACCTGGAGACGGTCGCGCAGGAGTGCGCCGAAGCCGATCGCGAAAGCGGTGCCGGCCGCGGGGCGTGCCGCGCGCTGCTGGACCGCCTCGCGCCGGGCGTGCGCGACGAGGCACATCCGCGTGACCTGTCCGAGGGGCAGCGACTGGCGCTGGTGCTGGCCATCCAGCTCGTCGCCGCGCCGAGGGTGGTGCTGCTGGACGAGCCGACGCGCGGCCTGGACTACCAGGCCAAGCGGGAGTTCGGCGAGCTGCTGCGCGGCCTCACCGCCGTCGGGCACGCCGTGGTGGTCGCCACGCACGACGTGGAGCTGGTCGCGGCCATCGCCGACCGGGTCGCGGTGCTGGCCGAGGGCGAGCTGGTCGCCACCGGGCCCACCGCGGAGGTGGTGGTGGCCTCCCCGGCCTTCGCCCCGCAGGTGGCAAAAGTGCTCAGCCCAGCGCCGTGGCTGACCGTCGCCGAGGTCAAGGAGGCGCTGGCATGACCAGGTTCCTGCCCGACACCAGGGCCATCCGGGTCAGCCCCCGCACCGCCCTGGTGCTCGTGATCGCCTCGATCGCAGGGCTGGCGATGTTCCTCTGGCCGCTGTTCGTGGTGGCCCGCCCGGAGGCCATGGCACACAGCGGCGACGCCCCGTTGATCTTCGTGATCGCGTTGCCGGTCCTGCTGGCCGTGATCCTGGCCGAGCTGACCAGCGGCGGCATGGACAGCAAGGCCCTGGCCATGCTCGGAGTGCTCTCCGCGGTCAACGCCGCGCTGCGGCCCCTGGGCGCGGGCACGGCAGGCATCGAAACGGTGTTCTTCATGCTGGTGCTGGCCGGGCGGGTGTTCGGGCCGGGCTTCGGGTTCGTGCTCGGCTCCACGTCCCTGTTCGCCTCGGCCCTGCTCACCGCCGGGGTGGGGCCGTGGCTGCCGTTCCAGATGGTCGCCTGCTCCTGGGTGGGCTTGGGCGCTGGTTTGTTGCCGCGGCGGGTGCGCGGACGGTGGGAGCTGGCGCTGCTGATCGCCTACGGCGTCTTCGCCGCGTACTTCTTCGGCTTTGTGATGAACATGTGGTTCTGGCCGTTCACCGCGAGCATCGACACCCAGCTCGGCTACGTGCCAGGCGCACCGGTGGCGGAGAACCTGCACCGCTTCGTGATCTTCACCCTGATCACCTCCTCCTTCGGCTGGGACACCGGACGCGCGATCACCAACACCATCGCGATCCTGCTGGTGGGACCAGCGGTGCTGGCGGTCCTGCGCCGGGCCTCGCGGCGCGCGGCCTTCGACGCGCCGGTGACGTTCGTGCAGCCGGAGATCGCCAGTACCGGTGCAACGGCACGCTCGCTGAACCCGGCACGACCGGGAACACCGCCGATGGGATGAGAAGTTGCCTGGCCAGGCAGCCGTGGCCTGGTGACCACGGCGTCGATAAGATGGGGCGACCTGCGGCCCGTTCGGGCAAGCTGGGCCTGTGCCCTCAGCCCCGGAGACCGGTTGCCGATGCATCTCCACCCAGGCGAGACCGAGGCCATCGGTTGGCGGGTAGTGACCGTGCTCGACGCCGTCCGGCGGTTGCGCGATGCAGCGCCCGACATCACCGGACGTCCTCGGGTGATCGCAATCGACGGCCGGGGCGGGGCAGGCAAGACGACCCTTGCCCAGCGGCTACGCGAAACGGTGCCCAACTCCGCGATCGTGCACACCGATGACATCGCCTGGAACCACTCCTGCTTCGACTGGGGCGCCGTGCTCGTCGACAATGTCCTACGACCCCTGCACCAGGGTGAGGCGGTGGACTTCCGCCCTGATGCCTGGATCACCCACGACCGGCCCGGATCGATCACCATCCCCGCCGGTGCCGCTTTCATCTGGGTCGAGGGCACCGGCGTCATCCGTGAAGAGCTCGCCCCGTGGTTGGACGCCTCGGTGTGGATGCAGGGCGATCTCGATGAGCAAGAGCGTTTGTTGGCCGCCCGCGACGGTGACTCCGCCGAGCAACTGGAGCACGTGGCGAACTGGACGCTGGAGGAACTGCCGTTCCTGTCGCGGGAACAGCCGTGGGCCCGAGCCACCATGATCGTCGCAGGCCCTCCGCACATCGAGCACGACCCGGACACCGAACTGGTCGTCGCCCCACCGACGAGCCCCAGATCGGACTACCCACCCGCAGAACGCGGCCGACGGACTCGAGGTGCGGGTGCGGGTGCGGGAAAGGCTGACCTTCCGCCCGGTCGGACTGGGGCCGGACTTGGTGCCACGTGATGACGGCGCCGAGTCGGCACTGGGCGCTGGCTGAGTGAACGGTGCCGGCAGGGGAATGAGACCGGTGTCAGCGAACGGTTTCAGCCGTGGCAGAAGCCCTTTCCGGTGCGGTCGAACGGGTCAGGGGACAGACCGAGATAGTCGGCGCGGAGCTGGTCCCAGGCGGCCAGGCGGCCGAAGTCGGGTTCGTCCCGGATCTCCTGGGTGTCGGTGAGGAAGGGGTTGGGCAGCATCACCGTCATCTGCTGCTCGTCGCGGCCGTTGAACAGCCGCAGGCCCCACGTGGTCGGGGTGCCGTCGCGGCCGATGCCGCGGTAGAGCTCGGCGCGGGCGGTGCGGCGGATGCGGCCGAGCTCGGGGCCGCTGGCGGTACCCAGGGGCGACTTGTGCCCACCCCGCGCCAGCTGAGGTCCGCGGCGTGGTTCGCCGCCCAGGCCCTTGAGCACGGCACGAACCTGGTGATGTGGCTGAACACCGCGCGGCCCGCGCCCTGACCCTGGCCTACGTCCGGGTCTGCGGCGGGAACCTGGCGGAGTGGGAACAGCGCTGGCGGAGGCTGGTGCCGGGAACCTGCCGTGGTGATCAGCAGCTCGGCGAGCCCCACGGCCGCGGCCCGTTCCCGCCGACCGGCACCTGCACGATGAACTGGCAGCGCGGCACCTCGTCCAGGTTGTGCACATTGGACACGGTGAGGATGGCCGCCGGGCGGGTGGTGCCGGTGCGGGACTCGTGGAAGTTCACCCGGCCCGAGGCGCCCTGGAAATCGCCGAGCTGGGTCAGTTCCTGGGCGATGGCGCCGCGGTGGGGGAGGTGGTCGGCGTCCTCGGCGGGCTTGCCACTGCGTGGATCGGGCACGCGGTCGCGGATCTGGTTGCGTTCCACCGCGGCCAGGAACAGCCCGGCCGCGTCGTAGGCCAGGCCGATGCGTTCGCCGGGCCAGGGCAGGTGCTCGCCCTTGGTGGCCTCGCGGGCGAAGGCGGCCACGGCCTCCTCGCCGGGACCGGCCTGGGTGAGGTTGCGGAAGGCGCGGTAGCCGGCGCAGAAGGTGTTCAGCGGCTGGGTGGCCTCCGGGCCGCCGCTGGCCACCCTGGCCACCAGCGACTCGGGTGCGCCGCCGTTGCGGCAGGACCGCCCGGCCAGCACGATCCGTGTGCCCATGGACACAAAGGACACCGTGACCTGGTTGAACTCGTCCCGCCGCCGCAGCTCGGCCTGGGAGACGAATCTGGCCACGGTGTCCGCGCCGATCACGGTGGGGCGGTTGAGATCGCACTGCTCGACCACCTCGCGCAGGAACTCCGGGAAGTCGTACTCCCGGCCCACGAAGAAGGCGATCTTGTCCTGGCCGCACTCGATCCGGACCTCGCCGACCCGCCGCTCCCACGGCCGCAGCCCGCCGCGTTCCGGGCCGAGTGCCTTGGCGGTCAGGTTGACCAGGCTTTCCAGGTAGTTGTCGGAGAGCTTCGGGTGGTAGATGGTCACCGGCTGGCCGGCCCACCGGGCGTACTCGGCGATCAGCTCGGCCTCCACCTGGTTGCCGGGCACGATCTGGAAGTACAGCGGCGAGCGGTCCGGCAGCGCGTCCCCGGTCAGCGTGGTGGCCACCACCGGCACCCCGAGGTTGCCGATCGCGCCGATGGCGCTTTCGGTGGCGGGCACGGTCAAGCCCATGCCGACCACGCCGAGCACGGTCTGGTCCGCCCGCAGCAGTTCGGCCAGCAGCTCGTCCACCACGGTGCGGGCCGCGGTCATCTTGTCCCCGCCGTTGGCCACCACGATCCGCAGCAACGGTTTGACCTGGTCCTTGTGGTTGTGCTGGCGCTGCCGGATGAGCAGCCCCTCCAGCTCCTCGGAGGTGGAGGCGTCGGTGCCGGCCTCTGCGCCGGGGTGGGTCAGATCGGCGAAGTAGACCAGGGAGACCAGCGGCCGTCGCGGGTTCTCCGCGTGCAGGGTCTTGGCCAGCTCGTTCTGCTCGAACAGGGCGTGTTGCGCGGCCAGCAGGCGATCGTCCCGGCCGAAGACCTGGGCGGCGGAGTCGCTGTAGCCCACGCAGGTCCGCTCCGCGGGCAGCCAGCGCACCGCGACCCCGGCCGAGGTGGTCACCGGCAGGCAGTCGCCCTGCCAGCGCACCAGCAGCGACTCCGCGCCCAGCAGGCTCGCGGCGACCAGCAGCACGGTCAGCGCGGCCGCGATGACCAGTCGCCGCGCGGCCAGCGGGGGTTTGCGCGGCCGGACCACCTGCTCGTGCCAGGCGGACTCATCGGCGTCCAGCGGCGGTTCGTCCGCGCCGGGCAGCCGCAGGAAGACGAAGCGGGCGTCCTCGCGCAGGGACTGCCTGCGCCGGGGCAGCTCGTGGTACCAGCGGTCCACCTCCACCTTGGCCCGGCTGACCGGCGCGGGCGGGGTCCCGTCCGGGAACCCGGACGGCTTCGCGGTGGCGGTGGCCACCACGAACAGCGGATCGTGCGCGGTGGACTCGTTGCGCACGTCGTTGATCAACTGGAGCAGCTCCCAGCCGCCGTTGTCCTCGGTGATGCCCTCCAGCAGCAGCACCACGTAGGCGGTGCGCCGCCAGCGCCGGGGCCGCAGCCGCAACGGCCGGTAGGCGCGGCGCAGATCCTCCAGGAAGGCGTGCACCAGCAGCTTCTTGAGCTGGTCCAGGTTCTCCTCGTCCCGGCGGCCGGGGGTGAGGCGTTCGGCGAACCCGGCGAAGCTGGTGGAATGGCCGGGCACCATGAACGGCTGCCGCATCAGCCAGCGCGGCACCGCGCCGAAGGGCCATACGCCGTGGCTCCACAGCCGGAACCGGACCGGCCGGTGCCAGGCCACCAGCAGGAAGGTCAGCGCCTGCAACCACCAGGGCGCCGCGTCGCCGGGGCCGGGTTGCTGCTGGGCGTGCGGGCGGCCGGCGCCGCCGTACCAGTCGTGCAGGGTCTCCAGCACCCGCGCGCGGGTGCCGCGGCCGGCGGCCGGCTGGTGGCAGGTGAGCCAGTCGGCCAGGCCGTAGTGCCGGAACCGGCTCAGCCGGACGCCGAAGCGGTCCGCCTCCAGCAGGTGCCACAGCTCGTCCAGCAGCGGCAACAGCGGCGGTTCGCGGTCCTCGGCGGCGCGCCGGACCCGGTCCTGCACCCGGGCTTCGGCAGCGGCCACGTCGATCCGGGCGTGCTGCACCCTGGGCGGTCCGGCGGAGTGCAGCCAGTTCTCCAGGCCGGTCTGCACGTTCCAGTCCGTGCTGCCGCGCAGCAGGCACAGGAACGGGGTCGGCCGGTCGCCCCTGATCTCCCCTGACCTGCGGCGGAACCGCCAGCGCGGGCGGTCCAGCAGCCGGGCGACCTGGGTCAGCAGCGCGTGCAGGCCACGAAAGGACGGAGTTGCCACTGGCTGACTCCCCGTTCCTGGGTCGCCACCCACCGTGACGACCGGGAGAAGGGGGAGTCTAGGTGCGCGTTCCCGCGCTGTATGCGGTTTGGCATCAACCGCCCACGTGGACGACCGGCCGCCGGGCCGGGTTCTCCTCCGCGGTGGTGCAGCATCTCCCGCGCCACCGGCAGGGCGCCGTGGGGTAAGGGAGTGTCCGAGTTGCACCACTTCCTCAACTTGGCGTACGCCGCTGACCTGCAGCTTCCTTGAAGTCAGCGCCGCAGCCAGCGCCACCGTCTTGTCCATGCCCGGCCAGAAGTCCATCGCCACCCTTGACCGGATTTAAGGACCAGCTCGGCTGGTCAAGGATTTGGCACCGGGCAACGAGTTTGCCCACCCTGTGCACGGGTGCTGGAGTCCGAAGATGGCTGACTGTCCTGGCCCGGCGCTAAAGGCGACTACGAGCTTCCGCTTCGACTGAGGCGTGGGCCGCCACAGCAGGACAGTAGCGCCAGCACCACTGCGGCCGGCTGGCTGCGGCTGCACACGTCGCGCTCGGTCCACGGTCAGCCCGGCTCGCCGTGCGGCACCCCCGGCGCGGTGATCCAGTGCGGAGTCCGACCTCGACTTCGGAGACCCTGACCGCCTCGGCCTCACCGCGGATGGTGTGGATGTCGGCGAGGCTGATGCAGGCACGGGCCTGCTGGTAGCGGTCGCCGATGGCCTGGGCCACCTCTAGACCCGCGCGATGGTAGCGCTTCGCGGTGTCCGGCTCGCCGTGGCGCTGGTGGCCCCAGCCCAAGCCGACCAGGGCTCGGGCCTCGCTGAACGGGCTGCCGGTATGGCGGGCCAGGTGCAGGGCACGCTGCCAGTACTCCAGAGCCTGCTCCACTCGGCCCACGGCGAGTGCGCCCAGGCCGATTCCGTTGAGCGCGTGGCATTCCACCTCCTGATCGTGGGCCAGCCGTGCCAGCAGCACGGCTTCCTCGTGGTGGGCCAGTCCGCTGTGGGGCTGGCGGCGCCAGTGTGCGAGGTAGCCGATGCCGGTGCGGGCGTAGGCCTGGATCGAGTGATCCCCAATCCGCGCGCCGACATCCAGCCCGGCCTGGAAACACCGCAGCGCCTGCGGGAAAACGCCCAGCCGCCAGTAGGCGAAACCCAGGCCGTTGTGGGCGCGGCCGAGGCTGCGGCGATCGCCGATCACCCCTGCGGCGTGCAGCGCACGTCGATAGATGGGGATGGATCCGGCGAAGTTTCCTTGCCGCCACAGGGTCAGGGCGAGCAGGGTGAGCCCTGGCGCGTCCACTGTGGACTCTTCCAGGGTCAGGGCTTTGCGGCCCAGGGCCAGTGCTTGTTCATAGTGCCCGCGGTCGTCCAGGCATTGTTGGATGGCGATGGTCAGCCCTGCCGCTGGTGGTGACCAGCCTCGGCCGATGGCCATCTCGGCTGCCGCGACAAGGGTGGAGCGCTCGGTGTCCATCCAGGACAGTGCCTCGGTCGTGGTCTCGGTGACCTCGCGCAGGTAGTGCTCACACAGCTGCCGGAGCACGGCCGCGAGGGCGGCGCCGGGGTGCTCGGTGCGGGCGCGTTCGGCGGCGCGCCGAGGCGGACGAGGTCGTGCATCCGGTAGCGACCGGGCCGGTGTTCCTGGACCAGGTGCACCCGGGTGAGCTGACCCAGAACATGGCGGGTGGCGCGTGGGGGCGCACCGGCGAGCGCCGCGGCGGCGGGGAGGCCGATGTCCGGGCCCGGGCCCGGGGCGAGGGCGAGCAGCCCAGCCAGGCGGGCAGTCGCTGGGGTCAGCGTCTGGTAGGTGGCCGCGACGACGGTGCGCAGGCTGGTGGTGATCTCGCCGGTGTCGAGCACGTCGAGGCGGTTGGCGTCCTCGCGGAGTTCCCGGCCAGCGCGGTGAGGGAAGAACTGGGGGTGGGTCGCGGCGCGGGCGGCCACGATCGCCAGGGCCAGCGGCAATCTCAAGGCCGCCCACGCCTGAGCCGTCCGATCCAGGCACGGAACGGTCCCGGCTTCCTGCGGTCCCCGTCGGGTGGGACTCGCACGGCCATTAGCTCGTCGACGACGTCCGCAACCTCTCGGCCGTCTCCTGGGTCGATGGCGCCGGCGATCAGGATCTGGGAGGCTTTGCCCAGAACGGAGCACCGATCGTGGTGGTCGATCACCTTGCCGCTGGCGGCTCCGATGTGGCGCAGGCTTAGCCCCTGGGCCATCCCGGTCAGCATCATCGTCAGCTCGTCGAGGGAGATCCCTGGGCGCAGCGAAACACCGCGCGCCTGGAGGATATCCGCGTACACGTCGCGCCAGTAGCGAAAAGAGTGCTCGTATACGCCGCCGAGCGCCTCCCTGATCTGTTCGTGGAAGTCGGCCAGGCCGGTGGCCAGGTACTGGAACCGCGCCGAGGTCTCGTCGGCGTACACGATCTTCATGTCCTCGTAAGCGACCTTGTCCACCACGACGCTGAAGGCCGCCGCCTCGCGCAGCTCAGCACGTGTCGCTTCGTCGAGCATCCCTTCGGTGAGCGAGTAGCGGTCTAAGAGCGCGTACCTGACCAGGTCACCCATATAGAGGGCAAGAGTGGGCCACGGATCCTTCATAGTGCCGACCGAGGGCCTGGTTTTGGCCTTCTTCCAGTCGGGTGGCGTTCCGAAGAGCGCGCAAGCGAGCTGCCCGTCACGCGGCTTCTCCGCCTCTTGAAAGATCAGCTCCGCCTCGTCGGCGATGTTCTCCCGCGTCAGTGTTCGCAACGGGCGGTGCAGATACTCATCGCCCACATGGCCTAACAGCTCTCGCTCTGCCAGTCGCCGGCCGCTCTCGAGGCACGCCCGGACCACAGGACTGTTGGCCAGCTTGCGGCCGGTGAGCAACCTGCCGCTCTTCGTCCGCACATTGATCGCCACGTCGTCGAGGGGACCGTCATACATGGTGGTGGAGTATCCCGGGCCTTGGCCCGAAACGGGTCCTCCGCTGGAGAGGAACGGCGCGGAGTACCTGGTCAGCGCGTATCCGGGTTTCCTGTGATCACCGGATCCCGCAGAGAGGTGACCACGTTGAGCAGGCACTCCCGCAAGCCCCGTCGACCGTCGCGATTCGTCATTGTGTTGCAGGCCGGCCTCGCCGCGCTGCAGCTCTGCGTCGTCCTGATCGAGATCGTGGACGCGATGACCAGGTTACTGGCCGACCTGTGGTGAACGGCTGGTCGCCGGCCTCAGACCAGGACGAACGCTTCCTGCCCCAACTCGTCCATGATGCCCGAGCCACCGGCCGCACCTGGCACGAGTTCGCCCACGCGCTCGGCACCAGCCCCAACACCGCACAACTCCGCTTCGACCCGAATCACACATCGCCGATGTTCGTTGCAAGTGAAGTGTGTTCGGCGGCAGACCTATGACCTGGGAGGCCATTCTTCGCTGCAAACGATCAAAGGGTTCAAGACCGTCCTGAACTCGGCACCCGCATGCTCGTGCCCATCGCAACCAGCCACGTCCTACGTGCTCAATCTGCGGAAACTCGGCAGCGAGACAGACTCGGATGGCACAAACCGGCTCCTGGGCAAACGTCGATGGCGGAGGGACAACCTTCATTGGCAACGGACACCCAGCTGTTGTTCGGGACCCCGGACGGTGGTGTCGCAGCCGCACCGCCGTCCCGGAGGTCATCGGAGTAGTAGGGCCACCGCTGGCAGCGTCGACCCGTGACTGGTGTTGTCGGCCGAACCGAAGGCGCAACGTGCACGGCAGTTCCCTACCCCCGGACACTGTCGGTCGGGTCGACATGCCCGGCAACTTGATCTGCCCGGCAACTCCACTTGCCCGGCAGATCCACACTGCCCGTGAACTGGCCCTCGGGGTATCCGGGTGAAGCCCGTCGGCAGCGCTAAGCCACAATCTGCGCATGATCAGTAACGCTCGGTCAGTCCCACGTCGCCACCAGGGGCGGACCAGGCAACGGGTGAGCGTGGACGGCCGAGGCCGGATGCAGTTGCCGGCCGAGTGGTGCAAGCAGTTGCCCGGGGGCCTGCCCAGTCGCCTGATCGGTCGGCTCGATGCCGATGGCCGGGTCGTCATCGAGACCGCCGAGCACGTCATAACCCAGCTCCGCCCTCGACTGGCGGGCTTGGCGGCGGCGTGTGCCGCGCACGGCGGAGCTGTTGACCCCGTCGAGCCTGCCCAGCCCGACGGCCAGGCGACGGAGTTGTCCACGATGGTCATCGACGCGAGGGTGCTGGCCTACTTGCTCGACCCCGACGTGCTGGATGACCGCGACGCGGCCATCCTGGCCGCGATCCTGGCCCGCGCCCAGCTCATCCTGGTTTCGGACGGCTCACTGCTCGAACTCGGCCTCGCCTTGGACAGCCTGCGCGGGGTCGCTTCGGCGAACCAGGCCGATCCGCCGCTGCCGATGGAGAACCTGCTGGAGGAACTCGCACTGCTCGGGGTGTCCCCGACCCCGGCGAACCGACCCCAACTGGCGGTCCAAGCCGTAGTCGATGTCGACGACCTGGGGGTTACACCAGGCGAGGCCTACACCCTGGCACTGGCCCACGTCCACAGGCAGACCGTTTTGCTGGCATCCCCGGTGTCCAAAAGCGTTGTGCTGCAACGATTCGGCGTGGCCGCGCTCAATCCGGCCGATCTCGGACTCACCGTTCGCGCCGGATGCGCGGACGCGCGGGAAGCCACGCCGCCGGTGACCTCCCCTGCTGACTTGGCACAACAGACCGCTGGTGGCGACGTTCCGGCCACCGCGCTCAGTCCCCGAGAAGCAGCGGACAGCCTGAACAGGCGCCGGGCTGAGACCGGGGACAGTGCGGGGGAGGTGTCGACGTGGCAGAAGGGGATGCGGACTGAACTCCACCAGGCGATCGTCCGGGCCGTCGAGCTGACGACGAATGCTCGGGAATCCCTGGCCGGGCACCGGAAAACGCTCCAGGCGTTGGACGACTTGCGTGCGGCCGTGGCCGAGGACGACAAGGCCAAGGTCAGGATCGTAGTGCAGGAGCACCTGCCCGGCATCGTGATCGGCAAGGCGCTCAAGCCCCGGCTCCGTGGTGCGCTGACGAAGTTGCGTCACGCAGCGAAGACCTACGGCCCCACCATCAGTTGACGGTCACCGGGGTTGCTTGCGCGAGCGCGGACGAGCAGGGTGCCCTCCTGCTCGGGCGCTGGTGCCGGAAGAAACTCGGTGCGTACGTCACTGAACCCCGCGCCGTGCAGGGACTCCTGCCATGCCTCGGGGGTGAGTTCCCACTTCTGGACCGGCCGGCCGGCGGCCAGGGGTGCGACGGTGGGCAGGTGGGAGAAGACGAGGAGCCCACCTGGCTTGAGCGCGGCGTGGATGCGGGGCAGCAGGACGGCGGGGTCGGTGAACCACACGGCGCCGAAGATGGAGAACACGATGTCAAACTGTTCGGTTGCGCCGTCGAGGTAGCCGACGGCCTCCGCAGTGAGGAAGGTGATCTCCCCGCAACCGGACCAGGTGGCTTGTGCGGCGGCGGTTCTGGTGGGGGCCAGGTCGATGCCGGTGCAGCGGGCGCCGAGGGTGGCCAGGTGGGCGAGGTTGTCCCCGTTGCCCGAGCCGAGTTCCAGGATGGCCTTGCCCGCCAGGTCACCGAGGAGGGTCTCGTCAGGGCCGTGGTCGGGGTACTGGGTCCAGTTCAGCCAGGTCCGTGCTCCGGCGGCGTTGACCTCTCGGCGGGGGGTGGATCGCGAGGCGAAGCGTTCCCAGGCCTGGACCGCCGTCATCGTCATGCTGAGCCTCCCCATGGTGCTCCCCGCGCCCCAAGCAACTGGGGCGCGGCGAGCCTATCGGTGGCTACGCGGCCTTGCGCGGGCTGTTGCTGCACCCGGCGTAGCACTGGTTGCAGTCCGCGGCCTGCCCCGCCCACAGTTCCTCATCCACGATGAACCCGGAGTCGCGCATGGCCTGGATGGTGGCGCGCAGCGCCAGTGGGCTCTCCGGGTCGTTCTCGGTCAGATCGGGGATGTGGTGGATGTATTCGCCGTTGTGCAGCTGGGAGAACTCCCAGTAGGCGGGGGTGTCGTGGAGGAAGGTGTGCCAGCCCAGGTCGACCATCGGGGACGGACGGAGGGACAAGCCGGGGTTGCGGCAACAGGTGATGAGGAAGGCGATGGTCTGGCCCAAGATCCGCTCGGACAGGGCTCGGTCGAGGTGGTGGTCGCGTCTGATCAAGGTGACCAGGCGGTCCCACTGCGCGGCGGGGAGGTAGTCGCGGGCGTCACGGACGGCGGTGGGCGTGATGGGCATCGCCAAGGTGTCCCTTCTTCGTGGCGAGTCTGGTGGTAGTCAGGCCTTCGGGCGGGCCGGTGATCACCGGCGCGACGCTCGGTGCGCGGCCAGTTGGGAGCGCGCCGGGCACCGCCTCGACGGGACAACGCCCTGGACGAGGAGCTGGTCCAGTCGAACCGTGGTGGGCTTGTCCGTTTTGTCTGGTCGAGAGTGCGAAGCTCTGGTCATCGGCGGAGTCTCGGTTACTGTGGAAGCTGCGTCGTACCGTGATCAGAAGGCAACCCTCTGTGAGGGGTGTTGGCCATGGCAACTGCTGTGGCAGACCTGTCGCATCGTGTAGCAAACATGCGTTGAGCAGGTAAAACGGAGGTGGGGACCGTCGGAAGGCGGGCTGCGCTGATCGCCCGTGGGGCTGGGCTCGGCCTGACCCAGGAAGACCTGGCCACCGTCGTCGGAGTGGAGCGCACGACGGTGGCGCGCTGGGAGGCCGGTACCTGCACCCCGCAGCCGCTGCACCGGCTCCGGCTGGCCGAAGCGCTGGGTGTGTCCCCGTTCGAGCTCGATCTGCTCCTGGCCGGCCTAACCGTGGATGGTGAACCGGCAGAAGCTACGCGCCGACCTCACCAGACTGCCGGGATGTTGCGGAGCATGGCCGCGACGATTTCCCTCGCCTTCTCACACGCGTTGGGATACAACGGTTTGGCACCCAGCGAGGCCGACAGGCTCAACTCGAGATCCTGGTCGCCACTGACCCCGGCCTGCAGCAAGCAGGTCTTGTCGCCGGAGTCCAGGCGCACGCCGGGGTAACGTGGCCAGTGCGCGCAACGGCCCCCGGCACTGCTCGATCTTCGGGCCGAGCCGCGTGCCGCCGAGGATCGAGGACTGGCACCGAATGAAGGCGTTGGCGCCGAGGATGGTCCGGTAGCAGCCGTCGTCGTTGCGCGGACGCTGCCACTTGGCCTGCTCGCCGAGCCCCAGATCCGGCGCTGCCCCATCGTCCACGGGATCGGTGTTCATGGCGAACTGTTCCCTGGCCAGGTGCCGACCCCTGCCCACATCGGTCCGGAACCTGGGATCGTTCGGATCGCTGTGCCACGAGGAATACCGCCGGGCCGTTGCTGGCGGCGCCGTTTGCCCACTCCCGCACCAGGATCCGCCTGGCCTCGCCGAGGCCGATGGCGTGTGAGGCGGTGGGGCAGGCGGACTGTGACTGACCGAGTGCGATAGCTCCGCCTGCTCCCGCCTGACAGCGGCGGCGAACCTGGCCGGACTGCCCGCGGTGTCGGTGCCGCTCGGACAGGACGGCTTGGGGATGCCGATCGGGTTGCAGCTCATCGGCCCGCCGCTGGGTGAGGCGGTGCTGTTGCAGGTGGCTGACGGCTACCAGCGGGCGCGAGCAGCCGAGTGGGCCTTGACCTCGGCGTGCTGAGGGGGAGGGCGCCGGGATCACCGGCGCCCTCTCAGCTGCTCGTGGCGGCCAGGGTGACCAGCTCTGGCCACTCCAGGAAGGCGCGCCAGACGTGCTCGTCCGGCGCACCAGGTGTGAGCCACAACCGCCAGTACGGCTGCAGTTCGGGGGACCGCTGTTCGCGCATGGCCCGGCTGAACTCCCGGTGCAGCTCGATGAGCAACGCCCGCTCGGTCTCCGGGAGCGTGGGGTACCGGCCCGCGAACAGCCGCCGCACTTCAGCCCGGATCGCTTCGACCGCGCGGGTGCGCGACCGCGGCGTGCCGAAACCCGACGGCGCGATCTCGGGGAACTGCTGCTGGAAGAGCGTGAACTCCGGGTCTCCCCAGTCAGCGGGATCGACCAGGGTTCGCCGTCGGCGCACCACGTCCCGGTAATCCGCCAGCACGGCGGTCAGTGCCTGGAAGGCTTCGGCCACCTCGTCCTCCTCGGCGGTGCACAGGCGACCGTAGGCGGCGCCGAGCACCTCCTCCGCGTCGTATCCGAGCCCGGCCAGCCCTGCCCGCACGCGCTGCACCAGCCGCGCGACGGTCCCGGTGTAGTGGCTTGGCCAGGTCTCGACGGCGTTCAGCACACGACGACGCCGGGCCCGCAACTCGGCGGCGAAACCGGTCATGCGGTCCCAGGCCCGCACCACCTCGCCGTAGCGGCGGCCGTGCAGCTCGGCGAAGTCCGACAGCAGTTCGCCACCAGCGACATGTGTGGCCAAGGCCTGGTAGTGAGGTCGGCGCATCCGGACCAGACCACGCAGATCCGGGATGTCGCCGCACAGGATCTGGTACCACCCGCCGAGCTCGGGCGTGCAGTGCATCGCGAACGCCCGGAGATCCCGGTGCTGCCGGGGTGGCGTGGCGGCCAACCAGGTCGACCACGGTCCCACCGCCGGCGGCCAGAACCGCCGGGTCCCCGAACCGGCGCACGCTCCGGCCCTGCGGAGCCAGGCGCCGCAGCGAACCGCCGCCGCAGCGGCCGACTCGACCGCCAGCGGCCGCTCCCCGGTGCTGGCCATCCCGCTGGCCTGGCGCACTGAAAGCCCGCGCCAGATCGCGGTGTGCAGCAGCTTCAGCTGCCGGGCGGTGAGCACCTCGTGCTCCACGACGGCGACGGCCGGATCGAGCGTGCGCGGTCGGACCGGACGGGGGTGCCGGTGCACCAGGTACGTGCCAGGAGCACTGCCCGGTACCGGCACCAGGCGGTCCGGCGCACGCAGCTCCGGCACCCAGGCCAGCCAGGTCCGCAGCTGGTCCAGGTCCTCGGCGAAGTCGACCCGGCTGCGATGAGCCGTGGCCCACAGCGCATCCGCAAGGTTCTCGGTGGTGCGCAGCAACTCCGCCAGCGCGCCGTGCCGCACACCCAGCGACGCCGGGAACCGCAACGGCGGCCGGGTCAGGATGTTCGGGTCCATCGCGGTCGGGCGGATCGAGCCGTGCAGGACGCTGTGCACGGTGGCGGCCGTCGAGGTCGCCGGCGTGCTGCCGTGCGTCGCCCGCAGCACTGCCCGGATGCGCAGGAGCATCAGGCGGTACGGGGTGGCCCGGTTGCGTGCCGCGACCGCGGACTCCCAGAGGACCCTGATCTCCTCGCGTGCCCGCGCCGGTTCCTCCTGCGCCTGTCGGAGCAGGTTTGCGGCGGAGCGCACGACAGTGTCCAGCTCGGTCAGTTCGGTCAGGTCTCGTTCCACGCAACGCGACAGCGCCGGCTTGGGGCCGTCCTCGCGCGGGATAGTCGCCGCGGGATGCGTCCACGAGGACACGGGTTTCCGGCTCATGGCGCTTGCTCCCTCCTGTGAGCACGTGTCGGTGGCGCCCGGAGCGACGCACGCGAGCCGCCCGGCTGGGGGGCGGCCGCGCTGCGCGGCGCGGGCCGTCCACCGGTCGGACGCGGCCACAGGTAACGCGGGAGTGGTGTAACCGATCGAGGGATCGGCAACTCCGGTTCCGGCGGTTTGATGAAAGTGGACACCGAGGACGAATCGGGGCGATGTGGTGCTCGAGGAAGCTGACCGACTGCCGTTCTGTGTTGTGCTGCAACGGTTACATGACTCCATTGCGCACCGGGCTGTGCCTTCCGTCAGGGGATCGCTCGAAGCCGCCGACTTCGGCCTCCCACGGTGTCACCGTCCATTCGGGACGATTCGCGCCGACGCTGCCACCGCCGAAGCCGTCGCTGGCACCTTGGATCTCCACCCGGCGTACTTCGTCGGCGGGCGTCGCGATCGAGCCCCGGGCAGCCTGCCGCGCCGTCCTTTCCGCCAGAAGCTCAACATCCTCTTCGACCTCGTCCGCCCGATCGGAGCGGATGAACTCGGCCTGGACGTCTTCGCGGCCAACGTGCGTCAGCGTGGTGCCGAACTCGGTGAGCTGGACTGGACGATCTCGCCGGAGATGATCGCGGACCTGCGCGCCAACGCCATCGTCGATCCGGGGCTGCTTGAGGTGATCATGACGGCTGACGCCTTCTGCGTCCCGCCTGCCTACTTCCTCGACGAGGACCTCGCAGGCCGGATGGAGATCCAGATCAAGAACTACCGAAACTCCCGCGCATTGGCAGTCGCTGGTATCTCACACGTCAGGATCGCTTGTGGCAGCAGCATTTCTGGTCCGCTGCCGGAACGAGCGGTCCTGGCGTTGATCCGAGCCGTGGGCGAGTGCACCGGCCCATCGGAGCGGTGATCGCACGTACTCTCGGATGATGGGTTTGACACGATCACGCAGGAAGCGCTCGCCTCGACTACGGGGAATTCGGCGGCCGAGCAAGAGGCTGTGGTTGCCCCGGAGGTCGCGGCCGTTCTTCTGGCTCCTCGACGTGGTGCTGGTCCTCCCCGTGGTGGGAACCGCGTTGCTGGGCGGCTTCCAGAACGACAGTTGGGTGTTCGGGTTGAGCCAGGTGGTGATCGGGGCACCGTTGATCGTGTGCCTCGGCCGAGCCTCGTTCGGGCCACTCTTCGGCGTGGCACGGGCCTCCGTCAACGAGCTGTGGACTCTGACCGCGCAGACCGGCTACGCCGCGTTCGCCGCGGTGCTGGTGGTCTTCACCCGCTTCCTGTCCGAGCCTCGCCGGTCACCGTGTCGATGGACGGGATCACCGCGGCGTTGATCGGCGTGTTCGCGCTCGCGGCGGGCAACAACATGATCAAGGCGTACCGGATCGTCTCGGACTCGTCATGGCGGCCGCCGCATCCGCCGCGCGGGCGGGGCGCGCGGCGCAGGTTCCTCGTGGCGAACACCGCCGACACCGGAACGACGGTGCGGGCTCTGCGTTCCCGGGGTGTCCGCGGGACCGGAGCACGCACCGCCAGGGCGGGTCGCGGCTGAGCTGATCAGGTCGGCGGCGGCACCAGTTGCCCCGCGAAGCGCCGGTACAGCGGGCTTGAGGCCACCAGCTCGTCGTGCTTGCCCGTGTCCACCACCCTCCCGTCTTCCAGCACGACGATCAGGTCCGCGTCGCGCACCGTGGAGATCCGGTGTGCGATCACCAGCACGGTGCAGTGCCGCGCCACCTGGCGCACGGTCGCGGCCAGTGCCTCCTCGTTGGCCGCGTCCAGCTGTGCGGTCGGCTCGTCCATCAGCAGCAGCGACGGGCGGCACAGCAGGGCACGGGCGATCGCCACCCGCTGGCGCTGGCCGCCGGAGAGCAGCACGCCCCGGTCGCCGACCTCGCTGTCCAGGCCGTCGGGTAGCTGGTCGACCAGGGTGGTCAGGTTGGTCATCCGCAGTACTTCGGCGATCTCCTCCTCGGTGGCCTCCGGTGCGGCGTAGGTGAGGTTGGAGCGCAGCGAGCCCCACAGGATCGGGGCTTCCTGTTGCACGTAGCCGATCTGGCCGCGGAGCTCGCCCAGGTCCATCGCGCTGATGTCACGTCCGCCCAGCAGGATCGTGCCTGATTCCGGGGTGTAGAAGCGTTCGACCAAGGCGAAGATGGTGGACTTGCCCGCACCGGACGGCCCGACCAGCGCGGCCCGCGAGTACGGCGGCACGGTGAAGGACACCTCGTGCAGCACCGGGCGGTCCTCGGTGTAGCCGAAGGAGACCGCGTCCAGCCGCAGCTCGGCCGCGGCCGAGGTCTCCGCCGAGGGGCGCCTGTCCGGTTGCTCGTCCGCGGGCTCGGTCTCCAGCGCAAGGGTGTCCTGGATCCGTTGCAGCGCACCGAGTCCGCGCTGCACGGTGGTGGCCGCCTGCAGGATCATGATCAGCGGCATCACCAGCATCATCAGGTACAGCAGGAACGCGACCAGCTCGCCGAGCTCCATGGTGCCGTTGGCCACCCTCGCCCCGCCGACGCCCAGTACGAACAGGAAGGAACCGTTGGCCGCCAACGACATCGTCGGCCCCACCACCGAGTCCAGCTTGGCCGCGCGCACCCCGGCCCGGTAGGCCTCGTCGGCCCGCGCGCTGATCCGGTCCACCTCGCGCTGCTGGGCGCGGCTGGCCAGCACGGTCCGGAAGGCGCCGAGCACCCGGTCCAGGTCCGCCGTCATCGCCCCCACCCGGTCCTGGGCGTGCTCGGAAGCCCGCCGGATGCCCATCAGCGCCAGGCTGACCAGCAGCAGCGCCACCGTCACGGTCGCCAGCACCAGCAGGAACATCCGCCAGTCCAGCCACAGCATCAGCGCGACCGAGCCGACCAGGCCGACCACGCCGGTGACCGCCTCCACCACGCCGGAGGACACCACTTCGCGCAGCAGCGTGGTGTCGGTGCCGGTCCTGGACAACAGGTCCCCTGAGCGCAGCCGGTCGTGCTCGCGGACCGGCAGGTGCAGCAGTTGCCGGATCAGCCGCTGGCGCACCCCGAACACCATGGCCTCGCCGGTGCGCTGCAACAGGAAGCTCTGCACACCGCTGATCGCGGCCTCGGCCAGGAACAGCGCGACCAGGGCGACCACCAGCCAGGTGATGTCGCCGCCGATCCCGTTGACGACCCGCATCACCAGCAGCGGCTGCACCAGCGACAGGCCGGCCGCGGCCAGTCCCAGGGCCAGCGCCACCAGCAGCGGTCCGCGTTGCGCGCGCAGGTAGCGCAGCAGGTCCCTCGGCCGTGCCCTCGGGCCGTCCTCGAGGCCGCCCAGCCCCGGCGGAGCGGCGGACCAGTCGATCTCGGAACTGTCTGGGTTCCCGTTCCCCTTCGCCCGGGTGCCGGTCATGCTCACCTCGCGATCGGCCGTGCTCGTCATGGTCAGGTCACCGCCACACCGTGGCGCGCTGCCGGTGCCGGGCGGTCCCGGACCAGCAGTGGCGTGACCAGCGAGACCGCGTTGAACACCGCGTGGGCCACCAGCGCGGCGAGCAGCCCCAGCTCCACCACCACTACACCCAGCACCGCGCCGACCAGCACAAGTTCACCCATCCGGACCCAGCGCGGGGTGAACGCCGATCCGCTGTGCATGGCCGCCCACAACACGGCCGTGGCCACGGCCGCCACCCACGGGCTGCCGGTCAGCCACACCAGCACCGCCACGCCCAGCAGCCGGAAGACGACCTCCTCGCTGATCGCGCTCTGCACCGTGACCCCCAGGACCCCGCCGACGCCGACCCCGGCGTGCCGCAGCGAGCCCCGGTCCGGCGCCGCGGAGATCGTGGCGATGCCCGCGTTGCGCAGCAGCGCGTAGCCCGTAGCCCCGAGGCCCAGCCAAACCAGGCCGATCCAGCCACCCCACACCAACTGCCGGACCGGTTCCTCCAGCAGCGGCAGGCCGATCCGGTCCGCGACCACCAGCCCGGCCAGCGCCGCGACCACCACCACCGCGGTGGACACGATCCCGGTGACCGCCGACATCAGCACGTTCACCGTGCGGAAAGCCGACCAGGACAGCCGCCCGTCGTAGGCGTTGACCGCCGAGTTCTCCAGCGCCGCCCGCTCGTTGACCAGCACCGCCAGCAGCACCGGCCCGGCCAGCGCGAGCACCAGGTACGGGTCCGCGCGCCCGCCCGCGAAGGCCAGGATGGCGACCCCGGTGACCAGGGCGAGCACCGCGCCGAGCAGACCGCCCACACTGGCCAGGGCCTCCCGCTGCTCGGCCCGCTCGACCTCGCGCACGTCCTGCCCGACCACCTCGATCACCGAGTCCACCCGCAGCACCGCCCCGCCCACGGTCTCCGCGCTCAGGTCGATCCGCACGTCCGGACCAGTCGCCCGGAACCGGTGCAGGCTCTCCACATCCCCGTCGGCGCGTTCGAAATCGCCGTGGCCGCTCGGCGTGGTCGTGCGCCACCGCCTGCCGCCCGCGCCGTCGAGTCGTGCGCGCAGTTCCGGCGAACTCAGCGCGGCCTCCCGTGCGGCGGTCTCGATGACGGTCTGCCGCACCGGGCCGTCGATGTCGAACAGCAACACCGCGCCATCGGCGGAGATGCCGACCAAGATGCTGCCCCTGGCACCGGCATCGTTGCCGAGGAAACGGATCCGCCAGGAACCGCGCAGGCCCCAGTCCTGCAGGAAGCCATGCTGGCGGTCCACCGCGCCGAGCTGGTGCAGCTTGTCCACGGTCTCCCCGTCGAACCACAGCGTGGCGAACGCGCGCCAGCCCTCGACGTCCACACCACACAGCCGCTGCACCGCGTTCCTGGCCTGCCGCAAGGCTTCCGGCCTGCCCGGCAGTCCGGTTGGCGCCACCGCGGGGTAGGCGATCCGCCGGTACCGCAGGAACAACCACACCAGCAGCGGGGCACTCAGGCCGAGCGCGATCGCCTCAACCACGGCAGCACCCCGCTCCGGCGCACGGCGAGGCCACGGCGGCGGCTGAGGTGAGGGGACCGGGGCGCAGACCGAAGGGCAGGTCGGCCGTCTCGTCCAGCCGGATGTTGCGCACGCACGCGCACCCCACCGCCTCCTCGCGGATCGCGGCCAGCCGCAGGGGGTCGCCGATCTGGGTCAGGGACTCCGCGCGGATGTCGCCGAAGGACTTCTCCTCCACCTGGCACGGCGTGACCAGCCCGTCGGCCCGGATGTGCCAGCTCAAGTAGCCAGGGGTCAGGAACTCCACGGCCAGGCCGGTGGCGGCGAACTCCTGGTCCGGGTCGGCGCAGCGGTCCCACCCGGTCACCTCGATGTCCCAGTCCTGGTGGCCCGCTTCGACGAACTGCTCGGTCACCGACTCCACCTGCGACTCGCTCAACCCGAACTCGACGGCGTCCCCCCGGCCGACCGGGACCGTGCTCCCGGCCCGGAACAGCCGCGCGCCCGCCCCTGCGACCTGCTCGATCACCGCGCCGACATCGGCGAAGTTGGCCGGGGTGACCGTCATGGCGACGAACACGGTGACCCCGGCCCCGGACAGCCGCCGGATGGTCTCCAGCGCGCGGTGGTACGAACCGGCCTTGCCGCGCAACAGGTCGTGGTGCTCAGCGCGACCGTCCACGCTGACCTGGACCCGCACGTTGCCCAGCGCGGCGGCGAAGTCCACCGCGGCCTCGGACCAGGCCAGGCCGTTGGTGAAGATGTCCACGTTGTCGATCAGGGCGCTCGCGGTGGCCAGGATCCGCGGGAACTCGGGCACGATGGTCGGCTCGCCGCCGGTCAGGGTGACCGCCGCGACGCCGGCGGTGGCCAGCCGCTCCAGCACCCTGGTCCAGTCCTGCGCCGAACACTCCACGGCAAAAGGCTCACCCGAACTGGCGTAGCAGAATGCGCAGCGCAGGTTGCACCCATTGGTCAGCTGCAGCGAGGCATTCAGTGGCAGGTAGGCCTCGGTCGACCCGGTCACCCGGATTCCACCGGCCAGCGCGCCATCCTGCCAGCTCTGGGTGATGGGATGGCTGCCCAAAAGGGCATCCAGATGACGACGGGTGTCGGCCACCGGTTCCCGGTCCAGCCGGCTGCGCAACCGCGCCAGCTCGTCCACCGTGCCGGTGCGGGCCAATTGGAGCGCGAGTTCCAGGGCCAGTCCGCTCATTCGCACGTAGTAGAGACTGGTGCGGTCGACGAAGATGCCGCCACTTGGTTGCAGGTGAATTCCCCAGTTGTCCGGCGGCTCGGTGCTCCGTTCGCTGTGCTCCCGGTCCGGGTCGGGTGACCGGGTTCCGGCCACGGTGGCTGTCATGGGTACCACGCCCCGTTTCTTTCCTCCTGGGCCGTCTGCTGGGTGGCAGGCCACCCAGCAGACGGACTGTTGACGGCTATCCGCCTCAGGCGGCGATCAGCACCGGGTTCGGCTTGCCGCAGGCGCGCACGAACGGCCGGTAGTGCCGGCGCCAGCAGAAGATGCAGCCAATCGCCTTCACCATTGGCATGCTCGACGGCTGAGTCGCTGCCTGGGTCAACGTGCTGCTCCGACTCACGTCATTCACCTCCCTCGTGTTTCGTTGTTGTCAGGTCAATTGACCGGACTCTGTCGTCCTGAAGATCGAATGGCCGGCTGGTCTCCAGACGGACTGAATCTACGGAAACCGGCCAAAGGCGGGACAAAGTCCGGCTAATGTCAGTGGCGCCGACATCCGGCAAGCAGAACGGAGTGCGTGAATTTCTGGGGGAAGCCATGCCCGAAATGTCGAACCATCAACAACTGGAGTTCCGCGTACTCGGCTCGGTGGAGGTGCTCAGGCAAGGGCGCCCCCGCACGCCGAGCGCGCCCAAGCAGCGCGCCGTCCTGGCGCTGCTGATACTGCACGCCAACGAGTTCGTCCCGATGAACCGCCTGGTGGACGACCTGTGGGGGCCGCGTTCACCGGCGCGGGCGGTGGCCGGCTTGCAGGTCTACATCGGCGCGCTGCGCAAGGTGCTGCCACTGGCGGGCGCGACCGGCGGCGCACCGGCCATCGAGACCTGCCCGAACGGCTACCTGCTGCGGGTCCCGCCGGAGCAGATCGACCTGTACCGCTACCGGCGCCTGGCTGCCGAGGGCGACCGCGCGCTGACCGAGGGGCGGCCGGAGCGGGCCTCGGCGCTGCTGGACGCCGCACTCGCGCTGTGGCGCGGCCCGGCGCTGGCCGACCTCACCACCATCGGACAGCTCGGCGGATACGCGGAATCCCTGGACGCGCACCGCCTCTCCGTCATCGAGCGCCGGATCGAGGCGGACCTGCGCCTGGGGCGCTACGCCGCAGTCGCGGACGAACTGGAAGGGCTGTGCCAACGGCACCCCCTGCGCGAGTCGCTGCACCGGCAGCTGATGGTCGCGCACTGGCGGTGCGGGCGCAGGGCCGAGGCCCTGGCCACCTACCAGAGGGTGCGCCACACCCTGGTCGACCGGCTCGGTCTGGAGCCCTGCGAACAGCTCAGAGCGGTCCAGCAGGCGGTGCTGCGGGACACGGAACCGACCTGAACCCCGCACCAGGTGGTATTCCTGCACGGTGACCGCCACCGTTCTCACCGCCCTGTGCCGCGATCCCGGACTGACCGAGGCCCAGTTGCACGGCGTCATCACCACGGTCGCGGCCCTGGAACCGCATCTGCTGACCGAGCTGGCCACGCGGCCGGATCTGCGGCCACCCCACCGCCTCGCGGCCGTCCGCCACGCGCCCGCCTATCTGGTCAGGCAACTGCTGGACCGGTGGCCGCCCGATGTCACGCTGGTCCACGCCACCGCGACAGCACACGGGGCATCGGCCGACCTGATCCTCTACTGCGCCACCCACGACCTGCCGGACCTCGCCGTGTCGCTGGCCAGGCAGTTGGACGCCGACGAGGTCAGCTACGTGGCGGCGCGCTGGCGCAACCTGTTCGTCGACCTGCCAGAGCAGATCACGATCGCCCTGGTGGACGCGGTGCTGACCGAGACCGAGCAGGTCACGCTCACCGGGATGTCCGACTGGCAGCAGCGCGAGGCGCTGCGGCGACTCCAGCTGGAACGGGACAAGCGCGCCAGCGTGGCGTGGCAGCTGCTCGAACCGGTGCCGCAGCTGTGGGAGCGACTGGCCGGCACGGGCGAGAACGCCATGCTGATCCGCCGCATCCTGTTGGACCGGCCGGAAGAGCTCACCGACGAGGTGCTGTTGGCCTGCCTGCCCGAGGTGACCTACGAGCAACTGGGCCACGACGAGTTCATCGCTGGTATCCGCCTGCACCAGGCAGCCGCGATGACCCGGCGCTGGCCCCGGCTGCGGGAGATCGCTGCCGACGAGCTGGCCCGGGTGGTCAGTGAAGCCATCGCCGACGGCTGGACCCCGGCCGGCCGGTACATCGGGCCGTCCTGGCCGGAGCTGGTCGCGTTGGCGGAGTTGACCAGCGAAGTGGCGCTGCTCGCCGATGCGGTGGCTGCGATCCGCGATGCCCGGCCGCCAGAGCGGTCGAGCCGTGACCGGGAGGCGGTCATGGAGTGGTCCCGTCGGCGAGCCGAGGCGGTGGCCGCGCTGACCGCCAACCCGGCCACGCCCCGAAACGAGCTGCGCACGCTGGTTCCCGCGCTGGATGAGCCTCGCCTGCTCGCTGGACGCGGTGGTACTACGCCACTGTCCGGCCGGAGGAGGTTCGGCTCGATCTGGTGCTGCTTGCCTGCGCCGCCGCCGCGATCGTCGTTCACGCCGTGCAACTGCTCACGGCCCGGCAGCCAGCCGGGGCTCAGGCCCGCCCGGTCGTGCGACTGCTCACCTGGGTTGCCTGCCTCGCGCTCGCCGCTGCGGCACGCTTCCTGGCCTCTGGCTGGGTGAGCTGGCTGCTGCCCGTGCTGGTCTGGCCGTTGTGGTTCTTCGTGCTCGGCCCCGGCACCGGCATCATGCAGTTCCGCACCGTGCGGCTGGAACGGGTCACCAGGGCACAGCTGTTCGGCGGCCAGGTCACCGAGGACCAGCACCAGACCCTGCTCTTCACACCGCCGCGACGGACCGGGATGTCCCCGGCGCTCCAGTTCGAACTCAGCTCGGAGGAGTGGGAGGAGACGTCCGCCAGCAGCTCCACCGGGGGCTTCGGACATGCCACCACCGTCGCGTACGTGACCCGCCGGGTCTGGCTGTTCCAGGTACCGCCACAGTACGTGCCGATGTTGTGGCGCGGCCGGAACCACTGACACCAGGACCACCGAACCGAGGGCGTGGACAGCCGCTGATGATCGCGTGGCTCGCCTGCGAGGAGGGGACTGAGCGGGGGACAGGTCTGCCGCTTCGCCGGGCCCCGCTGCCGGTTGCGCGAGACAGCGGCAGCGGCCGAAGGGCCCTGCCGATTTGAGGCGAACCGCCCAGGTCGGCATGACCGGACGCCGGTGCGGTCCCCGCCGTTCGCGCAGCGCGGACCGGTGTGCGAAGCGCTCGGGCTGCGGCTGATTGTGCACAGATTCTTCTCGGGCCGGCCGCTTCGGCGCAGTGCAATCGTGTGGCCTATCCCACCGGTGCGAACACCGGTGAGTCTGGCTGGACACCCTGTTCGTCGAGCCAGGCGGTCAGCATCGGGACAGTAAGCGCCGTCACGGTGAGCCTGATGCCCGGGTTCGTGGCAACCGCCAACCGGGCCGCCCGCTCCAGGAAGGCACGGCGGGCAACGGTGACCCTGGTGTTCACCACCGCCACGCACAACCGCCGGGACCGCCACTGGTGTGCGAGGAGACCGTAGTTCGCGATGTGGCGGGCCAGGCCGATGGACGGGTCCCGTCGCTCCACCTCCAGCGCCACCACGACCGGGCCAGCACCGGTTTCGAAGCCCACCAGTCCGTCCGGCACGATCCACCGCTCCTGCGGACCGTCGAGGTGGACCCGCCGGGCCAGCCGGATCACCCCGATGACCCCCGGCGTGTGCGTGGCCATCCGCAGCGCGGCGCTCGCCAGCAGTTGGTCGTGCAGTCCACCCTGCTGTGGCGAATGCCGGGGGAGCGGCTCGCCGGTCGCGCGGGCCAGCGCCCGGAACGCGCGCACCCCGACCTCAGTGGGACGCCAGACCCGCGGCTGCGGGCTGGTTGTGCGGAGCACTCGTTCCCGTCGCCAGTGAACCAGCACCATCCGCACGTCCACTGCATTGACCGCCCGGCCCCAGCGGCGCCCGATGGCCATGACCCGCCTGGCCGCCTCTGGCGCCGGGATCGGTTGTTCTGCCGCGCCGAACACCGTCGCCAGGCCGCGGCGGACGACCTCCCGGGTGGGCGCGGTCCACGGCGGCGCCTGCCTGCTGATCCGGGCCACCCGCGCCCGGCCGAACGGGGTCAGGGCCAGTGGGCGGGCCGGTCGTCCCGTCGGTCGCTCGTTGGCCAGCCAGTGCAACCGGGTGAGCTTGCGGAGCTGCCACTGGATCTCCTCGGCGCCCTGCGCCGGCGGCGTGCGACCGAGCTGCCCGATGAGGTGCTCGTCAAGCCAGCCGACCTCGGCCAGCGCCCACCACATCGGACGCCAGCGCGCCGAGATCGCGGGCGGCGTGCCGGGGGCAACCAGGCCGATGGCCTGGGCGGCACGTTTGGCCGTGCCACTGGGAATTCGAGTGATCACAACAAACAACAGTCGGGTTGGGCCACGTCCGGTGTGGCCGAACCGACTGTGTCTGCTGACGGATCTCTCGACCGCGAGGGGGCCCCTGTGGCACCGAAGCTCATCCTGGTCAGCACATTCCGGCCTGCCATCGTGGCCCACGTCGCGCCCATGCTCGCCTACGGCCTCGCCCAGCACGACGAGACTTTGTTCGTGGGTTACCCGCCGGACGGCGGCCAGGTAAGGGCGGTCCTTGTCGACCCGGACCACCGGTCGCTGCTGGAGGTGCTGGCCGCGACCCGGCCGGTGACGGAACTACTCGCGAAGATCATCCCCGAGCCACACGGCCACTACCCCGTCGCGCACCAGGCGTGGCCTCCTAACGGCAGCCAGGCGACCTGCGGGCCAGAGCTGATCCGCGCGGCCGCAGCCAGCTGCGGCGCCGAGTGGGTCGTCCTAGACCTGGACTGGGCACCACCGGTGGCGCCCCCGCGGTTCAGTCGCTACGCCGACCTCACGTTGCACTTTCCCAAGAACACCGCCGACCGGCTGCTCTTCCTGCCAGAGGACTGGGCCTTGCGCGCGGGTGCGCTCGAACTGGCCACCTGGACCCGCACCCTGATCCCGCAACGGGAAGCCGACCAGGGCCGGTGACCGGGTTTCGCACTGTCCTCTTCGGACTGCTGCTCGGTGTGCTCGTGCCCGGCGGCGCCCAATGGCATGCACAGCGTTTCCTCGCCGGGACCCTGTTCCTCGGCTGTGCGTTGTGCGCCGGGCTGTTCGCCTACCCCCGGTTCGGCTGGCCCGCCCTGGTGATCGCCCCGGCGCTCGCCCTTGCCGAGCAGTTGTTGTGGTGGCACGCCGGGAAGCGCCAAGGCGAGCGGTGACGCGTTAACTGCCGGGTCGTCCGTTGATCCGTGCACAGCGTTCCCGGCGCCAGGGAACCATTCGCTCACCTGGAAAGGCGGTGCGACCCCTGGCGCTTCCCGCTGGCGTGCCAGGGCTACCCATGAGACAGGACCAGTTCCACCGTTTGCTCACCGACTGCCCGATCCTCGCCAAGGCGCCGGCCGGCGCCGCACACGACCTGGCGAGCAGCCTGCAGCGCAAGAGCTACTCGAGAGGAGATTCCATTTACGCGGAAGGAGATCCGGCCGACCAGGTGTTCCTGATCCAGCACGGCAAGGTGCGGATCGGGCGCACGGCCTGTGATCGGGCCGGGCGCGTCATCTTGGACATCCGTGCTCCCACGGAGGTCTTCGGCGAGGTCGACGCGCTGACCGGTCCGCTGCGGACCACCTGGGCGGTCGCACACACCGAGGCGCTCATACTGGTGATGAGCAACGAGGCGCTGCGGGACTGGCTCCGCGCCCACCCTGCGGTCGACCACCTCCTGCTCCGCTTCATGGCCGCCCGGCTGCGCCGCGCCCAGCTCCGACTGGCCCACGCGCGGTGCGAGGACATCGATCGCCGGGTGGCGCACGCCCTGCTCCAGCATTGGCGGGACTACGGAACCGCCAGGCGCGGGCTCAACGTGGTGGAGCTGGACCGCGACCACGACGAAGTCGGCCAGTGCCACGACATCAGCCGCGAGCAGGTGTACGCGACGCTGACCGGCTTCCAGCGCCGCGGCTGGATCAGGATCGAGGGCCGGCTGGTGCACATCCTGGAGCCGGCGCAGTTCACCCGGTTCGCGGAGGAGTTCGGCGGGATGTAGACGGATTGACGGCGTACCGGGGTGTTGCCGGGTCCTTCGCCCGGCAACACCCACCCGGCTGCCGGCCACCAGGTCCAGCGGCCCGCGTTAGCTCTGCGGACACCGCACCCGACCTGCGCCGAGGTGATCCCGATGAGCCGCGACCTGCCGACACCTACCGCCATCGATCCACCTACCGACACCGAACCCGCGGCGGCCCAACCTGTTCGACCTCGCCGGCGGCACACCTTCCTGCGCACCTGTCTGTTCGCCACCGCGCTCGCCGTGGCGATCGGCTCCGTGGTCACCCGCGACAGCCAGGGTGTGCCGTTGCGGCTGGACGCGCCGCAGGCTCAGGCGGCGGACTACGTCGCCCGCAGCGACGCGCTGACCGGGCAGATCATGGACAACGACGTGGCCATGCGCGCCGTGCTCACCCACAACGCGCGCGCACTGGACAGCGAACCGATCCGCCGCTCTCTGAGCACGATTCGCCAACTGCTGGCCACCGCGATCACCGAGCTGCGCGCCGTGCCGGAAAACAAAATCCCAGGCCCGTTCGCGGACAGCCACCCTCGGCTGCTGAACGCCGCCACGCTGCTCAACCAGCACTACGAGGCGTTGCAGAAAGCGATCGAGGCGAAGAACGCGCAAGACCAGCGGCAGGCGCTGCTGGCCTCGCAGGCCATGGACACCCAGTACGCGCAGGCGCTCATGGCCTACCTGAAGTCCTATCAGGACGGACTGCGCAAGGCCGGGTTCACCCTCACCGAGCAGCCTCGATGAACCAACCCGACGAGCTGCTGCCACCCGTTGAACCGGACGGTCCGGAGCTGCGGCAGCACAACCCGGACTGCCCGGGCTGCCGGGACTACGCCGTGGTGCTGGCTAGGGAACAACGGGCCCGACTGGCCTACTACGAATCTGGGCTCGCCCACTTCGACGACCTGCACGACCTGCGCCGCCGGGTGGTCGGCCACCTCAAGGCCCGCCACCCGCTGCGCACCGAACGCTTGAAGCGGCTGGGAAATCCACTCGGCGAGCACAGCGCCAACAGCACCCTGGTGGCGGCGCTATCGCAGTGGGACGCCATGCGGGACGCCGAGATCCGTGGCACGGTCGCGGCCTCGGTCGAAGAGGAACTGCGGCTGCTCCGCCAGCGCAACACTGACCTGGAACGGCAACTGGCCCAGCACACCGAGTTGCGCCAGCGCGATGAGCAGAGCTCGCTCGACCGCGTACGCGGACTGCGCGAGCAACTGGAGAAGGCGACCTCGGCGCTCACCGAGGCCGAACAGCACCGCCGTGAGCTGTCCAGGGGGATTGAGCGCCTGGCCGACCACATCACCACCCGCGGGCTTGCGTTGCCGACCCTGCTGCATCCGGATGAGTGGTACCGCCAGTGGACCGACCGCGACCACCAGCCACGGTCACCCCGGAACCGCGCTGGTGCCCGCGAGTCCCGCTGGCCGGCGCTCGCCAAGGCCTACCAACCCCAGTGGGGCCAGCCGGTGCTGCAACGGCTGTGGTCCGGAGCGGCCTGGAGCTGGGCCCAGGTCCTCGGTGTCAACCCGGCTCCGCGGTTGCGGCGGTTGCTCGATGGGCTCGCTGAGCACGGGCTGGTGACGTTGCACGATCCGGAAGTCGCCGCGCTGCTGACGGTGACCGACGACCTGCGGGACTTCGCCGACGACGTCGGCGCCGTGCTCGGACCCCGGAAGCCGTCACCGGCATTGGTCGCACTGGCCACGACGAACCTGCTGCCGGAGTCACTGGGGCCGAGCTTGCTGCGCGCCCTCGCCGCGGCGACCCGGGACCACCAGGTGTCCGTGGCACACCGCAAGTCCGGCGCCCTGCCGCTGTTCCGGCTCCGCGAACGGCAAGGAGTCGCGAGATGGTTGCTGCCCTGGCTCCCCGGCCAGGAACCGTTGCTGCGCGAGCTGCTCACCCGCGCCCGCGGCCGGGACGCCGAGGCCGGACTAGTCGTAGCCGGCGTGAGAGCGGAGGACGAGGAGCAGTGCACCGAGCTGCTCCGTGCCGCCGGGTACGACCCCCGGCACGCCAGGTGCATCGCGTTTGCCGAACCGCCAACCACTTCATCCGGCGTTAGCTGACTCGTTGCCCCGGTTGGAACGGAGATGAGGATGCGGCTGCTCACCCTGACCCTGGTCCTGACCGCCAACGGCCTGCACACCCTGGCGCACGCGGCGCTGGAGAGCCTGCACGTGCTCGCGCTCGTGCTCGCCAGCGGTGTGCTCGCCCAGCAGGAACTACGCGCAGCCCGCCGCTCGGCGGCCAAGCTGCGCACCCACCGGATGTAGCGGTGGCTGCCCAGGAGCCGGTCGTGGACACGCCCGCCGTGCTCGGCAAGCACGCGCTGCTCGCCGTCGCGGTCTGGGCGATCTCGGCCTACACCCGTTCCCCGGCCATCCTCTACGTCGCCCTCTACCTGCTGATCACCGGCATCGCCGCCGCAGCCCTGCTGGCCAACGTCGCCGCCGAGATCCGGCACGAGACCCGCTGCTGGATCGCGGTGCTCTGCGCCGGCACCCTCGCTGTCCGGCTCACGCTGACGCTCTTCGCCGGTGTGGGGGAGCGCGGGGTCAGCGACGCCTTCGGCGCGGAGTTCTCCGCCACCGCGCAGAGCCTGCTCGGCGGGCACCTGCCGAGCCTGTTCGTCTACGCCATCATCTCCGTGCCGTTCGCCTGGACGCTGTGGCTGACCCAGCGGTGGCGGCTGCACGGCCGGACTCAGCGCTACGACCACATCGTCCGCCACGCCCGCCGACAGGACCGGTTCCAGCCATGAACATGCTCACCCGCCTCGCCGGATCCGGCACCAGTCGCGGCCTCCGCTCGGTCACCGGCGAGCCGCTGGCCGAGTTTGCCGACCTGGAGGTCGACACGGCCACGGTCGTGCCACACCCGTCGAACCCGGAACAGATCCGGCACCTGGCTTACCAGCTGCGGGTTCGAGACCACGGCGAGACCGGGTGGACCCGGCTGGTCAAGGTGGTGCGGTTCCTGCGGATCACCCGGATGCCGGTGGACACCAGCATCCGCCGCCGCTCCAGCGAGTACGATGACCAGCGCGATCTGGTGCGCGCCCTGTGGATGCAGAAGATCCACTACGTGTGCGTGCTGGCCGACACCGGACCGGCCGATCACGGGGTGCTGCACCTGATGGGAGTCCAGGGCACCGGTGAAACCCTGGCGCAGGCCCAGGAACAGGCGGACCGGCACCACGCGGCACTATCCAGCCAGCTGACTGGAACCTACCCGCAGATCCGCTTCCGCGCCCTGCGCCCACCGGAAGCCGACTGGCTGCTGCACACCCAGCAGCGGTGGTCCCACGTGCTGCCGATCCGCGGCATCCCCATGCCGCGGCGCGACGCCGGCCAGGAAATGCGCGCCGCGGTGACCAGCACGACACCGGCGACTCCGGAGATCGAGGAAGGAGTGGAAGAGCTCATCCGGGGCATGCTCGGCGGCCCCGGTTACCTCCTGGTCCTGATGGCCAGCCCGGTCACACTCGGTCAGATCACCGACCGCCTGTCCGCCGCCGCCGAGCAACTGTCCACAGTGGCCTCCCAGGTGCACGGGCAGCGCTCGATCTCCGCCGGTGTCGGTCTGCCGATGATGTTCTCCACCGCCACCGGCGACGCCCAGGGAACCGGCCACAGCTTCGGCGTCAACGACGGCGCCACCGACACCGACTCGGCCACCCGCGGCACCTCGCGCACCGCCACCGACGGCGTAAGCGAGGCCACCACCCACACCAGCGGCAGGACCCGCACGGACGGCATCGGCGTCACCGAAACCCAAGGCGCCCAGCAAGGCTGGAACCACACCGAGGGCCTATCCGGCGGCCGCAACACCACCGAGGGCGTCTCCCGTCAGGACACCCAGGGCCTCAGCCACGGCGCCACCACCGGCACCAGCGACGCGGTCAACCACGGCGTCAACCAGAGCACCGGCCAGAACCAACAGGTCTCCGTCGGCCGCTCCGGCGGAATCTCCAGCGGTACCAACGACACCGTCTCCCTCGGCACCAACGACAGCCGCGGCGAGCACTCCTCCCGCGGCATCAGCGGCAGCGAGTCCCGCGGCGAGAACTGGTCGGAGGGCAGCAGCCGCTCCGCCAGCTCCAGTATGACGGCCACCCACGGCGAGAACTCCGGCCGCAACCTCGGCGGCTCGCTGGGCATCTCGCTGAACACCAGCTCGGGCACCAGCGACCAGATCGGCTACACCGCCCAGCACGGCGCCAGCTCCAGCACCAGTCAGGGCGGCAGCCGCGGGATCTCCACCTCGGAGTCCCAGACCGAGGGCCAGAACAGCTCCCACGGCGTCAACTCCGGCTACGCCAGCGGAATCTCCCGCTCAGCCAACCTCGGCTGGAACACCACCGGCACGGAAGGCACCAGCCACCAGACCGGTTCCAGCACAGGCCGCACCCAGGGCGTGACCACCGGCACCAGCCTCACCGGCACAGACTCCACCAGCCTCGGCACCACCAACTCCGTGGGCGGCAACCGCGGCTGGAGCGAAGGCCTCGGTGAGAACACCGGCATCCAGCAATCCACCGCGAACTCCCGCACCCACAGCGTGGCCCAGCAGGAGTCGGTGTCCCAGCAGAACGGCCGCACCCGCAGCGTCGCCGACGGTGTCACCGACGGCGTCGGCCACAGCGCAGGGGACACCTACGGCCGCTCGGACGCCCTGTCCCAGTCCTTTGCCCGCAACTCCCAGGTGGCCGGCTCCCTGTCCTTCGTGCCCACTCTCGGCATGGGCGCCTCCCGGCAGACCGTGGATGCGATGGCCGACCAGGTCACCAAGATCCTCACCGCCCAGGTCAACCGCCTGGCCCTCGGCCACGAAGAGGGAATGTGGCTCTCCCAGGGCTACCTGCTCGTCCCGGACGCCGACACCGCCGCCTCCGCCGCAGGGCTGCTCACCTCCAGCTTCTGGGCACCCGGCCAGAAAACCCCGGTGCCACAGCCCTTCTGCGTCGCGGCGGAACTGACCGGCACCCAATCCGAACACCTGATCGAACACGCCCGCGTCTTCAGCCCCTGCGTCCACGCCGACCTGCGCCCGGAGGTGATGGAGCCGTATTACTACGCAACCGCCCTGCTCTCCCACGAGGTCGCGGTCCTGACCACCCCACCCCGGATCGACGTGCCCGGTATCGCCGCGGCCGCCGCGATGCGCGTCCCCGTCCTGGTCTACCCCCAAACTGGAGACACCGAGATCCACCTCGGCCACGTCGTGGACACCCAGCGCGCCGTGGTCTCCGGCCAACGGTTCGGCTTGACCGTCACCGACCACCACAATGGCCTGCTGCACCCGCTGATCACCGGCTCCACCGGCCGAGGGAAAACCGAAACCGGCATCCGCCTCGCGCACGAATGGCTGCACACCACCCAAACCCTCACCGGCATCGCCCCCAGCACCGGACTGCCCGCCCCACAACAGGTCCCGCGCGGCGTGCTCGCCCTGGACCGCAAGAGCGACTGGCGCCGCCTCTACCACTCCCTGCCCGCAGACCAACGCCACCGCTTCCGCTTCTACGACCTCTCCCGCGAACGCCCCGCCGACTACCGGCCCACCACCGGCATCCCCAACCCCTACCTCCGCTACAACCTGCTCCGCATCCCACCGGGCGTCGCCCCCAACGTCTTCCGCGACGCCATCTGCGACACCATGGCCAAGGTCGGCCAACTCGGCCACCGCGGCCGCGGCATCCTCTGGCAGGCCCTCAACGCCCTCTGGGCACTGCCCCGCCAGGATCCGGCGCGCGGGGACACCGCCACGGTCTACGAACGCCCCGAGCTGTCCCGGTTCGTGGGCATGGCCGACATGGCCGAGTGGATCGACAAGCACCTGGAATCGATCAGCCGCCGCGCCACCACCAGCAAGGACCTGATCACCGGCTACAACGTCATCCAGAACCGCCTGCAGTTCTTCCAGCGCGGAGTCTTCGGCGCGGGCATCTTCCTGCCCGACCCGCCCAGCAGCACCGACAGTGAAACCCTGGAGATCGCCGAGCTCGTCGGCCACGGCGACTGCGTGATCTTCGAAGCCGCGCACCTGGATGCCCAGATGGGCGCCTTCGTCCTGGCCGCGGTCTTCACCGCCGTGTTCGCCTACGCCCGCGACAACCCCGGCCGCCTCTCCGAAACGCTGGTGGTGCTGGAAGAGGCCAACGACTACCTGCCCAACGAACGCGACTCCGACGTCAGCGGCGTCCAGCAGACCGTGTTCGACCAGTGCCTGTCCATGGGCCGCTCACTCAGCCTGGCGCTGATGCTGGTGGTGCAGAGCCCGGAAAACCTGTCCCAGCAAGCGATCAACTGCGCGGGCCTGGTCGCGGTCCATTCGGCGGACAGCTACGAGTCCAAGCAGCGGGTCATGGCCAAGCTCGGCAAGGACGGCCGCTACGACCACCGCGACCTCCAGCAGTTCCTCTCCGAGATCCCCACCGGCTGGGCGGTGATCAAACGCCGACCCACCCGCGACTGGATCGACGGCGCCCCGGTACTCGTCGCGATCGACGCGGTCGACTTCCCCCGGCCCACCGACGCCGACCTCGGCCTGCTCGGCTGATCCGCCAGTCCAAGATCCATCACCCGATCGAGCGTCGGACAAAAAGTGCGACCTCCGAGCGAAAATGGCGCATAGGTTCCGGTCTGATGCTGATGGTCAACGACGCGGAGGGACCGATGTCCACAAAGGAGTCGTGGTACCGGATCGAGTACCACCAGATTGTGCGTGGGGTGGTGCAGCCGGTCGCGTGGGTCGAGCAGGCGAACAACCACGGATTCTGTGTGGACCACGGCAAGACGCCCGGGGAGCGCGCGGAGAACTGGCTCCGGTACTGCGCGCAGGACTGGGTCAACACCGGTGCCGGCCAGCCGGGGCGCTGGGTCGGCGTGCTGTGGCGCCTCGACGATGATCATCAGCCGTTGCACGAGATGGCCCGGCTGGAGTTCCGGTTCCAGTCCAACGCGGACGTGACCGAGCGCGGCTCGGTGACGGCATAGGCGAGGAGCACGATCATGACGATCCCCTTGGCGGTCCCTAGCCTGCCGGATCCCGCACTGCATGCAGTCGTCCGGGCGCTGCCCGAGCTGTTCGTCCTGGAAACGGTGTCCGCGTGGCGGTTGACCATGACGCTGCAGGAGCACGATGCGATCACCAGAGCCTTGTTGCGCCATCCGCTTTCCGCGCTGTACCTGACTCGGGCGCAGGCCAACGTGGGGAGCCAGGCCTACGTCCGTGAGCCGTTGCGGATCCCGGTCCGGACAGCCATGGCCCTGCGCTGGACCGTGTTGTACGCGTGCGGAACACCGGTGTCGGTCATCGCCGAACTGGACCACTACGCGACCAGGGTCGTCTACCGCAGGATTGCCGAATACGACGCCCATGTCCTTGAAGCACAAGGGATTCCGCGCAGTCACTGTAAGGCCACCAACCGGCGCGAACACTGTCCTCCGCACGCGGAGCTGACCCGACTGTTGGAGGAGTTCGTCGGCACAGCAGTGCACCGAGATTGTGTCGCCGCGAGCTGAGCTCTCAGCGCTTGGTGGCGCGGGCCACGGCTTCCAGCGCGCGGTGCCAAGGATAGGAGGCCATGGCTTGGCCGCCGGTGCGCGGCGGGTGTGGCACAAACCCGCCCTCGCCGAACAACACGGTCACCCCGGCATCCCGGAGCTCGTTGACGCTGCGCTGGAACACGCAGTTGGCGGCCAGCGCCGTGTTGACGAAGGGCAGCACCGCGATCGGCACACCGAGCCCGGTGAGTTCAGCGAGCTGGATGAGCACGTAGTTGTCAGCGATCCCGGCGGCCCACTTGTTGATCGTGTTGTAGGTGGCGGGCGCCACGACCACCGCGTCGGGTTTCGGCAGCCCGGGCTGTCCGGCCCCTTGATGGCCGGTGCGCACGGCGTGGCCGGTCAAAGCCGCCAACTCGTCGAGGTCGAGGAAGTGCGTCGTCGCGGCTTCGGTGGCCAGGCAGCGCACCTCCCAGCCATCGGCCTGCGCCAGGCGCACCATGTCCGCGATGTAGTCGGCGGGGCCAGCGGCGCACACCACCAGGAACAGGACCCGGCCAGTCACGCGGTCACCCCAGCCCGGGTGGCCATCTGGCTCACCAGGCGAGCGGACTCGCCGGTGGAGTTGTGCAGCAGCGCCTCCAGCAGGCCGCGCCCCAACGGCCGACCGCGCACCTCCTGCGGCGCGATGCGTTCCGCCTGGCCAAGGAGCTGAGTGGCCTTCCGGAAGTCACCTGTTCGGGTGTGCGCCTCGGTGAGGTCCAGCAGGAAGTTCGCTCGCCGTTCAGGAGACAGTTCCGCCACTGCCGCAGGGTTGATGGTGGCGGCGAACTCGATCGCACGGCCGGATTCGTGCAGGCGTCCCAGAGCGGCGACTCGGTGAATTTGTACGTTGGCCGGACCGAAATAGGTGTGGTGCGTGGAGAAGTCCGGCTGCATTCGCTCGGCAACGACGGTGGCCTCGTCATGCATTTCGCGAGCCAAGGCGGCGTTCTCCTGTTCGGCGGCCGTCATCGAGGCAGCGAGGTAGAGCATTCCGTACAACGACAGGAGCGTTTCCTCGTGCCTAGCGAGTTCCGGGCGCACGCGGTCGGTCGTCTCCAACAGACAGTCGATCGCCTCCGGTCGCTGGCCGCTACTGGTCATGGCCCGGGCGGCACTTCTCGCCGCCCGGGCCAGTGACCAGGCGTCGTCTGCGGCCAGCGCGGAGTGCATCGCGCGATCGGCGGCCAGCCAGGCGACTTCATTGGCGTCGAACTTCAACAACAGGGATGAAGCCAACCGGTATGCGGTGATCAGCGCCCGTCGGGCCGCGAGCTGATCAGTGCCCCCGGCGTTCCGGTCCACTTGCTGGGCGTCGCGGAGCAGGGCGGGCAGCCGTTGCGCGACGCTGGTGAAGTGGGCGGAGACCCATGCCTGCTCGAGGTAGTCCGCCTGCCGGTGGACCTTCCGGAGGTCGACCTCCGGACCGTCGGTTCGCGGCAGCACCGGGTACCGGCCGAGTGCGGCCCGGACGGCCAGCACTTCCTGGTCGTCAACCGAGTGCGCGGTTCTGGTGGCGATGGTGCGGTTGGTCAGCACATCAGGATGGATGCTGAGAATTTCGGCCGCACGTTCGATTGTCGGCAGACGTACCAGATTCCGTCTTCCGGATTCGACCATGTCCACCCAGGACACCGAACGGTCCATCAGGGCGGCGAACTGCTTTCGGTTGAGGTTTCGCCGCAACCGCCAGTACCGCAGTCGCCGACCGTTCTCCCTGGCGTCATTGTCGTCCATGCGGCGGCTCCTCTCCTTGAGGTACGCGGTCGGCCGTAGTCGATGACCAGCCTAACCAGCCCGGATCCCACATTTTGTGCAACCAGAGGCCGCGGCCAGCGCTGCTGGTCGCGGCGTCGCGGCCTACTACGTCCACCGCGACATCCAGCAGCTGCTGAGCTGCGATCCCGGCTGGCCCCGAGCTACCGTCGACTGCTCGAACCTTTGCGACTCCCCGGGACCCGCGACCCGTGGAGGGGCCGCGGGCCGGGTGCGGTCAGCGTCGGCGAGGTCCGGCTTGCGCGCGTGCCTCGGCGGCGTCCAGGTCGGCCGCGTCGGTCAGGGTCGAGTTGTCCTCGTAGGTGACCGAATCCGGGACGGCGTCGCTGCCGACCGGGTCGGCGTCCCACACATTGCCGCGGTAGACCACGTTGTCCAGCGGCGGGTGGACGTGCAGCACGGCGGTGTTGTCGGCGCGCCGCACCACGTTGTCCGCCACCGTCACCCACGCCGCGCCGTAGTCGGTGTAGAGGGCGAAGTTGTACGGGGTGCGGGTGTCGGTGACGACGTTGCCGCGCACCACCGCCCCGTCCTCGTGTGATTCGCCCTGCGGCCCGGACACATAGATGCCGCCGCCGTCGGCCAGCACGCCCATCGCGCCGGTGACGTGGTTGTGCAGGATGCGCGTGCCCTTCGCCGGGCCGCCCACGATGCCGCAGTGCGGGACGTCGTTCACGCGGTTGTGCGCGACCGTGCAGTCCACCGTGGCGAGGAGGGCGATGCCGGGCGAGCCCGAGTGGTCGAGCCCGACGCGGTGGACCTCGTTGTCCTCGACCACCGCCCGGTGAGTGCCGGTCAGGGTGATGGCGCCGGCGGCGAGGGTGTCGAACTCGCACCCGCGCACCACGGTGTCCGCGCCACCGGTGACGCCGAGCGCGGTCGAGCCCAGGCGGGTGAAGCGGCAGCCCTCAAAGCGGATGCCGGTGGTGTCGAGCAGGGACGCGCACGCCGGGACGGTCTCCGGCTCGCCGGTGACGGTCAGCCAGGACTGGCCTTCCACGACGACCACGGTGTCGATCCGGCCGCCGTCGTGGAAGCCGCTGCCGTGGTAGTGCAGGAAACCCCGGTCGCCGGTCGGGCGCAGCCAGGTGGTGTCGGCGAAGATCAGGCCGCGGAAGGAGATGCCGCCGGCCCCCGTCGCCACCAGCAGGGTGTCCCGTTCCGGAGCGACGACCCGGGTGGCGGCGGGGTCCTCGCCGGTGCGCGGGAGGTAGTGCAGGACGTGCTCGCCGGGGCGGGAGCGGTCCAGGGCGAACGTGCCCGGTTCGGTGAGGAAGGACGGGTCGTTCTCCACGCGGGTCGGCATGCCGGGGCCGGAGGAGGTCTGGCCGTCCCAGGAGGAGCTGTAGAGCTGCCGGGCCCAGGAGAAGGCGGGCTGCTTCATGGCGATCGTGCCGTCCGCGACCGACTCGACCGCGAGCCGGGCCTCGGTCCACGGGTAGACGCCCCGATGGACGAACTCGACGCCCGCTCGCCAGTCGAGGCGAGCATCCGTGACGTAACCCGACTCGTTTTCACTCACTTCGCCCGGGATCCCGTCGATCGCGGCCCGGTCGACGCGCAGACCATCGACGGTGAGGTGGCGGGTGTCGAGCGTGCCGACGTCCACGACCCAGACGCCGTCATCGCCCACCCGCCAGCCGGTGATCACCCGTCCGCCGCCGATCACCACCTCGTCCTGCGCGGGTGTGCCGAACCCGTTCGCCTGGTAGATGATCCGGCTGCCGTCCCGCGCGGAGTCCTCCTCGGTGAACTCCCACGGCCCGGGGTATGTGCCCGCCCGTACGTGGACGACCACGTCGCCCGCCGCCTCCCGGGCCGCCCTCCGCGCCCGGTCGATCGTGGCGAAAGGCTGTTCCGCGGTGCCGGGGGTGTCGTCGTCGCCGTCGAGTGCCACGTGAACTTCGGTTGTGTATGCCATAAACGCATTTATACTATAAACAGGAGGTATCGGGTGACGCAGGACAACGAGCGGGTCGAACTGCTGTGGCGCGAGGAGGACGCGCGGCCGGGGCTGAGCCCGGACCGGGTGGTGGCCGCCGCGGTGGAGGTCGCCGACGCGGAGGGCCTGGCGGGCTTGTCCATGCGCAAGGTCGCCGAGCACCTGGGCTTCACCACGATGTCGCTGTACCGGCACGTGCCCAGCCGGGAGCACCTGGTCGACCTCATGCGCGACGCCGTCCTGGACGCACCCGCGCCCGACGACACCGGCGCACCGTGGCGCGAGCGCCTGGAGACGGCCGTCCGGCACGGTTGGGAACTGCGCAAACGCCACCCGTGGCTGGCTGAGGAGCGCAGCACGCGGCACCTCCCGGGGCCGAACGCGCTGGCGCACTACGAGCACCTGCTGAGCATCCTGGCGAGCACTTCCCTGCCGCCGGCGGAGGTGGTGGCGGCGGCGGGCCTGCTCGGCCGCTTCCTCGACGCCGAGGCCCTGGCGCTGGTCCAGGCGGCGCGCGCCGAGCGGGACAGCGGGGTGAGCGACGAGGAGTTCTGGGGTGCGCGCGACGGGCTCTGGTCGCGGATGAGCCGCTACCCGACCCTCACCGCGCTGTGGGAGACAGGCGGTTTCGAGCAGCCGGACCCGTTCGAGTTCGGGCTGGCGCTCCTGCTCGACGGCGTAGAGTTGCGCATCGCGCAACGTGAGGGAACGCGTGACGAAACCTGCGCGATGTGCGGCGGGCCGATCGAGCAACCCGCCTCGGGCCGTCCGCGCGCCTACTGCTCGCGAAGTTGCCAGCAACGCGCCTACCGCAGCCGGAAGCGCTGACACCACCGGCATCACGCCGGCGCGGTCAGGAGTCGCAGCGGGCTTCTAGTGAGGTGAGTCGCTAACGGATTGTGGGCCTGAGGCCGGAGTGGCAGCTTGCCCTCGTGAAGAAATGGGGGAGCGTGTTCTACGCGCTGATGCTGGGGGCCGCACTGGCCGCGTGCACGTCGCACAGCGCACGGCCGGAGCAGACGACGGCGCCGGTAGAGGCCCAGAAGAACGGCAAACCGTGCGGTGATCACGTGCGGATCAGCTTTGACACTGACGAGGACATGCTGGCCGGGGTGCCGACTGCGGCAGCCGACGGTCGCGTGCGCAAGGTGTGGACCGAGACCAAGGAACAAGCGCACGAGAGGTTCCGGGACATCTTCGCCAGGCAGCAGGACCTGGTTGCCCGGTCCCGGGTGGAGGGAATGCCCGCTGGTCTCATGCTGCAGGTCAAGCCGGGCACGGACGTGCGCGCAGTGGCGGAGGACCTCAAGCCGAAGTACCCGAAGGCCGCCAAGGTCGTCGAGTTCGTCCACCCGGTGGGGCAGCCGGACGTCCAGGAGTGCCCGCCGTCCGGCGAGTGGCCTGCCAAGTAGCGAGCAGCGCGGTGGTGCAGCACCGAAGCCTTCTCGACCCGTCACCACAACTGGTCGACCTGTGCGGGCAGTGAACGAAGTGCGCCGACAGCGAGTGCGGTGCGAGCAGGTCGATCCGGCGGGGCGTCCGGATGGCGTGGCCGAGTCGTAGCACAGGTTCGACAGCCGCTGTGCGATCCAGGCCGGCTTCGCCGAGCTGTCGGCCACGCACGGTGGGCACCAGCATGTTGCGGCATCCAGCAGCCGTATCCGCTGTGGATACCTCGACTGATCGGTCGGCGCGTTATCTCCCGGTTCGGTGGCGATCCGCCCCCGCTTCGCCGTGACCGGACCGAGGACCATGCCATGAATCCGATGTACCCAACCGAATCCGTGTTCTCCGTGCTCAAGGGTGTGCTCTCGCTCAGCTTCGGACTGGCGTTGTTGGCCCTGCTGGGTTTCGTCGTGTACAAGATCGTCGGCTCGAAGGCTTTCCGGCGACTGCGCGATGGGCTGGACCTGCACGCCGCCCGGACCGGCTACAACCGTGCACTCGAGGACGCCAACATGTACCAGGAGCAGCGCATGCTCCTGGCGGAACTGAAGGACGGGATCGCTGGCACCGCCGCGCAGCTGGAAGAACTGCGCCGGCAGCAAGCGGCGGTGGTCAGCGAGACGGCCACCGTTGAGGTCGAGCGAGAAGCCCGGAAGAAGATGCCGCGGCGCAAGCCGCGCCGGATCGTGCCGGTCCTCACGAGCATCCCGTTTGTCAGCACCGGGCGGCTCGGCCTGACAGCGCCAGTGAACCAGGGAGCCGTCACCGCGCAGATCGAGCGGAAGAAGTCGCGTCGGCTCGTGCCCGTTCTCGAGGACATTCCGTTCGTCAGCATCAGCCGACTCGGTCTGACGGCACCGGTGAACCGCGGAGCAGCCACCGCGACGCCTTGAGCCAAGGCGATCGAGGGTTGCTCCGGCCGCGTCGCCGGAGCAACCCTCCACCCCCAGCGCGGTGTGTCCGCGTTACCTCCAGGGCATGACCAAGACTCCACTCCGACGCTGGGCAATCGCCGTACTGCCGAGCGCTGCCGCTGTCCTCGCCGCAGCTGGGTGTCCCGCACCGCCGCCACGAGGCACCAGCAGCGCGGTGCAGACCACGGCGACCACTCGAGCCACCACGACCCCCGTTGTGGCGCCCAAGGTCGAGCTGCTCGAACCCGAGATCCTGCACGAATACCCGCACGACCGCCAAGCGCACACCCAGGGGGTGGAGATGTTCGACGGCGTGCTCCTGGAGAGCACTGGCCAGGTCGGCCGGTCCTCCCTGCGCGCCACCGAGATGACCACGGGGCGAGTGCTCCGGCAGATCGATGTGCCGGAACCCTTGTACGCCATGGGGATCACCGTCGTTCCCGATGTCGGGGTTTGGCAGCTCACCTGGAGGGACGGTGTCGCGATGCTGCGCGATCCGCGCACCCTCGCCGAGATCCGCCGGGTGCGCTACGGCGGGCAGGGCTGGGGTGCCTGCTTCGACGGCACCCGGTTGATCACCTCCGACGGCATGGATCGATTGATCGTCCGCAACCCGCGGACCTTCGACCGCACTGGCGAAATCCGGGTGACTCACCCGGGTTCAAACCGGGTCGGCGAGCTGAACGAACTGGAGTGCGCGGGCAACACGCTGTGGGCCAACGTGTGGCTGCATGATCAGGTACTGCGCATCGACCTGCCCACCGGCAAGGTCACCGCGGTCGCTGATGTGCGACGCCTGAAGAAGATCGAACGTCCCACCGGGGCGGAGGACGTGCTCAACGGGATCGCCGCGCTGCCCGGCACCGACGAGTTCCTGTTGACGGGCAAGCACTTCGGTCAGACCTTTCACATCCGCTGGAAGGCCAAGGAGAATCGATGAATCAGCGGATCGCCACTGCCTGCGCCGCGCTGACCCTGCTGGCCATCACCTCATGCTCCGGCTCACCATGGGGGAGCGAAGCACCCACGCCACCAGCCGCGCACGCACGCGCGCTGTCGGACGGAGTCGCCGAGCTGACCGCCACCGAGGCACAGCTGGCCGCCGCGGCCGCCAACGAGCCCCGGCGCACCGCAACCCGGCCGGACGGCAGCAACTACTTCACCAGCCTCGCCGCCGTGGGCCGGCGCGGCCGGGTGCAAGCTGAACGGCTGAGCCACAGCACCGGTGAGCGGATGAAGGACAGCCATCTGCCCAACCTCCCTGGCCTGATCGCGACCTTGAACCAGCTGGCCCACCACTACGCCGCGCTCGACGGCGCCTGCCAGCGGGCCGACATCGTCGCGACCCGCGAAGTGCGCCAGGCCATCGTCACCGCGATGGTCACCCTGCATTCCCTGACCCCACACCTGGGAGCCTGACCATGCCCACCCGAACCCGCCTCCTGGCCGCCCTCACCGCACTCGGCGTCATCTGCCCCGCGGGCGCCGCTAGCGCGTCCATCCCGTCACCACCATTGCCCGGCGACTTGCCCATCTCGACAGCGGAACAACGAACCACCACCACCTCACCTGGCGCGCCGACAGCGGCGATGCCGGGTTTCACCATCCCGGGCCCGTTCAACTCGGCTGGGACCTTCGGCGCCCGCCAGCAGTCCTATCTGGACATGCTCACCGCCCGAGCACGCCTGACCACCGTGCCCCAACGCGCTGGCACCCAGCCCGGCCTCGCCGACCTGCGCTGGAACCTCGCCGGGCACCAGGCGCAGCGGGACGCCCAGGAACGAGCAGACCTCAACGGTGCCAACGACAATCTCGCCGCGCTGCAACAGCGACTGCGCACGAACCGTCCAACTGGGGGACTCTGGACCGACCTCACCCGCTCGCTCCCAGGTCTGGGACTGCCGGCCGATGGGCTGCCGAAGTCCATGGAAACCACCGTGCCGCAACGAGGTTCGCTGGCCATGAACCTGTTGACGATGCCCAGTCTGAACGAGGTATCCGGCGGCAGGGCGATCGACCCTACGGCCTTCATCGCAGGCCGTGCCGGTGTGGTGGACGCCTGCCGGTCCGCGATCGCTGGGCGAATCCAGGATGTCGTGCCGAGCGGCGGCCGGGCTGGCGAGGCCGGACGGTGCTTGGACACACCGGTTGGCTTGACCTACCAACAGGGTCCAGCGTTCGACCCGGAGCGCTTCCGCAAGTCGCTGGACGGCCTGGCCGCGAAACCGCCCACGGCACTGGCGCAGCGGCACCGGGAGAACCAGGAGCGTGCGCAGAACCCACCGCCGCCGCCGAAGCTGCCGGACGAGCTGACCCGGTCGATCTCGCCCTGCCGCCGTTTCCACCACACGCTCGACGGTGTCACCGAGTGGGTGCCGCCGTTCGGGGTGGTCAACAACGGCCTCGAACACCTCTGCCTGCTGGCCGGGAAATAGCCGGTGACCTGCTGTTCGTGTTCGACTTGAAGCTACGTGGGGCCGCGGCGGTAGGAATGTTGGCATGGTTGCCAATCCCGCTGTGTCCATTCGAGTCGCGGACGTGGTGCCACCGCGGATCTGCGCTCGACCACCCTCTCCACCACCCCGGAAAGCTGTTCCGGCGGTCTGCCCGGCCTGTGGGCATGTGCCCGGCGGCGGCCGCATCGACTGGCTCACCGGACTGCTGACCCGGGGTGGCTGGGAAGACGGAGTCACCCAAGCGCACCGCCAAGCCCTCCAGCGGGCCCGGACGATCGCGCTGCTCATCGTCGATCTCGACCACTTCAAACTGGTGAACGACCGGTTCGGCCACCAGGCGGGGGATGAGGTGCTGCGGTTGGTCGCCGCGGTACTCGAGGAGTCCACCCGGGCAACGGATGTGGTCGGCCGCTACGGCGGAGACGAGTTCCTGATCCTGGCCCCCGGTGTGAACCTCAGCGGTGCGCTCACCCTGGCCCGTCGGATCTGCCACCGCGTCAGCGCGCTGACCATCGCGCATGACGACCTCACGGGCAACCCGGCCACCATCAGTGGGCTGACCACGTCCGTGGGCGTGGTGGTCCAGCGTCCCGGGGATGATCTCGGCCCGGCCGACCTCGTCCGCTACGCCGATGCCGCGCTCCTGCAAGCCAAAGAGGCCGGGCGAAACCTGATCTACATCAGCAGCCTGCCGAGGTCATGAACGACAACGACATCCACCTCATCGTCTGCGGCCTGCCGAGCGAGTCCGTGGTCACCGCAGTCCAGCAGGCCGGTCTGGACTGGTACCTGGAACCGGTGGCGGAGAACCTCGACCAGCTGTCCTGGTTCCTCACCAGCGACACCCCGCTCATCCGCGGCGGCGCGCACAACGTCCTGGTCATCGGTGAACAGGCCGGACCGCCATCCGAGATCGCGCGGTGGCTGCTCGCGCTGGCTGGCGCCCCGGCCAAGGACCTCACCATCGTGCTGCTCTCCGACGTCTCGCACCCCGACCTGCTTGCCGCCGCCGCCACCCTGCCCGCTGGACGAATCTCGTTGCTGCCACAGGGAAATGATGCCACGGAGTGGGTGCGGGTGCTGACCGACGCACTTCCAGGCGCACCGGCCGGGCAGGTGGTCACGGTGCTGTCCGGGAAGAGCGGCGTCGGCACCTCGAGCGTGGCCTTGACAGTGGCCGCCTATGTCGCGATCGCGGGCAGACTGGATCGGGACCGCGGTCCGCCGAGGGTGTGCCTGGTGGACTTCAACCTCCCGGTGCCCGCCCTGACCGCCTTCACCCAGAGCCGGGACGGACTCCCACTGGACCTGGTGACCACCCCTGACACCGCAACGGTGATGCGTCGCGGCTACGACCTCGTCCTCATCGACACCCACCCACCGCACCCGGACGGCGAGAACCGGCAACAGCCACTGATCGACGCCGCGAGCCAGTTGCTGGTGGTCACCGACACCACGCGCACCGCAGCCCGCAGCACCGCCGCCCTGCTCCAGACGCTCACCAGAACCCACGTCTTCCCCCTGGAATCCGTTGGCCTGGTGTGGAATCGCATCCACCCCGGCATCGATCCGCCCGTAGCGGAGTTTGCCGCCCTGCCCGGCTTGCGCCAGCTGCAACACCTGCCGGACACCGGGCCGAAACACACCACCGCGATCAACAGCGGCGACCTCGTCCGGATCTTGTGGGACAGCCCGGACTGGGCCGCCCGGATCCACCTGCTGGCCGAAGCGCTGCTCGGCCCCAACCGCGTCCAGCCGATCACTCCTGACGTCGCGCGCCTGCTCCCGCACCTGCACCGGGACGGACGCCCGCGCACCAGCTTTCGCCTGCGCCGCAACCCCTTCACCGGGAGGTACCGCGTGCGCTGAGGGTGAACAACCACCAGAAGGGACCAGTCCGTGCGAGCCCTGCGTCCACTGGCCACCGAAGCGCCGACCGTGCCGGCCGTCCACCAACTCTGCCGACGGCACACTGGCCTGACCGCGGCGGCCCTCGCCGAACTCGCGCCGATCGCCACCAACGGCCACAACGCCCATCTGGTGCTTTTCATGGCCCAGCACGCGGACAAGTGGGCCGAGGGCGATGGCGCGCCACCGCTGTTCCTGACCAGGTCCGCGGTGGCCGCCGTGCTGACCGCGGATGACGCGGTCGCCCACGTCGCGGACCCAGCCGTGCGCCGACGGCTGGAAGCGCATCGACGCGCGGGAGAGCATGCCACCGCCTACCTGGTCGGCCTGGCCGAGGGCATGATCCGCCACGCGGTGAGCCAGCTGCGGCTCCGCGAGTCGGCCAAGACCACCGTGGTTGACGCCGCCGACCTGCTCAACACCGCGCGGGCCGCGGTCGCCCAGGGCGTCTGGGCCTACGACCCGGACAAACCCAGTGGCGCGCACTACCTGCGGCCCTGGATCGAGGAGCACATCCGGCGTGACTTGGGCGGGCAGACCTACCAGGTGAGCATCCCGGCCCGTACGCACAACCGGTTCCTGCGGATCGCCGCGATCCACGGGGTGCTGTGCCAGCAACTCGGCCGTGAACCCACCGACGCGGAGATCCTGGCCCGGCCCGATGCCGCCTTCACCCAGGCCGACCTGGAACTGGAGCGGGAGACCCGGCCCCGCAGACAGCACACAGGACTGGGCCTGGGGTCCACCGAACACCCGAGGTTCGGCTACCGGCCGAGCGACGAGCTCGACTTCCGCTCGCTGCCGACACCGGTCACCCACGATCGTGCCGACATCTCGGCCGAGCTGGCGGACCTCGTGGTGACCGAGCTGGACAACGCCACGGACTTCGTCACCTCCGGGTGGCGCGCCGCCCTGACCGTGCTGCAGCTGGGACCGCTGCAGAAGGAGATCATCGCGCGTGCTGTGGGGCTGCCGCCGCACGAGCACCTGCCGGAGTCCGAGCGCAGCGAGCGCGCCATCGCCGCGGCCTTGGACCTCACCCGCAGCACTGTGCACGAGGTGCTCACCGCGCTGCGCGCCGAACTGGGCAAGCCTGGCGGCCGCCTGCACCACCTGCTCACCCGGCTCAACGAGGAGGACCGCCAAGGGTTGGGCCTCCAGCCGTTCGCCACCTTCCTCGGCCAGCTGTCCACGGCCGCACCACCTCCCGGGCCTGCACCGCGCGTGCTCACCAAGGCATTGCCCCGCAGCCAATCCACCGGCAACAGGTGCACCCCGGTCAGGTCCGTGCAGATGGTGCGCTACGAGTGCACCACGGAGGGCTGCGGCTGGGCGGGCTATGAGCGGGCGCCCGGCAGGCGTCTGGTCCTGCCCCGGATCCGTTGCCCGGACTGCGGTCGCATCGCCGAGTTGACGCGCGGCAGGGTCGTGGTGGAGACCCTCGGGGGTGAGGCGAGGTGAGCCTCCACCGTGGACACTCACCTCGCCTCGTCGCCGCGGTCGCGACTCAGCCGAATGCGCCGCCCGCCGCCGGACGACCGATCGCCCGCCATTCCGCCCACTGGTGCCGGACGATCGGCGTCGCGATGTCGCTGACCACCAGCAGCGCGTTGGTCAGCTCGAACAGGTAGTCCGCGGGTATCGGGTAGACGCAGTCCGGGGACTCCTTCGCCGATTCACGCGCATGGGCTTCGTCGACGGAGTTGCCCAGCCGATCGAACAGGACACCGCGATGGCCGACCGACCACTGGCCGACTCCCTGCTCATCGCGACCCCGCCAGGTGACCTCGATCTCGAAGTTCGCGATCTCCTGGGGTTCCGCCTCGTGGGGCTTCAACACCGGAATGCGGTACTCACGCGCGAAGGTGCCCAGTATTTCCCTGGCCCTGTTCGCCTCATGGGTTCCGGGCTTCGGTGTCTCCGCCTTGGCGGTGGTCCTGGAGCGCCGGATGAGCCACACCAGGTAGATGAGCACCCCGCACATCAGGGCGATCACTAGGATCTCAGTCCAGCGTAAGAAGATGTCAGTCAGCGTGCACATGGTGTCCTCTTCGTTGCCGTTGCCGCCACATCGGGCGAGCGGTGGGATGGGCCCACCGCGCACGGCCGGCGGCACCGGCCGTCCGCAGCGGACCCATCCCTCGGCACGCGGCGACGCCCGGGCAGTTAATGCGGGTGGCCGCCGCTGGCGGCGCGGCCACGGCTGCCACCGGCGAAACGACAACAACGGACATGACGCTGGAGCAGAGCCTGCCCAGGTGGATCCGATCGGCGACCCGGCATGCCGAGACGCAGCGCGAGCAGCTGACGCACCTGGCCGACTTCGAGCTGGCCGAGCGCTACCGGGCACTCCGGAAAACCCCGGCAAGTACGAACCGCGCAGGTGCCATGGTGCTCGCGCTGATGTCGGAGGCATGTCGGCGGCGCCTGGACCTTCAGCCGCGCCCGGAGCAGCTGGTCGGCGCCGTGGCCCTTGCCGGTGGCTGCGCCGCCGAGATGCGCACCGGTGAAGGCAAGACGCTTGCCCTGGCGCTCGCGGCCGCCTGCCATGCCTTGCCCGGCACCGGGGTACACGTGCTGACCGCCAACGACTACCTCGCCCAGCGGGACGCGCACCTGCTGACTCCAGCGTTTGCCTTGCTGGGGCTGAGCACCGCCGTGATCACCGCGAGCAACTGGCGGACGGCCCGCCGAGCCGCGCACCAGGCGGACATCCTGTACGCCACTGTCAGCGAGGTCGGTTTCGACCACCTCCGCGACCAGCTGGCTGCCACCGCCCGGGACCGCGTGACGCGCAGACCACACGCCGCCCTGCTCGACGAAGCCGACGCGGTGCTCATCGACGACGCCAGCACTCCACTGGTTATCACCAGCGTGGAGAAGGAAGGAGGATCGGTCTGGCCCGCCCGGATCGCCCCGCTGATCCCAGCGCTGCGCCCGGTCCTGCACTACGAAGGCAACCTCGCCGAACGCCACCTGGACTTCACCGACCTCGGCTGGCACACCCTGCACCAGCAACTGCGCCTCGACGAGCGAAGCTGGCGCGATCCGGGCTTCCTCGCCGCCGCCCAGAACGCCCTGCACGCCTACCTGCTCTACCAGGACGGCCGCGACTACCTCGTCACCGATGAGCACGTCGTGCTGCTCGATCCGCACACCGGCCGCGCCCTCCCACAGCGACGCCTCAGCGACGGCCTGCACGCCGCACTGGAGGCCAAGGAAGGCCTACCCGTCCGTGCCGAACCGCGCACCCTCGCCACCATCAGCATCCAGCGGTTCCTCCGCCGCTACCCAGTGCTGGCAGGGATCAGCGGCACCCTCCGCTCCGAAGCCGTTGAGCTGCACGAGGTCTACCGGCTACCGGTGGTCCGTGTGCCCACCCGGAAACCGGTGGTCCGGCGGGAGTTGCCCGACGAGCTGTTCGCCACCGACCTCGCCCGCACGGCGGCGTTGGTGGAACACATCGCCGACGCCCACCGCACCGGCCGACCGGTTCTGGTCGGCGTGCCCACGATCCGCGCCGCCGAGCAGGTCTCCCGGCACCTCGACGAACTAGGCGTCAACCACACCACGCTCACCGCGCGCGACAACGCCCAGGAGGCCGCCATCATCGCTGGCGCGGGCAGGCTCGGCGCAGTCACGGTTGCCACCGCGCTGGCCGGGCGCGGCACCGACATCCGCCTGGGCGGCGACCCACCCGAGCACGCCGACCGAGCGCGCGAACTGGGCGGCCTGCTGGTCCTCGGCGTCGGCCGCGGCCGCACCCGCCGTGTCGACAACCAGCTCGCCGGCCGAGCCGGAAGGCAAGGTGACCCGGGCACGGTGCGCTTCCTGCTCTCCGCCGAGGACGACCTGCTCCAGGACAACAACCCCACCGCCGTGCGTTCCCTGACCACCGTCGGCTCCAGACCTGTGACCGGACGCGCCGTGCACACCCTGATCCAACGGGTGCAGTCGGTCGCCGACACCCGCCAGTACCTCGCCCGCAAGCAGATGCTCCGGCTCGACGAGATCATCGGTCACCAGCACGACGCGCTCAGCGACCAGCGCGCCGAAGTGCTCGCCACCCCGCTTCCCCTTCTGCTGAACAGGTTCGCCCGCGCCGCCGCGGCGAGCCTGTGGGATTCGGACGAGCAGACCCGGTCGAGAAGACTGCGCTCCATCGGCGCACCGGACCTGCCAACCACCAGCAGCCTCAGCGAGGACGGCCTCGCCGCTGCTCTTCACGACCACCTCGTCGCCAACGAACACACCCGTGGCCTGATCCTCACCGCACTCGACGACGCCTGGTCGCGGCAACTTGCCACCCTCCTCGCCCTGCAGAGCGCCAGCCACACCGCGACCTGGTCCCGAGCCGATCCCGTGGCCGAGTACCGACACCAGGCCGTGCGCGCCTACCAGGCCGCCCGCCGCGAGTTCCAACTCGACCTGCTGCGACGGCTGCTCGCCGACTCCCCACAGTGGACGCTCCCGGCCAGACGGGGCAGCTCGCGTTAACTCGGCCGCGGCCAACCCAACACCAAGGAGACCACGATGTCCGCGACGACCACGCAGACCCTGGCCACCCGCTTGGCGGAACTGCGCCGGACCCCGGCCCGCCGTGCGATCGGCTACACGGCGGGCGGTCTGGCCGCGATCTCCGCGGTGATGATCGCCAGCGCCCAGCTCGACACGCCACCGGGCTCCTTGGCCCGCGAGGACGCCACCGCCACGCCAGAGGTCCCCGCGGCCACCGAGCCACCAAGCTCGCAACAACTCCCGCCCGCGCCTCCGTCAACCAGTCCGCCGCAGCCGCCCGGCTCGTCGACCTCCTCGCAACCACCGCCGCCGCCCGCTGGCACCACTGAGCGACCTGGCCCGCAGACCCCGGTCCAGCACCCTCCGGCCGTAGCAAACGAGAAGGCGCCCGAAGTGCTGCGGCACTTGCTCACCGCAGCAGCGGCCGCCGCTCGCGAGGCTCCAGCCCCATCCAGCGTCCCATCCACGGTGCCGCCCGCACCGCCGACCGCCCCACCCGCAGCTCCGCCCGCGCAGCCGAGCTCCCCGCCCACGATTTCGACCGCACAGCAGGGCACCCGCCCCGCGGTTCCGGCCGCACCGGGAAGCAACCCATCAACGGAATCGCCCGCACCGCCGAGCACTCCGCCCGATGCACCGCCGCCACCATCAAGCCCCCCGGCACCGCCCCCCTCAGCGCCGGCCACGGCACCAGCCCGTCCGGCGCCACCCCAGGCCGAACCAGCACCGAAACCGCCCGCGCTCTCCCCGTCCCGGCCGGATTACCACACGGTCCGTCCCGGCCAGACCCTCAGCCAGATCGCGCACAATCTGCGCACCGACCCGCAACACCTCAAGCGGCTCAACCGGCTCCCCAACGACCGCATCCACACCGGCGACCGACTCCGCCTGCACGAAGCGGTGCCACCCCGCATCGATCGCCCCCGGGCCACACCACCAAAGCCCGCTCAACCCGCACCCCCGCAGACGCGGCCCGCCGCGCCCACGGGCAAGATCCCCGGCCTGCTGCACGCACTCGGCTCCACACCGAGCCCGCCCTGCCTCGTCCCCGTCCCCGGCACCGCGGCTTGCCGCGAGAACCGGTGATCCCCCTCGACCACCACCTAGGAGACCGCAGTGCGCTGCTCCTTCTACTTCACCACACCGGATCCGGCCCGCGATGAGCCCGGCCAAGCCCAGCACCCTGGCGGGAGCACCCTGCGCCTGCTCCGCGAACACCGAGCGGCCAAGCCGGTCGCCATCGGCACCGCGGTCGCAGGCACCATCGCCGCCCTGGCCGCGGCCTCGCCGGTCACCGCGATGCTGGACCCGTCCGCTGGAGCGACCCCCACCGCCGGGGCTCCGCCCACGAGCCCACCGGCTGCGAGCCCTCCGGAGTCACCAGTCAAGGAGCCGGTCCCTCCGCTTGGTGCCCAGCAGGTCCTCGCGCGTCTGGACCAGACGATCCAGGCGGTTGAGCGTGAGCTGCACACCGCTGCCCGTGCGCAACGCCCCGAAGAGGCCGTCAACCGGCTCAACGCGCAGTCAACGCCGATCGCCCAGACCGTTGCCGAGCTCACCAGAACCGAAGACAGCCTACGAGCCCTGCTGGCCACCGACCGGTCCGAGCAGGTCCGTGCGGAACACACACGCGCCGAAGCGCTGCTGCACAAGGCCAGACTCCTGGAACAGAACCACCGCAAGCACACCGGCGAAGCCCGCGACTCCATCGCCCTCGCTGCCCTCCGCCGAGCCGGCGCAGCCGTCGACGAAGCCGAGGCAGCCATGCGCGCACTGGCCGACCTGGGCAGCAGCACCTCACCGGACCTGGACCAACTGGCAGCGGCCGTACGAGAGGCCGCCAAGCCGGTCGCAGTCGCCACCCAGTCCGCGGCCGAAGCCGGCAGCCAGGCTACCGAAGCTCACCGAGACGAAGCCCAACGCCTCAACACCCGAGCCAGAACAGCCCACGAACGGCTTGTCCAGCAACAGAACCAGCTGCCCCAGCACCAGCGCAACGCACTCGCCAGGAAACGCACCGAGGCAACCGCCGCCATTCTGGAAACGGTCCTCCGCGCCCGCAACGCCACCCAGCCCGTCGAACACGCCCTCGCCCAGGCACAGCAACAGCACGACAACCGAACCCGGCTGCTGACCGCCGACCCGGCCACTGCCCAGCGCTTGCTCACCCAGACCAGGCAAGCCCTGGTCGGTGTCCCCGAACAACTACGGCACGCCGCACTCGCCGCTCGCGATGCCCGCGTCCAGCTCACCACCCACCCGCTCGCCGACGGCTTCGCACGTCGCCTCGCGGACGAGCTCCTAACCGCCACCGAGTCCACGATCCAGCGCCGCACAACGGAACTGGGCGCCCTGACCGAGCGCGTCCACACACCACAGCCGCAGTCCGACCACCCAGATCCCGCGCCCCGCCCAGAACCCGCACCCAGGCCAGAACGCAGTGCCAGCAACGGCCCGACGCCCGCACCGCCACCTCCGCCGATCCCCACCCCCTCCGCTCGCGCACCAGTCGCCGCCCCGCCCGCATCTGCGCCCAGCGCTCCGGCACGGGATCCGGGCACGCAGGCGGTACGCGCGGCCCTGACCCAGCTGGGCGTGCCGTACCGCTGGGGCGCGAGCAGTCCCGGTCGCGGCTTCGACTGCTCCGGCCTGACCCAGTGGGCCTACCGCCAGGCAGGCGTGCAGCTCCCGCGCACATCCACCGCCCAAGCGGTCGGCTCCCCGGTCAGCAGGAGCCAACTCCGCCCCGGTGATCTGGTGGTGTGGCGCGGCCACGTGGCGATGTACATCGGTGACGGCCGCATGGTCGAGGCGGGCAACCCCGTTCAGGTCAGCAAACTCCGGACCACGAACCTGAGCATGCCGTTCCTCGGCTTCTACCGACCGACCGGCTGAGACTCCCGATCTTCGGCTGGCTCGGGCTTCGCACGATCGGTCAGCACAGCCGAGGTGACGCCGAGGATCACCACACCGCGACCTGCCGAGGGGTAGGCAGCACCGACCGCACCGCCGCGACCGCCTAGGCGGCCTGAATCCGGTTCAGCGCGGCCCCCGCGGCACCCGCAGGTCGTACACCTGGACCTGAGTGCGCAGGAACCCGAGGTTGAGCGTCACGGACCGATCGTCGGTGTGGTCGGGCGACCACAGGACGCTTGCGCCCGGTTCTCGTCGGTTCCGCAGCCATGGCAACTCTTTCGTCACCTTCCGGACTACCGCATGGCACACCCGGGTAGACAGGACCATGCCGCCACAACAGTTCCCGTTCGCCGCGCTCCGCTGAGGAGCCGTGCCGATCCGCGTGGCGACCAACGGAAACCGTTGAGTCAGCGGTCCATTGTGGACTATGTGACGACTGGGATACCCAGGGAATCAACCGATCGCGGGCTCGATGGTGTCGGTCGATGGTCCGGAGACCCGTTGCCCCGGTCTGGCCGTCAAGGCAGCAGACCGTGTTCGTGCAGACCAATCACCAGGGCGATCACCGCGCTGGCGCTGGCCGCCCTGTCCCGCCAGAACACAGCGACCACGCCAGCATACGCTGCCGGCGCCAGTACTACCGTGGCCATGCTGACCAGCAGCCAGGTGATCATTGACCGCCCCCGCCAGCCTGAACCTCGCGTGATGATCTGTCCTCGGCGCTGAACAATGACACACCGCACCCCCGCATTCCTTCCCATGGCTATTGCGCGTGCGCTAGCGAAGTAGACGAGCACGCGATGACGCGGGAGCGTAGGTCATCGACCGCGCGCCGACTGAAGTGGGGGCTGTCCGCCATATTGGCGACGGCGTTCGAGTAATGTAGAATCCCAGGTAGGGGGTTATGAAACCATCTGTATTGTATTTAACGTTAAAACGTTTTGGTTGTCGCCTGGGGAAACGTGGAACGGTGAAATTGAACTTCTAGACCTTCTGGAAGTTGCGGTCAGAGTGTGGCCACTGACCCGGCAGTCGTGTCGATCAAGCCGACGTCTCCGGCAAATTCGGCCTCGCTCGAGTCGCTGCCGCTGTGACCGTAAACCAGGCCAGCCGCGCGGGTGCGTCAGCGGGTCAGGAACTGGCCGAGGTCGCAGGGCGACTGGCTGTCCCACGCGTCGCGAACCAGGGCCGCAGCCTGGCTCCGCAGCCGTGAGCGCTGACGCGCCCCAGCGACCGGGAGGTCGCCGGGGCGGTGGTTCTCACAGGGGAAGGCACTTCGCCGAGGTCCGGCGGAGCTTGTCGGCGTAGGTCCAGTAGCCGCCGGAACCGGCGAGGTGCCGGACCCAGGTGTTCGCGTTGCGGTTCCACGTGATCGAGGGAGTCGCCCACACCCGGCGGTTGGCCCAGAAGTAGGCGTCGGGGTGGGTCGGGATGAACTGGGAATGGTTCCAGGCGGGAGTTCCGGAGCCGCCGGGATCGACGATGTACTCGCAGACGATGACCTGGTCGGGTCCCTTCGCCGTGACAGCGCTGGCTGCCGTGGCTCCGGTCAGCATGGCGATGGTGAGGACGACGAGGGCGGTGATGCACTGCAAGGCGAGGCGTTGTGCCACTTGGCTTCCCTAAATTGATTGCGCGGCAACGGGTCGCGAGAGTGCGTCCGCCGTCACCGCTGGGTGTGCGTTGCTGGCGAGCCGCGGTCGCGAAGGGTTCGTGTGCGGCTCCGCCCGGGGAGCTAATGCGCGGTGGGCCAAGTGGTTGGTGCGGCCCCGCGGAGGGGAGCGCCGGTCAGATCGGCGCCGAGGAGAGTGAACTGCCGTGCGGTCGCGCGCGATAAACCCGGCGATGAGGGTGGCTGTCCCTGCGACACTGGCCGACATGGAGCAGGTCGAGGTCGTTGTCGCCTATCACGATTGCGTACCCCTGCGCGTCGGCGACGTGCTCTTGAAGATCGACGCTGATCAGTCGCGCACCGACGTCGAAGTCGAGGCGATGGCCATGGCGCCGATCCCGACCCCGGAGGTCCTGTGGCGCAAGCCACCCGCGCTGGCGCTCGCCGCCCTGCCAGGCACGGCACTCGGCCGCTTCGGTCAGCCACCGACCGCGTCGCCTGCGGCCTGGGCCGCGGTGGGGCGGCCGTGCGGATGCTGCACGACGCGCCGCTGCCGCCACGGCCCGGCCGGAGTCCTGGCGGAATCGCTACGTACCTCGACGGCGAATGCGAGTGACTCCTCACCAGTGGCGTCCTGCCCGCCGATCTGGTCACGCGCAACCGCGAGATCGCCGAGGCCGGGCTCCGGCCGTGGACACCGGTGTTCACCCACGGCGACCTGCAGATCAGCCACGTGTTCGTCGACGGTGACGAGGTCACCGGCGTGATCGACTGGACAGAGGCGGCCCAGGGCGACGCCCTGTTCGACCTCGCCACGTTGACGCTCGGCAACGAGGAGCACCTCGGCGACGTCCTCGTCGGCTACGGCGCCGACGTCGACCTCGACGTGATCCGCGCATGGTGGTCGCTGCGAAGCCTGCGGGCGGTCCGCTGGCCGATCGAGCAGGGCCTCGACCCGTCCTCGCCTGGCTGGGTGGCCGACGTGCTGCAATCCCGGCTGTGAGGCCTGGTCGGGTCGGTGATCGGTCGGGTGGCCGAGCACAGCGTGCGGGAGCGGACCAGGGCGCGCTGCCGGACCGCCGGATCGTAGGTGCGCACCAGATGCGCGGTGATGTTGGGCAGGCTCGCGATCTGATCGCGCACCACATGCAGGATCAACCTGCCGAGTCGCTGGTAGACCACGGGGTGTCGAGCAAGTACTCGTGACGGACGGTGCACCACAGGCGCAGGAACAGCCGACGATGACCGGCGCTCAGTCCGAGCTGGTGCGCGCACGGATCGCGGTCCGTGCGCGTGGCGTGCCAGATCCGGGAGTAGACGGTGGGGTTCCGTTCGATCACCAGCTCGCACCTCAGTCGGCCTCGGTTTTCGCCAGAGGTACCGCGTCGGTAACGCCGGAAGGGGTCAGTTCGACACACAACGTCAAGGACGAGGGAGACGATCGGCAAGGGAGGTTTATGGCCAAGCTGACAGCGGAGCGGTTCCTGCACGAGTTCAGCGGCAACACGGCGGCCGATGCCACTATGTCGTTGCTGCGCTCCCGTGACGCCCTGTTGCACCTCTCGTTGATGGCGGCGCATCTGGGTGACGGCCAGATCGTGGACGGTCGGAGCCTCACCGCCTCCATGGACGCCGATCTGCCCTCGTTGCTGCGCAGCTACACCCCGGAGGACAGTGAGCTCTCGCTGACCGCCGATGACCTGCTCGGACGGTGGTGCAAGCGGGGGTGGGTGCGCCGCACGGCTGATCCCAGCGATCCGCGGGTCGAGCGCTACCAGCTGACCTCCGGGGCCATCACCGCCGTCCGGCAGATGCGCAGCCTGAGACGACAGACCTCGATCGCCACCGAGTCCGCGCTGGCCCTGGTGATGACCCAGTTGCGCCAGATCGCCACCGAGGCCAACCCCGATCCGCAAGCGCGGCGGCGGGCCATCGAGGACCGGATCGCCGAGCTGAGCGCCCAGCGCGACGCCCTGGACCGCGGCGAGGTGCCCGAGGTCAACCATCCCGAGCTCGTGGACAAGGTGGCCACCCTCGCCCAGCTGACCGATCGCATCCCCGCCGATGTGGCGGCCTACGGCGAGCACATGCACGCCAACACCGCCCTGCTGTTGCGCCAGAGCCTGGCTGATGACACCGAGTTCGCCGAATCGCTCCAGCGCATGTTCGACGGACACGACATCATCGCCGAGTCGCCGGAGGGCCAGGCTTTTCGCGCGTTCGCCACCGCGATCGCCACGTCCTCGCAACGATCGCAGCTGGAGGCCGACATCGCCGAGGTGCTGGAGCGGGTGGAGGGCCTGCCGGAACACCTGCGCGCCGCGCTCGGGGAGTTCATCACCACGGTGTGGCACCGGGTTCGCGAGGTCGAGCAGACCAGGGGCGCCGCGTTCCGCCGGATCAGCAACTTCGTCCGCAGCGGCGACCTCACCCACTACCGCAGCATGCGCACCAGGGTCAGCGAGGCGCAGGCGTCCGCGGCGCTGGCCTTCCAGCGCACCCACGGTGGCAAGGACATCGGGTTCACGGTGCGGCTGAGCGGCCTGGACGTCCGCTCGGTCGGCCGGTTGCGGCTGGACCAAGGTACCGGCACGGTACCGCCGGAGGTCATCGACACCACGGATGAGTTCGACATCGACCCGGCCGCGCTGGCCGGCCGGGAGTCCATCAACTGGGCAGCGCTGCGCGAGGCCGTGCACGCCGCGATGGACCGTCACTCCGGCCTCGCCACCTTGCCGGAGGTGCTCGAGCAGCTGCCCGGCGCGCGCACCGGAGACGTGATCGGCCTGTGGTCGCTGGCCTCCCGCTACGGCGAGGTCGACGACCAGACCCACCACACCGTCTGGGCCAGCACCGCAAGGGGGCCACGCGAGATCATCACCCCGTACGTGCTGTTCGCCGAGCTCATTCCCGCCGCAGTCGCCCCGCCACCGACCAGGGACCGGTCTGCCCAGCTGACACTGCTGGGAGCACCGGCCGATGACTGACCAGCCGAGCTTCGCCGACATCTTCGCCGAGCCGCAGTCCGACCACGATGCCGCGGCCGAGCAGCCGCGGCTCGATCCGGGTGCGGTCTTCGCCGATGATGACCAGGACACGGCGGGCGTCCTGGTGGACGGCGGCGGCCAGGTCCCGCGGTTCGACGGCGACACCAGCGAGCTGTCGCCACCGGTGTGCTGGGCGTTGCAGGCACTGGTCGCGGCGCCGCACGTGAGCGAGAAGTCCGACAAGACCAGGCGGCACTGGCCCATCGTGCTGCAGCACGAAGCGGTGCTGCGGTCCCGGCTGGCCGAACTTGGACTGCTGCTGGAGATCAACCGCGAGCACCGCCACGCCTTCACCCGGCAGGCTCAGGACCCCTCGCCGCACAGCCGCGTCATCCTGCGCAGCACCCCGTTGCGGCTGGCCGCCAGCGCGCTCGCGCTGTACCTGTACAACCAGTACGTCGTCGCGCTGGACGAGCCCATCGTGGAACGGTCGGACATGATCGACCACATGCTCGGCTACCGGCCCGAGAGCCATACCGACGAGGTCGAGTTCGGCAAGCAGATGGAGCGGGCGATTCAGACGCTCACCGACGCGTCGATCATCAAACCGGTGCGGGGCAGCGAGGACCGGTTCCTCATCTACGGCGTCATCACCTCGATCCTGACCGCCGAACAGGTCAGCGCGCTGGACGCGCGGTACCGGGCGATCGCCCGTGGCGAGGAAGGGGCTGACTGATGGCGAGTCCAACCAGCAGAACAGTCCACATCGGACAGTTTCGGCTGACCAGGTTGCAGGTGGTCAACTGGGGCACCTTCTGCGGTTACAAGAACTTCCCCATCGACGAGCGCGGCGTGCTGCTGACCGGACCGTCCGGTTCGGGCAAGTCCTCGCTGCTGGATGCCCACTCGCTGGTCCTGCTGCCCACCTACGAGCAGCGGTTCAACGCCTCGGCCGACCTGACCGCGCGCGGGGTGAAGCAGAACTCCCGCAACGTGGCCGCGTACGTGCGCGGGGCCTGGTCAGAGACCAACGACGAGCACAACCAGGCCAAGGTCCGCTACCTGCGTGGCGGTGTGCCCACCTGGTCGGCGGTGGCCGCGACCTACGAGGACGGCACCGGCCTGGTCACCACCGGCGCCGTGGTGAAGTGGTTCGCCGGCGTGGACAACGACGGGTCGAAGCTGAACACCCTGCACCTGGTGCAGGACGGGCACTTCGACCTGACCGAGCTGACCGCCTGGGCGGACCGCAAGTTCGACACCGCCTGGCTCAGGCGGACCCTGACCGCGCCGAAGTACCTCCGCACTCAGGAGTCCTACCTCGCCGAGTTGGGCAAGCGGATCGGTCTTGACCACGCGGGCGCCGCGCTGGCCCTGCTGGGCAAGGCGAAAGCGATGAAGAACGTCGGCGACCTGAACCTGTTCATCCGCGACCACATGCTGGACCACCCGGACACCTTCGACGTGGCCCAGCGGATGGTCGACCTGTTCGTCCCGCTCAACGAGGCGTACGAGACCGCGCGCCGGGCCGCCCAGCAGGAGAAGGTGCTGAGCCCGGTGCCGGGGAACTGGAACGTCTACCAGCGCTCCCGCCAGGACCGGGACGTGGCGGACTCCCTGCGCGGCAGCCCGCTGGATCGCTACCTGCGACACCTGCACCTGATCGCGCTCCGGGCCGAGCTGGACCGGCTCCTGGTCGGGGTGGCCCGGCTTGAGGGCTTGGTCGAGTCCCAGAAGAAGCACCGCGATACCGCCCACGAGCAGTGGTTCCAGCTGGAAGGGCGGCTGCGTCAGCACAGCCAGAACCTCCTGGTCCTTGAAGAGCAACGCAAACTGCAGCTGATCGAGGCTGAGCGCGCGGAGGAGCGGTTCCAAGCGCTACGAGGCCCTGATCGACCGGCTCGGGCTGCCGATACCGCAGGACGAAGCCGCGTTCAGCCAGCTGCGCGGCCGCCTGCCGGCACTGGTGGCCGCGGCGGAACAGGCGGTGAACGACCTGCGGCCGCAAGCGCACGAGGCGATCGGCGCGCAGGTCGAGGCCAAGAGGCACCACGAGGAGCGGGAGACGGAGCTGTACCGCCTGCGCTCGGCTAGGTCGCTGATACCGGGGCACGCGGTGGCCCGACGGGACAGCATCGTCCGCGGCACCGGAGTGCCGGTCACCGAGTTGCTCTACGCGGCCGAGCTGATCGACATCGCGGAGGGGCAGGAACACTGGCGGCCCGCGGCGGAGAAAGTGCTGCGCGGATACGGGATGCGGCTGTTGGTCCCGCACGCTCACCAGGACCGGGTGCGTCGCTTCATCGACCACAACGACATGCGCGGTCTGGTCGAGTACAGCGTGGTGACCGCGGTGTCCGCGCACGTGCCCCGGCCAGGCCCCGGCACCCTGGCCGGGAAGCTGACCGTGGACCAGACGCATCCGCACGAGCGCTGGCTCGCCGGTCAACTGGCCAGGCAGTTCGACCACGTGTGTGTCGAGTCCGCCGACGAACTGGACCAGCACCGGATCGCGGTGACCATCAAGGGCACGGTCAAGCTGCCGGGGAACCACTACCGCAAGGACGACCGTCCCGAGCTCACCAACCGGGCCTCCTACATCCTCGGCGCCAACACGGCCGCCAAACGTCAGGCGCTGGAGGAGGTCGCCGAGTTGGCGGTGACCGCGCGGGAGACCGCAAAACAGGCTGGCGCACTGACCCAGCGCCTGGAGGCGCAACAGATCCGGGGTGCCAGCGCCGCGGCGGCCGCCGAGCACAGCTCCTGGTCGCACCTCGACCACGGGACGCACACTCAGCTGGCGACCACGCTTGCCAGGCAGATCAAGGAGATCCGGACAGGTGACCACGACCTGCGTGAGCTGGAGGCGCAACGCGACGAGGCGAAGACCGGGTTCGAGGCGGCGTACGGAATCTGGCAAGCCACGGTCGACAAGATCGGGCAGCTGTCCGAGCGCCAGGCCAAGCTCGGTGACCTCCGGCTCGCCGAGCAGGACCTGCCGCACCAGGTCGATGAGCCGGACCTCGCGTATCTGGAGGAGGTGTACGCGGGCATCGACACCCCGGTGACCGTGGACAACGTCAGCACCGTGCGCAAGCTGCTGATCAGCGCGCTCACCAACCGTGCCGCGAGCGCGAAGAGCAAACAGGACCTGGCCAGGGAGCAGGTGCGCAATGCCATCGCGGCGTTCATCGAGAAGTGGCCGGACAGCGCACCGGACGACAGCGGCGACGTCGACCTCACCGGCGCCGACTTCGCCGCCCTGCACACCGAGATCGTCACCCGGCGCCTGCCCGAGGCGATGAACCGGTTGCAGCACATGATCAGTGAAGAACTCGTGCCGACCATCGCGCAGCTCCTGTACGAGATCGACACCGCGGCGCGCGGGATCGAGAAACGCATCGGCTGGGTGAACGCCGGCCTGCGCCGGGTCGAGTTCAACGAGGGCAGACGGTTGCAGATCTCCTGGCGTGCCAACCTGTCCCCGGACGTCCGGGACTTCCGCACCGAGGTCGACCAGCTGATCATCGCGGCGGCCGGTGCCAAGAAGGACCCGGAACAGCACGTGCGCCAGTTCAAACGGATCCGGGAACTGATGAAGCCGTTCACCGGCACCGACCAGGAGGCGCAGCGGTGGCGGCGCAACGTGCTCGACGTCCGCACCGGCTACGACTTCTACGGTGTGGAGGTCGACCACGAGGACGTCATCACGAACACCCATCGCAACACCGCGACCAACTCCGGTGGCGAGCAGGAGAAGCTGGTGGCCTTCTGCCTGGCGGCAGCGCTGAGCTACAACCTGGCCGACGCCGACAGCGACAGCCGCCCCCGGTTCGGCACCCTGATGCTGGACGAGGCGTTCAGCAAATCCGACGAGAACTTCTCCGCCCAGGCGCTGTCCGCCTTCGACGAGTTCGGCTTCCAGCTGGTGATCGCCGCGCCGATCCGGCTCTCCGGCATCGTCGAGCCCTACATCGGACAGGCGATCCTGATCGACAAGCGGGTCTCCGCCGAAGGCGCGCGGTCCAACGGCAAGTCGGCCACCTTCGGCGAGCTGGCCGACCGCCGCTTCGCCGAAGCCGATGGCGACGCCCGTGCTAGCGCCTGAGCAAGCACTGGAGCTGCTGCGCCGCCGCTTCGCCGAGCGCTACCCCGACTGGGCCCGCGGCCTGGGCAGCTGGCCGCTGCGCGTGCCCCTGGGGCCGCCGACCACCGCACAACGCGCCGAGTCACCGATCGTCTGCCACGAGTGGGCCCACGCGTGGGCCGCCTACCCCGGCCCCGGCGAGATCGAGCACGCCAACCTCCGCTTCCCGACCGCGGTGCACCGGATGCCCAGGACGCTGGTGCTGCACCGCGCGGCTGATGTCGCCGCCGCCCACGCCGAGGACCGGCAGGTCTGGAACCGTTGCGGGCAAAGGCTGGTCCAGCTGCAAGAGACCTTCCCGGATGCGCGGTTCACCGGGCTCGTCCGGCGCATCACCGAACTGCCGGACCTGGACTACGAGCGCCTGGTCCGCGCGGTCACCTGGCTCCGCGCCAATCCGGCTTCCGGGCTGTTCCTGCGCCAACTGCCCATCGAGGGCATCGACACGAAATGGCTGGGCGCGCACGCGACCCTGGTGCTGGCGATGCTCGGCGATGACCCCGAGCACGCGGCCGCTGGTGAACCACTGTCCGGCAAACGCGCCCTGCACCGTCGGCTCGGCCTGCTGGTGGTGCCGGAGCTGGTGCAGGTGAACGTCTGCGACGCCGGACTGCGCGTTCAGTTCGCCGGGATGCGTCATTTCGCGGCGACTGTGGCGGACCTCAACTGGTGGCCACGGCCGCCCAGCGCGGTGGTGATCCTGGAGAACAAGGAGACCGGCTTCGCCGTGACCGATGACCATCCCGGTCTGGTGGTCCTGCACGGCCACGGTTTCCACGTGGAGCAGTACGCCCGCATCTCCTGGGTGCGGTCCGCCCGGCAGGTCCTCTACTGGGGCGACCTCGATGTCCCCGGTCTCCAGTTCGTCAGCGACCTGCGCGGCCATGGGGTGCCCGCCCGAACGATCCTGACCGACACCGGCACCCTTGACCGCTACCGGCACCTGGCGGTGGTCGGCGCCCTGCCGCAGCGCACTACCGCACCGCCGGGGTTGTCCCCGCCTGAGCAAGAGCTGTACGCGCGTCTCACCGCATACGCCGCCGAGCACGGAACCGGTCTCCTGCTGGAACAGGAACGCGTCCCGTGGCCTGTGGCCTACGCCGCCCTCAAGGACGCGCTCGACAAGGCGTGAGGCCGCGCACCGCACGACCCGCTACACGCCCGGTTTGCGGGCGACACCCGCGAAGATCTGCTCCCGCTCCGGACCGTCAGCGCCACGGGGCCCGGCCGGGCGCCAGTCCGCGGTCGGTACGACACCTGGCTTGAGGAGCTCGAAGCCGTCGAAGAACGAGGTGAACTCCGCGCGATCTCGTGGGTGGATCGGGTCCGAGCTCTTCCTCATGACCTCCACCATGGCCGCCATCTCCGCCGGCCGTGAGTCCGCGGTGAAGTGGGACAGCGCAAGATAGCTGCCAGGGGCGAGACGCTGGCGGTAGCGGTCCAGCAGAGCGGCTGGCTGATCGGCGGGGGCGATGAAGTGCAGCACGCCGACCAGCAGCAGCCCGAGCGGCTGCTCGAAGTCGAGTAGGGCACGCACCCGCGGGTCGTCGAAGATCTCCTCCGGGTTGCGCAGGTCCTGTTTGATCGCGGCGACGTTCTCGTTGCCCCGCAACAGGTGTTGGCTGTGGCTGGCCGCGACCGGATCGCGGTCGACGTAGACGGCCCGGATGGCCGGATCAACCTCCTGGGCGATCTCGTGCACGTTGCCGACGGTGGGAATCCCCGAGCCGATATCCAGGAACTGCCGGATGCCCTGCTCGACCATGAACAGCACGGCCCGGCGCAGGAAGGAGCGGTTGAGCTTCGCGATCTCGGGGGCGCCGGGCAGCGCGGCGGCGAATCGCTGAGCCATCTGGCGGTCCGCGGCGAAGTTGTGCGCGCCGCCGAGCAGGCAGTCGTAGATGCGAGCGGAACTGGGCGTATTGATATCCACACCAGCGGGCACCCAGCTGGGCTGCTCGGACACAGGGCTCATGCCTGAGCACGATATCGGTTCCACCCTTCCCGCTCAGGTCTGCTTGATAGGCCGGGCGGGTGACAGTTGAGTGGGTGATTCCCCCGGATCGTGCTGCGCTGTCAGTGATTCCGACGGTCGGCCGCGCAGCCGCCGGGACTCTGCCCAGTCCGCGAGCAGGGGATCGCTCGGTGGGGTGAAGATCATGGCTAGGTGCGGAATGTGTGTTGTGTTGTGCCTAGCTTGGCTGGTCGTGGACGACCTCGACGAGGGACTGGCCCTCATCGCGCCACAGTTGGCGAACCTGCGACAAAACCTGCCGGTTGCCACTCTGAGCCGCGTCGCCTCGTTCCGAGCCGAGCGCTGGCAAGACGAGGCGCAGTGGCTCGAGACTCGCCAGTCTGATGCATTTCCCGATGATGTCGCACGGTGTCGCTCCTGTGCCCGTGCGTGGCGCTGGGTAGGCGACAACTATTGAGGAGCCGGGGCGGCCTCAGCGCGTCATTCCGGCCAAGCCGGCGAGGGTGCGGCACAGTGTCCGGAACTGTCGGCATCCGGAACGAGGAGACACTTGTGCCACTGCCCCAGCTGACCGCCGAGCAACGCGAGCAGGCCCTGGCCAAGGCCGCAGAGGCCCGTGCGGCCCGCGCCAAGATCAAGGCGAGCCTCAAGGGCGGTGAGACGACTCTGGCCGAACTGCTGACGCGGTGTGCCACCGACGAACAGGTGCGCAAACTGCGGGTCGCCGAAGTGCTCCGCTCGCTGCCCGGCGTCGGCCCGGTCCGTGCCGGAAAGATCATGGCCAACCTGGAGATCCCGGACAACCGGCGGCTGGGCGGGCTGGGTGAGAAGCAGCGAAGCGGTCTGAACACTGTGCTGGGCAACTGAGGGAAAGTCCCTGTGGCGAGCCGGGCTGGCCTCCGGAATCGGCCGCGACCCGCCCCGGAGGCGGGGGTTCAGCGACCGGCATAGGTCACGGTGCACTTGATCGACTCGGTGCTGCGCCCGCCCCGCGGCGATGTCGACGTCGCCGCGGGCCGCCTCGGAGTAGGCGTCGATCGCCGCGCCGAACCGTTCGGAGGCCGCCCGCAACTCGGTGGCGCGCACGTCTTGGGGTACCTGGGTGACGGCGGTCATTTAGTCCACAGTGGACTGACGACTGCGGACTCTGCGACGGTGAGTGCGACGGTCGGGCGGTGGGGATATCTGGCGCCGCCCACGCGGGTCTGCTCTTGCCCCGTCGGCAGCGAGGGAACCTGTTACCCGTTTCCCCTGTGGGAAAACGGGTTTCGTTCTTGGTGACGCTGACCTCTCGGAAACCGGCACGGAGTTGTCGCCCGGCAGGGCCCAGCCCAGCGAACTCCACTGCTGTCCCTTCTTACGGGTTCAGGTGGCGACGCAAGAACTCCAGCAGCGTATGCCGCAGGATCCTGGCGGGAAGACCCTGCCACACCCGGTCCACGCAGTGATCGGCATCCGGCAGCAGCACGACGCGGTGTTCCGTCGACCGGCTGAGCAGTTCCTGGGCGTAGCCGTGCACCTCCGGTAGCGGCACGAACTGGTCGCGTTCTCCGGCGGCCAGGAACACCGCGTGCGGCGGGTTGTCCGCCCCGTGCGGGTCCGGCGCGCGGGGCGAGGTTGTGCGGGTGTTCAACAAAGTGCGGTGCAGCAGGGGCAGGCCCAGCATCGGGTGCAGGGCGAGTACCGCGCGCACGGCCGGCGCCGTGGGCAACCCTGCGGCCCACAGCACGAGCTCGGCGCCGCGAGAACAGCCCAGCAGTGCGATCCGGTCTGGGTCCGCACCCAGCGCGCAGGCGTTGGCTCGCGCCCAGTGCAGCCAGGAGAGCACCTCCTGCACCGTGCGCAACGGGTTGGTCCGGGGGAGGCGGGGCAGGCAGACGGTGACGTAGCCGTGCTCGCTGAGCCAGCTCGCGTAGCGCTGCACCTGTTCAGGCCCGCTGCCCCTGGTGTCACCGGGCACCAGGAGGACGATCGGGCGGAGACTGGACGCGGCGATCCCGGTTGGCGGTCGGCTTCGCCTCCAACTGTCCAGCGGCACGCCGAGCTCGGCCGCCCGCACGAGTTGACGACGCCGTACCCGCCGCCAGTAGTCGGCGCACAGCACCGCTGCGGTGGCAGCGACGATGTGCGCCGGGTCCTGGTGCGCGGACACCACTTGCAGTCCCGCGCTGAACCCGGCCAGCACCGCCAGTTGAGGAGCCAGCCCACCGGCCGCCGACCGTACCGCCCAGCACGCCCGGTTCGGCGAGGGCAGCAGGGCCGGTGCGGTCGCGGCGAGCACGACCAGCGTGAGGGCATGGGCCAGCAGGGTCACCGCGGGCTCACGACCAGGCATCCGAGGCGGTGAGGACCTCCGTGTGGCGTCGCGAGCCGGTGATGGTGCCGGCGGGTTCGCCGTTGACGAGTTCGGAGTTGTGGACCTGGGCCTGGAGGTCGCTGGGGTAGCCGGGGACTTGGTGCTGGAGCAGTTGCGGCAGGTTGAACGCCAGGTCGACGGCTAGCGCGATCCTCACCACGCCCGCGGCGACGCGGAGCCCGCGCCGGTGCTGACGACATGCCCGAACCCACTCGGCGACCCGGCGTCTGGCCGAGGCGAGGACAAGCAGGAGAGTGGCCACGCCGAGGGCGAAGATCAGTGACAGGACCTCGGTGCCGGTGCTGATGTTGCTGGTGGACCCCGGCCCGCCGCATCCCGTCCTGCCGTAGGCCGAGCACGGACACCAGCAGTGACTCGAACAGCGTCACCAGGCTGACGCTCCGCACCTGGCCCGGGATGGCGAAGCAGGGCCGAGCGCGGCAGGGAGCGGTGACCTCGGTGCGCGCGAGGGTCAGCAAGGCGGCCTACCCCGTTTCGCGGAAGTGTGACTTCCTGTGTTCGCACCAGAACGCGACCTGGATCGGCTGATCTAGGAAAAGGTTCACCAGCGCGCGCCGCGCGAATGAGGCCCCCGTTTCGAGGGTGGGGACGATCGTCCACTGTGGTGTGCCGCATGCCCTCGATGCGTTGAGCTGCAACGAAGATAAATTGCGGTGAGTAAACGTGACCATCGCAAATGTGTTGTCGATCACGGTGGCGAACCACGTCTGGGTGAGCGGCGAACCCTCCGTGTCTGGGCATGTCGGGCCGCGGTCGCCGGGCATGCCAGAAACGCCGAGACCGGACCCGAAGGTGTTGTCGTGACACGAGTGCACAGTTCTTTCCTGCCGCTTTCCGCTGCCCAGTCGGGCTTGTGGTTCGCTCAGGAACTCGACCCGGCGAACCCCGTCTTCACCATCAGCTCCTACCTGGACATCACGGGAGCGGTGGACGAGGAACTGTTTCTCGGCTCAGTGCGGCGGGCGATCGTCGAAGCGGAGACGCTGCGCGTGTCCTTCGCGCTGCTGGACGGCGAGCCGCGCCAGTCCGTGCGGGCCGAGGTGCCCGGCACGACCGGCCTGCTCGACCTCAGCGGCGCGCCCGACCCGGGGGCGGCCTCCCTGGCGTGGATGCGCGAGCAGCTCGCCACGCCGGTCGACCTGCTGTCCGGCCGCTTGCTCGACGTCGCGCTCATCCGGCTCGGCGAGGGCCGCTACCACTGCTTCCAGCGCGTGCACCACATCCTGTCCGACGGTGCGGGCGCCGCTCTGCTGCTGCACCGCATCGCCGAGCACTACACCGCGGCACTGCGGCAGGAGCGACCGGCCGAGGCGGAGTTCGGCACGGTGGCCGAGCTGCTCGCCGAGGACGAGCGGTACCGGCAGTCCGCCGAGTTCGAACAGGACAGCCGCCGCTGGAGCGAGTACCTGCGTGGCCGTGCCGACATGCTCAGTCTCAGCGAGCGGGCGGTGCCGCTGGCGAGCGCGGTGCGCCGGGCCACTGCCCGGTTGACCGCCGGGGAACTGGACGGCCTGCGGGAAGTCGGCAAGTCGGTGGGCACGGCCTGGACCTCGGTGGTACTGGCCTCGGTCGCCGGGTACGTCCACCGCACCCTCGGCCACACCGACGTCGTGCTGGGCTTCCCGGTCACCGCACGCCGCACGCCGCTGCTGCGCCGCACGCCGGGTGTGGTCTCCAACGTGGTGCCGCTGCGCCTGCGGCTGAGCCGTCAGGTCAGCGGCCGGGAGCTGGTTCGCCAGGCCGCTAGTGAGGCCAGGGTCGCGTTGCGGCACCAGCGCTTCCGCGTTGAGGACCTCCGGCGTGCGCTGGCCGCGGCCGGGGACACCGGCCCTCTGCACGGTCCCGCAGTCAACATCATGGCCTTCCATGCGGAGCTGGTCCTCGGTGATGCCACCGCGACCGTGCACAACCTGGCGATGGGCCCGATCGACGATCTCACGGTGGTCGTGCACCCCGGTGCCGCGGGCGAGGGTGCCGTGATCCACTTCGACGCGAACCCGGACCGCTACGACGAGGCCGAGCTGTCCGGGCACCTGGACCGCTTCCTGCGCCTGCTGCGGGGGCTGCTCGCCCAGCCCGACCGGCCGCTGGCCCACCTGGACCTGCTGGCCGGGGACGACCTGGCCGAGGCGCTGCCCGAGTGGGAGCGACCCACCGACTCCCGCACCGCGGCAGACCTGTTGCGTGAGCAGGCCACCCGCACCCCCGAGCGGGTCGCGGTGCGCTCCGGGGCCGAGCACCTGACCTTCGGGGAGCTGCGGGCCCAAGCACTGCGCCTGGCACGGGTGCTGCTGGCCGAGGGGGTGCGCCCCGGGAACCACGTCGCGGTCCTGCTGGAGCGCTCGGCCGCCTCGGTGGTGGCCATCGCCGCGGTGCTGGAAGCCGGAGCGGTCTACCTGCCGGTCGACACCTCCTACCCGCGGCATCGGATCCAGCACCTGCTGAGCACTGCGCGCCCCCGCCTGGTGGTCACCGACCGGGCCAACGCCCCTGGGCATCCGGCCGCGCTCGTCCTGGACGACCCCGGCACGCGGGAGCGGCTCGCCTCGGTCCCGGCGGAGGAGCTGACCGACGACGACCGGCGCGTCCCGGCTCCGGCCGATGCCGCCTACGTCCTGCACACCTCGGGCTCGACCGGCCTGCCCAAGGGCGTGGTGGTCAGCCACGGCGCTCTGGTCAACCTGTACCTGCACCACCGGGCCACGCTGTTCACCCAGGCCGAGGGCGAGCAGTGGCGGGTCGCCCTGTCGGCCGCGCTGTCCTTCGACGCGTCCTGGGACCCGGTGCTGTGGATGTTCGCCGGGCACGAGCTGCTGCTGCCGGACGAGCTGACCCGCCGCGACCCCGAGGCGCTGGTCCCGTGGCTGGTGGAGCAGCGGGTCGACGTCATCGAGACCACCCCGTCCTTGTTCCGGGGATTGCTGGCCGCGGGCCTGTACCGCGACGGAGGCTCGGGACCCCGGCTGGTCGCACTCGGCGGTGAGCCCGTGGACACCGAGCTGTGGCACAGCCTGCGCGCCCTGCGCGGGGTGGACAGCATCAACCTGTACGGCCCCACCGAGTGCACCGTGGACTCGGTGACCGCGCGCCTGGCCGAGCACCCCGCCCCGGTGATCGGCCGGGCGGTGCGCGGCACCGGTGCCTACGTGCTGGACTCCGCGCTGCGCCCGGTCGCCCCTGGCGTGGTGGGGGAGCTGTACCTGGCCGGCTCCGGGCTCGCTGACGGCTACCTCGACCGGCCGGATCTGACCGCTGAGCGTTTTGTGGCCTGTCCCTTCGCCTGCGCGGGTGAGCGCATGTACCGGACCGGCGACCTGGTGCGGCGTGAGCCTGGCGGCGTGCTGGCCTACGTCGGCCGAGGTGACGAGCAGGTGAAGGTGCGGGGTGCCCGGATCGAGCCGGGTGAGATCACCGCCGCCCTGCACCGGCACGCCTCCGTGCGCCGCGCGGCCGTCGTGGTCCGCGGCGAGGGGGATCGAGCCCGGCTGGTCGCCTACGTCGTGCCCTGCGGAGAGGCCGCGCGCGGCGGAGAACTCCGGGAACACCTGCTGGGGCTGCTGCCCGAGCACCTGGTGCCGGCCACCTACGTCACGCTCGGCCAGCTGCCGCTGACCCCCAACGGCAAGCTCGACCTCGCCGCCCTGCCCGAGCCCGGCACCTCGGGCACCGGCAGTGGCGGTGAACCCCGAACCCCTCGGGAGGCGCTGCTGTGCGGCATGTTCGCCGAGGCGCTCAAGGTGCCGCTGGTCGGGGTCGACGACGACTTCTTCGCCCTCGGCGGGCACTCGCTACTGGCCGCCCGGCTGGTCAACCGGGTGCGTGCCGCCCTGTCGGTGCAGCTCCCGCTGCGCACGCTGTTCGAGCACCCCACTCCGGGCGCACTGGCCCGGGCACTGGAGGACGTGACCGATCAGGGCCCCCCGCTCATCCGGCGATCCCGGCCGGAGGAGGTTCCGTTGGCGCCCGCCCAGCTGGGCCTGTGGTTCCTCAACCGGCTCGACCCCGCTGACACCGGCTACCACATGCCGGTGGTGCTGCGCCTGGACGGTGAGCTCGACATCGCGGCCCTGCGCGCCGCGCTCACCGACGTGGTGACCCGGCACGAGACCCTGCGCACCGTCTTCCCCGAGCACGGTGGCCGGCCGAGGCAGCGGGTGCTGCCCGCGCGCGAGGTGGAACTGCCGGTCCACACCGGCGACCGCGCGCCGACGGTGCGCGAGCTGGTGGACCGGCCGTTCGACCTGCGCGCCGACCTCCCGCTGCGGGCCAGCCTGCTGGCCGAGTCCACGCGACGGCACGCCCTGGTGCTCGTGCTGCACCACATCGCCGGGGACGGCTGGTCCACCGCGCCGCTGGCCCGCGACCTCGCCACCGCCTACACCGCCCGCACCGCGGGAGTCTGTCCACAGTGGACTGAACTTCCGGTGCAGTACGCCGACTACGCGCTCTGGCAGCGTGACCGGCTCGGCCAGGTGAGCGACCCGGACAGCGAACTGGGCCGCCAGCTCGAGTTCTGGCGCACCGAACTGAGCGGCGCACCCGAGGTGTCACCGATCTTCCCGGTGCGCCGCGAACCCGGCGAGCCAGGCGAAGTGCCGGTGCACGTGCCCGCCCAGGCCGTCCAGCGCCTGAGCGCCCTCGCCGAACAGGCACAGGCCACCCCGTTCATCGTCGTGCACGCGGCGTTCGCCGCCCTGCTGCACCGCCTCGGCGCGGGCACCGACATCGTGGTCGGCACCCCGGTCGCCGGTCGCACCGAGGAGGCGGTGAGCGAGCTGGTCGGCTGCTTCGTCAACACCCTGGTACTGCGCACCGACCTCTCCGGCAGACCCACCTTCCGGCAGCTGCTGGCCCGGGTGCGCGCCCGGGACCTGGCCGCCTACGGGCACCAGGACCTGCCCTTCGACCGCCTGGTCGAACAACTGCGCCCCGATCGCGCCGCGGGTGCGCACCCGCTGTTCCAGGTGCTGCTCAACCTGCGCGGCACACCGCGGCCCGAGCTGCACCTGCCGGGGCTGCGCACCGAGGTGGAGCCGGTGCGGCCGGGTGGGGCCAAGTTCGACCTGCTGCTCGACCTCGGCCCGGATGCCGACGGCGCGCTGACCGGCGCCCTGGAGTACCACTCCGGCGCGCTCGGCCACGCCACCGCGCGCCGCGTGGCCCGCCAGTTCACCGACCTGCTCACCGCGCTGCTGGCCGAGCCGGACGAGCCGGTGTTCACCCACCCACTGGCCGATCCGGCCGAACTGGCCGCGTGGAACAGCACCGACCGCCCGGTGCCCGAAGGCACGGTGGTCGAGGCGTTCCAGGAACAGGTGCGCCGCTGGCCCGAGGCGATCGCGGTCTCCGACGCCACCCGCTCGCTGACTTTTGCCGAGCTGGGTGAGGCCGTGCACCGGTTGGCGCGGCTGCTGCTGCGCACCGGCGTGCAGGCCGACCAGGTCGTCGCGGTCGCCCTGCCCCGCACCGCCGAGGCGGTGGTGGCCCAGCTCGCCGTGCTCGCCGCAGGCGCCACTTACCTGCCGGTGGACACCGGGCACCCGTCCGCCCGGCTGCGCGCGCTGCTGGCGGCCGCCCGGCCGCACCGCGTGCTCACCGAGGGCGCCGCGCTGGACGGCCTGGTGGCCGAGCAGGTGCTGCTGAGGCTGGACGAGCCCGGCACCCGGCGGCAACTGGCCGCGCTCTCCGGCGAGCGGCTGCTGGCCCACGCCCGTCCCGGCGACGCCGCCTACCTCATCCACACCTCCGGCTCCACCGGCCGCCCCAAAGGCGTGCTGGTGGAACACCACAGCCTGGCCAACCTGCTGCACTCCCACCGGGAACACCTCTTCGGCCCCGCACAGGCCCGGCTGGGCAGGCGGCTGCTAGTGGCGCTGACCGCGGCGCTGACCTTCGACGCGGCCCTGGACCCGCTGCTGTGGCTGCTCGACGGCCACGAACTGCACGTGGTCGACGACGACCTGCGCCGCGACCCCGAGGCACTCGTGGCGGCCCTGCGCGCCCGGCAGGTGGACTTCGTGGAGACCACCCCCTCCTTCCTCACCCAGCTGTGCGAGCACGGCTTGCTCAGCGGCGAGGACCACTACCCGAGCGTGCTGGCCCTCGGCGGCGAAGCCGTCCCCGAAGCGCTGTGGCGGGACCTGGGCGCCCTGCCCTGGCTGGCGGCCCACAACTTCTACGGCCCCACCGAATGCACCGTCGACGCCGTCACCGCCCGGCTGTCCGGCACCCGCACCCCGGTCCTCGGCCGGCCGGTGGCCAACACCCGCGCCCACGTGCTGGATGCGAACCTGCGACCGGTGCCGCCAGGGGTCACCGGCGAGCTGTACCTGGTCGGCGCGGGTGTGGCGCGCGGCTACCACGACGAGCCCGCGCTGACCGCGCAGCGGTTCGTGGCCAACCCGTTCGGGCCGGGCAGGCTCTACCGCACCGGTGACCTGGTCCGCTGGACCGAGCACGGCGAGCTGACCTTCCACGGCCGCGCCGACGACCAGGTCAAGGTGCGCGGTGTGCGCCTGGAACTCGGCGAGGTCGCCTCGGCCGCGCGCAGCCACCCCGCGGTCGCCGAGGCCGCCGCCGTGGTCCGCGCGCAGACCCTGGCGCTGTACTACGTCACCCGCGCCGGGCACACCGTCACCGCAGGGGAGCTGCGCGCGTACCTGGCCGAGCACCTGCCCGAACCCGGCAGGCCCAGCGCGCTGCGGGAACTGCCGCACCTGCCGCTGACCCCGCACGGCAAGCTCGACCAGCGCGCGCTGCCCGCGATCGAGCCCGCCGCACCCGGCAGCGGCCGGGCCCCGGCCAACGACGTCGAACGGGCGCTGTGCACGGCCTTCGCCGCCGTGCTCGACCTGCCGGAGGTCGGTGCCGAGGACGACTTCTTCAGCCTCGGCGGGCATTCCCTGCTCGCCACCCGCCTCATCAGCCGGGTCCGGGCCGAACTGGCCGTGGAACTGCCCGTCCGCGCACTGTTCGACCACCCCACCCCAGCCCGGCTGGCCACCGTGCTCGGCACCGCGCGGCCCGGCCGGACCGCGCTGCGCGCGAGCACCCGGCCACCGGTGGTGCCGCTGTCCCCGGCCCAGCACCGGCTGTGGTTCCTCAACCAGCTGGAGGGCGCGAACCCGGCCTACCACATCGCCTTCCAGGTGCGCCTGACCGGACGGCTCGACCAGGACGCCCTGCGCGGCGCGCTGGGCGACCTGCTCTGGCGGCACGAGTCCTTGCGCACCGTCTTCCCGGAGACCGACGGCCTGCCCCGCCAGGAGATCCTGGCCAAGCAAGCGACCCGCCTCGACCTGCCGGTCACCTCGACCGTCACCGAGGAGGCCGGCGCGCTGGCCGCGGCACTGGCCGCCCGGCCCTTCGACCTGACCGCCGAGCTGCCGCTGCGCGCGCACCTGCTGCACCTGGGCGAAGAGGAACACCTGCTGGTGGTCGTCCTGCACCACATCGCAGGCGACGGCTGGTCCACGCTGCCACTGACCCGCGACCTCGCCACGGCCTACACCGCCCGCAGCAGCGGAAGCAGTCCACAGTGGACCGATCTGCCGGTGCAGTACGCCGATTACGCGCTCTGGCAACGTGATCTGCTCGGCCTGGACGGCGATCCCGGCGCGTTGCTGAGCAGGCAGCTGGAGTTCTGGCGCGCTGAGCTGGCGGACCTGCCCGAGGAACTGCGGCTGCCCGGCGAGGGCCGTCGGTCCGAGCAGGCCACCGCGGACACCCTGCCGCTGGCCCTGGACCCGGCCACGCACGCCGCGATCCGCGCCTTGGCCAGTGGCACCGGAGCCAGCACGTTCATGGTGCTGCACGCCGCCCTGGCCACCCTGCTGCACCGGCTCGGCGCGGGCACCGACATCCCCATCGGCACCCCGGTCGCCGGCCGCACCGACGAGGCGCTGACCGACCTGGTGGGCTTCTTCGTCAACACCCTGGTGCTGCGCGCCGACCTGTCCGGCCGCCCGAGCTTCCGCACCGTCCTGGACCGGGTGCGGGAGCGGTCGCTGGCCGCCTACGACAACCAGGACGTGCCCTTCGACCGGCTGGTGGAGGACCTGCGACCGGTCCGCAGCCTGAGCAGGCACCCGCTGTTCCAGGTGATGCTCACCCTGCTCAACACCCCCGGCGCGGATCTCGACCTGCCCGGTCTGCGCGCTGAGATCGAGCCGGTGCACACCGGCGGCGCCAAGTTCGACCTGTCGCTGAGCCTGCGGGAGCACTGGAGCGCAGACGGCGACCCGGACGGCATCTCCGGCACGCTGGAGTACCGCGGCGATCTGCTGGATGCCGCCGCCGCGCGTGCGCTCGCCGACCGGCTCGGGCACCTGCTCGCCGCGGCGCTGGCCCACCCCGACCGGCCGGTGGCCGAACTGGACGTGCTGGCCCCCGGTGAACGCGGCCAGGTCCTGCGCGAGTGGAACGCCACCGGGCGGGGGCTGCCCAGCCGCACCGTGGTGGAGATCTTCGAGGACCACGTGCACCGCTCGGCCGGGGACGCGATCGCGCTGGTGGCAGGCGGCGGGCAGATCAGCGCCGAGGCCCTCAACGCCAAGGCCAACCAGCTGGCGCGCCACCTGGTGACCGCCGGGATCGGCCCGGAGGACCGGGTCGCGGTGCTGCTGCCGCGCTCGCTGGACACCGTGATCGCGTTGCTGGCCGTGCTCAAGGCGGGCGCGGCCTACCTGCCGGTGGATGCGAGCTACCCCGCGGAGCGCATCGCCTACCTGCTCGCCGACGGCCGCCCCGCACTGGTGCTGGCGCACCGGGACACCGCGCCGGAGGGCCTGCCGGTCCTGCTGCTGGACGAGGAGCGGATCCGCGCCGAGCTGGCCGCGCGGCCGGGCGAGGACCTGCGCGATGCCGACCGGGTGCGGCCGCTCGGCCTGGACGACGCCGCCTACGTCATCTACACCTCCGGCTCCACCGGGCGTCCCAAGGGTGTGGTGGTCGAGCACCGGTCCCTGACCAACCTGCTGGTCAACCACCAGGACCAGCTCTTCGGCCCGGCCACCCGCGCCGCGGGCCACGCCCGGCTGCGGGTCGCGCTGACCGCCGCGCTGTCCTTCGACGCCGCCTGGGACCCGCTGCTGTGGATGCTGGACGGCCACGAACTGCACCTGGTCGACGAGCACACCCGGCGCGACCCGGAGGCACTGGTGAGCTACCTGCGCAAGGAGGGCGTGAACTCCATCGAGACCACCCCGTCCTACCTGCGGGCGCTGCTGGACAACGGCCTGTTCGAGGCCGGCGAGCACCAACCCGGCGTGATCGCGGTCGGCGGCGAGGCGGTCCCGGCCGCGCTGTGGGCCGCGCTGCGCGCGGTGCCCGGCCTGCTGGCCTACAACTTCTACGGCCCCACGGAGTCCACAGTGGACTCTGTGGTGGCGGTCGTCGCGGACTCCCCGCGACCGGTGATCGGCCGCCCGGTCACCAACACCCGCGCCTACGTCCTGGACCAGGCGCTGACCCCGGTGCCGACCGGGGTGACCGGCGAGCTGTACCTGGCCGGCACCGGGGTGGCGCGCGGTTACCACGGACGGCCTGACCTGACCGCGGACCGGTTCGTCGCCGACCCGTTCGCCCAGTCCCCGCAGCGCATGTACCGCACCGGAGACCTGGTGCGCTGGAACCGCCGCGGCCAACTGCAGTTCGTCGGCCGCACCGACGACCAGGTCAAGGTGCGCGGCTTCCGGGTGGAACTGGCCGAGGTGACCTCGGCACTGACCAGCCACCCCGCCGTCGCGCAGGCCGTGGCGACAGTGCACGCCGCCGCCGACGGCGCGCACCGGCTCATCGCCTACGTGGTGCCCGAACCCGGCCGCACGGCCGAGCGGGCGGTGCTGCGCGAGCACGCGCTGGCCACGCTGCCGGACTACATGGTGCCCTCGGCGTTCGTCCCGATCACCGAACTGCCCTTGACCCCCAACGGGAAACTCGACACCGCGGCGCTGCCCGAGCCCAGGCTCGCCGCCGGCTCACCGGTGCGGCCGCCGAGCGGACCGCGGGAGAGCCTGCTCTGCCGGATCTTCGCCGATGTGCTCGGCCTGGAGGCCGTCGGCGTCACCGACAGCTTCTTCGAGCTGGGCGGGCACTCCTTGCTGGCCACCCGCCTCATCGGCCGGGTCCGCGCCGCGCTGGGCGTCCAGCTGCCGATCCGGACGCTGTTCGAGGCGCCGACCCCGGCCGGGCTGGCCGAGCGGATCGACTCCGGCGCCGAGGGCGACTCGCTGGAGGTGCTGCTGCCCCTGCGCGTCACCGGCAGCCGCCATCCGCTGTTCTGCGTGCACCCGGCAGGCGGCCTCGGCTGGGGCTACTCCGCCCTGCTGCACCACTTGCACCCCGAACAGCCCCTCTACGCCCTGCAGGCCCGCACCCTCGCCGGTGACCGGCAACTGCCCGCCAGCATCGAGGAGATGGCGGGGGAGTACGTGCGGCACATCCGCCAGGTGCAGCCGCAGGGCCCCTACCAGCTCCTGGGCTGGTCCTTCGGCGGGAACCTGGCCCACGAGGTCGCCGTGCAGTTGCAGGCGGACGGCCACGAGGTGTCGCTGCTGGCCATCCTGGACGCCTACCCCACGATCCCCGTGGGCGACCTGGAGTATGCCGCCCCCGAGGTGGTGCTCGGCGCACTGCTGGGCGCCCTCGGCTTCGCCGAGGACAGCGAGCCGATCACCGTCACCCAGGCCAGGAAACGGTTGTGCCAGCACGGCAGCCCGCTCGGCAGCCTGCCGGAGGCGACCCTGCTCGGCATGGTGGAGGTCTTCGCCAACCAGGGCCGCCTGATGCGCTCCTTCCAGCCCGGGGTCTTCCGCGGCGACCTCCGGTTCTTCACCGCCACCCAGGGCCGGGACGAGGACTCACCCCGGCTGGCGTCCTGGCGGCCCCTCATCGACGGCGAGATCAGCGATCACCCCGTCGACTGCACCCACGTGCAACTCCTGCAACCCGAACCGCTCCGCCAGTTCGCCCCGGTGCTCACCGCCGCGCTGGACGAACTGGCGGCGCGCCCAGCACCGCGACCTTGGGGAGCGAGCAAGTGACCAACCCGTTCGACGACACCGACGCCACCTTCCTGGTGCTGACCAACACCGCGGGCCAGCACAGCCTGTGGCCCGAGTTCGCCCCCGTGCCCGCCGGCTGGTCGGTGGCCTTCGGCCCGGCGGGCCGCACGAGGTGCCTCGACTACGTCAACGAGCACTGGACCGACATCCGCCCGCAGCGGAGCGAGTGAACACGGGACGATGACACCACACCAGGACGAACCCATGATCCACGTCAAGGACCTGCGCAAGTCCTTCGGCGCCACCACAGCGCTGGCCGGTGTCGACCTCACCGTGCCCAGGGGCCAGGTTTTCGGCCTGCTCGGGCCCAACGGGGCGGGCAAGACCACCACGGTCCGGGTCCTGACCACCCTGCTGCGCGCGGACTCCGGAACCGTCCGGGTCGCCGGGCACGACGTGCGGACCGACCCGCAGGGCGTGCGGCGGGCCATCGGCCTGTCCGGGCAGTACGCCGCCGTGGACGACAACCTCACCGGCCGGGAGAACCTGCTCATGGTCGGCCTGCTCTACGGCATGCGCCGCAAGGTGGCCCGCCGCCGCGCGGATGAGCTGCTGGAGCGCTTCCGGCTCACCACCGCCGCGAACAACGTGGCCAAGAGCTACTCCGGCGGCATGCGCCGCAGGCTGGACCTGGCCGGCGCCTTCGTCGGCGCACCTCCGGTGGTGGTGCTCGACGAGCCGACCACCGGGCTGGACCCGCGCAGCCGTCAGGACACCTGGGCCGTGGTGGGCGAACTGGTGGCCGAGGGCACCACCGTCCTGCTCACCACCCAGTACCTCGCCGAGGCCGACGAGATGGCCGACCGCATCGCGGTGCTGGACCAGGGCCGGGTGATCGCCACCGGCACCGCCGAAGCGCTGAAGGCCCGTGCCGGGCAGAACCGGCTCACCGTCGTCGTCGCCGACCACCACGACCTGCCGGCCACCACGCGCATCCTGGACACGGTCGGCGCAGGCCAAGCCTGGGCCGAACCCGTCGAGCGCAAGGTGAGCGTGCCGGTGACCAACGGCGCCGAGGCGATGAAGGCGGCACTGCGCCTGCTCGACGCCGAGCACATTGACATCACCGACCTGTCGGTGCAGCGCCCCACCCTCGACGACGTCTTCCTCACCCTCACCGGACACCCGGGCAGCACCTCGCCGGAACCCGCGGGAAGTGGTGCGCGATGACCACGCTGACCATGGCAGCCAGGGACAGCTCCGTGCTCACCTGGCGCAACCTGCTCAACCTGCGGCGCAACCCCGGCGCGCTGCTCGCCGCGACCGTGCAGCCGCTGATGTTCGTGCTGCTGTTCGCCTACGTCTTCGGCGGCAGCCTCGGTGGCGACGGCTACCGCGAGTTCCTGATGGGCGGCATCTTCGCCCAGGCGGTGACCTTCAACGCCTCCTTCACCACCATCGGACTGGCCAACGACCTGCAGAAGGGCGTGGTGGACCGCTTCCGCTCGCTGCCCATGTCCCGGCTCGCGCTCGTGCTCGGCCGCACCACCTCCGACCTGGCCATCAGCATCCTGACCTTGACGGTGACCTCGCTGTGCGGCCTGCTCATCGGCTGGCGGATCCGGGGCAGCCTGCTCGACGCCGTCGCCGCCTACGCCCTGATCCTGCTCTTCGCCTTCGCCACCTCCTGGATCGGCGCGACCATCGCGCTGACCGCGCGCAGCGTGGAGGTGGCCCAGAGCGCGGGCCTGATCTGGCTGTTCCCCACCACGCTGATCTCCACCGCGTTCGTCTCCGCCGCCGCCATGCCAGCACCGCTGCGCGCGCTCGCCGAGTGGAACCCGGTCTCCGCGATCGCCACCGCCAGCCGCGAGCTGTTCGGCAACCCGGTGCCACCGGGACTGCCCCAGCCCAGCGGCTGGCCCGCCCAGCACGCCACGGCCTACGCGGTGCTGTCCGCGCTGGCCCTCATCGCGGTGTTCATGCCCTTGGCCCTGTCCCGCTACCGGCGGCTGGCCCGGCGCTGACCGCGGAACCCAGACCGCCTCGAGCCCAGAGAGGAGGACCCCATGACCTTCTTCCAGTCCCTGGTCACGTTGATCACCAACATCAACATCATCTTCTGAGCGCGGCCGCACGTGGGCGAGGCGCCGCGCGCCCCGCCCACGTGCGAGTGCGCAGGCTGGACGACAAGAGGGCGGAAGGAGCAGACCGCCGCCACAGCGGCTGTGGCGAAGACGTACTTCGAGCACGTCACCGCCGAAGGTGATCTCGCCACCTGCCGCTGGCGGGTGAAGGTGACCTTCGCCGTCCCTGGCCGCTGCCAAGGCTTGCGCCCCAACGGTGCACGCGTGCAAGCCAAGGGCGTCGATCTTGTTCGGGTTTCAGGAACAGTGGGCCGCCGTTCATCCCCTGCGGCGCAACTGACGTCCAGCACGAAAGTTGAGCACGATCCAGCCGAAGCGTTCGACGCAGGAACCGGCCGGGGGCCGGGCATCGAGTTGGCGGGCGATCGTGGCTTGATCGCTATAGGCATCAACGGAGACGATGCGGCCGTCGCGAAGTGGCTGCGGAAACCCGGCTCCCACTGGGCGCGACCAAGGTCATCCTCGCCGACATGATCGAGCTTGACCTGCTGCACACCTGCTACAGCCCAGGAATCGCAGCCGCGCCGTCGTGGGAGTTCATGGCCCGGGAACTGCGAGGGTTGCGAGCGCTCTAGCCGCGCCAGATCAGGAGTAAGCAGATTCGACATTCTGAACCGCTGCTGAGCCGACGGTAGGTGATGCCTCATCAGCATCTCGGGTGAGCGGGGCGTGCGGTGGAGGCTGGGTAGAGGCCTTGTCCGCGATCGCCTGTCCCAGCCGCACCCGCTGCTGTGGGAAGCAAGACCAACGGCAAGGTCGGGCGGTTCAACCGCACCCTGCTCGACGAGTGGGCCTACGCCCGCCCCAACGACTCCGAAATCGAACGCCGTAAAGCGCTGCCGCGGTGGCTGCACACCTACAATCACCACCGCGGCCACACCGCGCTCAGAAGGCCTACCCCCGGCAAACCGTGTGCCTAAGCTGGTAAGGCGATAGGCCTAACCACTCAAGGTCAGGAACTTTTCGCGCTCCAGGAGCCACACGGGTCCGGCAGCCCAGAGCGATTGGTGCAAACCCGGAACTTCATGCCACTTGGTCGCCCGACCTGTGGGTTGACTGCGCAGTCCCCGCTGACGTTGACCAGTGATGTCGACGTCACGTCCCCTGTCATCCTGCCGCAGTTCTGATCGGTGTTGCCATCGAAAACAATCAGGCCCTCAATGTATACCTTTTTTCCGCCCGTCGACTTGAGTTGCCCGGTCATTGCCCCGCGGAACATTCCCCACGCCGTGGCAGTTGCCGTGCCAGATCCGTCATTAGCACTCACGTTCACCTTGTTTGCGGCCGATGCTATTCCGGCTGTCGCCGCCATCGACACGGCCATGCTCAACACTAAAGTGACACCAGCTCGGATCTTTTGCTTCATTCTCCACCCCTTGTGCTGTCGCAATCTTTTTTGGTGGCAAAGGTTCTATCCCAGACGCTCGCGGACTGAGACCGCGAGCATAGCTACCTGGACGGACACAGGCCCAGCCGGAAGGAGCTGATGTTCAATTCACGGCCGTACTTCCAGGTGTTCCCTTGCCAATTGCCAACCGGCCACACACCCCCTTCGTATTTGATGTCAATAAAGGTGCACCACACCTGATTGGTTCGATTCCAGACTGAACGAATCCTGTCGCCCCAGTCGCTACCATCGCTTTCCTTGATCTCGTGAAGATTGGGAATTGACCTAGGATTTGCTAACCCTTTTCCTGCTCCATCGCGGCCTTCCCATGTACAGAAGTAACCTCTTGGGCAACCCTCATACCCGGTGATCGAGATAGTTCCATCGTCCCTCGAGGGTGCAGCGTGAGCGGAGATTGAAGGAGCGAGGGTGACCCACGCGACGAGTGCGAGCGCGCCGCAAAAAACTCTGAATATACGCATACTGTAGCCGCCTTCCATGGCGTGCAGCGTGAACCAGGTTCTTCCTTGTCGATCGGGCAACCGTAGAAGCAGTGCGGCATCGAGGGAAGAGCACTTCTGGATTCAGTTTCAACTATAGTCAAATCGCGGCATCTTCGCAGGTCAGCGCTTTAACTTGCGGCTCAGGACGATCACGTTACGGCCTGGCGGAGCCGGTGCAGAACCAGTATGCGCCGGGTAGCGCCGAACTGTCCTGACTGCTGTCACCGGCGCGAATGTTTCCGATATCAGTTTTCGCTGAGTCATAGAAGCGGCCCACGACCGGCAGGTTGTTGTCGTAGGAAAAGACCGCGTCCTGCAGATGGTAGTCGGCAAGGCGCCAGCACGTGTTCTGCCGCTGGGTCCGGAAATTCATGTCTTCATAGCCGATGTTCCGGTACAGACACAGCCACGCCGCCTCGCACGGCTCCGCGATGGTGGCAGGCCCCGGTCGTTCCACCCGCGGCCACAGCGCGACGACCAACAGCACGCCGATCACGACGACCGCACCCAGCAAGTACCATCCGCGCTGTCTGATCCACGGTGACACCGCGGGGCCTTCCATGGGCTCGGCCTGCGCCAGAACCACAGCTTGGGGCAGGACCTCGGCCGGGGCCACAACCGCGGCGGCCGCCTGCTCCCACCGCTGTCGCCAATGCGCGTGAACCCGCTGCTCATCCTGACCGAGTACGCCGACCGCCAGCGATCGGACAAACTCCCACGTCGTCTCCCATGAAGGCAACCGCGCGCCACGCGCCGCCGCCGACAACGCTGACGTCGAGGCCAGCGCGCCATGATCCTGACGCATCGCGGCGTAGGACGGATCCCCTGCGCATTGCTTGAGTTCCCACAACTGCCGGGCGAATACCGCCGCCGGTTCAGCACCTTCGGGAGCCTTGGCCACCCGACCCCTGCGTCCGGTTCTGGCCGTCTCGTTACCCATGGTGCCCCCACCTCACGGTTCGAGAGCGACAGTATGGCAGCGCCTGCTAGATCAACCCGCCCCCCGATGGGTGTAGTCACTGTGCTCGGTACGGGGCATTCAGCAGGACCCAAGTGGTCTGCTTTCCGCAGCAGCGGCCGCACGTGCACCGACGTCGACCCGGGCCTGGCCCGTGAGCTGAGGCGCTCACCGAGCCAGTTCTACGTCAACGTGCACAACGCGGAATACCCGGCCGGCGCGGTACGGGGTCAGCTGCGACGCTGACCCGGTAAGAGGTCCGGCGGTTCCCGCCCGGTCTGGGGAACCACCGGGCCCCGCGGTTTGTGGCAGACGTCCGGTCGGCCGCGCTGGCGGAAGGTGCTGTCCGTCCGAACTGGACGGTCGCCCGTCGTTGCCGTGATGTCGGGTTGCCGGTCCGGCCACGAGGACACCTCCGTGTGCAGCTGCCACACGCACCGGGGCGCTCCGTTCACGTACCTAGGACCGGAGCGGCAGGTTCGTGAGTCACCTGGTCCGCCTTACCTGAGGTCGGGCAGGTCCCTGAGCTGTCTGCGCGAGGTGACACCGAGCTTGCGGAAGATGTTGCGCAGGTGGGCATCGACCGTGCGGGGGCTGAGGAACAGGCGCGTGGCCACCTCTTTCGACGTCGCGCCCGCCGCGACCTGGCGCGCGATGTGGGTCTCCTGCATGGTCAGCCGGTCGTAGGTGTGCTCGGAGCGGCTGCGCGCCACTTCCCCGGTCGCGCGCAGCTCGTCCGCGGCCCGCCGGGCGAAAGCCTCCAGTCCGATCTCCGACAGCTGTTCGTGCGCGGTGCGCAGGTGTTCGCGTGCCTCGCGGCGCCGGCCCGCACGTCGGAGCCACTCCCCGTACCGCAGGTGCGTTCGCGCCAGGTGCAGTGCCAGCGGGCTGCCCTTCAGGTGCTCGAGTGCTTCCCGGTGGTCGTCTTCCACGTCACTGACCAGCGCCCGCGTGCCTGCCGCCACGCCGAGGGCGAAACTGGTTCCCGCGGGTTCCGTGCGCTCGGCCAGGGACTCCAGCGCCGACCGCGCGACGGCGTGCTCGCCGCACCGGACCGCGGCCTCCACCAGCTCGGGAAGCGCGAAGCCGGTGAGGAAGAGGTCGCCGCCCGCCACGGCTCGGGTGGCCGCCGCCAGCGCGGCCGGGTAGTCGCCAAGGCCGTTGTGCAGCACGGCTTTCGCCCAGTGGGCGTTCGCGGTCAGCTGGCCGGTGCCCCGGCTCATCACCTCGGCGAAGAGGTCGAGCACCTCCTGGCGGTGGCCACGCATCGCCGCCAGGTGCACTCTCGGGTAGAGCTGCGGCAGGACGCCGAGGGCGTCGGCGATGGCCTCCTCCTCGGCGATCGCGGCGATCGCCCGGCCGAAGTCGCCGGTGAGCACCGCGGACAACGCCGCCTGCGACAGGCCGAGCCGGATGGTCATCGGTGATCCCGTGTCCTGCCCGGTCCGCACCAGCCAGTCGACGACAGCCGTGTGCAGGTCGATGTCCCACAGCTCGCCCGCGAGCACCGAGGCCAGCGCGGGCACCCGGGTCCAGTCGGCGTCCTCGCCGGTGAGCACCCGCCGAAGCGCTGGCACCCCGGCATGGTGTCCTTCGGTGCTCAACAGCACCAGCGCGTCGAGGAGATCCGGCGGTCCCGATGCCGGCGGCGCCGAGCGGGCCGCCTCGAGCACCCGGTCCATCACCCCCGCGGCCCGGCCGACGACGAGCCCCATCTCCAGCGCCGCCACGAAGCATTCCCGCGACCGTTGCGGGTCACTGCTGGCGAGCCGCTGCGCCGCCCGCAGGATGAGTTCCGGTCCCGTGACGACCCCGTCCGCGCCCTGGACGAACGCGATCTGTCCGCGCAGCAGGTCGACCGACGCGTGCCGGAGATCATCCAGCGCATCGGTGCCGACACTGGCCAGCAGGTCCGCCGCCGCGGCCGCCTGGCCCGCGCTGAGGGTCGCCCGCGCGGCCGCGAGCGTGCGCTCGGTCTGCTTGCCGGGGTCGAGCGACAACGCGGCCGCGCGTTCGAGGAACGCGGCGGCGGCCGCGACGCCCCCACGCGCCTGCGCACGCGAGGCCGAGGACTCCAGTTCCGCCGCGACCTGTTCGTCCGGCCCGGTGGTGGCCTGCGCACGGTGCCAGGCGTGCCGGTCCGGTGCGGTGACCGGGTCGGTGGCCTCGGCCAGCGCCCGATGTGCCGCGCGGCGGCGCTCCGGCTCGGCCGCACGGTAGACGGCCGAGCGGGCCAGCGGGTGGCAGAAGCGCGCCCGCGTGTCGAAGCGCACCAGCCCGGACGCCTCGGCGGCGGCGCTCGCGGCGGAGACGTCGATGCCCAGTCGCCGCGCGGCCGCCCACAGCAGGCCCGGGTCGCCGGTGGGATCGGCGCTGGCGAGAACCAGCAGCAACCGCGCCTCCGGGGGCAGTTCCGCCGCCCTGGTCCTGAAGATCTGCTCGATCCGGCTCGCGACCGGCGACGGCGTCGGCAGCGCGAAGCCGCCCGCCTTCGGCAACTCGATCAGGGCAAGTGGGTTTCCGCGTGCCTCGGCGAGAAGACGGTCACGCACCCGCTCATCGAGCGTCCCGGTCTTCTCCGCGGCGAGCAACGCGCGCGCGTGCGCGTCGCTCAAGCCGCCGACGGTCAGCCCCGGCAGTTCGTCCAGCCCGCGCAGTGCGTCCTGGTCACGGGCCGCGAACACGACCGCGATCGGCTCCGCCGCGACGCGCCTGGCCAGGAACGTCAACGCCTTCACCGAGGCGGCGTCCAGCCAATGGGCGTCATCGACGAGGCACAGCATCGGACGCTCGGCCGCGGCGGAGGCGAGCAGTTCGAGCGCGGCGAGGCCGACGCGGAACGGATCCGGCGCGCCGTCGGCCAGTCCGAAGGCGACCAGGAGGGCGTCCCGGTAGCGGGCCGACAGCGTGTCGAGCCGTGCCAGCACCGGAAGGCACAACTGGTGCAGCGCGGCGAACGGCAGTTCACCCTCGAACTCCGACCCGGACGCGCGGATGACCTGGAACCGCTCCGGCCTCGCGCGCCCGATGTGCTCCAGCAGGGCGCTCTTGCCGATGCCCGGTTCGCCGCGGAGCACGAGCACGCCACCCTCGCCCTGTTCCGCCGCGCGGCCGAGGGCGAGCAGGACGGCGATCTCGTCGTGCCGTCCGACGAGCGAGCGGGACGCCGTGGGCATGGTGAGAACCCTAGGCGGGACGCCGCCTCACCAGGACATCGGCACAAGTAGGTGATTGTCACCGACGCGAGCGGGCCCGGTTCACGGGACCGTCATGGCACCCGGAACACCGGCCAGAAGCCCCCCGCGAAGGACGAAACGATGATCGACAAAACCGCAGTCACGACCGGGCCGGCCGGCCAGCGGATACCGCGCGGGATAGCGATGACCGGCCTGGCCAGCGCCATGTTCCTGGTCATTCTCGACGCCGCCATGGTGAACCTCGCCGGGCGAACGATCCGCGAGGGCCTCGGGCTCACCGCCGCCGAGCTCACCATCGTCGTGGACAGCTACCTGGTGACCTTCGCCGGTCTGCTGCTGCTCGGGGGCCGCCTCGCCGACGTGCTCGGCGGCCGGAAGGTGTTCCTGGCCGGAATGGCCGTCTACCTCGCGGCGACGGCGTTCTGCGCGCTGGCCACCACTGGCGGGATGTTGGTCGCGGGCCGGATCGGACAGGGTGTCGGGGCTGCGGCCGTGATGCCTGCCGCGCTCTCCCTCGTGCTCGCCCTCTACTCCTCTCCTGCGGAACGCACTCGTGCGATGGGCGTCTGGGGCGCGGTCGCCGGTGCCGGCAGCCTGCTCGGCGTCCTTCTCGGTGGCACGCTGACCCAGCTGCTGGGCTGGCAGTCGGTGTTCCTCGCCCCGGTGCCCTTCGGTGTCATCGGAGCGATCATCGTGTGGCGCTCGGCGCCCGCGGTCCCCGGCAGGCCCGGCCGGTTCGACGCGCTCGGCGCCGGCGCCATCACCATCGGGATCTCCGGTCTCGCGCTGGGCATGGTCTCGGCCTCCGACGCCGGGTTCGGCGCGCCCAGCACTGGTGTCGGCCTCGCGGTCGGCGTGGTGTCCCTGGTGGCGTTCGTGTTCGTGGAGCAGCGCGCCACGCACCCGCTGGTCCCGCTCGGCGTCTTCCGCCGCCGGCCGGTGATCACCGCGAACGCGGTCATGTTGCTCGTGGGCGGCACGCTGACCAGCCTGTTCTTCTTCCTGCCGCAGTACCAGCAGGACGTGCTCGGGATGAGTCCGCTGTCGGCGGGGATGACGCAGATCCCGATCGCCCTCATGATCATCGTCGGCAGCGTCCTCGCGCCACTGCTGGCCAAGCGCATCGGGCTGCCCCACGCGCTGCCGGTTGGCTTGGCCGTGCTGCTCACCGGCTTCCTGTGGCTGGCGGTGGATCCGACGACCAGCGGTTTCTCGGTGAGTCTGCTGGGCGCGTTCGTGCTGATCGGCACCGGACTGGGGCTCGGCCTGGTCAACGCCACGGCGATGGGGGTACGCGACAGCGGGGACGGTGAGTCGGGCCTGCTCAGCGGGCTGGTCAACGCCGCGCAGCAGCTGGGCGGCGCGGTCGGGCTCGCCGCGCTGGCCGGGATCGCCATCGGCGCCGCGGGAAAGCACGGGGACATCTCGTTCACGACCGCGTTCCTCGGTGAGGCCGCGCTCGTCGCCATCGCCCTCACCCTGTCGTTGTTCTCCGCTACCCGGAAACGGCAGGCCCCGGCCGCCGTCGGCACGCACTGACCTCCGCCATCGAAGGGACACCACGATGAACACCGTGCTCGTGACCGCCGCGACCGGCACCGTCGGCTCCGCGCTGATCCCCGCTCTGCGTGCCCGCGGAGTCACCGTCCGCGCGATGACCCGTGACCCCGGCCGCGTCGTCCCCGGCGCCGAGACCGTCGTCGCCGACCTGCGGGATCCGGGATCGGTCGCCGCCGCGCTGAAGGGCGTCGACGCGGCCTTCCTCAACAGCCCCTCGGCGGAGGACGCCGCCGCGCTCCAGATCCAGTTCGCCGACCTCGCCCGCGACGCCGGCGTGCACCGGCTCGTGCTGCTCTCCCAGTACGCGGCACGCGCCGACTCGCCGGTGCGGTTCCTGCGCTGGCACGCCGAAGTCGAGGCCCACCTGCGGACGCTCGGGCTCGACCACACCGTGCTGCGCCCCAACCTCTACCTGCAGGCGCTGCTCGCCTTCGCCGGCCCCATCGCGCAGGGCTGGTTCGCCGCGCCCATCGGGGATGCCGCCGTCAGTGCCATCGACACCAGGGACATCGCGGCGGCCGCCGCCGCCGTGCTGACCGGCACCGGCCACACCGGCCACACCTACACGCTGACCGGACCCCGCGCCGTGACCCACCACGAGATCGCCGAGGCGCTCGCCGCCGCGATCGGGCGGGAGGTCACCTTCCGCGACGCATCGGCCGAGGAGTTCACCGCCGCGCTGACCGGCCTGCTCCCGCCATGGCAGCTCGACGGCCTCGTCGAGGACTACGCCCACTACGCCCGAGGCGAGGCCGCCGAGGTGCACACCTCCGTCGCCGACCTCACCGGACATCCGGCGCGTGACCTCACCGAGTTCGCCCGCGACCACGCCGCCCAGTTCACGCCGCAGGAGGTTCGATGATCTACCACTGCGTTCGGTTCACCCTCAAGCCCGATGTCTCGGCTGAGGACAGGGTGGCCGGTCTCGCGCAAATGGGCGCGCACATCGACGCCATCCCGTCGATCAAGGCGCGCGTCGTCGGCCCCGACTTCGGCGGGGAGTTCGAGTACGGCGCGGTCACCGTGATCGAGGACATCGCGGGCTACCACGAGTACATGAACCACCCGGCGCACCTTGCCATGGACCGAGCCGGGTTGCCGCTGGTCGAGAAGTTCATGTCCTACGACATCACCGACGACCCGGATCCGGAGATCGGCGCGAAGATCGCCGAGGTCCACCGGCTCAGGTTCGAGAACGTGCCGGAGGTGGCCGAACTGGTCGCCGGCCTCGACGAGTACACCGGCAGCGCCGCACCGGGCAGGCACGGACACTGAGCACCACGGCGATCAACCAACGGCGGGCGTGCTCCCAGCCCCGGAGTCGTCGGCCTGGCTACCCCGTCGCGGACGAGTCGGACGAGGAGGTGGTGCCCTCACGCATGCTCGCGGGCAGCCGGGGGAACGGTCCGCGCCGGATGTAGCGCCACTGCGAGACGAACACGACGATGGTCATCACGAGGCTCAGCGAGCCCGTGACCAGAAACGTCGTCCAGTTCTCGCGCAGGAACATCCCCACGACGATCGCGAAGACCAGGAGCGCGCCACCGGTCAGCACTCCCCGCCAGGTCAACTGCTTGAGGTCGCGCATCCGCTCGCGCTGCTCGTCGTCCATCTCGCGCCGCCCCATGCGTCAACTCTCCCACATCAAGCGGGACACGGGACGATTCCGGAGGGCTGCCAGACTGCCGGCCATGAACAGCGTGCTCACCAGCTTGATCGCAGTAGGCGGAACTCTGGCGGGAGCAAGTCTCACCTACCTCTTCGGGCGGCTCGCCGCACGACGGGCCGAGTGGGTCGCGCGGGAGGAACGACTTCGTCAGGACCGGATCGCCGCCTATGCGACCTTTGTCGGGGCGGTGACCGAACTTCGGCAAGCCCTGATCTCGCTGTGGTTCCTCAAGCGTGGCGAGCCAGCTGACCCAGAAGTGCGAGCTGCCTACACGGAAGCGGACCAGCGTGGCGCCGCCGCCCGCCATGCCCGCTTCCGCGTTCAGTTGCTCACCGACGACCCGGAGTTGTTGCAACTCGCGGACGCGGTGTTCAAGCCGGTCGACGTGCTGGCCGACGCAGCGAACCGCGGCGAGTTGGCGGTGCTCGAGGAGCGGAGTGAGGAGGTGCTTGCCGCGTTCATCCAGCTCGCGGGCAAGCAAGTCAGATAGGCCGGTGGTGCTAGCAGGTCACAGCCAGGGCGCCAGGCCGTCGAGGATTGCCGCCTTCGTCTTGGCGCCGGGCAGGGTGGTGGCCAGCTCTCCGTTGACGAACAGCGAGAGCGTGGGGATGGACATGATCTGGTACCGCACCGCGATTTCGGGCTCGGCGTCGATGTCGACCTTGACGACGGTGAGCCGGTCGGCGTGCTCCCCGGCGATCTCGGCCACGACCGGGGCCAGCGCCTTGCACGGGCCGCACCAGGGGGCCCAGAAGTCGACCAGCACCGGCTGGCTGCTGTCCAGCACCGTGGTGCCGAAGTCCTTTGTGGTCACAGAAGCGATGTTCACGGGTGTCCTGTTCTGTCTCAGCCGAAGGTGAAGGAGGTAGGCCTGCACGCCCGCGCCGACGAGGACGCGATGACCTGTGTTCGCACGCCGGGCACGAACGGTTCGGCACTTCTTCGGTTGTAACGGGTGGATAACGACGGGTTGATGGGGTGATCCGGCCAGGTTCGGGCGGCGAATGCGGAGTGTTCGTCCGACAGACCGGAAGAGAGTCCAGACATGAACACCACCACTCGCCGTACCATCGCCGCCGCCGGTGTCGCCTCCCTCGCCCTGCTCGCCGGGGCCTGTGGTTCCGGTGACACGCCCGCCAACTCCAGCACTCCCTCGGCCGCCCCGAGCAGCTCGGCGGCCCCGACTTCCAGCGCGATGGCCGACCCGGCCCGTGACCTGGTCGGTTCGGGTTGTGCCGATTACGCCAAGCAGGTGCCCAGCGGGCCGGGTTCGGTGACGGGCATGTCGGCGGACCCGGTGGCGGTGGCCGCGAGCAACAACCCGCTGCTCAAGACCCTGGTCAGCGCGGTGTCGGGCAAGCTGAACCCGAAGGTGAACCTGGTCTCCACGCTCAACGGCAGCGAGTTCACCGTTTTCGCTCCGGTGGACTCCGCGTTCGCCAAGATCGACGCGGCGACCATTGAGAAGCTCAAGACCGATGACGCGCTGCTGTCCAAGATCCTGACCTATCACGTGGTGCCGGGCCAGATCGCGCCGGACAAGATCGTCGGCGAGCAGGCCACCGTGCAGAAGGGCATGGTCAAGGTGACCGGCTCGGGGAATGCGCTGAAGGTCAATGACGCCAACGTGATCTGTGGTGGCGTGCACACCGCGAACGCGACGGTGTACCTGATCGACTCGGTGCTCATGCCCAAGTGACCCCGCCCGGCCGCCGGAGTCCACAGTGGACTCCCGGTGGCCTGCGGGTTGTTCTTGCAGTCCACAGTGGATGACCGTTGGTCCGTGAGGGGGCCAGTCGCCGTGCCGGATTTCGCCCGACTCCGCCGTGTCCAGCCCGAGAACTCCGTGTCCCAATCACGGGTTCCGGACCAGCCCGATGAGTTGCTGGTGCTGGCCGCGCGTGGGGATCGGGAGGCGTTCGCGCGCTTCTACGACACGGTGATCGGGCCGGTCTGGGGGACCATCCGGCAGGTCGTGCGAGACCAGGCCCGGTCCGCGGAGGTCGCGGAGTCGGTGCTTGTGCAAGCCTGGCGCGAGGCAACTGCCTTCGACCCGGCGCGGGAGAGCGCGCTGGCCTGGATCGTGGCCCGCGCGCACGGAGCCGCCGTGCGCAGCATCCGAACCGCTGGCCCGGTGCCTGCTCCGCGTGCCGCCGCGGTACCGGAGCCGGACCAGCCCGAGCCCGCCGGAGCGAGCCCGCACCGGCACCAGTTCCACCGTCACCTGGCCACCCTCACCCAAGAACAGCGCGACTGCCTGGTCCTGGCCTACTACCAAGGGCGGGACTGCCGTCAGATCGCGGCGCTGCTGGACCTGCCCGCGTCCACGGTTCGCACGCGCCTGCGGGACGCCATGATCCGGCTCCGCGACTGCCTGGGAGTGACCTGATGAACACACCAGCCGATGTGCACGCCCTCACCGGCGCCTACGTGCTCAACGCGCTCTCCCCGGCCGAACGCGAACAGTTCGAGCAGCACCTCCACCTCTGCCCCACCTGCGCGCTGGAGGTCACCGAGTTCACCGAGACCAGCGCCTGGCTGGCCAACTTCGTGGCCGAAGCCCCGCCGCCGGCGCTGCGCGAGCGGGTGCTGGCCACCGTGGAGTGCACTCCGCAGAACCCGCCGCTGGCCAGCTCTCCCCGTCCCGGGGCGAACCGGCGAGGCCGGCGTGCCCTGCTCGTGGCCGCTGCCGCGGCCGTGGCCGGGATGATGGTGCTCGGCTTGCACAGCACCGCGCCCAGCGACCAACTCGACCGCCAGGGCGTTGCCCTGAGTGGTGGCGTCGGAGCGGGGGCGCTGCTCGCCTCCGCCGACGCCCGCGTGTTGAGCGCACCGGGTCCTGGTGGCGGCACGCTGTCGGTTGTGCACGCTCCGAGCCACGCGGCTGCGGTTCTGATCGCCAGGGGCATGCCCGCTCCGCCGGCGGAGCACGTCTACCAGGCTTGGGTCATCGGTCCGAATGGCGCCCGGTCGGCCGGTCTGCTGTCCGCCACCGCGCCCCTGGTCGCACACGGCGTGGCCCCCGGGGACCGGATCGGCTTGACCGTCGAACCCACTGGAGGGTCCAGGCAGCCCACCTCGCTGCCCGTGATCACCACCGCGCTACCGCCTGCCTGAGTGGCGAACACCAGATGAAACGGTCTGGTTAGCCCGAACGTGTGGTTCCGCGAACCGCCGCCCCAGCCGCGACGAATACCTCAGGTCCACGACGGATCACCCCCGCGCGCCAGCCGCTTCGGCCCCGGCGACGGGGCCACGCCCGGGGCCGCACGTTCGCGCCGGGCGGGAAGGAGATCGCACGTGTTTGGCAAGCTTTTCGCCGCTTCAATGATCAACCGGAGTGCGGAGAACGCACCGGATCGCCGGAGGTTCCTGCAAGCCGCGGGTGTCGCCGGGCTCGGCGTCGTCGGGGCGAGCACCCTCGGCGGGCTCGCCCCGACTGCGGCCGCCGCACCGGCCGGCGCCGCGGCGGTCAGTGACAGTGCCGTGCTGAACTTCGCCCTCAACCTCGAATACCTCGAAGCCGAGTTCTACCTCTACGCCACCACCGGCCGCGGCCTTCCGGACTCGCTGACCACCGGCGCCGGCACCCTCGGCGGTGTCACCGGCGGCCGCGCGGTGCGGTTCAAGTCCAGGACCGCCAAGCAGTACGCCCAGGAGATCGCCGCCGATGAGAAGGCGCACGTGGCCTTCCTGCGCACCGCACTCGGCTCCGCCAGGGTCAGCAGGCCCGCGATCGACCTGCAGAACAGCTTCACCGCCGCTGCCCAGGCCGCCGGTCTGGTCAAGCGCGGCCAGCACTTCGACGCCTTCGCTTGCGAGGAGAACTTCCTGCTCGCGGCCTACCTGTTCGAGGACGTCGGCGTCACCGCCTACAAGGGCGCGGCACCGCTGATCAGCAACAAGACCTATCTGGAGGCCGCGGCGGGCATCCTCGCCGCTGAGGCCTACCACGCCGCCAACATCCGCAGCGCCCTCTACCAGCACGAGGGCGGACTCCTCGGTCTCGGACTGCTCGGCCGCAACCTGCGGGAGGCCAGTGTCAAGCTCTCCAACGCCCGCGACAGCCTCGACGGCACCACCGACCTGGACCAGGGTGTCATCGACGGCCAGGGCCGGGCCAACATCGTGCCCACCGACGCCAACGGCATCACCTACAGCCGATCCCCGGGCCAGGTGCTCAACATCGTCTACCTGACCCCCAAGGCTGCCACCTCCGGCGGCTTCTTCCCCAAGGGTGTCAACGGCGAGGTCAACACCAGCGCCGGCAACGCCTGACCGCAGCGGGCTTCCGGGCACCCCGCCGGGTACGACCCGGCGCCCCGGCGCGTTGGGCACCTTGCCTGGGCGGCTGGCTGGTCAGGCAAGGTGACCAGTGCCAGGCAGGACGGCGTGCACGCATCGGCTGCCAGCACCGGATGCACCGCATGAACGAGCCCCGGGGTGCGCTGCGTTGCCCCTGGGGCTCGTTCATGTCCTGCTCCGGCCAGACGCAGGCTGTGCACGGCGAGCGTCGTGGGGGCTCGCGGAGCTGCCATTGGCCGCTGTCCGTCACCGGCGGGTCACCCGAGCAGGGGACGCGAGACGGCCGTGCGGGCAGAAGTTTGCCGCGAGACAAGTATCCGTACTTGAATGTGCCCATGGCAGACACGACGGCTGAGGCCCGCTCGGCGGCACGCGGCAAGTCCGCCGGGCAGGTCGGCAAGGTCGGGGAGCCCGAGCTCCGGCAGTTGCTGGCCGGGCTCACCGCGGTGCGCGACGGCGACTTCGGCACCCGGCTACCGGATGAGGCCAACGGTCTGCTCGGCGAGATCGCCACCGTCTTCAACGGCATGGTCGACCAGCTCTCGCTGTTCACCTCCGAGGTCACCAGGGTGGCCAGGGAGGTCGGCACGGACGGGCGGCTTGGCGGGCAGGCCGAGGTGCCGGGGGTGTTCGGGACCTGGAAGGACCTCACCGACTCGGTGAACGCGATGGCCGGGAACCTGACCACCCAGGTCCGCGACATCGCCCAGGTGGCCACCGCGGTGGCGCGCGGGGACCTGTCGCAGAAGATCGACGTGGACGCGCGCGGGGAGATCCTGGAGCTCAAGGACACCGTCAACACCATGGTCGACCAGCTGTCCTCCTTCGCCGACGAGGTGACCAGGGTGGCGCGGGAGGTCGGCAGCGAGGGGCAGCTCGGCGGTCAGGCGCAGGTGCCCGGCGTGGGCGGGGTGTGGCGGGACCTGACCGACTCGGTGAACTTCATGGCAGGCAACCTCACCGACCAGGTGCGCAACATCGCCCAGGTGACCACCGCGGTGGCCCGCGGCGACCTCTCGCAGAAGATCACGGTGACCGCGCGTGGCGAGATCCTGGAGCTGAAGAACACCATCAACACGATGGTCGACCAGCTCTCCGCCTTCGCCGACGAGGTCACCCGCATGGCCCGCGAGGTCGGCACCGAGGGCATTCTGGGTGGTCAGGCCGATGTGAAGGGGGTCTCGGGCACCTGGCGGGACTTGACCGACTCGGTGAACTTCATGGCGGGCAACCTGACCGCGCAGGTCCGCTCGATCGCCCAGGTGGCCACCGCGGTGGCCCGTGGCGACCTGTCGCAGAAGATCACGGTGACCGCGCGTGGGGAGATCCTGGAGCTGAAGAACACCATCAACACGATGGTGGACCAGCTCTCCGCGTTCGCCGACGAGGTGACCAGGGTGGCCCGGGAGGTGGGCACCGACGGCCGCCTGGGCGGGCAGGCCGATGTGAAGGGGGTCTCGGGCACCTGGCGGGACCTCACCGACTCGGTGAACTTCATGGCCGACAACCTCACCGCGCAGGTCCGCTCCATCGCCGAGGTCACCACCGCGGTGGCCAAGGGCGACCTGAGCCAGAAGATCCGGGTGGACGCGCGCGGGGAGATCCTGGAGCTCAAGGAGACCATCAACACGATGGTGGACCAGCTCTCCGCGTTCGCCGACGAGGTGACCAGGGTGGCCCGCGAGGTGGGCACCGAGGGCAACCTGGGCGGGCAGGCCACCGTGCGCGGGGTCTCCGGCACCTGGAAGGACCTCACCGACAACGTCAACGTGATGGCCTCCAACCTGACCGGCCAGGTCCGCTCGATCGCCCAGGTGGCCACCGCGGTGGCCCGCGGCGACCTCTCGCAGAAGATCATGGTGGAGGCCAAGGGCGAGGTGGCCGCGCTGGCCGGGGTGATCAACACCATGGTCGACACGCTGTCGGCCTTCGCCGACGAGGTCACTCGTGTGGCCCGCGAGGTCGGCACCGAGGGCATCCTGGGCGGGCAGGCCAGGGTGGCCAACGTGGCAGGCACCTGGAAGGACCTGACCGACAACGTCAACTCCATGGCCAACAACCTCACCGGCCAGGTGCGCAACATCGCCCAGGTGACCACCGCGGTCGCCCAGGGCGACCTCACCCGCAAGATCGACGTGGACGCCCGCGGCGAGATCCTGGAGCTCAAGACCACCATCAACACCATGGTCGACCAGCTCTCCGCCTTCGCCGCCGAGGTCACCAGGGTGGCCCGCGAGGTCGGCAGCGAGGGCCGCCTGGGCGGGCAGGCCGAGGTGGAGGGCGTCTCCGGCACCTGGAAGCGGCTCACCGAGAACGTCAACGAGCTCGCCGGGAACCTGACCCGGCAGGTGCGCGCGATCGGCGAGGTGGCCCGCGCGGTGGCCGAGGGCGACCTGACCCGCTCGATCACCGTGGACGCCTCCGGTGAGGTCTCCGAGCTCAAGGACAACATCAACACGATGGTGCAGTCCCTGCGCGAGACCACCCTGGCCAACCAGGAGCAGGACTGGCTGAAGTCGAACCTGGCGCGCATCTCCGGCCTCATGCAGGGCCACCGGGACCTGGCCGTGGTCGCCGAGCTGGTGATGGACGAACTGGTGCCGCTGGTCTCCGCCCAGTACGGCGCCTTCTACCTCACCGACGAGGCCACCGACGGCGCCGAACTGCGGCTGATCGGCTCCTACGGCCACCCCGACGACCTCACCGCAGGAGCGCCCCAGCGGTTCCGGCTCGGCCAGTCGCTGGTCGGGCAGGCCGCGCGCAGTCGCCGGGAGATCGCGGTGGAGGAGGTGCCGGAGGGTTACATCACCATCTCCTCCGGACTGGGCCGGGCCACGCCGACCGCGTTGCTGGTGTTGCCGATCCTGGTGGAGGACCAGGTGCTCGGGGTGATCGAGCTGGCCTCCACGCACAGCTTCACCCCGGTGCACCGGGCGTTCCTGCAACAGCTGATGGACGTCATCGGCGTCAACGTCAACACCATCGTGGCCAACGCGCGCACCGACGAGCTCCTCGCCGAGTCCCAGCGGCTGACCGAGGAGCTCCAGTCCCGCTCCGGCGAGCTCCAGGTGCGGCAGGAGGAGCTCCAGGTCTCCAACGCCGAGCTGGAGGAGAAGGCCGCGCTGCTGGCCACCCAGAACCGCGACATCGAGACCAAGAACACCGAGATCGAACAGGCCAGGCAGGAGCTGGAGGCGCGGGCCCAGCAGCTGTCGCTGGCCTCGAAGTACAAGTCGGAGTTCCTGGCCAACATGAGCCACGAGCTGCGCACCCCGCTGAACAGCCTGCTGATCCTGGCCCAGCTGCTCGCGCAGAACCCCACCCGCAACCTCACCCCCAAGCAGGTCGAGTTCGCCGGGATCATCCACTCCGCGGGCTCGGACCTGCTGCAGCTGATCAACGACATCCTGGACCTGTCCAAGGTCGAGGCGGGCAAGATGGACATCAACCCCGAGCGGGTGCCGCTGCACCGGCTGCTGGACTACGTCGAGGCCACCTTCCGGCCGATGACCACCCAGAACAGCCTCGGCTTCCACATCACCACCGCACCCGGCGTGCCGGATGAGCTGCTCACCGACGACTCCCGGCTGCGCCAGGTGCTGCGCAACCTGCTGTCCAACGCGGTGAAGTTCACCGAGGCCGGCAGCGTGGAGCTGCGCATCGAACCGGCGCCGGCGGCGGAGGTGCCGGCCTCGGTGCGCGCGCACGGCCCGGCGCTGGCCTTCCGGGTCATCGACACCGGCATCGGCATCGCCCCCGAACAACTGGAGTCGATCTTCGGTGCGTTCCAGCAGGCTGACGGCACCACCAGCCGCCGCTACGGCGGCACCGGGCTGGGCCTGTCCATCAGCCGCGAGATCGCCTACCTGCTCGGCGGGGTGATCGTGGCCGAGAGCGCGCTGGACCAGGGCAGCACCTTCACCCTCTACCTGCCGGCGGCCCGGCCCGACTTCGCGGCGAACACCCACCGGCCGGCACCCGCCGGGGTGGAGCCGCCGAGCGGTGCCCGGGGCCGGGCGCAGGCCGAGACGGCCGAGTCGCCGGTACGGCCGCGGCGGCTGCTGGTCATCGAGGAACGGCCGCGCGGCCTGCTGTCCCTGGTGGCCGAGAGCGCGGTGGCCGACCTGACGCACAACCGGGACCTCGGCGACCTGCTCGGGCACGTCGAGGTGGTCACCGCGGCCGGCGCCCAGGAAGCCGCGGCCGAGCTGGCCGCCGAACCCTGCCACTGCGTGGTGCTGGAGCTGGACATGGCCGACGGGGCCGCGTTGCGGCTGCTGGCCGCGATGGACCGCGACCCGGCGCTGCGCGGGGTCCCGGTGCTGGCGCACAACAGCAGGCGGCTGGCTCCCGAGCAGGAGCGGCAGTTGCAGGAGCGCACCGGGCAGCAGCCGCTGGAGCTGCTCTCCAGCCTGGACGAGCTGCGCGAGCGGATCGCGCTGCACCTGTCGGTGGAGGAGCCCGGCTCGGTGCTGCCCCTGGTCCGGCCGGAGGAGAGCACCGGGACCCCGTCCGCGCCGCGCTCGGACGACAGCCTGGCCGGGCGGACCGTGCTGGTGGTCGATGACGACGCGCGCAACGTCTACGCCCTCACCGGGATCCTGGAACTGCACGGGATGCGGGTGCTGCACGCCGAGAACGGCCGCAAGGGCATCGAGGCGCTGCGCGAGCACCCCGGGATCGACCTGATCCTGATGGACGTGATGATGCCGGAGATGGACGGCTACGCCGCCACCACCGCGATCAGGGCGATGCCCGAGCACGCCGCGCTGCCGGTGATCGCGGTGACCGCCAAGGCGATGCCGGGGGACCGGGAGAAGAGCCTGGCCTCCGGCGCCAGCGCCTACGTCACCAAACCGGTGGACGCCGACGACCTGATCGCCTGCATCCAGCACTGGCTCGGCGCCGACGCCACGGCGCGGAACTGACCGGCCGGCGTGGCAGGAACCGAGGAGCCACCCATGTCCCACCCGTCGCGGGCGGCCGCCGATGGCACCGGCCGGCTGGCCGCCACGGTCGACCGGCTCCGCCGCGAGGTCCGGCAGGCCCAGGCCACCGCCGACGGCCGGGCCCTGCTCGAGCTGGCCAAGGGCGTGCTGGTGGAACGGCTGCGCTGCGGCCCGGCCGAGGCCGGTCGCCAGCTGAGCAGACTGGCCGAGGAGGCCGGGCTGTCCCGGCTGGAGCTGGCCGCCGACGTGGTCAACCAGGCCGCCCAGGACGAGGTCGCGCTGGTCACCGCCGAACTGCTGGACGAGTCCGGGCAGACCCGCTCGCCGCACTCGGTCGCGGTCGCGCTGCGCACCGCGGAGAGCGGAGCCTCCGCGGGGCAGGACACCCAGGCGGTGGCCGAGTCGCTGCTGGCGCACGCGCTGACCCCGCTGGGTGCGACCGCGGTCGCGGTGTGGGCCGCGGGCATCGACGGCTCGCTCACCCTGGCCGGGGCGGCCGGGTTCGCCGCGGGGGAGGCCGAACGCTGGCGCTACGTGCCGCCCAGCGTGCTCACCGCGGCCCGCCGCGCGCTGGCCGAGCGCCGCTCGCTGTGGCTGCCGTCGCTGGCCGGTGCGGGGATTCCGTCGGTGGGCCAACGGGAACTGGCCGAGGGCGGGCGGGCCGTGGTGCCTGCCGACGCCGGCGGCCGCATCCTCGGGGTGCTGGAGATCTGCTGGCCCCGGCCCCTGGAACCGCAGCCCAGGGCGATCCTGCGGCAGGTGGAGGCGCTGGCCGAGCTGTGCGCGCGCACCCTGGAGACCCAGCCCGCGCCCGGGCCCCGTGCCGGCGGCGAGCAGGCGCTGGCCGAGCTGGTCGAGGTGGCCGACGGACTGCCTGACGCGGCCATGGTGCTGCTGCCGCACCTGGACGCCGAGGGCCGCCTCGCCGACTTCCGCCTGCACCACCTCAACCGGCGCTTCACCGACCTGCGCGGTCGCCCGCGCAGCGCGGTGGAGGGCGCGCTGCTGCTGGAGGCCTACCCGACCTCCGTCGGCCAGAGCGGCCTGTTCGACAAGGTGGCCAGGGTGCACGCCACCGGCGAGTCCTTCCGGGCCGAGCGGATGGTGCTGACCACGCTCGTCGACCAGGTGGCGCTGCCGGTGCTGGTCGATGTCAGCATCAGCAGGCTCGGCGGGTGCGTGCTGATGGTGTGGCGGTTCGAGGACCGGCACAGCCGGTTGGCCGCGGTGCTGCAGCACGCCCAGCGGCTGGGCCGCATCGGCGGTTTCGAGGAGCACACCACGACCGGCCGGATCACCTGGAACGAGCAGCTGTTCGAGCTGCACGGCCTGGCCCCCACGGACGAACCGGTTGGCCTGCAACAACTCCCGGCGCACGCCCACCCCGACGACGCGGTCGCCCTCGGCCGGTTCCTGCGCACCCTGCTGCACCACCAGCGCCCGGCCGAGGTGGCCTTCCGGCTGCGCCGGCCGGACGGGGTGACCAGGCACATCCGGGTGGTCGCCGAACCGGTGCCGGATGAGTCCGGCCGCCTGCTCGCGGTGCGCGGGGCCTACCAGGACGTCTCCGCCCAGCACTGGACCGAGGTGGCCCTGGCCGCCACCCGTGACGAGCTGGCGCACAGCAGGTTGCAGGCCGCCGAGCGCAACCGGCTGGCGCTGCAGCTCCAGCACGCGATCATGCCACCGGCGCAGGCGCCGCTGGACGCCTTCGACCTCCAGGTGGCCGTGCGCTACCGGCCTGCGGAGGAGGAGCACCTGGTCGGCGGTGACTGGTACGACGCGGCGGTGCTGCCCAACAAGCAGATCCTGCTGTGCGTGGGTGACATCGCCGGGCACGGGATCACCGCGGCCACCGGCATGGTCGCCCTGCGCAACGCCCTGCGCGGCCTGGCCGCCACCGGCGCCGGTCCCGCCCAGCTGCTCGCCTGGCTCAACGTGGTCACCCGGCACCTGACCGACCACGTGATCGCCACCGCGGTGTGCGGGATCTACGACCCGCTCTCGCGCGTGCTGCGCTGGGCCCGCGCCGGTCACCTGCCGCCGGTGCTGCTCCGCGACGGACGGGCGGCCACGCTGCCGCTGATCGACGGCATCCTGCTCGGCGCGATCGACGAGGCCGACTACACCGAGGACGAGGTGCAACTGGCCTCCGGCGACACGATCCTGCTATATACCGACGGGCTGATCGAGCGCAAGGACAACGACCTCGACGACTCGCTGCGGCACCTGGAGCGGATCACCGAAGAGGCCACCGGCGACCTGAACGAGCTGCTGGACCACCTGCTGCTGGCCAGCAACGCCGACACCGACGACGACACCTGCCTGATCGGAGTGCGACTGTGGTGAACCAGCGCGCCACCGGGCGCGGGTCCGGGCTCGTGCGCCACCCTCGTGGCCTCGGCCCGCACGACCACGTCTGCTGGACCTACCGCGAGCCCGCGGAGTTCCGGCGGCAAGCCGGGGAGTTCCTCACCGAGGGCCTGGCACTGGGCCAGCGGGTGCGCCTGGTGGGCAACGGCAGCACGGCGGAGCTGACCGAGACCCTGCGCGAGCTGGGGCTGCCGCCGGAGGACCCCGCGGTGGAGGTGGTCCCGGTGCGGGAGGGCTACCCCGGCCTGGTCGTGGACCCGCACGCACAGGTCCGCGCCTGCGCCGAGGCCACCGAGCTGGCGCTGGCCGAGGGCTTCCGCGGGCTGCGGGTGGCCACCGAGGCCACCGAACTGGTGCGCGGCGACGAGGCGCTGACCGCGTTCCTGCGCTACGAGCACCTCATCGACCGCTACATGGTGGACAAGCCGTTCGCCGCCCTGTGCGCCTACGACCGCACCCGGCTGAGCGAGCAGCACCTGACGCGGCTGGCCGCGGTGCACCCGATCACCAACTCCGCGCTGCCCGGCTTCCACCTGCACGCCACCGACGCGGACGGCTGCGCCGCCGTGCTCAGCGGCGAGCTCGACCTGACCACCGAGGACACCCTCGCCGAACTGCTGCGGCGGGTGCCGCTGCAGCGCGGCGCCGACGAGCTGGTCCTCAACGCCGAGGAGCTGACCTTCATCGACCACCGCAGCCTGCTCCTGCTCACCCAGCACGCCGGCGACACGGGCGCCCGCCTGGTCCTGCGCACCGCGCAACCGGTCGTGCGCCAGGTCGCGGCCCTGCTGGAGCTGCCCAACCTGAAGGTCGAGGACGCGGCATGAGGACCGACCCCTTCATCCATCCCGCGGTGTTCTACCAGGACGACCAGGAGTACCTGGCCACGCTCGTCCCGTTCCTCACCGAGGGCCTGGACCGCGGTCTGCCGGTGGCCGCCGCCGTGCCAGGCGAGCGGCTGAACCTGTTGCGGGAAGGCCTGGGCGCGGCCGCCAGGGACGTCCGGCTGCTGGACATGTCCGAGGCAGGCCGCAACCCGGGGCGGATCATCCCCCGGGTGCTCAGCGAGTTCGCCGACAGCCACGCCGGCAAGCACGTCCGGATCATCGGCGAGCCGATCTGGGCCGGTCGCAGTGAGGCCGAGTACCCGGCCTGCGCCCAGCACGAGGCGCTGATCAACGCGGCCTTCACCGGCCGGGACCTGACCATCCTGTGTCCCTACGACACCTCCCGGCTCACGGCCGAGGTGCTCGAGGACGCCAGGGCCACCCACCCGACGGTGTGGGAGTCCGGTCTGCCCGCCCCGTGCGCGGACTACGCCCCCGAGGACGTGATCAGCCGCTACAACCAGCCGCTGCCCGAACCCGAGGGCGCCGCGGTACTGGTGGTGACCGCGGTCGCGCAGCTGCGGGCCGGTCGCCGCTTCGCCACCGAGCGGGCCCGGTCGCTGGGCCTGGCCGCCGAGCGGGTGCCCGAGCTGGAGCTCATCGTCACCGAACTGCTCACCAACAGCCTGCGGCACGCCGACGGCACCTGCCGCCTGGCCCTGTGGCCCGCCGACGGCCACCTGGTGTGCCAGGCCAGCGACGGCGGCCACCTGAGCGACCCGCTGGCCGGCCGACGGCCACCGGACCCGGCCAAGCACTCCGGCCGCGGCCTGTGGCTGATCAACGACCTGGCCGACCTGGTCCGCCTGCACACCGGCCCCGGTGGCACCACCCTGCGCGTCCTGCTCCGCCTGACTGGCCGCTGAGGTCTGACCGAGTCCCTGCCTTGGTCAGACCAGCAGCAACACCATGACCAGCACCGAACCCGCCGTGGCCAGCGCGAAGCGGGCGACGACCGCCAAGGGCAACCAGGCGGGGTAAGCCCGCCGCGCCGCCTCCACCATCGAGCCCACGTCCAGACCGCGCACCGCCGGATCGCCGGACTTCCGGAAGCCCGCCTCGACGTAGCGGGTCGTCCAGATCTCGCCCGGCATGACGATCAGGCCGAGCACCAGGATGACCGGCTGCGCGACCCAGCTCAGCGTCCGGCCCAGGTCCGCACCGGCGAGGTTGAGCGCGCCCAGCGCCGCGAAGGCCAAGCCGATCGAGGCCGCGAGCACCAGGCTGGCCGCGCTCGCACTGAAGTCGATCCCGCGCCCGGCCAGCACCGAGGCCAGGAAGCCCTGCCGGACCACCTCGGCCTCGGCCGCCCGCTGCGCCGCCGTTCCCCGGCGCGCGCCCGCGATCGGGACCAGCCAGAATGTCACAGCCAGCAGCGACTGCACGACCGACACCACTGCCAACGCTGTCATCGCATCCCCCATGGTGAACTTGCACATTGTTCAAGTCAGACCATAGGTGCGGAGTTGAACAAAGTGCAAGAGCGGTGGGCGGATCTTGTGTTCGCGTTGCGAATAACGGCGAGCGGCGACGTGCTCCGCCAGGGACCCGAACCCCGGACCCGCTGATTAAGGGTCAGCGGACTGGCGTGTCTTCGACCCCACCCTCGGCCTGCGCGCCGACCCCATGCGCGCGCCCACCGAACTTCCCGACACCGGCCAGGCCATCCTCACCCGTGGCCTGCTCGCGCAGCGACTGCTGGTCTGCGCGGAGCTCGCCGCCCGGCACACCGACCCCGGCCACACCGTGCGGGCACTGTGCGCGGCACGAGCGGTGATCGAGGAAAGCGTCCGCAAGTCCGCCACCGGCCGCACCGCCGACCAGGAGTGGGCGCACTTCCGCAACCTGCTCAATCGCTCCTCGGATCAGGCGAGTCGTCTGATGGCCACGGTGATCGAACTCCGTGACGCGCTGCCCGTCGTCCACGGCCCCCACCTGTCCAGCCCCGCGGAGTTGGCGCGGCTGATTGCGGACAAGCTCACCACCACAGGGGTGCGCGGCGCTGTTTCCCGGCCCACCGCCGCCAAGGTGCTGGCCGCCGTCGCCCACATCGCCCGCGCGGTGCGCGCGCTGGGCACATCGGTGCCCAACCAGCGCAGGCCCCTGCTGTCTGAGTTGTTCGCCGCTCTGCGCGACGACGTCGCCGCATACGCCGCCGCGGAGCGGGAGCGGCTCGTGGCCGCGGCCCGGTTAGCGTGAGGTGGTTCAGCACAGCACTGGGCCACCGCCGACTTCCGGGGACACCGTGGCCATCTCGACGTACGGCGTCCCCTCGGCCTGCCTGTCCCACTCGCACACCGTGACCCGCAACGTGGTGCACGGTCGCCCATTTGTCACGCCGCCGGGAACGGCGCCGCAAGAACAGGTGCAGTGCCTCCGCACGCTGACGATCGAACTGTCCGGGGAGCAGATGGGTCGGTCGTGCCAGACCAGAGTCCCAGTGGTCCGCAACGTCCATGCCGCCGTCTCGGCCCGCTCACCGTCGTCGGGTGCCCGGAGCTAGCGCAGGATGTCCTCTGGTGTTGCCTGAGCCGCGGTGTGTGGTGAGTGGTTCGCGCGTTCGGGCACCAGTTCCCGTAGCCGAGTTGTGGGTAGCAGGCCCAGGTCGGCTTGCAGGAGGCGGCTGAACCGGTCGAAGGTGCGGATGGCCTCGGACTGGTTGCCCTCGGCGAGGTGCACGCGGATGAGGGCGGCCTGGGCGCTTTCCCGGAGTGGGTCAGCTCTGATGACCGCGGCGGCCGCCGCGGTCGCATCACCGAACCGGCTTGCCTGGACCAGGCCGTTGACCACGGCCTCCAGGGCGTGCAGGCGGAGCTGGCGCCAGTCCTCGGCTTCCAGCAGAACCCATTCGTCGTACCAGAGCGGCAGGAGTTCCAGGGAAAGGGTGGCGATCGCGGTGGCGCCGAGGTCGATCGCCTCGGGTGGACCTGTGCGGAGCAGCCGGTGGGCCAGCGCCTGGGCGTCGTGCAGGTCGACCGTGACGCCTCGGGTGAGCTCAAGGCTGCCCGGGGTGGTGCGCAGTGTCCTGCGGCTGACCCGGTCCATGCGGCTCAGGGCCGAACGCAGGGCTGCGTAGGCATGTCCCTCCGACGAGGCGGGCCACAGGGAACCGGCTACCAGTAGCCGCCCGACCACCCGTGAGCGTGTGGCCACGAACGCGAGAAGGCGCTCGGCTCCGCCGGGAACGGGCAGGACTTCGTCACCGGATCGCAGCTCGAACCCGCCGAGGAGCCCGACCCGCACGCCGGCCCCACGTGCGGTGAGCCCGGTCCGCGCCCTCGCCGGGGCGGGGGCGGTCATGGTGTGCGGGCCGGTGTTGCCTGGAGAGCTGAGGAGGTGAACAAGGACTTCCTCTCACTGCGTTCGGCACGGGGCCACACCGGGAGAGACGGCGAGAAGACCTTCCGGCCGGATTCTTCGATTACCATCGTACGGCACGGCACAAACACGCATTAGAGGGTCGTTCCGCACGCGGAAATGGCCCGATCCCCTGGTGGGGTCCGGGCCATCGATGTGTTTATCGTGCCTCTGGCGAACAGGACATCCGGAGATGCCCGTTGTCCTACGACTCGCAGCTGCTGCGGATGTCCGGGGGTACGCCCACGGGGCCACAGGAATCGGTGTTGTTACCGCCGTTGAGCGTGTCCTGGGCGAAGTCGGTGCCCGGCCCGCTCAGGGTGTCGTTGCCCGCGGAGCCGTTGAGCGTGTCCGTGCCCAGATCGCCGTGGAGTGAGTCGTCGCCGACGCCGCCGGTGAGGGTGTCGTCGCCGTCACCACCGCGGATGGTGTCGTTGTAGACGGTGCCGGTGATGGTGTCGTTGCCACCGTTGCCGTTGATCGTTTTAGCGGGGTTGGCGCTGGTGCAGTCGATGGTGTCGTTGCCGCCGGAGCCGGTCACGGTCGTGTCGGTCTGCGTCACGCCCGGTCCGATGGTGCAGTTGACGGCGGCGGAAGCGGAGCCGACTCCGAGGAATCCGCTCGCGGCCAGGGCCCCGGCGAAGGCAAGGGCGCACAGGTTTCGATTTCGCATCTCATTCTCCTTGTTCGTGGTGACTTGTATGTCTGTATCGTGTTCTGGTCGGCGTCACCGCCGCGTGACGCTGCCCATTCCGGCTAATCCCGCCCGTTCGCATTTAGGGGGGAGCGAGTTGCACCGTTCGGTCGAACACGTGTGCGGGTCTGGATGGCTAGGTAGATCGACAGCAACCGCGGCCGCCCAGTTGTGCCTGCCAGCGCCAGGTGTCCCATGTCAGCGGTAGTTGTCACCATGCAAGGACGGCATGGGAAGCCGGCGGGAGGTGTTGGTCTGTTCGGGTTGTCCGGTTTCGTTGCTCCACGACAGCGGGTGACCGGGGGTTCAGGATTGCGTGGTGCGAGGGTGGGTGCTCCTGATCGGGTTCGGTGTGCTGGCCCTGGCCGTGGGCGGCGTGATGCTGGTGGTCGGGCTGGACACCGCGGACAAGCTCGGCAGCGTGGTGGGCGCATTGGCGGGCATGATCGGCCTGGGCCTGGCTGTTTACGGTGTCGTCGCAGCGCGTGCCAAACCCGCCGGTAAACCGGAGTTACCGCCGCCGTCGGAGGTGAGCAACACCGTCTCGGGCGCGGAGACGGTCTCCAGGGTGGTGCAGGCTGGCTCGGTCGGCGGGGACGCGGTAGTCGGTGAGCACAACGTGACCGGGTCGAACTTGGCTGTGGCGGGACCGGGTGGGCTGGCGATCGGGGTGCTCGGCGCGCTGGCCGTAGCCTCCGGGGTGTCTGCGGAGCCGTTGCCGCCGCCGCGGGTGGAGTTGTGCCTGGGACGGGATGAGCAGATCACCGCCGTGACCGCCGCGTGGCTGGCCGGGCGGTGGGCGGTCGTGGTGGGTGGCCCGGGTATCGGGAAGTCGACGCTGCTGGGCCGCGCCCTGGGCTCGGAGGCGGTGGCGGCGGCCTTCACCGAGCGGCGCTACGTGGTCTCCTGCGAAGGCGCGGCCACGGCGGGCGCGGTCATCGACAAGACCGCCTCGTCCCTGGGCGTGGAGCTGGGTGATCACCTGCGTAACCGGGTGCTGTCGCTCCTGAGGGCCGGGCCGGGTGTGCTGGTGCTGGACAACTTCGAGACCCTCGCCGACGCCGATCCCGCCGGTGCTGCCGAACTGCTCTCCACGCTGCGGGCGTTGCCCGGGTTGGTGGTGGGAATCGGCGCGCGGGGCTCGACGGTCCCGGCCGGGGTGGGTGTGGACGAGGTGCGGTTGGGGCCGTTGGCACCGGCGGCGGCGGTGGAGGTGTTCCTGGCTGTCGCGGGCCAGCGGCACCACACCGATCCGGCGCTGGCGGCGTTGGTGGCCGGCTTGGACGGGGTGCCGCTGGCAATCGTGCTGATGGCCAGCCTGGCCCACCAGGAGTCGAACTTGGACACCTTGGCCGCGGCGTGGCGGGCCAAACGCACCGACCTGCTGCAGCACGGTGTGCGTCCGGATCGCACGTCCAGCCTGCCGGTCTCGATCGAGCTGTCCTGGGATCGCCTCAGTCCTGAGGGGAAGACCGCGCTGTCGCTGGCTGCGCTGTTGCCCGATGGCTGGCCCCGCGGCCGCTCCACCCTGTACCTGCCGGACACGTTGGCTGCGGGTGTGCTCGAACTCAGCGGCCAGGCGCTGCTGCACGATGACGAGCACCGTCAACGCTGCCTGACGCCACTCCGTCAGCACATCCTCACCCACCACCCGCCTGCCCCTGCACAACTGCGACCGCTGGTAGGGCCTGTCCGCGCACTCACCCGGCGCGCCGCCCAAATCGGCAAAGCGGACGGGGCCGCGGCGGCAGCGGACACGGTCCCGGAGTTCACCAACCTCGTCGAGATCCTGCACACAGCCCTGCCCCACCTTCCCGAGGTCTCCGCGGCGGTGCCCGACCTGCTGGTATTCCAGCGATTCACCGGGCTGGGCGACCACCAGCTCGGAGTGCAGGCGCTGTCTCACACCGTCGCACCGCCTATCCGCGGGGCGCTCCTCCGTGCCCTCGCCTTGCTGTACTTCCGCCGCGGGGACAACGGCACGTCTCGGGAGCTATTCGACCAGGCATTGCCGCTGTTCCGGAGGGTCGGGGATGTGCTGGGTGAAGCCCACTGCCTGCTCAACCTCGGCAACGTTGAGTTTTGCGAGTTCGACAGCGAGCGGGCGCGGGAGTTGTTCAACCAGGCGTTGCCGCTGTACCGGCGGATCGCGGATGTGCTGGGTGAGGCCAATTGCCTGCGCCGCCTCGGCGAAGTCGAGTTTCGCGAGTCTGACAACGAGCGGGCGCGGGAGCTGTTCGACCAAGCTTTGCCGCTATACCAGCGAATTCAGGACCGGTACTCGCAAGCCGTCACCCACGCGCATCTGGTCCGAGTCCTGGACGGGGCCAGCCACATCGAGCACCGCAACGCGATGGAACGACTCGCTACAGAGCTGAACCTGCCGGGTTTCCACGAGAGACTTCGGCGCCTGGCTGGTCTCTGACAGGTCTCGCCCACCACCTATCGCTGAAGCTCGGCATGACAGCTCCCATGCTCTGGGTGCGACTGCGCACACGGTGTGCAGGAGCGCAGATTCGGGGCGGTGGGTCAGCCTCGGCGGCCTGGCCGACCCCGAACTACCTCGCCGGGGCGGATCGGTTCGACGAGGAGATCAGGGTGGGTGAGGAGTCTGTCGGGCTGTACCGGACGTTGTCGGCGGACGATCTCGTGCACCGCACCGCCGCTGTACTGATCCACCTGGGCCAGGCCATCGCCATGAAGGCGGAGACGAATCCCAAGTCGGCTGACTACGCGACGCAGGCGTTGGACATCATTCGCCCGCTCGCGGCGCGTAACGACAAGTACAAGCCGCAGCTGAGTGAGTGGATTCTGTACCCCGCCATCGACTTCCTGGTGAGCACCGGCCAGAAGCCCAGGGCGATCCAGCTCGCACAGGAGGCGGTCGACATCTTCACCGCGCTGAACCAGTCCGATCCCCACACCTACGGTCCGAGGTTGGCCTTGGCGAAGCAACGGCTGGCGCAACTCCAGCAGTAGCGCTGCCGACACGGAGGCGAGCCGGACGGCGATCTCGCCGCCCTGGCTCACCTCCTGGGGCGGGCTGCATGCGGTCGAGGGTCACCCGCACGGCGAGTAGCTCGGCCAGAAGTTCCAGTCCGAAGTGGACACTGAACGGAGGCTGCGCCCGCGCGGTGCTGCCCACCGTGCCCAGATCGCCTCGTCGACGAGCGGACCGGGCTGCAGGACCTGGGCTGAGCAGCCTGCTCAGGACGTGGTGACGCGCCCGGCTGCCCGTAGCCGGAGGCACACCGCGAGGCCGCCTCCGGGGGCTGGGGCCAGCGACACGCTGCCCGCGTCATCGGCCACCAGTTGGCGGACGATGGCCAGGCCGAGGCCGGAGCCGCCGCGGCCGGTGTGGCCCTGGCCGCGCCAGAACCGGTCGAAGGCGCGCTGTCGTTCCTGTTCGGACAGTCCCGGTCCCTGGTCGAGGATCTCGATGGTGACCCGGTCGTCCTGGGCACTGGCGCGCAGGGTGATCACACCCTCGGGTGGGGAGACCTCGACGGCGTTGGACAGCACGTTGTCCAGCACCTGTTCCAGGTGGCCGGGGCTGGACAGCACGTGCAGGTCCTCCTTCGGCAGTTCGGCGGACAGGCGCACCCGTCGTTCGGCCGCCACCGGGGACCACAGTTCGAGCCGGTCGGCCACGACCTCGGCCAGTGCCACGGGTTCGGGGGTGGTGACCGTGCCCTCGGCCCGGGCCAGCGCGAGCAGACCGTTGACCAGCCTGCTCATCCGCACCACCTCGGCGGTGGCGGTGTCCACGTCCTCGCGGGTGAGCTCGTCGGTGACCTCCTCGCCGATGTTGTCCAGGGACAGCCGCAGCGCGGTCAGTGGGGTGCGGAGCTGGTGGGAGGCGTCGGCGACGAAGGCGCGCTGGGCGTCGACCAGGGTGCCCAGGCGCTGGGCGCCGGAGTTGAGGGTGCGGGCCAGGGCGCGGGTTTCCGGTGGACCCGTCTCGGTGGAGCGGGCGGTGAGGTCGCCGTCGCTGAAGCGGGCGGCCATCGCGGTCAGCTCGCGCAGCGGGCGGGTCAGCCTGCGGGCGAAGAGCACCCCGGCCGCGGCGGCCACGATCAGCACGCCGATGGCGAGTGCGGCGCGGAAACCCCAGATCTGCCACAGCCGCCGGTTGAGGGGCTCCTCCGGGTAGCTGAAGCGCACCGCGCCCGCGACCGTCCCATCTGGACGGTGGGCTGGGACGGTGAGGACCAGGGCGTCGGCGTCGAGCACGGGGGAGTGGGTCCAGCGGGTGGTGCCGGCGCCGCGGGCTTCCGGCGAGTCGGCGGGCAGCAGTTCGATCCGGCCGGGGGTCTGCTGCTGGTAGGCGCGCACCAGTCGGTCCAGTGCCTGCCGGGAGGGTTCGTCCGAGCTGGCCATCAGCAGGGCCACGGTGTCGGCCTCGCGGCGGACGGACAGCTCCAGGTCGCCCTCCAACTGGTCGGTCAGGGTGAAGGCGACCGGGACGGTGAAGGCGGCGAGGGCCACCGCGACCAGCAGCACGTAGCTGGCCACCAGCTGGCGGATCATGGGGTGACCACCAGCCGGAAGCCGACGCCGCGCACGGTCTCGATGGTGAAGGCGCCGGGGAACTTCCGGCGCAGCGAGCCGATGTGCACGTCCAGGGTCTTGGTGGGGCCGAACCAGTTGGCGTCCCACACCGCTTCCATGATCTGTTCCCTGGTGAACACCGCGCCCGGCTCCTCGGTGAGGAAGGCCAGCAGGTCGAACTCCTTGGGCGTCAGCAGCACCTCGGCTTCGTCCATGAAGGACCGTCGGCCGCGGCGGTCGAGGCTGAGCCGCCCGTAGCGGTCCGGGTGCGCCGCTGCCGGTTGCTCGGCGGGACGGACCCGGCGCAGCACGGCGCGCATCCGGGCGATCACCTCGCGCACGCCGAAGGGTTTGGTGACGTAGTCGTCCGCGCCGATCTCCAGGCCGACCACCCGGTCCACCTCGTCGCTGCGCGCGCTGATCACGATGATCGGCACGTCGCCGCGGGCCCGCAGCTCCCGGCAGACGTCCAGCCCGTCGGTGTCCGGCAGGCCGAGGTCGAGCAGCACCAGCTCCGCCTCGGCCGCGGCCAGCGCGGCCGCGCCGGTGCGCACCCAGTCGACCTCGAAGCCGTAGCGGCGCAGGCCGCGGCGCAGCGACTCGGCGATCGGTTCGTCGTCCTCAACCAGCAGCACTCGCACGCGCGCATCGTCGCACGCCGGGCGCGTGAACGCGGGCCGGCTCTCGGCGTGGCAGGGCCGGAATTCGACGGGAATTCGACCACGCATTCGACATTCATTGTCCGCGATATGTGGTTTCCCTTAATCTCCAATGCATTCCCCCTTTGAGTGGAGTGGCTCATGAGTCCCGTTGACCGCCGGTCATTCCTGCGTGCCTCCGCACTGGCCGCCGCGAGCCCGGTGCTGCTGCCCCCGGCCGCGGCCGCCGCGCCCGCGCTGCCTGTCGCGTGGCGGGTGCGGCCGTTCGCGCTCAAGGACGTCGCGCTGGGGGAGGGGATCTTCGCGGCCAAGCGGCGACTGGTGCTGGACTACGGCCGTGGCTACGACCTCGATCGGCTGCTCCAGGTCTTCCGCGCCAACGCCGGGCTGGACACCCGTGGCGCGGTGGCCCCGGCGGTTGGGAGGGCCTGGACGGGGAGGCCAACGGCAACCTGCGCGGGCACTACACCGGGCACTTCCTCAGCATGCTCAGCCAGGCCTACGGCAGCACCGGAGAGGCGGTCTACGCGGCGAAGATCGCCGAGGTGCTCGGCGCGCTGACCGAGGTTCGCGCGACGCTGCGGCGGGATCCGGCGGTGCTCAGCGTGCCGGGCCGGTTCGGCCGGGCCATGGAGAACGTCCGCGGTTCGCACCAGTACCTAGAGCTCCCGGCCACCGTGCTCGGCGGCGCGGCCGCGATCACGCTCTCGGCCTGGGTGCGGCTGACCCATGAGTCCAACTGGGCCAGGGTCTTCGACTTCGGCAACGGCACCGACCGCTACCTCTACCTGGCCGCGCGCAACGCCGACGGGGTGCCGCGCTTCGCCATCACCTCCAGCGGCGCGGGTGGCGAGCAGGCGGTCAACGGCACCGCGCCACTGCCGTTGAACCAGTGGAGCCACCTGGCCGTCACCGTCGACGGCGGCACGGCGACCTTGTACGTCAACGGGATCGCGGTGGGCCGGAACACCGGCCTGACCCTCAACCCCGCGGTGCTCGGTCCGCTGCGGAACAACTGGCTCGGCCGGTCGCAGTACCCGGATCCGGTGCTGGCGGCCGCTTTCGACGAGGTCAACATCTACTCGCGGGCGCTCACCGCGGCCGAGATCGGGCGCCTGCACCAGGTCCGGGCCGAGCCACCCCGGGTTCCTCGCCGCCTACCCGGAAACGCAGTTCATCACGCTGGAGTCGATGACCCGGGGCGACTACTCCGTGGTGTGGGCGCCCTACTACACCGCGCACAAGATCATGCAAGGTCTGCTCGACGCGCACCGGGAGACCGGCGACCGCCGCGCGCTGGACCTGGCCGAGGGCATGGCGGACTGGATGCACTCCCGGCTGTCCAAGCTGCCGGCCAGCACCCTGCAGCGGATGTGGGGCATCTTCTCCAGTGGTGAGTTCGGCGGCCTGGTGGAGTCGATCGTCGACCTGCACGCGATCACCGGCCGGGCCGAGCACCTGGCGCTGGCCAAGCTGTTCGACCTGAACCGCCTGATCGACTCCTGCGCGGCGGGCACCGACATCCTGGACGGGCTGCACGCCAACCAGCACATCCCGATCCTCACCGGGCTGCTCCGGCTCCACGACAGCACCGGGGAAGCGCGCTACCTGGCCGCGGCGAAGAACTTCTGGGGCATGGTGGTGCCGACGCGGCTGTACAGCATCGGTGGCACCAGCACCGCGGAGTTCTGGCGCGTGCCCGGCGTGATCGCGGGCACGCTCAGCGGCAGCACCGCCGAGACCTGCTGCGCCTACAACCTGCTCAAGCTCAGCCGGATGCTGTTCTGCCACCAGCAGGATCCACGTTATATGGACTACTACGAGCGAGCGCTCTACAACCAGGTGCTCGGGTCCAAACAGGACAGAGCGGATGCAGAAAAACCGTTGGTGACCTACTTCATCGGCCTGCTGCCCGGCCAGGTCCGCGACTACACGCCGAAGGCGGGCACCACCTGCTGCGAGGGCACCGGGCTGGAAAGCGCCACCAAGTACCAGGACACGGTGTACCTCGCCAACCCCGGGAACACCGTCCTGTACGTCAACCTCTACAGCGCGTCCACGCTCACCTGGGCGGCCAAGGGCATCACCGTCACCCAGCGCACCGGCTACCCGGCCGAGCAGGGCTCGACGCTCACCATCAGCGGCAGCGGAAAGTTCGACCTGTGGTTGCGGGTGCCAGCGTGGGCCACGGACGGGTTCCGGGTCACGGTCAACAACCGGGCGGTGCGGCAGAACCCGGTGCCCGGCACGTACTTCTCGGTGTCCCGGTCCTGGACCCACGGCGACACCGTCCGGGTGGAGATCCCGTTCCGGCTGCGGGTCGAGCGGGCACTGGACGACCCCGCGGTGCAGACCCTGTTCTACGGACCGGTCAACCTGGTGGCCAGGGACGCGCGGCAGAGCTGGCTGCGGTTCGGGCTCTACCGCAACTGCGGCCTCTCCGGCGACCTGCTGCCCAGCCTCACCCCGGTGGCGGGCAAGGCGCTGCACTTCCGGCTGGACGGGGTGGAGCTCGCGCCGTTCTTCGAGGGCACCGAGGATCCGGCGCACGTGTACTTCCGGCGGGCCGAACCGGAGGTCGTCTTCGGCGGCACCGGCTCCGGCATCGCCAACCCGGTCCGGCCCGACGGCCGCACGCTGCTGGACGAGGTCTGGGCGGCCGCGCCTTTCGCGGACAAGGGAAAGCTGGTCCAGCACGTGCGCGCCACCGCGGAGAGCTGGCGCGCCGCCAGGCTGCTCACCGCGGCCGCGGCGAAGAAGGTGGTGGACACGGCCGCGGCGGCCACTTACGCGAGGTAGCGCGGCCCTGACCGGGAGGGGTGGTGGCCGGCCGCGAGCGGCCACCACCCCAACCCCCTCTTCTCAGGCGGGCACCGCGGGATGGGCGTTGCGGACCAGCATGGTGAACTGCTCGTGGAACCAGTGTCCGGCCAGCGGGGAGTCCGGCAAGGCCCCGGTCTTGTGGCCGCCCGCGTTCGGCGGGACGAACTCCGGGTCGCACATGGGGTCCGGCTTCTTGCCCTCCGGGTTTTGGATGTACTTGCTCGCGCCGTCGGACTCGCCCGGCGGCTTGATCCAGACCAGCGCGTCCAGGTGCGGGTGGCCCTGGGGCTTCGCCTGCGGGGGCTGGCCCAGGCCGGTGGCGCTGACGTTGCACCACAGGCCGCGGTGCGCTCGTCTGTCTACTTTGGACTCCGCGACATAGGTGTCCAGGTCGGTGCTGGCGCTGGGGCCGCTCGGGCGGTTCGGGCCGCCCCAGCCGTTGCGGCCGGTGTCCACCAGCATGCCGATGCCCTCGGGCCAGCCCTGGGCGCGGAAGGCGGTGTGCAGGGCCGCGGTGAAGTCGGCCTCGTCGAAGTTCGGGTTCCACTCGAAGTACTTCGACGAGCGCACCGGCTGGCCCCCGACGGGCAGGCCCGGATCGGGCAGGTGCGGCTCGGCCAGCGGGGTGTAGTTCGACACGTTGGTCACGAATCCGTCCACACTGGACAGTCCGGCGGCGGTGCCGCGGATGGTGTCGGTGTAGAGCGCCACGGTGTCGCGCAGGTTGGTGTCCCAGCCGAGCCAGCCGGCGTGCGCGATGTCCAGGTAGTTGTAGACGTTGGGGATCGCGTGCAGCTTGTTCACCGCGTAGCGGACCGCGTCCACGTAGATGCCGCTGGCCTTGGCCTGCGCGCACTCCGGGTCGGCCTGGTTGGTGGCCAGGTTGGGCAGGCCGTCCGGCTCGATCACCGCGACGATCCGGATGCCGGCGTACTTCGGGTTGCGGAAGGTGCGGGCGATGACGTCGATGTACTCGCGCTGGTACCGGGCCAGTCCGGCCGCGGTCAGCGGCAGCTCGCCGCTGGAGGCCAGCGCGGCGCAGTCCCGGCCGGGCAGGTCGTAGATCACGAACGTGGCGGTGATCGGCTTGCCCGGTTTCTTCTGCGCCAGCGCGGCGTCCAGGTGGCCCTTGAGGCTGCGACGGTCACCGTTGGGCTTGCCGCCGTAGATGGCCGCGATCCGGTCCAGCCACACCGCGGTCGGATAGGTCTTGACGGTGGCCATCTTGGCCCTGAGCGCGGGGTCGGCGGTCCTGGCGATCGAGGAGTCCACCAGTGCCGCGTAGTCCGGGTTGCGGTAGCTGGTGGCGCCCGCGAACGGGTTGTCGGCATGCGGCGGGGCCGGGCTGGCCTCAGCCGCGACCGGAGCGGTCACGGCCAGGGCCGCGGCCAGTGCCATGGCTAGTTTTCGCAACGGGATGCTCCAGGAGTGGCAGGGGTACGGCTAGTCTGGGAGCGCTTCCAGTTCCAGCCGACTGTAACGGCGTCTGCCGCCGGATGTGAATGCCGGGTAACGAGAATCCGGGGCGGCAGACCCGATCGGACTAGTGAGGTGGACTATGCGATTGAGAAGATTCCTGGTGGGCGGCGTGCTGTTGAGCCTGCTCGCCAGCCTGTTCCTGGCCGGGTCGGCCCACGCGGCCACCGGCTTCACCGTGCGCGACGGCAGGCTCCACGACGCCAATGGTGTGGAGTTCGTGCTGCGCGGGGTGAACCACGCGCACACCTGGTACCCGCAGCGGTTCAGCTCGCTCGCGCACATCTCCGCGCTCGGCGCCAACTCGGCGCGGGTGGTGCTCAGCAGCGGCGACCGCTGGACCCGCAACGACTCCGCCGACGTGACCAGGGTGGTCGCGGAGTGCAGGCGGCAGAGGCTGGTGTGCGTGCTGGAGGTGCACGACACCACCGGCTACGGCGAGCAGTCCGGCGCGGTCACCCTGGACCGGGCCGCCGACTACTGGCTCGGCATCCGCGATGCGCTGCGCGGCCAGGAGTCCTTCGTCATCATCAACATCGGCAACGAGCCGCACGGCAACAACGGCTACCAGCGCTGGAGCGCGGACACCCGGGGCGCGATCGCCAAGCTGCGCGGGGCAGGGCTGCGGCACACGATCATGGTGGACGCGCCGAACTGGGGCCAGGACTGGTCCTTCACCATGCGGGACGGCGCGGGCGCGGTCTTCGCCGCGGACCCGTTGCGCAACACCGTGTTCAGCGTGCACATGTACGGGGTGTACAACACCGCGGCCAAGGTCTCGGACTACCTGGGCCGGTTCCTGGCCGCCCGGCTGCCGATCGTGGTGGGGGAGTTCGGCCACTTCCACTCCGACGGCGACCCGGACGAGAACGCGATCCTCGCCTACAGCCAGGCCAACCGGATCGGCTACCTGGGCTGGTCCTGGAGCGGCAACAGCGCTGACGTGGGCTATCTGGACATGGCCACCGCCTTCGATCCGGCCCAGCTGACCAGTTGGGGACAGCGGATCTTCCACGGTCCCAACGGGATCAGGCAGACCGCGAAACGGGCCACGGTGTTCGGCAGAGCGGCCTGAGTGCCGGGGGAGCCGCCAGGGTGAATGTCTGTACACACGTTGGCACCCGGGTTAGTATCCGAAACTGGGAGCGCTCCCAGAAATCGCCCCCTGTGATCGCTCAGCGACGAGCGGAGGAACCGCAATGAGGTTCAAACCCCTGTTGACGAACTTACGAACGGGCCGCGGTCTACGCGGCACGGCCGCGGGTCTGGCGGCGGTGCTGACCGCCACGACCTTCGGCACAGTGCTCGCCGCCCCCTCGGCCAGCGCCGCGCCCGCCTGCCGGGTCGACTACAGCGTGAACGACTGGGGCAGTGGCTTCACCGCCCGAGTCAAGATCAACAACCTGGGTGACGCGATCTCCAGCTGGACGCTGGGCTTCGCCTTCCCCGGCAACCAGAGGCTTTCCCAGGGCTGGAGCGCCAACTGGTCCCAGGCCACCGACAGCCCGAACGTGACCGCGACGGGCAACGGGTCTCTGGGCACCGGAGCCTCGGTGGAGATCGGCTTCAACGCCACCTACTCCGGCAGCAACCCGGCCCCGGCCAGCTTCACGCTCAACGGCAACGCCTGCACCGGCAAGCCGACCGAGCCGCCGCCGGGCGGGAGCCGGGAGAACAACCCCTACAACGGCGCCGACATGTACGTGAACCCGGACTGGGCGGCCAAGGTGCGCGCCGAGCCCGGTGGCAGCCGCATCGCGAACCAGCCAACCGGCGTGTGGCTGGACCGCATCGCGGCGATCAACGGCACCGCCGCCGCCAGGGGCCTGGTCGGCCACCTCGACGAGGCGGTGCGGCAGGACGCGGCCAACGGGGCGAAGCCACTGGTGGTCCAGCTGGTGATCTACAACCTGCCCGGCCGGGACTGCTCGGCGCTGGCCTCCAACGGCGAGCTCAAGGCCGATGAGATCGGGCGCTACCGCACCGAGTACATCGACCCGATCGCCGCGATCCTGGCCAGGCCGGCCTACGCCAAGCTGCGTGTCGCGACGGTGATCGAGGTCGACTCGCTGCCGAACCTGATCACCAACGTCAGCGGCAGGCCGACCGCGGTCCCGCAGTGCGACGTCATGAAGGCCAACGGCAACTACGTCAACGGCGTCGGCTACGCGCTGAACAAGCTCGGCGACGTGCCCAACGTGTACAACTACATCGACGCGGGGCACCACGGCTGGCTCGGCTGGGACGACAACCTCAACCCGACCGTGCAGCTGATGTGCCAGGCGGCCAACGCCTCCGGCGCCACCCCGGCCGACGTGTCCGGCTTCATCGTCAACACCGCCAACTTCAGCGCGCTGCACGAACCGTTCTTCAAGGCCGACACCGTGGTCGGTGGCAGGCCGCTGCGGGAGAGCACGAAGTGGGTGGACTGGAACCGCTACGTCGACGAGCTCGGCTACGCCCAGGACTTCCGCGCCAGGGCCGCCGCGGCCTGCTTCGGCCAGGACGTCGGCATGCTCATCGACACCGCGCGCAACGGCTGGGGCGGACCCAACCGCCCGACCGCGGCGAGCACCTCGACCGACCCGAACACCTTCGTCAACCAGTCCCGCGTGGACCGGCGCATCCACCTCGGCAACTGGTGCAACCAGTCCGGCGCCGGCCTCGGCGAGCGGCCGAAGGCCAACCCCGGTCCGGCCGGTATCGACGCCTACGTGTGGATGAAGCCGCCCGGCGAGTCCGACGGCTCCAGCAAGTACATCCAGAACAACGAGGGCAAGGGTTTCGACCGGATGTGCGACCCGACCTACACCGGCAACCCCCGCAACGGCAACAACATGTCCGGCGCACTGGGCAACGCGCCGCTGTCGGGGCACTGGTTCCCCGCTCAGCTGCAGGAGCTCATGCGCAACGCCTACCCGGCGCTCTGACCGCCTGAGCGGAATGCCGCCCCCGCAGTGTCGCGGGGGCGGCATTCCGCTGTCCTAGGTGGCCAGCACGGTCACCGCGAACTGGACCGCGTTGGGCCGCAGGTCCACGTCCTCATCGGACTTCCCGGCCAGCACCATCGCGCCACCGGCCCGGTACCCGGGCAGGGTGCCGGGCACGGCGAGCAGGGGCACCGCGAACGAGCGTTCCTCGCCCGGCCGCAGGCCCTTGGGCACGGTGATGCCCAGTACCTCGGGGACGGTGGGATCGGTGTTCTGGTAGATGAACTTCGCTTCCGGCGGCAGCTGCCCGGACCGGTCGACGTTGACGTAGAACGGGGTGCGCACGGTGACCAGCGCGTCCGCGGTAGTGGGGTTCGGTCCGGCGTTGCCCGCGCGGACGGTGACCAGCCGGCCCTTGCCCCTGGTCAGCGCGCAGAACTCGTAGCTGACGTACAGGTTGACCTGGTTGCCCGCCCGCCCCGTGCGCGCGGGGCCGTTGCTGGCGCCGGGGGTCTTGATCTGGAAGTCCGTCGCGTCGCCCAGCAGGCAGGGCGGCTCATCCCTGGCCGGGCGCACCGGGGAGACCAGCAGCTGGCCGTGACCGAGCAGGCTCGGGCCACCGTCGACCCGGACGATCGGGATGGACACGTCGTGCCTGCCCGGCTTGAGCCCGGCCGGGAGCACTACCTCTAGGATCTCCGGCACGTTCGGCCGCTCGTCCCGCAGCAGCATCTTCGCGCCGGGTGGCAGCTGGCCCGCGCGGTTGATGTTGACGAAGTAGGGGGTGACGAACTTCAGGCTGAGCGGGTCCTTGGTCGGCTGGCTGCTGTGGTTGTCCACGAACAGCTTCAGCGTGCCCCGGGGTGTCCGCGCGATGCCGTTGGCCAGGCCGGTCTCGGCCCCGACGACCGGACTGAAACCCGCGCACTGGGCGATGGCCGGTCTGGCCTCGGCGGCGGGCGCGGAGGCGGGCAGCCCTACCACCATCCCGGCCACGCCGACCCCACCGACCTGGATGAACTGCCGTCGTGACACTGGTTCCGCAGGCATGACCGACTCCGCTCGCTGGTGGACTCCCCGCAGCCACCATGCGATCGGCGCACGACAACCGCCAGCCCACCGGCGTCCCATTCACCCGCTGGTGACGTCGGTGCGGCTGGCGGTCGGGTCAGTTACCTAGAGCAATCACAGTTGTTCGGCGATCAGCCCGTTCTGCCTGATCACCTGCGAGTAGAAGTGCGCGCTGCGCTTCGGGGTGCGCACCTGGGTCTGGTAGTCCACGTGCACCAGGCCGAACCGCTTGGCATAGCCCTCGGCCCACTCGAAGTTGTCCAGCAGCGACCAGCTGAAGTACCCGCGCAGGTCGGCCCCCGCCTGGATGGCCTCGTGCGCCGCGCGCAGGTGACCGTCCAAATAGGACACTCGGTCGGTGTCCTCGATCTGGCCGTCGCCGTTGGGCTTGTCCGGCCAGGCCGAGCCGTTCTCGGTGATGTAGAGCGGCAGCGGCGGGTACTCGGTGTGCAGCCGGGTGAGCACCTCGGTGAGCCCGGAGGCCTGGATCTCCCAGTTCATGTCGGTGCGCGGCAGGCCCCTGCTGGGGAAGCGCACGTGCTCGGCGCCGATCCAGGTGGTGGGGCCGTCGGCGGGCTCGGTCGAGGCGCCGGAGACGTGCAGGCTGCTGTAGTAGTTGACGCCCAACAGGTCCAGCGGCGCGCCGATCAGGTCCAGGTCGCCGTCCTGGATGTGGCTGGACAACCCGAACGGTTCCAGGTCGGCGAGCACGTCCTCGGGGTACTCACCGCGCAGCACCGGGTCGAGGAAGATCCGGTTCTGCAGTCCGTCGACCCGGCGGACCGCCTCCAGGTCCGCCTCGGAACCGGGATCGGCCGGGTGCACCGGGTACAGGTTGAGCGTGATCCCGGCCTGGGCCTGGGGAGCCGCGTCCCTGATCGCCCGCACACCGAGGCCGTGCGCCAGGTGCAGGTGGTGCACGGCGGCCACGGTGGCGTGCGGGTCGGTGCGGCCGGGGGCGTGCCTGCCCGAGGCGTAGCCGACGAAGGAGGAGCAGTAGGGCTCGTTGAGCGTGGTCCAGAACGGCACCCGGTCGCCGAGCGCGCCGACCACGGTCTGGGCGTACTCGCCGAAGCGGTAGGCGGTGTCCCGGTTCGCCCAGCCGCCGCGCTCCTCCAGCGCCTGCGGCAGGTCCCAGTGGTAGAGGGTGACCCACGGGGTGATCTGCCTGGCCAGCAGCTCGTCCACCAGGCGCTGGTAGAAGTCCAGGCCCGCCGGGTTGACCGGGCCGCCGTCCGGGCGGATCCGGGGCCAGGCGGTGGAGAACCGGTAGGCGCGCAGGCCGAGGTCGGCCATCAGCGCGACGTCCTCGCGCATCCGTCGGTAGTGGTCGGTGGCCGGTTCGCCGGTGTCGCCGTTGTGCACCTTGCCGGGGGTACGGCAGAAGGCGTCCCAGATCGAGTCGGTTCGACCGTCCACAGTGGTCGATCCCTCGATCTGGAAGGCCGCGGTGGCCGCGCCCCACAGGAATCCCGGCGGGAACGCCAGCTCGACGGCGTGGTCAGATACGTGCACTCGTCATCCCTTCACGGCGCCCTGCATGATGCCGGCGACGATCTGTCGGCCGAGCAGGACGAAGATCAGCAGGACCGGGACCGTCGCCATGGTCGTGCCGGCCAGCACGAGCGAGTAGTCGATGTAGAAGCCGCTCTGGAGCTTCTCCAGGGCCACCTGGATCGTGGGGTTGCCCGCGTCGAGGGCGACCAACGGCCACAGGAAGTCGTTCCAGGAGGTCATGAAGGTGAACATGCCGAGGAAGGCCGCGGCCGGCCGGACCGCGGGCAGGCACACGTGCCAGAAGGTGCGGATCAGGCTGCACCCGTCCATCCGGGCGGCCTCGATCAGCTCGAAGGGCACCGCCTCCGAGATGTACTGGCGCATCCAGAACACCCCGAGCGCGGTGACCAGGTTCGGCACGATCACCGCCTCCAGGCTGTTGGCCCAGCCGAACTCGGCCATCAGCATGTACAGCGGCACGATGCCCAGCTGGGTGGGCACGGCCAGGGTGGCCACCACCGCGACGAAGAGCACCCCCCGGCCGCGGAAGCGCAGCTTGGCGAAGGCGAAACCGGCCAGTGTGGACAGCAGCACGGTGGACACCGTCACCGTGCCGGCCACGATCATGCTGTTGCCCAGGGCCTTCCAGAACGGCACCGAGTCGAACACCTTGGCCGCGTTGGCGAAGAAGTTGCCACCGGGCAGCAGCGGCGGCACCCGCTGGGAGACGGTGGCGCTGTCCCTGCTGGCCACCACGAAGGACCAGTAGAACGGGAAGGCCGAGCCGAGCACGAAGGCCAGCAACAGTCCGTACACCGTGGCATTGGGCTTGCCGACGCTCATCGCCCCACCCCCGCCAGCCGCCGGGTGAGCAGGAAGTTGATGCCGGCGAAGATGATGATCACCAGGAACAGCACCCAGGCGATCGCCGAGGCGTAGCCGAAGTTCTGGTTCTCGAAGGCGGACTGGTACAGGTAGAGGGTGATGGTCTGGAACTGGTTGGAGGAGCCGCCGTTGTTGGAGCCGGGCCTGGTGTCGAACAGCTTGGGCTCGGTGAAGATCTGCAGCCCGCCGATGGTCGAGGTGATCACCATGAAGATCAGCGTCGGGCGCAGCAGCGGCAGGGTGATGCTGAAGAACCGGCGCACCGCACCGGCCCCGTCGACCACCGCGGCCTCGTAGACGTCCTTGGGGATGGCCTGCATCGCGGCCAGCACGATCAGCGCGTTGTAGCCGGTCCAGCGCCAGTTCACCATGAAGGCGATGGCCAGGTGGCTGGCGAAGCGGTTGGCCTGCCAGTCGATCCGGTCCAGGCCGAACACTTCCAGCAGGGTGTTGACCAGGCCGAAGTCGCGGCCGAACAGGTTGGCGAAGATGATGCCGATGGCCACCAGGCTGGCCGCGTAGGGCAGCAGCACGCCGACCCGCCAGCCGGTGGCCGGGCGGACCCTGGTGTTGAGCAGCGCGGCCAGCAGCACCGCGATCACCAGCTGCGGTCCGCTGGAGAGCAGGAAGATGCTGATCGTGTTGGTCAGCGTGGTCCAGAACTGCTCGTCGGCGAGCAGGGTGGTGAAGTTGTCCAGCCCGACGAAGGTCGGCTCCGCGCCGCCCAGCTCCCAGTCGAAGAGGGCCACATAAGCGGTGTAGAGCAACGGGAACAGGCCGGTCAGGCCGAAGATCAGGAAGAACGGCGCGATGTAGAGGTAGGGCGAGAACCGGAGGTCCCACTCGCCGAGCCGGTCGCGAATGGGACGCCGTGACCGCGGCGGAACGGGAGCACCGCGGTCACGGCGGGTCTGCGGGTGGAGGTCCAGACTCACTTGGCCAGCTTCTTCGCACCGTCGACGAGTTGCTGCCAGCCCTCCGCCGAGGAGGCGCCCTGCTCGACCTTCTGCAGCGCGGCGAGCCCGACGACGTCCTGGAGCTCGCCGTCGGCCGGGCCCTTGTACTGGGCCTTGGTCACCTTGCGGGCCTGCGCGGCGTACAACGCGCCTGCCTTGACGTCGAAGTACTTGTTGTGGCTGTTCAACAGCTGCTCGCTGCTCAGCGCCTCGACCTGGCTGGGGAAGGGACCCTTGGCGGCGAAGGCCTTCAGCTGCTGCGCGGGCGCGGACAGCCAGGCGGCCAGCTCCGCGGCCTCCTTCGGGTGCTTGCTCTGCTTGGGCACGGTCAGGAAGGAGCCGCCCCAGTTGCCGCCGCCCTCGGGGAAGGCGTCGGTGACCGCCCACTTGCCCTGGTTCTCCGGGCCGGCGTGCTGTTCGACCACGCCGAGCATCCAGGACGGGCAGGTCTTGGTGGCGAAGGCGCCGGTGCGGAAGGCGCTGTTCCACTCGGGACCGAAGGCGGTCAGCTTGGCGGACTGGCCCTTGGCCACCGCGGCGGTGAGCTTGTCCCAGTTGGCCTTGATGGCCGGGTTGGACTCGATGATCAGCTTGTCCTCGGTGTTGTAGTAACCCTGGGGCAGCTGGTTCTGCATGGCGTTGAAGATCTGCGCGGCCGAGTCGAACCAGGCCTTGCCCTTGACCTTCTCCGCGAACTTCTCGCCGGCGGCGAAGAAGCTGTCCCAGGTGGCGAACAGCGGCTTGACCCCCTCAGGATCGCTGGGCAGCCCGGCCTCGGCGAAGAGGTCCTTGCGGTAGCACATGGCCAGCGGGCCGATGTCGGTGCCGTAGCCGATCAGGCGGCCGTCCTTGGTGGTGACCGCCTCGGACTTCCAGGGCAGCCAGCGTTCCGGGGTGACGTCGGCCGGGCCGATCTCGCGCAGGTTGGCGAACTTGTCCGCGCGTTCCATCACCTTGGCGCGGTGGCCCTCCTCCACCGCCTCGACATCGGCCAGGCCGGAGCCCGCGCCGAGCTTGGTGTAGAGGTTCTGGTGGTGCGGCGCGGACTGCCCGGTCTTGCGGTGGGTGATGCGGATGTTCGGGTGCGCCGCCTCGTACTCCTTGAGCAGGTCCTCGTACCCGAACTCGGTGAAGGTGGCGATGGTGAGCTCCAGCTTGCCGTCCGAGCCGGCGCCGGAACCGCAGGCGGTCAGCGCGGCAACCGCCGAGACCGCGAGCCCGAGTGCGAGTGAGCGAGGTAAGAGATGGCGCACGTCAACCCTTTCGCCGTTCTGGACCGTGCTGGGAGCGCTCCCAGAAATCGAGTTGAGTGTTGCCCCGAGATGTCCGGGGTGTCAAGGGGATCAAGGAAAAGGCTGCCGAAGGGTTGTCAGAACGGGCGCGAACTGGAATCGCTCCCAGTTCGCGCCCGTCCGATCAGCCGCCGAACAGCTCGCTGTGCGCGGCGAAGGCGGTGGCGATCTCCGCCTGCGACCAGAACCGGTGGATGGTCAGGGTCGGCGCAGGCCCGCCGTCCAGGTAGGCCTGGACCTTGGGCCAGTCGGGGTCGTTCTTGTAGAAGGAGCGGATGGACAGGAAGGTGGAGTTGGCGTCGATGCGGTCGCCGTTGGCCATCGTGCCGGTCCAGCCCGGCGGGATGTAGAGCCCGTCACCGTTGGCGGTGGTGAGCTTGTCGTCGAAGCGGCTGTAGTCGGCGCGGGTCTCCGGGACCGCGATGCCCTTGCCGTCCTGGTGCGCCAGCAGCGCGTCGAGCAGGCGCTCGCCGGTGGTGCGCGCCGCGGTGTTGCCCGAGGCCGCCGCGTAGTAGAGCAGCGTCTTGGACAGCGCGGCCGCCACGCCGACGTCCTGGCTGTGGTTGAGCACCTTGACCGTCAGCCCCGGGTTGCCGGTGGGGGTGCCGGTCCAGTCGTCGGGTTTGCCGGTCCACTCCAGGTCCGAAGGCACCTTGAAGGAGCCGTTGCCCGCGGTGGTGTTGGCGATGGCCCACGGAACCCACTTGTCCAGGATCGCCTTGGCGCGGGCGTCCTTGGTCACGTGGTAGAGCTGGGCGATGCGTTCCACGCCCCAGACCTGGAAACCGAACCACCGGTTGCTCGGCGGGTCGTGCCACACCGGCTGGAAGTCGTACGCCATGCCGTGGAACTTCGCCGACCCGGCCGGCGGCGGCTGGTAGGAGCCGCCCCAGCTGTTGCTGGCGCCACCGGCGATGCCGCCGTTGGATGCCTGCAACCACTGCAGGAACTCCAACTGCCGGTCGTAGCTGGTGTCCCAGTCCTGCTGCCCGGTGGCCGACTTCGGCTTGAGCGCCGGGTCGTTGGCCAGCGCCCAGGCCGCCAGCGGGTTCTGGTAGCCCTGGTGCGGTGCGCTGGAACCGATCCGCCAGGACCAGCCCGCCGAGGTGTCGGTCGCGCCGCCCCAGGAGTAGTACCAGCCCATCAGGTAGTGCGCGCTGTTCTTGCCGGTGCCCGCCGGACAGCTGGCCGGTCCGACGCAGTTGCCGATCTTCTTGAAGTACTTGTCGAACATGGCGTAGCGCAGGTAGTCGCCCATCTTGGCCGCCTTGGCCAGGATCGGCGCCACCTCAGCGCCCTTGCCCTGCGCCTCGGCCCAGGTCTTGGCCCAGTAGGCCACCTGCACCGCGCGCGCGTCGGCATCCGGCGCGTTGGTGTAGCGCCACTGCTTGGCGTAGTTGGCGTCCTTGGTGAACAGGTCCAGGAACCCGTTGCGGCCGCCGTGTTTGAACGTGTCGCAGGAGGGGTGGGTCACGGTCTCCCAGACCGACTCCTGCTCACCGCGCTGGAAGGTGTTGACGTAGGCGGGCGCGTTGTTGGTGCCGTCCCCGCAGTGCCCGTAGCCGTAGGTGTTGTCCACGTCGAGCAGCCAGTGCATGCCGTAGATGTCGTTGTTGCCATAGGCCGAGCGCAGCTCGGTGGCCAGCGGGTCCTGGCCGACCGCGACGCCGGGGTCCAGCTGCGAGGGGTAGCCCCTGGGGTGCGGGTGCTCCGGGGCGTAGGTGGCCGGTTTGGCCGGGTTGTAGAAGGAGTTGGTCGGCTGGTCCTTGCTGCCGGGGATGATGAACTTCTCCAACGACTCCCAGGCCTTGGCCAGCGGCGCCCAGTCCTTGGTCACCCGGCCGTAGCTGGCCTCCAGCCACAGGTAGTAGCTGAACGCCTCCGAGGTGGTCTGGTGCCCGTGGTCGGGCGCCTCCACCACCAGGGTCTCCACCGAGTGGTAGGGCACCAGCAGCTCGCCGAACCGGCGGAAGTAGCCTGCCGCCGGGTCCTTGATCTTGTTGTACTGGGCCAGGAAGGCCGCCGCGTAGCTGGAGGTGTCCTTGCCCAGCTCCTTGGCGGTGATGGTGGCCGCGGTGTGGCCCGCCGCGGACACGGTGAACCTGGCCTCGCCCAGCGCGCCGCCGTTGTCGGCCGCGGCGATGGTGAGCTGCTGCGCGGTGTTGTAGTTCTGCGGGGTGAACCGCAGGGTGGCCGGGGTCGCGGTCAGGTCGGCGCTGCCGGTGCGGGTCACCGTCGCGGTGACCTCACCGGCGGGCGCGGAGGCCAGCTTGACCCCGACCTTGACCGAGTCGCCCTGGCGCACGCTGACCGCGCCTGGGGTGGCCAGCACCGCGGGCGCGCCGAGCACGCGCACCGCGACCGGGTTGGAGACGGTGGTGGCGCCCTTGTCGTCGGTGGCGCGGGCGGTCACCGAGTACTCGCCGGCGGTGGCCCCGGTCCAGTTGACCCGCCACGGCGCCGCGGTGGCGGTGCCGACGGGGGTGGTGCCGGCGAAGAACTCGACCTTGCTGACCGTGCCGTCGGTGTCGGCGGCCTCGGCGGCCAGCGCGATGCTGGCCGGTGCGGTGAAGGTGCTGCCGTCGGCTGGGCTGGTCAGCGCGACCGAGGGGGCCCGGTTCGCGCCGGTGCAGCGGACGCCGTTGACCGCGAAGTCGGTCGGCGGCCGGTTCGCCGCGCCCTTCTCGGCGTTGAAGTTGACCTGGGTGCTGCCGCCGGCGGGCAGTACCCGGGCCCAGTCCGGGTTGGCCACGGTGACCGCGGCGCCCTGCTGGGTGAACACGCCGTTCCAGCCGTTGCTGACCTTCTGGCCGTCGGCGAAGGTCCAGGTGAGCTTCCAGCCGTTGAGGGCCTCGCCCTCGTTGCGGATGGTGGCGGCGGCGCTGAAGCCGGTGCTCCACTCGTTGGTCACCTGGTACACCACGGTGCAGGCGACCGAGGGGGCGGCCGCGGCGGGCAGCGCGCCCAGCGGGAGCGTCACCGCCCCGGCCAGCGCGGTGGCGAGTGCGGCGGGCAGTGGCCCGGCTCGCCATCGCCGGGATAGCGCACGGGATCTCATGCAGGGTCCTCCTCCGGACACACAGGGGTGAGGGCGGTGGATTCTGGGAGCGCTCCCAGAACGGGACTGTAACCGCGCCGAAACCCGCTGTGAACCCTCGGCCGCGCACCGGCGGGGACCATCGGCGACATTGCACCCGTTCGGTCCCGCCCGCGCCGCCGGGCGGGCTAAGCTGATCATCGGAGGTGGTGGGTGTGACCCGTGGTGCCACGCGGCCGACGCTGGAAGACGTCGCCGCCTACGCCGGTGTGTCCCGGTCGACCGCCTCGCGGGCGCTCAACGAGGACGCCTACGTCAGTTCCCGGGCCAGGGAGAAGGTCCTCGACGCCGCGCGCGAGCTGGGCTACTCGCCCAACCAGGCGGCGCGCTCGCTGGTCACCAGGCGCACCAACGCGATCGCGCTGGTGCTCTCCGAGCCGGAGACCAAGGTCCTGGAGGACCCGTACTTCGCCGAGATCGTCCGCGGCGCGTTCCGGCAGCTGTCCGAGGTGGGCAGCCAGATGCTGATGATGCTGGTGGACAGCCGCGAGGACGTGCCGGGCACGGTGCGCTTCCTGGAGGGCGGGCACGTCGACGGCGCGCTGGTCTTCGCCGCGCACCGGGGCGATCCGCTGCCCACCGCGCTGCGACTGCTCCGGCTGCCGATGGTCTTCGGCGGCGGCAGTCCCGGCGGCGCCATCCGCGGCCTGCACATGGTCGACTTCGACAACGTGGGCGGCGCGAAGCTGGCGGTGGAACACCTGCTCTCGTTGGGGCGCAAACGGATCGGCACCATCACCGGACCGCTGGACCAGCGCTCCGCGGTGGACCGGCTGGCCGGCTGGCGGACCACCGCGGGGCTGGACGACCGCGCCGCGGCCCGGCTGTGCGAGGAAGGCGACTTCAGCACCGAGAGCGGCGAGCGGGCGGTGGCCAGGCTGCTGGCGCGCAACCCGAAGCTGGACGCGGTCTTCGCCGCCAACGACCCCATGGCCGCGGGCGCCCTGCGCGCGCTGCACGCCGCCGGACGGCGGGTGCCGGAGGACGTGGCCGTGGTGGGCTTCGACGACCACCGGGGGCTGGCCGAAGCGACCAACCCGCCGCTGACCACGGTGCACCAGGACCCGCGCGAGCAGGTCCGGCAGATGGTGCTCACCCTGCAACGGCTGATCGAGGGGGAGGACCTGCCGCCACGCAGGCAGGTGCTGCCGGTCGGCCTGGTCCGCCGGGCCTCGGCTTAGCAGCAAGCTGGTGCCGCGTTGACTCACCGGTGTGTTGGCCGTTGTCGTACCGGGTGTTGGCCGTTGCGGACGGTGTGTTGGCCGGATGGCGTACCAGTTCGGCCAAGAGTGTGTACGACAACGGCCAACACGGCGCTCAGTGTTCGTGCGCGGGCGGCTGGGCGAAGACGCAGTTGTCCACGTCGGCCGGGATCTGGCGGACCTTGTCGTCGGCGTAGGCGCAGCGCAGGTAGTAGAGGTCCAGCTGGTAGACGCCGAGGAAGCCTGACGTGACCGCGAAACCGTTGCCGAAGGCCAGGGTCGGGCCGTCGCCGAGGGTGCCCTTGGTCATCGCGTCCCGCCAGGTGCGCTGGAACTCGATCTGCTTGCCAGGGGCGAACAACAGCAGGCCGACCTTGGGGTAGGACGGTGGCACCGCGCAGGTGGACCACTCCGCGATGTAGGGCTCGTACAGCTCGCGCAGCTCGGCGCCGACCAGCCTGTCCAGCTCCTCGGGTGTGCCCGCCCTGGCGTCGGTGCAGCCCGAGGTCTTCTCGCTGACCAGGTCCACCAGTCCACGCATCGTGGTGACCGGGGGGCCGAGTGCGCCCGCGCCCCGATCAGCAAGGGGTGCAACGGGTTCCGCGGCGCAACCGGCGAGCGAGACCAGGGTCAGCGTGAGGGCCGCGGCGATTCTGGGCAGGGTCATGACGCCTCCTGTCTGGGAGCGTTCCCAGCACCGTAGCCAAACTTTTGCCTGGTTGAAAAGGAGATGTGCTACCCCGAATCTGGAAGCGCTCCCAGATTCCCTGCCACAAGGAACTGACCATGACACTGCGAAGCAGGCTCGCGGCGTTGGCGGCAGTGGTCGTCGCGCTGTGTTCGATGGTCCTCGTCCTACTGGATCAACGCCCGGCTCAGGCGCACGGCGCCATGATGCAGCCGGGCAGCCGGACTTTCTTCTGCTGGAAGGACGGACTCAGTTCCACCGGTGAGATCAAGCCGAAGAACCCGGCCTGCGCCGCCGCGGTGGCGCAGAGCGGCACCAACCCGCTGTACAACTGGTTCAGCGTGCTGCGCTCCGACGGCGAGGGCCGCACCCGCGGCTTCGTGCCGGACGGCCAGCTGTGCAGCGGCGGCAACAGCACCTTCTCCGGCTGGAACCAGGCCAGGAACGACTGGCCGCTGACCCACCTGACCGCCGGCGCGAACATGCGCTGGTCCTACAACGCCTGGGCTGCCCACCCCGGCTGGTTCTACCTCTACGTCACCAAGGACAGCTGGAGCCCGACCCGGCCACTGACCTGGAACGACATCGAGGAGCAGCCGTTCCTGACCGTCGACCACCCACCGCTGACCGGTTCGGTCGGCACGGTCGAGGGCCACTACGGCTGGCACGGCAGGCTGCCGCAGGGCAAGAGCGGCAAGCACATCATCTACTCGGTGTGGAAGCGCTCGGACAGCAAGGAGACCTTCTACGGCTGCTCCGACGTGGTCTTCGACGGCGGCAACGGCGAGGTCACCGGCATCGGCGGCGAGCCGGGCCCCGGCCCGACCGGCACCACCAGCCCGACCAGCACCACCGCGGGCCCGCCCGGAGCCTGCACCGCCGAGTACGCGGTCACCAACAGCTGGGCCGGTGGCGCCCAGGTGACGGTGACCGTGCGCAACCCCGGCAGCACGCCGGTGCGGGGCTGGACCGTGCGCTGGACCGCCCAGGCGGGTCAGCGGATATCCAGCCTGTGGGACGCCACGCACTCCGTCACGGACTCCGCGGTGACGGTGAAGAACGCGTCCTGGAACGCGAGTGTGCCCGCGGGCGGGCAGGCGGCGTTCTCGTTCAACGTGGAGTCGACCGGTGACCACAAACCGGCGAGTCCACTCACCTGCGCCAGTCCCTGATGGCGCCCCCGCGGCGCGGGTCCCTTTCCTCCACCCGGGACCCGCGCCGCGGCTTGGGTCAGCTCGCGGGCGGCGCGGTGCTGCGGCGGACGATCAGCGTGGTGGCCAGCTCGACCCTGCGGTGCTCCGGTTCGGTGCCGCGGGCCAGTGACACCGCCAGGCGGGTGGCCGCGGCGGCCATGTCCTGCAACGGCTGGCGGACCGTGGTCAGCGGCGGGCCGACCCACTCCGCCACCGGCAGGTCGTCGAAGCCGACCACGCTCAGGTCCTCCGGGATGCGCAGGCCCGCGGTGCGCGCGGCCTCGTAGACGCCCAGCGCCTGCAGGTCGCTGCCGGCGAAGACCGCGGTGGGCCGGCGGGGCAGCTCGAGCAGCGCCTCGAACTGGGCGCGGCCGGACTCGACGTGGAAGTCGCCGTAGCGCACCAGCTCCGGGTCCACCACCAGCCCGGCGGTCTCCAGCGCGGCGCGGTAGCCGTCCACCCTGGCCCGGCTGCACAGCACCCGTTCCGGGCCGCCGATCACCGCGATGCGCTCGTGGCCCAGCTCGATCAGGTGCCGGGTGGCGGTCAGGCCGCCGTTCCAGTTGGTCGCGCCGATCGAGGGGGTGTGCACGCCCGGCTCGCCGATCGGGTCCACCACCACGACCGGGATGTCCCTGGCCCGCAGCTTGGCCAGCTGGGCGGCGCTGAGGTCGGAGAACACCGCGACCACGGCCAGCGGCTTGCGGGTGATCACGCCGTCCACCCAGCGCTGGCCGGGGGTCAGCCTGCCCTGGGACTCCGAGAGCACCAGCGCGAGACCCTGCTCGGCGGCCACCTGCTCGGCGCCGCGGATGATCTCCAGCGCCCAGGCGCTCTCCAGCTCGTGGAACATCAGCTCCACCAGGGTCGAGCGGCGGGACCGCTCATCGCCCCTGCGCTGGTAGCCGTGCTGCCGGATGATCGACTCCACCCGCTCGCGGGTTTCCGCCGCGACATCGGGTCTGCCGTTCATCACCTTCGAAACTGTCGGGATCGAGACGCCTGCCTCGGCGGCGATGTCCGCGATGGTGACCTTGCCCGGTGCCATGGCCGGAGTCTACGACAACCGGGTTGCCCCAACGGGCCTATTGCCGGAGCGACACGAACGCGCCTAGCTTCGAAAGTGTCGGTTTTCATATAGAAAGTATCGACAAGCCCTGGAGCGACAATGAAGTTGCGCAGACAACTGCTGGTGCTGGGCCTGCTGGTGGCCGGTGTGGGCGCGGGCGCGCTACCCGCCTCGGCCGCGGGGCCCCTGCACGGCATCACCAACCGCTGGGTCGGCAGCGCGGTGGCCGCGGGGCCACTGGCCGGCGAGCAGGACTACCGCGGGACCCTGACCCGCGAGTTCGACAGCGTGACGCCGGAGAACGAGATGAAGTGGGCGGTCACCGAGCCCAACCGCGGCCAGTACAACTGGGGCGGCGCGGACGCGATCGTCAACTACGCCCAGCAGAACGGCAAGACCGTGCGCGGGCACACCCTGGTGTGGCACAGCCAGTACCCGAACTGGCTGAACAACCTCTCCGCCAACGACCTGCGGGCCGCGGTGGAGCAGCGCATCCGCACCACGATGAGCAGGTACAAGGGCAAGATCCGGGCCTGGGACGTGGTCAACGAGGTGTTCGAGGAGGACGGCAGGCGCCGCAACTCGATCTTCCAGACCAGGCTGGGCGACAACTGGATCGCGGATGCCTTCCGGCTGGCCCGCCAGATCGACCCCTCGGCCAAGCTCTACATCAACGACTACAACACCGAGGGCAACAGCGCCAAGGCCAACGCGATGTACGCGCTGGTGCGCCAGCTCAAGCAGCAGGGCGTGCCGATCGACGGCGTGGGCATCCAGGCACACCTGGCCACCCAGTACGGCTTCCCCGGCGGCTACCAGGACAACCTGCGGCGGCTGGCCGCGCTCGGCCTGGACGTGGCCATCACCGAGGCCGACGTGCGCATCCAGCTGCCCAGTGACGGCGGCAAACTGGCCGCCCAGGCGAACTACTACAAGCAGCTGTGGGACGGCTGCCACGCGGTGAGCCGCTGCGTGGAGTTCACCACCTGGGGCTTCACCGACCGGCACTCCTGGGTGCCGGGCACCTTCCCCGGCACCGGGGACGCCTGCCTGTTCGACCGCTCCCTGCAACCAAAACCGGCTTACCGCGCGATCAACCCCTGACCCGGCGCGGGCCGGCCTCACTTGCCGAACCCGGCGGTGAGGCCGGCCAGCAGGAACCGCCGCCCGATCAGGTAGACCACGAAGATCGGCAGCACGGACAGCGTCACCGCGGCCAGCAGGCCGGGCACGTTCACCCCGAACTGGCCCTGGAAGTTCCACAGTCCCAGGGTGAGCACCCGGTTCTCCGCGGACTGGGTGAGCACCAGCGGGAACAGGAAACCGTTCCAGGCGCTGAGCGCGGTGTAGATGGCCACGGTGACGATGGCCGGTTTGGCCAGTGGCAGCACCAGGTCGAACAGCGTGCGCAGCGGCCCGGCCCCGTCGATGGCCTGCGCCTCGTACAGCTCGCGCGGCACATCGCGCAGGCTGGTGGTCAGCACCAGGGTGGCCACCGGCAGCGCGAAGGCCGCGGTGGGCAGGATGACCCCGGTGAGGCTGTCGTAGAGGTGCAGCCGGGTGATCAGCAGGTAGACCGGGATGATGGTGGCCTGCGCCGGAATCGCCAGCCCGGCCAGCAGCAGGCTGAACCCGCGCCGCACCCACGGGCTGGTGCTCCTGGTGGCCGCGTAGGCCGCTGGCACGGCCAGCAGCAGCACGATGAGCACGGTGGCCCCGGTGACCACCACGTTGTTGAGCAGGTACCGGCCGAACCCGCCCTCCAGCACGGTGAGGTAGTTCGCCAGGGTCGGGTTCGCCGGCGGGGCAAGGGGATGGCCGCCGAGGTAGTCGGCCCGCCCGCGCAGGCTCGCGGCCAGCATGTAGTACAGCGGCAGCAGCACCACCAGCAGCCAGAGTCCGGCGAAGGCGCCGCCGATCCGGTTCGGCGTGATCCTCATACGCCCTCCTGTTGACTGGACATGGCGCGGAAACCGGTGGCCCGCAACACGATCAGCGACAGCGCCGCGCCCAGCACCATGAGCAGCACGCCGATGGTGCTGGCGTAGCCCAGCTCGAAGCCGGTGAACCCGGTGATGTACATGTGCAGCGGCAGGATCCGGGTCGCGGTGCCCGGTCCGCCGCCGGTGAGGATCAGCACGGTGTCGAAGGTGGTCAGCGAGCCGACCAGCATCAGCACCGAGGAGCTGATCACGGTGTGCCGCAGCTGGGGCAGCGTGATGTGCCGGAAGCGGGCCAGCCGCCCGGCCCCGTCCAGCACCGCGGCCTCGTACAGCGCGGGCGGCACCGCCCGCGCCGCGCCCTGGTAGAGCAGGGTGTGGAAGGGCACGTACTGCCAGGTGATCACCAGCACCACGGTGTAGAGCGCCAGCTGCGGGTCGCCCAGCGGGGCCAGCACCCCGGCGGTGAGGCCGAAGTTGGGGTCCAGCAACGCCTGCCACAGCAGGGCGATCGCGGCGGTGGAGAGCAGCAGCGGCAGGAAGAACAGCGCGCTGAGCACCGCCCGGCCGCGCTGCCTGCCCGCCGCCCACACCCCGGTCAGCAGCGCCAGCGGGGTCTGCACCAGCCAGGACAGCACCATGATCAGCAGGGTCCGGCCGAGCGCGGCGTGCGCCTGGTCATCGGCGTAGAGCCGGGCCCAGTTGTCCGCGCCGGTGACCCGCGGCGCGCCCAGGCCGTCCCATGCGGTGAAGCTCAGGCCGAAGACCAGGACCATCGGCAGCACCGCGAACAGGGTGAAGAAGGCCAGTGCGGGCAGGGCGTAGAGAGCCGACGGCCGCTGGGTCATCCGCGGCTGGCCAGCGCGTCGACGAACTGCTGCGGGGAGAGCTTGCCCAGGAAGAACTCCTGGAGCTGGGTGAGCAGGAAGGTGGCCTGCTCGGCTGGCAGGTCCTGGTCCCAGGACAGCTGGAAGTGCGGGGCGGCGCGCACCTGCTCGTAGAGCCAGCTGGTGTAGGCGGCGTTGGGGGCCTTGGCCAGCTTGTCCGCCAGCCCGCTCACCGCGGGCACGTCGCCGGCGTCGATGAGCGCCTGCACGTAGCCCGGGTCGTGCAGCTGGGTGGCCACGAACTTCTTGGCCTGGTCCACTGTGGACAATCCGGCGGACACCGAGTAGAAGTTGGCCGGGTTGCCGACCAGGTTGCGCGGGTCGCCCTTGCCGCCGGGCACCGCGGGGAAGGGGACCCAGCCCAGCGCCTCCCGCTTGACGAACTCCGGGCTCTGGCCGAGCTGGTTGACGTACTCCCAGGAGCCCATCAGGTGCATCGCGGCCTTGCCCTGGGCCAGGATGGTGGAGGCGCCGCCGAGGTCGTAGCCCACCCCGGCGAAGTCCCGGCCGAAGCCGCCGCGGTCGATGAGCTCCTTGAGCCGGGTCATCGACTCCAGCACCGCGGGGTGCCGCCAGCCCTCGGGTTTTCCCTTCACCGCGCGGAAGACCTCGGTGCCGCCGATCCGGTCGAGCAGGTACTCCGCCCACATCAGCTCGGTCCAGGCCTGCGAGCCGGCCAGCGCGATCGGCTGCACGTTCCTGGCCTTGAAGGTCTCCACCAGTGCCAGCAGTTCCTCCCAGGTGCCCGGCGGCCGCGCGCCCGCGGCGGCGAAGACCTCCTTGTTGTAGAACAGGACCACCGGCTGCATGCCGCGCATCGGCAGCCCGTAGAGCTTGCCGTCCAGGCGGGCCGCGTCCAGCACGTTCGGCAGGAACGCCTCGCCGAGGCCGGGGTTCTCGGCCAGCAGCGGGGTCAGGTCGGCGACCTTGCCCGCGTCGACGTACTCCTTGAGGTTGCCGCCGCCCCAGTTGAAGAAGGCCGAGGGCGGGTTCGGCGAGCCGAGGGCGACCCGCAGCTTCTGCTTGTACGGGTCGTTGGCGAAGGTCTCCAGCTTGGCGGTGCCGCCCGCGCGGTTGAAGCGGTCCACCGACTGCTGTTCGATCGGGTTGAGCACGTTGTCCTGCAAGGCCCACACCGTGACCCCCGCCTGGCCCGCCGGGCCGGAGGTGCCGCAGGCGGCCAGCGCGCCCGCGGCCAGGGCGAGCGCGCAGAGGCGGAGAAAGCGCGGTCGGGAACGCCGTAACATGGAGCCACCTTTCCGAAATGTTTCGGAAATATCGCGAGTGCGGCCGACCCTATGGACGCTGCTCTGTTGGTGTCAAGAGCGGCTTTAGTCCAAACAGAGTCCCGTTTTGGCAGCTAGTTTGCGGCGGGTTGTGTTTCGCAGTCTTATCGATACTATCGGCGTCATGGATCGCGTCTGGGGGATCCCAGGGCGTCCGGTGCAGGAGCGGGTGGCCACGCTGCTCACCGAGATGACCCTGGCGGAGAAGCTGGCCCAGCTCGTCGGCGTGTGGGTGGGGGTGTCCGAGGTGGCGGCCGAGGTCGCCCCGGCCCAGCACGAGTTCGCCGAGTCCCTTCCTCCGTGGGACGAGCTGACCAAGTCCGGGCTGGGCCAGCTCACCCGCGTCTTCGGCACCGCCCCGGTCGATCCGGCGCACGCGGCCAGGGCGCTGGCCCAGACCCAGCGCCGCCTGGTCGAGAACACCCGGCTGGGCATCCCGGCGATGGCGCACGAGGAGTGCCTCTCCGGCTTCACCGCCTGGCGGGCCACCGTGTTCCCGGCACCACTGGCCTGGGCCGCCGCCTTCGACCCCGGCACGGTGCGGTGGATGGCCGAGGCGGTGGGCCGATCACTGGCCGAGGTCGGCGTGCACCAGGGCCTGGCCCCGGTGCTGGACGTGCTGCGCGATCCGCGCTGGGGCCGGTCCGAGGAGACGCTGGGGGAGGACCCGTACCTGGTCGGCGTGCTCGGCGCGGCCTACACCGGCGGCCTGGAGTCGGCCGGGATCGTGGCCACGCTCAAGCACTTCGCCGGGTACTCCGCCTCCCGCGCCGGCCGCAACCACGCCCCGGTGGGCATGGGGCCGCGCGAGTTCGCCGACGTGGTGCTGCCGCCGTTCGAGCTGGCCCTGCGCGAGGGCGGGGCGCGTTCGGTGATGCACTCCTACGCTGAGGTCGACGGCGTGCCGCCAGCGGCCGATCCGGCGCTGCTGACCGGGCTGTTGCGGGAGACCTGGGGCTTCCAGGGTGTGGTGGTGGCCGACTACTTCGGCGTCTCCTTCCTGGAGACCGCGCACGGTGTGGCCGGTTCCCCCGGTGAGGCGGCGGCGCTCGCGCTGGCCGCGGGGGTGGACGTGGAGCTGCCGAGCGTGCGCTGCTACGGCGAGCCGCTGGCCGAGCTGGTGCGTGCGGGTGTGGTGCCGGAGGAGCTGGTGGACCGCGCGGTGACCAGGGTGCTGCGGCAGAAGTGCGAGCTGGGCCTGCTGGACGAGGACTGGGACCCGGAGCCGCCCGCGCTGCGCCAGGACCGGCCGGTGGACCTGGACCCGCCGGAGCTGCGCACGCTGGCCCGCACCCTGGCCGAGCGCTCGATCGTGTTGCTGGCCAACGACTCCGGCCTGCTGCCGCTGCGCGAGCCCGGTCATCTCGCGGTGGTCGGGCCGTGCGCGGAGGAGGTGCTCTCGCTGCTGGGCTGCTACTCCTTCCCCAGCCACGTCGGCACCCAGCACCCCGAGGTCCCGCTGGGCATCGAGGCGCCCACCCTGCTGGACGCGCTGCGCGCCGAGTTCCCGGACACCGAGATCCGTTGCGCCCCAGGCTGTGCGGTCACCGGCGAGGACCGCTCCGGCATCCCGGCCGCGGCCGCGCTCGCCGATGCCGCCGAGGTGTGCGTGCTGGCCCTCGGCGACCGCTCCGGCCTGTTCGGCCGCGGCACCTCCGGCGAGGGCTGCGACGCCGCCGACCTGGCCCTGCCCGGGGTGCAGGCCGAACTGCTGGCCGCGGTGCTGGACACCGGGACGCCGGTGGTGCTGGTCCTGCTGGCCGGCCGCCCCTACGCCCTCGGCGGGGACGCCGAACGGGCCGCGGCCGTGGTGCAGGCGTTCTTCCCCGGACAGGAAGGCGCGGGCGCGGTCGCGGGCGTGCTCAGCGGCCGGGTGAACCCCTCGGGCAAGCTGCCCGCGCAGGTCCCGCACGGCCCCGGCGGGCAGCCCGCGACCTACCTGCACCCGCCGCTCGGCGGCCCGGGGTCGGTCAGCTCGGTGGACCCGGCCCCGCGGTTCCCGTTCGGCCACGGCCTGTCCTACACCAGCTTCGAGTACCTGGACGGCCACGCGCAGCCTGAACTGCCCAGCGACGGGGAGATCGAGGTGTCCTGCCTGGTGCGCAACACCGGCGACCGGCCCGGCGCGGAGGTCGTCCAGCTGTACCTGCACGACCCGGTGGCCTCGGTGACCCGGCCGGTGCGTCAGCTGGCCGGGTTCGCCCGGGTGCACCTGGACCCCGGGGAGTCGGTGCGGGTCCGCTTCCGGCTGCACGCCGACCGGACCTCCTTCACCGGCCGTGACGGCCGCCGGGTGGTCGAACCCGGCGAGCTGCGCCTGCTGCTGGGCTCCTCCAGCACCGACATCCGGTGGCAGGCCACGGTCGAAGTCACCGGGGCAGCGCGCCATCCCGGCCCGGACCGGGTGCTGATGACCCCGGTGGTCCTCGACCCGGCGGAGGCCGCCGGCTGAGGGCCTCGGTCACGGCAGGCAGCCAGCGGTCGGCCATCTTGCGGAACCCGGTGTCGTTGGGGTGCACCCCGTCGATGGTGTCGGTGGCTGCGTCGAAGCCGGTCCACTGGTCCACCACGGTGATCGGCGAGCGCGCGGTGGACCGCTGCGCCGCCCAGCCCGGGATCGCGCGGTTGAGCGCCAGCACCCGCCGTGCGCAGGGGTCGCAGCCGATCGCCCGCATCGGGATGATCTGCGCGAGCAGGATCCGCACCTCCGGGTTGCGCGCCCGGAGCTGCCCGACCAGCTTCGCGTACGCGGCCAGCACCGCCTCGGTCCCGGCCCCGTGCCACAGGTCGTTGGTGCCCAGGTGCATCAGCACGATGTGCGGTCTGGCCACGGCCAGCCAGGACGGCAGCAGGTCCTCCCGCGCGATCCTGGTGGCCTGGTAGCCGCTGTACCCCGCGTGGTCGCGGTCGTAGGTCAGCGGGCAGGCGCCGCCGGTCCTGGGGCCCACGAAGTCGAGGTCGGTGTGCCCGGCCGCCCGGAGCTGGTGCCAGAGGACGGCGCGCCAGCAGCCAGGAGCACCGGTGATCGAGTCGCCCAGCGGCATGATCCGGACCTGGGCCGGTGGCAGCACCCAGGCCAGGGCGATCACCAGGCTGAGCGCGAGGAGGACCACCGGAGCCCGGCCAACCCGGCCAGCCGACATCGGGACTCCCTGTCACGCCTGAAGGTCGGGTCTGTCCATCCTCAGGTACCCGCTGGTGGACAAATCACTCGCGCACCGTGATCGCCGCGGCCGGGCACACCGCGGCGGCCTCGCGGATCGTCTCGTGCAGCGCCGCGGGCGGCTGTTCCGCCAGCAGCACGACGATGCCGTCCTCCTCGCGCTGGTCGAACACCTCCGGCGCGAGCAGCACGCAGGTGCCCGCGCCGCAGCACCGGTCCTGGTCCACGGTGATCTTCATGGTTCCTCCTTCGTGACCGGGGCCAGCCACAGTCCGACCAGCGCGTCGATCAGGCCGGTGCCGGCGTCCTGCCAGCTGGACCTGGGGGTGTGGGTGTGCTCGGCGAGGGCGAGCTCGCGTTCGGCCATCATGTGCACCATCAGGTGGCGGAGCATGCCGCCGCGTTCGTCCCTGACCTCGCCGGGCAGGTCGGGCAGGCTGCGGTGCAGTCCGTCGACGATCCGGTGGAGGCTGGGGGAGGTCAGCGCCTCCTCCTCCATGATCGGGCGCAGCGACGGGTCGGTCATCACCTGCGCGGCGAAGCGGGCGAACCAGGTCGGGCTGCCCAGCGAGGCCAGGTGGTCGGTGAGCGGGCGGACCAGGCAGGTGATCCAGTCCCGGACCTCCCTGCTGCCGGCGACCTCGGCGACCATCGGGTCGCGCCGCCGCTCCATCGCGGTGGCGTGCCTGCGGATGACCGCCCGCACCAGGTCGGCCTTGGTGCCGAAGTGGTAGCCGACCACGGTGTTGTTGCCCTGCCCGGCGGCCTCGGCGACCTGCCGGTTGGACACCGCGAACACGCCGTGCTCGGCGAAGAGCCGTTCCGCGGCGGTGAGGATCTGTTCCCTGGTGGCTTGGGCCCGCGCCGCCCTGCTGGTGGTCATGGCCCCCATCGAACCGGAAGCTCCCGCAGCCCGCCCACCGCGAGTCCCTCGACCTTGCGCAGTTCGGCCACCGGCACGGCCAGCTCCAGGGCAGGCAGCCTGCGCAGCAGCACCTCCAGGGTCACCTGCAGCTCGGTGCGGGCCAGCGGCTGGCCGAGGCAGGCGTGCGCGCCCGCGCCGAAGGCCAGGTGCGGGTTGGGGCTGCGGCCCAGGTCCAGCTCGGCGGCGGCGGTGAAGGCGCGCTCGTCCCGGTTGGCCGCGGCCATGCTGCACACCGCGGTGGTGCCGCTGGGCAGGGTGGTCCCGGCGATCTCGATGTCCTCGGTGAGGTAGCGCGCCATGCCGAAGCCCGCGTTGGCGTCCAGCCGCAGCGTCTCCTCCACCGCGGTGCGCACCAGCGAAGGCTCGGCCAGCAGCCGTTCCCAGTGCCGCCGGTCGGCCAGCAGCATCGCGGTCATCTTGGTGATCATGTTGGCGGTGGTCTCGTGCCCGGCGATCAGCAGGCCCATGCCGGTGGCGATCAGCGCCGGGTCGGACATCGGCTCGCCGTCCGGGCCGGTCTCCGCGATGAGGGCGCTGAGCAGGTCCTCACCGGGCTCGGCGCGCTTGGCCGCGATGTGCCCGGCCATGTACCGGGCGAACTCCGCCTGCGCCAGGTCCATCTCGGCCTGGGTGTAGCGGGTCATGCTCAGCAGCGCGTCCGACCAGTGCGCGAAGCGGTCCCGGTCGGCATCCGGCACGCCGAGCAGGTCGCAGATCACCCACACCGGCAGCGGAAAGCCCAGCGCCGCCTTGAGATCCGCGGGCGAGCCCTTGGCCACCATGTCGTCCACCAGCTGCTCGGCCATCGCCTCGATGGCGGGCCGCAGCGCGTTCATCCGCTTGGCGGTGAACCACTTGCCGATCATCCGCCGCCAGCGCAGGTGCCCTTCGCCGTGCTGGGGGAGCACAGTGGACATCTCGTTGTTGAACAGTCCGCCGGACTCGGTGTCGGCGACGCGGGCCGCGTTGTCCGCCGCGGTCGGCCTGGTGAACCGGGGGTCGGCCAGCACGCTCTTGACGTCCTCGTAGCGGGTGATCAGCGTGGCCTCGTCCCCGCTGGCCAGCTGCACCTTGGCCACTGGGCAGCGCTCCTGGTAGCTGGCCCACTCGGCGGGTGGCTCCAGGGCGGCGTCGGACTCGAACGGGAAGCGGGGCAGCTGGGTCATGTCGCCAGCATGGCCCCGGACTGGAAGTAAGTCAATCAACTGACTTAAGTTGGCGGTGGGGGCGCGGGGTCGCAAGCCAGGTGGCCAGCAGCGCCCCGGCGAGCACTGCGGTCACGACCCCGGCGGTGGTGCCGAACCTGGCCCACCGGGCCTTGCGTGCCGCGCGGACCAGCCCGGCGTGCAGGGCTTCCGGGGGCGCGGGACCCGCCGGGTCGAGCAGCTCGGCCGCCTGCTCCCTGGCCACCGTGGCGAGCAGGCCGGGCAGCCCGGCGAACCCGGCGACCGCGCGGGCGCACGGGCGGCAGGCATGCAGGTGTCCTTCGTAGTCCCGGCGCTCGGTGTGTGACAGCGCGCCCAGCAGATAGGCGGCGTCCCACTCCCGGTACGGGTCGGCTGGTGGCGTCACCGGCTGGTCAGCCCCTTCTCCCGGAGGGCGCGGCGCAACGCGCGCAGGCCGTAGTGCAGGCGGGAGCGCACGGTGCCCTGCGGCACCGCCAGGTCCACCGCCAGCTCGGCCACCGAGTGCCCGAGGTAGAACGCGCGGATGATGACCGTGCGGTGCTCGGTGGTCAGCTGGGTCAGCACCTCGGTGATCACCCAGGCGTCCAGCACCGAGTCGGTCTGGTCGGGGCGCGCCGGGTCGGGCACCCTGGCCGCGCCCACCTCCCGCCGCGAGTGCGCGCTGCGGCGTTCGTCGACGACCACGTTGCGCGCCACCCGGAACAGCCAGGCCCGCGCCGCCGACTCGCCCTGGTCCAGCACCGCCGGGCTGCGCCACAGCCGCAGCAGGCTCTCCTGGACCACGTCCTGGGAGAGCTGTTCGTCGCCGGTCAGCCGCAGCGCGAAGCGCCGCAGCGCGGGCGCGTGGCGGTCGTGCACCAGGCGGAGCAGCTCCGCCGCCGTGGTGGCCACCTCAGGAGTCCCAGATCGCGCCGTAGGCCGGAATCCCTTGTGCCTCAAGGGACTCGACCACGTGCCAGGTGGTCTTCCGGTTGGAGATGCAGATGACGGCCTCCGCGCCGGACTCCCGGTGCGCGCGCAGCGCCAGCTCGACCAGGTCGGGCTTGCCGTCGCGGTCGGTGTCCCAGATGACCGCCTCCGGCTGCACGGACTCGATCTCGGCCACCAGCGCCTCGCCGTAGGTGCGCACCGGGTTCCTGGTCGACCACACCAGGCGGGCCGGGGTGTCCCCGGCGAGCAGGTGCGGCAGGCACGGCCCGATGCCGCTGCCGGTGGCCACCCACACCACGCCGCGGAAGAGCCGGTCGATGTTGCCCACGCCCGCGGTCGGGATGCCCTTGACCCACAGGTGCGTGGGTTTGTCGTCCACCAGCCCGCCGGTCCAGTCGCCGGCGCGGGAGATGGTGAGCCGGAAACCGGAGCGGCCGGGCGCGGGCACGTTGGCGAAGGAATGCCACTCCAGCAACGGGTTCCGGCTCACCGCGGTGGAGGACCCGGCGAACGGGGTGACGCCGTGGTCGAAGGCCACCAGGGCCACGTGCCGGGACGGCGTGCTGATCCGCACCGGCACCCGGCGCAGCCGCAGCCAGGGCAGCGCCACGCTGGTCACCACCACCAGCAGGGCCCAGAACGGCGCGGAGCCGAGGAATACCCGGCCCTGCGCCTGCGCCAGCGCGGCGGCGTGCGCGGTGAAGAGCACCAGCAGCGCCCAGCCGCCGAAGCGGTGGCAGCGCTCGAACAGGTCGTGCCGGGCCGCGCGCAGCTTCGGCAGCGCGAACACCACCATGGCGACCAGCAGCACCGCGATGGCCCAGGTGCTCACCAGCAGCGCTGGGGGGCCGCCGCGGGCGGTGATCACCCAGGCCAGCACCGCGAACCAGGCCGTGCCACCGATCGCGGCGCCGACGTGCAGGCCGCCGAAGTGGTAGACCTTGCCCAGCGTCCACCGCACCCGCAGCGGCCAGTGCTTCGGCGCGCTGGTGGCCAGCCGGAACAGCAGGTTGATCACGTGCTGCTGGCGGATCAGCACGGCCAGCAGCAGGTTGCCGAGCACCAGCCACAGCAGCACGTCCAGGTCGGCACGCCAGTCGGTGGCCAGTGCCAGCACCAGGTTGGCCAGCAGCACCGCGGCCAGCAGCCGGTTGTGGTGGGTGAAGGGCCTGCGCCGCAGCCGGGCGCGCCAGCCCGCAGGGGCGGGGGCCAGGACCGGGGCGGCGCTCACGCGACGGTCTCCGCCCGCTGGCCGGTCAGCCGGGTCAGCAGCGCCCGCCGGTCCACCTTGCCGCGCTCGGTCAGCGGCAGCCGGTCCACCGGCACGATCAGCGCGGGCACGCAGTAGTAGGGCAGCTGGGCGGCCACCGAGTGGCGGACCGCCTCGGGCACGGCGGTTGCCGGGCTGACGAACCCGACCAGCCCGCCCTCGTAGAGCACCGTGCTGGCCCGCCGGCAGCCGGGCGCGCGTTCCAGCGCCGCGGTGACCGCGTCCAGTTCGACCCGGAAACCCTTGACCTTCACCTGGTCGTCGGTGCGCCCGTGGTGTTCCAGCTGGCCGTCGGTGGTCCAGCGGACCAGGTCGCGGGTGCGGAACATCAGGCCGCCGCCCAGGAACGGGTCCGGGCGGTAGCGCTGCGCGGTGAGGTCGGCGTCGCCGAGGTAGCCGCCGGTGACGCAGGCGCCACCGGCCCACATCTCGCCGACCTCGCCGATCCGGCACGGGTTGAGCGCCTCGTCGAGCACGTAGACGGTGGTGTTGGGCACCGGGCGGCCGATGGTCAGCCTGCCGGTGGCCGGGTCGTAGCGCTGCACGGTGTTGACGATGGTGACCTCGGTGGGGCCGCAGGCGTTGTGGAAGACCGCGGTGCGCGACCAGGCGCGGGCCAGCGCGGGCGGGCAGCGCTCACCGGCCACCGCGACCACCCGCACCCGCGGGCAGTCCCTGGGGTCCACAGTGGACAGCACCCCGGGGGTGGCGATCAGCGCGGTCGCGGTGCGGGCCGCCGCGGTCGGGTCGTCGCCGCGCACCAGCACGCAGCCGCCGTTGGCCAGCGTGCCCAGCACCTCCCACACGGCCATGTCGAAGGCGATGTTGAGCAGCTGCGGCACCCGGTCGCCGGGGCCGATGCCGAGCGAACCCGGTGCGGTGAGCAGGACGTTGCACAGGTTGGCGTGCGTGACCCTGACCCCGTTGGGCCTGCCGGTGGTGCCCGAGGTGAAGATCACCACCGCGGTCTCGCCGCACCGGGCGGGCAGTGCCGCGGTGGCGCTCGGGTGGTCGTCGATCGTGATCACCGTGCCGAGGCCCGCGGGCACGAGTCCCTGGTGTGCCGTGGTGGTCAGCACGACCTCGATGTCCGCCACCGCGGCGATGTGCCGCAGGTGCGGCGGCGGGGTGAGCCGGATGTCCTGCGGCACATAGGCCGCACCGGCTTTGAGCACCGCGAGCATGCCCACCACCATGGCCACCGACCTGGTCAGGAACAGCCCGACGTGCGCGCCGGGGCGCACCCCGTGCTCGATGAGCAGCCGGGCCAGCGCGGTGGCCCTGCGGTCCAGCTCGGCGTAGGTCACCGACTCGCCGAGGTGCTCCACGGCGGGGGCCTCCGGGCAGGCCGCGGCCCGCGCCTGGACCGCGAGGTGGACGTGGGTGAACGGGACTGGTGTGCGTGGCCCCCATCCGAAGCGGTCGAAGAGCACGCGCTCGTGCGGGGGCAGGCCGCGCAGGGCAGGGGATTCGACGATCGGGGTCACTCCCGGATCCTTTCGCCAGGCCGGTGGTCACCCCGTCTGAACGAGACAGGTCGGGTGAATGTTCAACTAAATATCCGGAAAACGTTGCCGGGCTTGGAAGTTGCCCGGTCGTGGTCGAACGCGGCGTCGAACGCGCGTCGAACGGCAGAGTCCACAATGGACTCCGTGGTGGCTCAGGAACCGGGGCGGCGGCGGTGCGCGCTGGCCCGTTCGGTCAGCCGCGGTGGCAGCAGGGTCAGCGCGGGCGGCCGGACCCCGGCGAGCCGGGCGGCGAGCAGGTCCACGGCCCTGGCGCCCAGCTCCTCGGCGGGCAGGTGCACCGAGGTCAGCCGCGGCGAGGCCCGCTCGGCCAGCTCATCGGGGCAGATGGCCACCACGGACACCTCGGCCGGCACGTCGCGGCCGAGCTCACGCAGGCTGGTCAGCACCGAGGGCAGCGCGCCCTCGTTGTGCACCACCAGCGCGGTCAGCCGGGGCTGCTCCTGCAACAGGGCCGCCACCGTGCGCCGCACCGAGGGCAGCTGCTCGTCGGTCGCCCTGGTCAGCACCGAGACGCCGCGGCGGATCGCGGCCGCGGTGAAGCCGGCCATGGTGCGGTGCGCGTAACCGGCGTCGCGGTGGTAGACCAGCTGGGGCGAGCCGAGCAGGGCCACGCTGTGGTGCCCGAGGTCGGCCAGGTGGTCCAGGCACAGCGCGCCCGCCGCGGTGAAGTCCAGGTCCACACAGGTCAGTCCGGTGGGGTCGACCGGGAAGCCGATCAGCACCGAGGGGCGGTCCATCGCGCGCAGCACCGGCGCCCTGGCATCGCGCAGCTCCACGTCCATCACCACCAGGCCGTCCACGCCGCTGCGCTGCACCGCCTGGCGCAGGCCCTCCGCGCCGGTGTCCGCGGTGAGCAGCAGCACGTCGTTGCCGTGCCGGTGCGCGGCGGTGGTCACCGCGCTGACGAAGCGCATCAGCACCGGCAGGTGGGTGCCCGCGCGCAGCGGCGCGACCAGGCCCAGCACCCCGGTCCGGCGCGCCGCGCCGCGTGGCGCCTGCTGGGTGAGGTAGCCGAGGGCGCGGGCACTCTCCTCGACCTTGGCCCTGGTGGCCGGGCTGATCGCGCGCTTGCCGGAGAGCACGTAGGAGACCGTGCTCGGGGCGACGCCGGCCCGCCGAGCCACGTCCGCGATGGTGGCCAACCCGCCCTCCTCGTCACCGCCGTTGGTGCTTCGGGACGGTACGGCCGGGCCGGGGGTCCGGCTAGGGCCAACCGTCTTGCGAAGGCCCTCCGGCAAGACGGTTTCCAGCCGGTCGGAGCCATTTCGACAATTCGATTCGAAGGCAATCGAAATGGGTCATGTACGTGATGAGAGAATTCGGCGAATCGGCATGTTGACAGCGGGTAAATGCCTCATTACGCTGCCGGTTGCAGCATTTGTTGTCATTATCATTTACCGCCGCTGATTCTCATTTTCCGCAGTGGCTGCTGTCTTTTTCCCGGTGGTGGCCACCGTTCACGAGAGGAAGCAGATGTCCCGGACATCCTCACCGAGCCGGCGGGCTCCCTGGTCTGCCGCGCTGGTCGTCGCGCTGGCCGTCACCGGCCTGGCGGCCGCCGCGCCTGCCGCCTCAGCCGCGCCGTTCGACCTGGCGGGCTGGGCCACCCAGGGCGGCGGCACCACCGGCGGTGGCGGCGCCACCCCGGTCACCGTCAGCACCGCGGCCGCCTTCACCGCCGCGGTCAAGGCCAGCGGTCCCGCGGTGGTCCGCATCACCGGCACCATCGCGCTCTCCGGCATGGCCGCGGTCAGCTCGGACAAGACCATCATCGGGGTCGGCTCCGGCGCCGCGATCATCGGGCACGGGCTCAACATCTCCAGGTCCAGCAATGTGATCGTGCGCAACCTGAACTTCCGGAACTGGGCCGACGACGCGATCAACGTGCAGTACTCCACCCGGGTGTGGATCGACCACAACAGCTTCGCCAGCGGCAAGGACGGCGCGGTCGACGTCAAGCGCGCCTCCGACCTGGTCACCGTGTCCTGGAACAGGTTCTCCAGCCACGACAAGACGATGCTGCTCGGGCACAGCGACGACAACGGCGGCGAGGACCGGGGCAAGCTCCGGGTGACCTACCACCACAACTCCTTCGAGGGCACCGGTCAGCGGCACCCCAGGGTGCGCTTCGGCAATCCGGTGCACGTCTACAACAACTACTACGGCGGCGTCACCAGTTACGGCGTGGCGTCCACCAAGGAAGGTGGCGTGCTGGTCGAAGGCAATTTCTTCGAGAACACCAAGGACCCGTTCCACCTGGGTGAGGGCAGTTCTCCCGCGGGCACGCTGGTGGCCCGGAACAACCATTTTGTCAGCTCCGGCTCCGGGCAGACCGGCGGCAGTGTGAAGAGCATTCCCTATTCCTATCAGCTGGACCGCGCCAGTGACGTGAAGACGATCGTCCGGAACGGGGCAGGCCCAGGGCGCATCTGAGCGCCTGCCCGTGCGCTCCGGGGCCGGCGCGGCCGTCGCCCGCCGTCCCCGGAGCGCCACCGCGCCCATCGCCGAGAACTCACCGGAGGAGCCATGAGCACACCCCTGAGCCGCCGCGCCTTCGCCAGGCTCGCCCTCGCCCCGGCCGCCCTCACCCTGCTCGGCGGCGGCGCGGCACACGCGGCCGCCGCCCCGGACCGGGGCGCGGTGCTGCGCGCGATGGGCCGGGCCGCGGTCTTCCTGGACCGCCACGTCTCCTACCGCGGCGGTTACCTGTGGAGCTACCTGCCCGACCTGTCCGCCTCCTGGGGTGAACTGGAGGCGCGGCGGAGCATGTGCTGGGTGCAACCGCCCGGCACGCCCTCGGTCGGGCACAGCCTGCTCGACGCCTACCACGCCACCGGCGCGGAGGAGTTCTACCGCGCCGCCGAGCGCACCGGGCTGGCGCTGGTGGCCGCGCAGCTGCCGATCGGCGGCTGGAACTACGTGCACGACTTCGCCGGGACCGGCGCGCTGCGCCGCTGGTACGAGACCGTCGGCGGGAACGGCTGGCGGCTGGAGGAGTTCCAGCACCACTACGGCAACGCCACCTTCGACGACGCGGGCACCTCGGCCGCCGCGCAGCTGATCCTGCGGCTGTACCTGGAACGCCGCGACCCCCGGTTCAAGGCGGCGCTGGCGCGGGCGATCCGGTTCGTGCTCGCCGCGCAGTTCCGCGGCGGCGTGGCCGACGGCGGCTGGCCACAGCGGTTCCCCGCCTTCGCGGGCTCGGTCTCCCGCACGCACTGGCCTGCCGAACGGCCGCCATGGCTGCCCGCTGACGTGCGGCACGGCATGGAGGACGGCGAGTACACCCAGCACGTCACCTTCAACGACGACGTGCTCGGCGAGAACATCAAGTTCCTGCTGCTGTGCGCCAGCACGCTGCACCGGCCGGACCTCCTGGCACCGGTGCACCGCGCGATGCGCTGCCTGCAACGGATGCAGCAGCCCGGACCGCAGGCAGGCTGGGCCCTGCAACACCTGTCCAGGCCCGTCGGCGGCCGTCCGGCCGGGGCACCGGCAGGCGCGCGGTCCTACGAGCCGAGGGCGCTGGCCACGCACACCACGCAGACCAACATCCGCCAGCTGTTCCACTACTTCCGGCTCACCGGCGACCGCTCCTACCTGACCAGGGTGCCCGAGGCGATCGACTGGCTGAGCAGCTGCCCGCTCACCGAGCAACAGCTGGCGGAGAACCCGCTGCTGGCCAAGCGCACGCACCCGACGTTCGTGGAGCTGGGCACCAACCGGGCGCTGTTCGTGCACCGCTTCGGCAGCAACATCCGCAACGGCGCCTACTACACCGACCACGACCACCGGAACACCCTCGGCCACTACTCCGCGGGCCGGGCCATCGACCTGGACGGCCTGCGGCGCACCTACGCGGAGCTGGCCTCGTTGAGCGACAAGGAGATCGCCGAGCTGCGCGCCCGCTCCCCGCTGACCCCCGGCCCGCCGATCCCGGTGCCCCGGCACTTCTCCGTGCGCGAGCTGGAGCTGACCGACCTGTTCCGGGACGCCAAGCCCACTCTGCCCACGGTGCCCGACGCCGACGCCGAGACCCTGGTGCGCGACCTCGGCAACAAGGACCACTGGCTCACCCCGGCCGAGGCGGTCACCAACCCGTTCCGGGGGCGACCGCCCGCGGAACCGTTCCACGGCAAGGACTTCATGAGCACCCACGTCGGCGACCGCTACGACACCTCGCCCTTCCCGCCAGCCGAACGGCCACTGGTGATCAGCACCGGCGCCTACGTGGCCAACATGGCCAAGCTGATCGCCTGGGCGGATCGATGAGGAAAGCGGTGCGGCTGCTCCTGCTGCTGGTGGTCACCGCGCTCGCCCTGACCGCGCCGGTCCCCGCCCAGGCCGGGCCGGGCACCGCCCACGGTCGGTCGGTGATCGGCCTGCACAGCGGGTGGAGCTTCCACCGCGGCGAGGCGCCGGGCGCGGCCGAGCCCGGCTTCGACGACTCCGGCTGGGACCGGGTCACCGTGCCGCACAGCTGGAACGGGCGGGACGGCCAGGACGGCGGCAACGACTACTACCGCGGCCCCGGCTGGTACCGGCGCAGCCTGCCCGCGCCTGCCGGCGGCCGGGTGTGGTTGCAGTTCGACGGGGCCAACACCACCACCACGGTATGGGTCAACGGCCGCCTGCTCGGCGAGCACAAGGGCGGCTACGCGCGGTTCCGCTTCGACGCCACCGAGGCGTTGCGCCCCGGCCGGTCCAACGTGCTCGCGGTCCGGGTGAGCAATGCCCCGGACCCGGACGTGGCACCGCTGAGCGGCGACTTCACCATGCACGGCGGGCTCTACCGGGAGGTCAGTCTGGTGCTGACCGACGCGGTGCACCTGGACCTGCTCGACCACGGCGGCCCCGGCCTCTACCTCCGGCAGCAGCGGGTGACGCCGGAGTCGGCGACCGTGGCGGCGAGCACCAAGCTGGTCAACGACAGCCGGTCCACCACCAGGGTGCGGCTGCGCGCCACGGTCACCGGCGCGTTCGGCGAAGTGGTGGCACGCGAGCAGTCCAGCGTGCGCGCGGTCGGCGGCGGTCAGGCGGTGGAACTGGCGCTGCCGCTCACCATCGCCCGCCCGAGGCTGTGGCAGGGCCGCGCGGACCCGTTCCGCTACCAGGCCACCGTGGAGGTGGTGGACATTGGCGGCCGGGTGCTGGATCGGGTCAGCCAGCCGCTGGGCCTGCGCACCGCCGAGGTCTCCGCCACCGACGGCTTCGCCCTCAACGGCGAGCGACTGCCGGTGCAGGGGGTGAACCTGCACCAGGACCGGCCCGATGTGGGCTGGGCGGTCACCCCGGCGCAGCACGCCGAGGACTTCCGGATCATGCGCGAGATGGGCGTCAACGCCATCCGCACCGCGCACTACCAGCACGGCGAGACCGTCTACGAGCTGGCCGACCGGCACGGTTTCCTGGTGTGGACGGAAATTCCGCTGATCAACCTCACCACCGACAGCCCGGCCTTCCGGGCCAACATCGAGACCCAGCTGCGGGAGATGATCCGGCAGAACTTCAACCACCCCTCGGTGGTGTGGTGGGGCCTGGGCAACGAGCTGTGGCACGACTCCCCGGCGAACAACGCCCTGCTGGACCGGCTGGCCCAGGTGGTGCGCGCGGAGGACCCCTCGCGGCCCTCGGCGTACGCGAGCTGTTGCGTCTCCGACCGGGCCGGGATCACCAAGCACACCAACGGGATCGGCTACAACAAGTACTTCGGCTGGTACACCGGGACCTTCGCCGAGCTGGGGCCGTGGGCAGACCAGCTGCGCGCCGCCGACCCGGCCCGGCCGCTCGCGCTCAGCGAGTACGGCGCGGGAGCCAGCGCCTTCCAGCACCAGGAGAACCCACCGAACCCGGCACCCGCCTCGCGCTGGCACCCCGAGCAGTACCAGTCCGCCTACCACGAGGCCTACTGGAACCAGCTCAGACAGCGGCGCTGGCTGTGGGGCTCGTTCGTGTGGGCCATGTTCGACTTCGCCTCCGACAGCCGCGACGAGGGCGACACCCCCGGCCGCAACGACAAGGGCCTGGTGACCTACGACCGGGGCATCCGCAAGGACGCCTTCTACTGGTACCAGGCGAACTGGACGGACACCCCGGTGGTGCACCTCAACAGCAAGCGGTGGACCAGCCGGACCGCGGCGCGCACCACGGTCCGGGCCTACACCAACGCCGAGACGCTCACCCTGCGGGTCAACGGCAAGCAGGTCGGCGAACCGGTCAGCGGTGCGAGCCGGGTCGCCGAGTGGCCGGAGGTGCTGTTGCGGCCGGGCCCGAACACCGTGCAGGTCTCCGGGCTCAAGAACGGCCGCCCACACACCGACACCGCGGTCTGGACGCTGCGGTGACTCAGCTCCGCGCGCGCCCGAAGACCTCCGCCTCGGCCATGTTCAGCTCCTGCGGCCGGTCGGTGGCCAGCCACACGCGCACGTAGCGCCCGCGCGCGGGCAGGCTGACCTCGGTCGGCCTGCCCGCCTGCGCCAGCTCGTGGCGGCTGGTCACCCCCGGCGCGCGCAGTGCCTCGGCGAGGGTGTCCGGGAAGGGCTGCGCGGAGACCAGCACGTGGTAGTCGGCCAGGCGTTCGGTGCAGCAGTCCACCCGGTTGTGCACCCGGACCGACTCGATGTCGGCCACCACGCCCAGGTCGACCTGCCACCACGGTCGCGGCTCGGCGCCGGAGGTGGTGGAGAAGCTGACCAGGTCGCCGTCCACGGACTTCGCGGCGGCGTAGTCGGCCGAGTAATCCGAGATCTGGCTGGCCGGCTTGCCTGCCGAGAGGTTGCGCAGCGGTGGCAGGCCGAGGAACTCGTCGTGCCGGGCGCGCACCCGGTCCAGGAAGACGTCCAGCACGCCGTCGCCGATCCGCACCACGCCCTCGACCCGGTTCTCCCCGGGCACCGAGCGGATCCGGTTCGCCTTGGCGGACAGGGCATCCATCCGCTCCCGCGCCGCGGCGGCGGCCCGCCGGTCGCCCGCGCCGATCGCGTCCAGCGTGTCGAGGCCCGCGCCCATGGCCCCGGCCCACAGCTCGGTGGCGGCCAGCCAGTTCGCCGCGTCGTCCAGGAACGCCCGGTCCGCGACGGTGGCCCTGATCACCGAGGGGGCCGCGGTGATCCGCCGGACGTGCTGGCGCAGCGCGCTCGCCGCGCCGGGCGCGCCCGCCCAGAACGCGTCCACCCTGGCCTGGAGTGCGGGGGCCTGGGGCTGCCACGGGCGTGGGCCGAAGGTCGGGGCGAGGTGGTTGAGGTCGAAGAAGTCCAGCAGCGCCCTGACCCCCGCCCGGTCGCCGCCCGCGAGATGCGCCGCGGCCGCCCGCCAGCTGCGGTCGCGGTCGTAGCCGCGGTCGTGCCAGGAGAAGTCGGCCATGGTGAACACCGCGACCTTGCTCGCGGCGGCCTGGTTCATCGGGTTGGCCACGATGCCGGCCAGGTGGCCGGACAGGCCGGGCTCGCGGTGGTCGTAGGGCGCGAGCAGCAGCCGCCCCGCGGCCTGGCCGAAGTCGTTGACCGGGTAGTTGTCCCAGGCGAAGACCTTGCGGCCGAACAGTTCCGAGGCGCGGCGGGCCTGGTCCACGGTGATGCTGGGCGGCACCACGTCGGTGCCGGTCCACATCACCAGCACCGCGGGGTCCAGGGTCGAGCGGAGCACCTGCTTGTACTCGGTGTCGGTGAGGTCGCCGTACTCGGTCGGCACCATCTGCAACGGGTGCGTGCCGGGGTGGGCGGCCAGGAAACCGCGCTGGAGGTCGTTGAGCAGCCCGACCTGGGTCACTCCCGCGGCGTGGCGGCCCGGTTCGCCGTAGGCCGTCCGGTCGGCCGCGCAGTTCCACCGGGTGTAGCTGATGTCGTCCAGCGGGACGGAGAAGGCGCGCACGCCGAGGTCGTACATGGCTTGCAGCTTCGTGGTGAGCGCGGCGCGGTCCTCGGCGCTGGAGTAGCAGATCGAGGTGCCGGGGGAGAGCGCGTAGGTGAACCGGACGTGCTGGGCCGCGGCCGCCTTGACCAGCTCGCCCAGCTGGGCCAGCCGGTCGGCGGGGTAGGGCTCGCGCCAGCGGTCGCGGTGGTACGGGTCGTCCTTGGGCGCGTAGATGTAGGTGTTGGCCTTGACCTGGCCGTAGAAGGCGAGCTGGTCGAGGCGTTCCCGGTGCGTCCACGGCGAACCGTAGAAGCCCTCGATGGTGCCGCGCAGGGCCATCGCGGGGAAGTCGCTGACCGCGGCCCCCGCGATGCGCGGGCGGTGCCGGTCGCCGGTGAACAGCTGCCGCAGGGTCTGCACGGCGTAGTACTGGCCCGCCGCATCCACCCCGCCGAGCGCGACCGAACCGCGCCGCGCGGTGATGGTGAGCGCGCTGCCCTCCGCATGGCGGGGGACCGGGGTCGAGCCGAGGGCGGCGGCGACATCGGGCCGGTCGGCCGGTCCCAGGTGGAAGGTCAGCGGCGCACGCCCCGCGGTGTCGATGTGCCGGACGCCGTGCTCGCGCAGGGTCCGCTCCAGCAGGGCGCGGGCGGCCGGGTCGGTGCGCTCGTCCACCACCAGCCGTACCCGGCTGCCCACCGGGACGTCCGGCCCGCTGCGCTGGATGTGTTGCGGCGCGGGCGAAACCTGGGGGAGCGGGGCGGCCTCCACCGCGGCCTGGGCCGGGGCGGCGAGCATGCCCAGTGGCAGCGCGGCGGCGAGCAGGACGGACACCGTTCGGCCGAGCAGCTGCATGCGATCTCCAGAGAAGTGCGGGCGGCGATGTGCTCCAGTATGGCCCGTGGCCGGGGCTTTTCCGGTGCTACCAACGTTTGGGCGCGGTGGTCCGGTCTATGGGTTCCCAAGACGTGCCGGACTGGCTACCCTCCGAACTGGGAGCGCTCCCAGAAAACCTGATGCTCGATCCTCAAGGAGGAGGACAGCATGGCGCAGAACAGATCCGCCCGACCCCTGCTCGCCAGAGCGCTCGTGGTGCTGAGCGCGGTCGGCGCGCTGCTAGCCGGGGCTCTGACCGGCGTCGCCCAGGCGCACGGCTCGGCCACCGACCCGCCCTCGCGCAACTACGGCTGCTGGCAGCGCTGGGGCAGCGACTTCCAGAACCCGGCCATGGCCACCCGCGATCCCATGTGCTGGCAGGCCTGGCGGGCCAACCCCAACGCGATGTGGAACTGGAACGGCCTGTACCGGGAGAACCTCAAGGGCAACCACCGCGGCAACATCCCGAACGGGCAGCTGTGCAGCGGCGGGCACGCCGAGGGCGGCCGGTACAACTCGATGGACACCGTCGGCGCGTGGCAGACGGTGAACAAGCCACGGCGGTTCACCCTGACCATCACCGACCAGGCCCGCCACGGCGCGGACTACCTGCAGGTGTACATCACCAAGCAGGGCTTCAACCCCGCGACCCAGGCACTGGGCTGGGACAACCTGGAACAGGTCGCCCAGACCGGCCGCATCGCACCCAACGGCACCTACCAGGTCAACGTTGACGCGGGCAGCCGGACCGGACGGCACATCGTCTACACCATCTGGCAGGCCAGCCACCTGGACCAGTCCTACTACTTCTGCAGCGACGTCAACTTCACCGGCTGAGCCGGGGGTGGCGCGCACGATGCGGGAAGTCGCTGACCGACTCGTGCGCGCCTGCCCCTCGGCCGGGGAACCATGGCTGGTGGCCGATGACGGCTGGGTTCGGGTGCACGCCGGGCGGACCGCGCTGGCGGAGTACGTGCTCGGCCCGGCCGAGCCGTACCTGCACCCGTTGCGCACCACCGCGGGCGAGCTGGTCACCGGACCCGGCGGCCTGCGCTTCACCGCGGCCGAGGTCTCCGGCGAGAACGCCTGGGGCGGCCGCACCCCGCCCGTCAGCGGCACGATGCGGCACGTGCGCTGGGCGCGGGTCCGCTGCCACGACGGCAGGGCCGAGCTGCGGCACTGGCTGGACTGGCGGACCCGGTCGGGGCAGTGCTGGCTGGCCGAGGACCGCGCCATCGAGGTGGACCAGGTGGACCCCGCCGACGGTTCCTGGCTGCTCACCTGGAAAACCCGGCTGCACAACACGAGCGGACGCCGACTCCGGTGGGGCGGACCGCGCTGCCCCGGCCCCCGCTCCTTCGCTGCCGCCTGCACTGCGGAAAGCGCCAGCGGCATCCGCGCGCCGTGGCGGGCTTTCACCGGTGCGCACGAGGAAAGCGGGCGGCGCTCCAGTGTGATCTTCGTCGAGCACCCCCGCAATCGCCGGGGGCCGCTGCTGATCGAGCCGGAGGCCCGGCTCGACCTGACCCACCACCTGGTCATCGCGGACGGGCACTGGGATCCGGCGCGCATCGAGCGCTACCTGACCCGGCGGGTGGTTCCCCGCTGGACGGCCTAGGTGGCGCGCTGGCCGCCGCGCAGCTCCACTGTGGACTGTGGCCGCCAGTCCACTTCGGACGGTGCGTCGCGGTCGGCGGTGAGCTTGCCGTCCACCACCGCCAGCGAGGCCAGTTGCAGGCAGGAGGCCTGGCCGAACCGGCAGGAGTAGAGGATGTGCGCCCGCTCGCCCTGGGTGAGCACCGAGCCGTGGTGACCGGGAGCGTTGTCTCCCAGGCGGATTCCCGGTTGGGCCAGCAGCGGTTCGGACTGCGGGAACCAGGTCCGCAGGTCGTTGGAGCGGTACACCGGCAGGCCGCGGTCGCCGCTGGTGATCATCCAGTAGTACCCGACGAAGCGGAACACGCTGGGCGCGCCCTGGCCCGGCGGGCACACCGACCGGCTGACCGGAAGCCAGGTGCTCAGGTCGGTGGAGTCGGCCGCGTGCACGCTGCCGTCGGGCACCGTGTACCACATGCGCCAGGTCTGGCCGTCGGGCAGTGGCCAGACCGCCGCGTCCGCGCAGCCTTCACCGGAGAGCTCCAGCTCGCGGTCGAAACGCCAGTTCAGCAGGTCCTGCGAGGTGTAGTGCAGGATGTGGCCGCGGGTGGCGCGGGCGGCCCGGGTGCCGGCCACGTGGCTGACGTAGAGGTGGTAGGTCCCGCCGTGCCAGATCACCTCCGGCGCCCAGAAGCTGTTGCGTCCGGAGTGGACGGTGTCCAGGCCCTTGGGCGCGCCGCGGTACTCCCAGCTGCGGCCGCCGGTCGAGCTGGTGGCGATGCCGATGGTGGCCCCGCGCGGCGAGGTGGCCGCGGAGTAGAGCACGCACCACTCGCCGGCCGCGCGGTGGTAGACGACCACCGGATCGGTTGCGCCACCGTGGATCGGGTCGCGGAACAGCGGCGCGTCCGCCTGCGCGATCGCGGGCACGGTGGTCGCGCCAGGCTCGCTCAGGGCCAGCAGACTGCTGCCCGCGCCGTTGAAGTAGCGCAACCCTTGCCAGGAACGGGTGTCCAGGCCGGTCAGGGGAGCGCTGGTGCCCCGGAGGTTCAACACGGGGCGGCTGGTCCAGGACACGACTGACCTCCGGCAGGGTGCTGGCTGTGCACCACTTGTTAACGTTAACATTGGTCTGCTGCCCGGTCAACACCCTGGCCCGCGCGGTCGCGAACGGTTCGGTCGAACCTTGTGCCGGATCGCCGTTTTCCCTTAGCTTGCAAGGAGATCCCGGTTCCGGCCGGTCCCCGAACGCATTCGACGACGAATTCGATTCGAATCCGAGGCCAGATGAGCTACCAGACCAAAAATTGGCGCGTCCGAACGATTCTGGCCACCGCCGCGATCGCGACGCTGACCGCGGGCTCGACAGCCGAACCACCGCGCGCGGCGGCCGAACCCAGCCCGAGCGTGCTCGCCTGCGGCGACCGCACGTTCAACGCGGAAGCCGTCCTCAACGGCAGCACCTGGACCGCCCGCAACGGCGGCCGGACCCTGTACACCGGCGGCGACATGCGGGCCGCCGCGCAGGCCGCGATCAACAGCCTCAGCGCGGGCCGCACCGCCAAGCAGTGGGTGCTGGTGAGGGGTTCGGGCACGGTGAGCGCGGGCGCGCGGATCAGCCTGCCCAGCTTCACCGGCCTCGACGTCTGCGGCACCATCAACGTCACCGGCTCCGGCTCCGGTGACCAGGCCCCGATCTACTCCCGCGGCACCCGCGACATCGAGGTGCGCTACCTGAAGGTGACCGGCCGCCCGCTGTACGGGATCTTCCTGCGCAACGTGCAGAACGTGGTGCTCGGCCAGATCGACATGCGCCTGTCCAGTGGGCTCGGCGTGCGCATCGACAACCGGGGCGACACCAGCGTGCGCAGCCGCAACATCCGGCTGGACAACGTGTTCGTCTCCGGCGCGGGCAGCCACGCGGTGGAGACCTACGGCGTGGACGGCCTCACCATCGGCACCGTGACCGCGCGCGACGTCGGCGAATCCGGGTTGCTGCTCAACGACACCATCAACGCCACGGTGTCCACTGTGGACGCGGAGAACGCGGGAACGGGCACCGGTTACGCGGCCTTCCGGGTGGCCAACCGCAACGGCCGGATCGGCAACGGCTATCCCACCAACATCCGGGTCGGCACGGTGCGCGCCCGCAGCGGCGGCCGGGGCGTCTTCTGCGTCTCGGAAAGCGGCGGCCTGGTCATCGACCGCCTCGACCTGGCCAACACCGGCAACAACGCGATCCTGGTGGAGAACTGCCACAACGTGAACCTGGCCGCGGTCGGCGGCACCGTCTCCGGCGGCGGCGAGATCCGGCTGGCCGCCCGCACCCAGTTCGCGAACAACTCCGACATCACCGTACAAAACCTGCGCGTGACCAACTCCGCCGTCCGCGAAAGCCCCTGCGGCGCCAACACCACCTTCCGCAACATCACCCTCAACAACAGCACCATGAACGTCTGCACCTAACCCACCGCCGTGTTGGCCGTTGTCGTACGGTGTGTTGGCCGTTGTTGACGGTGTCTTGGCCGGAATGTGTACCAGTTCGGCCAACACCGTGTACGACAACGGCCAACACGCCTGCGAGGTTGGGGCCGGGCGGGCGGTTAGGCGCGTTCGGACTTGCTGCGGAGGACGCAGAACTCGTTGCCCTCGGGGTCGGCGAGTACGGCCCAGCCGGTGCCGTCGGACTGCCGGTGGTCGGCGACGAAGGTGGCGCCGATCGCCAGCAGCCGGGCCACCTCCGCATCCCGCGTGGTCTCCGGGCGCAGGCACAGGTGGATGCGGTTCTTGGTCTGCTTGGGCTCTGGCACCTGGTTGAAGTACAGCACCGGGCCCTCGGCCAGCATGACCTGGGTCTCCGGCTCGCCCGGCTTGTCCTCCGGATGCAGTGGACGGCCGGTCACCTTGCTCCAGAACCGGGCCAGCTCATAGGCATCCGCACAGTCGATCGCCACGTTCTGCACCACCGAAACCATGCCCGTCAGCTTCCCTGACGCGCTGGGCAACCGCTAGTCGTGCGGGGAGACCCCGTCGGCCGGGAGGTGCACGTCGAGCCTGCCGCACATGCCGAACCGCTGGCTGTCGACCGGTGGCAGCGTGCGGATGTCGGCCTCCGCGAGGTGGCCGATGTCCCCGGCCCGCAGCCTGGCCAGCTGCTCGCCGGTGCGTTCGGCCGCGGCCAGCGCGCCGTCCCGCCAGCGCTGCTCCCAGTCGGCCAGCCGGTCCTGCTTCAGCCGGAGGGCGGCCCGGTAGAACTTGTCCAGGGCCGCGTGGTCGCCGGACTCGATCCGCTGGCGCAGCACCAGGAAACCTTCGATCGCCAGGTCCCGCCGCCGCCGGGCCGCGGCCTCGTCGCTGGCGTAGGCGTGGGCGGGGTCGGCCAGCGCGGCGGCCCTGGCGTAGGCATCGGGGTTGGCGAGGGTGGGGGCGGGGAAGGTGAACACCGCGTCGCCGGCCTCGGGCAGGCCGGCGTTCTGCATGACTACCACGATCCGCAGGTCCGCGTCGTTGACCAGGCGGTGGATCGTGCCGGGGGTGAACCAGGTGACCGTCCCGGCGCGCAGGGGCAGCTCGGCGAACCCGCGCCGGGTCAGGGTCTGCACCCGGCCCTCGCCGCCGACCACGACGTAGCACTCCGAACAGGTCAGGTGCACGTGCGGGGAGCCGCCGCACACGCCGTCCGCGGTCGGCCAGTCGTAGACGCGCAACCCGGAGATGCCGGTCGCGCCGGGGAACGGCATCACCACGGGTGTCCCTCCACATAGGACTCCAGCCGGTCCCGGTCCCAGGCGCCGTCGGCCACGACCACCCGGTAGCGCAAGCTCAGCGTGGCCCCAGGGGCCAGCTCCACCGGGTCGAAGAAGGCGAAGGAGGGGTTGACCGCGGGGAACGGGGTGTTGCGCACGAACCAGTGGGTGGCCTTGTTGTCCGGGTGGTCCAGGAACAGCAGCGTCGAGCAGCGGTCCACCTCGTCGTGGCGGCCGACGTAGGCCAGCCAGCGCGCGGAGCGCCCCATCATCTCCGGACCGCCGCCGCCGTCCGCGGCGATGACCTCCCCGTCGGTGAAGGCCCTGGGGCCGCGCCAGAACAGCCCGGTGTACCCGGCCATCGCCCGGCCCTGGGTGGTCGGACTGCCCAGCACCAGCCGCTCGCCCCGGATGTTGGTCAGCGTGGTGGCCACCTCCAGCGTCCAGGACGCGTCCGCGGCGTCGAGCACCGCCAGCTCGCGCACCTCGTCCACCCAGTGCTCGCCTGCCTCGGTGTGCCAGGACAGCCGCTCGGTGAACCCGATCCGCTCCGGGCCGCGCTCGGTGACGATGAGCTGCTCGTGCCGCATGGCGCCGACGTTGGGCAGGGCCACGTAGTCCTGGCCGTGCACGTAGGTGACGCCGCCCCAGAAGTTCTGCCCGGAGACATCCGTCGCGGTCATCGCGATGCCCTTGTGCCAGCGGTGGTCGTGCGGCCGGTAGGCGGTCACCACGTCACCGGCCAGGGTGCGCACCGGGTGCAGGTACGGCTTCGGGCCCTCGAACGGCGGCATGGACGGGCGGAAGACGTACTCGAAGAGCTCGACCTCGCCCGCGCTGACCGCGAGCCGGTCCTCGGCCAGCCGGGTGATCGCCAGTGTCATCGCCATGGCGCGCCGACCCCTTCCATGGTGGTGTAGAACGGGTTGTCCGGACCGATCTCGCCGCGGCGCACGGGCGCCCCGGTGAAGGCCGAGGCGTACAGCGCCGCGACGAACTCCATGGTGTGCCTGGACTCGGCCAGCGTGACCGGCGGCGGCTCACCCCGGTCCAGCGCGTCGTGGAAGGCCTCGATCTGGCAGCCGTGACCGCTGGCCACCGCGGAGCGCTCCCGCTGCCAGCGCGGCAGGACCTCCTCGTGGCCGGGGGCCGGGGTCACCGTCCAGTCCGCGTCGGTGTAGCCGTAGAGGTGCTTGACCTCCACCGTGGCGCGCTCGTAGTCGAAGCGCAGCGCCGAGGTCTGCCTCGGCGAGACCACCGAGTTGACCACGGTGGCCACCGCGCCACTCGCGAAGCTGACCAGCGCCAGCGAGACGTCCTCGGTCTGCACGTCGCGGGCCTGCCGGGCGGCCAGCGCGCGGACCTCCTGCCACGGGCCCAGCACGGAGAGCAGCAGGTCGAACTGGTGGATGCCGTGGCCCATGGTGGGCCCGCCGCCCTCGGTGTCCCAGGAACCCCGCCAGGGCACCGCGAAGTAGGCGTCGTCGCGGTACCACAGCGTGTCGCAGGTGGCCACCAGCGGCTTGCCCAGCTCACCGGCCGCGGTCATCCGCCGCAGCCGCACCGCGGCCGGGCCGAACCGGTGCTGGAACACCGTGGCCACGTGCGCGCTCGACGCGGCCTCGCCCGCGATCAGCGCGTCCATCTCGGCGAGGGAGAGCGCGGGCGGTTTCTCCACCAGCACGGTGACCCCGGCGGCCAGGGCCTCCAGCGCCAGCGGGGTGTGGTGCTGGGGCGGGGTGCACAGGTGCAGCACGTCCACCGCCTCCTCGGCCAGCAGCCTGCCCAGGCTGTCGTAGCTGCGCGGCGCGCCCCACTGGGTGGCGAACTCGCGGGCGCGGGCGGCGTCCACGTCGGCCACCGCGACCAGGGTGGCCCGGTCCCCGGCGGCGCGCAGGGCGGCGGCGTGCGCGGCCGCGATCCCGCCGGTGCCCGCGATCGCGGTGCGGTGCGGGCGGCTCATCTGGCCGCGTCCACTTCGGACTGGAGCTCGGTGATGAACGCGGTCGCGGTCTGCTCGGGGGTGGCCCGGCCGAAGAGCACGTTCTCGGTGTGCCGCTTGAGGATCGCGTCCAGCGTGCTGGCCCCGTTGGGGGTGATCCGCGGCGGGTCGCTGACCGGCAGCTTGTCCAGGTACTCCGCGGCGGCCCGGTCGGTCTCGGTCAGCTTGTCCGTGATCACCGCGCGGATCCGCTGGTTGGCGGGCACCCCGCGTTCGGTGAGCAGCACCTTCGCCGCCTCCTCGTCGTTTGCCAGGAAGTTGACGAACGCGGCCGCCTCGGCCGGGTGCTTCGAGCGGGCGGAGACCGACCAGAACATGGACGGCTTGTAGTAGGCGGCCGGGGCCTTCAGTCCTGCCTCGCCGGGCAGCCGGAGCAGCTTGAGCTTGGCGCCGCTGGCCGCGCTCAGCGCGGTCAGCTGGGTGTTCCACCAGGCGCCGAAGGCCGCGGTGCGGGTCGCGGTCGCGGACTGGGGCAGCCCGGCGGAGGCCTTCTCCACGGTGACCGGCGGCGGCGGCGCGATCCCGGTGCGGGCCATGTCGAGCAGGTAGGCCCAGTACCCGGTGAGCACCTTCGGCGGGATGACCACGTTGCCCTTGTCGTCGAAGAGCGCCGCGCCGGCCTGGCGGGCCCAGATGGTCAGGCCGCCGCCGTCGTTGAAGCCCCAGGACTGCACGCCCCATGCCTTGCCGCCGGTGGCCTTGGACACCTGCTCGCCGGCCGCGCGCAGGTCCGCCCAGGTCCACTTGGTGTCATCGGGCAGCGGCACGCCGTGCTGGGCCAGCATGTCGGTGTTGACCACGAAGCTGTACGCGCTGAGCCCGATGGGGAGTCCGTACTGCTTGCCCTGGATCGCGCCGGTGGCCAGCGCCTTGGCGTCGAAACCCTCGGTGCTCAGGTGCTTCCCGGCCTCGTTGAGGTCCAGCAGCGCGCCGCGCTCGGCGTAGGAGGACAGGTACAGCTCGTCCATCTGGATGATGTCGGGCGAGTCGTTGGCGGCCATGGTGGTGGCCAGGCTGTCCCAGTAGCCGTTCCACTCCTTGAACTCCCCGCGCACGGTGATGTTCGGGTGCTTGCGCTGGAACTGCTCGATCACCTGCTGGGTGCGCTTGTGCCGGTCGTCCGCGCCCCACCAGGTGAAGCGCAGGGTCACCGGATCCTTGGACAGCTCCTGGCCCGCGCCGGCGCCGCCGGAGCAGGCCACCAGCAGGGTTGCGGTCAGCAACAGCAGCACCGCCCTGGTGGCGCGGCTCTTGGTCCTGATGGGCATGGCGGATAGGTCCTTTCCGGCTACTTGCCGCCGGTCGTGGCGATGCCGCGGACGAGGTAGCGCTGTCCGAGCAGGAAGGCCAGGAAGATCGGCAGCAGGGACACCACGTTCATCGCGAACAGCGAGCCCCATGAGGTCGAGACGGTGGCGTCGATGAACGTGCGCAGGGCGACCGGCACGGTGTACATCTCCGGGTCCGTCAGGTAGATCAGCTGGCTGAAGAAGTCGTTCCAGGTCCAGATGAAGGTGAAGATCGTGGTGGTGGCCAGCGCGGGGGTCATCAGCGGCAGCATGATCCGCAGGAAGATGCGGGGGTGGCCGCAGCCGTCGATGCGCGCCGCCTCGTCCAGCTCCCGCGGCAGCCCCCTGATGAACTGCACCATCAGGAAGACGAAGAAGGCGTCCGTGGCAAGGAGCTTGGGCACCACCAGCGGCAGGAACGTGTTCACCCAGCCCAGCTGCGAGAACAGGATGTACTGCGGCACGATGATCACGTGGATGGGCAGCATGATCGTGCCGAGCATGAGGCCGAACCACCACCGCTTGCCGCTGAACTCCAAGCGGGCGAAGGCGTAGGCGGCCATCGAGCAGGACACCAGGTTGCCGATCACGCAGCCCAGCACCACGATCGCGGAGTTGATCAGGTAGTGCCCGAACGGGGAGGCCAGCGCGCCCCAGCCGGCCACGTAGTTGTCGGTGCGCAGGGTGTCCAGCACCAGGCCGGGGCTGCGGAAGATCTCGTCGTCCGGCCGCAGTGAGCTGACCACCATCCACAGCACCGGGTACAGCATCACGAACCCGAGCAGCAGCAGGCCGATGTGCTTGGCCGGCGCGGAGATCCGTCGCCTGAGGTCAGTCGTCATAGAACACCCAGTACTTCGCGGCCCAGAAGTTGACGAAGGTGAACGCGGCGATGATCAGCAGCAGGAACCAGGCCAGCGCCGAGGCGTAGCCCATGTCGAACCGGCTGAAACCCTGCTGGTACAGGTAGAGCGTGTAGAACATGGTCGAGTCCGACGGACCGCCGGTGCCCCCGGAGACCACGAACGCCTGGGTGAAGGACTGGAAGGCGTGGATGATCTGCAGCACCAGGTTGAAGAAGACGATGGGGGACAGCAGCGGGAAGGTGATGTGCCGGAACCGCGACCACCTGCCCACCCCGTCGATGGCGGCGGCCTCGTAGTACATGGCCGGGATCTGCCGCAGCCCGGCCAGGAAGATGATCATCGGTGCGCCGAAGGTCCACACGTTGAGCACGATGAGGGTGGACAGTGCGGTGTCCGGGTCGGAGATCCAGCCCTTGCCCTGCACGCCGAAGAGCGCGAGCACCCGGTTGACCAGGCCGTCGGCGCCGAAGATCTGCGTCCACAGCACCGCGATCGCCACGCTGGAGCCCAGCAGCGAGGGCAGGTAGAACGCCGAGCGGTAGAACGCGAGCCCGCGCATCCCCCGGTCCAGCAGCATGGCCACCCCCAGTGCGAAGGCCAGCTGCAACGGCACCGAGACCAGCACGTAGGTGAGGGTCACCCGCAGCGCGTTGTGCAGCCGCTCGTCGGTGAGGATGCGCGCGAAGTTGTCCAGGCCGATGAACCTCGGCGGCTGGATCAGGTTGTACTTGGTGAAACCGAGGCCGAAGGAGGCCAGCACCGGCCCGACCGTGATCACGGCCAGGCCGAGGAACCAGGGCGCCAGGAACCAGAACGCGGCCTTGTTGTCCCGCTTGCGGGCGGGGCCGCCGTGGCGCAACCGGCGCAGCTCGTCGAGGGCACTCACGGCCTGGGAACCCTCCTCACCGCTCTGTGGATCAGGTCTGGAAAACGCTTTCCAGAGTTGCACCGGGCTACTGGAGGAGTCAAGACAGTCCGCCTCGGGGAGTCGGGATCGCGTGGTTTTTTGGTGCTGTCGCGCAGGTTCAGCCGTCCGTTGATGGTCAGGTATGTCGCGGGTCCGGCGATCATGGCCGCTGGTCTCCCGGTCTGGCAACGAATGGTCGAATTCGAATCGAATCGGCGGGTATCCGCGCGGTGACGTCTCCGGCGCGCAGCGTCAATTGGTGATCTCCTTGCCCTGCGCTGTCTTCGCCCTGTCCGGGCGCTACCTCGCAGCTCCGAGAGTGGTGTCAATCCCACTGACGGGCGAAGAGGAGAGCACGATGAGTGTCAACAACGGGGTCCGGATCGTCGCGGCGGCCGCCGCCCTGCTCGCCATCACGGCGGTGCCCGCCACCGCGGCGACCAGCGCTGCCGCGGCACCGCCGGTCGCCGCGACCGGACTGAGTGTCGACCTGGGCCTGCACCTGGGCGGCAAGCCGAGCCAGCAACAGATCGCCGCGCTGTTCCAGCAGTGGAACGCGGCGCTGGCCACCGGTCAGCCGACCGTGGTGGCCGACCTGTACACCCCGGGCGCGGTGCTGCTGCCCACCCTGTCCAACGAGGTGCGCACCAGCAGGGCCGCCATCCTGGACTACTTCAAGTCCTTCCTGGCCAAGGGACCCAGCGGGCGGATCCTCAGCTCCACGGTCACCGTGCTGGACCGCGACACCGCGATGAACAACGGCACCTACCTGTTCACCTTCAAGGACGGCTCCACCGCGCAGGCCCGGTTCACCTACGTCTACGAGAAGGTCGGCGGCCGCTGGCTGATCGCCGCGCACCACTCCTCGGCCATGCCGGAGAAGTAACCGTTCGACGGCCATCGTCGAATATCGTCGAATCGCGGATTCGGCCGGGACGTCCGGCCGAATCCGCTCGATCAGGTAGCAAAGTTTCCGGAAAGTCGTGGCCAGTGCGGTGTTGACGTGGTCGCGGGGTGGCCGTAGCTTTCGCGGTCGAAGCGCTTCGATTCGATGCTGAGTCACCGTTTTCCTGGAGGACATCGATGTTCCGGCGAGTGCGGATCGTGGCGCTGAGCGCCTTGCTGTTGGTGGCCGCCGGCTGTGGTGGCTCCGGGGACTCGGATGCGAACACCCTGGAGGTCTGGCACTACGAGGCGCCCAACAGCGCCATGGGCATCGCCTGGCAGCAGGCGATCAAGGAGTTCGAGGCCAGTCATCCCGGGGTGCAGGTCCGCTTCCAGGAGAAGGGTTTCGAGCAGATCCAGAAGACCGCGCCGATGGTGCTCAACTCCCGTGAGGCGCCGGATGTGCTGGAGTACAACAAGGGCAACGCCACCACGGGCCTGCTCTCCCGGCAGGGCCTGCTGACCGACCTCAGCGAGGAAGCCGGGAAACGCGGCTGGGACAAGCTGCTCGCCCCCGGCCTGCAGACCACCGCGAAGTACGACGAGCGCGGCGTGATGGGCTCCGGCAAGTGGTTCGGCGTGCCGAACTACGCCGAGTACGTCACCGTCTACTACAACCAGGACGCCTTCCGGCAGCGCGGGATCGCGGTGCCGACCACCCTGGCCGAACTCACCGCGGCGATGGACACCTTCGTCGCCGCGGGGGTGACCCCGCTGGCGGTGGGCGGCGCGGAGTACCCGGCCCAGCACATCCTCTACCAGCTCGCGCTGAGCAAGGCCGACCGCGGCTGGGTGGACCGCTTCCAGCGCTACACCGGCCCGGTCGACTTCCACGACGCCGCCTGGAGCCACGCCGCGGAGACCTTCGCCGAGTGGGTGCGCAAGGGATACCTCAAGGGCACCGCGGCCGGGGTCAAGGCCGAGGACATGGGCGCGGCCTTCACCCGCGGCGAGCACCCGATCATGATCTCCGGCAGCTGGTGGCACGGCAGGCTGGCCAAGGAGATCACCGGCTTCCAGTGGAGCACCTTCCGCTGGCCCGGCAACAAGCTCAGCGCCGGCTCGGCAGGCAACCACTGGGTGGTGCCGCAGGGCTCGAAGAACAAGCAGTTGGCCTACGACTTCATCGACATCACCATGCGCAAGGGCATCCAGAACAAGCTCGCCGAGTCGGGCGCCATCGCGGTGGCCGCCGACCCCGCGCCTGCCACCGACGCGCGCACCAAGGTGCTCAACGAGGACTTCGCCGCGCTGGTGCAGGGAGACGGGCTCGCCTTCTACCCCGACTGGCCCGCGCCCGGCTACTACGACGCCATGGTCTCCGGCACCCAGAAGCTGATCACCGGGGCCGCGCCGCCGCACCAGGTGCTGACCGAGCTGGCCAAGCCGTACCAGGAAAACCTGGCCACGGTCGGCAGATGAGGACCCGCGCCTACTGGCTCTACCTGATCCCCGGCGCCCTGCTGTTCCTGGCGGTGATCCTGGTGCCGCTGGTGATGAACCTGGGCCTGAGCCTCACCCGCTGGTCGGGCGTCGGCGATCCACAGTGGACCGGACTCGACAACTACCAGAGGTTGTTCGCCGACAGCACGTTCTGGGCCTCCTTCCGGCACAACATCGGCCTGGTGCTGGCCATGGCGGTGCTGCCCACCCTGCTCGGCCTGGTGCTGGCGGCCACCCTGTTCGACATCGTGGGCAAGCGGTTCGGCCCGCGCACCGCGAGCGTCATCCGCGCCTGCCTCTACCTGCCGCAGGTGCTGCCGATCGCGGTGGCCGGCATCGTCTGGAGCTGGATCCTGGCCTCGGAGAACGGCGCGCTCAACGAGGTCCTGGCCGGCCTCGGCCTGGGCGGGCTGGCCCAGGACTGGCTGGGCAACCCGGATCTGGCGCTCTACAGCGTGATGGGCGTGCTGGTGTGGGTGCAGCTGGGCTATCCGGTGGTGATCTTCATGTCCGGGTTGCAGCGGGTGGATCCCGCGCTGTACGAGGCCGCCGACCTCGACGGCGCGTCCTGGTGGCGGCGGTTCTGGCACATCACCGTGCCGCACATCCGGCCGGAGAGCTACGTGGTCCTGTTGACCTGCACCATCGCCGCGCTCAAGGTCTTCGGCCCGATCTACGTGCTCACCAGGGGCGGCCCCGGCGGGGCGACCACGGTGCCCGCCTACTTCAGCTTCCAGAACTTCTTCGAGCGCACCCAGGTCGGCTACGGCGCGGCCATCGCCACCGTGCTGCTGGTGCTCATCCTGGCGCTGACCGCGGTCTTCGTCCGGGTGCAGCACCGTGGCGAGCGGGTGGGGGCGAGCGCATGACCCGGCGCAGGATCGGCTGGCCCGCCACCGCGGTGCTGCTCTCCCTGCTCGTGCTGGCGGTGGCCATGCTGGCGCCGTTCGTGATCGTGGCGCTCAACGCGGTCAAGACGCCCGCGGAGTACGCCGCCGACGGCCCGCTGAGCCTGCCTGACGGGCTGCACCTGGCCGGGATCATCGACTTCTGGCAGCGGGTGGACTTCGGCGGCAAGCTGCTCAACAGCTTCCTGATCAGCGGCGCGGTCGCGGTGCTGGCCGTGCTGGTCTCGGTGTGCAACGCCTACGCGCTGGGCATCGGCCGGGTGCGCGGGCGGGTGTGGATCGTGGTGCTGTTCCTGATCGCCAACACCATGCCGCAGGAGGCGCTGGTCTACCCGCTGTACTACCTGTTCAAGGAAGTCGGCCTGTACGACACCCAGCTCGGCGTGATCATCGTCTTCACCGTGGTCCAGGCGGCCTTCGGCACCTACCTGCTGTCCTCGATCCTCGGGGAGTTCCCGCGGGAGATCCTGGAGGCGGCCCGGATCGACGGCGCGAACTCCTGGCAGGTGCTGATCAGGGTGGTGGTGCCGGTCAGCAGGCCGACGCTGGGCGTGCTGTTCGTGTTCTTCTTCATCTGGACCTGGAACGAGTTCTTCCTGCCGCTGGTGCTGCTGGTGTCCAACGAGACCCAGACCGTGCCGGTGGCACTCGGTGTGCTGCAAGGGCAACGCATGATGGACGCGACCACCACCAGCGCCTCCGCGCTGCTGGGCCTCATCCCGGCGGTGGCGTTCTTCCTCATCTTCCAACGGACCCTGACCAGGGGACTGACCGCGGGAATGGGCCGATGAAGTTCAGCGACGGCTACTGGCTGCTGCGCGAGGGCGTGCGCGCCGAGCACCCGGTGCAGGCCCACGACGTGACGCCGGGACCCGGCTCGCTCACCGTGCACGCGCCCACCAGGCGGGTGCGCCACCGCGGCGACCTGTTGAAGGGCCCGGTGGTCACCGTCGGCCTGACCGCGCCGATGCCGGGGGTCATCGGCGTCACCATCACCCACTTCGCCGGGGAGCAGCCCAGGAAGCCCAGGTTCGAGCTGGCCGTGGCCGAGCGCTCGGCCGGCACGGACGACTGGGACTCGGTGTCCATTGTGGACGATGAGGCGGTGCTCAGCTCCGGCGAGCTGTCGGTGCGGGTGGCCCGCGGCAGGCCGTGGTCGCTGGACTTCATCGCCGACGGCAGGGTGCTGACCTCCAGCGGCGACAACGGCATGGGGTTCATGACCACCGGCGACGGCGGGCACCACGTGCGCGAGCAGCTGCGGCTGGCGGTGGGCGAGCTGGTCTACGGGCTGGGGGAGCGGTTCGGGCCGCTGGTGAAGAACGGCCAGGTGGTCGACATCTGGAACGCCGACGGCGGCACCGCCAGCGAGCAGGCCTACAAGAACATGCCGTTCTACCTGAGCAGCGCGGGCTACGGCGTGCTGGTCGACCACCCGGGGCTGGTCTCCTTCGAGGTGGGCTCGGAGGCGGTGTCCAAGGTGCAGTTCAGCGTCGAAGGCCAGTCGCTGCGCTACTTCCTCATCCACGGTCCTGCGCCCAAGGACGTGCTGCGCCGCTACACCGCGCTGACCGGGCGGCCCGCGCTGCCACCGGCCTGGTCCTTCGGGCTGTGGCTGTCCACCTCCTTCACCACCTCCTACGACGAGCAGACCGTCACCGGTTTCCTGGACGGCATGCGCGAGCGGGACATCCCGCTGAGCGTGGTGCACTTCGACTGCTTCTGGATGCGCGAGCTGCACTGGTGCGACTTCCAGTGGGACCCGCGCACCTTCCCCGATCCCGAGGGCATGCTGGCCAGGCTCAAGGCCCGCGGGCTCAAGGTGTGCGTGTGGATCAACCCCTACATCGCCCAGCGCTCGGCGCTCTTCGCCGAGGGCCAGGCCAAGGGCTACCTGCTGCGCAGGCCCAACGGCGATGTCTGGCAGTGGGACCTGTGGCAGCCGGGCATGGCGCTGGTGGACTTCACCAACCCGGCCGCCCGCCGCTGGTACGCCGAGAAGCTGGGCGCGCTGCTGGACCAGGGCGTGGACTGCTTCAAGACCGACTTCGGCGAACGGGTGCCCACCGACGTGGTCTACTACGACCGCGCCGACCCCGAGCGGATGCACAACTACTACACCTACCTCTACAACCGCACCGTCTTCGACCTGCTGCGCGAACGGCGCGGCGAGGGCGAGGCGGTGGTCTTCGCCCGCTCGGCAACCGTTGGCTGCCAACAGTTCCCGGTGCACTGGGGCGGGGACTGCGAGTCCACCTTCGAGGCGATGGCGGAGAGCCTGCGCGGCGGGCTGTCCCTCGGCCTGTCCGGCTTCGGCTTCTGGAGCCACGACATCGGCGGCTTCGAGGGCACCCCGGACCCGGCGCTGTTCAAGCGCTGGATCGCCTTCGGCCTGCTGTCCTCGCACAGCCGCCTGCACGGCAGCTCCTCCTACCGGGTGCCCTGGCTCTTCGACGAGGAGTCCACCCCGGTGCTGCGGTTCTTCACCCGGCTCAAGGCCCGGCTGATGCCGTACCTGTTCGCCGCGGCGGTGCAGGCGCACACCGAGGGCGTGCCGGTGCTGCGGGCGATGGCGCTGGAGTTCCCCGAGGACCCGGCCTGCGCGCACCTGGAGCGGCAGTACCTGCTCGGCGAGGACCTGTTGGTGGCACCGGTGTTCAGCGCCGATGGCGAGGTCTCCTACTACCTGCCCGAGGGCACCTGGACCGATGTGCTGACCGGCGAGGCGGTGCCGGGCGGGCGGTGGCTGCGGCGGCGCTACGACTTCCAGTCCCTGCCGCTGCTGGCCAGGCCCGGCTCGGTGATCCCGTTCGGCGCGGTGGATGACCGGCCGGACTACGACTACGCCGAGGGCGTGACCCTGCACGTGCACCAGCTCGCCGACGGGACGCGGGTACGCACCAGGGTGCCGGAGGTCTCCGGCGCGACCGCGGTGGTCTTCGACACCGCGCGGATGGGGCGCACGGTCATGGTGCAGGCCGACCGGGAGGTCACCGGCTGGCGGGTGCTGCTGGTCGGAATCGGCTCGGTGCGCTCGGTCGACGGCGGGCGGAGCTCCGCGCACCCGCACGGCACGCTCATCGAGGCGGACAGCTCGGTGGTCACGGTGGTCCAGGGGAGCGACGATGATCAAGATCACTGACGTGGCCCGGCACGCCGGGGTGTCGCCGAGCACGGTGTCCTACGTGCTCAGCGGCAAGCGGTCGATCTCGGAGGAGACCGCGCGCCGGGTGGAGGAGAGCATCCGGGTGCTGGGCTACCGCCCGCACGCCGGGGCCAGGTCGCTGGCCAGCAGCCGGGCCAAGGTCTTCGCGCTGGTGATCCCGTTGCGCAGCGGGGTGCACGTGCCGGTGATGATGCGCTTCGTGGCCGCGGTGGCCACCGCCGCCCGGCGGCACGACCACGACGTGCTGCTGCTGACCCAGGAGGAGGGCGCGGAGGGACTGCGCCGGGTCGCCCGCTCCGCGCTGGCGGACGCTTTTGTGCTGATGGACGTGCAGCTGCACGACGAGCGGCTGCCGGTGCTGCGGGAGCTGGACCGGCCCGCGGTGCTCATCGGCCTGCCCGCGGAGGACTACGGCTTCACCTGTGTGGACCTGGACTTCGCCGCGGCGGGGGAGCGCTGCGTGCGGCACCTGGCCGCGCTGGGGCACCGGGAGGTCGTGCTGATCGGCTCTCCGCCGGAGGTCTACGCCAGGGAGACCGGCTTCGCCGCCAGGGTCCGGGACGGCCTGCAGCGGACCGCCCGCCACCTGGGCGTGCGCACCACGGTCTACCCCTGCGCGGCCGACCCCGAGGCAGCCCGCGCACTGGCCAGGGCGGTGCTGCGGGAACGGCCGGAGGCCACCTCGCTGGTGGTGCACAACGAGTTCGTGCTGGAGGCGCTGCTGGCCGAGCTGGGCCGGGCCGGCGTGCTGGTGCCCAGGGACCTCTCGGTGCTGGCGCTGTGCCCCGACGAGCAGGCCGAGCGCGCCGCCGTCCCGCTCACCTCGGTCGCCATACCCGCCGAGGAGCTGGGCGAGCGGGCCGTGGAGCTGCTGGTGGCCAAGCTGGACGGCCACGAACCACCCAGGACCGCGCTGCTGCCGCCCCGGCTGACCGAGCGGGCCAGCACCGCGTCCCCGCGCGCCTGAAACCCTGCCAGAACAAGGAGAACCAGCGTGGCTGCCCTGTCCCCAACGAGGAGAGGCCGCACCGGCCGCGGACTTGCCGCGCTGCTCGCGGTGCTGGCCTGCGCCAGTGTGCTCGCCCCTGCCGCCCAGGCCGAGCCGGACCACCGGTTCCGCGATCCCCGGCTGCCCTTGCCGACCAGGGTCGATGACCTGCTGCGGCGGCTGACCCTGCCGGAGAAGGTCTCCCTGCTGCACCAGTACCAACCGGCCATCCCGCGGCTGGGCGTGCGCTCGTTCAAGACCGGCACCGAGGCCCTGCACGGCATCGGCTGGTCCACCGACAGGTCCACCGGCGGTTCGGTGGTGACCGCGGCAGGCACCGTTTTCCCGCAGGCGATCGGGCTGGCCAGCACCTGGAACCCGGAGCTCGTCCGGCAGGTCGGCGCGGTGGTGGGCACCGAGGCCCGCGGCTACCACGCGGAGAACCCGGACGTGTGGGGACTCCAGCTGTGGGCGCCGGTGGTCAACCTGCTGCGCGATCCGCGCTGGGGCCGCAACGAGGAGGGCTACGCCGAGGACGCGCACCTCACCGGCGTGCTCTCCACCGCCTACGGCAAGGGCGTGCAGGGACCGGACCCGGACCGGCTGCGCGCGGCCCCGGTGCTCAAGCACTACCTGGCCAACAACAACGAGACCCGGCGCACCACCACCTCCTCGAACCTGCCGCCGAGGGTGAAGAAGGAGTACGAGGAGGCCGCGTTCCGGGCCGCGATCTCCGCGGACGCGGCCACCGGCGTGATGATGGCCTACAACCTCATCAACGGCCGCCCGGCCACCGCGCACGCCGACGCCAACGAGGTGGTCCGCTCCTGGACCAAGCGGGAGCTGTTCAACGTCACCGACGCCGCCGGGCCGAACAACCTGGTGCGGTCGCAGCGGTACTACGCCGACCGGGCCGAGGCCGACGCGGCCACGCTCAAGGCCGGGGTGGAGAGCTTCACCGTCGACGACACCGACTCCAGCAAGACCATCAACGCGGTGACCACCGCGCTGTCGCGAGGGCTGATCGCGGAGTCCGATGTGGACACCGCGGTGCGGCGGATGCTGAGCGTGCGGTTCCGGCTCGGCGAGTTCGACCCGGATGGCGGACCGTACGGGCACATCACCAAGGACGTGGTGAACAGCCCCGAACACCAGCGGCTCAACCGCAAGGCCGCGGCCGAGGCCATGGTGCTGCTGAAGAACGAGCGCGGCACGCTGCCGCTGGATCCGGCGCGGGCCAAGAAGGTCGCGGTGGTCGGGCCGCTGGCCGACACCCTCTACACCGACTGGTACTCCGGCTCGCTGCCCTACCGGGTCACCCCGCGCCAGGGCATCGCCGAGCGGCTGGGCGCGGGCGGCTCGGTCGCCTTCGACGAGGGCGTGGACCGGATCGCGCTGCGCACCCCGGACGGCCGCTACGTCACCGCCCCGGCCGACGGCTCCGCGCTGACCGTGACCGGCGCGGGCGCCGGGCAGCACTTCGACTCCTTCGACTGGGGCGAGGGCGTGCTCGCGCTGCGCGCGGCGGCCAACAACCGTTACGTCTCCTACGGTTCCGGCGGCACCCTGGTGAGCAACGCCGAGCAGCCCATCGGCTGGTACGTCCAGCAGCAGTTCAAGCTCACCCCGCACGGCGGCGGCCACGTGCTGGAGTACGCGGGCAACGAGACCGACGAAGGCTGGTTCGGCGACAAGAAGTACGTGGTGGCCGGGGCCGACGGCAGGCTCACGGTGAGCGCGGCGACCCCGGCCGCGGCGACCACCTTCACCAGGGAGACCGTCAGCAGCGGGGTCGAGCAGGCGGTGCGGGCGGTGCGCGGCGCGGACGCGGCGGTGGTCGTGGTGGGCAGCATGCCGTTCATCAGCGGCCGCGAGGACGACGACCGCGCGGACCTCAACCTCGCGGCGGGACAACAGGAACTGGTCGAGGCGGTGCGCGCGGCCAACCCGAACACCGTCGTGGTGCTGGAGAACAGCTACCCGTCCACGATCAACTGGATCCAGCAGCACGTGCCCTCGGTGCTGTGGACCTCGCACGCCGGCGCGGAGACCGGCCGCGCGCTGGCCGACGTGCTCTTCGGCGCGCACAACCCGACCGGGCGGCTCACCCAGACCTGGTACCGCTCCGAGCGGGACCTGCCCAGCCTGTTCGACTACGACATCATCAAGAACGACCGCACCTACCAGTACTTCCGCGGCGACCCGCTCTACCCGTTCGGCCACGGCCTGTCCTACACCGAGTTCGACTACCGGAACCTGCGGCTGGACAAACCGGTGGTGGCCGCCGACGGCGAGGTGACGGTGAGCGTGCAGGTCACCAACACCGGTGCGCGGGCGGGGGAGGAGGTCGTGCAGCTCTACACCCACCAGCGCGCCTCCCGGGACAAGCAGCCGCTGCGGCAGCTGCGCGGGTTCGACCGGGTGCGCCTGAACCCCGGTGAGACCAGGACGGTGCGGCTGACCCTGCGCGCGGCCGACCTCGCGCACTGGGACGTCACCCGCAACCGCTGGGTGGTGGAGACCAGTCCGCGGGACATCATGGTCGGCCGCTCCGCCACCGACATCCGGCAGCGCGCGACGTTGTTCGTGCACGGGGAGACCATCCCGCCGCGCGAGCTGACCGGCCCGGCCCGCGCCGTCGACTTCGACGACTACCGGGGCGTGGACCTGGTCGATGAGACCAAGGCCCGCGGCGACGCGGTCGGCGCCACCGCCGGCGACTGGATCAAGTTCAGCGACGTGCGGCTCAACGCCAAGACCCTCACCGCCGCGGTGGCCAGGGCGGCGCCAGGGGAGACCACCGTGCAGCTGCGGCTGGACGACCCGGTGCGCGGTCCGGTGATCGGCACCGCCACGGTGCCCAGCACCGGCGACGCCTACCGCTACACCACCATCACCGCGCCGCTGACCGGCGCGCACGGCCGCCGGGACGTGTACCTGGTCTTCGGCGGCGACCTGCGGATCAGCTCCCTTTCCCTGCGCTGACAAGGGGTCCGGCCATGCGAACGAGGCTCACCGCGGCAGGGCTGGCACTGGCCCTCTCGCTCACCCTGCCCACCACCCCCGCCATGGCCGCGGGCGGCGGTTTCTCGGTGCTCACCTACAACATCGCCGGACTGCCCGAGGGACTCTCCTCGGGCAACCCGGCGGTCAACACCCCGCTGATCAGTCCCCGGCTCGCGCCCTACGACGTGGTGGCCGTGCAGGAGGACTTCGACTACCACGCCGCCCTCTACGCCGGGGACAACCACCCGCACCGCACCGCCACCAGCGGCGGGGCCGGGCTCGGAGACGGGCTCAACACCCTGTCCGCGTTCCCGGTGCAGGACTTCACCAGGGTCACCTGGTCCGCGTGCAACGGCACGGACTGCCTGACCCCCAAGGGTTTCACCGTCTCCCGGCTGCGGGTGGCCGAGGGCGTGCACCTGGACCACTACAACCTGCACGCCAACGCGGGCAGCACCGAGGCCGACCTGGCCGCCCGCCGGGCGAACATCACCCAGCTGACCCGGTTCATCGCCACCCACTCCGCGGGCAACGCGGTGCTGGTCACCGGCGACACCAACACCCGCTACACCCGCACCGGCGACAACATCCGCGAGCTGGTCACGGGCGCGGGCCTGACCGATCCCTGGGTCGAGCTGGTCCGTGGCGGGCAGCCCCCGGCGGCGGGCGCACCGGCGCTGGTGTGCGACCCGGCCGCGGTCACCGATGAGTGCGAGGTGGTGGACAAGATCTTCTACCGGGGCAACCGGCTGCTCCGGCTCAGCGCGCGCTCCTACCACAACGAGCACGCCAAGTTCCTGGACGCCAAGGGAAAGCCGCTCTCCGACCACTACCCGCACCTGACCAGGTTCGAGTTCACCCTGGCCGAGGGCATCCGGCTCAGCGACCACTTCGGCGGCCCGCACGGCACGCCGTTCACCGACCTGGACCGGGTCAGCGGCCCGCTGGCCGAACGCTCGGTGCTGCTGCGCGGCGCGGAACGCCTGGACGCGGTGGAGCTGACCCGCGCGGACGGCGCCACCCTGCGGCACGGCGGTTCCGGCGGCACTGCGAACACGCTGACCCTGGCTGCCGGTGAGCGCCTGATCCGGCTGACCCTGACCAAGGGCCAGCACTCCGGCCGCACCAGGATCTTCTCCGCGCAGCTGGCCACCGACCGGGGGCGGGTGGTCAGCGCGGGGCGGCCGACCGGCGACGCGGTGACGTTCACCGCGCCGCCGGGCTGGCGCATCGCCGGGTTCACCGGCCGGGCCGGTGCGGAGGTCGACCAGCTGGGCGTGATCTACCTGCCCGGCTGACCGGCGCGGGACCTCACTCCGCCTTGACCACGTGCACGTCCAAGCCTGCCTCGCGGTGCCGGGCCACCCAGTGGTCGATGGCCTGACCGCAGGCCTGGTCCAGGTGCCGCAAACCGGTGAGGTCCAGCCGCACGTGCTTGGTCAGCGGCAGGCCTTCCAGCACCGCGAGCAGCCTGGGCAACCGCAGGAAGGTCGCGTTGCCGCGCAGCACGACCACCTCGTCCTCGGAGCCCCGCGGGGTGACCGTCACCGACAGGTGCGAGACGTCCCACGCGGTCTTGAGCACCGCGGCCAGCAGCCCGGCCAGGGTGCCGGTGAGCAGGTCGGTGCTCACGATCAGCCCCGCGGTGAGCACCAGGATGGCGCCCTCGGCCCGGTCGGCGCGCAGCATCTCCGCCACCGCGCGCAGGCCCAGCAGCTTCCAGCCCGCGTGCACCAGCAGCGCGGCCAGCACCGCGGCAGGCAGGTAGGTCAGCAGGCCCGGCAGCAGTGCCGCGAACAGCAGCAGCCACACCCCGTGCAGCACCCGGCTGGCCTTGGTGCGCGCGCCCGCGTTGACGTTGGCCGCGCTGCGCACGATCACCGCGGTCATCGGCAGCGCGCCCAGCAGGCCGCACACCGTGTTGCCCACGCCCTGCGCGACCAGTTCCTGGTTGTACTGGGTGCGCGGACCGCTGTGCATGCGGTCCACCGCGGCCGCGCTGAACAGGCTCTCCGCCGAGGACACCAGCGCGAACACCAGCGCCGAGCCCAGCACCCCGGCATCCAGCAGCGAGAAGTTCGGCAGCTGGACCTGCTCGAGGAGGTTGCCCACCTGGATGCGCTGGACGTCCAGCCCGGCGAGAAGCGCGACGGCCGCCGCGACGACCACGCCGACCAGCATGCCCGGCACGACGCGCAGGCGTTGCGGCGCGCGCTGCCACAGCGTCATCACCACGACGGTGAGCACGCCTACCGCCAGCGCGCTCAGTCCGGCCGGGGTGGTCAGCGCCGACTCCACCAGCCCCGGCAGCCCGGCCGCCTTCGCCCAGGTGCTCACCGGCTGGGCGGCACCGGCTAACGGGTAGAGCTGGCCGAGGATGAGCACCAGCCCGATGCCGGCCAGCATGCCCTGCACGACGGCGGGGGAGATGGCGCGGAACCAGGTGCCGCAGCGCAGCGCGCCGAGCAGCACCTGCAACAGCCCGGCGCCGAGCACGATCAGGCCGAGCGCGCCGAGGCCGTGCTTGGCCACCGCGTCGGCCACCAGCACGGTGAGCCCGGCCGCCGGGCCGCTGACCTGCAAGCTGCTGCCCGGCAGCAGGCCGACCACGATACCGCCGACGATGCCGGTCACGATGCCCAGCTCGGCGGGCACCCCGGAGGCCACCGCCACGCCGACGCACAGCGGCAGGGCCACCAGGAACACCACCAGCGAGGCGCCGAGGTCCTGGCCGAAGGTCTGCCGCCAGCCGGGGCGGCGGGGCGGGAGAGCGTGTTGTTGGGTGGGTTCGATCGTCCTGGTCACGGCCGGCCTCACAGCGGCTGGAAGGTCGAGGCCGCGGCCGGGGTCAGCACGGCCCCGGTCTCGATGTCGTAGAACCAGCCGTGCACCCGCAGCTCACCGGCCTCGACCCGCTCGCGGACGAACGGGTAGGCCTCCAGCGTGCGCAACTGCGCGAGCAGGTGCCGCTGCCCCTCCTCGCGCAGCGCCGGATCCGCCGCGGTGGCCGCGGCGGGCAGACGGTGGTGCTTGGCGAGCCAGCCGCGCATGGTGGGCAGGTGGTCGATGGCCGCGCCGTGCAGCGCGCTGACCGCGCCGCAGTGCGAGTGCCCGCACACGATCACCTCGGGCACCCGGAGCCCGACCACGGCGAACTCGATGGTGGCCATCTCGCTGGTGGGGGCGTCTTCGCGGTATTCGGGAATGACGTTCCCCGCGGTGCGAAGTTCGAACAGGTTGCCCGCTTCGGCTCCGGTGATGGCCGAGGGGACGATGCGCGAGTCCGCGCAGGTGATGAACAAGGCGGTGGGCTGCTGACCGGCCGCGAGGCTGCGACCCGCGTTCTCCGGACGCCGGACGGGGTGTTCGCGGGCGCGTTCGATCAGGCGACGGATATCCATGGGATCCCTCACTGTGCATTGTGTGTGTTCAGCTGTTCAGCGACATCCGTGCTGATCAGTTCCGGAACACCTGTAATGCCGGAGGTGAGGTCAGTTCGCGCAGGTGCTCGGCCGGTCGCACCCGGTGTGGCGGGCGGTGCGCGTCCGGCCGGATGTCGTGCGCGGGGCGTTGTGCGGCAAGGAGTTCAGTGGCTGGGCGGGGCCGGCGGGCGACCAGGCGGGCGGGCGCCTCCCTGGCGGCCTTGCGCGGGAATTCCTCTTTCGGGCTTTCCTTCGCGGGCTTGTGGCCCTCTTTGGCCGGGTGGTGGCTTTCCTTCGACGGCTCGGGGCTGTGCGGGCCGGACAATGGCAGCACGGCGGCGTTCTCGACGAGGGGCTCGCAGGCCGGGGTGAGCACACCCAGCAGGCTCAGCACAATCGCGAGCAAGACCGCGCGCACTGTCCTCCCCTCCCGGACTCGTCCTTGATCATACTGTCCAGCGGTGATTCGGAAAAGTCGAGTTCTGCGTCGTGAATTTCCGAAGAATTTCCGCATTCTGAGACGCGCGCCGTTGCGCGCCGAATGCTTCGCCAATCATCCCAGCATACCCGGTGTACTGCCAACCCCTCTTGACGGGGATGGCCCGGGAGGGCTAGATGTTTACGTAAACATAACCTGCCGACGGGAACCCGATGACCAGACTGATCAGCATCTTCGCCGCGTCGGCAGTGGCCTTCGCCGCCGTGGTGACACCGGCTGCGGCGGCCGCGCCCTCGACCACCGTCCGGCCCGATCCGACTTACCAGCAGCAGCCGTTCCAGGGCTGGGGCACCAGCCTGATCTGGTTCGCCAACGCCACCGGGGGCTACCCGGCGGAGATCCGCGACCGGCTGGCCGAGCTGCTCTTCGGCGAGCAGGGGCTGCGGCTGAACATGGCGCGCTACAACATCGGCGGCGGCAACGCCCCCGACGTGCCGCCCTACCTCCGCCCCGGCGCGGCCGTGCCCGGCTGGTGGCGGGCGCCGGCGGGCACCACGCGCAAGGACACCGACTGGTGGCGGCCAGGCGACCCGCGCCTGTTCGACGCCTCGGCCGACCCCCGGCAGCGCTGGTGGGTGGACCGGATCAAGTCGAAGGTCACCCACTGGGAGGCGTTCAGCAACTCCCCGCCCTGGTTCCAGACGGTCAGCGGCTACGTCTCCGGCGGCTTCGACCCGAACACCGACCAGCTGCGCGCGGACCGGGTCGAGGACTTCGCCGCCTACCTGACCCAGGCGATGGTCGAGCTGGAACGCGCGCACGGCATCCGGTTCGGCACCCTGGACCCGTTCAACGAGCCCAACACCCCGTACTGGCGCACCACCCTGGGACCTGACGGCAACCCGACCGGCGGCCGCCAGGAGGGCGCGCACATGAGCCCGGCCTTGCAGGCCAAGGTCATCCCGCCGGTGGCCGCGGCGCTGCGGGCGAAGTCGTTGCGGGCGGCCGTCTCCGCGCCGGATGAGACCAACCCCGGCATCTTCGCCGAGAACTGGGCGGGCTACCCGGCCGAGGTCCGCGCCGAGGTGGGGCAGCTGAACGTGCACACCTACGGCACCGGCCGCCGCACCTCGGCACGGGACATCGCCAAGGGCGCGGACAAGCCGCTGTGGATGAGCGAGGTGGACGGCTCCTGGGGTCCGGGGCAGAGCTTCACCAGCATGGACCCCGGCCTGGGCATCGCCGAGCGGGTGATCGACGACCTGCGCGAGCTGGAGCCGCGCAGCTGGCAGCTCTGGCAGGCGATCGAGGACTACGACAACATGAAGCCCGGCGGCGAGTCCCCGGCCGGCATGAACTGGGGCGTGGTGCAGATCCCGTTCAACTGCGGGCCCAAGGACACCCTCGCCACCTGCGCGCCCAGGGTGAACACCAAGTTCCACACCCTGCGCAACTTCACCCACCACATCAGGCCCGGCGACCGGCTGGTCGCGGTGGACACCACCACCGACGTGGCCGCGGTGCGCGGACCCGGCGCGGAGCTGACCTCCGTGGTGCACCTGAACAAGACCGACCAGCCGCAGGCCGTGACCCTCGACCTGTCCCGGTTCGCCTCGGTGTCGCCATACGCCAGCGTACGGCCGGTGGTCACCGACGCCCGCGGCGCGCTGGCCGAGGGCACCGCGGTGCGCGTGCGCGCGGGCAAGGCCACGCTGACCGTGCCCGCCCGCTCGGTCACCACCTTCCAGGTGCGCGGGGTGAGCGGGGTGCGCGGTGAGGCCGCGCTGGGCGGCGACTACCGGCTGACCGGCGCGCAGAGCGGCAAGTCGCTCGCGCCCTCGGGCACGGACCTGGTGCAGCGCACCACCGACCCGGCGGCCGCGGACCAGGTGTGGCGGCTGGAGCGCAAGTCCGGCGGCTACGGCAACCGGGCCCAGTTCGCGGTGGTCAACGCCGCCACCGGGCAGCGACTGGCCGCGGCCGGGGGCGCGGTGGTGCTGCGGCCCGGCACGGCCGACGGCCCGGAGGCCCGGTGGATCCCCTCCTCCACCGGCGACGGCAGCTGGACCTTCGTCAACGCGGGCACCGGCGCGGTGCTCGACGTGACCGGCGAGTCCCAGGCCGACGGCGCGCGGATCGGCCTGTACCAGCCGACCTCCAAGGACAACCAGCGCTGGACGGCCTCCCGGCAGCTCCGATAGCGCGGCGGCGTCGAATCCATCGTCGAATTCGCCGTCGATTCGACGAAAGCGTTGCCGCACAACGGTTTTCCTGGACAACCCGGCTCGCGATCCGGCACGCTGTCCCCAGCTCCGCCGCCGAAGCGAAGGGTGGCACCACCATGCGCACCACAGCAGCCACACTGGCCCTGCTGGTCACCGCGAGCCTGGCCAGTCCAGGGCTCGGCCGGGCGGCGACCTGGGAGGACGTGGTCACGCCCAGCTCCTTCGGCGGCTACGGCGCGCTGGAGTCGGAGTGGAACTACCGCTACCCCTGGGGTTCGGACCACAACGGCTCGGCGCGGATGTACGCCAGCGCCACCGACCACAACCACGTTTCGCTCTCCGGTGGCGTGCTGACCCTGCGCGCCTCGCGGATCTCCTGGAACGAGGGCAACAGCTCCGCCTCCCCGCACCTGCCCATCCGCTACCACTCCGGCGCGATCCACGCCAAGGACCAGGTGCTGGTCACCGAGGCGTTCCCCAACTACGAGGTCAGGGGCGAGTTCCAGGCCCCGTCGACGCGCGGGACCTGGCCGGCGTTCTGGCTGACCGGCGTGCGCAGCTGGCCGCCGGAGAGCGACATCCTGGAGTTCAAGGGCGACAACCGCAACTGGTTCAACACCTTCCGCTCCGCCAGTGACGTCTCCACCACGACCGTCGGGGTGTCCGCGCCCGGCTCCTGGCACACCTACCGGGCCTGGATCACCAAGGTCAACGGCACCGACGTGGAGATCCACTACTACCTGGACGGGAAGTGGATCGCCAAGCACACCGGCCGGAACTTCGTCGGCAAGCCGCTGTGGGTGATCCTCAACCTGCAGATGGAAGGCTCCTCGGGCAGTCCGGGACCCGGCGGGGACACGGTGTACCGCGCCCGCAACGTCTACATCGGACGGACCAGGGCATGAGCGGGCGGCGGGCCGTCCTGCTGAGCCTGGCGCTGCTGGACTCCTCGGCGCTGTACTTCGTCTCCTACGACGGCGTGGTGAACAACAACTCCCTCCAGCAGGAGGCGATCCTGACCCACAAGGGGCACCAGTACGCCACCTGGTACACCGCGAGCCGCCACGCGGTGATCGGCAGGCGGCCGGTGGGCGGCAGCCGCTGGGAGACCGTGACGCTGCCGCACCGGCTCAGCGTGGACGACTCGCACAACGTCATCTCCCTCGGCATCTCGCCGCAGGACGACACCGTGCACGTCGCGCTGGACACGCACAACACCCGCCTGCACTACCTGCGGTCCACCCCCGGCCTGGCCGGGGGCGGGCAGCCCTGGCGAGCGATCGCCTTCGGTCAGGTGCGGCGCACCCTCGGCGAGGTCGAGCTGGGCGCGATGACCTACCCGCGGTTCGTGGTCACGCCCGAGGGCAGGCTCCAGTTCAGCTACCGCACCGGCGGTTCCGGCAACGGCGTCAACGAGCTGGCCGAGTACTCCGGCGGGACCTGGCGCAAGCTTGGCGCCTGGACCTCGGCGACCGGCTCCTACACCGGCCCCAACGGCGTGGTCTCCGGCACCAGGAACATGTACCTGCACGGCCTGACCTACGACCGGCGTGGGCGGCTGCACGCGGCGTTCACCTGGCGCGAGGGCAACGCCGGTGTGCTGTGCGCGCGGGGCGGGCTGACCAACCACGACACCGGCTACGTCTACAGCGACGACCGCGGCCGCGCCTTCCACCTCGTCCGCGGCGCCGACGGCGGCTGGACCAAGCGGGAAGTGCCGGTCGCCCCGAACCACACCCAGCGCAGCAAGATCGTTCTTGGCCGCCTGGAAAGCGCTTACCTCGTTCTGCCGGGCGGCTGGATCGTGGCCGCGAGCAAGGCGAGCGGGTGGACGGACTGGCGGCTGGTGTTCGACGGGGCCGGGCTGCGCGCCTTCGGCGAGGTCAGCGTGGACGCCTCCCGCCTTGGCACGCAAGGGATTCTCTCCGTGCAGTACCAGCAGACCTAGCACACCACCAAGGATGCCCATGACCAGCAGAGGCCGTCTGTTCCGATCACTCGCGCTCACCGCCAGCCTGGTGGCCGGCGCGGTCCTCCCCGCCGCCGCGGCGCCGAGTGACGCGGTCACCGTGCGCGTCGATCCCTCCTACCAGCAGCAGGAGTTCGAGGGCTGGGGCACCAGCCTGGTCTGGTTCGCCAACGCCACCGGCGGCTACCCGGAGCCGATCCGCCGCAAGCTGGTGGACCTGCTCTTCGGCGAGGACGGCCTGCGCCTGAACATCGCCCGCTACAACATCGGCGGCGGCAACGCCCCGGACGTCCGCAAGGACTACATGAAGAAGGGCGCGACCATGGAGGGCTTCTGGAAAGCTCCTCCAGGCACCACCCAGAAGGACAAGGACTGGTGGCGGCCGGACAACCCGGCGCACTGGAACCTCGACGCCGATGCCAACCAGCGCTGGTGGGTTGACCAGATCAAGCAGAAGGTCACCCACTGGGAGTCCTTCAGCAACTCCCCGCCGTGGTTCCAGACCGTCAGCGGCTACGTCTCCGGCGGCTTCAACCCGAACACCGACCAGATCCGCCCGGAGCGGGTCGATGACTTCGCCACCTACCTGGCGCGGGTGAGCACGCACCTGGAACGCGCGCACGGCATCAAGTTCGGCACCCTCGCGCCGCTCAACGAGCCGAACACCAACTACTGGGGCACCCAGCTCGGCCCGGACGGCCAGCCGACCGGCGGGCGGCAGGAGGGCGCGCACGCGGGACCCGGGCTGCAACAGCAGGTGCTGCTGGCCTCGCGGCGCGCCCTGGACCGGCTCGGCTCGCGCACCGAGGTCTCCGCGATGGACGAGACCAACCCCGGCCTCTTCGCGCGCAACTGGCAGGGCTACGGCCCGGCCCGCACCGCGATCGGCCAGCTCAACGTGCACACCTACGGCACCGGCCAGCGCACCAGCGCCCGCGACATCGCCAAGGGCGCGCACCGCGACCTGTGGATGAGCGAGATCGAGGGCACCTGGGGCACCGGCACCGACTACACCGGCATGGAACCGGGGCTGGGCATCGCCACCCGCATGGTGGAGGACATCCGCGAGCTGGAACCCTCGGCCTGGGTGCTGTGGCAGCCGATCGAGGACACCGGCCCGCAGGTGAGCGCGGGCAAGAACTGGGGCAGCATCCACGTGCCGTTCACCTGCACGGCCAAGGACACCTTGCAGACCTGCCCGATCCGGACCAACACCAAGTTCCACACCATCCGCAACTTCACCCACCACATCCGGCCCGGCGACCGCTTCGTCAGGACCGACCAGCCCGGCACCGTGGCCGCGGTGGCGCGCTCCGGCGCGCAGGCGAAGGTGGTGCACGTCAACAACGGCGCCGCCACCCGCACGGTGACCCTGGACCTGTCCCGGTTCGGGCGGATCTCCGCGCAGGCCTCGGTGACCCCGGTGGTCACCAGCTCGGCGGGCGCGCTCGTGCGCGGCAACCCGGTGCGCGTCTCCGGCGGGTCGGCGAAGCTGACCGTGCCCGCGAAGTCGGTCACCACCTTCCTCGTGGACGGTGTCTCCGGCGTGGCCAAGGACGCCGCGCTGATCCAGCCCGGTCACCGGTACCAGCTGGCGGGGGTGGCCAGCGGCAAGTCGATGGCGCCTGCCGCGAGCGGCACCGGGGTGGTCATCCGCACCAGCGACGCCAGCCCGGCGCAGCAGTGGTCGGTGCGGAAACTGGGTGGCGCCAACGGAAACCGCGACCGGTACGAGATCGTGCACCAGAGCAGCGGCGCCCGGATCGCGGCCAGGGGCAACGCGGCGGTCCTGGAACCGGCGGGCACCCCGGTGAGCCAGTCCGCGCAGTGGATCATGTCGACCACCGGTGACGGCAGCTGGACCTTCGTCAACGCCGCCACCGGCCGGGTGCTCGACGTGGCCGGTCAGTCCACCGCCGACGGCGCCGCGGTGACCACCGCCGACGCCTCCTCCGCGCCGAGCCAGCGGTGGCGGGTGACCGACCGGACGCCGGGCGCACCAGGAACCTTTCAGTAGCCACTTCAACGAATGGACCCTGCCATGCACAAGTCAACGGTGATGCGTGCACTGCTCATCACGACGTCCTCGGCCCTGGTGGCCACCGCCGCGGCCTACCCTGCCACCGCCGCCGCACCAGCCGCCGCGCAGGCGGAGGAGCTGGACCGCGGCCTGATCAGCGTGCACACCGGTAACGGCAACTTCCTCAGCTGGCGGCTCGCGGCCGGGGAAGCCCCTGCCACCGCGTTCGTGGTCTACCGCGACGGCAAGAAGGTGACGCCGGAACCGGTCACCCGCACCAACTTCCAGGACACCGGAGCCTCAGCCGAGGCGGTCTACGAGGTGCGCCCGGTGGTCGACGGTGTGGAGTCGGCGCGCACCGGCCCCGCGACGCCGCCGTTGCGGATGGCCGCGCACACCGAGGGCGAGCTCGGCGTCACGGCCAGCACGCGGGACGTGCCCTTGCAGATCCCGCCGGGCGGTTCGACCTCCTCCGGCGCGTACACCTACGAGGCCAACGACGCCAGTGTCGGGGACCTCGACGGTGACGGGCAGTACGAGATCGTGCTGAAGTGGAACCCCACCAACGCCAAGGACAACGCCCACGCCGGCCACACCGGCAACACCATCCTGGATGCCTACAAGCTGGACGGCAGACGGTTGTGGCGGATCGACCTGGGGCGCAACATCCGCTCCGGCGCGCACTACACCCAGTTCCAGGTCTTCGACTACGACGGCGACGGCAAGGCCGAGCTCGCGGTCAAGACCGCCGACGGCACCCGCTCGGGCACCGGTCAGGTGATCGGCAACGCCAATGCCGACCACCGCAACTCCAGCGGCTACGTGCTGGCCGGACCGGAGTTCCTGACCGTGTTCCGCGGCTCCGACGGCGCGGTCCTGGACACCGAGAACTACGTCCCGCCACGCGGCAACGTCTCCGACTGGGGCGACAACTACGGCAACCGGTCCGACCGGTTCCTGGCCGGAACGGCCTTTGTGGACGGTGCGCGGCCGAGCATCATCATGGCGCGCGGCTACTACACCCGCGCGGTGGTCTCGGCGTGGGACTTCCGCGGCGGTCAGCTCACCCGCCGCTGGACCTATGACTCCGGCCGCAGCGGTGGCGCCTACGGGCAGGGCAACCACAACCTGTCGGTGTCCGATGTGGACGGTGACGGGCGGGATGAGATCATCTACGGCTCGGCCACCATCGACGACAACGGCACGCTGATGTACCGCACCGGTTTCGGCCACGGCGACGCCCTGCACGTCAGCGACCTCGTCCCCAGCCGACCCGGCCAGGAAGTCTTCACCGTGCACGAGTCGGGCAACCAGCCCGCGATGGACGTCCACGACGCGCGCACCGGCCAGGTCATCTACCGCGCGCCGGCGTGCAACTGCGACAACGGCCGAGGCGTGGCCGCGGATGTGTGGGCGGGCAGCCCCGGCGCGGAGATCTGGTCCGGCGCGGTGGGCGGGCTGCGCAGCGCGGCCAACGGCAACCAGGTCGCCGCGCGCAAGCCGGGCTCGCAGAACTTCGTGATCTGGTGGGACGGCGACGCCCAGCGCGAGCTGCTGGACGGCACCCAGATCAGCAAGTACGGCACCGGCGGCGACACCCGCCTGCTGACCGGTTCGGGGGTCTCCGCCAACAACGGCACCAAGTCCACCCCGGTGTTGCAGGCCGACATCCTGGGTGACTGGCGGGAGGAGGTCATCTGGCGCACCAGCGACAACCGGGCGCTGCGGATCCACTCCACCACCGCCCCGACCACCATCTCCCGGGCCTCGCTGATGCAGGACCGCCAGTACCGGCTGGCCGTGGCCTGGCAGAACACCGCCTACAACCAGCCGCCGCACGCGAGCTTCCTCAACCCGTGACGCCCGAACCACACCCACGGAGTCAGCCATGACCATGCAACGACGTGCTTTCCTGCGTGTTGGCGCGGCCGGAGCGGCGGGCCTCGGCCTGGGCCTGCTCGGCGCCGGACAGGCGCTGGCCACCAGCCCGCTGGCCACCGCGCCCACCAAGCCCTTCGCCGTCGGCGTGCGCCAGTACAACTGGATGCGCGGCAACCGGCAGGTGACCACGTTCATCTACTACCCGGCCAAAGGCACCCCCGGCGGCAACCCGGTGACCAACGCGCCCGTCGCCGACGGCGTCTTCCCGGTCTGCGAGTACACCCACGGCCTCGGCGGCAACCCACAGACCACCCAAGCGCCGGTCCGCCCCCTGGCCGCGGCAGGCTTCATCGTCGCGACGCCGGTCTTCACCAGGCACGGCATCGGGGAGGCCTACAACGGCAACCTGTCCAAGGACGTCTCCGAGGTCATCAGCCGGACACTCGCGCTCAACACCGGCAACGACCCGTTGGCAGGCCACATCAACGCCGCGCCCGGTGTCGGCGTGTCCGGCCACTCCATGGGCGGCATGACCACGCACGGCCTGCTCACCATCGCGCCCGACCCGCGGATCACCGCCGCGATCCCGATGGCCTGTGTGGACATGGGCAACCCGAGCAGCTCGGTCAAGGCCAAGGTGTTGTTCATCCACGGCGACCGGGACACCACCTGCCCCTACTCCTCCGCCCGCCAGGCCTACCGGGAACTGCCAAGCCCCAAGGCGTTCCTCACCTACCGCGGCGGGGATCACGGCGGGTACCTCGGTGGCGCCCGGACCCGCAACACGGTTCTGGACTGGATGCGCTGGAGCCTCTACGGCGACACCGCGGCTCGCGACCGGCTGCCTGCCGGCGCCTCCTCCAGCGGCACGATCTGGGAGTCGGTGCTGCGATGAGGGGCAACCACCTCCGGCGGGCCGCGGTCGTGGCGGTCAGTGCGCTGCTGCTCAGCGGCGCACTGCCCGCCGCGGCGGAAACCGGGACGGTCACGGGCAATCCCGCGCTGCCCGGCCTGACCGCCGACCCGCACCTCACCGCCGCCGGTGGCCGGTTCTACCTGTACCCGACCACCGACGGCTTCCCCGGCTGGGGCGGCAGCACCTTCTCCGCCTACTCCAGCACCGACCTGGTGCACTGGCGGAACCACGGCGTCATCCTGGACCTGGACAAGGACATCTCCTGGGCGGACAAGTTCGCCTGGGCCCCGGCGATGGCGCGCAAGAACGGCAAGCACTACTTCTACTTCAGCGGCGGCAAGGCCACCGGCGACACCGGCAAGCACCTCGGTGTCGCCGTCTCGGACTCACCGACCGGCCCGTTCAAGGACGCGCTGGGCAAACCCCTCGTCCCCGCCGGGACCTACGGCGGTCAGATGATCGACCCGATGGTGTTCACCGACGACGACGGCCAGAGCTACCTGTACTGGGGCCAGGGCGGTTCCCACCAGGTGCCGCTCAACCCGGACATGGTCTCCTTCGACCCGGCGAAGGTGCGCACGCACAAACCCCAGGACTACAACGAAGGTTCGTTCGTGTTCAAGCGCAAGGGCACCTACTACTTCATGTGGTCGGAAGGGGACACCCGCAGCGAGGACTACCGGGTTGCCTACGCCCCCGGCCCGTCCCCGCTCGGCCCGTGGACCAAGCGCGGAGTCATCCTCAGCAAGCGGCTGGACCAGGGCATCAAGGGCACCGGGCACCATTCGGTGGTGCGCGCGCCCGGCTCTGACAACTGGTACATCGCCTACCACCGCTTCGCCATCCCTGGCGGAGACGGCACGCACCGGGAGACCGCCATCGACCGGATGCGCTTCAACCGCGACGGCAGCATCCAGCCGGTGGTGCCCACCCTGACCGGCATCAACCCGGTCCGCAGATAGGAGGCGTGGGTGGCGGCCATCTGTAGTCTCGATCGGTAACCAGCTACCTCTTCGTGACCAATGGATGGACGCCACCCATGCCCGAGCACCCGGCCTTCGACGTGATGACCAGGACCTGCCCTTCGCGGACCTCGCTGGCCCGGATCGCGAACAAGTGGACGGCCATGGTGGTGATCGCGCTGGGCACCCGGCGGATGCGCTTCGGCGACCTGCGCGGCACGGTCGAGGGCATCAGCGGGAAGGTGCTCACCGAAACCCTGCGCGACCTGGAACGCGACGGGCTGGTCAGCCGCCACGCCTACGCCGAGATCCCGCCCAGGGTCGAGTACGAGCTGACCGCGCTGGGGGAGACGCTGCACGAGCCGCTGCACGCGCTGGGGCGCTGGGCCGAGCAGCACGCCGCCGAGGTGCTCACCGCCCGCGAGGCCTACGACCGCCAGTCCTGAGTGGACACTTCTTCTGGTGACGCCGGTCACATATTCGCTTTAGTTACGTTGAGGTAACTAGTTACGAATAGTCACTATTGGCCAGTACCTGGAACTCACCCCAAGGAGATCTCCGATGGCCGAGTCTACTGGCCCCCTCGCCGTTGCCACCAAGTACTTCGACGCGTTGTCCGCCAAGGACTTCGCCACCGTCGCCGGCATGTTCGCCGATGACATCGTCTGGCACCAGCCGGGCGGCAACCAGTTCTCCGGCGTCCACCGCGGCAGTGCCGCGGTCGGCGAGATGATCGGCGCCATGATGGCCGTCAGCGAAGGGACCTTCGCGCTCTCGGTGACCGCGACCCCCATGGCCAACGGGTCGGTGGTCGCGGCGCCGGTGCACTTCACCGGTCAGCGCGCGGGCGCGACGATGTCCCAGCTCGGGCTCGACCTGCTGCGGATCGCAGGCGACCGGATCGCCGAGGTGTGGCTGTTCTCCCCGGACCCGGCGGCCGAGGACGCCTTCTGGGGCAAGGGCTGAGCCGAGCGGAAGGCTGACCGGCGCCAGCATCCATTGTGGACTGCCGGTCAGCTTGTAGGGTTGGCGACCGTGGAGATGCTGCACCTGCGCTACTTCCTCGCGGTGGCCGAGGAGCTGAACTTCGCCGCCGCGGCGCGCAGGCTGCACATGGCGGCCTCCCCGCTGAGCCAGCGGATCAAGGACCTGGAGCACGAGCTGGGACAGCAGCTCTTCGACCGGGACACCCACCACGTCGCGCTCACCCCGGCCGGGGCCGCGCTGCTGCCGATGGCGCGCGAGGTGCTGGAGCGGGTCAACTCCATCCCGTGGCGGCTGCGGGAGGCGACCGGGCAGGGTCGCGGCACCGTGTTCCTCGGCCTGCCCTCCGGCGTGCACCCGGACCTGCGCGAGCGGGTCAACGAGCTGGCCGGGCGGGTGCGCGAGCGCTTCGAGCTCAAGCGGTGGCCGGGCGCGACCCCCGACCTGGTCACCGCGGTGCGCGAGGGCAAGCTGGCGCTGTCCCTGGTCCGGCTGCCGGTGGCCGACCCGGCGCTGGAGCTGCTGCCGGTGATGTCCGAACGGCTCGGCGCGGTGGTGCCCGCGGACGCCTTCGCCGGGCGGGACTCGGTCACGCTGGCCGAGCTGGCGGACCTCTCCTATGTGGCTGGTCCGGCCGGGGAGATGCCCGGCTACTTCGAGCAGCTCGACGGCCGGTTGGCCGAGCTCGGGGTGAAGAAACGCATCCGGCTGACCGGCGCCGGATATGGCGGAGTTTCCGAGCTCATTTCCGAAGGACTCGCTTTCAGTATTTCCATGCTCGATTCGCGAAGTCCCATGCACGGCTACAAGCTGGCGAACGTGACGGTGCTGCCGTTCACCGATTTCCATCCGCGCCTGGACACCGGCCTGCTCTGGCGGCATGACCGGGCGCACGGCGGTGACCTCGACGAACTCATTTCCGCTGCTCGTGAGGTCTTCGGCGAACCGCTCGAAGCCTGACAAATGGTATGACCGCTGTGGTCATACCATTGTTCGCGATATGAACATTCCCATTCTTTCCGTTCGCGCCTAGGTTCGTTCGTAGAACAACTGAACCGGCGCGAAAGGACGAGCAATGACCGAGCTCACCGGCGCCACCGGCCCACTGGACGGTGTGCGCGTGATCGACCTCTCCACCGTGGTGATGGGCCCGTACGCGGCCCAGATCCTCGGTGACCTGGGCGCCGACGTGATCAAGATCGAGTCGCCCGCGGACACCGCGCGGGTGGGGCACTACCGCACCACGCCGGGCATGACCTCGCTGCACCTCAACGTCAACCGCAACAAGCGCAGCGTCGCGCTCAACCTCAAGGACGAGACCGAGCGGGCCACCGCCCTGGCGCTGATCGGCACCGCGGACGTGGTGATCACCAACATGCGGCCCGGCGCGCTGAGCAGGCTCGGCATGAACTACGAGGACCTCGCCGAGGCCAACCCCGGCCTGGTCTACGCACACGCCCAGGGCTTCCGCGGCGACTCCGAGCTCGCCGGCCACGCCGCCTACGACGAGACCGTGCAGGCCGCCTCCGGCCTGGTCGACATCGCCAACCGCGCGCTGGGCAAGCCGGTCTACCTGCCGACCATCCTGGCCGACAAGGTCTCCTCGCTGACCATCGTCTACAGCGTGCTCGCCGCGCTGGTGCACCGCGACCGCACCGGTCAGGGCCAGCGGATCGAGGTCCCGATGACCGACACGCTGCTGGCCTTCAACCTGGTCGAGCACCTGGCCGGGCACGTCTTCGAGCCGCCGCAGGGCGAGACCGGGTTCGCGCTGTCGATGACCAAGGGCCACCAGGCGGTGCGCACCAAGGACGGCTTCGCCTGCGTGATCCCGTACAACCCGCAGAACTTCCGCGACTTCTTCGCCGCCGCCGGACGACCCGACCTGGCCGCCGACCCCAGGGTGAACGGACAGGCCGTGGACAGCGCCGACCACGAGGCCCTGGCCGCGCTGATCGAGGAGTGCGCCCCCGCGCTGACCACCGCCGAATGGGCCGAGGTGTGTGCCAAGCACAGCATCCCGATGGCCCCGGTGCTGGAGCTGGACCGCGCGCACGAGGACCCCTACGTCCGCGACGGCCACCTGCTGGACACCGTCGAACACCCCACCGAGGGCCCCATCCGCGCCATCGGCATCCCGGTCCGCTTCGCCGCCACGCCCGGTTCGATCCGCCGCCTGGCCCCGGTGCCCGGCCAGGACACCGCGGAGGTCCTCGCCGAGCTCGCCATCCGCTGAACCCGGGCAGCAGAAGGAAGAACGTCATGAGCACCACCGAAGTACGCGTCGAACGGATCGGCAGCACACTGCTGATCACCCTGGACCGCCCGCAGGCCCGCAACGCCGTCAACGCCGCGGTCGCCACCGGACTGGCCGCCGCGCTGGATGAGCTGGAATCCGATCCCGCGCTCCGGGCAGGCGTCCTCACCGGCGCGGAGGGGACCTTCAGCGCGGGCATGGACCTCAAGGCCGCCCTGCGCGGCGAGTCGCCGGAGATCCCCGGCCGCGGGTTCGGCGGCCTGACCGAGACCGAGCTGACCAAACCGCTGATCGCCGCGGTGGAGGGCTTCGCCATGGGCGGCGGGTTCGAGCTGGCGCTGGCCTGCGACCTCATCGTGGCCGCCGAGGACGCGCGGTTCGGCCTGCCCGAGGTCAAGCGCGGCCTGGTCGCCGCGGGCGGCGGAGTGATCCGGCTGCCCCAGCGCATCCCGCACCACCTGGCCATGGAGCTGTTGCTCACCGGCGAGCCGGTCACCGGCCGCCGCGCGGGCGAGCTGGGCCTGGCCAACCGGGTCACCGCGCCCGGCGAGGCCGCCGCGGTCGCCCTGCAATTCGCCGAGCAGCTCGCGCTCAACGCCCCGCTGGCGCTGGCCGCGGTGAAGACCATCGTGCGCGCCGCGCACGGCGTGCCCGAGCCCGCTGCCTTTGCCGCGCAACGGAAGCACCTGACCCAGCTGATGGCCTCGGCCGACGTCCGCGAGGGCATGACCGCCTTCGCCGAGCGCCGCGCCCCGCAGTGGACGGGGGAGTGAGATGAGGATCAACGACGTCCGGCAGCGGGTGACCACCCCGCTGACCAGCCCGGCCTTCCCGCCGGTGGTGCCCAGGTTCACCGACCGCGAGTACCTCAACATCGTCTACCGCACCGACCCCGAAGCACTGCGGGCCGTCGTGCCGGAGCCGCTGGAGATCGACGAGCCACTGGTCCGGTTCGAGGTGATGAAGATGGGCGATGTCAGTGGGTACGGCCCCTACACCGAGGCCGGCCAGGCGATCCCGGTGACCTTCGACGGTGAGCGCGGCGAGTACCTGCACGCCATGCACCTGGACAACTTCCCGGCCACCGCCTCCGGCCGCGAGGTCAGCGCCTACCCGAAAACCGTTGGCGCGCCACGACTCTACGTGGACAGCGGCGCACTGGTCGGCACCCTGGACTACGGCACGTTGCGGGTGGCCACCGCGACCATGGGCTACAAGCACCACGAGCTGGACCCGCGCACGGCCGAGGAACAGATCACCGTGCCCACCTTCATGCTCAAGACCATCCCCGGCTACGACGGCACGCCCAGGGTGCAGGAGCTGGTGCGCACTGAGATCACCGACCTGGTGGTCAAGGCGGCTTACACCGGTCCCGCCCGCCTCCAGCTGTTCCAGCACGTGCTGGCCCCGCTGGCCGACCTGCCGGTGCTGGAGGTCGTCGCCGCCAGCCACATCCTCACCGACCTGACGCTCGCCCCGGTCAAGCCGGTCTTCGACTACCTGAAGGGAGCACGGTCATGAGCCAGCAGTTCCGCACCGCCGCGGTGATCGGCGCAGGCACCATCGGCCTGTCCTGGACGGCGCTGTTCGCCGGACACGGCCTGACCGTCCGGGTCAGCGACCCGCGGCCGGACCTCGCCGAGGCCGTCGCCGCCGCGCTCACCGAGTTCGGCCCACACCTGGCCGCACAGGGCCTGGACGTCACCGGCCTGGCCGAGCGGGTCCAGCTCGCCGACAGTGTCGCCGAGGCCGTCCGGGACGCGGATGTGGTGCAGGAGAACGGACCCGAGCGCGTCGAGTTCAAGAAGGACCTGTTCGCCACCCTGGTCCGGGAAGCGCCGCAGCACGCGCTGCTGCTGAGCTCTTCCTCGGCCATCCCGTCCTCGGCCTTCACCGGCGAGCTGGCGGCGGCGGACCGGATCCTCATCGGCCACCCGTTCAACCCGCCGCACCTCATCCCGCTGGTGGAGGTCGTGCCCGGCGAGCGCACCAGCGAGCAGTCGGTGGTCGCCGCGGTGGACTTCTACACCTTCCTCGGCCGCACCCCGGTGGTGGAGCGCAAGGAGATCCCCGGGTTCGTCGGCAACCGGCTGCAGAACGCGCTCAGCCGCGAGGCGATCTACCTGGTCGAGCAGGGCGTGGTGACACCGGAGGACCTGGACCGGGTGGTGACCAGCTCGCTGGGCATCCGCTGGGCCACGGTCGGGCCGTTCCTCGGCTCGCACCTGGGTGGTGGCCCCGGCGGTTACCGGCACATGGCCGAGCACATCGGCAAGTCGATGAAGCAGCTGTGGGCCGGTCTCGGCCAGCCCTCGCAGGACGAAGAACAGCAGGAACGGCTCATCGAAGCCGTGGAGAAGGCTTACGGCTCCTCCACGTACTCGGCACTGGCCGAGGCGCGCGACCGCAAGCAGATCGCCGTGCTGTCCGCTTTGGACAGTGCCAGCAAGGAGGAGAACTGAGATGAGCATGGAACCGCTTGCCGACCAGCTGACCGCCGACTTCTACAACTACGAGACGCTGCTGGCCGACGAGGAGCGCAAGATCCTCCTGCAGGCCCGTGAGCTGATGCGCGAGCAGGTCCGCCCGCTGGTGAACGAGAACTGGGCCAAGGGCGAGTTCCCCCGCGAGCTGATCGACATCTTCCGCGGCAGCGGGCTGGCCGGACTGCCCTACGAGGGCTACGGCGAGCACCCGGCCGCCGCCAGCCACCTGCTCAACGGCATGCTGGCCATGGAGATGACCCGCGTCGACGCCTCGGTGGCCACCTTCTTCGGTGTCCACAATGGACTGGCGATGTACTCCATCCACGCCGGTGGCGACCAGGAGCAGCGCGACCGCTGGCTGCCCGCGATGGCAGCCATGGACAAGATCGGCGCGTTCGCGATGACCGAGCCGCTCGGCGGTTCCGACGTCGCCGGTGGCATGCGCACCACCGCCAAGCGGGACGGCGACACCTGGATCCTCAACGGCGCCAAGAAGTGGATCGGCAACGCCACCTTCGCCGACTACGTGGTGGTGTGGGCACGCGATGTGGACGACAACCACGTCAAGGGATTCGTGGTCGAGAAGGGCACGCCGGGGTTCAGCCCGGTCAAGATCGAAGGCAAGATCGCCTTCCGGATCGTGGAGAACGCCGAGATCACCCTGACCGAGGTCCGGGTGCCGGAGGCCAACCGCTTGCAGCGGATCAACTCCTTCCGCGATGTGGCCGAGATCCTGCGCGCCACCAGGGGCGGGGTGGCCTGGCAGGCGCTGGGCGTGATGATCGGGGCCTACGAGCTGGCCCTGGACTACGCCAAGGAGCGCAAGCAGTTCGGCCGCCCGATCGCCCGTTTCCAGCTGGTGCAGGACCTGCTGGTGAAGAGCCTGGGCAACATCACCGCCAGCTGGGGCATGCTGGTGCAGCTGGCCAGGTTGCAGGACGCGGGGATCTTCCGCGACGAGCACTCCGCGCTGGCCAAGGCGTTCGTCACCGCGCGGATGCGGGAGGTGGTGGCCTGGGGCCGGGAGATCTTCGGCGGCAACGGGATCCTGCTGGAGCACGACATCGCCCGGTTCTTCACCGACGCCGAGGCGATCTACTCCTTCGAGGGCACCCGCGAGATGAACACCCTGATCGTGGGCAAGTCGATCACCGGGCAGAGCGCCTTCGTGTGACCGGGACGAGTCGAACAGCCGGTGGCCACGGTCACCGGCTGCTCGGCCTCGGGCTGGGCCTGGCCGAGCGACCCGAGGTCACCGCGGTGCTCTGCGGCTGTCCGTGCACTACGCCAACGCCGAGCGCAACACCGGGCACGCCTACAACACCGACGTGATCAGCCGGTGGCTCGACATCACCGAGACCGGCGGCGGCAGCAGGCGCGAGGTGTACCGGCACAACTACGCCTGGGACAACTTCTGGACCCACCCCACCCCGCTGCGCCTGAGCACACCCGGCGGCGCACTGGTGCTCGGCAACGCGTCTGGCCCCGGACCGCGCGTCGACCGGGTGGAGCTGGCCAGGTTCGCGCTGAGCGTGCACAACACCGCTTGACGGTTGTTGACCGGAACTCAATGAGCCGGTGGTACGGCGGCTTCCTGTCCTGAAAAGTTCCGCACAATGCGAAATCGGCCCGGATCCAGCTGACAGGGGCCGGGCGGGCCGAGTTCTACTGACGGGGCCCCGCACGGAGTCGGCGCGGGCGCCCGGTGAGGTGGACTGCTCCCAGCCCAGTACCACGCACCGGATGACTGAGGGTCGCCGGCTCCAGGGGCGGCCGCCGGGCTCACCATCCCCGGCGGCCGCCCCGCAGACCCACCAGCCGGGAGCCGGATTCCCTTACGAGCTGTGGTCGGCCGGGCACGGTACGGCGCGGTGGTCGCCGACGGTTCGGAGTACCGCTCGCCCCGATACTTCGGGCGGTTTGCGTCAGAATCGGCCGATTTTGATCGAATGTCCTTTTCCCGCAACGGTTCGTGGGGAAAGTCCCTAGGGCTAAGCCCGGCGGACGTCACCGGGCTCGATTCGGCGGTTCGGCGGGACACGATCAGCGCGCAAGGGGCAGATCCCTCTTCAGGAGAGTGCCGATGAGTGTGCTGAACGTGGATCCGGTCGCCCGGATCGAGGACCTGGTGGTGTGGTCGGACGAGCTGGTTCAGCAGCGGAGCCCCGGGGACCGGGAACCACTGCGCCTGCTGCTGCGGGATATCGCGGCGCTGTACGTCCACGTGGCGCGGCACCGGGAGCAGCCGGTGGCCCACCGGGAGCGGATCCAGGCGGCGGCGCGGACCGCGGGAGTTGCCGGGGACGAGCTGCGCGAGGTGGTCCGGCGCCTGACCGACGAGGCGATCCGGCGCACGCCCGAACCGGCGCCACTGCTGGCGGCCGCGCACGCGGTGCTGGCCGACCTGGCCTGCGCGGGCCCGCCGCGCCTGGCCAGGGTGCGGCGGCTGCTCAACGGTGAACCGCCGGAGCGGGAGATCCGCCTGCCCGCGCCGGAGTACACGGTCGTGGTGTTCCGGGCCGGCCAGCTCGGCCCGGCCGGTGTCGCCGGTCTGCTGGCTGAGCTGGACGGGCAGCTGGTGGACGGGCAGGAGGTGCTCGCGGGTTGTCACGGCGACCACGCGGTCCTGCTGGTTCCCGGGAGCACGGGGGAGCAGCGGGTCCGGCGGCTCGTCGCCGACCTGCTGCCCAGCCCGCTGTGCGCGGCCATGGCCACTTGCGGACCGAGCACCCTGACCGCCGGCTACGACCAGGCGGCGAACGTGCTGGCCCTGGCACTGGCCGCGGCTCGCGGACCGGGTTTGTACGGCATTGACGACTTCCTCATGGAGTACGCGGCCATGCGCGATCCCGCGGTGTCCGCGCGGCTGGTCGCCATCGTGCGGCCGTTGCTCGGCAGCGACCGGTTGTACGAGACGCTGACGGCATTTGTCCGGTGCGGCCACAACCGCGGCCGCACCGCACGGGAACTGTTCGTGCACCGGACCACGGTGGACTACCGGATCCGGCGGATCGCGGAGATCACCGGATATGACCCCACCAGCGGCCAAGGCGGCCAGGTGCTGGCCGCCGCCGTGACCATTTTCGCGCTGCGGGCTCAGCGAACTGCGAAGAACGAAAGGGAAGGCTAGGTGCGACCGCCTGGGGCGACCATCAGGCCCCGCACCCTTGCGGCGCAAGGGATTCGATCCGGGAACCGGTCAGCGCAGGTAACCCGCCAGCGGCAGGTTCAGCTCGCGAACGCCCTGCGCGACCAGCCCGGCCATCTCCGTCGCGCCGGCCACGGAGAAGTGGGTGTTGTCGTTGGCTTCCCTGGTGAGGTACAGCCGCTCGGAGGCGGCCGGGCCCAGCGACTCCACCAGCGCCTTGGTCTTCGCGGTGAGGTCGAGCACCGGCACGTTCGCGCTCCGGCCGAGCGCCCGGATCACCGCGGGCAGGTCCACGCCCTTGTTGTTGACGTGCAACGCCCACGAGTTGAGCTTGCCGCCCTCGAACAGCCTGCGCACCGGCGGCGTCATCAGCACCGGGATGCCGCCGCGTTCGCGCACACCGCCGACCAGCTTCGCGAGGTTGTCGCGGAAGGTGGTCGCGGTGGTGTCCTTGTCGTTGTGCGCCAACTGGATGAACACCAGGTCCCGGCTCTTGATCAGCGGTTTGAGCCTGGGGAACAGCGCCCGGTTGGACAGGAAGCTGTCCGAGCCCTCGTCGGAGTCGCCGTAGTTCGCGACCACCGCGCCGCCGCGCTGCGGAGCACCTGGCCCGCGCGGGTTGCGACGGTTGTGAGAACCTGTCTGCGCGCCTCCACCGACATCGACGTGCTGGCCGGACTGCCGAGGTCAACGGTGACGTCGTAGTTGCCCGGTGCGACCGGGAAGTGGCAGGTGATCGGCGCGGTTCCCGAGCACTGCGGGGGCAGTGCGCTCGGTGCGGCCGTGGTGGGCACGGGGGCCAGGGCGGCCACACCCAGTGCGGCGGTGATGATCGCGAGACGTGGGTTCGGCATCGGTTCTTCTCACGCGTTGGGGAAGCCGTCGACGGCCGCGGCCGGACGGTCCGCCGCTCCCGGGTGGTAGCTCTCCGGCGGGGCGAGGTAGGTGGCGGGCAGGCCGCCGGTGTCCACCACGATCTGGTCCACGACCATGGCGGGGTCCACCATCAGCAGGCGCAGCACGTGCTCGCCGGGTGTGCTGACGGTGAGCGAACCGGTGAGCTTCTCCACGCCCTCGGTGACGTTGCGCGCCCAGGCGTCGTCCTTCTTGCCGGTGGCGATGGCCTGGCCGGAGAGCACCACGGCGGGGCCGTCGTCGAGGGCGATGGCGAGCCGCCGTTTTCCGCGCGCGTCCAATGAGGGCAGGCGGAACACCGTCACCGGGAACGTGCCGGTGCTGGTGAACCGGATCCGGTAGGACAGTTCCGGCGAGCGGGTGGTCAGGTCCTCGGTGATGGGCACGGCGGTCGAGGGCACGGCCTCCACCGCGGCCTGCCGCCTGCCCAGTCCGGTCACCGCGCGCCAGTCCGCGCCACCGCGCGGCACCCGCCGGTGGAAGTGCGCCGCGTCGATGGAGACGTAGCCGTGGGCCTCGACAAAACCCGTTGCGCGCCTGCGGGCCTGCTCGCCGTCGTTGTGCACGCGCAGCGGCACGGACAGGCTCCGCCCGGCCCCGGTGAAGGTCACCGTCGCCTCGTGCCTGCCGAGCGGCGCCCGCTGCCAGTCGATCGAGACCCACACACGGACCTGGTCGGTGACGGTGCCGGAGATCGCGCTCACCCGCACCCACGGGTGAGATGTCGTCGCACGCCAGGGGAAGGAGCGGAAGCCGGTGTTGAAGACGTCCACGAACCGGCGGTCGCGCGGATAGGAGGAGAAGGACAGCGGACGCGCGGCCCCGGTCTCGTTGCCCTCGGCGGCCACGCCCAGCCCCGAGGTTTGCTGCGGCGTCACCCGCACCACGGCCGGACGGCCCGGCGCCTGGGGGATCTGCGAGGGATAGGGGTTGACCACGCCGTTCCACTTGCCGCCGGCGATCTCGGTGGTGTAGCGCCGGGTGAGCGCCTCCTCCTGCGCGTGCGCGGCCTCGCTCAGCTCCGCGTACCGGTTCACCCCCGCGCCGCGGCCCTGCCGGGCGGCCAGCGCGTTGCGGTCCGCCCAGTAGTACTTGAGGTTCATCAGGTAGGCGCCGTGCACCGGGTACTCGACCAGCTCGAAGAAGGCGTCCTGGTAGGCAGGCGGCAGCTGGCGGCCCAGCGCCCGGGTCCGGGTCAGCAGGGCCTCGTGAGCGGCCATCCGCGCGCCCGCCTCGTCGCCGTGGTGCACCAGCGAGATCGAGCCCCGGTCGACGAACTCCGGTCGGCGCTCGGCAGCCAGCCGGGCGAACTCGGTGCGGATGGCGGCGATCTCCCTGCCGTGCCGCTGCCCGAACTGCCTGCCCGCCCACTCGACGAGGAAGTCCTCGACATTGCCCGCGCCCCACCGGTTGATGTCCCAGGCCAGGTCCATGCAGAAGGACAGACCGGCCTCCTGCGACTTGATGTCGCCGACGTTGATCACCCACAGGCGGTCCACGCGGTGCTCGTGGGCGCGGCGCAGCTCCTGCCAGATCTTGCTCAGCTGGGTGGTGTCCAGCCACAGGTAGCTCTTCGGGCTGCCCCAGTACGAGATGTGGTAGTAGAGCCCGTTGCCGCCCGGCCGCCGCTGCTCCTCGCCGGTGGGCATCTGCCGCATGTTGCCGTGGTTGTCATCCGGCCAGACCAGGGTGATGTCCTCGGGCACCCGCACACCGGCGTTGTAGAGGTCCAGGACCTCCTTGTAGGGGATGAAGATCTGCGGGGTGGCGGCGGCGCCGACCTCCTCGGCGAGGATGCGGCGCTGGTCGGTGATGATCTGGTTCATCACCGCGACCTTCTCCGGCACCGTCTTCGCGTGCCGGGTCTGGAAGGCGGAGTCGTGCAGGCCCCGCATGCCGATCGTCCAGCTGCTCTCGAAGGCGGCGTTCTCCCTGGCGCGCGCCCGCCAGTACTCGGCGATCACGCCGGGGTTCACCGTGTAGTCGTACTCCGGCAGGCTGCCGTCGGGGTTGCGGTGCGCCTCCGCCCACGGCTGCCACTCGTGCACCCCGTTGCGCAGCAGCGCTTCCGGGTGGCTGGAGCCGACCACGATGCCGTATTCGTCGGCCAGCCGGACGCTGTCCCGGTGCTTGTTGAAGTGGTCGGTGTAGGGGTGCATGGCCGGCCACAGGTAGTTGGCCTTCAACCGCAGCAACAGCTCGAAGATTCTCTTGTAGGTCTCCGGGCCGATGTTCTTGTCCCGCTCCTGCGTGCGGTTGGACCAGGTGGTCAGGTTCTGCTCGTCGTTGATGAAGATGCCCCGGTACCGCACCGACGGCTCACCACGCTTGACCGTCCCCGCCTCGACGCCCACCGTGCCGCGGCGCGCCACCGGCACGTCGGCCCACCAGTGCCACGGCGACACCCCGATCCGCTCCGAGGTGTCGTAGATGCCGTACACCGCGCCGCGCCGGTCGCTGCCCGCGATCACCAGCGCGCGGTCCACGCCGGGCAGCGGGCGTCGCACCACCTGGGTCACCGAGGCTTCCCACCGCCCGGCCACCCCCGCGACGTCCAGCCTGCCCTCGGCGATCAGTCGGTCGATGACCGGGCTCGCGCCGATGGTGCCGATCAGCACCGCGGTCCCGGACAACCCCGAGGTGGTGCGCTGGAGGCGCGGCCGCACGCCGCTGACCCTGGCCAGGTCGGCGGCCAGGTCGCCCGCGGCACGGGCCACGGCCGGGTCGTCCGCCTGGTCCACGAAGAGGTCGGCGGCGGACCCGTCGTGGACCAGGGCGAGCTCGTCCTGCCCGGCCACCGCGATCCCCGGCAGCAGCGGGGCCACACCGGCGATCGCCATACCGCGCAACAACGACCTGCGGGTCCAGCCGTTCGATTTGTTGTTCGACACCGCTCCCGGCCTTTCCGCGCAAGCTCCGCCGGTCGACGGAGATGTGTTGTGGCGCAACGGTGGAAAGCGCTTACCAGGTACCGTAGGGCGGGTTCGGCGAGGCCGTCAAGCGCACTTCGGGTGAGCCGGGGCGCTCGTGGTTCGCCGCGCGGTGTGCCGCGCTCTGTCCAAAGTGGACGTGTGCACCTCGTCGAACCGCAGGAGGTCGCGTTCGTCCAGCGGGGGCAACCCAAGCCGAGGGCCGCACCGGCCAGTCGATTTCCGCGAATTGCGAAAGGTAAAGATGCGATTACTCGATGCGAATTCTGGTTTGACGAATTCTTTACCTTGGCGGCGGATTCATGCGCGGCTAGCTACGTGAGGGAAACCCCCTTTGTGAAGTGATTGAAGCGTCAATTTCCTTGCTTTTCGTCAGCGCTGTGTCAGGCTCGTGTCACTCGGATGGCGGAGTGCTCTCACCGCCGGTGGACGACGAGGAGGCGGCCGGTGCCCAAGGACCGTGGTGCCTTGCTGAGCAGGGAAGACGAGTTCGCCACCATCGAGAAGTGGGCGGGCGAGCCGGTCCTGGTGGTGGTCCGAGGGAGCGCTGGCGCCGGTAAGACCGCATTGTTGCGGGAAGTGCGGCGTAGCTGGAACGATCGCGGGGTCAAGACGCTCCACATCAGTTTTTCTGAAGCCGGTCCGGAGTGGGACCAGTTCGGCGTGCAGGCCGTGGTGACCGCGTTCCGGGCCAGGTTCGACGAGCTCGGTGACTCGCAGCTGGCGCTGGCACTGGCCGCGGTATGCCGGCTTTCCACCCCGGATGTCTGTCTTTCCCGGCAGACCGGGGCGGCGCTGTTCACCGAGCTGACCCGGTTGTTCGCCGGCCTCGCGCGGAACTCGCCGTCCGCGGTGCTGTTCGACGACACGCACGCCGTGCCGGACTCCGCCTTCGCCGTGGCGGCGGCGCGGCAGGCCGGCGGCACGGTGGTGGCCACCTGCCGGGCCGGGGCCACCCTGCTGAGCGCGCTGGCCGACCAGGTCATCGAGCTGGCACCGCTGTCGGAGAGCCAGACCGAGGAGTTGGTCCGGGCCGCGGCCAAGGGGCCGCTGGACGAGGCCGTCGCACCTGCCGTGCGTGCGGCGCTCGGTCCGTTGCGCGGCAACCCCGGCGCGGTGCGCTCGGTGTTCGACGCGCTCCGGCAGGACGGCCGGCTGACCGCCGTGCACGGCGTGCTGTGCCTGAGCGACCCCGCCGCGCCGATCGCCCTGCCACCGGGCCATCCGCTGGTGCGGCTGGTGGCGGAGGCGGCGGAGCCGGGTCCTCGGCTGGTCGCGGTGGTCGCCTCCGCCGGGCGGTTCCTGGTCGACGACCTGCTCACCCTTGCCGAGGCGGCCGGATGGGACCCGGCGGCCAGCGGCCGCGCCGTCGACGCGTTCGTGGCCGAGGGCGTGCTGGCCTGCGAGGCCGGGGGAGGGCTGGTGCTGCCCTGCCCGGCGCTGGCCGCCGCCGTGCTCGACCTGGTGGGCGCACAGCAGGTGCGTGCGCTGCACCGGGTGCTCGCCGAGCACCTGCTGAGCGGGCGAGCGGCACCGGTGCCCGACCCGGTCCTGCTCGCCGAGCAGGTCGCGCTGGCCGGTCCCGAGCTGCCGCCTGCCGCCGCCGTGGTGCCGCTGCTGTGCGGCGAGGCGGCCAGGGTGCTGCCTGCCGACCCGGTGGCGGCGGCCCGCTGGTACCGCGCCGCGCTGGCGCACTGCCGCCCGCACGATCCCGGCCGGGTGCCCGAACTGACCAGCTCGCTGCTGCACCTGTTGGTCCGCATCGGCCGCTACGACTGGCTGGCCGAGGTGGTCGCCGAGGCGGTCGCCGAGGCGGCGCCCGCCGCGCTGCGGCACGAGCTCGCGGCCGCGGCGGCCATGGCGGCGCTGCACACCGGCATCCCGGTGCCGCCCGCCGTGCACCAGGCGCTGGCCACCGACCCGGCCTGCCGGGCCCCGCTGGAGTTCGCCGCGCGCTGGTTCGGTGGCCGGGAAGCCTTGCGGCTGAACGAGTTCACCGAGGCGTTCCGCGCCTTCCGGCGCCACGCGCCCGCCGGGCCACGGCCCGCCCGCGACGACATCGAGATCGCCGGTGGGCGGCACGACCTGGTGGCGCTGTTCGGGTTCCTGTTGGGCGCGGAGTACGGCGCGCCGGAGCACGGCCCGGTGGCCCGGTACCGGCGGATCATCACCGGCTACCACCGGGGGGAGTGGGCCGCCGTGCTCTCCGCGATCAGGGCGCTGGAGTGCGGCGGCGGCCCGGACACCCCCGTGCACCACCTGAGCCGCCTGTTCGCCGCGGAGATCCTGTCCTGCGAGGGCGAGTTCGCCCGCGCGTCCCGCTGGCTGGCCGAGGTCCAGGCGGACTGCCCGTTCCCGGCCATGTGGGGCTGGGCGGAGACCGGTCTGCTGTGGCGCGGCGGGCAGACGAGGGCGGCGATCGAGGCGGGCTGGCGCAGCTACGCGCTGGCGGCGCGGGCGGCTGAGCGCGGCATCGTGGTGGGACTGCACTGGCTGCTGGTCCGGCTGGCCATGCTGGAGTCCGAAGCCGGGGATGCGGACAAGCTGCGGGAGCTGGGCGGGCTGGCCCGGCAGTGGCACGCGCGCTACGGCGGCCGCAGGCTGCGGATGGCCGAGCTGATGGTGGGCGCGCTGGCCGAGGGCGACCTCGCCGACGCGCTCGCCGCGGTCGAGGCGCTGCGCGCCCACGACAACCAGAGCGAGCTCATGCGCGCCTGCCTGATCGCCTCGCGGGTGGCCGAGGAGCCGCGGCCATGGCTGCACGAGGCCTACGAGATCGCCCGTCACCTGGGCGGCGACCGGCTGCGCCTGGACATCAAGGCCAAGATGCGCGAGCGCGGGGTGGCCCCGCCCCGGCGGCGCAACGCGTCCGCCGAACTGTCCACTGTGGAGCTTCGCATCATCGCGTTGATCCAGCAGGGGCTGACGAACCGGCAGATCGCCGGTGCGCTGCGGGTCAGTGAGAAGACCGTGGAAGGCCACCTCACCCGGCTGTTCGCCAGAACCGGCTGCCGCTCCCGCCTCGACCTCGCCACCGCCAGCATCGAGGGCCGCCTCCCGCTCACCACCGCCTGACCCCGCGTTGGCAGAAACCACCAATTTCGCTGGCGCGTTGCGGAACAATGACCAGCGATGTCCGTACAGCTCGCATTCGGCCTGACCGCCGGAGCTGGGTCGCGCTGCTGGCTGCCCACCTCCGGCGGCCGAGCCCTGCCCAGACCCGCCGAGGACCGGGCAGGCGCGCACCCGCCCGGCGCTGCCGTCGCCGTCGGACCGGCCGAGGCCAGTCCCGAGGCGGTCCGGGAAGCGTGCGCGCAGCTGGTCCTGTTGGCGGGCAAGGAGACCGAGGTCGCCGCGGCGGGCGTCGACCTCGGTGGCGGCTTCACCTCGGCCCGGCTGGCCGGGGCGCACGGCGACCGGCGGGACGCGGTGCTGGCCGCCCTGCGGGTCCTCGGCGCCGAGGGCGCGCACCGGCTGGGCGACCGGGCCGCCGTCCTGGTGGCGCTGTTCGGGCCGTCAGCGACCAAGCGGGTCGGCGCGGCCGCGCACACCGCGGTCGCCGAGGAGCGCTGGGCGGCGCTGGGCCTGGCCTCCGCGGCCTCGGACCTGCTCGGCCCGGAGCAGCTGGAGCGCCTGCTCGAACTGCGCGCGCCGGAGGGGATCGACCCGTTCCCGCGCGGCGCGGCCTCCACGCTGGCCGGGCACCTGGCCAGGGTATTGGCGGGCTATCCCCGGCCACGGCGGTTACAGCTGATCGTCAGCCTGTGTGAGCAGGTGTGCGCGCGGTTGGCCCAGCGGCAGCAGTTGGCCCGCCTGGCCGCCAAGCAAACCAGTGCGGACCGGATCGACAAGCTCCGCGAACGGCACCAGGAGCACTTCGACGAGGCGATCCTGCAACGGCTGGACGGGTCGTTCGACGACCCCCCGACGTTGGCCGCCGCGGCCCGCTGGCGGCCACCCCGGTGGTGGACCGCCAGTGAGCTCCGCCGGTTGGTGCACGACGCCATCGCGGCGACCGCGCTGCTGCGGTTCGCCAGGGCCGTCTCCGGTGAAGGTCTCGCGGCCGCCGCGGCGAAGCACCGCGCCGAGCTGGTCGCCGCCGACGCCTGCCTCACCGACAGCGCGCGGTCCGCGGCCGCCCGCCGCCGCGAGGGCGGCCACAGCCACCCGGCGCGGCCGGGGGTCTACCTGCACCAGATGCTCCAGTCGCTGGAGCCGGGGCGGGCGATCACCGGGAAGACCGAGATCGCGGTGCGCACCCGGCTCGCCATGGCGCGCAACTACGGCGTGGTCGTCTTCGACGCGGTGACCGGCTTGCTGGCGGACCTGGATGACCAACCCCTGCACGAGGACTGGGGTGCCTTCCAGCCGTGGCAGGTCAGCCGGTTGCGCCAGTGGCGGGCGGCGGCGGGGTTCTCCCGGGCGCCGGGCGGCTGGGAGCAGCCGCCGCTGGCCGACGCGCACGCCGACGGCCCGACGGCGACGCTGGCGCAGCGGCTGGCCGCCACTCCCGGCGCGGACCCGGCCTCGGTGGAGGAGCCGCACGACCTGCTGTGGTTCGCCGACCTCGCCGACGCGCTGGCGCCCTTCCACGGCAACACCTCCGCCACCGCGCGCCCGGCGCGACCGGCGCCCGAGCTGGACTACCGGACGGCCCAGCCGGACCAGGAGCGGCCGCGCGCCGACTCCGTGCCGCTGGCCGTCGCCGAAGTGGCCCAGCTGGTCGCCTTCGGCGCGTCGCCGCCGCCCCGCTGCCGGAGCTGGGCGGAGCTGGCCGAGGGCGTCAGCGCGGCCGCGGTGGTCGTCGAGGCCAGCGTGGGCGCCTTTCCCATCCCCGCCGAAGTGTCCACTGTGGACAAAAAGATCATTCCGAACACCGGGCTGACCGTGGAGCTGGGGCGCGAGCCGCGGCAACTGGCCGACTGGTCCGCCTACATGGGCAACTGCATCGGCGAGTCCTGGTACGCCGAGCAGGCCCGCCGCGGCCAGTGCGTGCTGATGGCGTTGCGGGACCCGGCCGATGACCGCATCGTGGCCAACCTGGACATCCGGCGGCTCACCGGCGGCTGGCACGCCTTCGAGCTGCGCGCCCGCTTCAACGACCACCTGGCCCCGGAACTGGTGGAGCAGGTCAAGAAATGGGTGACCGGCCTCCCGGCCCCCGCGCCACCCGCCACCGAGCCCCCGGAGCCCGTGCCGCCGGTGCGGGCCCGGGGCGGCGCCGCCCGCCGTTCCGCGGCGGCCCGCCTGCCCGTCGAGCTCACCCGCGCGCTGACCGCTGAGGTGGCGCGGGAGCTGGCCACCTCACCGGTCGCCTCGGCCCGGCGCGTCTATGCCACGCTGGCGCGGGGGATCGGCAAGCCCGGTCAGCCCACCGACTTCGAACCCGAGGCGGCGGTGATCGCGCTGAAACGCCTCGGCCCGGCCGAGCACGTCGACCTGCTCCGCTCCGCGTTGGAGACCGGGCTCGGCGCGGCCGCGCTGTGGCAGGCCACCCGGGTCCGGCCACTGGCCGCCGCGGTGAACCGGCTGGACCCGGCGCTGCGCGAGTACGACCGCGTCGCCACACTCACTGGCGCGGAGCCGTTGCCGCGCTCACTGCGCGCGCTGGTGCGCCGTGCGGAGATCACCCCGGCGCACGCCATGGACGTGGTGGCGCGGGCGGTCCGGGCGGCGGTGGGCGAACTGGTCTGCGACCCGGCGCTGGGCCGGTCGGTGGCCCGCAGGCCCGCGCCGGAGCTGGTGTGCGCGCTGGCGATCTCGGCCACCTGCGCGACACGGTCCACAATGGACGGTGTGGTGCGGGTGAGCGAGCCGCGGAAGGTGACGGTGCCGGGCTTTCCGGCCAGCGAGCTGTTCGACGAGCAGGGGCCGTGGCAGCGGGCGCTGGCCGCGGCGGCCGAGCTCGGCGCGCCGGTGGAGGTCTTCGCCGAGCGGATCGCCGAGCACGGGCTGCTGGTCCCGGCGACGTTGCTGGACAAGGGCGGCTGGCCTGCCCTGTGGCGGCGCGCGCACCGCTGACCGGGTGCTCCGCGCGGGTGATCTCGGCCGTTGCCGCCATGCCCGGGCCGGTGAGGCGACAGACTGGTGTGCGTGGCGGAGGGGGCTGGGATGGGCGACGGAATCCAGGGACCGGTGGCGCAGGTCGGTTCCGGGTCACCGCGCGGGCGGTGGCGGACCACCAGAGCCGTGCTGTGGGCCTTCGTGCCGTTCCTGCTCCTGGTTGGTGTCTCCGGCTGCACCGAGGAAGGCTCGGCCGTGAACGGCCAGACCCCGTACTGCGTCGCCCAGTGGCGCCTCGCCGACGGGCGCACCGACCGCGGCAGGGTCCTCGGAACCGGCACCGCTCCCGGTGGGACGATCTTCGCCGGGGACGGGTTCGCCTTCTCCTCGGCCGCACCGCTGCACTGGAGGGTGTGGTGCTTCGGGGCGCTGGGCGTCGGTGGGCTCGGTGTGCTGATCGGCGCGGGCGTGCTGCACCGGTTGGACGTCAAGCGCCGCCGAACTGGCCGGTGAGGATGGCGGTGGCCAGGTCGACGCGGGAGCGGTAGCCGCTGCGCTGGAACATCCGGGACAGCCTGCCTTCGACGCTCTTCTCGCTGGTCTGCAGCAGGGTGGCGAGCTGGCGGTTGCCCAGGCCCTCGGCCACCAGCACGGCCAGCAGCCGCTCGTTCTCGGCGAGGGTGGCCTGCCTGCCGGGCACCGCGACGCCGTGCCGGCGCATCAGGGTGCGCAGCCAGGAGCGGCTCATCAGCGCGTCCAGTTCCCCGTACCGCTGGTAGGACTCGGCCAGCAGAGCGGGCGCGCCGATGCCGTAGCGCACCAGACGTTCCAGCACGATGGCCTGTTCCAGTGGTTGTGCCCGCGTGCGCAGCAGGTCCAGTGCCGCCCGCGCCGCGTGCTGGTCCTCGTGCACGAGCGCGTGCAGGGTGAGCCGGTTCAGTTCGGCGCGTTCGGTGCCCAGTCGCGCCGCCACCTGCTCGACCTTGGCCAGGTACGTTGGCAGGCAGCCGGGATCGTCGATGCTGACGTCCAGGTCGGCCAGGGCCAGCCACACCTCGTCGACGTGTGCGAGCACGCCCTCTTGCTCGGCTTGGCGCACCGCGGCCAGCAGGATCGAGCGCACCCGGCCGGTCTCGCCGAAGGCCCACTCGTACAGCGCCTCGGGCAGGGCCAGCAGGTGTGGCAGCGCGGGGCCCCTGGCGCGGGCGGCGGCGATGAGCTCCCGGCCGCGGAAGAGCCTGCCGCCGAGCAGCTGGATGGTCGCGGCCAGCTGGCACATCGCGGTCTGGCCGGGGTCGCAGCCGTTGGGCGCGCTGGTGGCGATCTCCTTGCGGGCCAGCTCCAGCGCTTCCGGGAACCGGCCGTCGCCGACCGCCCGCAGCATCCGGCTCGGCAGGGCTAGCTGGACCGGCAGATTGGTCTCGGTCAGCAGCCGCTCGGCCCGGTGTGGTTCGCCGAGCACCAGCAGGGCCCCGGTGTGCGCGAGCAGCTCGGGCACCGGCCGCTCGCCCGCCGCCACCCGCCGCGGCAGGGCGGCCACCTCCTGGTCGAACTCCGAGCGGTCGCCCAGCCACAGGTGGACCAGGGAGCTGAAGGAGCGGACCTGCTGGGCCACCTCCTCGTCGGCGGCCGGGTCCGCGCGGATCTCCCGCAGCAGCTCCCGCGTCACCAGCCACCGGCCCAGCAGCGTCAGGGCGAACGCGCGCAACAGCTTGGCGTGCAAGGGAGTGCGGGCTCCTGGGGCGGAGCGGCCCTCGGCGGTCTCGGTCAGCGCGTCCTGGTCGCCGGCGCGGTGCAGCGCGGTCAGCCGGAGGAAGCAGACCGCCAGCAGCCGTCCGTGCGACAGCTCCTCGGCGTGCGCCCGCAACACCGTCTCCACCGACTCCAGCGCGCCGGTGGGCTGGCCGTGGGCCAGGCAGGTGTGCGCATGCCGCAGCAGCAGCTCAAGGCGTCCGGCCCGGTCCGCGGTGAGCTCGGTGGCGGCCCGCAGCCATGGGATCGCCTGGTCGCCGGGGACGGTGCCGGCGGCGGCGAGCAGATCGGCCAGCGCCCGCTCGGGGTCGACCAGCCTGCCGGCCTGCACGAGCTGGTCGGGCAGGTAGCCGGGCAGCTCGCAGCTCGCCTGCCCCGACCACAGCGCGAGCACCGCGAGCTGGGCCAGCCTGCGCCGCTCGTACGGGCCCAGCGCCCAGGTCAGCGCGCCCGCGACCAGTGGCAGCCGGAACGTCCAGCCCGCGCCGCCTCGTCTGCGCCGCAGCACCCCGGCCTCGGCCAGCAACCGCAGCTGGCCCTGCGCCGCCGGTTCCGGCACGCCCAGCGCCTCGCCGACCAGCCGCGCCGCGGCCGGGCCGAGCGGCCACAGCACCGCGACCGCCTTGGCCGCGGCCCAGGCCGCCGGGCCCAGACGGCGGATCGCCACCAGCACCTCGTGCTGCTCGGACAGTTCCGGCCTGCCGGGCCACGGGGACAGGTAGGCGTGCCGGTCCACCACCCGGAGCAGGCCGCTGTCCCTGCCGATCGCCAGCGCGGCCCCGACCGCGGCGGGCCAGCCCCTGGTGATCTGCCACAGCAGGTCGACCAGCGCCGGTTCGGGCGCCCCGCCGAGCAGCGAGGTGACCAAGGTGGGCAGTGCGGTGCGGGGCAGCGGACGCAGGATCACCTGGTGCAGCAGGCCATCCCGGGACAGTCGCGCCGCGCCGGCCAGCAACGCCGGGACGCTCTGGCCGCACAACGGCAGCGCGACGGTGCCCACGCACGCGGAACCGGTGCCGGCCAACTGCCGGATGAGCGCCTCCAGCGAGCCCAGCCCCGCCGGCGGCAGCCGGTGCAGGTCCTTGAGCAGCAGGAGCGTGCCGGCCGCGCCACGCAGCAAGGCGGTCGCGGGGATCAGCTCCAGCAGGGTGGTGCCGGAAGCCGAGCAGGCGAAGGACAGGTCCACCACCCGCACGTGCGCGAAGTCGTTCGCGCAGTGCCGGTGCAGGTGGTCGGCGACCGCGTCGAGGTCGGCTCCGGACGGTCCACTGAGGACGGTCAACGGCGGGTGCCCCGGTGTGCGCAGCGCCCGGGCCAGGTCGAGGGCGAGCCGTTCGCCGGGCGGGACGAAACGGTCAGGCTGCACGGTGCTCGCTCATCGAGGGCCACCCTAGCCGGAGCCCGGCGGGACCCGCCTGCCGCACGGGCCGCACCCGGCCGGGAACACCCGGCCGGGTGAGGCCACGCGGTGATCAGCAGGTGGAGTTGGTCTGGGTGAGCAGGCCCAGCCGCCAGGGCAGCAGGTTGTAGGGGTCGTTCGCGGCGGGGTCCTTGCCCTGGTAGAGGTAGCGCAGATTGCACTCGCTGATGGTCATGTTCTGGTCGATGCCGTTGCGGATCAGCTCGCCGTGGCTGATGTCCTTGGTCCACGGCGTGCCGGTGAAGGTGGTGTTGCCGGCGCGGGCGAACGGGTTGGCCTCGGTGTCGGCGAGTGCCTTCCACGGGCCGGTGATGGCAGGCCCGGTCCAGGACCGGAAGTAGCGCCTGCCGTCGGAGCCGATGGCCTCCACGATCAGCAGGTACTCCTCGCGGCCGGAGATCTTGTACACGTTGGGCGCCTCGAACAGCTTGAACTTGTCCGGGTCCCGCATCGCGATCACGGTGTTGCCCATGCCGTTGGGGAAGTTGGCCAGGCTGGTCTCCGAGCGGTAGAGCTGCCCGTTGTCGTCGCTGGAGAACAGGTGGCACCTGGCGTTGTCGCAGACCACCCAGAAGTCGACCCAGTGGCCGTTGCCGATGTTGTCCCTGATGATCTGCGGCATCCCGTTGGCGTAGAACTTCTTCGGCGCGCTCCAGGACCGGGGGTTGCCGATGTCGCGGGTGGTGGCGTAGGCGGCGTTGTCGCCGGTCTGGAAGACCAGGTACCACAGCCGCTGCGGGGCGAAGTAGAACACGTGCGGCGCGGTCTTGTAGCCGGTGCCGATCGCGGTGGTGTCCAGGTAGTGGTGCTGCGCGGAGTTCGCCTGCGACCAGTCGGTGAAGTTCAGGTACACCATGCTGTAGGCGCCGTTGTTGTTGGTGGTGCTGGCGAAGACGTGGTAGCGGCCGTTGTGGTGGACCACGGTGGGGTCCTTGACCGCGCGGATGTTGTGCGTGGCATCGGACTTCGGCCCGATGACGACGTTGCTGGAGCGCCACTGGAAGCTGGTCGGCAGGGCAGCGCCGGCCTCGGTGGCGACCGCGGCGAGCGAGGCCGCCACCAGGCTCAGGCAGGTGAGCAGGGATCTGATGCGCATGGTCGTGTCTCCATCACGGGTGCTAGCCGGTGATCCGGTAGGTGACCAGCGAGCGGCCGGGCACGGTGGCGGTGAACGCGCCGCCGGTGACCCGGATCGCGGACTGGGCCTTGGTGCTGTTGGCGTTGTTGGTCAGGTACGGGGTGGCGGTGCCGGTGGTGATGCCGGTGCGCGGCAACGAGAAGCTCAGCGGGGCCGCGCTGTTCGCGGTGTTGAGCGCGACCACGGCCAGCGAGCCGTCGCTGTTGCGGTACGCGGACAGCCGCAGCGCGCCGTCGGCGGTGCTCGCGCCGATCCTGGTGGCGTTCGGCCGGATGAACCGGCTGTAGTTGGCCAGCGCCCACAGCCGCTTGGACACCCGGTAGCTGTCGCCGTCGAGCTGGATGAGGCCGCGGGTGGCGCCGGTGGAGGCGCCGTACCAGTACACGTAGCCGTTGACGTTGCCGGTGGTGAGCGCGGTGTGCACGGCCTGGGCGATGGCGAAGCCGTCGTAGCCGCTGCCGTCGTCCCAGCTCTCCTTCCAGGTCTCGCCCTTGGGGTTCCACTCCGACATCCAGGTGCGCCGGGAGGTCGGCAGCGGGCCGGTGATCTGGCTGGCGTAGGTGTGTCCGGTGTGGACGGACACGGCGGCCCGCGCGGCCGGGTCGGCCTCGATCGTGTTGGTGTAGGCGTGTTGCTGGTGCCAGCCGAAGGAGTCGCAACAGGTGACCCGCAGGCCCGCGTTCGCCGCGACCGGCCCGAGCACCTTGGCGAACTCCACCGCCTGGGCCGGGGTGAACCGCATGGAGGAGTAGTCGGTGGTGTAGTCGGGTTCGTTGGTGAACCCGAGATCGTTGATCCGGATGCCCTCCTGGGCGTAGAACTTGGCGTACTGCACCAGGTAGCCGGCGTACGCGCGCCGCCAGTCACCGCTCGCGCAGGAGGCCCCGGCCAGGCCGCACAGCGTGCCGCCGTTGGCCTCGTCGCCGTTGGTCTTCATGTAGCCCGGCGCGCTCCAGGCGTTGGCGTAGAAGCGGTTCACCCCGTATGCCTTGGCCTGCTTGGCCAGCCACACCTGTTCGGTGTCCTTGCCGTCCCAGACGTAGCGCGGGGTCGCGTTCGGCCCGCCGGGGTTCTTGGGCTGGATCGAGGTGCCGGGGGTGGACCCGATGTGCAGCCGCAGGATGGACATGCCGGCCCCCGTGCTGCCGGAGAACAGCAGGTCCAGGACCTCCTTCTGCCGCTGAGCGGGCAGTCCCGCCGAACCGTGCATGACCGCGGCCCGGCCGAAGGCCTCGGAGAAGCCGAAACCGTCGATCGGCTGGTGGGTCCGCCCGCCGTCGATGGTGGCCGCGGTGGCCGCGTGCGCCGCGGACGGGCCGAGCAGCAGGGAGCCGAGGCCCAGCAGGGTGGTCGCGGTCAGCACGGCCAGTCGTCCCGGAACGCGACGGCGGGTGCGGGTCCTGGGCATGGCGGAACCTTCCACGGATGGGCGAGGAACCTGGCAGAGCAACAAGGAGGTTACGTCTGCCGGTTGGCCGTGTCAGTAGCCCGTGCAGTGGATGTGTGGGCGCGATCTCCTTGCTGGCAAGGGAGTTCGACTCGATTCGAATCGAATCACAAAGATCCACTGTGGACGGTCAGGCGATCGGAGGTCGATGGGTGATGAGTTTGACCATGGTGTGTGGCCGGGCAGGAGCAGCCGTTTCCGCATGTGCGGGTCCGGTTCGGTGGCGATCACCCGCTCCGCGCGGTGGAAGTACGGCAGGTTCGCCCCGGCGCTGGCGGGTGGCGAGCACGTGGTCTTGCGGCGAGCGGCTCATGCGGTCGTGGACGGCCGCGAAGAGCGGGTGGCCGGGCATTTCATCGTTGAAACGCATCGATAGCGGCGGGCTCAGGACGTGCCCTGTTGACTGCTGTATGACGTTGTGGCAGCGTCTGCTCACCCTCAATCCGGATCGAAGCGCTTCGACAAGAAGGCGGTAGCGGCGTGGTCACCAGCGCTGACGCGGCTCGGCACGGCGCGGACACCCTGCTGTGGTTCCGCACGCCCGCCCAGGTCTGGGAGGAGGCGCTGCCGCTGGGCACCGGGCGGCTGGGGGCGATGGCCTTCGGCGGAGTGGACCGCGAGCTGCTCCAGCTCAACGACGACCGGCTGTGGACCGGCGGGCCGATGCGGCCGCCGCACGGCGATCCGACCGCGGTGGCACGCGCCCGGCGGCTCGCGCTGGCCGGTGACGCGGCGGGCGCGGATGCCCTGCTGCGGACCATCCAGGGCCCGGACACCGCTCGCTACCTCCCGCTCGCCGACCTGTGGCTGGACGTGCGCCTCGTCGGGCGGGACGGGACGTCCGGGGCCTACCGGCGGCGGCTGGACCTGGGCACCGGGGTGCAGACGGTCAGCTACCGGGTCGGGGACGTTGGGGTGCAACGGGAAGCGGTGTGCCATCCAGGTCTGCACGTGCTGGCCTGGCGGGTGCGGGCCGAGGGCGGCAACGCGGTCGAGGTGGCGGTGCGGCTGGAGAACGCCCTTGGTGGCAACGGTTTCGGCGGCGGTGACGTGACCGGGCTGTCCGGTGTGGCCGGGATGGCCTACGCGGTGGCGGCCGTGGTCGAGCGGGACGGGCCGGACGCGGTGACCGTGTACGTGGCCACCGAGGCGGGATACCGCGGCCCGGACACCGAGCCGGAACGGGATCCGGCCGAGTGTGCCCGGCTGGCCACCGCGCGCGCCGAACAGGCCCGGTGGCTGGGCTGGGCGCGGTTGCGGGCGGAAGCCGTTGCCGCGCACCGGGAACTGTTCGACCGGGTGCGGCTGGACCTCGGGCAGGCCCCCGACCTGCCGACCGACGAGCGGATCACGCGCGCGGACCCGGGGCTGGCCGCGCTGCTGTTCCACTTCGGGCGCTACCTGCTGATCACCAGCTCGCGGCCGGGCACGCTGCCGGCCAACCTGCAGGGCATCTGGAACCCGCATGTGGAGCCGCCGTGGCGGGGCAACTACACGCTCAACATCAACCTGCCGATGAACTACTGGCCCGCCGAGGTCACCGGGCTGCCCGAGTGCCACGAACCGCTGCTGGAGTTCGTCGAACGGCTGGCCACCCACGGCCAGCTGGTGGCCAAGGCGCTCTACGCCGCGCCCGGCTGGACGGCCCACCACAACAGCGACCCGTGGTGCCTGGCCACCCCGGTGGGCGAGGGCACCGGCGATCCGGCGTGGGCGAACTGGCCGATGGCCGGCGCCTGGCTGTGCCTGCACCTGTGGCAGCACTTCGAGTTCGGCGGCGACCTGGACTGGCTGCGCGAGCGGGCCTGGCCGGTGATCCGCGGCGCGGCGGAGTTCTGCGCGGCCTGGCTGATCGAGCACGAGGGCGGGCTGACCACCGCGCCGTCGACCTCGCCGGAGAACCACTACCTCGACGCCGCGGGTCAGCCTGCCGCGGTGGGCGTCGGCGCGACCATGGACCTGGCGCTGACCTGGGAGCTGTTCCGCTGCCTCGCCGCGGCCGCGGAGGCGCTCGGCCTGACCGGGGACGAGGTGGTGGCGCGCGCGGACGCGTTGCTGTGCAGGCTGCCCGCGCCGCCGCTCGGCGCACGCGGTCAGCTGCTGGAGTGGGCGGCCGAGCTGCCCGACGCCGAACCGGGCCACCGGCACGTCTCCCACCTGGTCGGCCTGTACCCGGGGCAGCGGATCGACCCGGTGCGCACCCCGGCGCTGGCCGCGGCGGCCCGGCGGGCGCTGCTGGCGCGGGGCGACGCGGGCACCGGCTGGTCGCTGGCCTGGAAGACCGCGCTGTGGGCCCGGCTCGGTGACCGCGACCGCGCCGCGGAGCTGCTCGCCCAGTTCCTGGCCGATGCCACCGTGCGCAGCGGGCAGGGCGGTGTGTACCGCAACCTGTTCTGCGCGCACCCGCCGTTCCAGATCGACGGCAACTTCGGCATCACCGCGGCCATCGCCGAGATGCTGGTGCAGGGCCATCCGGGCGAGCTGCGGCTGCTGCCCGCGCTGCCCAGGGCCTGGCCCCGCGGTTCGGTGCTGGGCCTGCGCGCACCTGGCGGCGTCACCGTGGATCTGGCCTGGGATGACGGCGAGCTGACCACGGTGGTCGTGCACGGCCTCCGGTCGCCGATCGCGGTGCGCTACCGGGACCACCTGGCGCGCCTGGGGCCCGGCGGCCACCAGGTGCTCGACGGCAGACTGACCGGGCTCAGTTGAGGGCGGTGGTGCTGCCGCGGTCGGTGAGCCGGGGCTGGAGCAGCCGCACCTCCGGCGGGTGCTCCTGTTCGAGCCGGGACATCACCATCTCGACCGCCATCGCGCCCAGCTCGTCCACCGGAATGGCGACCGAGGTGAGTGGCACGGACTGGTTCTCCGCGACCTCGTCCGGGCACAGCGTGATCACCGACAGGTCCTCGGGCACCCGCAGCGACCGGCGTTGCAGCTCCAGCAGCAGCGAACCCAGCACCGCCTCGTTGTGCACCACCAGGCCGGTGACCGCGCGTCCGGGAGCCAGCACCTCGTCCAGGCACCGCACCACCGCGTCGTAGGCGGGGGAGCAGGGATGCGCCGAGGAGGTCAGGCCGCGCTTGCCGGCCTCGCCCTCGAACCCGGCCAGCAGCCGCGCGGCGTAGCTGGTGCCCCGCTGGTACACCGCGGGGGGCGAGCCGATCAGCGCGATCGAGCGGTGGCCGCGCTCGCCGAGGTGGGCGGCCAGCTGCCGGCCCGCGGCGGCGAAGTCGAGGTCGGCGCAGCTGAGCCCGTCGTGGTCGTCGGGCATGCCGAGCAGCACCACCGGCGCGTCCACCGCGCGCAGCTCGGGCACCCGCGGATCCGCGCTCTCCACGTCCATCACGATGATCGCGTCCGCCATCGCCCGCGCGGTGACCCGGTGCGCCTCACCGGGACCGGCCTCGTTGGTCAGCAGCAGCACGTCGTAGTCGTGGGCGCGCGCGGCCGAGGCGATCGCGGAGACGAACTGCATGATCACCGGCATGTTCAGCCCGGACCGCAACGGCACCACCAGGCCGAGCACCTGGGACCGGTTCGAGGCCAGCGCGCGGGCCCCGGCGTTGGGGTGGTAGCCGAGCGCGGCGATGCTGCGCTGCACCCGGCGCCTGGTCGCCTCGGAGATGGCCCGCTTGCCGCTGAGCACGTAGGAGACGGTGCTGGTGGAGACCCCGGCGTGGCGGGCGACCTCTTTGATGGTGATCATGCCCGCCCTTCGCGCCACGCCGGTTGCCTGCCAGGCATGGTAGTGCCACCGCGGCCGCGGTCAGCCGAAGACTCGGCGCTGGATCTCGCGGCGGTAGTCGGCGAGCGTGTTGTCCAGGTGCACCCCGGTCGCGTGGGCGGAGCCGACCCCCTCGGTGCGGTGCTACTCCTCGGCGGTCCGACCCGCTTCGTGCGCCTGGCGCAGCCACCGCTCGGTGGTGCTGACGTGCATGAGGGCCGCCGCCTGCGCGAGGCCGGCGTCGCCTTCGACGAGTGCGGCGTAGATGGCCTCGTGTTCGGCCAGGGTGCGGTCGGCGGAACCGGCCTCGACCAGGCCGCGCCACACCCGGGCGCGCAGGGTGCTGCTGGAGATGCCGTCGACGATCGTGGTCAGGGTCTCGTTGCCGGTGGCCGCGACGACCGCGCGGTGGAAGGCGGCGTCGTGCTTGTTGAGCAGCTCGACGTCCTCCCTGGCCGCGTGCATCGCGTCCAGGTGGCCGCGGATCTCGGCGAGGTGGGCGGGGGTGGCTCTGGTGGCGGCGAGTCCGGTGGCAATTGGCTCGAACAGGCGGCGTGCCTCGGTGAGTTCGAGCAAGGTGTTGTCCTGCATCAGCTCCACCGCCAGGCCGAGTCCTTCGAGCAGGACGGCGGGGGCGAGGCTGGTGACATAGGTGCCGTCACCGCGGCGCACGTCGAGTACCCGGGTGACGGCCAATGCCTTGACCGCCTCGCGCATGGGGCTGCGGGAGATGCCCAGTTCGGCGGCCAACTGCTGTTCAGGCGGCAGTTTCGCGCCGGGTGGCAGCTTCCCGGACTGGATCAGCGCGCGGATGCGGGCGATCGCCTCGTCGGTGAGGGACACGCCTCGACCATACGGCCAGACATATGACGTCTGTTACCGACTGAAGTAGTGACTGGACGATCCGGCCCGCTTCTTCTATACATACATATGTTGTCTGCGGTCCGCATCGCCGGCGACGAAGGAGTCCACGAACCGAGCAGCGGCCACCGGCGTGACCAGCCGGGTGGTCCGCCGACTCACCGGGAACGCGGCACTGACCCAGCGGTCCAGTTGTCGCGGCATTGCCCTGTTCCCGAATAGCGGTGAATGCTCGGGACGTAGTCTTTTCGAAATGCCGGTAATTGTGCTCCGGAACCGTGAACAGGCCGTCTGACGAGCCTGTTCGATGAATTCGACCACGGTGTCGAATTAGGTCCCCGGAATGGACGCATTGTTCAGTCGAGTAGCGTCATGTTAGCGTTCACATTAACGTTGTATTACGGCTCGTACGAACCTATTGGGGTTCTCATGCGCGGTAAATCGTTTGTTCCCAGTCGTGGTGCGCGGGCGCTGGGCGTCCTCGTCTCCGCCCTGCTGGCCGCGGCGGTGCTCGCCGGTGTCCCGGCCGGCGCCGCACCCGCCGCCGACCTGCGGGTGATGCCGCTGGGTGACTCGATCACCGAAGGCGTGGCCGTGCCCGGCGCGTACCGGACCGGGCTGTGGCGACGGCTGACCGGGGCGGGGCACCGGGTGGACTTCGTGGGGTCGCTGGCCAACGGGCCGTCGAGCCTGGGGGACCGCGACCACGAGGGGCATCCCGGCTGGCGGATCGACCAGATCGAGGCCAACGTCACCGGCTGGCTGCGGCGGCACACCCCGCGCACGGTGTTGCTGCACATCGGCACCAACGACGTGCTGCAGAACCGCGACCTGCCGAACGCGCCGGCCCGACTGTCCACATTGCTCGATCGCATCACCGCGGCCGCACCGGCCGCCGAGGTGCTCGTCGCCACCATCATCCCGCTGGCCAACCCCGGCCAGGAGGCGAACGTGCGCGCGTACAACGCCAGGATCCCCGGCATCGTGCGGAGCAAGGTGAACGCGGGCAAGCGGGTGCGCCTGGTCGACATGCACGCCGCGCTGCGCCCCGCCGACCTCTACGACGGCATCCACCCGAGCGCGGCGGGCCACGACAAGATGGCCGCGGCCTGGTTCAGCGCGCTGCGGACGGCACCGGAGACCGTCGGCGCGCCGGAGGCGGACAACCCGGCGGCCACCCCGCCGCTGGGGTGGAACAGCTGGAACAGCTTCGGCTGCAACGTCAACGAGACCACGGTCCGCCAGGCGGCCGACGCGATGGTCAGCTCGGGGATGCGGACGGCGGGCTACCAGTACGTGGTGGTCGACGACTGCTGGTTCGACCCGCAGCGCGACGCCCAGGGCAACCTGCGGGCCAACCCGACCAAGTTCCCGAGCGGGATGAAGGCGCTGGGGGACTACATCCACAGCCGGGGCCTGAAGTTCGGCATCTACCAGGTGCCGACCGAGCGCACGTGCGCCCAGCGGGTGGGCAACTACCCTGGCCAGACCGGCAGCAAGGGGCACGAGGCCCAGGACGCCCGCACCTTCGCCTCCTGGGGGGTGGACTACCTCAAGTACGACTGGTGCTCGCCGGAGGGCAGCAGGGACGAGCAGGTCGCCCGGTTCCGGCTGATGCGGGACGCGTTGCGCGCCACCGGGCGGCCGATCGTCTACAGCATCAACCCGAACAGCTTCCACACGATCACCGGGGACGAGTACGACTGGGGCCAGGTCGCCGACCTGTGGCGCACCACCGAGGACCTGCTCGACATCTGGCAGAACGGCAACGTCAACAGCTACCCGATGGGGGTCGGCAACGTCGTCGACATCAACGCTCCGCTGGCCGCGCAGAACCGGCCGGGCCACTTCAACGACCCCGACATGCTGGTGGTCGGCAGGCCGGGACTGTCGCTGACCGAGTCGCGCGCGCACTTCGCGCTGTGGGCGCTGATGGCCGCGCCGCTGATGGCAGGCAACGACATCCGCACCATGTCCGCTGACGTGAGCGCGATCCTGCGCAACTCCCGGCTGCTCGCGGTGAACCAGGACCGCCTCGGCCTCGGTGGCAAGCGGGTCCGCGACGACGGCGCGACCGAGGTCTTCGCCAAGCCGCTGGCCGACGGCTCGGTGGCGGTCGGCCTGTTCAACCGCGGCGGCGGCGCGGCCACGATCAGCACCACGGCCGCGCAGATCGGCCTCGCCGGCGGCTCGTTCACCCTGACCGACCTGTGGACCGGGGTCACGGCCGCCAGCAGTGGCCAGATCAGCGCGAACGTGCCCGCGCACGGCGTCGCGGTGTACCGGGTCTCCGGTGGGACTCCGTTGGCCAGCACGACCTCCCGGCTGCGGGGCGGGTCGGGCCGCTGCCTCGACGTCGACAACGGCTCGACCGCATCCGGTGCGGCCGCGGTGATCTGGGACTGCCACACCGCCGCGAACCAGCTGTGGACGACCTGGGCCGGCGGCGAGGTCCGGGTCTTCGGCGACAAGTGCCTGGACGCGGAGAACCGGGGCACCGCCAACGGAACCCGGGTGTTCACCTGGCCCTGCAACGGTCAGGACAACCAGAAGTGGACCCTCAACGCCAACGGTTCGGTCACCAACGTCCACTCCGGACTGTGCCTGGCCGTCAACCAGGCCGCCACCGCCAACGGGTCGCGGCTGGTCCTGTGGACCTGCAACGACCAACCCAGCCAGCAGTGGGCTCGCGCCTGACCAGGGAAGGGCCAGTGTGATGTCACGTCAACGAAGACTGCGCAGCGCGGCCTTGGCCATCGCGGCGACCCTCAGCCTGCTGGTCAGCGTCACCGGCGCGGCACCGGCCGACCCCGTGCCCCAGCCGAGCGCGACGTACAACAATCCGTTGCTGTGGCAGGACTTCGCGGATCCGGACATCATCCGGGTCGGCGACACCTACTACTACTCGGCCTCCACCATGCACTACTCGCCGGGCGCGCCGATCCTGCGCTCCTACGACCTGGTGCACTGGGAGGTGGCCGGTCAGTCGGTGCCGAAGCTGGACTTCGGCGCGAAGTACGACCTCAACGGCGGCCGGGGCTACGTCCGGGGCGTTTGGGCCTCCTTCCTCAACCACCGCAAGAGCGACAACACGTTCTACTGGGGTGGCTGCGTCGACTTCGACAAGACGCACATCTACACCGCGGCCGCGGTCGAGGGGCCGTGGCGGCGGCACACCACCATCAACAAGTGCTACTACGACGCCGGTCTGTTGATCGACGACAACGACACGATGTACGTGGCCTACGGCAACAAGAACATCAGCGTCGCGCAGCTGTCGCCGGACGGCCGGACCGAGGTGCGCTCGCAGCAGGTGTTCAGCACTCCGCCGGACATCGGCACCCTGGAAGGCGCCCGGTTCTACAAGCGCGGCAACGACTACTACATCTTCCTCACCCGCCCCGCGAACGGGCAGTACATCCTGAAGTCGACCAACGGACCCTTCGGGCCGTACGCGATCCAGCAGCTGCTGCTGGACATGCCGGGCCCGATCCAGGGCGGCGGCGTGCCGCACCAGGGCGGCCTGGTGCAGACCCAGCACGGTGACTGGCACTACCTGGCCTTCGTCGACGCCTACCCCGGCGGCCGGGTGCCGGTGCTCGCGCCGGTCACCTGGACCGCCGACGGCTGGCCGCGGCTCCAGACCGTCAACGGCGCATGGGGCAAGAGCTACCCGTTCCCGAAGCTGCCCTCGCGCCCGCTGAAACCGATGCTCGGCGTGGACACCTTCCCCGGCCCCGGACTCGGCCCCGAATGGGAGTGGAACCACAACCCCGACGACACGAAGTGGTCTGCCAGCAACGGTTTGCGGCTGCGGACGGCGACGGTCACCAACGACCTGTCCTCCGCGCGCAACACCCTGACCCACCGCATCACCGGCCCGAGCTCGACCGCGACGATCGCACTGGACCTCTCCGGCATGCGCGACGGCGACCGCACCGGGCTGGCCGTGCTGCGGGACTCCTCGGCCTGGATCGGGGTCAAGCGGGAAGGCGGCCGCAACCGCGTGGTGATGGTCAACGGCCTCACCATGGACGGCAGCTGGAACACCACCGGCACCGGCCGCGAGGCCGCCGGCGCGAGCTTCAGCGGCAGCCGGATCTTCCTGCGTGCCAACGCCGACGTCCGGCCCGGCGCGGGCAGGCAGGCCCGCTTCTCCTACAGCGCCGACGGGGTGAACTTCACCCCGCTCGGGCCCGGGTTCACCCTGAACCACAACTGGACCTTCTTCATGGGCTACCGGTTCGCCATCTTCAACCACGCCACCCAGGCACTCGGCGGCGCGGTCACCCTCCAGCGCTTCGAGCTGACCACCCCGTAACCACCTTCCCGCTCGACCGTCGAAGGAAGGCGTCATCGTGAAACGCTTGGCACTCCTGGCTGTCGCATGCCTGCTGGCGATGTCACCCGCCGTCGCCAGCGCGGACAACCCCATCGTCCAGCACGTCTACACCGCCGATCCCTCGCCGCTGGTGCACGACGGCCGCGTCTACCTCTACACCGGACACGACGAGGACGGCTCCACCACCTTCACCATGAAGGACTGGCGGGTGTGGTCCTCGGCGGACATGGTGAACTGGACCGACCACGGTTCGCCGTTGAGTCTGGCCACGTTCAGCTGGGCCCGCTCCGACGCGTGGGCCGGGCAGGCGGTGTACCGCAACGGCAAGTTCTACTGGTACGTCCCGGTGACCAGCCGCGCCACCGGCCGGTACGCCATCGGGGTCGCGGTCTCGGACAGCCCGACCGGGCCGTTCCGCGACGCGATCGGGCGGCCACTGGTGGAGAACGGCGAGATCGACCCGAGCGTGTTCATCGACGACGACGGCCAGGCCTACCTGTACTGGGGCAACCCGAACCTGTGGTACGTCAAGCTCAACGCGGACATGGTGTCCTACGCGGGCAGCGGTCCCACCCGGATTCCCCTCACACCAGCGGGTTTCGGCGCGCGCACCGGGGATCCCAACCGGCCGACCCTGTACGAGGAGGGGCCGTGGGTGTTCAAGCGCAACGGCCTGTACTACAACGTCTACGCCGCGAAGTGCTGCTCCGAGCACATCGCCTACTCCACCGCGCCGGGACCGACCGGGCCGTGGACCTACCGGGGCACGGTCATGCCGACGCAGGGCCGCAGCTTCACCAACCACCCCGGCCTGATCGACTTCAAGGGCGGCAGCTACTTCTTCTACCACAACGGCGCACTGCCCGGCGGCAGCGGCTACACCCGCTCGGTCGCGGTGGAGAAGTTCAGCTACAACCCCGACGGCTCGATCCCGACCATGACCATGACCACGGCCGGTCCGCCGCCCGCTGATGTGCTGAACCCCTTTGTGCGCCAGGAAGCCGAGACGATCGCGTGGGGTTCCGGCATTGAGACCGAGCGCGCCAGCGAGGGCGGGATGAACGTCGGCTGGATCGACAACGGCGACTGGATCAAGGTCAAGAGCGTCGCCTTCGGCGGCGGCGCGCGCTCCTTCACCGCGCGGGTGGCCTCGGGCGCGGCCGGTGGCGCCATCGAGCTCCGGCTCGGCGGGCCGAACGGCACGCTGGTCGGCTGGTGCACGGTGCCCGGCACCGGCGGCTGGCAGAACTGGGCCACGGTGTCCTGCCCGGTGAGCGGCGCGACCGGGACGCAGGACCTGCACCTGCGGTTCACCGGCGGCAGCGGCTACCTGTTCAACCTGAACTGGTGGCAGTTCGCCAGGTGACCCGCGACCGCCCTGGACCCTGCCCAGCACGGCGAGAAAGGACAACCATGCCCATGTCAGCTCTTCCCTCCAGCCGGTGGCGGCAAACGCTTGCCCGCGCGGCTGCCGTGACGCTCACCGCCACCGCCACCATGGCCGTGCTACCCGGGATGGCCCACGCGGCAAGCACTCTGGGCGCCTCGGCGGCCCAGACCGGCCGGTACTTCGGCGCCGCGGTGGCCGCGGGCAGGCTGGGTGACGGCCAGTACACGAACATCCTCAACCGGGAGTTCAACTCGGTCACCGCCGAGAACGAGATGAAGTGGGACGCCACCGAACCCTCCCGCGGCAACTTCACCTTCGGCGCGGCCGACCGGATCGCCGGCCACGCGCGCAGCCGCGGCCAGCGCCTGCGCGGCCACACCCTGGTCTGGCACTCCCAGCTGCCCGGCTGGGTCAACGGCATCCGGGACGCGAACACCCTGCGCGGCGTGATGAACAACCACATCAACGCCGTGGCCGGGCGGTACCGCGGCCAGATCCACTCCTGGGACGTGGTCAACGAGGCATTCGCCGACGGCGGCAGCGGCCAGCTCCGGCCCTCGGTGTTCCGCGACGTGCTCGGCAACGGGTTCATCGAGCAGGCCTTCCGCACCGCCCGCGCCGCCGATCCCGGCGCCAAGCTCTGCTACAACGACTACAACATCGAGGACTGGAACGCGGCCAAGACCCAGGGTGTCTACCGGCTGGTCCGCGACTTCAAGGCCCGTGGCGTGCCGATCGACTGCGTGGGCCTGCAGGCGCACTTCGGCAGCGGCGGCGCGCCCGGCAGCTTCCGCACCACGCTGGCCAACTTCGCCGCCCTCGGTGTCGACGTGCAGCTCACCGAGCTGGACATCGCGCAGGCCCCGCCCAACGCCTACGGCAACACGGTCCGGGCCTGCCTGAGCGTGCCGAGGTGCACCGGCATCACCGTCTGGGGCATCAGGGACAGCGACTCCTGGCGCGCGAACGAGAACCCGCTGCTGTTCGACCGGGGCGGCAACAAGAAGCCGGCCTACGAGGCGACGCTCGCGGCCCTGAACAACCGACGGTGACCCCACATTCGTGAGCCTTCAGGAAGGAGACGCACATGCTCGGCATGGCGAGAACCCGGAGACGGAACGGGCTGCCCACGGCGGTGGCCGCGGTGGCCGCCCTGCTGGCCGGTCTGCTGGCCGGAGCGAGTCCCACCGAGGCGCGGGCGGCGAGCCCGGAACCCCAGGGAGGGCAGCAGGTGACCAACCCCGACGGCGACAAGTCCGCGGCGAACCTGCCGTCGAACTTCCGGTGGTCCTCCAGCGGTGTGCTGGCCGGTCCGAAGCCGGACGCCCAGCACTCCGGCGCGCTGGCGGTCAAGGACTTCTCCGTGGTGCGGCACAACAACCATTGGCTGGTCTACGCGACCACGGCCAGCCCGTCCGGCTGGGGACTGGTGCAGTACGCGTTCAACGACTGGTCCCAGGCCGCCTCGGCGCGGCACACCTATCTGGACACCTCCTCGGCGATCGGCCGCGGGTACCGGGCCGCGCCGCAGCTGTTCCACTTCGCGCCGAAGAACCTGTGGTACCTGGTCTACCAGACCGCCCCGCCCACCTACTCGACCAGCACCAACCCGGCCGACCCGCGGTCCTGGTCGGCGCCGCGCACCTTCATCGCCCAGGAACCGCCGATCGTCCAGCAGAACAAGGGCGACGGCCAGTGGATCGACTTCTGGGTCATCTGCGACTCGGCGAACTGCTACCTGTTCTTCAGCGACAACAACGGCCACATCTACCGGGCCCAAACCTCGCTGGCGAACTTCCCCAACGGCTTCGGCAACACCCAGATCGTGCTGTCGGACGCCAAGTTCGCGCTGTTCGAGGCGACCAACGTGTACAAGGTCGCCGGCCGGGACCAGTACCTGCTGATCCAGGAGGCGATCGGCTCCACCGGGCGGCGCTACCTCCGCTCCTTCACCTCGCCCAGCCTCACCGGCAGGTGGACACCGCTGGCCGCGACGGAGAACCAGCCCTTCGCCGGGCGGAACAACGTCAGCTTCCCCGGCGGGGCCTGGACCCAGGACATCAGCCACGGCGAACTGGTGCGGGCGAACAACGACCAGACGCTGACCATCAACCCCTGCCGCCTGCAGTACGTGTACCAGGGCATGGATCCCAGGGCGGGTGGTGAGTACATCCGGCTGCCCTGGCGGATGGGTCTGCTCACCCAGACCAACTCAACCTGCTGACCGAGCCGGCCGCCGCCCCGTGCGGCGTGCGGGGCGGCGGCCACCCAGGAGGATCGAGATGTCGGATGTGACGCGGCGGCAAGCGCTCAAGCTCGGCGCGGCGGGCGTGGGAGCCACGCTGGCCTCCGCCGCGTGGACCGCGCAGGCCCGGGCCGGGTCGGTCGCGCCCGTGGAGGTGCGCGCGGCCGGCGATCTGGCGCTGTGGTACGACAAACCGGCCGGCGCGGACTGGCTGCGCGCGCTGCCGGTGGGCAACGGCAGGCTCGGCGCGATGGTCTTCGGCAACACCGACCACGAGCGGTTGCAGCTCAACGAGGACACGGTGTGGGCAGGCGGCCCGCACGACTACAGCAACCCGCAGGGCGCGGCCGCGCTGCCGGAGATCCGGCGGCTGGTGTTCCAGGACCAGTGGGCGCGGGCCCAGGACCTGATCAACCGCACCATGCTCGGCAACCCGGCAGGCCAGCTGGCCTACCAGCCGGTCGGCGACCTCCGGCTCAGTTTTCCCAGTGGGAGCGGGGTTTCCGGTTACCAGCGGTGGCTGGACCTGACCACCGCGACCACGGTGGTGACTCACCTGGCGAACAACGTGCGGCACCGGCGGGAGGTGCTCGCCAGCGCGCCGGACCAGGTGATCGCGGTGCGCCTGACCGCGGACAAGCCCGGCTCCATCTCGTTCTCGGCCTCGTTCACCACCCCGCAGCGGGCGAGCTCGTCCAGTCCGGACAGCACCACGATCGCCTTGGACGGCCGCTCCGGCGACCACCGGGGCATCGCGGGCGCGGTCCGCTTCCACGCGCTGGCCAAGGCCGTCGTCGAGGGTGGCAGCACCGGCAGTTCCGGTGGCACGCTGCGGGTCTCCGGCGCCACCAGTGTGACGCTGCTGATCTCGATCGGCACCAGCTACGTCAACTACCACACCGTCAACGGCGACCACCAGGGCATCGCCCGGCGGCATCTTCTTGCCGCGCAAGGCATTGCCTACGACAACCTACGGGAACGGCACGTCGCCGGCTACCGGAAGCTGTTCGGGCGCACCACGATCGACCTCGGCCGGACCGTGGCGGCCGACCAGTCGACCGACGTGCGGATCGTGCGGCACAACGCGGTCGCCGATCCGCAGTTCGCCGCCCTGCTCTTCCAGTACGGCCGGTACCTGCTGATCTCCTCCTCCCTGCCGGGCACCCAACCGGCCAACCTGCAAGGGATCTGGAACGAGCAGCTGAACCCGCCGTGGGAGTCGAAGTACACCATCAACGCCAACCTGCCGATGAACTACTGGCCCGCGCACCCGACCAACCTCGCCGAGTGCCACCAGCCGGTGTTCGACCTGATCAAGGACCTCACCGTCACCGGAGCCCGCACCGCGCAGGTGCAGTACGGCGCGCGCGGCTGGGTCACCCACCACAACACCGACGGCTGGCGGGGCGCCTCGGTGGTGGACTTCGCGCTGGCCGGCATGTGGCAGACCGGCGGGGCGTGGCTGGCCACGCTGATCTGGGAGCACTACCGGTTCACCGGCGACCTGGAGTTCCTGCGGGCCAACTACCCCGCGCTGAAGGGCGCGGCCCAGTTCTTCCTGGACACCCTGGTGCCGGAACCGGGGCTGGGGTCACTGGTGACCAGCCCGTCCAACTCGCCGGAGCTCCAGCACCACCCGAACGCGAGTGTGTGCGCGGGTCCCACCATGGACACCCAGATCCTGCGCGACCTGTTCGACGGCTGCGTGCGCGCGGGCGAGGTGCTCGGCGTGGACGCCGGTTTCCGGGGGCAGGTGCAGGCCGCCAGGGCCCGCCTGGCCCCGATGAAGGTCGGCGCGCGCGGGAACATCCAGGAGTGGCTCCACGACTGGGTGGAGACCGAGCCGAACCACCGGCACGTCTCGCACCTGTACGGCCTGCACCCCAGCAACCAGATCACCAGGCGCGGCACGCCCCAGCTGTTCGCCGCCGCCCGCCGGACCCTCGAGCTGCGCGGTGATGCGGGCACCGGCTGGTCACTCGCCTGGAAGATCAACTTTTGGGCGCGGCTGGAGGAGGGCGGCCGGGCGCACCAGCTGATCCGCGACCTGGTGACGCCGGAACGGTTGGCGCCCAACATGTTCGACCTGCACCCGCCGTTCCAGATCGACGGCAACTTCGGCGCGACCGCGGGCATCGCGGAGATGTTGCTGCACAGCCACCACGGCGAGCTGCACCTGCTGCCCGCGCTGCCACCGGCCTGGCCGACCGGCAGTGCCCAGGGACTGCGCGGGCGCGGCGGGCACACCGTCGGCGCGGCCTGGCGCGGCGGCCGGATCGAGCAGCTTTCCGTCACCCCCGACCGCGACGGCGAGGTGCGGGTCCGCAGCCGGATGTTCACCGGTGGCTTCGAGCTCCGCGACGAGACCAGTGGCGTCCAGGTCCAGCCCCGCCGACCCGAGGCGGACCTGGTCGAGTTCACCGCCCAGGCAGGCCACACCTACCGCGCAACCGCACGGTAACGCCACAGCAGAGGAGACAACGATGTCCAACTCAGCAGGACAACGGCCCCGCCGCCTATCCGGCCGACGACGGTGGGCGCTGCTCGCCGCCGCCGCACTGGCCTTCGCCGGTGCCGGGGTCACCGCCGACACCGGTGTGGCGGCGGCCGAGGGCCAGGCGGCCCCCGCCGCCTGCGGCAGGCCGCCGACACTCCAGAACGGGACGCACACGATCCAGAGCGGCGGCAAGAACCGCAGCTTCATCCTGAGCATCCCCGGCAACTACGACCAGAACCGCCGCTACCGGCTGGTCTTCGGCTTCCACTGGCGGGGCGGCACCGCCCAGCAGGTCGCAGGCGGCGGCAGCGACGGCGATGTCTACGCCCACTACGGGCTCCGGCGGCTGGCCGACAACAGCGCGATCTTCGTGGCGCCACAGGGCCTTGGCGGCGGCTGGGGCAACGCGGGCGGCGAGGACGTGACCTTCGTCGACAACATGATCAAGCGGATCGAGGACGGCCTCTGCGTCGATCCGGGCCAGCGCTTCGCCCTGGGCTTCAGCTGGGGTGGCGCGATGAGCTACTCCCTCGCCTGCTCCCGGCCGAACGTCTTCCGCGCGGTCGCGGCCATCGCCACGCCAGGGCAGATCAGCGGGTGCGCCGGGGGCAACCAGCCCTTCGCCTACATGGGCATCCACGGCATCAACGACAACATCGGCGCGGGCCGTGGGCTGCGGGACCGGTTCGTCCGCAACAACGGCTGCACCGCGCAGAACCCGCGTGAGCCCGCGCGGGGCAGCCGGACCCACATCACCACCGCCTACTCGGGTTGCCGGGCCGGGTTCCCGGTGGTGTGGGCCGCTTTTGACGGCGGGCACCAACAGGGACCCGTCGACGGGTGCGCCGGGTGTGAGAGCGGTGCGAGGAGCTGGGTGAAGAACGAGGTGTGGCGGTTCTTCACCCAGCGCTGACGGTGAACACCCGCACGTCCCAGCTGCCCAGGTGAACCGGGGTACCGGCCGGGCTGGACCCGCCACCCAGCAGGTCGGTCAGCGCGACCGGCGCGGTGACCTGGACCCGCTCCCAGCTCCAGTTGTGCACCACGTGCACCCGGTCGCCCTCGGCTGAGGTGCCGGTGGTCGCGGTGACCGACGGGGGCAGGTCCGTCCACCCGCCGCGCGGTGCGGGCGCCAGCCACTCGGCCAGTGCCCGGGCGAGGTCACGTCCGGGCACTGTGCCGACGCAGGTGACGCGGCCCAGGCCGTGGCGGCGGGTGGTGACCGCGGCCCAGCGCCCGAAGTGCGGGTGGTCGTAGCCGACCAGCACCTCGGCGTCCAGCACGGTGAGCCCCTCCAGCCAGCGGGTGGCGGTGGCCTGCGCGGGCAGCTCGAACGGTGCGCCCGGGGCGGTGCGCACCGGGAGGTCCCGCGCCAGGTTGCTGTACTCCTCGTACCGGACACCGGCGGCCTCGACCAGCCGGCCAGGCGCGGGCTCGGGCCGGGCCCTGGCCTCGTGGTCGGCGTAGCCGGTGCGCGGGCCGATGACCAGGTGCCCGCCGGCCTCGGCGTAGGCGGCCAGCCAGTCGAGAGTCGCGTCCTCGGCGATGTGCAGCGCCGGGACGACCAGCACGGGGTGCCGCCCGACCGCCTCCTCTGGCGAGGGCGTCTCCAGCAGCTGGCGGACGTGCGTGATGCGCGCCTGGCGGCGGGCGTCGAAGGCGCCCCGGTAGAAGCTGTCGAAGATCCGGTCGTAGGCGCCCGCGTCCGGCTCTCCGTCCGATGTGGACAGTGGAGGATACTTCTCCAGGTGCCACTTGCTCTGGTTCGAGTGGACCAGGGTGAGGTCGGCGTCCGGTTCGATGCCGACCACGGTCGTCCCGGCGATGCCCAGCTCGGTGCCCAGCCTGGCCACCTCGGCGTAGACCCGGCCCGGCCGGCCACTGTGCGGCAGCACGCCGCCCCAGTAGGTCTCCGCGCCGAAGTGCAGCGTGTGCCAGTGCCAGTACTCGATCATCCGCGCGCCGCGGGCGACCATGGCCCAGGCGGCCTGCCGCCACTGGCCGTCGTAGGCGGGCCGGTTGTCCCACGCCGGGCCGATGTTGCCGGCGTTGGTCTCGGTGACCAGGAACGGTTCCTGGCGGGAGGAGAACATCCGGTCCGCGGCCTGGAACAGCGCCCACACGCCGACGGCCTGCCAGCCCTGCTCGCGCTCCGGCGCGGGGTCCGGGAGGGCGAGCGCGTCCTGCATCTCGTAGTACGGGTTGCCCGCGGTGACGTCCAGCTCGCGGTTCACCTCGTGGTCCTCCAGCGCGGGACGGGGGTAGTGCAGGCAGGTGGTGACGAACTGCTCCGCGCGGGCGTGCTCGCGCACGATCCCGGCCTGCCAGGCGATGAACTCGGTGGTCTGGCGGGCCTGGAAGTCCCGCCAGGCGAGGTCGTACTGCGGCTGCGCGTTGCCGTCGGGCGTCCACAGGTCGGCCCAGGTGGTCAGCCGGTGCGACCAGTACACCAGGCCCCACTCGCGGTTGAGCGTCTGCACGTCGCCGTAGGTGGTGCGCAGGTGGTCCAGGAAACGCTGGAAGACACCGTGGTTGTGCAGCAGGTGCACCCCGGGCTCGTTGTCCACCTGGAACCCGATGACGGCCGGATGCCCGGCGTACCGGGCGAGGATCTTGCGGACGACCCGCTCGGCGTGGTGCCGGAAGGCGGGATGGGTGAAGTCGGCCTCCTGCCGCGCGCCCCAGCCGACCCGCTGCCCGGTGGCGCTTTCCCCGGCGATCTCCGGGTACTGCCGGGCCAGCCACGGCGGCACCGCGTAGGTCGGGGTGCCCAGGATGACGGCGATGTCGCGTTCGTGTGCGCCGTCGAGCACCGGCTGGAGCCAGTCCAGGTCGAACCTCCCGTTCTCCGGCTCCCAGGTCGACCACACCGACTCGCCGACCCGGATGACGGTGAAACCCGCCTCCGCCATCAGGTCCAGGTCGGTCCTGAGCCGGTCGTGCGGCTGGTACTCGTGGTAGTAGGCCGCGCCGAAGAGGACGCGGGGCGGCAGGACCGCCATGGGTGGAACCTCCTGTCAGCGGGGCGGGACCAGGCCGCGTTCGCGCAACCAGGCCAGCTGCACGGCCGGGTTGGAGCCGTAGCCGCCGCCGTGGTCGGCGAAGGGCCACACGGTCATGCCGCGGTCCGCGCCCGCGTAGTGGTTGAAGGCGGCGTAGACGGTGGATGGCGGGCAGATCGGGTCCATCAGCCCGACGCTGAACAGCGCCGGCGCGGTGGCCCGCTGGGCGAAGTGCACGCCGTCGAAGTAGGACAGGGTGGTGAAAGCGGGCTCGACATTGTGCCTGCTGTGCCAGCGCAGGTACTCCGCGAGCTCCTGGTAGGGACCGTCGCCGCTGCTCTCCGCCGCGCGGCGTAAATGGCACAGGAACGGCACATCCGGTAGCACGGCCGCCACCCGCGCCAGGCCCGCGACCGCGAGGGCGAGGCCGCCGCCCTGGCTGCCACCGGCGACGATCACCCGCGCCGGGTCGAGGCCGGGCAGCTCGCCGACCGCGTCCACCGCGCGGACGCAGTCGGTGATCAGCCGCCGGTAGTAGTAGTGCTCGGGGGAGTCGATGCCGCGGGTCAGGAAACCCTTGGCCCACTGGGTGCCGCCGCCGGGATCGGGGTCCGGGGTGTCGTGGCCCTGGCCGCGGCTGTCCACGACGAGCTGGGCGTACCCGGCGGCGGACCACAGGAGGTGGTCGGTGGGCAGGCCCCGTCCACCGGTGTAGCCGATGTAGCTGACCACAACGGGCAGTGGACCTTCGGCCTCCCGGGGCCGCAGCAGCCAGGCAGCCACCGGTTCACCCTGCCAGCCGGGGAAGCGCACGTCGTCCACCTCGACGGTGCGCAGCAGGTGCTCCTCGGTGACCCGGTCGGCCCTCACCGCCCCGCCGCAGGCCCGCGCATCGGCCAGGGTCCGGTCCCAGAAGGCGTCGAAGTCCGGTGGTGGCAGGGATTCCGGGCGATAGCGGGTGAGCTCGTCGAGCGCGAGGTCGGTCAAGGGCATGGCGGTTCCCCCGGTCTCAGGCCTGCGGGCTGAAGCGGAAGGCGGAGAGCCGGAAATCGCCGTGCAGCAACACTTGCAGGTCGTGCACACCCTCCAGTACCGCCGGGAGGTCGGCCGCGGTGTTCGTCCAGGCGTAGCGGCCGCCGGTGACCGGCACCGTGATCCAGGCCAGCAGCCGGTCGGCGGCCCGGAACTCCAGCCGGGCCTCGCCCGGGTCGTCCTCCGTCCGCGAGACCTCGGCCTCCACCCGGCAGGCGCCGGAGAGGTCGACGGAGCGGAACCACAGCGTCGCGGGCTCCGCCGGGTCCGCCGGGGTGACCGCGTCGCCGGTGGTGCGGGTGGCGTCGATGAGGGCGATGCCCGCGTAGTCGTCGAAGTCGACGGCCGCGATGCGCCGGTCCACGCCCGCCCGGCAGGCCGGGGCCGTGCCGGTCACGGTGAGCGGCGCGACGAGCACCACGTGCTCGGCGGAGCGGCCGATCAGCACCCGGTACCCGCCGGGGTCGACGGCGAAGGCGCCAGTGGTGACGTCCCAGTGCGCCAGCGCCTCGGCGGGCAGCCAGAAGGTCAGCTCCTCGCTCTCGCCGGGCACCAGCCAGACCTTGGCGAAGTCGGCCAGCCGCAGCCGGGGCGCCTGGTACCGGGCATCCAGCGCCTGCACGTAGAGCTGGACCACCTCGCAGCCCGTCCGGGCGCCGGTGTTGGTCAGCGTCACCGAGACCTCGACCGAACCGTCCTGGGCCACGGTGTCCGAGGACAGCTTCAGGTCCTGGTAGGTGAACTCGGTGTAGGACAGGCCGTGGCCGAAGGGGTACAGCGGCGCGGCCCGGTGGTACTGGTAGGTCCAGCCAGCCTTGATGATGTCGTAGTCCAGCGGGTGCGGCAGCTCGTCCCCGCCGCGGTACCAGGTCTGCGGCAGCCGTCCGCTGGGCTCGGCCGTGCCGAGCAGCACGGCGGCCAGCGCGTGGCCTGACTCCTGCCCGCCGTGGGAGGTCCACACCACGGCGGGCAGGTGCTCATCGGCCCAGTCCAGGGCGTAGGGGTAGCTGCTCATCACGACCAGCGCGGTCTCCGGCCGGACCACCGAAACCTTGCGCAGCAACGACTCCTGGGCCTCGGGCAGCGCGATGCCCTTGCGGTCCTCGGTTTCCCGGCCGTGGATGAGGGGGTGGTTGCCGAGCACGACCACCGCGGCGTCGGCCGTCCCGGCGGCGGCCAGTGCCTCGGCCGCGCCGTCGCGCAGCAGCTCGCGCTGCCAGCGCTCGGCCTCCGCCGGGTTCTCGGCGGTGACGCTCACCCGGCCGTCGACCGGATCGACCACGGCGTAGCGGCCGGTGAGGACGTTGCGCAGCAGCACGGTGTCCGCGCCCGCGGGTTCCAGCCGGAAGGTCTCGCGTACCTCCCAGGTCTTGATCACGTCCTGGTCGGCGGCGAGCGTGTCGCCGTCCTTGAGGCTCAGGTAGCGCCCGGTGTCCGCGGAGCGCAGGGTCAGCACCCCGTCGCCCCAGTCCAGCACGTCGAAGGCGGTCTTGCCCAGCACCTCGCCGGTCGTGTTGGCGCGCAACGCGATCCGGTCCGCGCCGTCGGCCACGACCACCTCGCCGCCGTGCCCGGCCAGCGCCGCCCGCAGGCCGTCGGCGACCGTGACCGCGTAGGGCAGGGTGCCGCTGTACCAGTCCTCGCACAGCACGTCGGCCAGCGGGCCGACCACCGCGATCCGCCGCGCCTTGGTCGCGTCCAGCGGCAGCACACCGTTGTTGCGCAACAACACCGTCGACTCGGTGGCGGCCCGCAGCGCGAGCGCCTGGTGCGCGGGGCAGTTGATGACCTCGGGGCCGATGGCGGCGTAGGGGTCCAGCTCGGGGTCGAACTCGCCGAGCCGGAAGCGGATCTCCAGCTGCCGCCGGACCGCGCGGTCCACGTCGGCCTCCTCGAGCAGGCCGCGCTCCAGTGCCGCGCGCAGCCGTCCGACCGGGGTGGCGCTGTCCTCGCCGTGGTCGGTGAAGCTGTCGATGCCGGCCTTGAGCGCGGCGGCGTGCGACTCGGCGTGGTCGTCGAAGTAGTGCTCGGGGTCGACCAGGTTCGACGGCGCCTCGGCGTCGCTGACCACGAACAGCTCGTGCCCGGTCGGCTCGGCCCAGCGCCGCAGCTCCTCGTTGATCAGCGGGCTGACGTGGCAGGGGCGGCCGTTGACCAGGTTGTAGCCGGCCATCGCGCCGGTGGCCGCGCCCGCGGCGACCACGGGGCGGAAGGCGGCCAGGTCGTACTCGTGCAGCACCCGGGGGCGCAGAGCGGAGGAGGTGACGCAGCGGTCGTCCTCGTTGTTGTAGGCCAGGAAGTGCTTGAGCACCGGCGCCGCGCGCAGGAAGCGCGGGTGGTCCCCGGCCAGGCCCTGGCAGAAGGCCAGCCCGACGCGCGCGGTGTGCGCCGGGTCCTCGGAGTAGCCCTCCTCGTTGCGCCCCCAGCGCGGGTCGCGCAGCAGGTTCAGCACCGGCGCCCACGCCTGCAGGCTGTGCGGGCCGGTGCCGATGGCCGGTTCGCGGTGGTGGTGGAAGGCCCGCAGCTCGACCGAGGTCGCCTCGGCCACCCGGCGCACCAGCTCCTCGTCCCAGCTCGCGCCCAGCCCCACCGCCTGCGGGAAGACGGTGGCCTGCCCGATCCAGGCGACCCCGTGCAGGGCCTCGGACCCGGTCCGGAACGCGCCAAGGCCCAGGCGGGGCACGGCGGGCGCGTACTGGTGCAGCATCGCGATCCGCTCGTCGAGGGTGAGCCTGCCGAGCAGGTCCTCGACGCGCTCGCGCGTGGGGCGCGCGGGGTCGCGGAACGGCAGCCGCTCAATGGCGTAGGCGGACTCAGAACTCACGGAGCAACCCCTCAGGTCAGATGCTGTGTTGAAGCGCTTCGACATTGGCATGCAGGGGTTTTGCCTGTCAACGTCTTGTTACGACGGTGTCAAGTCATTACTCTCCCCCCAATCCGTTTAAGCGCTTCGACGCACTTCAATGACGAAGGACCGGTTCCGTCATGGGTATCGAGATCAACCGCAGGAACTTCTTAACCGCCGCCGCCTCGGTCGCGGGAGCCATCGCGGCCGGCCCGCTGCTGTCGGCCTGCGGCGGCGGCCCGCAGCAGCGGGCCGGCACCAACACCGACGCCGGTCTCAAGGCCGCGCTGCCCGCCCACGTGCCGCACACCGCGATCAAGCCGGACATCCCCTCGGTGATCGGCGGCCCGGACACCTTCACCGACCCCGGCTTCCTCAGCTACCCGGCCAACCGGGTCGCCACCGTGAGCGGGGTGCCGGGCAAGGGCGGCAAGTACTCCGCGGTCACGCCGCTGTGGGGCACCGTGCCGCCGGCCGGGAACTCCTTCTACCAGGCCATGCACAAGGCGCTGGGCGTCGAGCTGACCATGCGGCCGGCGGACGGCAACAACTACGCCACCATGGTCCCGACCATGACCGCGGCCAAGAAGCTGCCCGACTGGATCCAGCTGCCCGCCTGGTGGAACCCGAACTTCAACGTCGGCGGGCTGGCCGGCACGCAGCTGGCGGACCTGACGCCCTACCTCTCCGGCGACAACATCAAGAAGTACCCCAACCTCGCGGCCCTGTCCCCGGGCGCCTGGCGGACCGGCGTCTGGGGCGACAAGCTGTACGGGATCCCCTCCTTCTCCACCGGCTTCCAGGTCGCGGGCCTGATCTACTACCGGCGCGACGTGTTCGAGGCCAGGGGCATCCGTGCCGATGAGGTCAAGTCTGCCGAGGACCTGATGAGCCTGGGCAAGGAGCTGACCGACGCCAAGCGCGGCGTGTGGGCCTTCGACGACGTGTGGACCTACATCTACACCTCCTTCGGCGCGCCGCTGAAGTGGCGGGTGGACAACGGAAAGCTGGTGCACGCCTACGAGACGCCGGAGTACCTGGAGGCGCTCAACTGGAACCACCGGCTGGCCACCTCCGGCTACCTGCACCCCGACGCGCTGGCTGGTAACAACGTCGACGCGGTCACCCGCTTCTACGCCGGGAAGACGCTGATCCAGGGCGGCGGGCAGGGCGCGTGGAACCTCACCGACCACCAGGCGGGCGGCGCGGCGAACCGGGACTACCGGCGCGGGGCGTTCAACTTCTTCGCCGCCGACGGCAAGAGCAAGCCGGTGGTCTACCAGGGCCCCTCCACCAACCTGGTCAGCTACCTCAACATCAACCTCAAGCCCGAGCAGATCGAAGAGCTGCTGGCGGTGGCGAACTACCTGGCCGCGCCGTACGGGTCGGCCGAGTACACGATGGTCAACTTCGGGGTCGAGGGCACGCACCACACGATGGCCAACGGGGTGCCCACGTTCACCGACGAGGGCAAGAAGATGGTCCAGGCGCAGACCTACCCGTTCCTGGCCACCCCGGCCTCGGTGATCAGCAACCCCGGCGGGGAGGTCGTCACCAGGGACTACACCAGCTGGCAGGCCGCCAACATGCAGGCCCTGGCCAAACCGGTGTTCTGGAACATGAACTTCAGCATGCCGCAGGCGCAGGCCTCGGCACTGGCCGCGCAGTCGGTGGAGGACACCGTCAAGGACTGCTACCACGGCAAGAAGAAGGTCGCCGACGTGCAGGCCGCCATCGCCAGCTGGAAGTCCACCGGCGGCGGGGACCGGCTGACCCAGTGGATGACCGAGAACGTGCTGCAGAAGTTCGGCACCGGGCAGTGAGCACGCCACCAGCGCCCCCCACGGCACGACCGAGGCTGAGTTGGCGGGTCCGGCTGCGGCGGGACCGGTCCCTGCTGCTGATGACGGTGCCCGCGGTGCTCCTGCTGCTGGTCTTCAACTACGTGCCACTGTTCGGCATCGTCACCGCCTTCCAGGAGTACGACCCGCTGGCCGGGGTCTGGGCCAGCGAATGGGTCGGGTTCGAGCAGTTCCAGCGGCTCTTCGGCGACCCGCTGTTCTGGGGCGCGCTGCAGAACACGCTCTACCTCAGCTTCGTCCAGCTGGCGCTGTTCTTCCCGGTGCCGATCGCGCTGGCGATGCTGCTCAACTCGCTGCTGTCGCAACGGCTGCGCAACTTCATCCAGGCCGTGGTCTACCTGCCGCACTTCTTCTCCTGGGTGCTGGCCGTCACGATCTTCCAGCAGATGCTCGGCGGGGTAGGCGCGCTCAACCAGTTCTTGCGCGGCAACGACATCGGCACCTGGGACATCATGACCAACCCGGACACCTTCGCGCTCCTGGTCACCTCGCAGGCGATCTGGAAGGAGGCCGGCTGGGGGATCATCGTCTTCCTGGCCGCGCTGGCCGCCATCAACACCGACCTGTACGAGGCGGCCGCGGCCGACGGCGCCAGTCGCTGGCGCCGGATGTGGCACATCACGCTGCCCGGCCTGCGCGGGGTGATCGTGCTGATGCTGGTGCTGCGCCTGGGAAACGCGCTGACCGTCGGGTTCGAGCAGTTCCTGGTCCAGCGGGACGCGGTCGGCCACGACGCGGCGGACGTGCTGGACACCTTCGCCTTCTACTACGGCATCGCCACCGGCAACTACAGCTACGGCGCGGCCGCGGGCCTGTTCAAGAGCGTCATCTCGCTGCTGCTCATCTGGGGCGCGAACAAGCTGGCGCACGCCTTCGGTGAAGACGGGTTGTACCGGAAATGACCAACACACTCACGATCGAACGCACGCGGGGGAACGCGGGCGCGACCGGATCGGCGCCGCGTCGGAAGAAGCGGTCTGCCCGCCCGCCGTGGGAGGAGCCGCCGACGGCCGTCGGCCAGACCGCCAAGGGCCTGACCCTCGGCGGGCTGATGCTGGTCATGCTGGTGCCGCTGTGGATCATCGTGGTGACCAGCCTGTCCACCCAGGCCGCGGTCAACCGCGCGGGCGGCCTGGTGCTCTGGCCGGACGGCCTGACCGTCGAGGCGTACCGGGTGATGCTGGAGGACCCGACCGTGCGATCGGCGCTGGTGGTGAGCCTCGGCATCACCGCGGTCGGCACGGTGGTCTCGCTGGTGGTGTCGATCCTGTGCGCCTACGGCCTGTCCAGGTCCGGTTCGTTCGGCCACCGCTTCGTGCTCATCCTGCTGATCGTCACCATGTTCGTCAGCGGCGGCCTGATCCCGACCTTCCTGGTGGTCACCGGGCTCGGTGGCTACGGCGAGTGGTGGGCGCTGATCCTGCCCAGCGCGGTGTCGGTGTTCAACATCCTCATCCTGCGCTCCTTCTACTCCTCGACCTCCGCCGACCTGATCGAGGCCGCCCGGATCGACGGCGCGGGGGAGTGGCGGATCCTGTGGTCCATCGTGCTGCCCACCTCGCGCGCGGTGACCGCGGTGATGGCGCTGTTCTACGGCGTCGGCTACTGGAACTCCTTCTTCAACGTGATGTTGTACATGCCCACCGACGCGGAGAAGTGGCCGCTGCAGTACGTGCTGTTCACCTACGTCAACCGGGGCAACGGACTACCCGGCTCGGTCAACGCGGGCTTCGGCACCCAGTTCGCCCAGACCGCGCCGCTGTCGCTGCAGATGGCGGTGGTGGTGCTGACCCTGGTGCCGCTGCTGATCGTCTACCCCTTCGTGCAGAAGCACTTCCGCACCGGTGTGCTCACCGGCGCGATCAAGGGCTGAGCCCAGGAAGCAGGAACACCCGACCATGGCGACAATCGCCGATGTGGCCAGGCACGCGGGCGTGTCGGCCAGCACGGTCAGCTACGTGCTCAGCGGCAAGCGCTCGGTCTCCGCGGAGACCAGGCGCCGTGTCGAGCGCTCGGTGACCGAGCTGGGCTACCACCCCAACGCGGGCGCGCGGGCACTGGCCGGTCGCCGCTCGCACATCATCGCCCTGGTGGTGCCGCTGCGCACCGACGTCTACGTGCCGATCATGATGGAGATCGCCGTCTCGGTCACCATGTCGGCCCGGCAGCACGGGTACGACGTGCTGCTGGTGACCAACGACGAAGGACCCGACGGGGTGCGCCGGATCGTGGGCAGCGGACTGGCCGACGGCGTGATCCTGATGGACGTCGAGCTGGCCGACGAGCGGGTGCCCGCGCTGCGCGAGCTGGGCGCCCAGGCCGCGCTCATCGGGCTGCCGGACGACCCGCGCGGACTGTCCTGTGTGGACCACGACTTCGCCTCGGCAGGCGCGCTGTGCGCCGACCACCTGGCGGAGCTGGGCCACCGGGAGGTCGCCTTCATCGGCTACGGCTCCGGCGTCTACCACCGGCACGCCGGGTACGCCGAGCGCACGCTCACCGGCTTCCGCGAACGCGCGGAGCAGCGCGGGCTGCGGTTCGTGCACCGTTCCTGCGAGGGCACCTACGAGAGCACCGCGGGCGCGCTCACCCGCGTGCTGGCCGACCGGCCGGGCACCACCGGTTTCGTGGTGCAGAACGAGGGCGCGATCGGCCCGCTGCTGAGCCTGCTGCGCTCCAGCGGGCGCACGGTGCCCGAGGACGCCTCGGTCATCGCGCTCTGCCCCGAACAGCTCGTCGAGCAGTACGCGCCCCGGCTCACCGCGGTGACCGGCCCGGCCAAGGAGCTCGGCCGGGTGGCCGTCGAGCAGCTGATGAGCAGGCTGGCCACGGCCACCCGCGAGGCGCCACCGCAGGACGAGCTGGTGCTGCTGGACCCGGTCCTGACCGTCCGGGAGAGCACCGGTCCCGCACCACGACTGGCCGCACATCCGTGACGCCACCGCTGAACCCCACCATCCCCGAGCGCGAGGAGCGCCGCATGTCCCCGCACTTCCGAGACCTCGGCGACGCCCTGGAATGGCGCGCCAAAGGCGAGACCCTGCGCGTGCAGGCGTGGGGCCCGGACGCCGTCCGGGTCAGGGCCACCCCAGGCGGACCGCTGCTGGAAGATCTACCCGGCGCGCTGCTGGAGGCGCCGCCGGAGGGCGGCAAGGCGGAGATCACCATCGCCGAGCACCACGCGGTCCTGGTCAACGGCGAGATCACGGTCCGGATCGACGCCGACAGCGAGGGCCTGCTCACCCCGGAGCTGTCCCCGACCGCGGGCCGGCTGACCTTCCTGCGCAGCGCCGACGGCAGCGAGCTGCTCGCCGAGCAGCCCGCCCACTTCTGGTGGCCGGGGCCGCGGCTGGCCACCGCCACCGGCAACGGCTACCACCGGCTGGAGCAGCGTTTCCGCGCCTACCCGGGGGAACGGCTGCACGGCCTCGGCCAGCACACCCACGGCCTGTTCAACCAGAAGGGCGCGGTGGTCGACCTGGTGCAGCGCAACGGCGAGGTCACCATCCCGGTGCTGGTCTCCAACCGGGGCTACGGCCTGCTGTGGAACTCACCGGCCATCGGCCGCGTCGAGCTGGCGGAGACCGGCACCCGCTGGGTGGCCGACAGCGCCCGCCAGATCGACTACTGGATCACCGCCGGTCAGCCCGCCGAGGTGCTGCGCCGCTACGCCGACGCCACCGGTCACGCGCCCGAACTGCCCGAGTGGGCCTCGGGTTTCTGGCAGTGCAAGCTGCGCTACCGCACCCAGGAGGAGCTGCTGGAGGTCGCCCGCGAGCACCGGCGGCGCGGGCTGCCGCTGTCGGTGATCGTCTGCGACTTCTTCCACTGGACCCATCTCGGCGAGTGGCGGTTCGACCCGGCCGAGTGGCCGGACCCGGCGGGCATGGTCCGCGAGCTGGACGAGATGGGCGTCAAGCTGATGGTCTCGGTCTGGCCCTCGGTCAGCCCGGCCAGCGAGAACTACCACGCCATGCTGGATGCGGGCCTGTTCATCGGCACCGAGTACGGGCCGATGGCGCACGCCGACTGGCCGGACAAGGGCCTGGGCGCCTACTCCGCCCAGGTCGCCTTCTACGACGCCACCAACCCGGAGGCCCGCGAGTTCGTCTGGGAGCGGCTGCGGCAGCACTACCAGGAGCTCGGCATCACGGTCTTCTGGCTGGACGCGGGCGAACCGGAGCTCAAGCCCGGTCACCAGAACGGCCTGCGCTACCACGCCGGGCCCGGCCTGGAGGTCGGCAACCTCTACCCCCGCGAGAACGCCCGCATGGTGCACGACGGCCTGCGCGCGGCAGGGGAGCACGAGATCATCTCGCTCAACCGCTCCACCTGGGCCGGCGCGCAGCGCTACGGCGCGGCGCTGTGGTCCGGCGACATCGCCACCGACTTCGCCTCGCTGCGCACCCAGATCAAGGCCGGGCTGAACGTGATGATGTCCGGAATCCCGTGGTGGACCACGGACATCGGTGGCTTCCACGGCGGCGACCCGGACGATCCCGCCTACCGCGAGGTGCTGGTGCGCTGGTTCCAGTACGGGACCTTCTGCCCGCTGTTCCGGCTGCACGGCTTCCGCGGCTCCGAACAGATGCTGGAGCCCGCGATGACCGGGCTGGCCAACGAGATCTGGTCCTACGGCGAGGAGGCGTATCCGATCCTGGCCGAGCACCTGCGGCTGCGGGAACGCCTGCGCCCGTACGTGATGCGCCAGATGCGCACCGCCGCGGAGACCGGTCTGCCGCCGATGCGGCCGCTGTTCCTGGAGTTCCCGGAGGATCCGCGGTCCTGGCTGGTCGAGGACGAGTTCCTGCTCGGCCCCGACCTGCTCGTCGCCCCCGTCACCGAGGCGGGAGCCCGCGAGCGCGCCGTGCACCTGCCCGCGGGCGCGCGGTGGACCGACGCGTGGACCGGACAGGAGCACCAGGGCGGGCAGACGGTGACCGTGGCGGCCCCGATCGAGCGCATCCCGCTGTTCCTGCGCGACGGCGCGCGGCTGCCGGTGCTGGCGGAGTCATGAGCACCCGTCGCCTGGTCGAGCGGCTCGGCGGGCTCGCCTTCGGCGGGGACTACAACCCCGAGCAGTGGGACGAGCCGGTGTGGCAGGAGGACGACGAGCTGATGCGCCGGGCCGGGGTCAACCTGGCCACGGTCGGCGTGTTCTCCTGGGCGCTACTGGAACCGGAGGAGGGCCGCTACGACTTCGGCGGGCTGGACGCCCACCTGGACCGCTTGCACGCCAACGGGATCGCGGTCGACCTGGCCACCCCGACCGCCTCCCCGCCGCCGTGGTTCACCCTGGCCCACCCGGACGCGCTGCCGGTCTCCGCCGACGGCACCAGGCTGGTGCACGGCAGCCGGGACACCTACTGCCTGGCCGCCCCGGCCTACCGCGAGGCAGCCCGCCGGATCGCCTCCGCGCTCGCGCAACGCTATGGCGACCACCCGGCGGTGGCACTGTGGCACGTGCACAACGAGTACGTGACGCTGTGCTGGTGCGAGCACACCGCCGCCGCCTTCCGCGCGTGGCTGGTTGCCCGGCACGGCTCCCTCGAAGCGCTCAACGAGGCGTGGGGCACCGCGTTCTGGAGCCAGCGCTACACCAGCTGGGAGCAGGTGCTGCCGCCGCGGGCGACCCAGTGGCACCACAACCCCGGGCAGGCACTGGACTTCCGCCGCTTCTTCTCCGACGAGGTGGTCGCCGCCTACCGCGAGCAGCGCGAGGCGATCCGCGCGCACAGCGACCGGCCGGTGACCACCAACCTGATGCTGCCCGGCTACCAGAACGTGGACCTGTGGGCGCTGGGCCGGGAGGTGGACCTGGTCGCCATCGACCACTACCCGGCCGCGCCCGGCCTGGACGCGGCCGCGGACACCGCCTTCGGCGCGGACCGGGCCCGCTCCTTCGCCGGTGGCCGGCCCTGGCTGCTGATGGAACAGGGCACCAACACCGTCTACGCGGGCGATCGGACGCTGCACAAGGAACCGGGGGAGGTCCTGCGGCACTCCCTCGGCCACATCGCGCGCGGTTCGGAGGGCGCGCTGTTCTTCCAGTGGCGGCAGTCCAAAGCCGGCGCGGAGCAGTGGCACTCGGCGATGGTCCCGCACGCCGGGCCGGACAGCCGGATCTTCCGCGAGGTGACCGAGACCGGTGCGGCGGTCGCCCGGCTGGCCGAGCTGGCCGGGTCCACGGTCACCGCCGAGGTGGCCGTGCTGCACGACTCCGACGCCTGGTGGGCGCTGGAGTCCGACGGGCTGCCCTCACCCGAGCTGGACTACCACGCGGCGCTGCGCCGGGCGCACCGCGCGCTGTGGGATGCGGGCGTCACCGCCGACTTCGCGCATCCGGAAGCCGACCTCAGCCGCTACCGGCTGGTGCTGGCCCCGGCGCTGGCCCTGCTCTCCGAGGCCGGGGCGGTGAACCTGCGCCGTTACGTCGCCGACGGCGGCACGCTGCTGGTCCAGCACTTCAGCGGCGTGCTCGACGAGCGCATGCACGCCCGGCTCGGCGGCTACCCGGCCGCGCCGCTGCGGGAGACGCTGGGCATCCGGGTCGAGGAACACCGGCCGCTGGGCCGGGACGAGCGGATCGTGCTCTCCGACGGCTCCACGGCCACCGCCTGGAGTGAGCTGCTGCGCGCCGAGCGCGCGGAGCCGGTGCTGGCCTACACCCACGGCATGCTGGCCGGGGCCCCGGCGCTGACCCGGCGCCGCTTCGAGTTCGGCCAGGGCTGGTACCTGTCCACCCGCCTCGATGACCCCGGCTACGCCGCGCTGGTCACCCGGCTGCTGACCGAGACCGGCGTGGGTCCCGACCTGCCGGACCTGCCGCCGGGGGTGGAGGCGGTCACCCGCCGCGCCGAGGAGGGCCGCCGCTGGCACTTCCTGCTCAACCACCGCGCCGAGCCGGTGCCGCTGCCCGCGGCCGCACACGACCTGCTCACCGGGACAGAAGTGCGGGAGCTGCCGCCCGGAGGTTGCGCGGTGCTCAGGAGAGGAGCCGAGGGGTGAGCCTGACCAACCCGGTGGTCCCGGGCATGCACCCCGATCCCAGCGTCTGCCGGGTTGACGAGGACTACTACCTGGTGTGCTCCAGCTTCGAGTACTTCCCCGGCGTGCCCGTCTTCCACAGCCGGGACCTGGTGCACTGGCGGCAGATCGGCAACGCGCTGGACCGGCCCAGCCAGCTGGACCTGGCCACCGTGTGGTCCTCGGCCGGGATCTACGCGCCCACGCTGCGCCACCACGACGGCCGGTTCTGGCTGATCGTGACGAACGTGAGCGAGGGCGGCGGCAACATGCTGTGCACCGCAACGGATCCGGCCGGTCCGTGGTCGGATCCGTTGTGGCTGCCCGATGTCGTGGGCATCGACCCGGACCTGGCCTGGGACGCCGAGGGCAACTGCTGGTGCACGGTCGCCGGGGTGAGCCAGTACCGCATCGACCCGCACACCGGGGAAACCTTCGGCCCAGCCCGGAAACTGTGGTCCGGCACCCCCGGCGCGAAGGCCCCGGAGGCGCCGCACCTGTACCGGATCGGCGACTACTGGTACCTGCTCATCGCCGAGGGCGGCACCGAACGCGGCCACGGGGTCTCCATCGCTCGGAGCTCATCTCCCAACGGCCCGTTCGAGCCCTGCCCGGCCAACCCGATCCTGACCCACCGCAGCACCGACGAGCCCATCCAGAACACCGGCCACGCCGACCTGGTGCAGGGCCCCGACGGCTCGTGGTGGATGGTGCTGCTGGGCGTGCGGCCCGGCGGCGGCACCCCCGGCTGGCACGTGCTCGGCCGGGAGACCTTCCTGGCCCCGGTCACCTGGACCGAGGACTGGCCCGTGGTCGGCGACCTGGCTCCGGCTCTGCCTGCGCCGCCCTGGCCGCTGCACCCCTTCCCCGCCGAGCCGGGCCTGGACGAGTTCGACCCCGGCGAGCTGCGGCCGCACTGGGTGTCCCCGCGCGAACGCCTCGAAACGCACTGCACCACAACGGAACGGCTCGGCTGGCTGACCCTGCGGGCCCGCGGCGGTTCCCTGGACGCGCTCGATGCGGTCTTCCTCGGCCGCCGCCAGCAACACCTCTCCTGCCGGGTGCGCGCGCTCATCGATCCCGCCGACGGCAGCGGCGGCCTCGCGGTCCGCTTCGACGAGCGGCACCACTACGAGATCGAGGCGGGCGCAGGAGAAGTGCGGGTGCTCGCCCGGATCGGCCAGCTGCGCACGGTGGTGGCCTCCCGGCCGGTGCCCGCCGGACCCCTGGTCCTGGGCATCGAGGTGGACGCCACGCGGGAGCTCGTGGACGCCCGTTCCGGGCCGGACGTCCTCTCCTTCGGCCTGGTGGAGCCGGATGGCGGCTTCACCGTGCTGGGCACGCTCGACGGCCGCTACCTCTCCACCGAGGTGGCGGGCGGCTTCACCGGCCGGGTCATCGGCATGTACGCCTCGGCGGGAACCGTGCGCTTCGACTGGTTCGACTACGCGGGTGACCACCTCTGACCATCCCAATCGACGAAGATTGTGAGGGTTCCATGTTGCGATTACTCAGAAACCGCTCGATCTGCCATCGGATCGGCGCACTGCTGGCCGGGGTCACGACCCTGGCCGCGAGCCTCACCCTGGTGACGGCGAACGGGGCCAGCGCCGAAGAACAGGCACCGGCCAACGCGATGGCACACGTGGCGGCGATGCAGCCCGGCTGGAACCTGGGCAACACCCTGGACTCCACCGGCGAGGACGAGACCTCCTGGGGCAACCCGCGGATCACCCAGGCGTTGCTGCGCAACGTGAAGGCGCAGGGCTTCAAGAGCATCCGCATCCCGGTGACCTGGACCCAGCACACCGGGCCCGCGCCGGACTACCCGATCAAGCCTGCCTACCTGGACCGGGTCAAGGAGGTCGTCGGCTGGGCGCTGGCCGAGGGCCTCTACGTGATGGCCAACCTGCACCACGACTCCTGGCAGTGGATCTCGACCATGCCGGCCGACCGCGCCGGTGTGCTCAACCGCTACAACAAGCTGTGGATCCAGCTGGCCGCCGCCTTCAAGGGTTTCTCCCCGACCAGGCTGACCCTGGAGAGCGTCAACGAGCCGCAGTTCACCGGCAGCTCGGGCGCGGCGCAGAACGCCGAGCTGCTGCACGAGCTCAACGCCTCCTTCCGGGACATCGTGCGCCGCTCCGGCGGCAACAACGCCCGGCGCCTGCTCGTGCTGCCCACCCTGCACACCTCTTCCGAGCAGGCGCGGCTGGACGAGCTGGCGGCCTCGATCCGCGGGTTCAACGACCCCAACCTGATCGCCACCGTGCACTACTACGGCTACTGGCCGTTCAGCGTGAACGTCGCGGGCGGCACGCACTTCGACGCCACCGCGCAGAAGGACGTCACCGACTCCTTCGACCGGGTGCACAACACCTTCATCGCGCGCGGCGTGCCGGTGATCCTCGGCGAGTACGGCCTGCTCGGCTTCGACCGGCACACCGGGACCATCCAGCAGGGCGAGAAGTTGAAGTTCTTCGAGTACCTCGGCCACCACGCGCGCCAGCGCAAGATCACCACGATGCTGTGGGACAACGGCCAGCACCTGGGCCGCAACTCCTTCCAGTGGAGCGATCCCGAGCTGTGGGCGCAGATCAAGTCGAGCTGGCGGACCCGCTCGGCCACCGCCGCCACCGACCAGGTGTTCAGCGCCCGGTCCAGCGCTGTCACCGCCAAGACGATCACGTTGAACCTCAACGGAACCTCGTTCACCGGGCTGCGCCACGGCAACACCGAACTGGTGCGCGGCCGGGACTACACCGTCTCCGGGGACCAGCTCACCCTGACCGCCTCGGCGATCACCAGGCTGAGCGGATCACGGGAGTACGGCGTCAACGCGGTGCTCTCGGCCCGCTTCGCCAACGGCCTGCCGTGGCGGATCAACCTCGTCACCCACGACCAGCCGATCCTGGCCGCTGCCAACGGAACCACGGCCGCCTTCGCCATCCCGACCACCTTCCGCGGTGACCTGCTGGCCACCATGGAGGCCAAGTACGACGACGGCAGCAACGCGGGCCCGCACGACTGGACCCCGTTCAAGGAGTACGACCGCGCGTTCGCGCCCAACTACGCCGGCAACGCCACCACCCTGACCGCGGACTTCTTCGCCGCGGTCAAGGACAACGCCAGGGTGACGCTGACCTTCCACTACTGGAGCGGCGTCAAGCTGACCTACCACGTCACCAAGTCGGGCAGCACGGTCACCGGCACGACGGCCTGACCCACCCAGGCCGCGGTGGTACGCGGGGAGCCCCACTCCGGGCTTCCCGCGTACCCGCACACCCATGGAGGAACTCAGCATGCACCGGTACCGATCAGCGGCAGCCACGGCCCTCGCCGCCGTGCTGACCGCGACCCTCAGCAGCGCCCCGGCTGCCGCGGCCGCGCCACTGGACCAGGCGCACACCGCGGGCCGGGTCACCAATTCCGTGCAGTACACCTGGCCCGGCGTCTACTTCGAAGGCCGCTTCCGCGGCACCGGAGTCGGCATCGTGCTCAACGACACGGTGAACGACTACGAGGTGCAGGTCGACGGCAAGACCGTCGCCACCCTGGTGACACCGGGCCGGACCACGCACTGGGTGCGCGGCCTGAGCAACGGCCCGCACCGCGTCCGGCTGGTCAAGCGCACCGAGAGCACCTGGGCCGCGGGGGAGTTCGGCGGTTTCGTGGCCGCGCCCGGCGGCGCGATCCTGGCAAAGCCGCCCGCGCGCGCCAGGCAGGTCGAGTTCATCGGCGACTCGATGACCGCGGGCTACGGCAACATGTCCACCTCGCGCGACTGCTCGGCCACCGGCGGCGTCAGCCGCAACACCAACACCGACCAGAGCTTCGGCGCGCTCACCGCCCGCGCCCTCAACGCCGACTACCAGGTCAACGCGCAGTCCGGCCTGGGCATGGTGCGCAACTACAACGGCGGTTCCCCGGAGATCACCTACCGCACCTTCTACGACCGCGCGCTGCAACACGTGCCCGGTGACGTGTGGCGCAACCCCTCCTGGCGACCGCAGCTGGTCGTGGTCGGCCTGGGCGCCAACGACTTCTCCACCGCGATCAACCCCGGCGAGCAGTGGACCCCGGAACGCCTGGTCGCGGCCTACAAGTCCGCCTACCACGGGTTCCTGGACAAGCTGCGGGCCCGCTACGGCCCCGGCACCACGATCGTGGTCAGCGCCACCGCGGTGTCCAGCACCACCACCTTCGCCGACGCCACCGGGCAGGTCGTGCAGGAGCGCAACCGCAAGGGGGACAACCGGATCCGCCACTGGTTCTACAACGACCCGGCGCTGGACCGCCTCGGCTGTGACTGGCACTTCTCCCAGCGCGACCACCGGCTGATCTCCGGCCTGCTCACCAACTACCTGGCCAAGCTGCCCCTGGGTTGGTGACGGCGGTCCAGCGCCGCGTGCTCAGCGGTCCCAGCGGGTCGCGCGGCTGAAGGTGCGCGGGTCGCCGCTGAGGCCGACGACCGTGCCGGAGTTGTTCACCCCGGCGGCGATCCCCGCCTCCTCATCGTGCAGCACCGGCAGCACGGTGAGGGTGCCGTCCAGCTCGCGCAGCACGGCCCTGCTGTCGCCGAGCTCGTGGAAGCGCGACTCGATGGTGATCAGCCCGTCGTCGTTGATGTCGTTGGCGATCCCCGCGCGGCCACCGGGGACCAGGCCGAGGTCGGTGACGGTGCCGTCGAGGTTCCAGCGCACCGGCCTGCTGCCGGAGAGACCGACGATCACCCCGTGCCGGTTGACCGCCTCGGCGCGGTTGGAGGTCTGGCCCGGCAGCGCGGGCAGCGGCGTGACGGTGCCGTCCGGCAGCCACCGGACCGCGACCTGGTTGTTGCCCAGGTTGGAGGAACCCACCGCGGTGCCGTCCGCGCCGACCGCGCGGACCAGGGACCGCTCGTGCCCCGGCAGCGGGTCCAAAATGGACATCGCGCCGTCGGGACTCCAGCGCAGACCGCGCTCGAACCACTTGTCCTCGGTGTAGTAGGAGGACTGGCCGACCACCACACCGTCGTCGTTGACCCCGACGGCGTAACCGCTGCTGTTCCCCTGCTCGTTGACCGGCAGGGTGAGCACCTCGACCCGGCCCTGGGCGTCCCAGCGCACCGGCCGCTCCAGCTCCGGGTCCTGGGCGTCACCCACCACGACCCCGCTGCTGTTGACCGCCCAGGCCTGCGTGGTCTTGCGCCCCTCCGGCCGGGCCAGCTCGGTCATCGAGCCGTCCCGTTCCCAGCGCACGGCCCGCCGGTAGTCGCTGTTCCTTGACTCGCCGACGATGACCCCGTGGTCGTTGATCGCGGTGGCGTGCGAGCTGCCGGTGCCGGGCAGCACCCCCAGATCGGCAGGCGTGGCCGCGGCCATGGCCGGTGTGGCGCCGCCGATGACCAGCAGCGCGGTCAGCGCGAGCGTGCCCGCGACGGACGCACGTCGAATGCGCACGAAGATGTCCTTCCCCAGTGGGTTGAGCTTCCCGCGGAGCGTATATCGCCCCTGACAGGAACAGGCCAGTGGAGCGATCCCGCCGGTCCGGCTGCCCTAGCGTGGACCGCGACACCGGAAGACTCGGAGTGCGAGGGCAAGGCGATGGCGAAGATCGGGGAGTACCCACGGGTTCGCCTGACGCACGTGCACAGCGAGGAGGAGCGCGAGTACCTCGTCGTCGCCACGCACAAGATCCGGTACTCACTGCACCAGATCCCGGTGCCGAGGCCGGCCACCGGTGTGGTGGTGGACACGGTGGCGTGCGGCTCCTGCGACGCGCGCCTGGAGGTGCGGGTGTTCAGTCCGGCCCAGCGGCTGCGGGCGAAGCTGCGCTGGCTCGCGGTGCTGCTGGTGGGTGCGGTGATCGCCGCCGTGGCCACCTCCGCCCTGGTCGCCCTGGACCAGGCGGACGACCTGAGCGGGTCGCCGATGCTGCTGTGGCTGCTCACCAACGCCGTCGGCCTCGGCGCGGTGGTCACGGGCGGTGTGTTCCTGTGCACCGAGGACGGCGTGCGGCTCCCGTCGTTCTGGCGCGACGCCAGCCACCGGCTCCGCCGCTGGTGAACCGCCCGCTGCGATCTAGAGTGGGCTGGTGCCGCTAGTGGAGATCACCCATGCCCCGGAAGTCGCTGAGTCCGTCCTCCGCGAGCTCGGCTCGGTGTTGCCGCACCTGGTGTCGGTAGCGGTGGAATGCCCGGAGGAACCGTACGACGGCGACCTGCGACCGGGGGATGTGGAGATCCGGTTCCGGCAGCTGGGACCACTGGACCGCTGCGGGCTGCCCGTGGTGATCGAGATCCGGTCGAAGTGGTTCGAGAGCAGGGCGGCCAACCGGCAGGAACGGGTGGACCGGCTGCACGCCGACATCACGGCCGCCACCGGGCTGGCGGACTTCGGCGTGTACCTGTCGCTGCCGGTGGCCGCTTGGGCGCAGGGGGACTAGCGCGCCGAAGTCGGGGTGCGGCCGTAGCCCTGCCGCCGAAGCAGCCCAGGAAGAAGTGAGCCACCGGCCGGTCCGCGGCCAGCCCGCGGGCTCCGGCACCACTTCCGCCGGATCCGGCCGCGCCAGGTGCTCGGTGCGGGGACCGCTTGTGTTCAGCTCGCCGCGCGTTCGGCCAGCACCCGGGCCAGCTCCGCCGAGGGCACCTCCGGCACCCGCTCGGTCTGCGCGACCAGCGCCCACCGGTCGCCGTCCTCGGCCGGTGACCAGTGCGCCGCGGTGTCCAGGTGGTGCCGCACCAGCCGGGACAGCGCGGCGTGGCAGGCGGGTTCGCCGTCCTCGGTGAGGGCGTGCGCGCGGGCGGTGCGGCGCAGCGGGGCGCGCAACCGGTAGCGGCCCTCGGTGACCGGTTCGAGCAGGTGCGCCTCGACGAATGCGTCCACCAGGTCCTCGGTGGTGGCAGGATCGCGGTCCAGGATCGCGGTGGCGGCGGACAGGGTGAGGGTGTCGCCGTCGGGCACGGCGAGCAGGCGCAGCGCGCGGGCCGGTTCCGGTGCCAGGGCGCGCAGGGTGGCGGCGTAGGGGTCCTCGGCGGCCGGGGTGACCGGGGTGGTGAGGCGGCGGACCGCGGTGGCCAGGCTCCAGTCCGGGCGGGCGGCCAGCCGGGCGGCCACGTTGTGCAGCACCTGGGGCAGGCCGTCGGCGTGCGCGAGCAGGGCCTCGACCGCGCTGGGGTCGGTGGCCAGGCGGTCGGCGCCGATGGTGCGCGCCAACAGTTCCCGCGACTCCCCGGGGGTCAGCGCGGGCAGGGTGTGCCAGCGGGCGTGCGCCAGCTCGTGCAGCCGCTGCCGGGCGGTGAGCAGCACGGCGGGTCCGGAGGTGCCGGGCAGCACCGCGCGCACCCGGGCCTCGTCCACCGCGTCGTCGGCGAGCAGCAGGATGCGCCGCCCGCAGGTGAGCGTGCGCCACAACGTGATCCGCTCGGCGCCGGAGTCGGGGACCTCGGTGACGCCGAGCGCGCGCAGCAGCACCGGCAGCGGATCGGGAGTGGATGCGCCGCGCAGGTAGACGTAGAACTGCCCGTCCGGGAAGTGCTCGGCCACCAGGTGTGCCAGGTGCACCGCGGCGGTGGTCTTGCCGATGCCGGGCGCACCGGTGAGCGCGTGCACCGGCACGCCCTTCTCCTGCGGGCGCAGCTGCGCGGCGATCCCGGCGAGCAGCTCGTGGTGGCCGGTGAACTCGGGCAGGTCCGGTGGCAGCTGCATGGGCAGGCGGGCGCGCTCGGCGGTGCTGAGCGGGCGCACCGGGGTCGGGCCGGACAGGCCGGGATCGGCGCGCAGGATCCGCCGCTGCATCTCGCGCAGCTCCGCGCCGGGGTCCAGGCCGAGTTCGTCGGTGAACAACCGGACCGCGTCCTGGTACAGCTCCAGCGCCTCGGCCTGCCTGCCGGCGCGGTAGAGGCCCAGCATGACCATCGTGCGGGCGCGTTCGCGCAGCGGCTCCTCGATGATCAGCGAGCTGAGCGCGGCCACGGCCTCGGTGTGCCTGCCCAGCTCCAGGTCGGCGGCGGCCAGGTCCTCCACCGCGGTCAGCCGCAGCTCGCGCAGCCGCACCCGCTCCCGCTCGGCGTAGTCCCCGCGCACCCCGGCCAGCGGCGTGCCCTGCCACAGCTCCAGCGCCGCCCGCAGCGCGCCGGCCTCGGCGTCCAGGTCACCGGTGCGCCGGGCCTCGCGGGCGGTGGACAGGTGCGCCTGGAAGTCGGCCAGGTCCAGCTGACCCGGCGCGGTGGGCAGCGCGTAGCCACCGGCGACCGAGCGGATCACGGTGGCCGGGCGGCCGTCGCCGAGCGCGCGGCGCAGCTTGGAGACGTAGGAGCGCACCATGCCGCCCACCGCCGGCGGCGGGCTGGCCCCCCACACCGCGTCCACCAGCGCGTCCTGGGTGGCCACCGTGCCGCCGTGCAGCAGCAGCACACCCAGCAGCGCGCGCTGCTGCGGCGCGCCGAGGTCGGCCTCGGCCCCGTCCAGCCATGCCCGCACCGGACCCAGCAGCTCGAACCGCAACCCCGCGCTCACCAGCCCCACCCTATGCACGTCCCGCCGCCGGTTCCCCTCCCGCACGACCCCAACCCGGTGACCGCGTCAGACGGGGCCCGATGCCGACCGGAGCACGGCCGAGGCGGCGGTCGCGAGCGTGTGCGCCTCCAACTCGAGCCGTGCCTGGTCGCCGGGAAGAGCACGTTCGGTCAGCAGGCCGTTGACGACGGTCAGCAGGAAGCGGGCCTGGTGTTCGAGCACGCCGGGGGCGAGCGCGCCCTCTTCGCGGAGGACGGCCAGCCACTTCTCGACGCGGTGCACGGCAAGTCGTTCGAGGGACAGGAAAGCATGGGTGGCGCCCTCGGACGGGGGTGATGCGATGTAGGCGTCGTACTGCGCGCGCCAGTGGTCGCGTGCCTGATCGCCCGTCCCCACCTGCGCCATCAGCAGCCGCAGGCAGGCCACGAGCCGTTTGTCAGGAGTGCGCGCGGTGTCCTGCATCGGGTCGTCGGGCAGGTCGACGTCGTAGATGCCGGCGACCACGGTGTCGAGCAGCTCCCGCTGCGTCGGGAAGAAGTGTCGCAGCGACCCGGTGCTCACGCCGGCGCGTGCGGCGACCGCGCGCACGCTCAGCCTGGCCGTCGGATCCTCGCCGAGCATGGTCGCCGCGGCGATCAGGATCTTGTCTCGCGTGTTGTGCGGCATCGGTCCGTTCACTCCGTTCGGCGCTCGCTCCGGCCCTTGTTAGCACAGCGTGCTACGGTGTGAAGAAACTAGTACAGTGTGATAGTCGAAGAGTGTGAGGAGCAGACATGACGGTCACCGACCGCGACCCCTGGCTCTTGCGGGGTGACCGTCCCCTGTGGACGCCCGCGGTGCCGGCGGGCCTGGAGTACCACCGGGTCTACGCGTCCGAGAAGCGGCGCATCCTGCGTGGGATTGTCGCGATTGTGCTGCTGGTGGCCGGGTTCGTCGGGTTCGCGGTCCTGTTCCAGCGTCTCTCGGAGGTCCTCGACGCCGCTGTGTTCGCACGGTCCGGGCCCTCGACGCCGCTACGTCAGGCCGCGGGTGCGCTGGGGCTGACCGCGTTGATCCCGTACAGCATGCTGGTGCAGCGTGTCCTCTACGGCGTGCCCGCGGGGTCGCTGCACTCGGTGGCGGGGCGGTTCCGGTTCGGTGTCCTCGGCCGCGCGCTGCTGGTGTTCGGCCCGCTCCTGCTGGTCGTGATCGCGGTGGGGTCGCTGGGGGCCGGCGACCCTGTTCCGTGGACGAGCGCCGATCTGGTCTGGTTCTTCGTCATCGGGATGCTGCTGACCCCTCTCGCCGCGGCGGGGGAGGAGTACGGGTTCCGGGGCCTGATGTTCCGTGTGCTCGGGGGCTGGACCCGCGGGGCCCGCTCCGGCGCGGTCCTCGGCATCGTCGTGACGACCGTGCTGTTCTCGCTCGCGCACGGATCGCTCGATCCGTTCCTGTTCGCCTCCTACCTCGTGCTGTTCTCCTCGATGGCGATCGTCACCTGGCGCACGGGCGGGCTGGAGGTCGCGGTCGTCCTGCACGCCGTCTACAACGTGACCTTCCTCGTGCTCGCCACGACCCTGCACGTCGACGTGGGCGGCGAGCTCGCGACCCGGTCGGAGGCGGTCGGTTCGTGGGTCAACCTCGTCCCCAGCGCGGCGCTGGTCGTCATCACCGCCATCGTCTGGTGGATGACCCGCAGGACCGGCCCCGCGCGCACACCCGGGAACGAGGAGCCGGCACGCGGTACGCGCGCCGGCGGACCGGAGGCCGGCTGCGGGGAGGGGCAGCAGTCATGAGCGCGAGCTGGAACCAACGCCGGCTGGCCAAGCGCGCGGAGCCCGGCGACGGGCGGGCGCTCAAGCCCTTCCGCTGGTGGCAGATGGTGCGGCGCTCGGTGTTGTCGATCACCCTCCCGGTCCACGGACGTCCGGTCGTGCACACCGTCGAGGTCAGACACGGCGGGGACGCCGAGTCCGGCGTGGTGCGGGCCGGGCTCTACCTCAACGGCCGCCTCCAGTTGGAGTCGAAGCTGCCGGCGCGTTTTCCGGTCGCGGGCGGTCACATCGAGGTCCGCAAGAGCGAGGCAGGCATGCGCCGCTGCCACTTCCTCAGCGACGACGGCACGGTGCGGCCTCTCGTGCCCGACCCGCGATCGGCCGAAGGGCGACGCATGCGCTTCGCGCGCGAGCATCCCGCCGCCAGCGGGCTCATCGGCGCCGTCTCGATCCTGATGCTGCTCATCGGTCTCGGGTTGAACCTGCTGCAGATGGCAGAACCGATCTCCCAGATCCCGCCGATCGCCGCCACGCTGGGCACGTTCGAGTCACCGCTGCGGCTGCCGGTGTGGCTCAACCTGACACTCGGTGTCGGCGCCGCGGTCGGCGCCATCGAGCGCGCGATGCGCATGCGCTACCACTGGCTCCTCGACAGCGGCGCCGGCACCTAGCCGCCACAGGCCAGACAGCGCCGCGGTCGCTCCCAGTACCGAAGGCCACGGCGTGCTCCTGCGCGGGCACCCAGCTCGCGCGGCGGCAGCCGTAACCCCGCCGCAGCGGGTTCAGCTCCCATACCCGAGGTAACGAAGAAATAACGGTCGGTGATGGACCCGATCCGTGCTCCCCCCGACGCCGAATGCGAGGTGTTCGACCGCCCACCCGGAAGAGAGAAGCCAGTCATGACCAACACCGCCCGCCGCACCACCGCCACCCTCGGCGTCGCCTCGATCGCCCTGCTCGCCGCGGCCTGCGGTTCCGGCGACATGGCAGGCAACTCCAGCACCCCCTCTGCCGCCCCGAGCAGCGCCGCGGCCCCCACCTCCAGCGCGATGGCCGACCCCGCCCGCGACCTGGTCGGCCCCGGCTGCGCCGACTACGCCAAGTTGGCCCCCAGCGGCGGCGGCTCGGTCACCGGCATGGCGGCGGACCCGGTCGCGGTCGCCGCAAGCAACAACCCCCTGCTCAAGACCTTGGTCAGCGCCGTCTCCGGCAAGCTCAACCCCAAGGTCAACCTGGTCTCCACCCTCAACGGCGGCGAGTTCACCGTCTTCGCCCCCGTCGACTCGGCCTTCGCCAAGATCGACCCCGCCACCATCGAAAAGCTCAAGACCGACGACGCCCTGCTGACCAAGATCCTCACCTACCACGTGCTCCCCGGCCAGATCACCCCCGACAAGATCGCCGGCGACCAGAAGACGGTGCAGACCGGCGTGCTGAAGGTGACCGGCGCAGGCAACACCCTCAAGGCCAACGACGCCAACGTCATCTGTGGCGGCGTGCACACCGCCAACGCCACCGTCTACCTCATCGACTCAGTCCTCATGCCTAAGTAACCCCCGCCCCCCGGCCGCCAGAGCCCGCGACAATCCCTCCGGCGGCCGGCCCCGCGACCCACTCCCGCCCCGCCCCAGACCAGCGGTTATGCTGACTCCAGCGCCGCCGCCCCGCCTTGGTTCACCCGATTGAGTGCGGTGATCCAAAACGAAAGGCAACCAAAACCGGGGTTCGAGCGTTCCGCAGAGGAACGGTGGCGGCGGCGGACCCCGTCAGGGGCGGCAACGCGCGGCCCAGATCGCCCGGCGAGCCGTCGCAGCCGTCGGCCAGGGGCCTCGCCACGGAGCGCGTCGAGGCCACAGCACCGTCAGCCCCGCCGACGCTTGGTCGCTCGCCGAACCCACTGCCACGCCCGCCCCGCCCGCTCCGCCCAGCCCAGCCCAGCCCGTCGCGATCGCCGCGCCCGCTCCGCGCAGTCCGCCGCGATCGCCCCGCTTCGCCCGTCCCGCCGCGGTCGCCGCGCCCAGCCCACCGCGCCCAGCCCACCGCGATCGTCGCGACCGCCTCGCCACGATCGCCCGCCCCGCCCCGCCCTGCCACGATCGCCCCGCCGCCGTCGCGATCGCCCCGCCCCGGCCGCCGAACCTACTCACCGGTCGGTCCCGCCCCGCCCCATCCCCGGTGGTCACAGCCCCACCCCCGCAACCTGAATTCACAGGTTCTTTGTGGCAGATCTGGTGTGAATCGGGCGCTCGGTGGTGTAGTGCGGCTCGCCCTTTGTATGGTTCCTACAAAGCAAGGGCCTCGGCATGCGCGATCCGGAACATAGTTGAGCCGGGCTCCAATCCAGCAGGGTATACAGCGGTGCAGGCGACGCTCCGGGACCCGGACGTCGCCTTCCGCGTGCGGGTAATTGGGAGGCTCAGCCGGTGTTCAGTCGTGTCGCCATCGTCAACCGTGGAGAGGCCGCGATGCGGCTCATCCACGCCGTCCGGGATCTGTCGGCGGAAACCGGGCAGCGGATCGAGACGGTGGCCCTCTACACCGACGCCGACCGCAGCGCGACCTTCGTCCGGGAGGCCGATGTCGCCTATCCGCTCGGTCCGGCCTCGGCCCGGCCCTACCTCGACTACGCGGTGCTGGAAAAAGCGCTGGTCGAGACCAAGGCCGATGCCGCGTGGGTCGGCTGGGGCTTCGTCGCCGAGGACCCGGTGTTCGCCGAGCTGTGCGAGAAGATCGGGGTCACCTTCGTCGGGCCGAGCGCTGAGGCCATGCGGCAGCTCGGGGACAAGATCGGCGCGAAGCTGATCGCCGAGGAGGTCGGGGTTCCGGTCGCGCCGTGGAGTCGTGGCGAGGTCGCGACCCTGGACGACGCGTTGCGGGCCGGGGAGCAGATCGGCTATCCGCTGATGCTCAAGGCGACCGCGGGCGGCGGCGGCCGCGGTATCCGCCGGGTCGACTCGCACGAGCAGCTGACCGAGGCCTACCAGCTGACCCGGCAGGAGGCCGAGCGCGCGTTCGGCTCCGGCGTGGTGTTCCTGGAGCGGCTGGTCACCGGGGCGCGGCACGTCGAGGTGCAGGTCATCTCCGACGGCCAGACCGCCTGGGCGCTCGGTGTGCGCGACTGCTCGGTGCAGCGGCGCAATCAGAAGATCATCGAGGAGTCCGCCTCGCCGGTGCTGGCGCCAGCGCAGACCGCTGAGCTGAAGGCATCCGCCGAGCGGCTCGCGGTCAAGGTCGGCTACCGCGGCGCCTGCACGGTGGAGTTCCTCTACCACCCGGGCGAGAAGCTGTTCGCGTTCCTGGAGGTCAACACCCGCCTCCAGGTCGAGCACCCGATCACCGAGATCACCACCGGCACCGACCTGGTCCGGCTCCAGCTGCACGTGGCCGGTGGCGGTCTGCTGGAGGGCGAGCAGCCCGCCGAGCTCGGCCACGCCGTGGAGGCCCGGCTCAACGCCGAGGACCCCGACCGCGACTTCGCCCCCGCCCCCGGCCGGATCACCCGGCTGACCCTGCCCGCCGGACCCGGCATCCGGGTGGACACCGGCGTCTCCGAGGGCGACACCATCCCGGGCGACTTCGACTCCATGATCGCCAAGATCATCGCCTACGGCCGGGACCGCGAGCAGGCGCTGGGCAGGCTGCGCCGCGCGATGGCCGAGACCACCGCGATCATCGAGGGCGGCGCGACCAACAAGAGCTTCGTGCTCGACCTGCTCGACCAGCCCGAGGTGGTCCAGGCCACCGCGGACACCGGCTGGATCGACCGGGTCCGCGGCGAGGGCCGGCTGGTCAACCACCGGCACTCCGCGATCGCGCTGGCCGCGGCCGCCATCGAGGCGTACCAGGACGAGGAGGAGGTCAGCACCCAGCGGCTGATCTCCACCGCGCACGGTGGCCGCCCGCAGGCCCAGCACGAGGTGGGCCGCCCGCTGGACCTCAAGCTTCGCGGCGTCGGCTACCGGGTGTGGGTGGCCAGGGTCGGTCCGCAGCGGTTCCGGGTCGGCGTCTCCGGCGGCGGCGAGGTGCACCACGCCGACGTCGAGGTCGAGCGCTTCGACCAGCACTGCGGCCAGATCCTGGTCAACGGCCGCCGGTTCCGGCTGGTCTCGGCCACGCACGGGCCCATCCACCTGGTCGAGGTGGACGGCGTCACGCACCGGATCAGCCGCGACGAGGGCGGCGTGGTCCGCGCCCCTGCCCCCGCGCTGGTGGTGGCCACCCCGCTGGCCGCCGGTGACGAGGTCGAGTCCGGCGCGCCGATCCTGGTGCTGGAAAGCATGAAGATGGAGATGGTGCTGCGCGCGCCGTTCCGCGCCAAGGTCCGCGAGTGCCCGGTGTCGGTGGGCAGCCAGGTGGAGACCGGCACCCCGCTGATGCGCCTGGAGCCGCTGGCCGAGGAGGGCGCGGAGGTGGAAGCCGCCGCCGAGACCGGCGCGGTGGAGATCGACCTGCCCGCCGAACCCCTCGGCGTGTCCGCGGCCGAGCGCGCCGAGCGCGGCCTGCAGGACCTGCGCAGCCTGCTGCTGGGCTACGACGTCGACCCGCACGACCGCGGCCGCGTGCTCAGCCAGTACCTGGCCGCCCGCGCCGAGCTGGGCAGCAGGCCGCTGCCGGGCGAGCTGGAGCTGCTCACCGTCTTCGCCGACCTCTCCGAGCTCAGCCGCAACAAGCCGGGCAACGAGCTCGACGTCGAGCCGCACAGCCCGGTGCACAGCCCGCGCGAGTACTTCCACAGCTACCTGCAGAGCCTGGACGTGGAGCGCGCCGGGGTCACCGAGGGCTTCCAGGCCAAGCTGCAGCAGGTGCTCACCCACTACGGCGTCACCGCCCTGGACCGCACCCCGGAGCTGGAGGCCGCGGTCTTCCGGATCTTCCTGGCCCAGCAGCGCACCGCCACCGACGTCGCGGTGGTCTCGGAGGTGCTGCGCCAGTGGCTGGCCGGCGCGCCGCCGCTGGAGTCGATGCGGGAGAGCGCCGGTCTGACCCTGGAACACCTGGTGCAGGCCACCCAGGTGCGCTTCCCGGCGGTCTCGGACCTGGCCCGCGGCGTGGTGTTCCGCTGGTTCGCCCAGCCGCTGCTGCGCCGCACCCGCGCCAAGGTCTACGCCGAGGTCCGTAGCGAGCTGCGCTACCTCGACCGCAACCCCGACGCCCCGGACCGCGCCGAGCGGATCCAGGCCATGGTGTCCTGCTCCGAGCCGCTGGTCCGGCTGATCGGCCAGCGCATCGGACGGCCCGGCCGGGACCACGCGCCGCTGCTGGAGGTGCTGACCCGCCGCTACTACGGCAACCGCTGGCTGTCCGGGGTGACCGCGCGGCAGACCGCGGGCTGCCCGTTCGTCACCGCCGAGCACACCGGCCCGGACGGGGTGGCCCGCGTGGTCACCACCGCGGTGGACATCGACTCCCTGCCCGCGGCCATCGGCGCGCTGGGCAGTTTCGCCGACGGGGTGGCCGACGGTGAGCTGGTCGCCGACCTCTACGTCACCTGGGAGGACCAGCCCGACGCGGAGGCCATGTCGGTGCGGCTGGGTGAGCTGCTCACCGAGCACCCGCCGCCCTCGGCCATCCGCCGGATCACTACCGCGGTGGCCGGCACCAGCGGCGCGGTGATGCACCACCACTTCACCTTCCGCCCCGACGGCGACGGCTTCGCCGAGGACCGGCTGATCCGCGGGCTGCACCCGCAGATCGCCGACCGGCTCCAGCTGCAACGCCTGCGCGAGTTCGACCTCACCCGGCTGCCCTCGGCCGATGAGGAGATCTACCTCTTCCGCGCGGTGGCCAAGACCAACCCGGCCGACGAGCGGCTGATCGCGATGGGCCAGGTCCGCGACCTGACCCCGCTGCGCGAGTCCGAGGGCCGCCTGGTCGCGCTGCCCGCGCTGGAGGACGCGATCACCACCTGCCTGGGCGCGATCCGTGACATCCAGGCGCAGCGCCCGCAGAACAAGCGGTTCGACACCAACCGGATCATGATGTATGTCTGGCCGTCGACCGAGCTGTCCACCGACGAGCTGAACCAGCTGACTCAGCGCATCCTGCCCACCGCCACCGGCGCCGGGCTGGAGGAGGTCCAGTTCCTGGCCCGCCGCCGCACCGCGAACCGCGAGCTGGCCGAGGTGTCGGTGCGGATCACCCTGGAGCCGGGCAACGGCGCGCACCTGCACGTGGGCGAGCCGGACACCGAACCGGTGCGGCCGCTGGACGACTACCGGCAGAAGGTGTTGCGCGCGGCTCGCCGCGGCAACGTCTACCCCTACGAGTTGACCGACCTGCTGGCCGGCAACCAGGGCGTGTTCACCGAGCACGACCTGGACGAGCGCGGCGTGCTGGTGCCGGTGGACCGGCCCAAGGGCAAGAACTCCGCCGCGATCGTGGCCGGGGTGGTCAGCACGCCCACCGAGCGGCACCCCGAGGGCGTGACCAGGGTGGTGCTGCTGGGCGACCCGACCAAGGCGCTGGGCGCGCTCTCGGAGCCGGAGTGCTCCCGGGTGATCGCCGCGCTGGACCTGGCCGAGCGGATGCGGGTGCCGCTGGAGTGGTTCGCGCTCTCCTCCGGCGCCCGGATCTCGATGTCCTCCGGCACCGAGAACATGGACTGGGTGGCCACCGCGCTCAAGCGGATCGTGGAGTTCACCCAGGCCGGTGGCGAGATCAACATCGTGGTCGCCGGGATCACCGTGGGCGCGCAGCCGTACTGGAACGCCGAAGCCACGATGCTCATGCACACCAAGGGCATCCTGGTGATGACGCCGGACTCGGCGATGGTGCTCACCGGCAAGCAGTCGCTGGACTTCTCCGGCGGTGTTTCGGCCGAGGACAACTTCGGCATCGGCGGCTACGACCGGGTGATGGGCCCCAACGGCCAGGCCCAGTACTGGGCGCCGAACCTGGCCGGCGCGCGCGATGTGCTGATGTCGCACTACGACCACACCTACGTGGTGCCCGGTGAGACCGCGCCGCGGCGGGCGGTGACCAACGACCCGGTCGACCGGGACGTCACGCCGTACCCGCACGCCATCGTGGGCAGCGACTTCAGCACCGTCGGGGAGATCTTCTCCGCCGAGCACAACCCGGACCGCAAGAAGCCGTTCGACATCCGCACCGTGATGCGCGCGCTGTCCGACCAGGACCACCCGGTGCTGGAGCGCTGGGCCGGCATGGCCGACGCGGAAACGTCCGCGGTGCAGGACGTGCACATCGGCGGCTACCCGGTCTGCCTGATCGGCATCGAGTCCCGTTCGGTGCCCCGCCGTGGGTTCCCGCCCACCGACGGCCCGGACACCTACACCGCGGGCACCCTGTTCCCGCGTTCGTCGAAGAAGACCGCGCGGGCGATCAACTCCGCCTCCGGCAACCGCCCGCTGGTGGTGCTGGCCAACCTGTCGGGCTTCGACGGCTCCCCGGAGTCGATGCGCAAGCTGCAGCTGGAGTACGGCGCGGAGATCGGCCGGGCGATCGTCAACTTCGAGGGCCCGATCGTGTTCTGCGTGATCTCGCGCTACCACGGCGGCGCGTTCGTGGTGTTCTCCAAGGCGCTCAACCCGAACATGACCGTGCTGGCGCTGGAGGGCTCCTTCGCCTCGGTGCTCGGCGGCGCGCCCGCGGCGGCGGTGGTGTTCTCCGGCGAGGTGAACAACCGCACCGCCAACGACCCGAGGGTGGCCGAGCTGCAAGCGATGGTCACCGCGGCCAGCGGCGCGGAGCGGGCCGGGCTGAACACCCAGCTGGCCGAGGTGCGTTCCTCGGTGCGGGCGGAGAAGGTGGGCGAGGTGGCCGCGGAGTTCGACCGGGTGCACAGCATCCAGCGCGCGGTCGAGGTCGGCTCGGTGGACGCGATCATCAGTGTGGCCGAGCTGCGGCCGCGGATCATCGAGGCCATCGAACACGGCATGAAGCGCTGACCAGCGCGGGCACCGGCCAGCCGTGGCCGGTGCCCGCCACCAGGGAGCCGGGATGAGTGAGCAGGCTTCGCCGCTGGGCCGGGAAGTGCTCAGCGGAGCAAGCCTTGAGGTGCTGGAAGCGCTCTACCGCGAGTACTCGCCGCCCGAGCTGCCCTGGATCAACGCCGCCACCCCGAAATCGGCGCGGTTCTGGGTCACCTTCCTGGCCGGAGTGCCGGATCCGAGCCTGCCCTACGGCATGGGCACCTCACTGGCCGACACCGCCGGCGACGCCGAGTTCGAGGTGCGCGGGCGGGCCAGGCCGGACCACTACGTGATCCGGACCTTCCCCGGCGGCAGCGGGCACTTCCAGGTCGACGGCCTGGAACCGGCGGACAGCCTGGTGCAGTCGCCGCGGCAGCGGCACCGGCAGGTGGTGCCCGCGCGGACCTGGGTGCGGGAGCTGGTGCTGCCCAAGGCCAGGGTGACCGAGGCGCTGCGGGTACGGCTGGGGGAGGAGCCAAGCACGGACCTGCGCTTCGATCCGGTGCTGCGCCAGGGGATTCCGGCCGTGACCGGGCTGGTGGAGCTGATCAACGGCTGGGCGGACCCGGTGCGCGCGCAGCTGCTGGCCAGCTCGCCGTTGGCATTGCGGCACTTCGAGCAGCTGCTGGTGCAGGCCCTGCTGGACGCGCAGCCGCACGAGCTGAGCGAGCAGCTGGACCGGCACGCCGCCGGCCTGCCCATGGCCGCGGTGCGGCGGGCGATGGTCTACTGCGAGGAGCACGCGGACCGGCCGATCACGGTGCCGGACATGGCCGCGGCGGCTGGGGTCGCGGTGCGGCAGTTGCAGCGCAGCTTCCAGGAACACCTCGGCATGGGCCCGCTGGAATACCTGCGGCGGGTGCGGCTGGACAACGTGCACCAGGAGCTGCTCGCGGTCGCCTGCGGCCGGGCCGGCGGCACGGTGGCCGAGATCGCGCGCCGCTGGGGGTTCACCCACCAGGGCCGGTTCGCCCAGTACTACCGGGAGACCTACGGCTGCCCGCCGTCGCAGACCCTGCGCCAGCCGGGCTGACCGAGGTCGCGCCGCAGGAGGAGCGCACGATCAGACGTGGCACCATGCGCACGTGCCGCACCGGCGCGGCCGGGTTGCGCAGGTGCGCCAGCAGCAGTTCGGCGGCGCAGCGGCCCAGGTGTGCCTTGGGTGGGGCCACCGCGGTCAGTGGCGGGTCGGCCAGCGCGGCCACCTCGTCGTCGTAGGAGACCACCGCGAAATCCGTTGGCAGCAGGTAGTTTTGCGCGCGCAACCGCTGGAGCAGCAGCGCGGCGTCCTGGTCGCTGTGCACCAGCGCGGCCGTGGTTCCGGTCCGCGCGCACTCCTCGATCAGCGCGGACACCGCCTCGGCCCGCTCGTCCTGGCCGACCGCGAGCACCGGAGCGGCGGAAAGTCCCAGTGCGGCAACGGCTTCCGCGTGACCTGCCAGGATTCCCGGCCTGGTCGGCGTGTCCACCGCGAGCAGCGCCACGCCCCGGTGGCCGAGTCCGGCCAGGTGGGCCACCGCCCTGGCCGCGCCCGCCGCGTGGTCGGAGCGCACGGAGTCCACTTCGGACAGATCAAGTCCGCTGACCTGCCGCTCCAGCACCACGCACGGCACGCCCAGCTCGCGCACCCAGTCCCGCATCACGGTGCCCGGCGCGGGAGTCAGCAGCAGTCCGCGCGCGCCAGCCTCCACCATCGCCCGCGCCTGTCGCCACTGCTCCTGCTCGTCGTAGCGGGACACCTGGAGCACCAGCCTGCCCCCGGCGGCGGCCAGCGCGGACTGCGCGCCGCGGATCATGTCCGGGAAGTAGAAGGCGGTCGACGGCGACACCATGCCGACCACGACCTCCTCAGGCTCCGCCGCCGCGGCCTTCCGGGTGGCCAGCACCGCCGCGCCGCCGTGCACCCTGGTGAGCAGGCCGCGCTCGGCCAGGTGGCCGATGTCGCGCCGGACCGTCATGCCCGAGACACCCAGCAGGGCGGCCAGTTCCGCGGCGCGCACCGACCGGCGTCTGCGCACCTCGGCCAGGATGAGCTCGTGCCGCTCCTGCGGCAGCCGGGCCTCGTTCACCGCCACCCCTGTCTGTGCACATTTGTGCGGTTGTCTGCGGAAAGGTTGACCGTTGGGGCATCTTGGTCGGAGGGTGCGAAGGAGCACAAGTAGGGAGGCCGCGATGTCTTTCCCCCTGTCCCGCCGCCAGCTCCTGCTCGCCACCGGCGCCCTCGCCGCCGTGCCACTGGGCGCGGCCTCGACTGCCACCGAGTTCGACACCCTGCGCCAGCGCTGGGCGAACGCCCTCACCGGCGGCGCGATCAACCCGGCCGACCCGGTCTTCCGCACCGCACTGTCCACTTTGGACAACCAGGCCCGGCGGCACCGGGACACCATGACCGGCTCGCTGTGGCCGGACCTGCCGCTGGGCTCCTCCTCGGCCAACCTGACCGCCAGCTTCACCCGCCTCCGCCTGATGGCCCTGGCGCACGCCACCCCAGGCACCTCGGTGACCGGCGATCCGCAGCTGGCCGCCCAGATCGTCAACGGGATGTCCGTGCTCGGCGGCACCTACCGGGCCGGGCAGCGGCAGTACGGCAACTGGTGGGACTGGGAAATCGGCTCCCCGCAAGCACTCCTGGACCTCTGTGTGCTGCTGGCGGTCCCGGCCACCCAGCTCGCCGCGCACCTGGCTGCCGTCGACCACTTCGTGCCCACGCCCTACCGGATGATGCCCGCCAGGAAGGTCTCCACCGGCGCGAACCGCGCGGACCTGGCCCTGGTGGTCGCCCTGCGCGGCATCCTCGGCGGCAAGGCCGAGGCGCTGGCCGTGGCCAGGGACAGCCTGTCCGACCTGTTCCCCTACACCCGCACCGGCGACGGGATGTACGCCGACGGCTCGTTCGTCCAGCACGACACCGTGCCCTACACCGGCACCTACGGCCACGTCATCCTCAACCGGCTGGCCCAGCTGTTCCTGCTGCTGGCCGGATCCAGCTGGGACGTCACCGATCCGTTGCGCGCCAACGTCCACGCCTCGGTCCCGGCGGCCTACGCGCCGATGGTCTTCCGCGGCCGGGTCTTCGACTTCGTGCGCGGCCGGGCCATCTCCCGCACCGGCGAACGCGACGCCGACGACGGCCTGTACTTCGCCTGGGACCTGTTGCTGCTGGCCAACTCCGGCCACCCCGAGCTGCGTTCGCTGGCCAAGACCTGGCTGCTGGCCAACACCGCCCGGCCGGTCAGCGCGCACGGCACGGTCGCCCAGATCGCCCTGGCCGCACCGGTGCTGGCCGATGCGAGCATCCCGGTGCGGCCGGAACCGGTGGGGCACCAGCAGTTCCCCAGCATGGACCGGGTGGTGCACCGCGGCCCCGGCTGGGCGCTGGCCATCGCGCTGAACTCGGCCAGGATGAACCGGTTCGAGTCGATGAACGGGGAGAACCTGCGCGGCTGGCACACCACCGAGGGCATGACCTACCTGTACACCACGGCCCGGCCCGGCGACTTCACCGACGAGTTCTGGCCCACCGTCGACCCCTATCGCCTGCCCGGCACCACGATCAGCGCCACTCGGCTCGCCGACGGCGCGGGCGCGGCCTCCCTGCCCAGCACCACCTGGGCCGGTGGCGCGTCCCTGTCCGGCAAGCACGGTGCCGTGGGCCTGGACCTCCAGGCGCACCAGAACACCGTGACCGCCAAGAAGTCCTGGTTCTGCCTCGGCGAGGTGGTCCTCGCGCTCGGCGCGGGCATCACGGGCGTGGACCGGGTGGAAACCGTGCTGGAGAACCGCAACGGCGCACCCGAGCTCACCACCGGCGGCCCGCCCGAGCGCACCGGCTGGCTGGCCATCGATGGCGTCGGCGGCATCGTCTTCCCCACCCCGACCGCCGTGCACACCCTGCGCGAGCAGCGCACCGGGCGCTGGCGCGACATCAGCACCACCGGACCGGCCACCGCGATCACCCGCCCCTACCTGACGCTGTGGCTGGACCACGGCGTCAACCCCACCGGAGCCTCCTATGCCTACCTTCTGCTGCCCGGCGCGTCCGCCGACACCACCAAGGCCTACGCCGCCAGTCCTGAAGCCAGGGTGCTGGCGAACACCGCGGCCGTGCAGGCAGTGACCGACCGCCGCACCGGCATCACCGCGGCCAACTTCTTCACCGCCGGGACCGCCGCCGGGATCACCGTGGACGGCCCCGCTTCCGTGCTGGCCCAAGACCAGGGCGGCGCGCTCACCCTCGCGGTCGCCGACCCGACCAGGGCCGCCGCGACCCGGCTGGTTGAGCTGGCCCGCAACGGTTTCCGGCTCGCCGAACCCGCGCCCGGCTGCACCCTGCTCAGCTCCGCCCCCACGGTCAAGCTGCTCGTCGAGACCGGCGGAACCCTCGGCGCGACCAGGACGATCCGCCTCACCCGCGGCACCCAGCCGGCCCGCCGCGCCGAGTTCCGGACGGCCGAGGCCGACACCTACGTCCGCGACGGCGCCCACGCGAACACCAACTACGACAACGAATCAAGCCTGGTGATCAAGCGCGTCGCCAGTGGCGCGGGCTACACCCGCCAGGCCCTGCTGCGCTTCGCCCTGCCCAGTGGCCGGATCGACCGCGCGGTGCTGTGGGTCAAGGGCCGGGTCGAGGACTCCGGCGGCACCCAGACCGGCGTGCGCGCCTACGGCATCAGCCCGGACTGGGACCCGGCCACGGTCACCTGGAACACCAGGCCCGCTCTCGGCCCCGCCGCGGGCACGGCGACCGCCTGCACCGCCACCGACTGGCTCGCCTTCGACGTGACCGCGCTGGTGTCCGGCGGCAAGCTGGCGGTCGCGCTGTACCAGGACGAGCCCGGCCTCGCCGTGGTCACCAACGGCCCGGCGACCCTCCAGGTGGTGCTCGGAAACCAGCTGGACCTGGGTTGATACCGTCTACGGCATGGGTGGGGAGATGAAGCTGGCCGAGGCGCTGGCCCTGCGCGCCGAGGCGAGCAAGCGGATCGAGCAGCTGCGCTCGCGCATCGTGGCGAACGCGCGCTACCAGGAGGGCGAGACGCCCAGCGAGGACGCCACCGCCCTGCTCGCCGAGGCCGATCTCGCGCTGACCGAGCTGGAGGACCTGATCCGCCGGATCAACCGCACCAACGCGGCCACCCGGCTCGGCGAGGGCACCCTGACCGACGCGCTGGCCCGCCGCGACGTGCTGCGCCTGCGGCACAAGGTGCTCACCTCGGCCGCCGACGCCGCCGCCGGGCGGGGCAACGACTACCGCCAGCTCCGCTCCGAGCTGCGCCAGCTGTCCGCCCTGCCGGTGACCGAGCTGCGCGCCGAGGCCGACCGGGTGGCCGCCGAGCTGCGCCAGGTCGACGTCGGCATCCAGCGCGCCAACTGGGAGGTCGACCTGCTCGGCTGAGGAACGCGGAAAGCGGGTAGTCGCCTTCGGGAAGGCGAGCACAACCCGGCGAATCGGCGGGATCTCCGATTCACTGTGGTCGCGCCGGGGGCGGGTGCGAGGGGGTTCGATTCCCCCAGTGACATCGCATGCCCAGCACGACGCACAGGTGACCGCGCACGCGGCACAGTTCACCACCACGTGCTGGTTCCCGAGGACGATGAGGGTGGGCAAGGGGTTTTTCCGCGTGGTTACAGTGGACTGGTGAGATCACAGCTCCGCACCGTCGCCCGGTCGATCACCGTGGTCGGCGCCGCGATCGGCGTCCTGGTGGCGGCCTTCGTGGTGATCGTCGTCTGGTGGTTCGCCGGTCTGGTGCTGTTGCTCGGCGGGCAGGTGCTGCCGGGCTGGGCACTCGGCGGCGTGCTGCTGGTGCTCTCGGCGACCTTGTGGCGCTACGGCGTGGCGACCCGCCTGCCCGAAGCCAAGATCCGGCGGGTGCTGCCCCGCTGGAGCGTGGTGTGGACGGCCGTGCTGACTGGGCTGGGCGCGCTTCTCGGCGCGCTGGGCGACCTGAACGCCGACTACCGGGTGCTCGAACCGCCCGGCCCGAACGGCTGCCAGGCCGTGGTCCGGGAGACCTCGTTCCTGTTCTCGGGCAACGGAGAGGTCTACGCTGTCCAGTTCGCCGGGATCGGACTGCGCCAAGGGTCCTGGTTCGCCGACGACGGTGGCCGCCCGGTCGCCCAGGGTGACTACGAGCTGACCTGGGGCAGTTCGGGCATCCTCACCGTCCGGGGCACGCCCGGCAACCCGGTCTACCCCGGGCTGCACGACCTCGGGTGTTCCTGACCGTGCTGCGGATAGCGGTGCTGGGCCCGCTCCGGGTGCTCGGCGAGGACGGCGAACCGGTGGAGATCGCCGGTGCCCGGCTGCGCGCGCTTCTGGGCAGACTGGCGCTGTCACCGGGCCGCGCGGTGCCCGCCGACACCCTCATCGAGGACATCTGGGGCACCGAACCCGCGGGCAACGCGAACACCCTGCACGCGCTGGTGCACCGACTGCGCCGGGCCCTGCCGACGGCGGTGATCGAGTCGCTGCCGATGGGCTACCGCCTCGCCCTGCCCGCCGGCCAGGTGGACGCGCACCGCTTCGAAGAGCTTGCCGCACAAGGCAGGCGCGAACTCGCGGCGGACCGGCACGAACACGCGGCGGCGACACTGGCGGAGGCGCTCGGGCTGTGGCACGGGGCCGCGTTCGCCGACGTGCGCGCACCCTTCGCCGAGACCGCCGCCGTGCGGCTGGCCGAGCTGCGGGTGACCGCCACCGAGGACCGCTTCGAGGATCAGGGTGTGCAGCTCGTCGAGGCACATGCTCTCAGTAGCGTACGTCGCTCTGCAGCAGCGGTGGGTAGATCCCGGACGGCGCACCGTCCACAGTGGACCCGGCGAACTGGAGCATCCGGCTCAGCTCCCCGTTCAGCGACGCGGGGTAGTTCAGCCGCGGCGCGGAGATCTTGTCCAGCCTGGCCAGCTGCTCGGCGGACGGCGTCACCTCCAGTCCGGCGAGGTTGTCGGTGAGGTGGCCGATCCGGCGCGCGCCCACGATCGGCACCACGGTGCCCGGGCGGGACCGCAGCCAGGCCAGTGGCACCGCGGCCGGGGTGCTGCCGAGCTCCGCGGCGACCTCGGTCACCGCCTCGATGACGGTGAACTCCGCTTCGCTGGGACCACCGACGTAGGCACTCCGCGCGGAGTCGGCGACCTGCGCGCCGCGCCGGTACTTGCCGGAGAGAAGCCGTTCTCCATCGGGCTCCACGGCACCAGCGCCATGTCATGGTCCTGGGCCAGTGGCGCGAGCTCGCCCTCCACCGTGCGGGCCAGCAGCGAGTACTCCACCTGCAACGCGATCGGCGGCGTCCAGCCCCTGAGCTGCGCCATGGTCTGCGCCTGCGCGGTGACCCAGGCGGGGGTGTTGGAGAAGCCGAGGTAGCGGATCTTGCCCGCGCGGACCAAGTCGTCCAGCGTGCGCATGGTCTCCTCGATCGGGGTGGACCGGTCCCAGTTGTGCAGCCAGTACAAGTCCAGGTGGTTGGTGCGCAGGCGGCGCAGGGTCTGCTCCAGCTGGGGGGTGATCGAGTCGCGGCCCGCGCCGTCGCCGTTGGGGTCGCCGGGGTGGAAGTTGAAGAAGAACTTCGAGGCCAGCACCACGCGGTCCCGCCTGCCGGGGGTGGCGGCGAGGAGCCGGGCCAGCGGCGATAGCAAGATCCGGGCGCTGGCTTGCCCAATCCTCTCCGTCTGCGGCGAAGGAGGCCGCCCGCGGATGGCGGGATTGCCCGCGCGCTGAGCGGGTAGGCCCCGCCTGAGCGAGTCGATGGCGGAGGTGGACGGGATGTCGACGGAGCAGACGGGAACCGGGGTGCAGGAGGGAACCGGGGCGCGGGCGGCGAAGCCGACCGAGCTGCCCAAGCGGTCGTGGAAGCAGGTGCTCAGGCGCACCATCGCCGGGTTCAGCAAGGACAACCTGAGCGACTGGGCCGCGGCGCTGACCTACTACAGCGTGCTCTCCCTGTTCCCCGGCCTGCTGGTGCTCACCGCCGTGCTCGGCCTGCTCGGGCCCTCGGCGACCCAGACCCTGATCGACAACATCAACACGGTCGTGCCGGGGCAGGGCAAGGACATCCTGGTCAACGCCATCGGCGAGCTGCAACGCTCGCAGGCTTCCGGGCTGCTCGCGATTGTGGGCCTGGCCGGTGCGCTGTGGTCGGCCTCCGGCTACATCGCCGCGTTCATGCGCGCCTCGAACGCGATCTACGAGATGCCCGAGGGCCGTCCGCTGTGGAAGACCGCGCCGCTGCGGCTGGGCCTGACGCTGGCGGTGGTCGTGGTGCTGGCGCTGTGCGCGGCCGGGGTGGTCGCCACCGGCGCGCTGGCCGAGGGGATCGGGCAGCTGCTGGGGGTCGGCTCCACCGGGGTGCTGGTGTGGGACATCGCCAAGTGGCCGATCATCGCCGCGCTGGTGGCCCTGGTGTTCGCGCTGCTGTACTGGGCCGCGCCGAACGTGCGGCAGCCGCGCTTCCGCTGGCTGAGCCCCGGCGGCGCGCTGGCGGTGCTGCTGTGGGTGCTGGCCTCGGCCGGGTTCGCGCTGTACGTGGCGAACTTCGGCTCCTACAACAAGACCTACGGCGCGCTGGCCGGGGTGATCGTGTTCCTGGTGTGGCTGTGGATCACCAACCTGGCCGTGCTGCTGGGCGCCGAGCTCGACGCCGAACTGGCCCGCGGCAAGCGGATCGCCGACGGCCAGCCCGCCGAGCAGGAGCCGTTCCTCCCCGCCAGGGACACCAGGGCGATGGCGGCGGAGGAACGGCCTGCCGTGCCGGAACGCTGAGCGCCCCGGCTCAGAACAGCGAGATCAGCCCGTAGGTGCCCGCCGCGACCGCGGCCGAGGCCGGCAGGGTGAGCACCCAGCCCTTGGCGATGTCCGCGGCCACCGACCAGCGCACCGCGGAGCGGCGGGTGGTTGCGCCCACGCCCATCACCGCGGAGGTGATCACGTGCGTGGTGGAGATCGGCGCGCCGAAGGCGAACGCGGTCAGGTACAGCACCGAGGAGGCGGAGACCTCGGCGGCGAACCCGTGCGCCGGGGTCAGGTGGAAGATCCGCCTGCCCATGGTGCGCATGATCCGCAGGCCACCGGCGTAGGTGCCCGCGCCCAGGGCCAGCGCGCAGACCAGCACCACCCAGAACGGCACGTGGTAGCCGGTCTGCTGGTGGCCGATGACCAGGGCCAGCACGATCACGCCCATGCTCTTCTGCGCGTCCTGCAGCCCGTGCCCCAGCGCCAGGCTGGCCGAGGAGATGATCTGGGCCTTGCGCATGCCCCGGCCGACCCGGTGCATGTTGCCGTTGCGGAAGATCCACATGATCGCGGTCATCACCCCGTAGCCCAGCAGCAGGCCGACCGTGGGTGAGATGATCATCGGCACGACCACCTTCATCAGCACCCCGGACCAGTGCACGGTGGTGGCCGAGGCCAGCGCCGCGCCCACCAGGCCGCCGATCAGGGCGTGCGAGGAGGAGGACGGCAGCCCGAAGTACCAGGTGATCAGGTTCCACACGATCGCGCCGACCAGCGCGGCCAGCACCACGTGCAGCCCGTGGTCGCCGTCCGGGGTGTCGATCACCCCGGAGGCCACGGTGACCGCGACCGCGGTGCCCAGCAGCGCGCCGATGAGGTTCATCACCGCGGCCATGGCCAGCGCGGCCCGCAGGGTGAGCGCGCGGGTGGAGACCGCGGAGGCGATCGCGTTGGCCGCGTCGTGGAAGCCGTTGGTGAAGTCGAAGCCCAGGGCGAGCACGATCACCACGACCAGCGTGATGTCCAGCATCAGGATTCCTTGACCGCGATGGTGCGCACCACGTCCGCGATGTGCTCGAAGGCGTCGGCGGCCGCCTCCAGCTGGTCGACGACCTCCTTGAGCTTGATGACCTCCAGCGCCTCGGTCCGCCCGTCGAACAGGCGGGAGAGCAGCTGGCGGTACACCTTGTCCGCCTCGTCCTCCAGCGAGTTGATCTCGACCCAGTAATCGGTCAGCCCGTGCGGGTCGGCCAGCCGCTTCATCGCCCCCGCGGTCAGCTGCGCGGCCCTGCTCAGCAGCTCCACCTGGTGGTCAACGCCCTCGGGCAGCACGTCCACCCGGTACACCACGGTCAGGTCCACCGCGGCGTCCATGTCGTCGACCACGTCGTCCAGCCGGGTGGCCAGCCGGTAGATGTCCTGGCGGTCGAAGGGGGTGACGAAGGAGCGGTCCAGCAGCTCGATGATCTCGTGCGTGGCCTTGTCCCCGGTGTGCTCCAGCTCGTGCATGCGCTCGGCCAGCTCGGCCCGGCGCTCATCGGGTGAGCGCACGAACTCCCGCAGCACCTCGGCACTCGCGGCGATGTTGTTGCCGATGTCGGCGAACAGCTCGAAGAAACGCGGGCTGGTGGGTCTCCGGCTCAGTCGCATGTGGTCAGCACACCCCGTTGTGATCGTCGCGTCGTGTCCGCCGGGGAACCTACCCGGCGCACCGAATCGTTCGCACACCGTCCACCCTGTGTTCACCGGGTACGGTCGGCCGGGCGGGTACGAAGGAGTGTCATGGCCGTGTCAGAGCAGCAGGTCACCGGCTCAGGGGACCTGGTCGCCGTGCTGGCGAGCGTCTTCGCCGAGGTCGCGCCGGGCGCGGGCGGGCAGGGCCGGGTGGCCGACTACATCCCGGCGCTGTCCGAAGTGGACCCCGGCGGTTTCGGCTTCGCCGCCGCGGACCTGGCCGGGCGGGCGGTGGGGGTGGGGGACTGGCAGGCGCCGTTCTCCATCCAGAGTGTGTCCAAGGTGTTCTCCCTCGCCCTGGTGCTGGCCGCGGAGGGCGAGGCGCTGTGGCGGCGGGTGGGGCGCGAGCCCTCGGGCAACCCGTTCAACTCGCTGGTGCAGCTGGAGTACGAGAGCGGAATTCCGCGGAACCCTTTCATCAACGCCGGCGCGCTGGTGGTGACCGACCGGCTGCTCTCCCTCACCGGGGACGCCCGGGGCGCGGTGCGCGATTTCCTGCGGGCGGAGAGCGGGAACGAGCGGGTCGACTTCGATGTCTCGGTGGCCCGTTCGGAGACCGCGCACGGCGACCGGAACGCGGCTTTGGCGCATCTGATGGCCAGTTATGGCAATCTGGAGAATCCCGTGCCGCAGGTGCTCGAACACTATTTCTGGCAGTGCTCGATCACGATGAGCTGCCGGGATCTCGCCTTGGCCGGTTCGTTCCTCGCCCGGCACGGCGTGCGCGCGGATGGTTCACGGTTGTTGTCGCGCAGCGAGGCGAAAAGGGTCAACTCGGTCATGCTGACCTGTGGCGCCTATGACGCGGCCGGGGAGTTCGCCTACCGGGTCGGGCTGCCCGGCAAGAGCGGGGTCGGCGGCGGCATCCTGGCCGTGGTGCCGGGGCGGTACTCGCTGTGCACGTGGAGCCCGGCGCTGGACGAGCGTGGGAACTCGGTCGCCGGCGTGGCCGCGTTGGACCGGTTCACCACGCTCACCGGGCTTTCGGTGTTCTAACCGGTCAGCACGTCCTCCTCGACTCTCGGCGGCCAGGCCCCCGATCCCTCCAGAATCCGCGCTCTGGTCCGGCTGAGCTGGATCCGGACCTTTCCGGCTCTGGTCACCGTGTGCTGCGCCGTCACCTGGCCGCTCCTCTGCGTCGATGCGTTCCCCTCACCGCAAGAGCATGCGCCGGAACCACCCCCGAGGACATGGTGGAAACACCACGAGAAGATAGCCGCGGGGCCTGTGGAATACCGCAGTAATGGCTGTGTTGCGCCCGCTTAAAGGAATTCGAAAGGGCGGTGCCCGGGCAAGAGTGTGGGATCGTGAAGGCAATTCTGGAGTACGGTTCTGGTGCCGGTCCGAAAGGGTTCGGCGAATCCCCCAGAAAACTCCCTACCTAAGGAGCTGTCATGGACATTGTGCGCGTGTGGAAGGACGCGGAGTACCGGCGTTCGCTGGGCATCGTGGCGCACCCGGCCGGTGAGGTGAACCTCTCCGACGCCGCACTGGCCAACGTGGCCGGTGGCGCCCGCCCGACCTGGGTCTGCCCGAGCAAGGTCGTGTGCCAGACCACGCCCACCACGACCACCACGACCACCGCGCAGACCGCCAAGAGCGTCTGCGTCTGCCCGTAAGAGACCCGCCGGGGCCGCGCCTGAGCACTGGCGCGGCCCCGGCGCGCCACGCCACCGTCCCGCCGCCGCACCCGGCGCCAGCACCCGAGGAGGCAGGCCGCATGTCCGCGCCTACCCACGACGTTCCCGCCGACCCGGCGACCGCGCCCGACCTGCCCTGGGAACGCGCCGCCACCCTCGCCGAGCGCCAGCTCGGCTCCGGCCCAGGACCGGTCCCGGCCGCGGACCTGGCCGTGGGCGCCCGCCGCCTCGAGCTGTGGCGCGAGCTGCCGCCCTTCCAGGTCGAGGAGGAGGAGTTGGACCGGGCCTTCGCCCCGGTCGGGGTCACCGCGGCGCGGCTGGCCTGCCTGCTCGGCGAACCCCCTGACCGGCTGCGCGAGCGGCTGGCCGGGGAACCCGGCTGGGTGCGGCAGTTCGCCGCCGCGCTGACCGAGGACCGGCCGCTGCCAGCCGAGGTGGACGTGCTGCCGGACCAGCTCGCCCTGGCCGAGGTGCTGCGGCCCCAGCTGCGGCAGGCGCTGCGCTGGCTGGCCGCCGCGCTGGACTGGTCGGAGCTGCCCGCGGGGCTGCTCACCGTGCTGGCCGCGAGCCTGCCGATCCCGGTGCTGGCCCACGCGGTGCAGCGCACCCTCACCCTGGAGCTCAACGTGGCCAGGGTGCGGGGCCGCCTGGCCGGGGACACCCCCGAGCAGCGGTTCCGGTCCTTTGTGGACTCACTGCGGGAGCAGGAGACCGCGCTGGCGGTGTGGCGGGAGTACCCGGTGCTGGCCCGCTACGTGCAAGGCATCCTGAACCGCTGGCTCGCCACCAGGGTCGAGTTCGCCCAGCACCTGCGCGCCGACCGCGCCGAGATCGTCGCCACCGTGCTCGAGGGCGTGGATCCCGGGCAGGTCAGCGAGGTGGTCTTCGGCTCGGGCGACACCCACCGCGGCGGCCGCAGCGTGGCCATCGTGCGCTTCGAGCGCGCCACCGTGGTGTTCAAACCCCGCTCGCTGGCGGTGGACCTGGTGTTCAACCGCTTCCTGGACTGGTTCAACCGGCAGCGCCCGGCGCACCCGTTGCGCGCGCTGCGGGTGCTCGACCGCGGGGACCACGGCTGGGTGGAGTTCGCCGCCACCGGCCCGTGCGCCACCAGGGCGGAGCTGCACGCCTTCTACTGGCGCACCGGCGCCCTGCTCGGGCTGCTGCATTCCCTGCGCGCCACCGACTTCCACATCGAGAACATCATCGCGGCCGGTCCGCACCCGGTGCTGGTCGACATGGAAGCCCTGTTCCACACCAATCCCTGGGACGCGGGCGCGGCCGACCCCTCACCGCCGGAGCAGGCATTCGCCGAGTCGGTGCTGATGGTCGGCCTGCTGCCGCAGCCGATGGTGTTGCGGGACAAGGAAGGCAAGAGCTTCAGCGCGGACATGTCCGGGGTCGCCGGGCGCGGCGGCCAGAGCCTGGAACCGGTGCCGGTGCTGGACGGGATGGGCACCGACGAGATGCGCGTGGTCAACCGGCACATCGACACCGAGGGCTCGGACAACCTGCCCCGCCTTGTCGACGGCGGCGCGATCCGGGTGCAGGAGTTCGCCGGGGCGGTCCGGGACGGCTTCGAGTTCAGCTACCGGCGCATCCTGGCCGACCGCGGCACGCTGCTCGCCGACTCCGGGCTGATCGAGGAGTTCGGCGAGATCACCCTGCGACTGATCCTGCGCCCCACCCGCTTCTACGCCAGGGTGATGGAGGAGAGCCTGCACCCGGACTTCCTGCGCGACGCGCCCGACCGGCAGCGCGCGCTGGCCCGGCTGTGCGAGGCGCCCAAGGACATGCCGCACGGGGCCGAGGTGCTCGCCGCGGAGCTGCGCGCGATGTGGCTGGGCGACATCCCGTTCTTCGAGTTCACCCCCGGCGCGCGGACGGTGGTCCTGGACGACGGCCAGGAACTGCCCGGGGTGCTGGCACAAGCCCCACTGGAGCTGGTGCGGGCACGGATCGAGCGGATGGGCGAGACCGATCTGCGCCGCCAGCTCGACCTGATCAGGGACTCCTTCCTGGTGCTGGAAGCGGGTCCCGAGGCGGGTGCGGCCCGCAGGGTGCGACCGGCGGACCTCGCCGGGGACAAGGCCGCACCCGCCGAACACCCGGCCACCAAGGCGGAACTGCTCGCCGCGGCCGAGTCGGTCGGCGCGGCGCTGGAGGCCGGTGCGCTGCGGGAGGGGCGGCGGATCGGCTGGCTGGGCATCGACCTGGTCGACGAACGGCACTGGCAGATCCTGCCCGGCGCCCAGGACCTCTACGGCGGACTCGCCGGGGTCGGCCTGTTCCTGGCCTACCTGGCCCGGCACACCGGGCGGGACCGCTGGCACGCGCTGGCCACCGCGGTCGCCGACGAGGTGGCCCTGCTGACCGAGCGCAGCGGCGAGGAGTGGGCGAAGCTGCCCGAACGGCAGCGGGACAACCTCATCCGCGAACTCCCCTGGGACATCGGCGGTTTCGGCGACCTGGCCGGGGGCGCGTACTACCTCGCGCACGCCGCGGCTGTGCTGGAGCGGCCCGAGCTCGCCGACCACGCGGCCGGGCTGCTGCCGATGCTGAGCGAGGTGGTGCACCGGGACGAGCAGTACGACGTGCTCGGCGGCTCGGCGGGCGCGATCCTCGCCCTGCTCGCCCTGGCCGACAGTCCACATCGGACAGACGCGCTGCGGGTGGCCAACCAGGCCGGCGCGCACCTGCTGGCCAACCGGGTGGAGACCGACCTGGGCTACGGCTGGCTCGCCCCCGCCGCCGGCCAGCCGCTCACCGGCCTCTCCCACGGCAACGCGGGCATCGCGATGGCGCTGGCCCGGCTGCACGCGCACACCCCGCGCGCGGACTACCTGACCACCCTGCTCGGCGCACTGGCCCACGAGAACGGCCACTACCTGCCCGAGGCCGCGAACTGGCTGGACCTCAGGGAGCTCAGCCCGCAGGGCAGCACCAGCTACGCCTGGTGCCACGGCGCGCCGGGCATCGCACTGACCCGGCACGACCTGCTGCGGCACGACTTCCTGGCCGGGCACGCCCACCGGCTGCGCGCCGACCTGGCCGCCGCCGCGCACACCACCGCGGCGGTGCAGCGGGCCGCCGCGCAGACCGGCGGGCTGGCCAACCACGGCCTGTGCCACGGCGAGCTGGGCAACCTGGACGTGCTGCTCACCACCGGCGGCCTGGCCGAGTCGGAGCTGGGCAGGCTGGTGGCCGGTCAGCTCGCCACCGCGCGGACCGGCTGGCGCTGCGCGGTGCCCGAGGGCACCAGCACCCCCGGCCTGATGCTCGGCCTGGCCGGGATCGGCTACGCGCTGCTGCGCTTCGCCGAACCCGCCGCCACCCCCTCGGTGCTGCTGCTGGACAAGCCATGAGCGAGCTGCCGGAAGGCCTGTACCGGCCGGAAGCGGTGCGCGCGCACCAGGAGTCCCCGCGCGGCCGGGAGGACAAGCCCGCCGCGCCGATCCGGCCGCGCTGGTGGCCGGCCTGGACCGCGGTCAGCGTGCTGGCCGCCGCGGTCGCGGTGTGCTGGCTGGTGCGGGTGCCGGTGACCGCGCGCGCCACCGTGGTCTCGGTGGACGGCGATGTGGTGGTGGCCGAGGTGACCAACGGCGAACGGCCGCACGCCGGGCTGCGCGCGCAGGTGGTCACCCAGACCGGCACCGTCACCGGACTGGTGGTGGCCGACTCGCCGGAGCTGCGTCTGCGGGTGCAGCCGCCGCCCGGCGGGCTGGCGCTGGAGCGGATCTCGGCGATCGCGATCCCCTCCGGCAGCCGTTCGCTGCTGCTGGACCTGCTGGGGTGAGGGGAGTGCACGTGCGCAAGCGCCGGATCAGGGTGGAACTGCAGAACACCACCGCCGAGTGCGGGCTGGTCTGCCTGGCGATGATCCTGTCCCACCACGGCTGCGACCTGTCCTCCCAGGAGCTGCGCGACGGGATCGGCACCGGACGGGACGGCACCAGCGCGCTGGAGCTGCTGCGGGTGGCCAGGGAATGGGGACTGCACGCCGAGGCCAGACGACTCGAACCCGCCGATCTGTCCACAATGGACGTTCCAGTGATCCTGCACTGGGAGTTCAGCCACTTCGTGGTGCTGGAGCGCTACACCCCGGACCGGATCACCATCATCGACCCGGCCGAGGGCAGGCGGGTGGTCACCGCCGAGGAGTTCGACCGCGGCTTCACCGGCGTGGTGCTCCTCTTCCGGCCCACCCCGGCGCTGCCCCGCCGCCGCAGGCACACCCTGCGCGCGCTGATCTCCTTCGTGCGCACGGTCTTCCCCAAGGCCAGGGCCGCGCTGGGGCTGGTGGTGCTGTGCTCGGTGCTGCTGGTGCTGCTCGGCCTGCTGCCCGCGCTGCTCACCCAGTACCTGGTGGACGAGGTGGTGCCGGCGGGGGAGCAGGGCACGCTGACCGCGCTCGGCCTCGGCCTGGTCGCCTTCGTCGCCGGACAGGCCATGACCGGCTACGGCCGGGCGGAACTGTTGGTGTACCTGCAAACCAGGACAAGCCGGAACCTGTCCACGAAGTTCCTGCGGCGGCTGGTGGACCTGCCGTACTCCTACTTCCAGCTGCGCACCGGCGGTGACCTGCTGAGCCGCTTCGGCAGCAGCGAGGTGATCCGGGACCTGGTCACCGCCCAGTTCCTCGCCCTGGTCCTGGACGGCGCGCTGGTGCTGCTCTACCTCGGCGTGCTCTTCGCCGGATCGGCGGCCTTCGCGCTGGTGGTCGCGGCCACCGGGGTGCTGAACCTGCTGGTGCTGTGGCTGTTCGCGCGGCGGGCGCACGAGCTGACCGAGATGCAGCTCTCCCGGATGGCGCACACCCAGAGCTACCTGCTGGAGACCGTGGTCGGGGTGGAGACGATCAAGGCATCCGGCGCGGAGGACCGGGCCTACCAGCGGTGGTCGCGGATGTTCGACCGGCAGCTGAGGGTGAGCATGGACCGGCAGTCCCTGGACAACCACATGGACCTGTGGCTGACCGTGCTGCGCGCCGGGATGCCGTTGGGGCTGCTGTGGTTCGGCGCGCACCTGGTGCTCTCCGGCGACCTCGGCCTGGGCCAGATGCTGGCGATGAACACCCTGGCCGGTTCGGTGTTCGCGCCGCTGACCTCGCTGGCGCTGAGCGCGAAGTCCTTCCAAACCGTGGGCGTGCACCTGACCCGGATTCAGGACGTGCTGCGCGAGGCGCCCGAGCAGCCGGACCGGAAGATGTTGCTGCGACCTAAGATCACCGGCGCGATCGAGCTGGACCGGGTCTCCTTCCGCTACGGCCCGGAGGCCGACCCCGCGGTCAGCGAGGTCTCGGTGCGCTGCCCGGCGGGCTCCAAGATCGCCATCGTGGGCCGCACCGGCTCCGGCAAGAGCACCCTGGCCCGGCTCATGCTCGGCCTGTACCGGCCCAGCTCGGGCACCGTGTGTTTTGACGGCGTGCCAACGGAGCTGCTCGACCTGACCGCGCTGCGCGGGCAGTGCGGGGTCGTCATGCAGACCCCGCACATCTACAGCGGCTCGATCCTGGAGAACCTGACCCTCAAGGTGCCCGACGCCCCGTTCGCCGAGGTGGTGCGCGCCGCGGTGCTGGCCGAGGTGCACGAGGACCTGATGCGGATGCCGTTGAACTACCACACGATGCTCTCCGAAGGCGGCGCCGGACTCTCCGGCGGCCAGCTGCAACGGGTGGCCATCGCCCGCGCGGTGCTGGGCAAACCGAGGATCCTGCTCTTCGACGAGGCCACCAGCCACCTGGACGCGGCCACCGAGCTGGCGGTGCAGCGCAACCTGGACGAGCTGGGCAGCACCCGGATCGTGATCGCGCACCGGCTGAGCACGGTGCGCAACGCCGACCTGATCATCGTGATGGACAACGGCCGCATCGCCGAGCTCGGCACCCACGAGCAGCTGCTGCGCGACGGCGGACCCTACTGCACGCTGGTGGAGTCCCAGCTCACCTGACCGCCCACCTCGCCGCAGCCGCAAACCCGCAGGCGTGTTGGCCGTTGTCGTACAGGGTGTTGGCCGAACTGGTACGCCCGTTCGGCCAACACAGCGTCCACAACGGCCAACACAGCGTCCACAACGGCCAACACGGCGTCCACAACGGCCAACACGGCGTCCACAACGGCCAACACACTGCTCAGGGCTTCCGCTGGAACTCCATGATCCAGTTGGACTCCCAGGTCTGGCCCTCGTCGGCGGAGAACTCCTGTTCCCAGCGGGCGGAGTCCGCGGTGATCGCCGACCAGGTGAAGCGCACCAGCACCGGCTTGCCCTCGTGCTCGTCCTCGCCGTGGAAGCGGCCCAGTCCGTCGGTGAAGCCGCCCACCACGGGCGGGCCGAGCAGCCCGGTGCGGCTGTTCGCCCAGTAGATCGACCACTCCCGGCGCTCCGGGTCGAACAGCCGCAGGGTGAGGCCCCGGCTGCCCAGGGTGGGGAAGACGATCTCGTCGAGGCAGCCGCCGCCGTCGAAGACCGACTGGGCGGTGGAGGTGCCGGGGAAGGACACCCAGTCCGGGCAGTCGGCGAGCCACTGCTCGCGGCGGTGGTTGGTCACGTGCCAGGAGCCGGTGAGGAAGTCGAAGTCGTTCATGCCGACGATCCTCACCGGCCAACCCTGACACCTACTGTCAGCCGACCGGCCGGTCCGCACCGAACCACGTCGGCAGCTGCCCGAACAGCTCAGACTGGTCCGCACCCGCCCAGGCCACGTGGCCGTCCGGGCGCAGCAGCACCGCGGGCGCGTCCAGCTCCTCGCTGACCTCGACCACCTGGTCGACCCGGTCCGCCCAGCCGCCGACCGAGAGCGTCCCGGTCTGGTCGAGCAGCAGGCCGCGGCCGCGGTGCATCAGCTCGTACAGGCTGCCCTGCTTGAGCGGCAGGTCCCGCAGCCGCCTGCCCAGCAGCGGATGGCCGTCGCCGAGGTCGTAGCGCACCCCGATCGCGGTGACCTTCTCCACCAGGTGCCTGGTCACCTCCTCGAAGTCCATCAGCTCCGAGAGCAGCCTGCGCACGGCCTGCGCGCCAGGCTCGGTGGACATCAGCTGGCTCTGCGCGCGGGTGTTGTCCAGCACGTCGGCGGCCACCGGGCGCCGTTCGGTCTCGTAGCTGTCCAGCAGGCCCTCCGGGGCCCAGCCCGCGACCTCGGCGGCCAGCTTCCAGCCCAGGTTGAACGCGTCCTGGATGCCCAGGTTGAGGCCCTGGCCGCCCAGCGGCGGGTGCACGTGCGCGGCGTCACCGGCCAGCAGCACCCGGCCGTCCCGGTAGCGCTCGGCGAGCCGGGTGGCGTCGCCGAAGCGGGAGAGCCAGCGCGGGGAGTGCACGCCGAAGTCGGTGCCGGCGAACAGCCGCAGCCGCTCCCTGAGCTCCTCGATGGTCGGTGGAGTGGCGCGGTCCTCGGCCACCGCCGCGGCGGGCACGACCGCGCGGAACAGGCCGTTCGCGGCTGGCCCGATGCCGAAGGTCTTGTGCGTCTCGCGGACCTTGGCCACCAGCTCGGTCAGCTCCGCCAGCGGCATGGTCACCTCCAGCTCGCCGGTCAGCCACTCGGTGGTGGCCGCCTCGCCGGGGAAGCCGACGCCGAGCAGCTTGCGCACCGTGCTGCGGCCGCCGTCGCAGCCGACCAGGTAGCGCCCGCGCAGCTGGCTGCCGTCGGCCAGCTCGGCGGTCACCCCTTCCTCGTCCTGGCTCAGCCCGATCAGCTCGGTGCCGCGCCGGATCTCCGCGCCGGCCTCGGCGGCGCGCTCGGCCAGCAGGCGGTCGGTGGTGGGCTGCTTGATGCCGAGCAGGTAGCCGTGCGCGGTGTCCATCCGCGCCGGGACCGGCTTCTGGATGGCGGCGAAGTGGGTGCTGAGCGGGTACTTCGTGCCGTGCGCGAGGAACCGGTCCAGCAGGCCGCGCTGGGCCAGCACCTCGATGCTGCGAATGTGCAGGCCCAGTGACCGGACGTGGTTGGTCGGTTCCGCCTCCTTGTCCAGCACCAGCGTGCGCACGCCGTGCAGCCGCAGCTCCGCGGCCAGCATCATGCCGGTCGGGCCGCCACCGGCGATGATCACGTCAAACATCAGGTCCCCCGAATTTCCGCTGGTTGTGGCTTCGGCCGCAGAGTCTGCGGGATGACCGGGGCCTTGCCGCAAGACCCCCTCTCCGCTATAAGTTGAAGTGGGCAAGGAGAGGTCTTCTCCTTGCCTTCGTCTTTTTCACCCATCCCGGTCGCACTTCGCACTGGTCACCGGCGGCGTCGGCTAACGCTCCACAAAGGACTCGGCCACCCGGGGCGGCCAGGACCCGGCGAGCAGGATGCCTGCCGCGTAGGCGCGGGCGACCAGCGCGACCCGGTTCGGCGCGGACAGCGAACGCTGCATCGCGGCCAGGTGGTACTCCACGCCGCGCGCGCTCAGCCGCAGCCGCACCGCCAGGCGGTGGGTGGTCTCGCCGCGGGCGATCCCCTCCAGGATCCGGGCGCGCGTCGCGCTCAACTCCGAGGTCATCTTCCCACCCTCCGCAGTCCAACAGGCCCCCGATCATCGGCGCTCCGCACGTCGTGGGCACCGTGGAAACACCACGAGAACAGGACTCAACCAGGCCGGATCGGGTAGACGTCGCGGAGCTCGGCCCGTCCGGTCACACCGAGTTTCCGGTAGATCGCGGAGAGGTGACCCTCCACCGTCCGCTGGGTCAGGTCCAGCCGGGCGGCGATGTCCCGGTTCGTGCAACCGCTTACCGCCAGCTCGGCCACCCGCGCCTCCCTGGCGGTCAGCGCCCCCGGCCCGGTCACCGGCCGTGGCTGGGCCGGTGCGCCGAGCGCGGCCAGCCGGTCCCGCGTCAGCGAGACCAGCCGGCAGGCCCCGCACTCCCAGGCCACCGCGCCGGCCCGCGCCAGGCTCTCCCGCGCCAGCCGGGTCCGCCCGGCCGCCTGCTGCGCGGCGCCCAGGTCGGCCAGCGTCCTGGCCAGCTCCAGCCGGGCACCGGCGCGGTGCAGCGCGGCCGCTGACTCGTGCAGCAGCTCCTGCCCGCGACTGCCCCCGGCGACCACGCCGAGGGTGCGCAACGCGACCCCGATGGCCTGGTCCGAGCCCCACTCGGTGGCCAGCTCGTAGGCCTGGTCGGCCAGCTCCCGCGCCCGGTGCAGGTCGTTGCGGGCCAGGTGCGCCCGCGCGGCCCAGGACCGCCAGTCGGGCACGGCCGGGTTGCGGTGGCCCATCCTGGCCTGGCGTTCCCCGCAGGTCAGCAGGTCGGCCAGCCCGCCGTCGAGGTCACCCCGGACGATCCGCGCGCGACCCCTGGCCAGCAGGTAGGGATTCCACAGGTAGGAGGCCTCCAGTGCGGGCGTCGGGGTGACCGCGTCCAGCAGCCGGGCGGCCTGCGCCGGGCGGTCCCGGTCGAGCAGCGACTCGGCGAGCAGGCCGAGCGGGACCAGGTGCGGGAAGCTGGTGACCTCGGCCGGCAGCAGGTCGAAGGTCGCGCGCACGGTGCGGATGGTGGCCCGCAGGTCGCCCTGGACGAAGGAGACCGCGGCCCGGCAGGTCAGCATGATCGCCCGCCCGAACCCGGAGTCCTCCCGCGCGATCGCGGCGTCGGCGCACTCGGCGGCGCGCTGGGTGTGTCCGGCCCAGAGCAGCGCCCAGACCGGGGCGGCCGCGGCGACGCCGTCGAGGGGGGCAGGGCTGGGAGCGAGGGCTTGGGTGGCCAGGTCGGCGGCGGCGGTGGCGGAGCCGCCGAAGAGGGCGGTGGCGAAGGCCAGCGCGCCGAGCAGCGACCGCTCACCCGCGCTGCCTGCCTCGCCTGCGGCGCTCGCCTCTCGCAGCCGCCAGGCCTCCGCCCGAGCCTCGGGTGCGGTGTTCTCCTCCAGCACCGCCCAGGTCAGCCGCCGGGCGTCCAGCACCAGCGCCGACTCCCGGTCCACCGGCCGCAGCCGTTCCGCGGTGCGCGCCAGCACCCGCACCGCCTCGTCCACCCTGGACTCGCGGACCAGGTTGTCCCCCAGCACTTCCGCCACCTCGCGGCAGCGGGCCGGTTCGGTCAGCTCGTCCAGCGCCAGCGCCAGGTAGCGCGCGCCGGCCGCCGGGCGCACCATCGACTCCGCCATGCCCAGTGCCACCAGCACGTCCAGCCGTTCCTCGCCCGGTGGCGGTTCGGCCAGTGCCCGGCGCAGGTAGTGCGCGGCGGCCTCCGGGGCTCCGCGCAGGGTGGCCTGGTCGGCGGCCGCGCGCAGGGTTCTGGCCTGCCAGGTCACGCCCGACGGGGGGAGTCGGACCAGGTGGGCGGCGACCTGTTCCGCCGGGGCGCCTGCCGCGTCCAGCAGCCGGGCGGCCGCGCGGTGCAGCTCGCCGCGGCGGGCGGGCGGCACGCCCTGGTAGACCGCCTCGCGCAGCTGGGCGTGCGACCAGCGCAGCGCGTGTTCGGCGAGCAAACCCAAGGCGCGCAGCTCTGCCGCGCACCGCCTGGCCCCTTCTTCGTCCACTGTGGACAGTTCTGCGGGTAGGGCGATGTCCGGCGCTTCGCCGAGCACGGCCAGGGTCTCGGCGAAGCGCCGGATCTCCGGCGGGAACCCGGACAGCCAGTCCAGCACCGAACGCCCGAATGCCTGCCCGGTGAACCCGGCCGGGGCCGCCGCTCGCCGCAGCAGCACCGCCAGCAGTGGGTTGCCGCCGGTGAGCTGGTGGCTGCCGGGCACGGCGCTGCCGACCAGCCGCGCCGCGGCCGACTCGCTCAGCGGGCCCAGGGCGAGCTGGGCGCAGCCGTCGGCGGGGGCGCTGGGTTGCAGGATCAGTTGCAGCAGCGGCAGTTCGGGGTGTCTGCGGCGCAGGTGGGCCAGCCAGCGCAGGGAGGGCTCGTCGGCCAGGTGGGCGTCGTCGACCACCAGCACCAGCGTGCCGCCCGCCCGGTCGGCCACCGCGCGGGTGAGCTCGCTCAGCCCGAGCGGCACCGCGAACGGGTCCCCGTGCTCCTCCAGCCCGGTCAGCACCGCGCGGGCCGCCCGCGCCCGCCCGGCGAACAACCCGTCCGCGTCCGGCCCGGCCAGCACCGGTTCGAACAGCTGCCGGACCACGCCGAAGGCGAACTCCCGCTCCAGCTCGTCGCAGCGGGCGCGCAGCACCGGCACGTCCGGCGGCACCCGCTCGGCCAGGAAGGTCCGTACCAGGCTGGTCTTGCCGATACCGGCCGGACCGGTCACGTACACGGTGCGGCCCGCGCCCGCGCGCACCCGCGCGAACTCGGCGGCGAGCCGGTCCAGTTCGGCCTCGCGTTCCAGCAGCGGGCCGGGCAGGGCCAGCTCAGACATGGTCGCCGACCCTCGGTAGCTGCCCGCGGCCGCTGATGCCGAGCTTGCGGTAGGTCGTGCTCAGGTGCGTTTCCACGGTCCGCAGGGTCAGGTGCAGCTCCTCGGCGATGCGGCGGTTGGAGTACCCGGTCACGGCCAGCTCGGCCACCCGCCGCTCGCCCCGGGACAGCGCCTGCAACCCGGCGGCCGGCCGGGCAGGCGGCCGCCCGCCCACGGCGATGAGCTCCTCCCGCGCGGTGGCGGCCAGCCCGCCCGCGCCGCAGCGGTGCGCGATGACCAGGGCCTGCCGGAAGGCGGCGCGCGCGGAGAGCTGGTCGCCGAGCTGGGCCCGCAGCGTCCCGGTGTCCAGCAGCGCGGCGGTCAGCTCCAGCGGAGTACTGGGACCCTCGAGCAGCCGGGTGGCCTCGCCGAGCAGGTCCAGCCCGGCCTGCCCGCCGGTGGCCAGCCCGAGCAGGCCCAGCGCGGAACCGACCGCCCGCGCCGTGCCCCAGCGCCGCGCCGCGGCAAGCGCTTCCCCGGCGACCTCTCGGGCCTGCTCGCGCTCGCCGAGGGTGCGCAGGGCGCGCACCGCCCAGCCGCGCCAGGGCACCATCACCGGGTTGTCGTGACCGGCCTCGCGCAACCGCGCCCCGAGCGCCAGCACCTGGTCCAGGCCGGCCCGGGTCTCGCCGCGGCTGAGCAGGATCCGGGCCTTGGCCAGCTGGAAGTACCCGTCCGCCTGCACCGCGGCCGTGGGCGCGGCATGCGTGGCCAGCAGGTCCGCCGCCTCGGCGACCCGGCCCTGGTCGAGCAGGATCGAGCCGTGGATGGCCAGCTCCACCACCTGCTGGAACCCGGCCAGCTCCGCGGGCACCAGCTCGTGGGTCTGCGCGGCGAAACCGGCCGCCTCGGCCAGCCTGCCCGCGAAGTGGCTGACCCTGGCGCGCAACGCCAGGTGCAGCCCGAGCCCGATGACCGCGTGCGTGCGCCGCGCCCCGGCGATCGCCTCATCGGCGAAGCGCGCGGCGAGCTCCAGCTCATCGGCCCAGGTCAGCACCGCGATGCTGGAACAGGTCAGCGGGTTGGCCAGCTCCGCGGCCGGGGTGGCCCGCAACGCCCGCCCGGCCAGCTCCGCCACCCGCGCCGCCGAGTCGTTGTAGAGCGCTTTCCCGTGCGCCAGCGCCACCAGCGTGACCTGTTCCCCTGGTGTGTCCCCGGCGATCCCGCGCCCGTCCCGGGCCAGCACCTCGTCCCGCTGCTCGGCCGAGCAGTCCGCCTCCATCATCAGCTGACGGCCGCGCAGCACCCTGGCGATCTCCGGCTCGGCCCGCTCGGCCACCCGGCCGAGGACCTCGATCGCCTCGTCCTCCCGGCCGCGCCCGGCCAGCAGCTCCGACAGCACCGCGGCCACCCGGCAGGCGGTGGGCTGGTCCTGGATCTCCGGCAGCACCGCGCACAACCGCTCGATGCTCGCGGCCGGGTCCACGAACGCCGAGGCCAGCCCGTGCCGGACCCGCACCGCCACCCGGTCGGCCACCGGCGGCGGCTCGGCCAGCGCGCGGGCCAGGTGCTCGGCGGCCACATCCGGCGCGCCCCGGCCGATGGCCTGGGTGGCCGCGGCGGTCAGCATGCTCACCGTCCACGCATCCCCGGCCGGCGCGGCCTGGCGCAGGTGCGCGCACACCTGTTCCAGCGGCGCGCCGTCGTCGTTGAGCAGGGTGGCCGCCCTGCGGTGCCACTGGTCCCGCTGCCGCGGTGAGAGCTGGGCGTAGACGATGTCGCGCAGCAGCGGGTGGCTCCACCGCAGCGGTGGTTCCTGGCGCACCAGACCCAGCTGCCGCAACAGTTCCCCGGCCCGGCGGCAGTCAGCCGGATCCACCTCGGCCACCCGCGCGAGCAGCCCGGGATCGGGGCACTCGCCCAGCACCGCGAGCGCGCCCGCGCAGTCCCGCCCGGTCTGGTCGAACTCGGCCAGCCAGTCCCGGATGGTCTGGGCGAACCGCTGCCCGGTGAACCGCGCCAGCCGCCACTCGCCCAGGGGATCCTCGGCCAGCGACCGCAGCAAAGCCCGCAGCAGCAACGGGTTCCCGCCGGTGGCCTGGTGACAGGCCCGTGCCAGCTCCGGCCTCGGCGGTTCCGGCAACGTCTCGGCCAGGCAGCGGGCCAGTGCCGCCTCGCTGAGCAGGCCGGGCCGGATCAGCACGCAGTGCGGATCGGTGGCCAGCGCGGCCAGCGGATCGGGCCACTCCACCCACTCGCCGAGCCGCCGGGTGAGCAGGAACAGCACCCGGTGCCCGGCCAGCCGTCTGCTCGCGTACCGCAGCCAGCGCGCCGAGGCCGCGTCGGCCAGGTGCGCGTCGTCCACCACCAGCACCAGCGGTCCGCGGCGGGCCAGGCGCGCGCACAGCCAGTACAGCCCGTGCAGCACCGCGAACGGCGCCTCCTCCGGCGGCACCTCGCCGGAGTCGGTCGCGGCGGTGAGCACCCGCGCCGCGGGCTGCGCGGGTCCGGCGAGCAGTTCGGCCCGTGCCCCGGCATCGGCCAGCAGCGGCCCCAAAAGCCGGCGCACCATCCCGAAGGCGACTTGGCGTTCCCATTCCCCGCACCGCGCCCGCAACACGGTCACCCGGTCCGCGGGCAAGCCGTCGGCGAAATGCTCGACCAGACTCGTCTTCCCGATTCCGGCCGGACCCTCCACCAGCACCACCCGCGACTGCCCCGCCGCGACCAGCGCCGCCTGTTCAGCCAGCTGAACAAGCTCGCGGTCCCGGTCCAGCAGAACAGAGGAGGCACACGTTCCCATCAGCGCCCTTTCGATCCACCGCGCGATTCTTGGCCAGGTTAGCCCGTGAATGTCATGAACCTGTCATCGTGCTGTCGACCGGAAGTGCTAATCCACATAGGGATGATTGATCCGGCGGTTCATTAGTCCGTTTTTATTTTTGCCTTGAAAAAAGCAACGCGGGTTATTCAAAACGAAAGCACAGCCCCGCGTTGCGGGCGTCTAGCGATCGCTAGATCCGGTCTGGCGCCTTCTGGATGAGCGCCGAGAGCCGGCGCGGGGAGGACTTGAGCACTCATGACGATCCTGGTTACCGGAGCGACCGGCACGGTGGGGCGACAGATCGTGGGCCAGCTGGTGGCCGCGGGGCACCGAGTGCGGGCGCTGACCCGGCGGCCGGAGCAGGCCGGGCTGCCCGCCGAGGTGGAGCTCGCCCGCGGCGACCTGTCCAACCCGGCCAGCGTGGAGCCCGCCCTGGAGGGGGTCACCGGGCTGCACCTGATCACCGTGGACGGCGAGGGCGTGCTGCAGACCGGCGAGGAGCTGGTGGCGCTGGCCAAGCGGGCCGGGGTGCGGCGGGTCAGCGTGCTCAGCGGCTGGGAGGAGAGCAGCGTCGAGCGCGCGCTCAACGCCAGCGACCTGGGCTGGACCTGGGTGCGGCCGGCGGAGTTCATGGCCAACGCCACCGAGTGGGCCGAGGAGATCCGCGCCGAGGGCCGGGTCCGGCTCTTCGGCAACGCGCCCAGCGCGGTGGTGCACGAGGCCGACATCGCGGCGGTGGCGGTGGCCGCGCTCACCCAGGACGGGCACGCGGGCCAGACCTATCTGCTCACCGGTCCCGAGTCGCTCACCGCGACCGAGCGGATCGAGTGCCTGGCCAGCGCCATCGGCAAGCCGATCGAGGTGGTGCACCTGACCGAGGCGCAGTACCGGGAGCAACTGGCCTCCTTCGGCTTCGACGAGGGCTACATCGACTTCGCCGTCCAGCTCGGCGCCAGCCCGCCGGAGGCCGGGCAGCGCCCGCTGCCCACGGTCGCTGAGGTGGCCGGACGGCCCGCGCTCACCTTCGCCGAGTGGGCCGCCGCGAACGCCGAGCTGTTCCAGACTCAGGAGAACCGATGACCTTCACCCCCTTCCGCATCGCAGTTCCGGAGGCGGACCTGGCCGACCTGCGGGCCCGGTTGCTGGCCACCCGCTGGCCCGCCGAGCTGCCCGGCGTCGGCTGGGCCCGCGGGGTGCCCCTGGGCTACCTGCGCGAGCTGGCCGAGTACTGGCGCACCGGCTACGACTGGCGGGCGCACGAGTCGGCGCTCAACGAGCACCCGCAGTTCACCACCGTCATCGACGGGCAGACCGTGCACTTCCAGCACATCCGCTCGGCCGATCCGGCGGCGACCCCGCTGGTGCTGCTGCACGGCTGGCCGGGCTCGTTCGTGGAGTTCCAGGACGTCATCGGCCTGCTCACCGACGCCTTCCACCTGGTGATCCCGTCCCTGCCGGGGTTCGGCTTCTCCGCGCCACTGACCGAGGCCGGCTGGTCGCCGCGGCGGATGGCGGGCGCGCTCACCGAGCTGATGGCCAGGCTGGGCTATCAGCGCTACGGCGTGCAGGGCGGGGACGCCGGTTCCTGGGTCGGCCCGGAGATGGGCAGGCTGGCCCCGGAACGGGTGCTCGGCGTGCACCTCAACGCGATGATCTCCTTCCCGAACGGTGAGGAGGGCGAGTTCGACGACCTGAGCGAGGCGGACCTGGCTCGCTGGACCGCGATGCAGGAGTTCAACGACGGCTACCTCCAGGTCAACTCCAAGCGTCCGCAGACGGTGGCCTACGCCCTGCACGACTCCCCGGCCGGGCAGCTGGCCTGGATCGTGGAGAAGTTCAAGGAGCTGACCGCGCCGGAGGAGGGCCTGCCGGAGGAAGCCGTTGCCAGGGACCGGATGCTGACCAACATCAGCCTGTACTGGCTGACCGGCACCGCGGGCTCGTCCGCTCAGATCTACTACGAGAGCATGACGCCCGACCCTCCTGGCGAGCCGACGGTGAGCGGGGTGCCGACCGCGGTGCTGGTGTCCACAATGGACGTCACGGTCCGGCCGTGGGCCGAACGCGACCACCACATCGTGCGGTGGACCGAGATCGACCGCGGCGGGCACTTCCTGGCCATGGAACAACCGAAGTTGTTCGCGGCGGATGTCCGGGAGTTCTTCAGCCAGTTGCGCTGACTCCCCGCCTGCCCGCCCGCCTCACCACGGGCGGGCAGGCCTTCCGCGCTTACAACCGCCAGGTCATCGGCGTCGCGGGGCGGTAGCGGCAGATCGAGCCGGTGAACACCGAGGCCCGCAGGTGCGCGGCCAGCTCGGGATGGCTGGAGTCCAAGCGGCGCAAGGTGTCCCGGATGCGGTTGGTGACCGCCTTGCGGGCGCGCTCGGCCTCGTCGCCGAGGCGGCGGGACCGGCCGAGCAGTCCGGTGGCCGCGCGCAGCTCGTCGATCAGCGCCTGCCGTTCCCGCTCCAGGCGTTCGGCGCGGGCGTCGTCGAAGGTGTCCTCGATCTGTTCGTCGAGGGCGGCCAGGCGGGATCGGTAGGCGGCTTTGGCGGCGTCGTCCAGGACCGGATCGCTGCCCAGGGCAGGGGCGGAGCCGGGGGAGAGCAGTTGCACGGCAGGGGCTTCCCGGTCCGGCGCGCTGAGCAGGTGGTGCAGGTCCTGCAAACCCTTCGCGTCGGGCAGGTGGGTGGTGTGGCCGGCGAAGGTGAGCTGCCAGCCGGTGGGGGAGCGGCGGAAGACGTTGTCCGGGGCAGGGATGGGGCCGGCGGGGGCGTGGTTGGTGTGATCGCGCGGGGGTGCGGTCACCGGCTGGGGCAGGGTCATGCCGAGTCCGGCGGCTTCCCGCTCCGCTTCCGTGAGCAGTGCCGTGCCGGACGGATCTCCTTGTGCGAGCAGGGCGTGGGCCAGGTCGGCGCGGGCCTCGGCGGCCCAGGGCCGCGCGCCCAGGGTGGTGGCGGCGGTGAGGGCGGCTTCGGCGTGCGCGGTGGCTTGCGGCCAGTCGCCCAGGGCGGTGCTGAGCTTGGCCAGCCAGGTGCGGATCGGGGCCTCCAAGACCACCGTGCCGGTGATCGCCCAGCGGTCGGCCTGCGGCAGCAGCTCGGCGTGGATCTCGGCGAGCCGGTCCGGATCACCTGACAACAGGGCGGTCTCCACCCGCAGGCGCAGCCACAGCGCGGTGCTCCACCGCGACGGCGTGCCTTCTTCGGCCAGCAGGCGGGTGGCGGTGGCCAGGTCGCCGCGCCTGGTGGCGGACAGGCCGTCCAGCAGCGGCATGAACTCAGGGTTCCGGCCGGCCAGCACGCGGTCGAGGTCGGCGAGGTCGCCCTGGCGGACTGCGATGGCGGCCCGGTGCGCGGTCCACAGGTCGGCCGCGGAGAAGTAGGGCTGGTCGCCGATGCCGCGGGCCCGGTCGGCGTGCGCGCGGGCGGCGGTGAAGTCGCCGCGCAGGGTGGCCAGCAGGCACTGGGTGACCTCGGCCTCGTGCCGGTGCACCGGCAGACCGCTCTGCTCGGCCATGGCCAGCAGCCTGCGGTGGCCGGCCAGGTGCGCCGGGTCGCCCAGCTCCAGGTAGGCCCCGGCGCGCCAGGCGGTGGCCTCGAAGGCCAGGTCCTCGTCCTGGGTGCGCTGGGCCAGCTCCAGCAGCTCGGTGGTCAGGTCCAGGCGGGTGTGCACGGTGTCCATCGACCACAGGAAGCCCAGGTGGTTGACCAGGGCGAAGCGCAGCGCGTTGTCATCACCGGCCTGGCGGGCCAGGTCGGCGGCGTGCCGGGCCAGCACGTTGGCGGTCTGGTCGTCCTCGGCGGAGGAGCCGGGCAGCAGCCTGGCCTGCGTCTCGCGGATGAAGGCCAGCTGGTCGGGGTCGGCGCTGTCGTGGCGGGTCAGCCAGGTCAGGGTGAGCGCGGTGCGGGTCAGCAGGTCGGGGTCGTCCAGGTCGCGGGCGGTGGCCATCGCGGTGCGGAAGGCCGCGCGGGCGGTGCCCCGCTCACCGGCCAGGTGCGCCGACTCGCCTAGGTGCAGCTGGACCCGGTTGCGCTCGGTCTCCCGCGCGTGCGGCAGCGCGTTGCGGTAGTGCCGGGCGGCCTCGTCGAAGGCGAACCGGGCGGTGGCGTCCTGGGCGGCCCGCAGCTGGTGCCGCAGCACCTCGGCCGAGGGCAGCGCGGTCGCGCCGTGGTGGGCGTGGTGGGCCAGCTCGGCCGGCATCAGCAGCTCGTGCGCGATCTCGGCGCGGATCACCGCGGCGTGCCGCTCGGCCGGTGTGGACAGTCCACTTCGGACGGTGTCGCGCAGCAGCTCGTGCTGGAACCGCACCTGCTCGCCCTCGGCCCGGATCAGTCGCGCGGCCAGCGCCTGGTCCAGCAGCCGGGCCACCGGCAGCCCGGGGTGCAGCGCGGCGAGCAGGTCGCGGTGCGCGCTGCGGCCCAGGATCGCCACCGTGCCGAGCAGGTCCACCACCTGCTCCGGCAGCCGGGACAGCCTGCGCCGCAACAGGGCGGTGATGCCGGGGTCCAGGGTGTCCAGCGGGCTGCCGCCCTGCCACAGCCGGGCGGTCTGCTCGACGAAGAACGGGTTGCCCTCGGTGCGCCGGTGGATCCGGGTGACCAGCTCGGCCTCGGGGTCCAGGCCGGTGGTGCGCTGGATCAGCGCGCCGACCGCCTGCTCGTCCAAGCCGCCCAGCGGCAGCTGGACCGCCTTGGCGGACAACGCGGGCAGGGTGCCGGCCAGCGGATGGCCGGGGTCGTTGACCTCGTTGTCCCGGTAGGTGGCCACGATGGCCAGCGGGGTGCGCGCGCTGTGCTGGACCACGAACTCCAGCAGCGCCACCGAGGCAGCGTCGGCCCAGTGCAGGTCCTCCAGCACCAGCAGCACCGGGGTCCGCGCGGCCAGCGTGGTCAGCAGCCCGGTGAGCGCGTCGGCCAGCGGGAACGCCGCCGGTTCCCGCTCGCCCAGCAACGCCTCCAGGGCCGGTGCGGCGGCCGCCCACTCGGCGGGGGTGGCGGCGGCGCGCAGGGCCCGGCTCACCTGCACCCACGGCCACCGGTCCGGCACCCCCGCGTCGCCCCAGCACGCCCCGGTGAGCACCAGCGCGCCGGTCTCCGCGGCCACCGCGCTGACCAGGCTGGTCTTGCCAATCCCGGCCTCCCCGGTGACCAGGGCGAACCCGCCGCCGCGCACCAGCGAGCACAGGGCGGCCGAGGCCGTGTCGCGACCGAGCAGCTCTGGGGTGAACACGCTCCCATTATCGCGGAACAGCGACGACCGCGGAATCTTGACCCGTTTGATTCCCCGCCGAGCGAGCGCGGATATCTTTTTCGCGAATTCGACGGAACGGGCTGCGAGCGTTCGCCGCCTCGCGGTCGTCCGATTGTCGGATGGCTCGTCGCGCCTGGTAGACCCACCCGCGGCTGTCGTTTCGCTCACATCCAAGTTCTGGATGCGGGTGTCGCCACAATTGCCCACCGGCTATCGTTGCCGGTCGATAGCAGGGGTACCAAAAAGCCTCCGGCACTGACCGCGATTTCCGGTCCGGTCCTGCCGTACACTAACTCGTCACGACGGGACGGTCACAGGAAGGACGGTAGTGCCGCGGCCAGAGCTGCCAGTGGATCCGGACGCCGGAGAGTTGCAGCGCTTCGCCTACGAGCTGCGGCGGTTGCGGGAGAAGGCGGGGAACCCCTCCTACCGGGACCTCGCCCGCGTGGTGCACTACTCGGTGAGCACGCTCTCCGAGGCCGCGCGCGGCCGCCGGCTGCCCAGCCTGGCGGTGACCCTCGCCTACGTCCGCGCCTGTGGCGGCCGTGAGGAGGAGTGGGAGCAGCGCTGGCGGGAGCTGGCCAAGGAGATCGACCTCGGCGCGCTGGCCGGGCTGGAGCCGGAGGCCCAGGACTCGCCCTACGTCGGGCTCACCGCCTTCGGGCCGGGGGAGGCGGACCGCTTCTTCGGCAGGCAGGTGCTGATCGACCAGGTGCTGGACCTGCTCGCGGCGCGGCCCCTGGTGGTGGTGGTCGGGGCCTCGGGTTCCGGCAAGTCCTCGCTGCTGCGGGCAGGGGTGCTGCCCAGGCTGGCCGAGGGCGTGCTGCTCACCCCTGGACCGCATCCGATGGACGAGGTCGCCTTCCTGCTCGACGGCGCGCGCCCGGCCGAGGGCGAGCTGGTGCTGGTGGTGGACCAGTTCGAGGAGCTGTTCACCCGCTGCCACGACCCGGCCGAGCGGCAGCGCTTCGTCACCGCGCTCACCTCGGCCGCGGCCACCACCGGCGGCCGGGTCAAGGTGGTGCTCGGGCTGCGCGCGGACTTCTACGCGCACTGCGCCCGCTACCCGGAGCTGGCCGAAGCCTTGCAGGACGGGCAGATCCTGGCCACGCCGATGACCGCGGAGGAGCTGCGGCAGGCGATCACCCGGCCCGCGGTCGGCGCGGGCTGCGCGGTGGAGACGGCGCTGGTGGCCCGGCTGGTCAGCGAGGCGGCCGGGCAGCCAGGGGTGCTGCCGCTGCTCTCGCACGCGCTGGTGGAGACCTGGCGGCGGCGCCGCGGCAACACCCTCACCCTGGCCGGTTACGAGGCCAGCGGCGGGATCGAGGGCGCGATCGGGCAGACCGCGGAGACCGTCTACAACAGCCTCACCGAGGCCCAGCAGGACCTGGCCCGGCAGGTGTTCCTGCGGCTGATCGAGCTCGGCGAGGGCACCGAGGACACCAAGCGCCGGGTCTCCCGCGCCGAGCTGGACACCGGCGAGGACGACCTGACCGTGGTGCTGGAACGCCTGGCGCAGGCCAGGTTGCTCACCCTCAACCAGGACAGCGCGGACCTCGCGCACGAGGCGATCATCCGCTGCTGGCCCAGGCTGCGGGAATGGCTGACCGAGGACCGGGACGGCCTGCGCACCGCGCGCAGGCTCGGCGAGGCCGCCGAGGAGTGGGAGCGGCTGGACCGCGACCCCGGCGCGCTCTACCGCGGCGCGCAGCTCACCCTGGCCACCGACTGGGCCCAGCGCGGCCGGGACCGGTTGCTCAACCACCGGGAGGCCGACTTCCTGGCCGCCAGCACCGCCGCCGAGCAGAAGGAGGTGCGCAGCAGGCGGCAGCGGGACCGGCGGCTTCGGCAGCTGGTGGCGCTGCTGACCACGTTGCTGCTGCTGGCGGGCGCGGCCACCGGGTACGCGGTGTGGGCCCAGCAGGAGGCCACCGCGCAGCGCACCGCCGCGCTGGCGCAGAAGGCGGTGGTGCAGGCCGAGGCGATCCGGGCCAGCAACCCGTCACTGTCCTGGCAGCTGCGGCTGGCCGCCTACCGCACCGACGGCTCGCGGGATGCCGCCGACAGCGTGCGCGGCACCTCCGCGGAGGCCTTCAGCACCAGCATCACCGCGCACAGCAGGGCCACCTCGGCCACCCTGTTCCACCCCACCGAGCCGATCCTGGTCACCGCGGGCGCCGCCGATGACAAGGTGGTGCGGGTGTGGGACGTGCGGGACCGGAACCGGCCCCAGCTTCTGTCCACAATGGAGGGTCATCTCTTCGGGCTGCACAACGCGGAGTTCAGCGCCGACGGCAGGATGCTGGCCACCGCGGGCCTGGACCGCAACATCCGGCTGTGGGACCTCACCGATCCGCGCCGCCCGCGTTCGCTGGCCCTGATCGCCGGGCACGGCGGCAACATCCAGGACGTCTCCTTCAACGCCGACGGCCGGGTGCTGGCCAGCGTCTCGGTGGACAAGACGTTGCGGCTGTGGGACATCGCCAACCCCGAGCAGCCGCAGCAGCTCAGCGCGATCGAGGCGCACGCCGACCTGGTGCACGGGCTGGACTTCAGCCCGGCCCGGCCGCTGCTGGCCACCGCGGGCTGGGACGGCGTGGTCAAGCTGTGGGACGTGCGCGATCCGCGCCGCCCGCGCGAGCTGCCCTTCCCCGGCAGGCACGCCGACGGCGCGCAGGACGCGCTGTTCAGCGCGGACGGCAACCTGCTGGTGACCACCGGCAGTGACCGGCTGATCAAGCTGTGGGACGTGCGCGACCCGGACCGCCCGGTAGAACTGTCCACTGTGGCCGGTCACCTGGACTCGGTGCACGCGGTGGCCTTCGCCCCCGGCGGCCGGGCGCTGGCCACCAGCAGCGCGGACTCCTCGACCCGGCTGTGGGACATCACCGACCCCCGGCAGGTGCGCGAGCTGGCCGTGCTGCGCGGGCACACCGACGCGACCTGGCGCGCCTCGTTCAGCCCCGACGGCATCACCCTGGCCACCAGCAGCGACGACCACACCGTGCAGCTGGCCGACCTGCGCCGCCAGGGCCTGCCCCAGCACGAGGACGCGGTGACCACGCTGGACTTCACCCCGGACGGCAAGACGGTGGTCACCGGCGGCCGGGACCGCATGGTCAACCTGTGGCAGGTCACCGGCGACGGCCTGGTGGAGCCGGTGGCCCGGCTGGACCGGCACCAGGGGCCGCTGGAGACGGTGACGGTGAGCAAGGACGGCAGGCACCTGTTCACCGGCGGCCTGGACCGCGTGGTCAAGATCTGGGACCTGGCCGATCCCGCGCAGCCCAAGGAGATCTCCACCCTGGCCGGGCACGAGAACGCGGTCGGCTCGGTGGACGTGCACCCCGACGGCACCCTGCTGGCCACCGGCAGCTGGGACAACCGGGTCGGCCTGTGGGACATCCGCGACCCGGCCAAGCCCGGCAGGCCGCTGATGCTGGTCGAGCACGGGGTCGACGTGCTGGAGGTGCGGTTCAGCCCGGACGGCAAGCTGCTGGCCTCGGCCGGGATGGACGGCGTGGTCCGCCTGTGGGACCTCACCGACCGCGGCGCGCCCAAGGAGGTCAACGCCCTGCGCGAGCACCCCGGCGGCGCCTACCGGGTCGCCTTCAGCCCGGACAGCACCAAACTGGTCACCCTGGGCGGCGACCGCAAGGTCCGCCTGTGGGACATCACCGACCCGGCAGGCGAAGAGGCGCTGGCCGAGGTCGGCGACCCCAAGACCACCGTCCAGTCCGTCACCTTCAGCCCCGACGGCCGGACCCTGGCGGTGGCCGGTAACGAGCGGGCCGTCCGGCTGTTCGACCTGGCCGACCCGCGCGCGCCGAGGGAGTACGCGGCGCTGCGCGGCCACAGCGAGACGATCCAGCAGATCCGGTTCAGCCCGGACGGCAGCCGGATCGGCAGCGTGGGCAGCGACCGGACACTGCGGATCTGGGACATCGACGTGGAGCGGTCGGCGGCGCGGATCTGCGCGATGGCGTATCCGCGGATCACCGAGCAGGAGTGGGAGAAGTACCTGCCGGGACTGGAGTTCCGGCCGCCCTGCCCGGAGTGACCGAGGTGCGCGGTCAGGCCGCGGCCGGGGTGCGCACCGACCGGCGGATCCCCGCCGCGACCGCCAGCAGGCCCAGCGCGATCAGCACGATCTCCGTCCACGGCCCCAGCCGGTCGGCCACCGTGACCGAGCTGCGCAGCGGCAGCGTCTCGGTCAGCGAGCCCGCGGTGTACATCTCCAGCGACTGGGTCACCGTGCCGTCCGGCCGGACCATGGCGCTGACGCCGCTGGTGGCCGCGACCACCACCGCGCGGCCGTGTTCCACCGCGCGCAGGCGGGCCATGGCCAGCTGCTGGTAGGTCATGTCGCCGCGGCCGAACCAGGCGTTGTTGGTGGGCACGATGAGCAGCTGGGCGCCCTGGTCGACGTTCTCGCGCAGGACGTAGTCGTAGGCGACCTCGTAGCAGATGGCCACGCCCAGCGGGGCGCCCGCGACGGTGAGCGGGCCGGTGCGGGTGCCGGCGACCAGGTCGGGGACGTCGACGAAGGGGGTGATCAGGCGGGCCAGGTCGCGCAGCGGGATGAACTCGGAGAACGGGACCAGCTGCTGCTTGGTGTAGCGGGGGCCCTGGCCGGTGGCCGGGTCCCAGCTGACCACCGCGTTCTCCTGGCCGGCCGGGGTGCGGTACAGGCCGCCGATCAGGGTGGGCACGCCGAGGTCGGCCACGGCGGCGTCCAGGACCGGGTCGGGGCCGTTGATGCGGGTGGTGGACTCCGGCCAGACCACCAGGTCGGGTTTGGGGGTGGCGCGGGTGCGGATGTTCTCGGCCAGGATCCGGCTGGCTTCCAGGTGGTTGCGGCGGATCGTGGGCAGCTCGCTGAGCAGGCCGATCCCGGCGTCGGGGGCGTTGCCCTGGACCAGGGCGACCGTGCGGGTGCCCTGCTGCGCCTCGACCCCGACCAGCGGCCAGGCGGCCAGCGCGGCGACCACCGGCAGCACCACCGGCGCGGCGGTGGCCAGCCAGCCGCGGACGGAGAGCCGGGTGCGAACGCGCAGGACCAGCGCGGCCAGGCCGAAGCCGGTCAGCGCGACCGCGAAGGTCACCAGGGGCACGCCGCCGACCGTGGCCAGGCCCAGCAGCGGCCCTTCGACCTGGCCGAAGCCGAGCTTGGCCCAGGGGAAGCCGCCGTAGGGCACCCGGCCACGCAGGGCTTCGGAGAGCACGATCAGCGCGGCCAGCCACACCGGCCCGCCGGGCAGGCCCGTGACCAGCGGGAACAGCGTGGTGACCGCGGCGATGTAGAGCGCCATCAGCAGGCTCAGGCCCAGCCAGGGCCAGGGGCCGAACTCGCGGCCGAGGAAGTCCTGCAGCCAGAACAGGTGCAGCAGGAAGAAGGTGCTGGCGAAGACCATGCCGTAGCCGGCGGCGGCCCGTTTGCGGCGCTCGTGCAGGACCAGGCCGAGCACGGCCAGCGCGACCGGCGCCAGCCACCAGCTCCGGTAGGGCGGGAAGCTGAGGTAGAGCAGCACCCCGGCGAGGATCGCGGCCGGTACCCGCAGCAGCCAGGCGCGGTGGTCGCGGGCGGGTGCGGGCGTGCCAGGGGAGGCCGACCTCGTGCGTCTCAACCCGGCAACCACCGGCCACCTCCTCCTCGGAGCTCCGGTGACGATCTCAGCACGCCGGAGCCGGGGCGGGCACACCGGGGCCGTTCCCGGCACGGCAAGCGGCCCGTGCGTGGTTGGACGCACGGGCCGCTCTCCCCCTGCCCGGAGGAGTTCTGGGTCAGGCGAAGCAGAACGCCTGGTTGGCGCCGAAGCTCCAGCACTGCACCTGTTTGGTGGCCGAGTTGCTGTTGCCGGTCTTGTCGGTGACGGTCAGCTTGATCGTGTAGTTGGCCTGCTTGGCCGGGTAGTCGTTGGCCGCGGTGACGCCGGTGCCGGTCTTGCCGTCGCCGAACTCCCAGGCGTAGCCGCTGATGTCGTTGTCGGGGTCGGTGCTGCCGGAGCCGTCCACCGAGCAGCGGTTGCGCTGGCAGGAGACGGTGAAGGAGGCCGCGGGCGGCTGACCGGCCGGGGGCTTGCCGGCGCGGACGGCCTTGGTGACCGGGGCGGAGGTGGCGCCCTTGTCGTCGGTGACGGTCAGGGTGACCCGGTACTCGCCGTCCTTGCCGTAGGTGTGCGAGGGCTTGACGCCGTCACCGGTGTTGCTGTCGCCGAAGTCCCACTTGTAGCTGGCGATCGAGCTGCCGCCGGTGCCGGGCTTGGAGGCGGAGGCGTCGAAGGAGCAGGTCAGCGAGCTGGCGCAGTCGCCGGTGAAGTCAGCGGTGGGCTTGCCGGGCTCGCTGCCGCCGCCCAGCTTGCTGACGTCGAGGAACTTGTTCGGCGAGCCGGGGCCGGGGTTGCGCACCACGCCGGACTGGGCGTTGTTCACCAGCGCGTCCCTGACCTGCTGCGGGCTGGCCCCGGGGTTGCCGGCCAGGTACAGCGCGGCCGCGCCGGTGACGTGCGGGGCGGCCATCGAGGTGCCCTGCATGCCCTTGCTGCCGGTGTTGCTGGAGTTGCTGGCGGAGTTGATGTTGGAGCCGGGCGCGTAGATGTCCACGCAGGTGCCGTGGTTGGAGTAGCCGGCCTCGTTGTTCTGCTCGTCCTGGGTGGCCGCCACGGTGATCACCTCGGGCACCTTGGCCGGGCTGACGTTGCAGGCGTCCTGGTTCTCGTTGCCCGCGGCCGCGACCCAGGTGATGCCGGCCGCGATGGAGTTCTTCATCGCCCGGTTGATGCCCTCGGGGTCCGCGCCCGCGCCGCCGGAGGTCCAGCTGGCGTTGACCACCGCGGGCTTCTTCGCGTTCTGGGTGACCCAGTCGATGCCCTTGATCGAGGCGGCGTCCGGGCCGTTGCCGTCACAGCCCAGCACCTTGACCCCGACGATGGTCACGTCCTTGGCCACGCCGTAGGCCTCGCTGCTGGAGGTGCCGCCGGTGTGCGTGCCGTGGCCCTGGTCGAACTGGCCCTTGCAGTCGTTGACGTTGTTGTCGTTGTCGATGAAGTCGTAGCCGGACTTGGCCCTGCCCTCGAAGGAGACGTGGTCGGTGTTCAGCTCGGTGTCGGTGTTGTAGACGGTGACGCCGGTGCCCACGTTTGGATATTTGTAGGTGCCGTCGTTGGCCCCGTCGACCTGGTCCAGCCCCCACGGGGCGTTCGGCTGCTCCCCGGCGGGCGCCCTGACCGTGGCCGAGCGCACCCACAGCGACTGCTGCACGAACTCCACCCGGGGATCCGCGGCCAGCCGCTGGGCCTGGGCCGCGGACATCTTCACCGAGAACCCGCGCAGCGCCGCGGAGTAGGCGTAGCCAAGCTGGCCGCCGTAGCGCTGGGCGAGCTCCGCGGACTCCGCCTGGACCGAGGCCGCGGCCTCGGCGGCCAGCGAGGTCGCGCCGTGCAGGCCGACGATGTACTGGCCGGGGATCGAGTCCGGCGCACCCGCGTTGAGCACCACGCCCCGTGGCTCGGCCTGGGCCGCGTGGCCGGTCAGCACCAGGGCGGTGGCGAGCAGGAGGCTTCCGAGTGTTCGCATGCCGTGCTCCGTTTTCGTAGCAGGGAAACGGATGCACTGATCATGGTGAGGGGGTCGCGGGGGAACAATCCGAGGACCCATCCGTAGCGGTACGGATTTATTGCCGGGGCTCGGGGCGGGTCAGGTCGAACACCCGGTACGCGCTCCTGGGCAGGTTGTCGGTGTCGACGAACATCTCACGCGGCACCACGATCCGCACCGTGGCCATGGCCAGGGCGTCGACACCGGAGAGCCAGAGTGTCAGTCTTGGCTTATATAAGCCGTACCTGGTATGATTTTGGTCGTGCACGCGTTCGACATCCTCGGTGACCCGGTGCGTCGGCGCATTCTGGAGCTACTCGCCGAGGGTGAGCAGACCTCTGGGGCGATCACGGACGTGATCCGGGCTGAGTTCGCACTGTCCCAGCCGGCTGTTTCCCAGCATCTGCGCGTTCTGCGTGAGAACGGATTCGCGTCGGTTCGGGCTGCGGGGGCTCGCCGGTTCTACGCCATCGACCCCTCGCCGCTGAGCGAGGTTGATGTGTGGTTGGACCGGTTTCGCGGGTTCTGGGATCAGCGGCTCGATGCCCTGGGAACTGAGCTGGCCCGCGGCAGGCGTGCATCCCGGACCTCAGGTGTTGGCAAGGCCGATCCGCCAGAGAAAGGAACATGACATGAAGGACGTACTGGACGAACTTGCCGCTGCGCGCCGGACGATGGGTACAGCGACCCTGCCCGCCGGCGAGGCTTACACGATGGAATTGCGGCGTCGCTACGACGCGCCAGTCGACGACGTGTGGAACGCCATCACCGACCCCGAGCGGCTGGGCCGCTGGTTGAAGTCGGTCACCGGGGACCTGCGGCTCGGCGGGTCGTTCGAGCTGGACGGCGGTGAGCACGGGGAGATCCTCCGGTGCGAGCCGCCGCGTCTGCTGCGGGTGTCCTGGCTCTTCGGACCGGACGCCGACGAGTGGCCGGGCACGAGCGAGGTCGAGGTACGCCTGTCCCCGGGCCCTGCCGGGGACACCGAGCTCGAACTGGTCCATGCGGCAGCCGTCGGGGAGCCCATGTTCCCGACCTACGGCCCCGGTGCCGGCGGTGTGGGCTGGGACCTGCATCTCCTCACCCTGGCCCGGTTCCTGGCCGACGGCGAGACCCTCGACCACGAGAAGTTCCGGACCTTGCCCGAGGGGCGCGAGTTCGCTCGGCGCAGCGCTGCGGCATGGGGCGAGGCTCACCTGGCCGCCGGCGGCGATCCCGATCAGGTCGCAGCCGCGGTCGAGGCCACCACCGCGTTCTACGTCCCCGAAAGGGACACCCAATGAAGTAGACCACCTCGATCGAGATCGGCCTGCCTCGCGAGAAGGTGCTACAGCTCGTAGCAGACCCCGAGCAGGCGCCGAAGTGGCTACGCGCCGGTCTGGACCGCGTGCTCCAGCAGCCGGATGACGTGCTGCCGTTCCTGCTCGGTGAACCAGGACCGGTCCCCGGTGTCCATGGGCCCAGTGTGGCCGAGCGGACCGGCGTCAGCCTTCCCGCAGCCGCCAGGCGGTGAGCGCGAGCCGGGCCCTGGTCAGTCCGGCCTGCTCGGTCACCTCGATGCCCAGCGTCTTGCCGATCTGGGTGAGCCTGCGGGCGACGCTGCTGTGGTGCAGGTGCAGCGTGTCGGCGGCCTGGCGGACGGAACCGGTGGCGCAGTAGGCGTCCAGGGTGTCCAGGTCGTCGCCGGTGGTGGCCAGGCGGTCGATCGCGGCGACATCTGTGTTGTCCCGCAAGGCTTCCTGGGGGATGTGCGCGAGCAGGGCCAGCGCGCCCAGGTCGTCGTGGTGCACCACGGGCTGGCGGGCGGTGGTGAAGCGCAGCGCGGTGCGGGCCTGCCGCCAGGACCGGTCGGGGCGGTCGGCGGCGCCGATGCCCGCGCGGGTGCCGGCCGGGAAGCGGGCCGGGTCCACGGTGGGGGCCAGGATGACGCCGGCCTCGGCCAGTGGCGCGGCCTTGACCGGGTGCGCGGGGCAGATCAGGCCGCCGATCCGGTCCAGCGGGCGGGGCGAGCGGACCGCGATGGCGCGCAGCGGCAGGTCGGCGGGGAAGCCGAGCAGGCGCAGGGCCCGGGTCCGGGCCGCGTCGTCGGTGTCGGGGCTGATCACCAGTTCGATCAGGGCCGGGTCGGCCATGGTGGTGCTGGCCGGGCCGTAGCGTTCCAGCACCGCGGCCGCGCCGAGGGCCAGGCGGTCCAGCAGCAGCTCGTCCAGGGGGCCGGGCGGGGCAGGGCGTTCCAGCCAGACCGTGCCGATTTCCTCCTCGTCCAGGGTGATCGGCGTGCTGGTGGAGGCAGGTGCGGGCGGTGTGGGGGCCGGGCGGCCGTCCGGGCCGACCCTGATCACCCGGCCGGTGCCGTGCAGGCGGATCCCGGCCACGCACTCGGCCAGTGCGGCCGAGGCCCTGGCCAGCGCGGGCAGGTCGACCCGCCGGCGGATCAGGGTGTCGAAGTACATCACCACCCGCAGCGCGCCGCCAGCCTCTGAGTCCAGGTGCGACAGTCGCTGGGCCAGTGCCTCCATGCGCCGGAGGATAGCGACGATCGGTGCGTGCGGGTGGCCGAATGCGCGACGCCCGGCGGACGATCTTGATGGCGGAGCCGGGCAGCATGATCGGCATGGATCCCGAACTCGAAGCGTTCCTGCCCATGTTCCCGGTGTCCGACCTGTCCGATCCGGTCGCGGCGCGGGCGAAGCTGGCCGGGGTGATCGCCTCGGTGCCACCGCCGGACACCTCGGACCTGGCAGTCGAGGACCACCTGGTGCCCGCGGATCCGCCGGTGCCGGTGCGGGTCTACCGGCCGCCGCACGCCCGCGGCGCGGTGGTCTGGCTGCACGGCGGCGGTTTTGTCATGGGGGACGTGCACACCGAGCACCCGTGGGCCGCCCGGCTCGCGGACAGCTCCGGCGAGACGGTGATCTCGGTCGGCTACCGGCTGGCCCCGGAACACCCGTTCCCGGCCGCCTTCGACGACGCCTACGCCGTGCTGGACTGGGCGGCGCAGAACGCGGACCGGCTGGGCATCGACCCCGGCCGGATCGCGGTCGGCGGGCACAGCGCCGGTGGCGGCATCGCGGCCGCGGTGGCGCTGCGGGCACGCGAGGAACAGCGGCTGACGGTGTGCTTCCAGCTGCTCAACCAGCCCGCGCTGGACGACCGGCAGGAGAGCTGGTCGGCCCGCACCTTCACCGACACGCCCTGGTGGAACCGGGCCAAGAGCACCGCGGCCTGGGCGCACTACCTGGGCGGCGCGCCTGCCTCGCCGTATGCCGCCCCGGCGCGGGCCGCGGACCTGACCGGGCTGCCACCGGCCTACATCGCCACCGCCGAGCTGTGCCCGAACCGGGATGAGGACATCGCCTACGCGCTGCGCCTGTTGCAGGCCAACGTGCCGGTCGAGCTGCACCAGTGGTCCGGCACCTTCCACGGCTCGCACGCGCTGATCTCCGCGGAGATCTCGCAGCGGCAGAACGCCGAGCTGGCCGGGGCGCTGCGCCGGGCGCTGGCCGGATGAGCGCGGTGCCGGAGACGACCCCTGGCGTGGCCGCCTTGCTGCGCCCGTACCTGGGCGGGTTCGTATTTGTCCTGCTGGCACAGCTGATCGGCGCGGTCGCGGGGCTCGCGCCACTGCTGGCGGTGGCCGAGCTGGGCCGGGTGCTGCTCTCGCCGGGTCCGGTCGACCACGGGCACGTCTGGCTGGTGGTGCTGCTGGGCGCGGCCGGGATGCTCATCCGGCTGCTGGGCACCGCCGCCTCCTCCGGGGTCGGGCACCTGCTGGACGGGCGGGTGCAGCTGGCGTTCCGGCGGCGGCTGGCCGCGCACCTGGGGCGGGTGCCGATCAGCTGGTTCGCCCGGCGTCGCAGCGGTGAGCTGGCCACGGTGGTGGAGCAGGACGTGAGCGCGATGCACCCGCTGATCGCGCACGTGCCGGGCGAGCTGGTCTCGGCGTTCGTGGTGCCGCTGGTGTCGCTGGTCTACCTGTGCACCGTGGACTGGCGGCTCACCCTGATCACGTTGATCCCGCTGGGGCTGGCGATGGCGTTGGTCCCGCTGCTGTCGGCCCCGTCCCTGCGGCGCGCGGAGGTGGCGCGGGACGCGGCGATGGCCCGGATCTCCAGCGCCGCAGTGGACTTCGTGCAGGGCATCGCGGTGGTCAAGACCTTCGGCGGCGGCGAGCGCGCGCACCACGAGTTCCGCGCCGCGGCGGAGGACTTCGCCGAGGTCCTGCGCCGCTGGGTGCGCGGGGCCTCCCGGATCGCCGCCGGACTCCAGCTCGCGCTCTCCCCGCCGTTCGTGCTGCTGGTGATCCTCATCGGCGGCACGGCGCTGATCACCGGCGGCTCGCTGGCGCCGGCCGACCTGCTGCCGTTCCTGTTGCTGGGACTGGGTTTGACCGCGCCGCTGGCCGCGGTCGGGCACGGCCTGGACCCGGTGCAGACCGCCCGGCGCGCCCTCGGCCGCATCCGCGACGTGCTCGCGGTGCCGCCGCTGCCGGAACCGGAGCACCCCGTTGTCCCGCAAGGACATCAGGTGGAACTGCGGGGCGTGCGGTTCGGCTACGAGGCCGGGCACGAGGTGCTGCGCGGGATCGACCTGGTGCTCGAACCCGGCACGGTCACCGCGATCGTCGGGCCCTCGGGCAGCGGCAAGTCCACCCTGGTGCAGCTGCTGCCCCGGTTCTTCGACCCGGACCACGGCGCGGTCCTGATCGGCGGCGTCGACCTGCGCGACCTCGGCAGTCAGCGGTTGCGCAGCCTGGTTTCCTTTGTCTTCCAAGACGTCCGGCTGCTGCGCGCCTCGGTGGCCGACAACATCGCGCTGGCGGTGCCCAGCGCCAGCCGCGCCGAGGTGGAGCAGGCCGCCCGGCTGGCCAACGTGCACGACCGGATCCTGGAGCTGCCCCGCGGCTACGAGTCGGTGATCGGCGAGGACGCCGGACTCTCCGGCGGTGAGGCGCAGCGGATCGCGCTGGCCCGCGCGCTGCTCGCGGACGCGCCGGTGCTGGTGCTGGACGAGGCCACCGCCTTCGCCGACCCGCGCACCGAACAGGCGGTGCGCCATGCACTGTCCACAATGGCCAGTGACAGGACGCTGCTGGTGATCGCGCACCGCCTGGAGACCGTGGCCGACGCCGACACCGTGGTGGTGCTGGACAACGGTGTGATCGCCGAACAGGGCAGTCCGGCGGAGCTGTTGGCACAGCACGGAAAGTTCGCCGAGTTCTGGCGATCCCACCACGCCGCGACGGGAGAACGCCGATGATCCGCACGATGTTGCGCGTGCTGGGCGAGCAGCACGCCCGGCCGCTGCGCCGAACGGTGGCGCTGATGACGGCCACCGCGGTCGCCGAGGGCCTGTCCTACGCGCTGCTGGTGCCGGTGCTGCGCGCGCTGTTCAGTGACGACCCCGGTTCCGCCTGGCCGTGGCTGCTCGCCTTCGGCGCGGCGGTCGCCGGGTACGCGGTGCTGCGCTACCTGGCCGATCTGGCCGGGTTCCGGGTCGGGATCTCGTTGCTGCGCGGGATGTACCGCCGCCTCGGCGACCACCTGGCCCGGCTGCCGCTGGGCTGGTTCACCGCGGGCCGGGTCGGCGAGGTGTCGGTGCTGGCCAGTCAGGGTGTGTTGCAGGCCATGGGAATTCCGGCGCACCTGCTGGGGCCGTTCATCTCCGCCAGCGTGACCCCGCTGACCATCGTGGTCGTGCTGCTGGCCTACAACTGGCAGCTGGGCCTGGCCGCGCTGCTCGCCGCGCCGGTGGTGGCCGCCACGCAGGTCTGGACCGGCCGGTCGATGGCCCGCACCGACGCCGAGCGGACCAGGCTCGGCGACGAGGCCGCCGCGCGCGTCATCGAGTACCTCCAGGCCCAGCCGGTGCTGCGGGCCGGTGGCCGCACCACCGAACGCTTCCGGCTGCTCGACGACTCGCTGCACGAGCTGCACCGCTCCTCCCGCCGCGCCGTGCTGTCCGTGCTGCCCGGTGTGGTGGGCCTGACCGTCACCGTGCAGGCGGTGTTCACCGCGCTGCTGGCCCTGGGCGCGCACCTCGCCCTGGGCGGGCAGGCCGGGGTGGCCGAGGTGCTGGCGGCCCTGGTGCTGGCCGCCCGCTGCGCCGACCCGCTGCTCACCCTGACCGACCTGAGCGGCCAGCTCCGCGCCGCCCAGGTCGACCTGACCAGGCTGGACACCGTGCTGCACACCGAACCCCTGCCCCAGGCCGCCGCGCCGGTCGAGCCCGCCCACCACGGCCTGGAGCTCGACGCCGTCACCTTCCACCACGACCACCGCAAGGTCATCGACGACCTGTCGCTGACCGTGCCCGCGGGCCAGCGCCTCGCCGTGGTCGGTCCGTCGGGCGCGGGCAAGACCACACTGCTGCGCCTGCTCGCCCGCTTCTACGACGTCGACACGGGCACGGTCCGCCTGGGCGGCGCGGACGTGCGCGAGATCGCCCCCGAGGCGCTGATGTCCCGGATCGCCATCGTCTTCCAGGACGTCTACCTCTTCGACGGCACCATCGAGGACAACATCCGCCTCGGCCGCCCCGAAGCTACCGAGGCCGAAGTCCGCGCGGCGGCGACCGCGGCCCGCCTGGACGAGGTGGCCGACCGCCTGCCGAACGGCTGGTCGACCCAGGTCGGCGAGGGCGGCGCGCGCCTGTCCGGCGGCGAACGCCAGCGCGTCTCCATCGCCAGGGCCCTGCTCAAGGACGCGCCCGTCGTGCTGCTGGACGAGGTGACCTCGGCCCTGGACCCGGTGAACGAGGCGGCCGTGCACGAGGGCATCCAGCGGCTGATGGCGGGCCGCACAGTGGTCCTGGTGGCGCACCGGCTGAGCACGGTCCGCAGTGCCGACCGGGTGGTGTTCCTGGACGGCGGCCGGATCGTGGAGTCGGGCAGCCACCAGGAGTTGCTCAGCCTGCGCGGCCGCTACGCCGAGTTCTGGGCGCTCTCCCCGGCCTGACCGGACTCGCTCGGCCCGGTTTGTCCAGCGCCACCGTCCCCCGGTCCAGGTCCACACCCAGGGGCGGTGGTGCGCCCTGGGCCTGGTCCTCGGCCATCATCGACATGGACTGGCGGTGCTCCAGCTCGGTGCGCTTGGTGCCGTAGAAGGTGGCGGTCAGCTCGTTGACGTAGGTGCCGGTCAGCGGGGTGCCGCGGCGGCGGTCGCGGCGGTGGCGCAGCAGCTCGTACACCCCGACCGCGACCATCAGCAGCACGAAGCCGGGCACCGTCCACAGCATCGCGTTCTCCACGGCTGGTTCAACGCCGCCGTCAGCGCCCGGGTTCCCCGGCGAGCAGGGGCAGCGGGGCGAAGGTGTGGTGCTGCCAGATCAACCGGGACACCTCCTCCGGGTAGGCGGTGACGGTGGGCTCGGCGTCGAAGACCTGGGTCAGGCGCTGTTCCGGGTCGTAGGCGGGCCAGCCGGGGTCGCCGTGGGTGGCGAAGTTGGTCCACGCGGCGCGCATCCGGGCCGAGAGTGGTTCGGCCTCGGACAGCTCGCCGCCGAGCAGCATCGCGGGCTGCCCTTGCTCCAGGGTGCCGAAGACCAGCGGCACGTCCAGGCCGTGGCAGGCGCCGAGCAGGCCGTCCATGCCGGGGGCGGGCCAGGTCAGCTCGTAGAGGTGGGCCCGGCCGCCGCCGACGGTCTGGGCGTGTGCCAGGCGCAGGGAGGGCATCCGGAACAGCCAGTCGGAGTTGACCAGGTCGTACAGCTCGTCCGGACCGGCCGCCGGATAGCTCTCCCGGTAGCGGGCCGGGCCGTCGGGGCCGGGGGCGAAGTGCGTCAGCGCGGTGGCGGCCTGCTCCTCGGTGACCTGGCCGAGCAGGCCGTGCACCAGGGCGAGCAGGCGGTCCTCGTGGCGGACGTGACCGGCGATGAGCTCGACGTCCCGGCCCGCGCCCTCGGCCAGCGCCTGCCACGGGGTGACCGGCAGCAGATCGCCGTCGACCACGGGCGCGAACGGGATCAGCTTGTGCGCGGCCTGGCCCCAGCGGTCCGCCCACTGGCCGATCTTGGCGATGACGGTGTCCCCGACCGGGGCCAGGCCAGCTGGGTCCACAGTGGACAGATCGGCGACGGTGGGCCGCAGCCCCAGCTCGGCGGCGCAGACCGCGGCGATGTCCGTGGCCAGCCCGGGGCTGAAGAAGGTGCCCGGCACGCTCTGCGCGATCGCCCGCCGGAACAGCCCGCGCCCCCGGGGCATCGCCAGCAGCGCCGCGACCGAACCGCCACCGGCGGACTGGCCGAAAATCGTTACCTGGTCAGGGTTTCCGCCGAATGCCCGGATGTTGTCGCGCACCCATTCCAGCGCGGCCAGCTGGTCGAGCAGACCCCGGTTGCCCGGCGCGCCCTCGATCTGGCCGAAACCCTCGAAGCCCACGCGGTAGTTGAACGTCACCACCACCACGCCGCCCTCTCGCGCGAGCCGGGTGCCGTCGAACTCCGGCAGGCTGGCCATGCCGATGGTGTAGGCGCCGCCCTGGATCCACACCATGACCGGCAGATCCGCGCCAATGTCGGGGGTGAACACGTTGACCGTCAGCCAGTCCTCGCCCGGCGTCTCCCCGGCCAGCGCGTCCATGCCGAACACCCCGGGCTGTGGCGGCGGCGGACCGTAGGACACGGCCTCGCGCACCCCGTCCCAGTCCCGCACGGGTTGTGGCGCGGCGAAGCGCAGCGCGCCCACCGGCGGCTCGGCGAACGGGATCCCGCGGAACACCGCCAGTCCCGCCTCCCCGGCCCCGCGCACCAGCCCCGCCGTCGTGCGGACCTCGGTCATCGCCACTTCCTCTCGCCACGGCAGGACGTCGTGGCGGATCATTCCCACCGCTTCCTCCGGCGCGCCAACCAATTACGGGCTGGTTGCCCCTTCCGACGTCCGCGCGGGCGGGATTCCCGGCCCCATCGCGCACGCGGCCCGCGCCGGCCGCCGGTGGCCTTCCCCTATCCTGGGCCGGATTTGCCGACAGCGGAGGGCCAGGCATGTCCGGGGGTCACTCTCGGTCCGGGTGGTGGTGGCTGGCCGGTGGCGGCCTGCTGGTCGCGGCCGGGCTGATCGCCGGTGGGATGCTCTTCGGCGGGCCCGAGGCGCAGAAGCTCACCGCGATTGCCAGCCTGCTGACCGCACTGGCCGCGCTGGTACCCAGTTATGTCGGCATGCGGCGGCAGCGCAAGAAGATCACCCCGGCGGACCGGGAAGCGGCGCTGGCCGACCTCGCCGAGGACCTCCGGCGGCAGTGGGCGGCCGAGGCCGCCGTGCGCGCGGTGCGGCGGCCCGCGCCGATCCGGGTGCGCTGGTCGGCCACCGGCCACCCGGTCAACGCCTCCCCGGCCGCGGTGCTGGGCGCGGCCGCGGTGCCCAGCACGCCGAGCAGGCTCAACCTCTCCGGCGATGTGGCGGATGTGGCGGCCAAGTACCGGAAACTGCCCAACCGGCAGCTGGTCGTGCTGGGCGAGCCGGGCGGCGGCAAGTCCACCATGGCGATGCTGCTCGTACTGGACCTGCTCGCCGACCGGGAGCCCGCGGATCCGGTGCCGTTCCTGGTGAACCTGGCGCCGTGGCACCCGGGGGAGGCGTTGCACGACTGGCTGGCCCGGCAGCTGGACCGCGAGCACGCTGGGCTGGGCGGGCGCGCGGAATGCCTGCGGTTCCTGGCTTCCGGGCGGGTGCTGCCGGTGCTGGACGGTTTCGACGAGCTGCCCGGGTGGCACCAGCAGGACGCGCTGGCCGCCATCGACGAGGCGGTGGACGGCGGCAAACCCCTCATCCTCACCTGCCGCACCCGGGAGTACCTGGACCTGCTCACCCGCACCCGCTCGCCACTGGCCAACGCCGCGGTGGTGGAGCTGGCCCCGGTCACCGCGGAGGACGTGCGCACCTTCCTGGATGTCAGCACGGACGCCCGGCCGCGCTGGCAGCCGGTGCTGGACCGGATCCGCGCGGAACCCGGCGGCGAGCTGGCGCTGGCGCTGTCCACCCCGCTGATGGTGTCGCTGGCGCGCACCGTCTACGCCGAGCCCGGCACCGAACCGGCGGAGCTGCTCGCGCTGCCGGACCGCGAGGCGGTGCAACGACATCTGCTGGAGGCCTTCGTCCCGTCCCTCTACCCCGAACGCGACCCCCGCTATCCGGTCGCGGACGTGGTGGAGTGGCTGACCGTCCTGGCCTGCTACCTGGGCCACTGGGAGATCAACGGCATTGCGTGGTGGGAGCTGCACTACGCGCTGCCCCGGTTCCGGAGCTGGCTGCTCCGGTTGCTGCACCCCGGGATCCCGCTCGGTGGCCTGCTCGGCCTGGCCGTGGGCGGGGCGGCAGAGCACTGGCTGGACCTGCGTCTGGCTTGGCTGCCCGGCGCCGCGGCCGGGCTCGCGCTCGGTCTGCTGATCTCCTTCCGCTGGCCGCCGGAGACCCCCAGACCGGTCAGCGACGAGGGAGTCCGGTCTGCCCGCCGGTCCGCCCTGTTCCCGGCCTCGAATGTCGCCGTGCTGGTGGCGTTGGTGACGTTCGTCGGTCTGCCGGAGTTCATCACCGTGCCCCTGCCCGCCGGCGCCTGGGTGCTCGGACTGCTCGCCGTGCTCGGGGCCGGTGCCACGGTGTGGGTGGTCAGCTACGGCCACAACCTGCGGGAGCAGCCGCTGGACTTCGACCGCGAGCCGGGGGAACTGGTGCGCGCCGACCGCAGGTACGCGCGCAGCCACCTGCCGGAACAAGCGTGGTTCGGCCTGGTCGGCGCGCTGCTGGCGGTGGCGGGCCTGCTCGGCACCGCACACTCGATCGTGGGACTGGGCGGGCTGCTGGTGGTCTACCTCTGCCTGAGCCTGCGGCTGCGTTTCGCCTCCGCCACCTTCGCGCTGACCCGGTGGCTGATGGCCGCAGACGGGCTGCTGCCACGGGACCTGCTCGACTTCCTGCACGACGCGCACCAGCGGGGCGTGCTGCGCCGGGCCGGGCCGTTCTACGAGTTCCGGCACGCCCTGCTCCAGGTCCACCTCGCCGAACGCCGGTGGGTCAACTGGGTCTGAGCTGCTCAGCGGCCGTATCCCGGTTTCCCGCCGGCAACGGGATACGCCTCTGACCTGGCCGCACAACCTTCCTCCTGGGCAAGCTCCAGCCAGGGCCGCTCCCGGCATTGGAGCCCCACTCTTCCCCGGAGGAACGTTGATGAACCTGACCAGGTTCGCCCGGCGTCTGGTCACGCCGGCAGTGGCGGTGGCGTTGCTGGCCAGTGGCCTGGCCGCGCCGAACGCGGTCGCGGCCGAACCGGGGATCACCCCTGAGCAGCTGTCGAACGCCTTGTTCAGCGCCGCCGTCCAGCTCAAGGACAACGGCCGCACCCACGACCGCAACCTGCTGCTCAGCGCCGAGCTGGTGGACTGGCGGGCCAAGAACCCGGCCGCCTCCGCCGAGGCGCTGGACCGGCACGCCGCCGATGTGGAGAAGGTGGTGGGACTGGCCCTGGCCCCGGCCAGCGGGCGGGACCTGGTGCCGGACAGCCTGGGCCGGGGGGTGGAGGCGCTCTACGCCATTCCCGAGGTGGACAAGGGCGGCACCCAGCTCAAGGTCCTGCTCGGCGCGCTGACCACCCGCGACCTCAAGGCGACCACCGCGCCGGAGGAGCTGCGCGGGGTGCTGACCCAGCTCACCGCCTCCTCGATCGAGATCGCGCCCACCATCTGGACCGCGCTGCGCCAGGCCGCGAACCGGGACGCCATCCTCAACAGCGCCTGGACCAGCCGCCTCGGCAAGGCCACCGTCGCCGAGACCGCCGCGGTGGACCCGGCCGCCTCGCTGGACTCGCTCAAGCAGCTGCCGCAGATCAAGAAGGTCATCGACGTCGAGGCCATCCAGGCGGCGTTCCGGGAGGGCTTCACCCCGGGCATGGCGGCGCTGAACAAGCAGATCGCGCCGCTGATCAAGGTGCTCGGCGACCCCAACTCGCCGGAGACGCCGCTGGGCAAGGCGCTGGCCTGGGTCAAGGAGCACGTCGACCCGCACACCGGGGAGGTCAAGCGGCCGACCGAGGACAAGCTCAAGCAGTACGAGGAGGACGCCAAGCAGTTCGACAAGTACCTGGACGCGGTCAAGGGCGGCCTCACCGCCGTGGCGACCGTGGCCAAGGTGCTCAGTCCCCGCTACGCCAAGGACCTGGTCAAGTTCGCCGACACGCTCTACCAGCTCGGCAAGCACGTGGCGCCGATGATCAACGCGGTGGCCGCGCTGGGCGCCGCGATCGCCACCGGCGCCGCGCTCGGCTCGGTGGTGCCCGCGATCGGCACCGTCATCGGCGCCGCGGTCGGCCTGGTCACCACCCTGGTCGCCCTGCTCGGCAGCGGCGGCGGGCCCAGCGCCGAGCTGCAGGCCATCCAGAACATGCACACCGAGATGCGGGAGAGCTTCAAGCAGATCAAGGCGTTCCTGGTGCAGTTCCACAAGGACGTCAACGCCCGGCTGGACCGCATCGACGCCACGCTCAACCAGATCTACGGCGACATGCTGCTGAAGTTCGACCAGGTGCTGCTGGCCATCGCGCAGTCCAACTTCCAGCTGACCCAGCAGATCAAGGACCTGCACTCGGCCCTGCTGGGCATCGCCACCAGCTTCCAGAGCGGCCACCAGCAGTTGCTGGGCGCCCTCCAGGACTCGGCGGCCCTGCCGTTCAAGGAGACCGTCAAGAAGTACGTCGACTACGCCGCGCGGGAAGGCCGCCCGATCCCCTCCTACGACGCCGCGGGCGACAACTACAAGGCGGCCGCGGAGGGCTTCGCCAACGCCGGGGACATCCTGGCCAGGAGCAAGGTGTTCATGCGGGAGGCGCTCAACGTCCCGCCCGATGACATCCTCACCACGAACAACTCGACCTCCTCGGTGAACTACCTGACCAAGTGGGCGGTGGACAACTTCGGCTCGCAGTACGGGCAGGGCAACCCCGCCGGCGGCACCCCGAACGCCGACCTGCTCGCCGCGGCCAGCCGCGCCTACGCCACCCTGATGAGCCAGAACCCCGCCCTGTCCGCGCAGGAACCGCTGGTGGACAAGGACGGCAAGAAGACCGTGGCGCGGGTGCAGGACCTGCTCACCGCGGGGGAGGACGTGGTCGCGGCCGCCCGGCGGTTCAACCAGCCCCGGTTCAAGCCACCCACCGGGCCCTGGGTGGCGACCAACAGCCTGCTGACCGGTCTGCAGCAGGCGAACGCCGAGATCATGACCGGGCTGGCCAACGGCCTCAAGCGGTACGAGGCCGACCCCGCGGTGCAGGAGCCGGGCCGGCCGTACAACCTGTGGGGCGACCGGAACCAGAAGGTCGACGGGTTCATGAAGCGGGACGACGTCAACGTGCCCAAGTGCGTGCCGACCGCCGAACCGCCCATCCCGGCGATGCCCGCGCTCGCCAAGAGCGACCGGCTGCCCGCCCCGGTGCGGCTGCTCAAACAGCTCTACCCCGGCATCGAGCTGCGGACCTGCTGGAGCGAGGTCCGGATCAACAAGGTCGACTACGAGCCCTACGACCTCGGCCGCACGGTGATCATCCCGTGCAAGTGGTCACCGGACCCGCCGGTGGGCTGCACCAGGTTCGTCAGCAAGGGGTTCAAGAAGCACGTCCAGCTCAGCGTCTCCTTCGACGTCAGGGGCCGGGTCCCCGGTGAGGACTTCGAGCGGACCCTGGCCGGTCAGAGCGGGCTGGGCAGTTGGCAGCGGTGCGAGTTCCCCGGCTCCAACGTCGTCGACGACGAACCGCGGGATGAGGAGCACTGCCTGATGACCCCGGCGATCACCGAGAAGATGGTGCCGCTGCCGCCCCGGTACGAGGCCGACGGGAACATGTCGGACCTGTCCACCGGCACCACCCACCCGCTGATCGACAAGACCCTGGCCCAGCGGCGGGCCGCCTACTACGGGCTGGTCGCCAACGACGTCAAGGGCGCGACCCCGAAGCTGGCCGAGGCCGGACAGGCCGACGCGAACCTGCGGCTGCTGCGCGCCTACCTGGAGATCGGCTTCCCGACCGCGTTGCAGAGCGACGAGCGCTTCCGGGAGCTGATCTACGGCACCACGGCGATCCCGTCCTCGCTGAACATCCGCAAGATCAGGAACGAGGCCGGGCCGCTGGCCGAGCTGTTCGGCAAGGCGGCGCAGAACCTGGCCGAGCGCAGGGACCCGTTGCACGAGCAGAAGGTGTTCAGCCAGGCCGAGCTGCCCGGCTGCACGGCGGCCCCCGCCGAGGTCGTCACCCAGGACCCGGTGGCCCGCTGCCTGGTCACCGTCGCCGGGCTGCGCAGAGGCGGTCTGGGCGAGCGGATCGAGTACTACTCCACCGACCTGGTCGGCAACCCCGCCGCGCAGGACCCGCAGACCACCACCGCGCTGATGCGGGCCCTGCGGATCCAGGTCAAGGCCACCCACCCGGAGTTCCCCCTCGACCCGCCCGGCGAGACCACCCCGGTGCCGCCCGCGGAGATCGGCAAGACCTTCGGCGGCCTGGGCGGCTCCGCGCGGGCCACCCTGGGCGGCAAGCACCACATGGTGTGGCAGGGCAGGCAGGACGAGGTGTTCGTGGCCAGCAGCGCGGACGGTAAGACGTGGTGGCCCCCGGTCACCGTCTCCGGGCCGCACACCGCCGGTGACACCCCGGCCATCGCCGCCTTCCAGAACAGGCTGATCGCGGTGTGGCGCAGTGGACCGTTCTCCTGGCAGGGCGGCAACAACGAGCGCACCCTGGCCGTGGCCACCAGCACCGACGGCCGGACCTGGACCGCGCCGGCCCGGCTGATGCCGGCCACCGTCGGCGCCGGCGGCATCAGCCTGTCCGTGCAGGGCGACAAGCTGCACCTGGTCTTCCGCGGGGCAGGCGGGGACCAGGCCAAGTGGGTCACCTCCAGCCACGACGGCAAGAACTGGAAGCGGCCCCGGCTCACCGAGAACAACGGCGGCACCGCGGCCACGCCCGGACTGACCACGCTGGGCAACACCCTCGTTCAGCTCTGGCGGGGCGCCAACGACGACCAGGCGCTGTGGTTCGCGACCAGCGGCAACGGCATCGACTGGAGCAACCAGCAGGTGCTGCCCGGCGGCGCGGCGCAGTCCGGGCCGAGCCTGACCGCGCACAACGGCAAGGCCTTCGCGGTGTGGCGCAACGGGCCCAACGACGGCCTGTCCGTCAGCGACACCGCCAACGGCGGAACCTGGGCCGCGCCAAGGGCGTTGCACCCCGCCGCGCACGCCGTCGGGGTGCCCTCGCTCGGGGTGGTGGGCGGCAAGCTCGCCGCGATCTGGCGGGATGCCAGCGACCACAACCGGGTCAACGTCTCCACCAGCGCCGACGGCATCACCTGGTCCGCGCCCGAGGCGATCAGCAAGCTGTCCGCGGCCTCCCGGCACCAGCACCACGAGGCGCTGATCACCGAGGCCAACCAGCTGTGGGCCAGGAACGAGCGGGAAGCGGCCGTGGCCAAGGCCAGGGAAGCGCTGGTGCTGGCCAGGGAGCTGGTCAGGGAGCAGCCGTCCTACGCGGCGACACTGGGCGCCTGGATCCGGCAGCCGGTCAGCGGCTTCCTGGCCGAGACCGGCAAACTGGAGGAGGCGATCTCGCTGCTGGGCGAGGCGGTCACCCTGCACCGCGGGCTGGCCCAGCAGGAGCCGCAGAAGTTCGAGCACCAGCGCGACCAGGCGGAAGCCCTGGTGTGGCAAGGCATCCGCACCTGGGACAAGGGTGATCGGAACACGGGCCTGGAGCGGGTGATGGCAGGCGTCGACCTGGCCCGCACCCTGGTGGCCAAGGGCCCGCGCTTCGCCACCGACTTCACCAGCTGGATCCGGCACCAGGCCAGCCACTACCTGGCCGAGACCGGCAAGGTGGACCAGGCGATCGCGCTGCTCGGCGAGGCGGTGGCCACCTCACGCCGGCTGCGGCAGCAGGAGCCGGACCAGCCCGAACACGCGCTGCACGAGGCCGAAGCCCTGGTGTGGCAAGGCATCCGGCACTGGAACAAGGGCGAGAAGGACCAGGGCCGCGAGCGCACGATGACAGGGGTCGACCTGGCCCGCACCATCGCTGCCAAGGGTTCGCGCTTCGGCGTCTCCTTCGCCTACTGGATCCGTTACCCGGCAAGCGGATACCTGGCCGAGAGCGGCAAGCTCACCGAGGCCGTCGCGCTGCTGGAGGAGGCCATCACCACCAGTCGCAGGCTGGCCCAGCAGGAGCCGGGCAACCCCAACCACCAGCTGGACGAGGCGGAAGGCCTGGTCTGGCAAGGCATCCGAGTCTGGGACATGGGCGAGAAGGACCGGGGCCGCGACCGGGCAATGGCAGGCGTCGACCTGGCCCGCACCCTGGTGACCAAGAGCCCGCGCCACGCCGCCAACTTCGGCCACTGGATCCGTTACCCGGCAAGCGGATACCTCGCCGAGACCGGCAAGCTCCAGGAAGCGATCGCGCTGCTCGGCGAAGCGGCCGCCACCTTCGGCCAGCTGAGCCAGCAGCACCCGGACAACCACGACTACAAGCTGCACGAGGCCGACTCCCTGCTCTGGCAAGGCATCCGCACCTGGGACAAGGGCGACAAGCCCGGCGCGCTGGCCAAGGTGCGGGAAGGCCTGGCCGAGGCCCGCAAGGTGGCGGACAAGGGCGCGCTGCACGCGGACCGGTTCGGCGGCTGGCTGCTGTACCCGGGCACGGACTACGCGCTGGGCAACGACCAGAAGCCGGAGGCGGTCGCGATGGCCAAGGAGGCGGTGGAGATCTACACCCGGCTCACCGCCGCCGACGCCAAGTACCAGCCGAAACTCGACGCGGCCAAGCAGAAGCTGACCGCACTCCAGGGCTAGCCGGAAAGGACAACCGCGATGGGACAACGCATGCGCACACTGGTCCTGGCCACCGCCGGACTGCTGGCCGCCACCGGCCCCGCCCCGGCGACCGCCGCCGAGGACCTGCGGGTGCTCTCGGTCTTCGCCGAAGGCCGCGAGGGTTGCCTGGCCCCGCTGTGGGGCAGCACGGACCCCGGCGCCTACCTCAGCTACGAGCCGTGTGACCGGTCCAGGGCCCAGTTCTGGCGAATGCTCGGCGACGGCGGAGGCTGGGGCAGCTACCAGTCGGCCGCCTCGGGGCTGTGCCTGACCGTGGTCAACAACAGCACCGCCCAGGGCGAGGACGTCGTGCAGCAGCCCTGCGCGGGCGCCCCGAACCAGCTGTGGCGCTCCGTGCAACGCGACCCGTTCACCAAGTACCTGGAAAAGCGCGCCAAGCACAGCGACAAGTGCCTGAGCGCGGGCTACACCCACCACACCCCGTCGGCGGAGGTGGTGCAGATGGACTGCCTGAACGTCAGCTGGCAGAAGTGGGCGGTCGACTCGCTGGCCTGACCTGCCAGCCGGCCCGGATCGCCGCCACTGGGGGTAGCGGCGATCCGGGCCCTCCTCCCGAACCCCTCCCAGGGTCAGCCCGGTGACACCATCACAATCCCCGGCCGGGCCGGGCACAATCCTTTTGAGGATCGTCAAAGCGGGGGAGGCATTGTGGTTCAGCGGCTCGGCAGCCCGGTCGCGCTCGCGCCGCTGGACACGCTGCGGGTCTCGGTGTCCCACCAGGCGGGCAGCACGCTGTTCTCACTGCTGATGGACGCGGCAGGCGCCTCGACCGAGAGCGTGCCCGCCGGGCTGCGGGGTCTGGTGCAGGCCGCGCTGCCCGCGGAGGTCATGCGGCTGTTGCTGCCGTTGCGGCTCCACCGGACCGGCATCCCGGACTGCCTGGCCCCGCTGGCCGATCCCGACGTCGAGACCGCGCTCGGGCGCCTGCGGGACCAGCGCCCTGACCTGGTGGCAAGCCAGACCCGGCTGTTCTTCCAGCAGTACCACGGCCAGGTCCCGCCGGCCTGGCAGCGGCTGATCGACCGGCCCGGTCCCTATCTCGCCGCCTTCGCCAGTGCCTTCGAGGCGATCTGGCTGGTCTACGCGCCGCTGTGGCGGCGGGCGCGGCCGGTGCTGTGGCGGGAGACCGAGCGGATCGGCGCGGCCGTGGTCACCGGCGCGCTGCCGGTAGCGCTGGCGGTGCTGGGCAACCACTGCTGGCAGGTGCGCGGCGAGCAGCTGTTCGTGGACACCGACAGCAGGGGCGGCCGTGCGGACCGCCGCTTGGTGCTCACCCCGCTGATCTCCGGGGCCACCGCGGCATCGTTCAGCCTGGAGCACCCCGACCGGATCGAGCTGGCCTACCCGGCCCCCGGCTTGGCCCTCGTCCTCCAGAACTCCGACGCCCCGCCCGTGCCGGACGCGCTGACCGCGTTGCTCGGCGCGGCCCGTGCCCGGATCCTGCGGCACTGCGCGCACCACCCCACCATGACCGAGGTCGCCGCCCTGCTCGCCGTCACCCCGGCCACCGCCACCCACCACTGCCGCACCCTGGAGGCGGCCGGGCTGGTCGAACGCCGTCGCCGCGGCCGCGAGGTCCGGCTGCACCGGACCGGTCGTGGTGACGCGGTGGTGGAGCTGTTCCGCTAGAGCGGCAGGTCGCGGAGCTGGGCGCGGCTGGTGATGCCGAGTTTCGGGAACAGCCGGTACAGGTGCGAGCCGACCGTGCGCGGGCTCAGGAACAGGTGTTCGCCGATCTCGCGGTTGCTCAGCCCGCGTGCCGCCAGCCGTGCCACGGCCAGCTCCTGCGGGCTGAGCACCTCGCCCGCGGTGCCCCGCGCCGGCGCCGTGCCGCCCGCGGCGCGCAGCTCGGCGGCGGCCTGCTCGGCCCACGGGCGGGCCGCCAGGCGGGTGAACAGGTCGGCGGCGGTGGTCAGCGGGGACCGGGCCCGGACCGGCTGGCCCTCGCGGCGCAGCCGGGAACCCAGCTGGAGCGCGGTCCTGGCCAGCTCGAACGGGTGGTCGGCGGTCTCGGCGGCGGCCATGGCCTGTTCGTGGTCGGTGAGTTCGCCGGTGGCCAGGGCGCGCACCCGCGCGAACACCGCGCGGATCCACGGCGCCTCGCGCAGCGGCGACGCCGCGGTTTCCGGCAGCAGGTTGTGCGCCAGGTCCGGGCGGTCCAGGCGGAGGGCGGCCTCGGCGAGGTCGGGCAGCGCGTGCAGGGTGACCAGCCGGTGTGAGCGTGGGCCGCCGGGCGCGGTCACCTCGCCGAGGCGGGCCAGTGCGGTCGCCGGGTCGCCTTCGGCCAGGGCGAGCAGGCCCAGTGCGTGGCTGGCCACCGCCGCGGCGGACCGCTGGCGCAGTGGCAGGGCGAGCTCCAGCGCTCGTGCGGCGTGCTCGCGGCAGTGGTCGGCCTGGCCCCTGGCGGCGGCGTAGCGGGCCAGCTGGGCGTGCAGGTTGGCCTGCTGGCCGCGCTGGCCGGTGTCGTGGGTCAGGCGCAGGCCCTCCTCGGCGGCGGCCACCCCGGCGTCCCAGTCACCGGCGCGGTAGGCCAGGTCCGCCTGCCAGAACAGCAGTTCCACCAGCGAACCGGCCGAGCCGACCGCGCGCAGCTGGCCGCGGGCCGCCTCGGCGAGGGCCAGCGCCTGGCGGGCGTCCGGGCTGAGCCAGCCGATGGCCAGCACCCACATCCAGGCCCGGCCGCCCACCGCGGGCTGGGTCGGGGTCAGCTCGGCGAGCAGTCCCCACAGGTCGCACCCGGCCTGGATGGCCAGGTGCAGCCGCTCGCCCGCGCGGCGCACCGCGGGCGGCAGGTCCAGCTCGGCGATGTGGGCGGAGGCGGACTGGGCGGCGTCCAGGTCGTCGGCGTGGTAGGCGGCGTTGGCGGTGAGCACCAGCGTCCAGGCCGCTTCCAGGGGGTCGGCCAGCAGTTCGGCGCAGCGCTGGAGCTGCCGCCAGGCCAGGTCGGGGTGGCCGCTGTAGGCCTCGATGGTCGCGGTGAGCCTGGTCAGCACCACCGCGGGCGCGGGCTCGGCCATGATCTCCGCGGCCAGCGCGCGGGCCAGCTCGGGCTGCCCGGAGTCCAGTGCCACGAACGCCGCGGCCAGCAACCGGTCCCGGCGGCCCTCGGGCGTGCTGCTCAGCCGCGCGGCGTGCCGCAGCACGGCGGTCACCGCGGCCTCCCCGCCCCGGCCGCGCACCGACTCCGCGGTCCGCTCCAGTTCGGCGGCCAACTGCTCGTCCGGTTCGGTGGCCGCGACCGCCCGGTGCCACACCGCCCGCTGCCGGTCACCCCGCGCCGCGGCCTGCTCGGCCAGCGCCCGGTGCGCGGCCGCCCGCGCCGGGAACGCGGCCTGGGCGTAGGCCACCGAACGCACCAGCGGATGCCGGAACCGCAGCTGCGGCCCAGTCAGGTCAACGAGTCCGGCCGCGCAGGCCGCGTCCAGCGCCTCGGCGGGCAGCCCGAGCCGGGGCAGCGCGCCCAGCACCACGGCGGTGCGCCCGGAGTCCTCGGCCGCGGCCAGCAGCAGTGCCGCGCGGGCCTGCTCGGGCAGCGCGTCCAGGCGGCGCTGGAAGGCGGCCCGGATGCGCGCGCCCACCGGCAGCGTGCCGCGCAACGCCAGCTCCTCGGCCACCTCGCCGGGACCGCCCAGCGCGGCCAGCTCCACCAGGGCGAGGGGATTGCCGCCGGTGTGGCCCAGCACCGCCGCCCGCACCGGTTCCGGCGCGGGCCAGTCCAGCTCGGCCAGCAGCCCCGCGGCGGCTGCACTGTCCAAACCGGACAGTGTCAGCTCCGGCAGGTCCGCGATGTCCACAGTGGACTTATCCGGCGACCGGACGGCCAGCAGCACGGCCAGGTTCTCCGCGCCGAGCCTGCGCGCGGCGAAGACCAGCGCGGTCGCCGAGGACCGGTCCAGCCACTGCAAGTCGTCCACCAGCACCAGCAGCGGCCGCCGCGCGGCGAGCGCCCCGAACAGGTCCAGCAACGCCCCGCACAGCAACAGCTCTGACCCCGGCGGTCCTTCTTCCTGGCCGAGGGCGCGGCGCAGCGCGGTCGCGGCGGCGGGGGAGAGGGCGTCCAGGGGCAGCGGCCCGGGGTGCAGCAGCTGGTGCAGTCCGCTGAAGGGCTGCCGCACCTCCGACTCCACCCCCGCGCAGCGCAGCACGGCGAACCCCTCGGCGGCGGCCTCGGTGTCCCGCAGCAGGGTGCTCTTGCCGATACCCGCTTCCCCGCGCAGCACCAGCGCCCCGGCCCGCCCGGCGCGGGCGTCGTCGAGCAGCGTGCCGAGGGCCGCGCGTTCGGCCTGCCTGCCGTGGATCACCCGACCGACCCTAGGTGCAGTCGATCTGACTGAGGCTCGGGGGCGGTCGGCGCGGGCAGGGTTGCCGGTGCCGAGGCCGCGAGCACGTGGCCGATCCAAACGGGGGATGGTCACCGTGACGACGACTGTGCGCGAGCGCGCAACCCGGAAGCCGTTGCTGCGGCGACCCTGGACCGTCCCACTGCTCGCGGTCTCGGTGCTGTTCGTGCTGGTCTCGCTGCCGCCCTACCTGCAACCCGACCCCGCCCAGTCGCGCACGCCGCTGCGGCCGGGGGTGGATTGGCACTTCCCGCTGCTGGCCGTGCACGTGATCTTCGGTTCGATCGCGCTGCTCACCGTGTGCTGCCAGATCTGGCCCGCGCTGCGCGCCTGGTCGCTGCCGATGCACCGCTGGGTCGGGCGGATCTACGTCTTCGGCGGGGTGCTGCCTGCCGGGCTGACCGCGCTGGTGGTGGGCGCGCTCAGCGAACGCGGGCCGCTGACCATGATCGGCAACCTGACCGGCGCGGTGCTCTGGCTGGGGGTCACCGCGCCCGCCTACCTGGCCGCGCGGCGGCGGCGCTTCCGCGAGCACCGGCGCTGGATGATCCGCAGCTTCGCCCTGACCATCTCGATCATGATGGACCGGGTGCTCACCGTGCCCCTGGTCATGGTGACCGAGCCCAGGACCGCCGCCGCCATCGCGACCTGGACCAGCTTCGCGCTCTGCGTGTCCGCCGCCGAGTGGTGGCTGCGCAGGTCAGGGCATACTCGTCGGCGATGAAGCGGGTGACGATCCACGACGTGGCGCGGTCTGCCGGGGTGTCCAGGCAGACCGTGTCCCGCGCGCTCAACGACAAGGCCGAGATCGACGGCGGCACCAAGGCGCGGGTGCTGGAGGCCGCCAGGGCCCTGGGCTACCGGCCCAGCCGGTTCGCCAGGGGACTGGTGCGGCAGGACACCGTCACCATCGGCCTGGTCATCCCCGACCTGCGCAACCCGTTCTTCACCGAGATCGCGGCCAGCGCGCTGGAGGCGGCCAGGGCACTGGACTGGCACGTGGTCGTGCACGACACCACCGACCAGGCCGAGCAGGAGATCGCCACGCTGCGGGTGATCGGCTCCCAGGTGGACGCGGTGGTCGGTTACTTCAGCCAGCCCGAGGCCGAGATCGAACGGCACATCGGCGGGCTGCCGGTGGTCTTCCTGGGCCGCGAGCACCGCAACCCGGGGTTCAGCTCGATCCGGATCGAGGGTGAGCGGGGCATCGCCGAGGCGGTGGCGCACCTGATCGCCGCCGGGCACACCCGGATCGGCATGCTCGACCACAACCGCCGCCCGGCGCCCAGCATCCGCCAGCGCTGGTTCCAGTCCGCCGCCACCGCCGCCGGCCTGGAGCTGGACCCGGCCTGGGTGCTCGGCGCGGACCAGTCGGTGGCCGGGGGAGCGGCGGCCTTCGCCGAGCTGCACGCCGCGCACCCGGAGCTGACCGCGCTGTTCACCTTCAACGACATCATCGCCATCGGCGCCCTGCGCGAGGCCCGCCGGCTCGGCCTGCGCGTGCCCGCCGATCTCGCGGTGATCGGCTTCGACGGACTGGAGCTCGGCGCGCTGGTGGAGCCGCCGCTGACCAGCGTGGCCATCGACACCAACAGGCTGGGCAGACTGGCCATCGAGGACGTGGCCCGGCTGCTCACCGGCGAGCGCGCGGCCGCGCCGGAGGACCTGGTGGTGTGCGGCGAACTGCGGCTGCGCGGCTCGGCCTAGGGCTGCGATTGGCCCTTGCGCATGCGCAGGATCAAGGCGACCGCGTCCGCCGGGCAGCCTGCCGGAGTGAGGACCTCCTGGAGGAGCAGGCCGCGAATCGCGGCGATGGTGACGGTGGCCAGGGTCAGCGCTTCCCCGGCGTCGAGCCCTTCGCCTTCCGCGAGTGAGGCCAGGCTCTTGGTCAGGTCGTCGAGGGAGTCGATGAACTCCCGAAAGTTCTCCGGGCTGTACGCGGCCAGACCGACGACGTGGAAGAAGCCGCGGACCCGCGACAGTTGCTCCGGGCGGGTGTAGGTCCGCCAGATCGCCACGACGAACTCGTCGAAGGTGCCTTGCCGGGCGGCCTGGAAAAGCGCCTCGTTGTCCCGGGATCGCTGCGCCTTGAGCATGGCGGCCAACACGCCCGGCAGCGACCCGAAGTGGTATCGCAGGAGGGCGTGGCTGGTCCCGGCCCGGGCGGCGATCTCCCGGAGTGACACCTCCGGCGCGGGCAGGGCCTCGTCGAAGGCGTCGAGAAGCCGGGCCAGGAGGCGCTCGCGAGCGTCGCTGGTGCTTGACAGGATCACCCTCGCAGTTTATCCATTGGAAAAGACGATCGGTACCCGTCGTCCAGACCCGACGTGTTGTGAAGGACCTCTGATGAGCACCATGTGGCACGGCTGCCTCGCCGGCACCGACTACTTCGAGCTGCGCTCCAGCCGTGGGCGCGACTACGGCGTCTGGGTCACCACGCCACCGGGCTACGACCCCGCCACGACGCAGGCGCCTGCCGTGTACGTGCTCGACGGCAACTGGGCCGTGGGCCTGACGGCTCCGCTCATCGTCACCCAGGCGGATCCCATGCAGCGGATCCAGCCCTACATCCAGGTCAGCGTCGGCTACGCGGGTGAGGAAGCACAGCACTGGGACCGGCTGCGCAACAGAGACCTGGTGCCGCCCGGCGAGCCCATCGCCAAGGAGCTCATCGATGCCGTGGAGCTGGGAGTTCAATCGGGCGCGAGGACACGCGAGGAAGCCGACGCCTACCTCGCCGAACTGCGCGACACCCACGCCGATGCGTTCCTGAGCTTCCTCACCACGGAACTGCACCCGCGGATCGAACGCGACTACGGCACAGCCTCGAGCGGTCACGGCCTCTTCGGCTACTCCTACGGCGGCCTCTTCAGCCTCTACACCTGGCTCACCGGCAGCACGCTCTTCGCGAGCATCGGCGCGGGCAGCCCCGGCGTCGCCGGTGCGGACAGTCAGATCTTCGCCCAGCTCCAACAGATGGGTGACAGCCTGCCTGCCGCCAAGCTGCACGTGACCATCAACGAGCAAGAGCTGCTCGGCGACCTGGCCATCTACCAGAACCTGACGAAGAACACGGCCACCGTCCTGCACCACCTCACCGCCCGCGGCGCAGCCGTCACCAGCGCGGTCCTGCGCGAAACGCACGTGACCGGCTTGCAGGCATCGTTCCTCAGCTACCTCAGGACCTGCCGGGCCCGGTAGCCCCACCGCGGTACTAGCTGTCAGCCGCCACCGAGCGCCGGTCGGCCAGCACCCGCTGCTTGGCGTTCTCGATGTGCTCGCGCATCCGCGCCGCCGCCCGGTCCGGGTCGCCGTCAGCCAGCGCGTGGTACACCGCGCGGTGCTCCTCGGCGGCCAGGCCGGGCGCGCCGCGGGCCGAGCCGAGCTTGGCGAAGAACCGGAACCGCTGCACCTGGCCGCCGAGGGCGCGGTAGGCCTTGGCCAGGAACGGGTTGTCCGCCTGGGTGGCGATCAGCTGGTGGAAGCGCTCGTCGATCAGCCAGTAGGAGCTGAACACCTTGTCATCCGGTGACTTCGCGGCACCGGCCAGCTCGTCGACGCTCGCCAGCACCTCGGCCAGGAACTCCGGGGTGGTGCGCCGGGCCGCCTCGTGCGCGAGCGCCGGTTCCAGCACCAGCCGGGCGTCCATCAGCTTGACCAGCTCCTGCTCGGTGAGCAGCGGCGCGACCCGGTAGCCCTTCAGCGCCTCCCGCTGCACCAGCCCGGTGTGCTCCAGGCGGGCCAGCGCCTCGCGCAGCGGGGTCTGGCTGACGTCGAGCTCGCGGGAGAGCGCGCCGATGTTCACCGGTTCCCCCGCCGACCACTTTCCGTCGGTGAACTGCGCGAGCAGCACCTCGTACATCCGGTCCGCGAGCGGCTGCCGGCCGGACCTCCGCGGGGAAGCCATGCGCCCTCCTAGTCGTCGCGACACGATATCCCGCTCGCCGAAACTATACTATTGACATCGATCCTATAGTTTCCGCATGACCTTCCGCGTTCTCATCACCACGCCTTACCTGGAGTCAGGCGGCGAGGTGGACCGGCTGCTCACCGAAGCGGGGCTGACCACCGTTTTCGCCTCCGCCGCCCACCGCCGCGCCACCGGCCAGGCACTGACCGAGGCCGTGCGCGAGGCGGACGGCGTGGTGGCGGGCACGGACGCCTTCACCGCCGAGGTGATCGAGGCCGCGCCCCGGCTCAAGGTGTTCGGCCGCTGCGGGGCCGGCTACGACAACATCGACGTGGCCGCGGCGACCAGGCACGGCGTCGCCGTCACGCACACCCCCGGCGCGAACCGCCGCTCGGTCGCCGAGCACGTGCTCGCGCTGATGCTCAACTGCGCCCGGCACATCCCGCAGAACATCGCCGGGGTCCGCGCGGGCGACTGGGCACAGCGCAGCGGCCTCGAGCTCCAGGGTGCGACCCTCGGCCTGGTGGGGCTGGGCTCGATCGGCCAGACGGTGGCCCGGCTGGCGCTCGCGCTGGGCATGCGGGTGCTGGCCACCGATCCGTTCCCGGACCGCGACTTCCTGGCCGAGACCGGCGTGCCGGTGCTGCCGCTGCCCGAGCTGCTGGCCGGGTCCGACTTCGTCAGCCTGCACCTGTTCCTGGACGAGACCACCAGGGGCCTGATCGACGCGAAAGCGTTGCAGGCCATGAAATCCGGCGCGTTCCTGATCAACACCGCCCGCGGCGAGGTGGTCGACGAGGACGCCCTGGCCGACGCCCTGACCGAGGGCCACCTCGGCGGCGCGGCGCTGGACGTGCTGGCCCAGGAGCCGTTGCCCGCCGACAGCAGGCTGCGCGGCCTGGACAACGTGCTCATCACCGCGCACATCGGCGGCGCGACCACGCAGGCCCGCTCCCGCTCCAGCCTGCTGGCCGCCCGGCAGGTGCTCGACGTGCTGCACGGCCGCGCGCCCCAGCACCTGGTCAACCCCGAGTACGCGCGGGTGACCCGGTGATCGGCACCGCGCGGCTGGCCGCGAACCTCAAGTGGCTGTTCACCGAACTGCCCTTCGAGCAGCGGTTCGAGGCCGCGGCCGCCGCCGGGTTCACGGCTGTGGAGTACCCGGACCCGTATCCGTACCCGGTGGCCACGCTGCGCCGCTGGCTCGCTGACGCGGGCCTGACCCAGGTGCTGATCAACTCGCCGATGGGCGGGCCGGGTGAGGTGGGCACCGCCTGCCTGCCGGAGCGCAGGGCGGAGTTCCGCGCCGGACTGGCCCTCGGCTTGGGCTACGCGGTCGAGCTGGGCGCCTCGTTCCTGCACGTGCCAGCCGGAAAACGGCCCGCCCACCTCAGCCGCGACCGCGCTTTTGCCTGCTACGTGGCCAACATCGCGTGGGCGGCCCAGCAGTCCCGCGACTCCGGCGTGCGGATCGTGCTGGAAGCGCAGAACAAACGGGACGCGCCGGGCTTCCTGCTCGACGACCAGGCCCACGCCGCCGCCGCGGTGGAAGCGGTCGGCGCGGACCACGTCGGCCTGCTCTTCGACGTCTACCACGCCCACCAGGACGAACCGGACCTGCTGGCCGCGCTGACCGAGTTCCTGCCGCTGACCAGCCACGTGCAGATCGCCGACGTGCCCGGCCGCGGCGAACCCGGCACCGGCGACATCCCGTGGCCCGCGGTGTTCGAGGCGCTGCGCGCGCACGAGGGCTGGATCGGCTGCGAGTACCGCCCGCACAGCCCCGACGGCCTGGGCTGGACCAGACAGGAGACCCGATGACCAGGGTGGCCCTGATCAACGCGACCCCCGGCGCGATCGGCCCGGCCACGGCCGCGCTGGCCGAGCGGTTCCCGGCCGCCGAGCCGTGGACCCTGCTCGACGACAAGCTGCTGGCCGACGCGAGCGAGGGTCTCACCCCGGACCTGGCCGAGCGGATGCGGCGACTGATCGACTACGCGGTGCGCGGCGGCGCGGACGCGGTGCTGCTGACGTGCTCGCTCTACGGCGAGCTGGCCCGCGCCAGCGCCGCGCCGGTGCCCGTGCTCGCCCCGGACGACGCCGCCTTCGACGACCTGCTGGCCCGCGGCCCGCGCCGGGTGCTGGTGCTGGCCTCCGTGGCGGCCGCGCTGCGCGACTCGCTCACCCGGCTCCGCGCCCGCGCGCCGGGCACCCAGCTGGTGGGCCTGCACGTGCCGGAGGCGTTCACCGCGACCGGCGAGGAGCTGACCGAGCTCCTGCTGGCGGCCGGTGAACGCCATCTGTCCACTGTGGACGCTGTGCTGCTGGCCCAGTACACCCTCGCCCCGGCCACCTCACCGTTGGCCACCAGGACCGGCCTGCCGGTGTTCTCCGGCCCGCGCAGCGCGGCGGAGCGGCTGAAGGCGCTGGTGGGCCGATGATCGGGGTGATCGCCGACGACGTCACCGGAGCCACCGACGTGGCCGTCGCCTTGCGCCGCAACGGCTTGCGCACTCAGCTCTACTTCGGCGTGCCGGAGCCGGACCTGCCCGCGGATGAGGCCGTGGTGGTGGCGCTGACCAGCCGGATGGCCCCGGCGGCCACCGCGGTCGCGGACTCGCTGCGCGCCCTGGACTGGCTGCGCGCACGGCAGCTCCGGCAGGTCTACTTCAAGTACTGCTCCACCTTCGACTCCACCAGCGAAGGCAACATCGGCCCGGTACTGGCCGCCCTGGCCGCCGCACTGGACGCCGATCCCGTGGTGACCACGCCCAGCTCGCCCCGGCACGGCCGCACCCAGTACCGCGGCCACCTGTTCGTCGGCGACCAGCTGCTGGCCGACTCGCCGATGCGCGAGCACCCGGTGACCCCGATGCGCGAGTCGAACCTGGTCCACCTGCTGCACGCCCAGCTCCACCAACCGGTCGGCCTGCTCACCCACGACACCGTGCGCGCGGGCGAAACCGCTGTGCGAGAAGCGATCCAGCAGGCGACCACCCGCTACCTGCTCGCCGACGCGTCCACCGAGGAGGACCTGCTGGTGCTGGGCCGGGTCCTGGCGAACGCGCCACTGGTCGCCGGAGCGGCGGGCCTGGCAGGCGGCCTCGCCGCGGCCACCGGCAGTGGTCAGCCACCCGAGGACGACTTCCGCCCGAGCGGACCGGCGGCCGTGCTCTCCGGCAGCTGCTCGGCCCGCACCCTGGAACAGGTCGCGGAACTGCTCCGCCAGGGCAGGCCCGCGCACCGCCTCGACCCGGTCGCCATCCCCGATCCCGAGGCCCTCGCCGCCCGCGCGCTCGCCTGGTTCGACACCACCGGCGCGGACGGCCCGCTGATCTACTCCTCGATGAGCCCGGCCGAACTCCGCCAGGTCCAGGACATCTTGGGCGTGGCGGACTCGGCGCGAATCCTGGAGCGCGCCACCGGACTGATCGCGCTCGGCCTGGTCGAACGCGGCATCCGCAGGCTGGTCACCGCCGGCGGAGAGACCTCCGGCGCGGTGGTCGCCGCGCTGGGCGTGCGCGGCGGCGCGGTCGGCGCCGAGGCCGCACCCGGCGTGCCCTGGATCAAGCCCGTCGACCCCGCACATCCCTTGCTGCTGCTCAAATCCGGCAACTTCGGCGACCCCGAGCTGCTGGCCACCGCCTCGGGACCGGACTCATGACCCGGCAGCTGCGAGACCAGGTGGTGGCCACCGCCCGAACGTTGCACGCGCGCGGACTCACCCACGGCCGCACCGGAAACGTCTCGATCCGCGCGGGCGAGCACCTGCTCATCACCCCGACCGGCGCGTCCCTGGACTCGCTCACCCCCGAGCAGCTGTCCGAGATCGACGCAGACGGACGACATGTGAGCGGCCCGCCACCGTCCAAAGAGGCGTTCCTGCACGCGGCCGTGCTGCGGCAGCGACCACACGCGAATGCCGTGCTGCACACCCATTCCACCCACGCCGCCGCGGTGTCCTGCCTGGCCGGACTCGACCCCGCCAACGCCATCCCACCACTGACCGCCTACTTCACCATGCGCATCGGCAGGCTGCCGCTGCTGCCCTACCACGCACCCGGCGACCCGGCCCTCGCCCCACTCGTGGCCGAGGCCGCCCGCGAGCACCACGCCCTGCTGCTGGCCAACCACGGACCCGTGGTCTGCGGCCCCGACCCGGACACCGCGCTCGACGCCCTGGAAGAGCTCGAACACACCGCCGCGATCATGCTGCTCACCCGCGGCCTGCCCACTACCCTCGTCCCCAGCCGAACGGACCCGCCATGACCCAGCCACGCCTCACCCTGTTCAGCGCGCTCTCCGTGCGTACCGCGCTGGACGCGGTGCTGCCCGCCTTCACCGCCGCGCCGGTCGAGGTCAGCTACGACCCGACCACCGTGCTGGTCAACCGCATCACCGAGGGCGCGCGGCCGGAGGTGCTGATCGCGATCTCCGCGGCGTTCCCCGCACTGGCCGAGCTGGGTGCCATCGACCCGGCCTCCCCGCAAGCGCTGGCCCGCAGCGGCATCGGCATCGCCGTGCCAGCGGACGCCGACTTGCCCGATCTGTCCACAGTGGACGATCTGCGGGCCGCGCTCACCTCGGCCCGCTCGGTCGCCTACTCCCGCACCGGGGCCAGCGGCATCCACTTCGCGAACCTGATCGAGGAGCTGGGCATCGCGGAACAGGTCAACGCCCGCGCCACCGTGCTGCCCAAGGGATTCACCGCCGAAACCCTCCTGGATGGCCGCGCCGACCTCGCCGTGCAACAGCTCAGCGAACTGGCCTTCGTGCCGCAAGCCCGGATCGCCGGACCGCTGCCGGATGCAGTCCAGCAGTACAGCGAACTCTCCATCGCACTCGGAGTGGCGGCCAGCCCGCAGGCGCGCGAGCTGCTGGACTTCCTCACCGGCCCGGAGGCGGTCGCCGCCTTCGCCGAGGCCGGGCTGCTGCCCGCATGAACGCCGTGTACGCCCTGGTGGCCTTCATCGCCGCCATCGTGCTGTGGAACGCCGTGCTCAAGCGCAACATCGGCGAGGCGATGGTGGTCGGCTTCCTGGTCACCGCCGCGTTCGCCGGCCGGGACGCGCTGGCGGTCGGCTGGCAGGGCCTGGTGGACGGGCTCAAGTCCGAGATCACCTTCGCCGCGCTGGCCTTCGTCTTCGTCAGCGAGCTGCTCACCAGGACCGGCCTGGTGCAGCGCCTGGTGGACATCCTCAGCTCGGTGCTGGGCCGCCGCCGCGGCGGCTCGGCCTACGCCGCCACGGTGGCCTCCGGGCTGTTCGGGGCGGTCGCGCACAACGGCGCGGCGATCGTGGCCACCATCGGCTCCATCACCATCCCGTGGATGAAGCGCTCCGGAGCCAGCGGCGAAACGGCCGCCCTGGTCCTGTCCGGCAACGCGGGTGTCGGCGCGACCTTCCCGTTCAGCGGCGCGTTCTTCATCCTGCTGGCCGCGCCGACCGTGCTGCCCGTGCTGGGCACCGGCGGCATGGTCGCCACCATGTTCGTCACCGGCGCGTGGATGGTGGTGATGCGCCTGATCGTGGCCTACGCGATCGTGGCCAGGCGCGGGGTGGGCGCGATGAACCCGGCCGACGTGCACCCGTTCCGCCGCTCCTTCCGCGCGGGCTGGACCTCGCTGCTGGTGCTGGCCTCCATCGCGGTGCCGGTCCTGCTCACCGCGCCGCCCACCAGCGACCTGGTCTCCGCGCACGCCGGGGTCGCGGTGGCCAAGGAGGTGCCGCTGCTGGTCTGGCTGCCGGTGGTGCTGCTGCTGGCCGGACTCCTGGTCGAACGGCGGTCCCTGCCCTCGGGCCGGGCCCAGTGGTGGGAGCTGCTGGGCAGGGTCGGCCCGAAGCTCGGCCTGGTCGGCGTCACCATGATCGCCGCCTTCGCCGCCTCCAACGTGCTCAGCACCCTGGGCCTCGGCGCCCAGCTCACCCCGCTGCTGGCCGGGCTGACCGGGGTGTCGCCGCTGGTCGCGGCCATCGTGGTCGGCCTGGTGATCGTGGTCGTGGCCGGACCGCTCAACACCACCTCCACGGTGGCCGCGGTCGGCCCGGTCGCCTTCGCCGCGCTCACCGCGGCCGGTATCCCGCCGCACGTGGCCTTCGCCGCGATCCTGGTCTGGGCCTCCTCGGAAGGCTGTTCCCCGCCCGGCGCGGCACCGCTGTACGTGGCCGCGGGCATCGCCGAGATCAACCCGGTGCGCGTGTTCGTCCCGGTCGTCCTCTACTACCTGCTGCCCACCCTGCTCTTCGGCGTGCTGCTGGCCGTCGGCGTGCTGTGGCTGCCCAGCTGACCGCGAAGGAGAGTGCGCCCGTGCACCGCGTCCTGCTCACCGCCACCCGCCTGTGCCTGCTCGCGTTCCTGCTCGCCGGGGTGCTGGCCGTGGCAGGCCAGTCCCTCGGCCTGCTGATCGGTTCCGGCTCGCTGGTCAAGACCTTCGGCGGCCCGGTCACCGACCTCGCCTGCGTCACCGCGGCCATCGCCGGGGTGCTCGCCTTCCTGCTGCGCTACACCGCGGAGGGGAGGGCGAGCGCCACCGAGGAATGACCGGTCAGTTCGGCTTGGGAAAGGCCGCGCGCAGCCCGGCCCGGTTGACCAGGACCGCGGCCGGGATGAGCGCGAGCGCGCCCGCGATCTGCGTCGCGGCGAACCACACCGGCAGCGCGCCCGGGATGCTGTCCATGACGATGACCGCGATCGGCACCACCACGCAGATGATCCGCACCCGCACATACGCCCACCGGGCCCCGCGCGCGGCGCGCTCGGCCAGCCAGTAGGTCACCACGGCACTGGCCACCATGCCGCCCGCGCGACCCCACATGAACGCGCTCACCTCGCCGCCGACGACCGAAAGGACGATCACCACGGCGAGGACCGCGACACTGATCGCCCCGTAGACGGCGACGAGTTTCTTCACTGTGCTCATGTTTCCGCTCCCTGCGTTGTCCGATGTGGACTCGACGCTAGGCAGCGCGCGACCGGGCCGGTATGGGTCTGGACGCCCGGCGGAGTGGGTCTGGCCCCACTCCCGGACCGGCCCCGCACGGTGCACAGTGGACACCGAGCCGTTGAAGGGGGAAGGACCATGAGCAAGCTGGTGACCTGGCTGGCCAGCGCCGGCACGGGCTTCCTGCGGGCCTGCGCCGTGCTGGCGGTCGTCCTGCTGGTCCCGGCGCTGTGGGCGGCCGCGGTGGGGCTGTGGATCTGGTGGGGCGCGGGCCCGTGGTCCTGGCTCGCGCCGTTCGCCTGGGCCGGTATCGGCACCGTCGCGCTGTCCCGACCGGTGTGCAAGCTGACTCGTGGCCTCGTGACCAGGTGGACCGGCACCGTGATCCCCGGCGGGTACCGGCAGGCCGCGCCGGTGGTGCGGATGTCCACCGGGTACTGGTGGAACGGCTTCTCCTACGAGCGGACCAGCCGGGACGCCCGCCAGGACCAGCGGCTGCGGCTGTGGTGGAGCGATCCCGCCACCTGGCGTGACCTGCGGTTCACCGCGATCGCACCGGTCACCGTCGGCCTGCTCGCCGCGGTCCCACCGGCCGGGGTGGCGGTCGCGGTCCTCGGACTCCTCCAGCACTCGCCCGGCATCGGCCTGCTCGGCCTGCTGGTGGCCGTGACCACCGCCCCGTACGCCTGGCGACCCCTCGAACCGGTGGCCGTCCGGTTCCTGCGCGCCTCCTTCACCATGGCGCTGGCCGACCGGGTGGACGAGCTGACCGCCCAGCGCGCGGACGCCACGGTCACCCAGGCCGCCGAGATCCGCCGGATCGAACGCGACCTGCACGACGGCGCGCAGGCCCGCCTGGTCGCGCTCGGTCTCTCCCTGGCCACCGCGGAGAAGCTCATGGAGACCAACCCGGACCAGGCCAAGGCGCTGCTGCGGCAGGCACGCACCGGCGCGGCCACCTCGCTGACCGAGATCCGCGAGCTGGTGCGCGGCATCAGCCCGCCGGTGCTGACCGAACGGGGCCTGGCCGACGCCGTGCGCGCCCTCGCCCTGGACAGCCCGCTGGAGACCGAGGTCAGCGCCGAGGACCTGCCGCCCCTGGACCCGCCGATCGAGTCCGCGGTGTACTTCGGCATCGCCGAACTGCTCACCAACGCGGTCAAACACGCCCACGCCACCGAAGCCCGGATCGCGATCACCCGCCAGGACAACGCGATCGTGGTCGAGCTGGCGGACAACGGCCGGGGCGGCGCGCTCGCCCGGCCCGGCGGCGGACTCGACGGACTGCGCCGCCGACTCGCGGTCTTCGACGGCACCCTGGAGATCGACAGCCCGCCCGGCGGCCCGACCCGAGCGCGGATGATGGTGCCATGCGAATCCTGGTAGCCGAGGACCTCTACCTGCTGCGCGACGGCATGGTCCGCCTGCTCGAGGCGTTCGGGCACGAGGTGGTGGCCACCGCCGGTACTGGACCGGAGACCCTGGACGCGCTGCTGACCCACCGCCCGGAGGTCGCCATCGTCGACGTCCGGATGCCACCCACCCAGTCCGACGAAGGGTTGCGGGCCGCGCTGGCCGCCCGCAAGGAGATCCCCGGCCTGCCGGTGCTGATCCTGTCCCAGCACGTCGAACAGCTCTACGCCCGCGAACTGCTCGCCGACGGCGCCGGGGGAGTCGGCTACTTCCTCAAGGAGAACGTCTTCGACGCCGACCAGTTCATGGACGCCCTCACCCGCGTCGCCGGCGGCGGAACCGCGATCGACCCGGCCGTGATCGCCAAACTCCTGACCAGCGGCACGTCCAACCGGCGGCTGGCACGGCTCACCGAACGCGAGCACTCGGTGCTCGCCCTGATGGCCGAGGGACTGGCCAACCACACCATCGGCCAGCGGCTGTTCCTCAGCGAGAGTGCGATCAGCAAGTACACCACCTCGATCTTCGGCAAGCTCGGCATCACCGACGACAGCACCAACCGCCGGGTGCTGGCCGTCCTGACCTACCTCAACAAGGCTTAGGCCGGGTCTTCACCGAAGGCGTGAGCCAATTAGACCAGTCGAGTCTTCACCGGCCGCGCCAGCTCACCGAAGGCCACCGAAACGGCCGATCATCGGCATCCGCCAAACCATCAGGTGCTGATGCAATACACCCGGTGAAACAGGCGACTCACTGGTAACGTCGAAATGGGCAAGCGGTCGTCGAACCCCCATTGGCCCACATTCATGACCTGGGAGCAGGGAATTTCCGTCCATGCAGCTAGGAGCTTTTACGTGCCATTGGACCTCGTTGTCATCGGGCTGGGTTATGTCGGACTGCCGCTGGCCAGGCTGGCCGGCGCGACCGGTTTGGCGGTGGCCGGTTACGACCTGTCCCCCTCGGTGGTGGCCCAGCTCAACCAGGGTCGCCCCACCACCCCTGATGTGGCGCCCGCGGAGGTCTCGGCCCTGCTCGCGACCGGTTTCCAGGCCACCACCGACCCGGCGGTGATCGCCGCCGCGGACACCGTGGTGATCTGCGTGCCCACCGGCCTGACCAGCGATGGAAGCCCGGACCCCGGCCCGCTGCGGGCCGCGGCGGAGACGGTGGCGGCCCGGCTGCGGCCCGGCATGCTGGTGGTGCTGGAGTCCACCAGCTACCCGGGCACCACAGATGAGGTGCTCCGGCCGATCCTGGAGCGCGGCTCCGGCCTGCGCGCCGGCGAGGACTTCCACCTCGGGTTCTCCCCGGAGCGCATCGACCCCGGCAACCGCAGGTACGGGCTGCGGAACACGCCCAAGGTGGTCAGCGGCCACACCCCGTTGTGCGCCAAGCACGTGGCGGCCTTCTACCAGGACCTGGTGGACACCGTGGTGATCGCCAGCGGCACCCGCGAGGCGGAGATGGCCAAGCTGCTGGAGAACACCTTCCGGCTGGTGAACATCGCGCTGGTCAACGAGGTCGCGGTGTTCTGCCGCCAGGCCGGCATCGACGTCTGGGACGTGCTGCACTGCGCGGCCAGCAAGCCCTACGGCTTCGCCGCGTTCACCCCCGGTCCCGGCGTCGGCGGGCACTGCATCCCGGTGGACCCGCGCTACCTGCTCAGCAAGGCCGAGTCGACCGGCTTCGAGTTCTCGCTGGTCAACGCGGCCTTCCAGGCCAACGAGCGCATGCCGGACTACGTCGCGGAACGGGCCGCGGACCTGCTGGCCGACTCGGGCGGGCTGGCCGGCGCGGAGGTGCTGCTGCTCGGGGTGACCTACAAGCCCGATGTGCCCGACCTGCGCGGCTCGCCCGCCTTCGCGGTGGTCGAGGCGCTGCGGCGGCGCGGCGCGGACCTGAGCTACCACGACCCGCACACCAGCCGGTTTGTCGTCGCCGACGTCCCGGTGCCCAGGGAACTGGACCTGGCGGCGGCGCTGGGCAGGGCCGAGCTGACCATCCTGCTGCAGGACCACCGCTGCTACCAGCCGAGCAGGCTGGCCCGCGCCGCGCGGCTGCTGTTCGACACCCGTGGCACGGTGCCGGGAGGGAGTGTGGCCCACCTCTGACCGACCGTCTGTGACATTTTCCGCATTCAGCTGACTTTTCACGCAGCCTGGTGGGCCGAGTGCCCTTTCTGATTCGGCTGGCTTAGGTTCGAGTCACCGGCAAGCCTCCGCCTACTTGCTGTCGCCATTGTTCACCCCTTTTTCGCGAGGAGTCCAACTTCCATGACGACCGCCGTGAAGAACGAGCGCCAGATCCAGCGTTTCAAGAAGTGGGATGTCAACGGGAACGGCCGCATTGAGCGTTCCGACTACGAGGCGGAGGCGATGCGCATCATCAAGGCCTTCGGCGAGAGCCCGGAGTCACCGCGCGGGCGGGCGGTGCGGGATGCCTTCATCGGCATGTTCGAGTACCAGGCCAGCGAGGCCGGAGTGGGCCCGAACGGGGCGCTGACCCAGGACCAGTTCCTGGCCGTGAACGAGAAGCTGATGTTCAAGGACGGTGACGTCGGCTTCAGCAGGCTGCTGCGCCCGACCATCCGGGCCATCGTCGACCTGTGCGACACCGACGGCGACGGTGAGGTCAACCCGGCCGAGTTCAAGACGTGGCTCAAGGCGATCGGGGTCAGCGGGGCGGACGCGGACTCGGCGTTCCAGGCCATCGACACCAGCGGCAACGGCTCGCTGTCGGTGGACGAGCTGGTGAACGCGGTCCGCGACTTCCACTACGGCACCCTCGACGTGCCGCTGCTGGGTCGCTGACCCGGCACGGCCGGACGCCCCCGGAAGCCTGGCTCCGGGGGCGTCGCCCTGTGCTCAGTCGTAGCTGAACCGGACCGCCTGCTCAGGCCGCAGGTCCAGGTCGGCGCCGCTGACCGGGACCGGCGCGGTGATGAGGATGTTGTAGTGGTTGGGGAAGTGGCAGGCGTCGAAGCCGAGCACGGTGCCCACGTGGTGGCCGCCGATCCACACCTGGTCGCCGCGGTCGATCACCCCGGCGTCGGTGATCTCGGCGAAGCCCAGGAACCCGACCCGGTCGATCCGGCTGCCCGGGGCGGTCTCCCGGTGGTCGGTGGTGACCAGCTCGTGCACCTCGCCGCGCCGCACGCACCGGCTGGCGTGCTCCTCCAGCCGCATCCCGCGCTCGGTGCGCCGGTGCAGCAGCACCTTCACCAGCACTCCGCCGATGACCCGCTTGGGCCCGTTCTCCTCCATCAGCTCTCCCGTCCACTCGGCAGGGCCAGTTCCGCCTGGTAGGCGGCGTCCACCAGGGCCAGCGCGGCGAGCCCGTCGGCTGGGTCGCCGCCGGTGCGCACGAGGCCGGCGAACTCGCGCACCACGCCGAGGTACTCGTGCCACAGCGAGCCCTTGAACTCCGAGTGCCCGGCGAGCAGGTCCGCGTGCCGCACCTGCCCATCGGCGAGGGTGACCGAGACGTCCTTGACCTCGCCGGGGTAGGACCAGTCCAGCTCCACCTCGGCCGGGACGCCGCTCGCCGAGCGCAGGCGCAGCAGGGCCTGCCGGTCCACGCCGGTCTCGTCCCGCCGGATGTCGGCGGCGGTCAGCTGGACCGGGCCGAGGAACTGGCGGACCAGGTCGAAGGCGTTGGGGCCGTTGTCGGCCACGCACCCGCCGCCGCAGCGCTCAGGATCGAGGTACCAGCGGTCCCGGCCGACGTGGTCCTCGATGCGTTCCAGGTAGCGCACCCGCAGCGCGACCACCGGGGGCAGTGCGGGCAGGCGGTCCAGCAGGGCCCGCGCGGCGGCGTTGTGCCTGCGGTGGAAGGCGGTGTAGAGCGGCAGTCCGGCGGCGCGGGCCTGCTCGGCCAGCGCGCGCCCGTCGGCCAGGGTGGTGGCCAGCGGTTTCTCCACGCAGACCGGCAGTCCGGCGGCGAGGGCGTCCCGGCAGACCGGGACGTGCGCGTCGTTGGGCACGGTGACCACCACCGCGTCCAGGCCGGGCCGGTCGATCAGGTCGAGGTGGCTGGTGTGGCAGGAGACCCGGCCGCGGTGCGGGGCAAGGGTTTCCGGGTCGTGGTCGCACACCGCGGCCAGCTCCACCCCGTCCACCTCAGCCAGCGCGGCCAGGTAGAACCGGGAGATCACGCCGAGTCCGATGACGCCGATCCTCATGCCAGCCGCCCGATGCCCAGTTCGGCGGCGACCTCGTCGAGCTCGGCGTGCAGCGCGGCGGAGACCGGCACGCCCTCGCGCAGGTAGCCCGCGGCGCGTTCGCCTTCGTGCCAGCCGGGATAGCGCACGCCGTCCTCCGTTGTGGACGGACAGTTCAGCAGCGCGCCGAAGAGCTCACCGGCCTGCCGCTGGAAGGACCTGTCGGGCCGCAGCGCGGCGGGGGAGATGGCGATCGCGGCGAAACCGATGTCGTCGTCCCGGCCGCGGTCGCCTCCGGCGGCGGCCCGGCTGGGACCGGTGCCCGCGCCGGAGAGCAGCGCGCCCAGCACCTCGACCGCGAGCCCGAGCCCGAAGCCCTTGAACGCGCCGGTTTCCGGGTCGCCGCCGAGCCAGCGCAGCCGCGCCTCGCCCCGGTCGAAGGCGGCCGGGTCGGTCACCGGTTGACCGTCCACATCGGACAGCCAACCGGGCGGGATCGGCTCCCCGGCGCGGGCGGCGGCCCTGATGCGCCCGGTGGGCACCACGGTGGTGCTCATGTCGAGCACGAACGGGTGGCCCGAGCCCGCGGGGGCGGCCACGCTGAGCGGGTTGGTGCCGAGCATGGGCACCGCGCCGCCCGGTGGGTGCGCGATGCGCTGGCGGCCGCAGTTCCCGGCGAGCAGGCCGATCATGCCGTGCCGGGCGGCCAGCGCGGTGTGGTGGCCCGCGCAGCCGAAGTGGGTGGCGCCGCGCACCGACACCAGGCCGATGCCGTGCACGCGGGCCCGGTTGACCGCCTCGGTCATCGCCTCGCTCGCCTGCCAGAGGCCGAGCGCGCGGCGGGCGTCGACCAGCGCGGCCGCGCCGAGGTCGGTGAGCACCACGGGTTCGGCGGCCGGGTCGGCCCGGTTCTCCCGCAGCAGCGGCAGGTAGAGGCGGCTGAGGTTGGCCAGGCCGTGCGAGGACATGCCGGTGAGGTCGCCGTGGCAGAGCGCGGCGGCCGAGGCGCGGGCCCGGCCCGGTGGCAGGCCGAGGGCGCGGAACACCTCGGTGGTCCAGTCAAGGATGTCCATTGTGGACACTCGGGTGGCCAGGCCGTTGACGGTCATGGGGCTCCGATCTGGTGGTCGAAGGCGAGCAGCAGGCCGCACACGGTGGCGGCGAAGGCCTCCAGGTCGGCCAGGTCGGCGAACTCGCCGGTGGCGTGCGCGTTGTTGCCGTCCAGGGTGCCGGGGCCGAGCACCACGGTGGCGGTGTCCGGGACCCCGGCCAGCCAGATCGCGTCGCAGGTGAACGCGGGGCGATCCTCGGGCCAGCGCGGGATGCCCAGTCCGGTCAACAGGTTCTCCGCCCACGGGTCGGCGCCGGTGAGCGCGGGCAGGCCGCGTTTGTGCCAGTCCAGGCTGGTGATGGCCGCGGCGTCGGCGGCGGTGCGGGCGAACTGGCGGCTGCCGGCGAAGCGGCGGCGGAAGGCGATGAGTCCTTCGTGGACGGCCGAGGTGACCTCCTGCGCCAGCCTGGTGGCCGAGGCCGTTTCGGCGTAGGAGAGGTTGAGCAGCAGGCTGCCGGAGCCGTAGACCCGGTTGTGCAGCCGCCCGGTGTGCAGCCCGGCCACGCACACCTCGCCGTCGGTGTGCCGGGAGTCCAGTGCCCCGGCCAGGTGCTGGGCCAGGAAGCCGAGCAGCACGGTGGCGTTGTGCCCGGCGTAGGGGGTGTCGTCGATGGCGTCCTGGCCGTCCACCCGCACGCAGGCGGTCATCGCGGCGGTGGCGCGGGGCAGGTAGTGGCCGCCGGTGGGCTCGCAGAAGACGTTGAGCCGTCCCACATGTCCGGCTTCCACCAGTGGCCGGGTGCCGATGGTGCCGAGCGCGCCGCCCTCCTCGCCGGAGACCGCCTGCACCAGCACGCCGATGTCCGGGCGCAGTTGTGGCGCGGCGGCGCGGATTCCGGCCAGCAGCGCGACCGCGGGTCCCTTGGCGTCGATCGCGCCGCGGCCGGTGAAGCGGTGGCCGTCGAAGCCCACCGGTTCGGCCCCGGCCACGGTGTCCAGGTGCACGTTGAACATCACCGTCCTGGCCCTGGGCAGTTGTGGGCCCAGCCGCAGGACCAGGTTCGGTTGGCAGGCCAGGAAGTCCGGGTCGGCCGCGGCGGCGCGGACCGCGCTGGGCACCTCCGGTCCGCGCGCGGCCGAGGGGTCGGCCGGGGCGTGGTGCACGGTGTCCATGCCGAACTCGGCGGCCGCCGCCGCGTAGGCCCGCTGCGCCTCCCACAACCGGGGCGGGGTGACGTCGAGCTCCAAGGGCCCCGCGGTGGGCAGTTCCAGCAGGTCCAGCAGGAGCCGGTGGTCAGCCGGTCGCAACACGGCGACTCATCTCCTGGCTCAGCAAGGCTTCCAGGGCCAGTCCGGCCTGGTGGTAGGACTCGGCCGCCTCGCCGCTGTGCTGGAGGCCCTCGTGCGGTCGCAGTGCCAGGTGGGGTTCCAGGGACAACGCGCCGGTGTAGCCCTGGTCGAGCAGCAGCCGCAGGCAGTCGGCGACCCTGGCCTGGCCCGCGCCCGGCACGGTGTAGACCGGCCCGGCCACCGCGTCCTTGACGTGCACGTGCGCCACGTGCCCGGCGATCCGGGTGAGCAGGTCGTAGGCCTCGTACCCGGCGGAGATGCCGTTTCCGGTGTCGAACAACAGTTTCAGCGCGGGGGAGCCCACTTCCTCCAGCAGTCGCAGCGTGTTCGCCGCGCTGGCGCCCGCCCAGCCGGAGCAGTTCTCGTGCAGCAGCGTGATCCCGGCGGCCCCGGCCAGCTCGGCCAGCGCGGCGATCCGGTCGATCACCCGGCGCGCCCACTCGGCCTCGGGCAGGCCGTCGTTGGGGTAGGACATGATCCGCACGTACCGGCAGCGCAGCCGGTGGCAGTGCTCGATGAGCCGGTCCAGCTCGGCCAGGTCGGCGGCCAGCGGGGTGCTGATCGGGCGGGACCAGTTGCCGATGCGCGAGGCCAGGCACACCACCTCCGTCCCGGCCAGCTCCAGCTGATCCGGGCGCAGGTCGGCCAGCCACACGCCGTCCACGGTGCGCAGCTCGATCGCCGACCAGCCCAGCCGCCGGACCGCGGCCAGCTGACCGGCCAGGTCCGGCGCGGCCTCGTCGCCGATTCCGGTGCGGCGCAACGGTTCAGCCGACACGGAGCGGCGACTCGGCGGTGCGGGCGGGCGGGACCAGCGCGGGCTCTGGCTCGGCGTAGCCGGCGTGCGCCTTGGCCTCGGCGAGCAGGCGCACCACCTCGCACTGCAGCACCAGCGAGGTGGTCGAGGGCGCCTGTCGCTGGTAGCGGCGATAGGTGTGCAGCAGGAAGGTGGTCAACGAGTCGTCGGGGAAGCTCAGGTTGGTCGTCCGCTCCGGGGTGCGCACGGCCAGCTGGGCGTAGTGGTCGTCCGCGCTCACCGGGTAGTGCCCGACCGCCTCGCCGCCGTCGAAGGTCAGCGTGATCCGGCGTTCCCGCACCGGGGAGACCAGCGAGGAGGTGATGTCGGTGCGCACCCCGTTGCCGTGCCGCAGGGTGAGCCGGGCTCCGCCGAGACCGGGCCGGGTGCCCGCCTCGCTGGTCAGGTCGAACGCGTTGGCCTCCACCAGTTCCGCCCGCCCTGCCAGGCGCAGTGCGACCCCGACCGAGTGCGGCAGCTCCACGTCGAAGGCGGTGGGGTGCCCGCTGGAGAGCAGTGAGCGGCGGAACCGGGACTTGTGCTGGGCCATGCTGATCCGGCGCAGCGCGCCGAGCGCGCCGCCGCGCACCAGGTCCTCCAGGCGCTGGGTGAGCGCGCTGGACTGCCACTGCGCGACCACCACCAGATCCAGCCAGCGGCGTTGCCGGAGCTCGGAAAGGCGTGCCAGGTCGGCGAGGCTGATGGCCAGCGGCTTCTCCACGACGATCTTGCGGAAGCCGTGGTCGGCGAGTTCGGCGAGCACGGCAGGCCGGGTGGTCGGCGGGGTGCACAGGTGCACCACAGTGCGGATCGGCTCCAGCTGGGCGGCGGCCTCGGCGATGCTGCTGGTGAGCACCACCCCGGCCGGTGCGGTCTCCGGTGCGGAGGTGTCGCAGGCGAGCACCGGTCCAGGGTCGAACAGTCGTGGATGGGCGCCGGACTCGCGGGCCCGCAGCAGGATCGGCAGGTGCAGCTCCGCACCGGCCCGGCCCAGCCCCACGACAAACGTCTGCAACATGTTCTACCCGTTCACCCCGAAACGGCGGGTCCGAGTTCCGGACCCCGGACAGCGCGAAGTCAGTCAGCCGACATCGTTTGCCGGCTGACAATTTCCGGTGCGGTTAGCTCTTCGCACATTCACGCTCCGGCGAACGGCTGTCAAGGCGGGAAATGTATCCGGTACCAGAAGAGGTGAACCTGTCTCCGAAAGTGCGCTGGGCCCTCGACAAGCCAGGCGTGATTCCTACGCTCGGTCGTGAGCATGAACACTGAGAGTAGCCGGAGGTGGCCGCCCTGAGCAGCCCTGCGCACACCGCTGTTCCGTTTTCCGGGACGGTCCCGTTCTTCTCCCAGTCCGCCTCGTTCCAGCAGCTCTGGCCGCTGATCAGCAGTGGCGTCGAGCAGGTTGTCGCGCACGGCAAGTATTCGCACGGCAGGCAGGTCGCGGAACTGGAACAAGCTCTGTGCGCCTACACCGGCGCCCGGTTCGCACTCGGGGTGAACAGCGGCACGGACGCGCTGGTGCTGTTGCTGCGCGCGGCCGGGCTGGCGCCGGGGGAGGAGGTGCTGGTGCCCGCCTACACCTTCATCGCCTCGGCCTCGGCGGTGGTGCTGGCCGGGGGCAGGCCGGTGTTCGTCGACGTCGAACCGGAGACCTACGCGATGGACCCGGCCGCGCTGGCCGCCGCGATCACGCCCCGGTCCCGGTTCGTCATGCCGGTGCACCTGTTCTGCCAGCTGGCCGACCTGGACGGCATCGGCGCGGTGGCCCGGCGAGCCGGGCTGACCGTGGTCGAGGACAGCGCGGAGGCGATCGGGATGCGCTGGGGCGGCAGGCATGCCGGGCTGCTCGGCGCGGGCGGGGTGCTCTCCTTCTTCCCCACCAAGACCCTGGGCGCGCTGGGTGACGCGGGCGCGGTGCTGACCGACGATCCGGGCATCGCCGAGCGGGTGGCCGCGCTGCGCCACCACGGGCGGGGCGGCCGGACCCTGGACCACTTCCCCGGGATCAGCAACGAGACCGGGCTGTCCGGGATGAACAGCAAGATGGACGACCTGCAGGCCGCGGTGCTGCTGGCCAAGCTCACCCGGCTGGACGCCGACATCGCCCGGCGCGGTGAGCTGGCGGCCCGGTATTCGGCCCGGTTGTCCCGGATTCTCGGGATTACGAGACTACCGACGGTAATAACCAGAAATACTGACACCGTCGGGGCATATTACGTATACCTGATCGAGGGAGAGGACCGGGACGGCCTGGCCCGGCACCTCGCCGCGCGCGGGATCGAAACCGAGACCTACTACCCCACGCCGCTGCCGTTCCAGCCCTGTTTCGCGCATTTGGGACACCGCCGAGGGGACTTCCCGGTCGCCGAGGCGGCCGCCGAGCGGGCACTGGCGCTGCCGCTGTACCCGGACCTGACCTTCGCGCAGCTGGACCGGGTGTGCGCGGCGGTCGAGGAGTTCTACACCGGGGGCGCGCGATGATCCCGTTCTTCCCCGACGACCTGTTCGACGCCGACCGCTCGGTGCTGCTGGACCTGCTGCACCAGCTGGGCACCTCGCCCGCGCAGCGGTTCATCCTGGGCGAGCACACCGCGCGGTTCGAGGCGGCGCTGGGCGAGCAGCTCGGCGGCGCGGAGGTCATCACGTGTGGCAGCGGCACCTCCGCGCTGACGTTGTTGCTGCACGCCATGGGGGTCGGCCCCGGCGACGAGGTGGTGGTGCCCGCGTTCGGTTGCGCCCCACTGGCGTCGACCGTGGTCAACCTGGGCGCGCGGCCGGTGTTCGCCGACATCGACCCGGTGGCCATGACCATGGACCCGGACCGGGCCGAGGCGCTGATCTCCCCGCGCACCAAGGTGGTGCTGCCCGCGCACATGTTCTCGGTGATGGCCGACATGCCGCGCTTCACCGAACTGGCCGCGCGGCACGGGGTCCGGCTGCTGGAGGACTCCGCGGTGGCCCAGGGCGGGGTGCTCGACGGGCGTCCGGCCGGGCTGTGGGGCGAGGCGGGGGTGTACTCCTTCGTGCAAGTCAAGACCTTCGGCACGGTCGGCGAGGGTGGCGCGGTGGTCACCGGCGACCCTGAGCTGGGCCGGGCGGTGCGGATGCTGCGCAACCACGGACAGGACGGCCGCACCCGGTTCCAGCACCACCGGATCGGCTACAACAGCCGCTTCGACGAGCTGCTCGCGCTGTTCCAGCTGCACCGCCTGCCCGGCCTGCCCGGCAGGCTGGCCCGTCGCGCGGAGATCGCCGAGTACTACAACGCCCGGTTCGAACCCCTTGCCGCCCAAGGCATCCAGCCGCCACCAGGGGGGACCAACGGGCGCTGCCACTACGTGTACTGCCTGCGCGCCCGGCACCGCGAACAACTCCGCGCGCACCTGACCGAACAGGGGGTCGGCACGCACGTCTACTACCCGAGCCCGCTGCCGCGCCAGCCCGCCTTCGCCACCGACGGTTCCTGGCCGCAGGCCGAGCGCGCCTGCCGGGAGATCCTGGCCCTGCCGATCTACCCGCACCTCACCGACGCCCAGGTGGAGCACATCGCCGAGGCCGTGTGCGCGTTCGCCGGCACCCCGGCGGGGGCGGGCACCCGATGAAGGAGACCGCCATGACCACCGCGGCGCCCAGGGCCGAGGGCCGGATCCGCACCTACGCGCGACTGGCCAAGCTGGACATCTTCGACTACTACCTGAGCCTGCCGCTGGTGCTGAGCCTGCTGCCGCTCGGGCTGCTCACCGATCCGCGGATCCTGGTGCTGCTGGGCCTGTTCCTGCTCGGCGAGGTGGTGCTGATGGCCTCGCTGGTGGCCTTCGACGACCTCACCGGGTACCGCGACGGCAGCGACGCGATCAACTACGGCCCGGACGCCCCGGCCCGCCGGAAACTGCGGAAACCGTTGGTGGCCGGCACGTTGACCCCCGAGCAGGTGCGCCGGTTCGCCTGGGCCGCCTTCGCCACCGGGGCGCTGCTGTGGGCCGCGGCGGTGGGGCTGGCGCCGGAGCCGCCGCTGTGGGCGCTGGCGCTCACCGCACTGATGCTGGTGCTGTACCCGCAGTACTCCTACGGTCTCAAGCTCAGCTACATCGGCCTGCAGGAGTGCTACCTGGCCGCGATCGGCTGGGTGCTGGTGCTGGCCCCGTACGGACTGGCCGGGGGTGAGCTGAGCGGGCTGGTGCTGGTGCAGGCGGCGCTGTTCGGGCTGGGGCCGCTGCTGTTCGGGGTGTACTCCAACACCAACGACGTGCGCGGCGACCGGGCGGTCGGCCGGATCACGGTGGCCACCATGACCTCGGCGGCGGGCAACCGGCGGTTCGTGCTCGCGCTGACCCTGGCCGAGATGGCGCTCATCGTCGGCGCGCCGCTGCTCGGGCTCGTCCCGTGGTGGTTCGCCTTCGCGCTGGCGCCCACGCTGATCCTGCGCGGCTGGCAGTTCACCCTGGGCTTCCGGCACGGCGACATCCTGCGGGCGCGCCGGATGGGCATCCACGTGCACCGGATCACCACCGTGCTGCTGATCGTGGTCAACCTGGTGGTGCGGCAGTCATGAGCGGTGACCTGGACGTGGCGATCGTCGGGGCCGGGATCGGCGGACTGGCCCTGGCGCACACCCTCCGGCCGACCGGCCGCTCGGTCCGGGTGTTCGAGGCGGCCGAGCAGGTCGGCGGGCGGATGACCTCGGTGCGCGAGGACGGCTACACCATCGACACCGGGGCCGAGCAGATCTCCGGCCGCGGCTACCCCCAGACCTGGCGGCTGCTGGCCGAACTGGGCGTGGATCCCGTTGCCGTGCCGAAGGTCCGGGCCGGGGTCGGGGTGTGGCGGAACGGACGGGCGCACCCCGGCGTGGCGGATCCGCGGGGACTGCTCACCGGGGCGGGACTGTCCTGGCGGGCCCGGCTGGACCTGGTGCGCCTGATGGCCACCGGCGCGAGCCGCGCGGGCGCGGACACCGTGGCCGAGTTCGCCGGCCGCTACCACCCCGACATCGGCGAGTACCTGCTGCAACCGGTCACCGGCGGGTTCTTCGGCTGGCGCCCGGAACACTCCGCGGTGGCCCCGTTCCTGGACCTGCTGCGCAGGGTCGGCCCGGCCAGTGGATGGCGCACCTACCGCGACGGCATGGACACCCTGGCCCGCCTGCTGGCCGAAGGACTCGACGTGGTCACCGGCTGCCCGGTCCGGAAAGTGGTGGCCCGCGACGGGTTCGCCACGCTCACCACCGACGCGGGCCCGGTGACCGCGCGCACCGTGGTGCTGTGCCTGCCCGCTCCGCAGGCCCGCGCCCTCTACGCCAACCCGCCCGCGCGCGAACTGCCCTACCTGACGGCCAGCACCTACACGCCGATGCTCAAGGTCAGCTGCCTGCTCGACCGGCCGCTGGCCCCGCGCCGCGCCGGCCGGTTGTACTGCCTGCTGCTGCCCGAGCGGGAGGACGGGGTGCTCGGCGGCATCCTCGTCGACCACGCCAAACACCCGGACCGCGCGCCACCCGGCAGGGGACTGCTGACCCTGCTCGCCGCGCCCCGCGCCATCCCCGGCCTGCTGGACGCGCCAGAGGAGGAGGTGGTCGGCACACTGACCGGGGCCGCGGCGAGGTACGTGCCAGGACTGCGCGCGGCCACCATCTCCGCGCACAGCCACCGGTTCCGGCACGGACTGCCCGAGGCCACCCCGCTCGCGCTGCGGCTGCAACCGGCGTTCCTGCGCAGGCCGCCCAGCCCGGTGGAGTACGCGGGCGACTGGATCCTGGCCCGCCCCAACAGCGAGGCCGCCATCGAGAGCGCACTGCTGGCCGCACAACGAATCCAGGCCGCCTGCCCCCGCACCCGCCGAAGGGAGACCGCATGAGACCGCACGACATGGGCGTGCTGTTCGAGGAGTGCGCCGAGCGTGGCTCCCGCACCCTGGTGCACCTGGACCGCCCCTTCGACATCGCCCCCGGCGTCACCACCTACGACCTGCCGGGACTGGCCGAACTGGTGCGCGCGGCGGCGGGCTGGCTGGCCGCGGCCGGGGTCCGGCGCGGCGAGCGGGTGGTCATCCTCAAGGACAACCACTGGGACTACGACCTGCTGGCCTGCGCGGCCATCCGGCTCGGCGCGGTGCCCGCCCTGCTCTCCGGCCAGCTGCCGCCGGAGTCGGTGGAGGTGCTGCTCAAACGCCTCGACCCGGCCGTGCTGGTCACCACCGGCCGGCACCTGGCCACCGGGGACCTGCCCGCGCTGGCCCGCCGCACGCTCACCCTGGACCACGGCCCGGCCGGGGTGCTCACCTTGGACGACGTCCGGGGCCACCCCGCACCCGCCCCGTGCCGCCGCGCGGACGACGAGCCGCTGGTGATCAACCACACCTCGGGCACCACCGGGTTGCCGAAGCTGGTCACCCACTCCACCGCGACGATCATCGGGCGGCTGGCCCGGTTGGAGTCGATCCGTTGGCCGGTGCTCGGCACCCGCCGCAGCGACACCGTGGCCAGCGCCAGCTCCTTCGCCCACGGCCGCACCTTCTGCTGGACGGCCAGCGTGCTCTGCCTTGCCCCGCAACGGATCCTCATTCTCAGCGGCGAGCAGGACCAGGCGCTGCTGGCGGCACATCCGCCGACCACCCTGGAGGCGCTGCCGTCCTGGTTCGTCCGCCACCAGGGGCTCGCCCGTGAGCCGGACAACCCGTTCCGGCGGGTCCGGCTCTACGTCAGCACCTACGACGCCATGCACCCACCCACCGTGCGCGCCTACCTGCACGCCTCCGCGCGCAAACGTCCACTGTGGATGCAGGGCTGGGGGCAGACCGAGACCGGACCGCTCACCTTCCGCTTCCTCACCAGGAAAGCACTGGCCCGGCGGGACGATCCGGAGCCGACCACCCGCAACCTCGGCCGTCCGCTGCCGGGACGAACCCGGCTGCGGGTGGTCGATCCCCGCACCTTCGCCCCGCTGCCGCCCGGCCGCACCGGACTGGTGCTGGCCCGCACCAGGGCCCGCTGTCTGGACTACGTCGGCGAGCCGGACCGCTTCGCCGCCAAGGACACCGACGGCTGGTGGAACACCGGCGACCTCGGCCAGCGCACCCGCACCGGCGCGATCCTGTTCCTGGACCGCGAGGTCGACCAGACCCCGGAGCTCAGCTGCGTGCGCACCGAGGACCTGCTGGAGGAACGGCTGCCGGAGGTGCTGGAGGCCGTGGTGCTCGGCGTGCGCGGACAGCCGCCGATCCCGGTGCTGGTCACCGCGAACGGCACCCTGTCCGAACTCGCCTGGCGACGGGCCATCCGCGACCTGCCTGCCATGGCCGGCCCGGTCCCGCTCACCTGGGCGGAGGTGCCGCGCACCGGCACCGGCAAGGTCCGGCGGCAGGAGCTGCTCGAGCGACTCCTCGGCAGGGCGGAACGGCACGGCAGCGGGCGCTGGACATGAGCGCGCCCGCCTTCTCCGACAACACCAGCGCGCACGCCGCCGACCAGCACCGCTGCCTGGCCGAGGCCTACGACCCCATCACCCGCGCCCGGCTGCTCCAGGCCGGGGTGGGTGGCGGCTGGCGCTGCCTGGAGGTGGGCGCGGGCAACGGCAGCGTGGCGAGCTGGCTGGCCGAGCGGGTCGGGCCCGGCGGCTGGGTTCTGGCCACCGACCTCAACCCCCGGCACCTGGTCACCAGGCCCCGGCTTTCCGTGCTGCGCCACGACATCCGGCACGATCCGCTGCCCGAGGCCGCCTTCGACCTGGTGCACGCCCGCCAGGTGCTGCCGCTGCTGCCGGAGCGGATCCCGGTGCTGCACCGGATGATCGGCGCGCTGCGCCCCGGCGGCCTGCTGCAACTCGACGACCTAGACATCGGCTACGGTCCCGCCCTGCTCACCCCGGACCGGCGCGGAGCCCAGCTGTACCAACGCTTCCTGGCCGCCAAGGCCGAGGCGATGGCCGCCACCGGCGGCGACGGCTGCTGGGGCAGCCGGGCCGCCGAGGCGATGCGGGCCGCCGGGCTGGTCGAGGTCGACCCGGTCCCGCACCTGACCCAGTGGCATCCGGGCTCACCGGGGGTGCGACTCCAGATCAACCACACCCACCGATTGCGAGAACTCTTGCTGGCGGCCGGAATGACCGAGCAGGACCTGACCGAACTCCGTGCCCTGCTGACCCATCCCGGGTTCCGCGCGGCCTCCCCGGTGTTCTACTCGGTGCAGGGGAGGCGGCCGTGAGCCCGCTCCGGCAGGCCACCGAGGCCGCGGCCGCACGCATCCTGGCCTGGCGTCAGCTGCACGCCATGGGTGTGCGGGACCAGGAGGCCGAGTGCGTGCTGGACTGGGCGGGACCGGTGGCCGCGCCGCTGGTGGACGAGACCACCGTGCAGGCCGCCTGCGGCATCGCGCACGTGCACGGCCGCCGCTTCGGCAGGCCGACCCTGCTCAACGTCGACTACGCCACCGTGGTCGCGGGCGTGCTCGCCACCCAGGGGGTGCTGGCCATGCTGGTGGCCCGGCGCCGGGGGCTGTCGCTGCGCCGGGTGGAGACCTCGGTGGCGCAGGCCGCGTTGCTGTCGGTCTCGCAGTACCTGGCCGCCAGCACCACGGCCGACGACTGGGCCGAACCCCTGCTGCCCGGCGGGCCGCCGTTCGTCTCCGCCGACGGCGCGCGGTTCGAGCTGGAGACCTTCGAAGCCGAGCGCTGGCACCGGTTCTGGACCGTGCTGGCCGCGGACCCGGCCGCCGTCCGGGCCGGCTGGCGGCCGTTCCAGCACCGCTACGCCACCGCCACCTGCCCACTGCCCGAACCGCTGTTCCGGGCCGCCAACGGCGTCTCCCTCGGCGCGATCGAGGCCGCCGCCGACCTGGCCGGGGTCAGCGTGCTGCGGTTGAGCCCGGCCGAGCGCTCCCTGGCCGACCTGCCGCCCTGGCAGCTCACCCCACTGGGCCCGGCCGACCGGTCGGCACGGCCGGTGGCCCGGCTGGCACCGCTGGACGGGCTGGTGGTGATCGAGGCCGGGCGACGGTTGCAGGGTCCACTGGCCGGGCACCTGCTGCGGTTGCTGGGCGCCACCGTGATCAGGGTCGAACCGCCGGGCGGGGACCTGCTGCGCGGCATGCCGCCGATGGCCGGGGACACCTCGGCCCGGTTCCGCGCGATCAACGACGGCAAACAGGTGGTGCGCCTGGACCTGCACTCCCCGGCCGGACGAGACGGGCTGCTGGCGCTGGCCGCTGGGGCGGATGTGTTCCTGCACAACTGGGCGCCCGGCAAGGCCGCCCAGCTGCGCCTGGACGCCGAGGACCTGGTCAGGGTGAAACCGGGCCTGGTCTACGCCTGGGCCTCGGGCTGGGGCGCGGAACTGGGTGCCCGGCCGCCGCTGGGCACCGACTTCATGGTGCAGGCCTACAGCGGGCTGGCCGCCGAGGTCCGGCCGCCGAGGGAACCGGCGACCACCTCGCTGATGACGCTCACCGACATCCTGGGCGGCCTGGTGTGCGCCCAGGGCGTGCTGGCCGGGCTGCTGGCCCGCTTCCGCGAGGGCAGGGGCCGCCGGGTCGACTCCTCGCTGCTGTCCGCGGCCGCGGTGCTGCGCAGGCTGCCGCGCACCCCGCGCCGCGAACCACTGTCCACAGTGGACGGCTGGCTGGCCGTCTCGGCCGATCCCCAGCACGGCCCGGCGGCGGCCAGGGCCTTCGAACTGCCCCACCCGCCCGGCTACGCCCAGCTCGTGCTGCGCTGCGCCCGCAGGCCCACCGCCTTCTGGCTGGACCGGCTGGCCGCGCTCGGGGTGCCGGCCACCGCGGTGTGCACCGATCTGGCCACGCTGTCCGGCGACCCCAGGTTCGAGCAGGTGCTGCGGCAAGCCGACGGCTACCTCGCCCCCACCGCGCCCTGGACGTTCACATGAGCTGGACCTCGAACAACGGCATCGTGCTGCGCGACCTGGTGCCGCAGGCGCTGCGCAGGCAGTGGGTCCGCGAAGGATGGTGCCCCGACCAGGACATCCACACCGCCTTCACCCACCAGGTCCAAGCCCACCCGGACCGGCCCGCGGTCGTCGACGAGCAGGGCTGCCTGGACTACCGGTCCCTGGACCGCGAGGTCCGCCGGATCGCCACCGCGCTGCGCGCCGCCGGACTGGGCCCCCGGGACATCATCGGCATCCACCTGCCGAACGGCCGGTCGGCCGTCGCCGCCGAACTGGCCGTGGCCGCACTCGGCGCGGTGTCCCTGCCCTACCCGTACGGCCGTGGCAGGCGCGACTCGCTCAGCCTGCTCGGCCGCGCCCGCGCCGCCGCGCTGATCACCCTCGCCCGTGCCGACCTGCCCACGCCGTGCCCGGTGTTCACCTTCGGCCCCGCCGCCGGGGACGCGGTCTCCCTCGACCGGGCCCCGGTGCCCGCGGAGCCCTGGTCCCCGCCGCCGGTGGACCCGGACGGCCCGGCCCGCATCCTGGTCACCTCCGGCACCGAGGCCGAGCCGAAGATGATCGCCTACTCGCACAACGCCTTCCTCGGTGGCCGGGCGAGCTACCTCCGAGCCCTGCACGACGGCGACGCCCCGATGCGCAACCTGCTGCTGGCCCCGCTGGCCTCCGCCTACGGCTCCCTCGGCGTCCCGGTCACCCTGGCCGCGCTCGGCGGAACCCTTCAGCTGCGCCGCGGGTTCGACCCGGCCGAGGTCCTGCGCGCGATCACCGAGCACCGGCCGACGCACCTGTTCGCCGTGCCGGTCATGCTGCGCCGCCTGCTCGACCACCCGCGGTCCGCCACCGAGGACACCTCCTCGCTGCGCGCGGTGGTCTCCAGCTCGGCCGCGTTCCCGCTCACCCTGCTCGACGGCTGTCGCGACCGCCTGTGCGCCAACGTGATCACCGTCTACGGCTCGGCCGACGGCGTCAACTGCCACACCGCCCGCACCGGCGCCACGCCGGCCACCGGCACCGGCCTGCCCGACCCCGCGGTCGCCCAGATCCAGATCCGCACCCCGGCCGGCCGCGTCCTGCCGCGCGGCGAGGACGGCGAGATCTGCGCCCTCGGCCCGATGACACCCCTGTGCTACGTGGCCGCGCCCGAGCTGGACGCGGCCTACCGGCCGGGCGGCTGGGTCCGCACCGGCGACCTGGGCCACCTGGACCACCACGGGCGGTTGCACGTCTCCGGCCGGACCAAGCAGGTGGTCAACCGCGGCGGCTTCAACATCAGCCCCGCCGAGGTCGAACACCACCTGGACACCCATCCGGACGTGGCCGAGGTGGCCTGCGTGCCGGTGCCCGACCCGGAACTGGGCGAACGACTGGCCGCCTGCCTCGCGCAGCGGCCGGGCAGCGCCCCGCTGACCCTGCCGGTGCTGACCAGGTACCTGGAGGAGGAGCGGGGGCTGGAACGCCGGAAGCTGCCCGAACTGCTGGTGGTGCTGCCCGAGCTGCCGCTGGGACCGACCGGCAAGGTGTGCAGGCACACGCTGACCGCCCTCGCCGCCGACCGCTGACCCCAGCCCGGCGACAGCAGATCCCGCCTCGGCCACGGCCCGCCGTCTCCCGGTCGCCGACCCCGGTGCCTCGGTCCGCCAGGTCCACCGTCAGCGAGAGCGTGCCCCGGGGGTGGCCGGTGGGCCCGAAGGGCCGTGACCTGGGCACTGCTTGACAGTCGCGGTCGGCGGGGTGAGACTTCCGGGCAGGCCGTGAACGCTCACGTGAACGTTCACGGATCGGCTCGAAGGGTTCCGACGACGCTGACTCGACGCAGTTCCCTGGCGCGCTCAAGGGCTGAGCGTGCCCAAGACCGTGCACCTGGACCAGGAAAGGAAGCCATGTCGCTGTCCTACGTCGAGGACCCGTCCCCGGGCCACGGCAGCCTGTCCCCGCGCGCGCACTTCCGCTCGGACGCGCGTTCGCTGTCCCTCAACGGCGACTGGCGCTTCCAGCTCTCGCCCAGCGTCGCGGCCGCGCCGGAGGGCATCGAGCACCCGGAGTTCGACGACTCCGCCTGGACCGACCTGCCGGTGCCCGCGCACTGGCAGCTGCACGGCCACGGCAAACCGGCTTACACCAACGTGGTCTACCCCTTCCCGGTCGACCCGCCGCGGGTGCCCTCGGACAACCCGACCGGCAGCTACCGGCACACCTTCACCCTGGACGGCGACTGGCTGACCCAGCCCGCGGTGCTGCGCTTCGACGGCATCGACTCCTGCGCCCGGATCTGGCTCAACGGCACCGAGCTGGGCGTCACCAAGGGCAGCAGGCTGCCCGCGGAGTTCGAGGCCGGGCCGCTGCTGCGGGCGGGGGAGAACCTGCTGGCGGTGCGGGTGCACCAGTGGTCGGCGGCCAGCTACCTGGAAGACCAGGACATGTGGTGGCTCTCCGGCATCTTCCGCTCGGTCACCCTGCTGGCCCGCCCCACCGGCGGCATCGGCGACTACTGGCTGCGCGCCGACTACGACCACACCACCGGCCGCGGCACCATCACCGTGGACACAGTGCCCGGCGCCCGCCTGAGCATCCCCGAGCTCGGCCTGCACGACCACCCCGCCGCCCGGCCGGTCGAGCTGCCCGCCGTCGAGCCGTGGAGCGCCGAAGAGCCCCGCCTGTACCACGGCGAACTGGCCACCGGCGCCGAGCGGGTCCCGGTCCGGGTCGGCTTCCGCACAGTGTCCATTGAGGACGGTCAGCTGAAGGTCAACGGGCAGCGGGTGTTCTTCCGCGGCGTCAACCGGCACGAGCACGACCCCCGCCACGGCCGCGCGGTGCCCCGGGAGGTCGCGGTGGCCGACGTGGAGCTGATGAAGCGGCACAACATCAACGCCGTGCGCACCAGCCACTACCCGCCCGACCCGGCCTTCCTGGACCTGTGCGACGAGTACGGCCTGTGGGTCATCGACGAGTGCGACCTGGAGACCCACGGCTTCGAGCGGATCGACTGGGCGGGCAACCCCAGCGACGATCCACAGTGGACGGACGCCTACCTGGACCGCATGCGCCGCATGGTGGAACGGGACAAGAACCACCCCAGCATCGTGCTGTGGTCGCTGGGCAACGAGGGCCACACCGGCGTCAACTTCCGGCGGATGGCCGAGTGGGCCCGCGACCGCGACCCCGGCAGGCCGATCCACTACGAGGGCGACCACGACTGCGCCTACGTCGACGTCTACAGCCGGATGTACGCCTCCCACCAGGAGGTCGAGCAGATCGGCCGCGGCGAGGTGGACAACCCGCGGCACGCCGAGCTGCCGTTCCTGCTGTGCGAGTACGCGCACGCCATGGGCACCGGCCCCGGCGGCCTGCTGGAGTACCGCGAGCTGTTCGAGCGCCACCCGCGCTGCCAGGGCGGTTTCATCTGGGAGTGGATCGACCACGGCCTGCGCCAGCGCACTCCGGACGGCCGCGAGTACTACGCCTACGGCGGTGACTTCGGCGAGTCCGTCCACGACGGCAACTTCGTCATCGACGGCCTGCTCTTCCCCGACCGCACCCCCTCGCCCGGCCTCACCGAGCTGGCCAAGATCTACGAGCCGGTCCGGATCACCGCCGCCCCCAACGGCATCCGCGTGCACAACCACCACGACTACCGCCCCCTGGACCACCTCACCTTCCACTGGACCCTGGAAACCGAGGGCACCCCGGTGGCCACCGGCGACCTGCCCGTGCCCACCGTCCACTCCGGACAGGCGGTCGACCTCCCGCTCCCCGATCTTCCCGCCACCCAGGGCGAAACCTGGCTCACCGTCCGCGCAGTACTGGCCACCGACACCCGCTGGGCCCCCGCCGGTCACCAGGTCGCCTGGGGCCAGCTCCCGATCACCCCGGCCACCACCCCGGCCCGCACCGGCGCGGCCCGCCTGCTGCACACCCCGGCCGACCTCCGCCTGGGCATCGGGGCCTTCGACCCCACCACCGGCCAGCTGGTCTCCCTCGGCGGCCACCAGGTCACCGGCCCCCGGCTGGACCTCTGGCGCGCCACCACCGACAACGACCGCGGCGGCCACCCCTCGGAAGCCACCACTTGGCGCGCGGCCGGTCTGCACCGCCTCCAGCACCGCATCGGCGAGATCCACCCCGCCGACACCGAGCTGCTGGTCCGCACCAGGGTGGCACCGCCCGGCCTGTCCTTCGCCCTGCTCGCCGACTACCGCTGGACCGCCGACCAGGACACCCTCCGGCTCCGCGTGGAACTGGAACCCGAGGGCGAATGGCCGTGCACCCTGCCCCGCCTCGGCCTGCACCTGGCCATCCCGGCGGAGTTCGGCCAGGTCGAGTGGTTCGGCGGCGGCCCGGGCGAGGCATACCCCGACAGCCGCCAGTCCGCCCGCATCGGCCGTTTCACCGCGTCGGTCGAGGACCTGCACACCCCGTACGTCTTCCCGCAGGAGAACGGCAACCGCGTCGACGTCCGCTGGGCTGAACTGTCCACAGTGGACGGACGTTGCATCCGGATCGCGGGCGCGCCCACGTTCGACCTCACCGCCCGCCGCTGGACCACGGCCGACCTGGAGGCCGCCACCCACACCACCGACCTCCGCCCGACCGACCAGGTCCACCTCCACCTGGACCTGGCCCACCACGGCCTGGGCACCGCGTCCTGCGGACCGGGCGTGCTGCCGCAGTACCGCCTGCACCCGGGCAAGGCCGCGCTGGAACTGGTGTTCAGCATTCCGCGTTGACCGGTGCGCGATCATGGCGGTATGACGCTCAAGACAGGCATGCTGGAGGTCGGCGACGGTCATTCGCTGAACTGGGAGGTCTCGGGCAACCCCGGCGGCAAACCGGCCGTCGTGCTGCACGGCGGTCCGGGGTCGGGCAGCTCGCCGGCCAGGCGGGGCCTGTTCGACCCGGACCGCTACCTCGTGGTCCAGTTCGACCAGCGCAACTCCGGTCGCAGCACCCCGTCGGCGACCGACCCGGTGGTCGACCTGTCGGCCAACACCACCCAGCACCTCATCGCCGACATCGAGGCCCTGCGGGTGCACCTGGGCCTCGAGCGCTGGCTGGTGTGGGGCGGCTCGTGGGGCGTCACCCTCGCGCTCGCCTACGCGCAGGAACATCCGGAACGGGTGACCGAACTGGTGCTCGCGGCCGTGACCAACGGCGACCGCCGCGACACCGACTGGATCACCCGCGACATGGGCCGCGTCTTCCCGCGCGAGTGGGAACGCTTCCGCGCTGGCGTGCCCGCCGCCGAACGCGACGGCGACCTGTCCGCCGCCTACAGCAAGCTGCTCCACAACCCCGACCCGGAGGTCCGCGCCCAGGCCGCCCGCGGGTGGTGTGAGTGGGAGGACACGCACATGTCGCTGGCCCCCGACGCCGCACCCAGCCTGTCGGTCGCCGACCCGGCATTCCAGCTGGCCTTCGCCCGCATCGTCACCCACTACTGGTCCCACGGCTGCTTCCTGGCGGAGGGACAGCTACAGCGCGACATCGAGCGGCTGCACGGGATTCCGGCCGTGCTGATCCACGGCCGCTACGACGTCAGCAGCCCCCTCGGCACAGCCTGGGCACTGCACCGGGCCTGGCCCGGCAGCGAACTGGTGGTCCTCGACGACACCGGTCACAGCGGCGGCGGCATGACCGCGGCGATCATCGCCGCCACCGACCGGTTCGCCCGCGGCCAGTAGATCGAGGTCGACGACTTCGGTCAGCGGGCCGCCACCAGCGCCGCGAACGCGCTGGCATGGCTGCGCCAGTTCCGCTCCCCACCGTCCCCCGCCCACCGCTGCCCCAACCGGTTGAGCGGATCCCACCCCCGCCCCCAGATCGCCTCCGCCTGCCGGGCCAGACAATCCCCGCCGCTCCCGGTAGCCCGGGTGGTGGCGGTGGTGGCCAGTCGGGTCGCGGCGGCGCCGTAGCGGGGTTCGCCGGGATTGCCTTGCGCCCCAACGAACCGCCGTCCGGCCAGCTTCGGCCCTCGTCCCAGGACCGGTCCAGCCACACCCCGTCACCCGCCCGGCCCCCGGTGATGTCGGCGCAGGGGAGCGGCACCGAGCAGCAGCGCCGCCGCCAGGGCCGAGGACACTCGTCGCCACCGCATGATCCGAGCATCGCCAGCCGGGCGGGGAAGTCAATCCGCCGTCGCCGCACGCCCGGCCGCGAGTCCGGAACCGGCCTGGGCCAGCACCAGTTCCCGGTACTCCCGCCGCCACGGCAGCTCCCGCTCCACGTGCACCCGGCGGCGACTGCTGGTCACCTCGGTCTCCCGCACCGGATCGAACCCGGTCACCGGCACCTCCTGCCACCACAGCCCGATCCCGCGCCGCTGCCACGCGGGCAGCTCGGTGAAGTTGATCCCGCGCGCGAACAGCAGCTCGTGCTTGGCCGCCTCCGTCAGCCCGCGCAGCTCCCCGGTGGCCTGCCCGCCGCTGCGGCCCTCGCCGCGCAGGGTCCAGTAGCTCCAGGCGTTGAGCGCGTTGCGCGCCGCGTCCGCCTGCCGCCAGGAGAAGTAGTCGGCCACCTCGGCCGGGGAACTGCCCAGCCACACCCGGCTGTCGAAGTGCGCCGGCGCGCCTGCCGCGTGGGTGAACGCGGCCGAGGCGAGTCCGGCCGAGACCGACACCAGCTTCTCCTGCCGCCGCCCGAACAGGGAGAACTCCGGCGGCAGCAGCACCGAGATCTCATCGCTCTGGGTGTAGGCGAACCGGCCGCCCAGCTCGGTGAGCAGCAGTCGCGCGGTCTCGGCCATGAACCCGGCGAACCGCTCGTCGTACGGCTTGCTGAAGCGCTGCTCGGTGAACCTGGTGAACGAGCGCCCGTCCAGCCGCAGCACCGCCCACGCCCCCGGCAACAGGGTCAGGCTCTGGAACCACTCCCGCGCCCGCTGCGCCGCCTCGAACTCCACGCTGTTTATCCGTCCCCCTCGACCCTGAACCCGCCCGCGCCGTCGAAGCGCACCGTCCGCACCTCGTCGAAGCCGTCGGCGAGCCGGGGCCTGCGCAGGCGCCCCAGCGTGGCACGCAGACCGACATCGGGCACCCGGGTTTCCAGCGGGCGCAACGCGTTCCGGGCCGCCGAGCCCACCGGGTCCGGCGGGAACCAGTAGGCCACCACCCGCGCCCCGTGCCCGCGACCGAGCTCGATCAGCGGCTGCCAGGTCCCGGCGTCCGGGTTGGTGTTGTCCACGGCCACGTCCCGGCCCGCGGTCAGGGCCTCGTCGATCAGGCGGAGCTGGCGGCGCTGCCGGTGCCGGGCGCGCGGGAAGTTGTCCTTGCTGACGTGCGCATGGGTGGCGGCCAGGCGCTGGCGGTAGAACGTGGTCTTGCCCGAGGCCTGTAGGCCGATGAGGATCGCCAGCTCCATCCGCCGCACCTTAGAGACAGAACGTTCGTTCCGCAAGGTCGGGTCCGTCACCTTGTCCACGTTGCCGCACGCCCATAGTGTCTGCGACAGAAAGAACGGTCGTTCTATCAAGGAGTCGTCATGAGCAGCAAGCCCACCATCGTCCTGGTCCACGGCGCGTTCGCCGACTCGTCCAGCTGGACCGGCGTCATCACCCGGCTCCGCGAGCAGGGCTTCCCGGTCGTCGCGGCGGCCAACCCGCTGCGCGGCGTGGACTCCGACGCCGCCTACCTCGCCGAGGTGGTCGGCAACGTCCCCGGCCCCGTGGTCCTGGTCGGCCACTCCTACGGCGGTGTGCTGATCACCCGGGCCGCCGCGGACCTGCCGAACGTCCGCGCCCTGGTCTACATCGCCGCGTTCCAGCCGGAGGCGGGGGAGAGCGTGTTCGGTCTCTCCGGGCGGTTCGCCGGCGGCAAGCTCGGTCCGGAGACCACGAACGTGTTGGCGCACAACGGCGAGGCGGAACTCTCGATCAAGTTCGAGGACTTCGCCGAGGTGTTCGCCGCCGATGTGCCCGCCGAGACCGCCGCGGTGCTCGCGGTGACCCAGCGGCCGGTGGCCGAGCGGGCGCTGGCCGCGGCCTTCGACGGGGTGCCCGCCTGGTCGAAGCTGCCCTCCTGGGCGCTGATCGCCAGCCAGGACAACGCGATCCCGGCCGCGGCGCAGGAGTTCATGGCCGAGCGGGCCGCCTCGGTGGTGACCAGGGTGGACGCCTCGCACGCGGTCTCGGTGTCGCGGCCGGACGTGGTGGCCGAGGTCATCCTCGACGCCGCGGCCCGCACCGCCTGAGTCAGCGGCTCAGGCGGTGTGTAGCGGGGCACTCAGACGTCCACGTGCCAGTGGACGGCCAGGGTGCCCCTCTTGGCCTGCCGAGGGGAGGCTTCCACGCCGACCCAGCCGTTGAGCGACTTGGTCGGGGGCGCCTGCCTGGACCCGCCGGCCGAGGTGGGCCGGATGGTGGCGTGCGGGTAGCCGGTGCCCCAGTCCCAGAACCACTAGGTCCCCGTGCCACATGGAGATCAACCGAGCCAGTATCGGGCCACGGGGCTCCCGCCGCCCGGATAGGGTTTCCGCCGTGACCGAAACCCACGGCGACCAGGACCTCGCGACCCGCCTGCGAGCCACCCTCGGCAAGCGCCACCCGGTCTTCGCCGCGGCCATCGTGACCGCCGGGTCGACCCGGATCGCCAGCGCGGGCGCCGCCCTGTCCGCCGACTTCGAGATCGGCTCGATCAGCAAGGGCGTCACCGGCCTGCTCTACGCCGACGCCCTGGCCCGCGGCGAGATCACCCCGGCCACCACCCTCGGCGACCTCCTGCCGCTCAACGGAATCCCGGCCGCGAGCATCACCCTGGCCGCCCTCAGCACCCACCACTCCGGCCTGCCCAGGCTCCTGCCCACCGGCGACCTCCTCCGCAGGTCGATCGCCCTGTGGCGGCACGGCATCAACCCCTACGGCGAAACCCGCGCCCAGCTGCTCGCCGGCCTGCACCGCGCCCGCCCGAAGAAGCCCCGCTTCCGCTACTCCAACCTCGGCTACGAGCTCCTCGGCCACGCCCTGTCCGCCACCACCACCTACCCCGCCCTGCTCCACCAACGCCTCAGCGACCCCCTCGGCCTGTCCTGGTACGTCCCGGCCACCCCGGCCGAGCTCCGCCCCACCGCCCTGCCCGGCCGCAGCGGCTCCGGCCGGGCACGCGAGCCGTGGACCGGCGAGGCGGTCGGTCCGGCCGGTGGCATCCGGGCCACCATCGCGGACCTGGCCGCCCTGACTTCCGCTCTGCTCAACGGTTCCGCGCCGGGAATCGCCGCCCTGGACCCGGTGGCCGACGTGGCCGGGCCCGCGGTGCGCATCGGCGCGGCCTGGCTGACCACGGCGCGGCGGGGGCGCGAGATCACCTGGCACAACGGGGGAACCGGCGGGTTCCGCAGCTGGCTGGGACTCGACCGGGCCGCGGGCCGGGGCGTGGTCCTGTTGTCGGCCACCGCCTCCTCGGTCGACCGCCCCGGCCTGGACCTGCTGCTCTCCGGCTACTGACCCAGGAGGGCCAGCAGCTGCTGGATCTGGGCCGTGCGCGACTTCACGATCCGGTCCGCCAGCTCCTTCACCTGCGGGTTGCTGCCATCCCGCAACACGTTGCGCGCCATCTCCACCGCCCCGTGCTGGTGCCCGGTCAGCACGTTCACCACGTCCCGGTCGAACTTGCCCCCGCTGGTCCTGGCCAGCGCGTCGATCACCTCCTTGGAGGTCGCGGGCATGCCGCCGTGGTGGGCGTGCAGGTCCGGGTTGGTGTCCACTGTGGTCGGTCGGCCCCAGGACCGCAGCCAGCCGGTCATGGTCTCCGCCTCGGCGAGCTGGGTGGCCTCGACGGCGGCGGCCAGGTCCTTGATCTCCTTGCGGGTGGCCTTGTCCTTGGCCAGCTTGGCGATCTGCACGGCCTGTCCGTGGTGCGGGAGCATCATCTGCAGGAACATCACGTCCGCGTCGTTGAAGTTCGCGGCGGCCGTGGCCGTGGGAGGCGGCGCGGACGGTGAAGGCGGTGCGGCGACAGGGTTTGGCGGGGTGCTCGCGCAGCCGACGAGCAGCGCGGCGGCGAGCACGGCGGCGAGGAGGGCTCGGTTCACGGTGGTTGCCTTTCGGACACCGGCCCGCGCCCCCGGCGGCTGGGGCGCGAGCCGGTAGTGGTCAGACCTGTTGCCACAGGGCGGGGGTGTTCGGGGGTTCCCAGCCGGGCAGCGCGGTGTGCGCCAGGGTGCAGCGGAACGTGCTGCCGTTGTAGGTGACCTGGCTGCCGACCTGGTAGGCGGTGCCCGAGGCCCAGGTGCCGCCGGGCGGGGGAGTGCTGGTCGTGGTCGGCGTGGTGGTCTTGGTGGTCGGGCTGGTGGTGGGGGTGCCACCGCCGCCGATCTGCAGGTCCACGCAGGCGTAGAAGGCCATCGGGGTGTCGCCGATGTTCCAGATCGCCAGCAGCTTCTGCCTGCCGGTCGCGCCGCCCAGGTTCACCGTGTGCGAGACGGTGGGCGGTGGCTGCACGTTGCCGCCGTCGATCAGCGCGACCCGCTGGCCGTTGAGGTAGTACTCGTAGTCGCGGGTGCGGTGCCGGGCGGTGAAGGTCCAGGTGAAGTTCACCGTGCCGCCGACCGCGGTGGCCTTCCAGCCCTTGCTGTCGTCGTCGAGGTCGGCGAACGGCGCGTTGCCGCCACTGCAACTGCGCAGCCCCTTGGGCCCCTCCACGCTCTGCGGCTCGTACTTGATCGGCCCGCAGGGCACGGTGCCCTGCGCGCACTGGGCCTGCCTGCTGGGCGGGGAGGAGATGTAGCCGTGCGCGAACGCTGGGCTCGCCGGCATCACCACCAGCAGGAAGGGGGTGATGCCGAGGGCGGCCACGGCCATGGTGAACAGGCGTCTGAGAGTCATGGGTCAGCTCCCTGCCGGGGTCGTCCCGGCGGCTGCGCCCGACGTCGTGCCCCGTCGCACGCGATCAACAGGTGCCTGCGCCGGGCAGGGCCGGCGCTGCGGCGCGGGAGGCGCGGACACGCCGCCACCTCGCTCCGCTCACGCGCGTCACGTCGGCGACCGGCGGGCCGGCTCCGTGGCACACGGACGAGGCGGCGGGTCCGAATGTCACACAGGGTAAGGTGGTCTAGACCATAAGGTACCCGGGTTGTTCATGTCAATGAACAGCCGCGGCGAACGCGGCCGAGCGGCGCACCACGAGCAGCGCGATGAGTCCGCAGACCGCCGCCGTGCCCACCGCCAGCGGCAGCGCGCCCTGGGCGAGGAAGAACCCGCCGAGCCCGGCGCCCGCCGCGATGCCGACCTGGAAGGCCACGATGTACACGCTGGAAGCCAGGTCCTGCCGGGTCGCCGTGGCGCGCAGCACCGCCGCCTGCAACACCACGCCGATCGCGCCGGCCGGCGCCGCCCACAGCACGACCACCGCGCTGCTGAGCAGTCCCGAGCCCGGCCCGAGGGTCAGCAGCGCCAGCATGCAGAGCGCCAGACCGCCGGCCACGAACAGGCCGGTGGCCCGGGGATGGCTGTCCAGCGTTCGCCCGATCAGCACCAGGCCGAGCAGACCCGCTGCGCCGTAAGCGAAGAGCAGCGCCGCGGTCGCCGGTCCGGTGAGGTGGGCGTAGTCGGCGATGATCGCGGTGATGTAGGTGTAGGCGGTGAAGTGGCCCAGCACCACGAGCACCGTGGTCAGGTTCACCGCGGCCAGCGACCGGTCGGCCAGCACCTGCCGGAGCGCGGAAAGTCCTTGTCCTGGCGTGGCATGCTCCGCGGGCATCGGCTCGACCGTGGCGCGGATGGCCACCGCGGACAGCAACGCGATGACGGCCAGCACGACCACGGTGGGCCGCCAGCCCAGGGTCGCGCCGAGCCAGGAGCTCAGGGGTAGTCCGAACAGCAGGGCCAGTGAGTTCCCGGCGAAGACCACCGCGGTGGCCCGCCCGGCCCGGTCCGGACCCAGCAGGCGGGCGGCCATCGGCGCGACCACCGACCAGAACACCCCGTGGCTCACCGCGGAGACCAGCCGGGCGGCCACCGCGACGCCGTAGCTGGGCGCGAGGGCCAGCAGCAGGTTGGACAGCGCGATCGCGACCACCGTGATCAGGGCCGTGGTCCGGCGGTCCCAGCGGGCGGTGAGCACCACCAGCGGCATCACGGTGATCGCGACCACCACCGCGTAGCCGGTCATCAGCAGGCCGATCGCCGAGTCAGACGCTTTCAGACCCGCCGCGAGCTGCGGTAACAGGGCCACCGGCAGGTTCTCCGAGGTGACCGAGATGAAGCAGGCGGTGCTCAGCGCCACCAGGGCCATACCCGTTCGAGAGCTTGTCGCCACGCGCATTGTGTAACGATACACAGATAGGCTGTGGGCATGTCCAGTCCCGGATCACCGCGCGTCACCATGGCGGCGGTGGCGCGCCGCGCCGGTGTCTCGCCGATGACGGTGTCCTACTGCTACAGCCAGCCGGACCGGGTCGCCCCGGACACGCTGCGCCGGGTCCGCGAGGCCGCCGCCGAACTGGGCTACCAGGGACCGGACCCGACCGCGCGGTCGTTGCGCAAGCGGCACAACGACGCGATCGGGGTGGTGCTCGGCGAGCACCTCGCCTACGCCTTCGAGGATCCGCAGGCCCGCCGGTTCCTGACCGGGGTGGCCGAGGTGTGCCGCGAGCGCGGCAGCGGCCTGAACCTGATCCCGACCACCGGTGCGGACCAGGACGTCGAGCGGGTGCGCTCGGCCGCGGTCGACGGCTACATCGTGTGGACCACGGTCGAGGACGACCCGGTGCTGGAGGTGGTGCGCGGCCTGGGCAAACCGGTCGCCATCCACGGCGGCCCGGCGGTGCCCGGCGTCCAGGTGGTCGGCATCGACAACCGCGCCTCCGCCAGGGATATCGCCGCGCGCACCTTCGCCGGAGCCCAGCGCCCGGCCGTGCTCAGCTTCCCCTTCGACCGGGAACGCAGGCCACGGCTGGAAACCGGGCCGGACGCCGACCAGGTGCCGTTCCCGGTCACCCGCGAACGCCTCCAGGGCGTCTACGACCACTGCGCGCAGGCGGGTGTCGATCCCCGTGGCCTGCCGGTGGCCGTGGTGGCCCGCAACGACCGCGAGGAAGCCGCCGCCATGGCCGCCCTGCTCTTCGACTTCCGCACGCCGGACGCGGTGGTCGCGATGAGCGACCAGCTCGCCTTCGCGGTGCTCGACACCGCCCGCGCCCGCGGCCTCCGGGTGCCGGAGGACCTCGCGGTCTCCGGCTGGGACGACGGCCCGGATGCCGAACGCGCCGGCCTGACCACCATCGCCCAGTCGCTGCTGGACCAGGGCAGGACCTGCGCGCTCATCGCGCTCGGCGACCGGGCGCCGGGCGGCAGCGCCGCGTGGACCACCCGGGTGCGCTCGAGCACCCGGTGATCTTCGGTACCCTCCGGTGTCAGGAGGTCACCGAATGTCACAGGATGCCCAGGCCGAGCTGATCACCGCCTGGCTGGCCGAGCACGCCATCCCGCTGCGCACCGTCGAGCCCGGCAACGGTGTGGACGACCTGAAGCCGCTGGCCGAGGTGCTGGACGGGGTGCGCGTGGTCGGGCTGGGGGAGGCCACGCACGGCAGCAGGGAGTTCTTCACGCTCAAGCACCGGCTGGTCGAGTTCCTGGTGACCGAGCTGGGTTTCACCACCTTCGCCATCGAGGCCGGCTGGTCGGCCTGCCGCGCGGTGGACGACTACGTGGTGCACGGCACCGGAACCGCCGAGCTGGCCCTGCGCCAGGTCGGCTTCTGGACCTGGTACACCGAGGAAGTGCTGGCCCTGGTCGAATGGCTGCGCGCGCACAACACGGACCTGCCACTGGAGCAGCGGGTGCGCTTCCGCGGCGTCGATCCGGTGCTGGAGAAGGCGGGCGTCGAGGCCATCGGCGGCTATCTGTCCACAGTGGACACCGAGCGGGCGGCGGCGTTCCGGGCCGCGGCCAAGGCACTGCGCCCGGACGTCACCAAGATCAGCGTCGGCGGCGTGCTGCGCGCGGCGTTCCGGCACCTGTGGCGGCGGGTGCCGGGAGTGCGGGCCGCGGCCGAGCACAACGAGGTGCTCGCGGCCAGGGAGGTGGTGCGCGAGACGGTGACCTGGCTGGCCGGGCACCCGGCGCAGGACCCCGCCTGGCACGAGGCGCACTGGCACGCCTGGGCGGTGGACCGGGCCGCGGAGCTGCGCACCCTGCCCACCCTCGGCCAGGCGGGCGGTCACCTGCGCGACCGGATGATGGGCGCGGCGGTGAACCGCATCCTGGAGGAGCAGCCCGACGGCCGGGTGATGTTGTGGGCGCACAACGGACACCTCTCCGCCGCCACCCGCTCCAGCAAGGAGGCCGCGCTCGGCGCGGAGCTGCGGGACCGGCTCGGCGACGGCTACTACGCGCTGGCGCTGGTGGCCAACGAGGGCGGCTTCCAGGCCATCCAGATGGGCGGCACCGAGCTGGCCGAGTTCGTCCTGGACCCGGCCGAGCCCGGCACCCTGGAATGGCAGCTGGCCAAGGTCGGCGGCGACCACCTGGTGGACCTGCGGCACGCGCGGCCGGACCCGGTGGCCAGGGAATGGCTGGCGGGCAAGCACAAGATGCGCGGCTACGGCTCGGTGGTCGGGTTCTGGAAGACGATGAAGAAGGAGTCGCTGACCTTCCGGCTGGGCGCGGAGTACGACGGCGTCGCCTACCTGGACCGCACCACTCGCGCCCAGCCGCTGAAACCGGGCTGACTCAGCCCGCGCGCTGGATCAGCGTCGGATCCTCCAGCTCGGCCAGCGTCGCCGCGTACTCCTTGACCAGCTCGTGCAGCACGTACCGGCCGGGCGCGGACTCGGTGAGCAAGTGGTTGTCGTACAACAGTTCCAGCCCGCGCCGGGCCGCCGTGGCGGTCAACCCGGCCAGCGCCGCCGAGGTCGGCGGGTCGACCTCGACACCCGAGCACAGGCCGAGGCAGCGGAACAGCCGCTGGGTCTCCACCGGCAGGCCCTGGTAGGACAGCTCGAACGCGGCGGTGAGCGTGCGGTTCTCCGCGTGCAGCTCGCTCAGCCGGGTCCGCGCGGAGCTGAGCAGGTCCACCAGGTAGCGCTCGGTCCAGCGCGGGTGGTGCCGCAACCGACCGGCCAGCAACGTGATCGCCAGCGGCAGACCGCCGCACAGCGCCACCAGCTCGGTGACCGCCGCCGGGTCCACCGGCTGCTCGCGCGGACCGGCCAGCCGCTGGAACAGCCGGGCGGCCTGTTCCAGCGGCAGCGGGTTCAGCTCCAGCGACCGCACGCCCTCCAGCGCGCTCAGCCGCCGTCTGCTGGTGATCAGCACCCGGCACCGGCCGGGTCCCGGCAGCAGCGGCCGGACCTGCTCGTGCCCGGCGGCGTCGTCCAGGATGAGCAGCAACCGCTTGTCCCGCAAGCGTTCCCGCCACAGCGCGGCGCGGGCGTGCTCGGTCTCCGGCAGCGCGGCGGCCGGCACACCGACCGCGAGCAGCAGCGCGGCCAGCGCCTGGTACGGCGGCAGCGGCGGCTGCGCGGCGGCGAAGGCGTTGAGGCGCAGGAAGATCCGGCCGTCCGGGTAGTCGGTGGCGAGCAGGTGCGCGGCCTGCACGGCCAGGGTGGTCTTGCCGATCCCGGGCATCCCGTCCACCACGTGCACCACCGCGGCCACCGACGGTTCGGTGAGCCGCCGCAGCTCGTCCTCCCTTCCGCTGCAGGACAACGAATCCGCGGGTAGCTGCTCCACGGTCACCGCGGGCGCGAGCACCACCGGCGGACCGGCCAGCCGCGGCGGCGCGGACAGTTCCGGATCCCTGGTCAGGATGCGCTGGTGCAGCCCGCGCATGGCCGGGCCAGGGTCGATGCCCAGCTGTTCGGCCAGCACCGCGCGGGCGTCCTGGAACACCCCGAGCGCCTCGGCCTGCCTGCCCGAGCGGTACAGCGCGAGCATCAGCAGCTCCCGCAACCGTTCCCGCAGCGGGTGCCGGGTCACCAGTGCGGTCAGCTCGGCCACCGCCGTGCGGTGCTCGCCGCGGTCCAGCGCCAGCGCCGCGGACAGCTCCTGGGCCAGCAGGTGGCACTCGCGCAACCGCAGCCGGTGCGCGTGCAGGTACGCGCTGTCCAGGCCGCTGAACGGCTCCCCGCGCCAGCGCCGCAGCGCCGAGCCCACCGACTCGGCGGCCGCCCGCCACTGCCCGGCCCGCTGGTGCTCCTGGGCCGCGGCCACCTCCTGCTCGAAGACCAGCGCGTCCAGCTGGTCGGGCTCCCCGCGCAGCAGGTAGCCGGCCTCGGTGCGCACCACCACCGCGTCCCGGTCATCGGTGGCCCCGGGCGGCCGCAGCGCGCGGCGCAGCCTGCTGATGTTGGTCTGCACCGTGTTCCGCGCGCCCTGCGGCGGGTTGTCCGCCCACACCGCCTCGATCAGCGCCTCCACCGGCACCGGCTGGTTCATTCGAGTGAGCAGAACAGCCAGCACTGCCTGTTGCCGCGCCCAGCCCAGCTCGATCCGCACCGGACCGCGGCGCGCGGCCAGCGCCCCGAGTACCTCGCAGTAAAGCCTGTCGTCGTGTTTGAGCACGTCAAACCCCCAATTAGGCATCGGAGAAGGACACCTTAACCCGCGGACGGTGTGTTCGGAACTACTCACAGTAAGAGCTTGTTGACATGCGACTGCAATCCTGTGACAGCGCTGTGTACGCGGCCCCGCCTAGGGTCCGAAGTGAGCGCGAGAAAATCGCGCAGCACAATCACAGAAAGGTGAAATGTCAAATGGACGCTTTTGATCTGGACGCCAGGGTCAGCACTCCGGCGGCGAGCAACGGCCAGGCGCAGCCGCTGTCGATTACCAGTGTGATCACCCGCCTGGCGTGCACCAGGACCCCGCTCTGCTCCGGCTTCACCTGCCGCTGCACCCAGGGCGCGTGCACCGCCGGCTGCCCCAAGCGGTAAGTACCCGCAGCTAGTCGGGCTGAAGGCGGGTGCTGCCGTGTGTCGACGACACGGCAGCACCCGCCGCTCAACCTACCGCATCAGTGCAGAGGAACAGGGGTTGTCATGCGCGCAGAAACAGTGGCCAGGGAATCCGCGACAGCCTGGCACGGAGTAGTCCCCGCGGCGCTTGCGGCCAAAGCCCGCGAAGTGGCCTGGGAGGTCGCGCGGAGAACCGCGGATTCCGCCGAGGTCATCGATCATGTCATGCGATTCACCGAGCAGACGATGCATCCGATGGAATGGTACTTACCCAGCTTCGGGTATGGCCACGCCGGAATCGCACTACTCCATGTGCACGCCGCGGCCGTTGCCCCCAATGAGGTAGAGAGCGCGCGTTCCCTCTCGGCGGGGTTCTCTTTCATCCGCGAGGCGGTGGCGGGCACCCAGGTCCAACCGCTATTGGCGCCGGGCGTGTTCTCCGGCACCGGCGGCCTCGGGCTGTGCGTGGCGGGCTGTGTCGAAGCCGAACCCCGGTTCGCGCCCAGCCTTCGCCGCCTGCACGAGCAGTTCGCCGCCCAGGTCGCCGAACTGGACCTGCCCATGGCCGAACGCGAGGTCAGCGACTCCGACTACGACCTGATCACCGGCGCCGCGGGCACCCTGGCCTACCTCTGCTCGATCCCGGACCCCGACGAGTCGCTGCGCGCCGCCGCCCAGCGCCTGCTGGACTACCTCATCTGGCTCAGCGAGCCACCCCGCGACCTCACCATCACCCGCCGCTGGCTGATCTCCCCGGAGCTGTGCGCGCCACTGGGCCGCGACCCCAGGGAGTTCCCCGGCGGCTACCTCAACCTCGGCCTCTCCCACGGCATCCCCGGCGCGGTCGCCGCACTGGCCGTGGCCCGGCTGCGCGGGCACCGGCGGCCCGGACAGGTGGCGGCCATCCGGCGAATGGTGGACTGGCTCCTCGATGTCCGGCGCGCGGACGAGCACGGTCCGGTGTGGGCCACCGAGATCCCGGTGGCCGGCTCCGGCGAGGAGGTCCGGCCGAACCAGCCCAACGACCAGATCGGCTGGTGCTACGGCACCGCCGGGGTCGCGGTGTCCCTGCTCGCCGCGAGCGAGGCGCTGGGCGACGCCGAGCTGCGGGCCGCGGCCTTCGAGGCGTTCGAGGGCGTGCTGCGGCGCAGCGAGGAGCGGCCCGCGCTCTCGCCCACCTTCTGCCACGGCGTGGCCGGGGTGCTGGCCATCTGCCTGGAGTTCGCCGCCGCGGGCAGCGAAGCGGCCCGCGAGCACACCCCGCGGCTGCTCGCCGAGCTGCTCGCGCACGCCGATCCCGCGCACCCGCTGGTCTTCCGCGACCAGGAGGAGCCGGGGCTGTTCGTGGACTGCCCAGGACTGCTCACCGGCTCGACCGGGGTGGCGCTGACCCTGCTCGCCGCGATCAGCCCGGCCCGCCCCACCTGGCTGACCGCGTTCCTGGCACGGTGAGCATGACCCGCTACGAACCCGCCGACTTCTTCCTGCTGCGCGCCCCAGCGTTGCCGGCCAGGGTCTTCCAGGACCTGCTCGCCATCGACGATCCGGACCAGGCCCGCGCCGAAGTGCACGGCCGCCTGCGCGCACTGGCCACGCGACCGGAGGTGCGCCGGGCGCTCGCGGTGGCCAGCGGCGACCTGGTCGACGCCCTGGACCGCCCGGCCCCCAACGGAAAGCGGGCCCGGCGGCTGCACTCCCGGCTGCTGCGCTACCTCACCAGGATGACCACCCGGCCCACCCCCTTCGGCGCGTTCTCCGGTGTCGCGGTCGGCGAGTTCGGCGCGCAGACCACCGCGCGGCTGGGCGTACCGGCCTTGCGGGACAACCGGATCCGCGCGGACATGGCCTGGCTGCTGACCGTGGTCAAGCAGCTGGAGGAGGACGAGGCGCTGCGCCCGCACCTGCGGGTGGTGCTCAATTCCAGCGTGCACCACAGCGGCGACCGCCTGGTGCTGCCCTACGCCGACATCTACGGCCACAACGACAACCGCGCGGTCCGGGTGCGGGCCACCACCGCCGCGCTCGCGGTGACCAGGCTGACCGCCACCCCGATCCCGTACGGGCAGCTGCTCACCGCGCTGGCCGAGGAGTTCCCCGGCGTCGACCCGGCCAGGGTCGCCGGGCTGGTGGACGAGCTGCGCACGCTGAACTTCCTGACCAGCGACCTGCGCCCGCCGCTGACCGTGGCCCACCCGGAGGCCCACCTGGCCAAGGCACTGGCCGGGATCGAGGCCGCGGCCGGCACCGCCGAGGCGCTGCGCGAGGTCATCGACCTGGCCCACCACGCGGCCACCAGCGCGGACCCCGCCACGCTGGCCGCGCTGACCGCCGCCCAGCGCGCGCTCGCGCCCGAGCACACCGGCCCGACCTACCAGCTGGACGCCACCCTCGACCTGCGCGAACCGGGACTCTCCGCCGAGGTCGGCACCGCGGTGGCCGAGGCGGTGGACTGCCTGATGCGCCTGTCCGCCGCGCTGCCAGGGCACAACCACCACCTCGCCCAGTACCGGGACGCCTTCACCGAACGCTACGGGCTGCTCGCACTGGTGCCGGTGCTGGAGCTGCTCAGCCCGGAGCACGGCCTGGACGCGCCACCCACCTACACCGAGCCGCCGCGCACATATCCGTTGCCGCACAACGTCGGCGAGCCCTGGCAGCAGGACTTCGACCGGGTGCTCACCGAGTTCGCGGTGCAGGCCTGGTGCTCCGGCGAACCCGAGGTCGAGCTGACCGACGAGTGGCTGAACCGCTTCGCCCCACCGGAGGACGCGCCGTCGCTGGCGCTGTACCCGGCGCTGGACGTCTACGCCCAGCTCGCCGCCGACCACTCGGCGGGGGAGTGGCGGGCGGTGCTGCGCGAGGAGGGCCTGGCCTTCGGCGGGCGCACCTCGGGCCGGTTCTTCGACCTGCTCGGCGAGGCGGCGGTGGACCGGCTGCGCGGCTACGCCCGCCGCGAGGAGGAGCTCAGCCCCGAGGTGGTCTACGCCGAGCTGTGCTACCTGCCCAACCACGGCCGGGCGGCCAACGTGGCGCTGCGGCCGCTGCTGCGCGGCTACGAGGTCCCGGTCAACACCGCGCCCTCGGTGCCGCCGGAGCGGGTGATCGACCTGGCCGACCTGTGCGTCGGCGCCACCGAGGACCGCCTGTTCCTGTGGTCCAAGCGGCTGGGCAAGCAGGTGGTGGTCTCGCAGAACCACATGCTCAGCCCGCACGTGGCTCCCAACGTGGCCCGGTTCGTGCTGGAGGTCTCCAACGACGGCTACGTCATGCCCTGCGGGTTCCGCTGGGGACCACTGGACACGATGCCCTTCCTGCCCAGGGTCACCCGAGGCAAGGTCGTGCTGCGCCCGGCCCAGTGGCGGCTGAACTCATTGCCCGGCAAGGACTTCGCCGCCGAGGTCCGCGCCTGGCGGGAGCAGTGGCGGGTGCCCAGGCACGTCTACCTGGTGGAGGCGGACAACCGGCTGCTGCTCGACCTGGACCACCCGGTCTGCCTGGACGAGCTGGCCACCGGGCTCAACCGCGGCCCGGTGACCGTGCACGAGATGCTGCCCGCCTTCGACCAGCAGTGGCTGCGCGACAACGACGGCGCGGCCTACCTGGAGGAGATCGTGGTCCCGCTGCTGGCCCGCAGCGGCGCGGACACCGCGCGCAGCGAGGTCACGCTGTCCGCGCCGGTGGACACCGAGGACGCTCCGGCGCGGCTGCACCTGCCCGGCGGTCAGTGGAGCTTCCTCAAGCTGTACACCGGAATGACCCAGCAGGACGAGATCATCAGCACCGGCCTGCGCGAGCTAGTCGCGGTGCTGGGTGAGCAGGGGCTGATCGACCGCTGGTTCTACATCCGTTACATGGACCCGCGCCCGCACCTGCGACTGCGCTTCCGGGCCGCGCACCCCGAGGCCGAACCCGCCCTGCTGTGGCAGCTCACCGTGTGGGGCAAGCAGATGGTCGAGCAGGGTCTTGCCTTCGACACCGCGCTCGCGGGCTATGCCCCGGAGATCGAGCGCTACGGCGGCCCGCTGGTCTACGACACGGTGGAACAGGTCTTCGCCGCCAACAGCGCGGTCACCGCCGACCTGGTTGCCTTGTTGCACAACGACAGCGACCTGCGCCCCGACTTCGCCGCGATCGCCGCGGTGGACACCCTGTACCGGCAGTGGGGCCTCGAACCGAAGGAACGCATGGAACTGCTGCCCGGCAGCGGCGGCGCGGACGCCGACCTCGTGCGCGCCGAGTTCCAGCAGCACCGCGCCTACCTCACCGAACTGCTCGTCCCGTGGGACTTCCGCCCGCACGAACAGGGCAGACAGCACCACCAGCTGATCGCTGAAGTCCTTGCTGCGCAACGTGAAGCGGTTGCCGCGGCGCAGGCGGCGGTGACCGGCGGGCAGCTGTGGGGCACCGAGGCCGGGGTGCTGGGCAGCCTGGCGCACATGCAGATCAACCGGTTGCTGCCGATCGACCTGCGCCGCGAATCGCACCTCTACGCGCTGTGGCGGCAGGCTCTGCGCGCCATCGGCGGCCGACCCGCACCGGAGGCCACGGCATGAAACCGAACAACCACTGGCTGCGGATCGCCAAGATGCTCTGGGACCTCAGCCCATTGCGTGTGCTGGCGTTGATCCTGGTCACCGTCGCGGTCTCGGTGGTGCCCGCGATCCAGTTGCAGCTCACCGCCACCGCGGTGCAGACCGTGGCCGAGGCGATCGCCGCGCGGGGCCAGGGCGACTTCGGTCCCGCGGTGCTCGCGGTCGGCCTGCTCATCCTGGCCGTCTCGGTGGCCGCGCACCTGCTCGGCGTGTGGCACGGCTACCTGGACTCGGTGCTGCGCCTGCACTTGTCCACCGCGGTCGGCGAGGAGGTGATGCGCAAGGGCACCAGGATGGAGCTCCAGGACTACGAGGACGCCGACTCCTACGACAAGCTGCAACGCGCCTTCCAGGAGAGCAGCGGCACCCGGATCCACCAGCTGTTCACCGACACCCTGGCCTTCGCCCGCGAGCTGATCACCATCCTGTCCGTCTCCGCGGTGCTGTTCTCCTGGAACTTCTGGGTCGCGGTGCTCATCCTGATCTCGCCGATCCCGTCCGCGATCGCGCAGATGTGGTACGGCAAGAAGATGTACGAGATCGAGTACGGCCGGGCCGCCGATCGTCGTCGCCTGTTCTACCTCCAGTACCTGACCACCACCGACCACTCCTTCAAGGAGGTCCGCCTCTTCCAGCTGGATGGCCACCTGATCAAGGCCTACCGCGACCAGGTGCAGCGGTTCCTGCGGGTGGACCGGGACATCACCCGCCGCCAGTCCGTCTCGCTCGGCGTCTTCGGCCTGGTGAGCGTGCTGATCTCGGCCGGAGCGCTGGTGTTCGCGATGCTGGCCACCAAGGACACCGGGCAGATCGGCGAGCTGGCCGGGTACCTGCAGGCGATCGGCATCGTGCAGGCATCGGGGCACACCCTGCTGGTCGGCGTGGCCAACCTGTTCGAGAACAAGCTGTTCGTGAGCAACTTGTTCGAGCTGCTCGACCTGCCCGAGCGGCAGATCCGGGGCGGGCAACGGAAGTTCCCGGAGCGGCTGCGCCAGGGCATCGAGTTCCGCGAGGTCAGCTTCACCTACCCCGGCACCAGCGAACAGGTCCTGGACCGGGTCAGCTTCACCATGCCCGCCGGCAACTGCGTGGCCCTGGTCGGCCAGAACGGCGCGGGCAAGACCACCCTGGTCAAGCTGCTCACCCGGCTCTACGAGCCCACCAGCGGGGAGATCCTGCTCGACGGCGTGCCGATCCAGGAGTTCGACCTGGAAGACCTGCGCCGCAACCTCGGCGTCATCTTCCAGGACTACATCCGCTACGAGCTGCCGGTGCGGGACAACATCGGCTTCGGCCAGATCGAGCACCGCGCCGACACCGACCGGATCCGCCGCGCCGCACAGGCCAGTGGCGCTGACTCCATTGTGGACACTCTCCCAGCAGGCTACGACGCCATGCTGGGCCGCCACTTCGAGAACGGCCACCAGCTCTCCGGCGGCCAGTGGCAGAAGGTCGCACTGGCCAGGGCGTTCATGCGGGCCGCGCCGATCGTGGTGCTGGACGAGCCCACCGCCTCCATCGACGCCGAGGCCGAAACCGAGATCTTCCAACGCTTCCGCAGCATCGCCGACACCTCCACCAGCCTGCTGGTGGCTCACCGCTTCTCCACCGTCCGGATCGCCGACAAGATCATCGTCATCGAGGGCGGCAAACTCGTCGAACAGGGCACGCACACCGAACTGATGCGCCAGGGCGGCCACTACGCCTACCTGTTCAACCTCCAGGCCGCCGGATACCAGCCGGAGCACACGTGAGAACCTCCATCATCCTGCCGGTGATGCCGGAACAGCCCGACGACCTCACCCCCTTCGCCGAGCTCGTCCGCGACACCCCCGCACACCGCCTGTGGCAGGGCCAGTCCCTGGGACTGGAAACCCACCAGGCCTTCGCCTACCTGGCGGGCCAAGGGTTCCAGCTGCCGGTCGGCACCAGCGTCACCCTCACCGCCCTGCGCCACCCCTACGAAGCCGCCCTGCAAGCCCGCTCCCTGGCCCGCCTCACCGGCCATCCCATGGTGCTCGGCATCGGCGCGGGCACCCCGGAACTCGTGGAGTCCTTGCACGGCAAGGCATACCCGAGCCCGCTGACCGCGCTGGCCGACTACCTCACCATCCTGCGCGGCCTGCTGGCCGGCGATCCCGTGCTCCACCAAGGCCGCCAGTACCAGATGCACGGCGGCCTGCCCCCCTTCGAGCACCCGCCGGTGGAGCTCGGCCTCGGCGTCCTGCGCCCCGCCGCCGCCCGCCTGGCAGGTGAGCTGGCCGACTCCGCGATCACCTGGATGACCCCGCCGGACTACCTGCGCACCGTGCTCCGCCCGGAAATCGAGGCCGCCGCGGCACAAGCCGGTCGCCCCGCGCCCAGGATCGTCACGGTGGTGCACGTCGCGGTCCGCCGACCGGGCCGCAACCCGCACCAGGTGGCGCTCACCGCCGCCCGGGAACACCTGGCCGCCCCGCACTACACCGACATGCTCCGCCGCGCGGGCCTGCGCGTGCACCCCATGCAGCCGGGCCTGAGCGCGCGGGCGCTGGTCGACGGCGGCGTGGTGCTCACCGGCACCCTGTCCGAGATCGCGGCCGGGGTGCGGCGCTACCACGAGGCCGGGGCAGACGAGGTGGTACTGAACACCGCGGGCGTGCGCATGCTGGAAGGCCGGGAGGCCGCACTCAGGGACCTGCGGGCGATTCTGGCGGAGGTGACCACGTCGGATTCTCGCCAGCCAACCGACGCCGGGCTTGCCTAGCCTCACCGACATGAGTGCCGAGATCGTCCAACAGGCCTGGCAGACCTTCCGGACCCGCGACCCCGAACGCATCGCCGCGGTCTTCACCCCGGACGCGGAATGGCTTGCCCCACCAGGAAACGCGACCGCGACCACCCTGGGCATCAGTCACCACATGATCGGCGGGGAGGAGATCGCGCGCTTCCTCGCCATCGACTTCCCCCGGCTGTTCGCCAAGGATGTCGAGGTGGCCTTCCGCGGCTTCCACGTCGCGGGTGACGTGGTGGTCGTGGAGGAGACGATGACCGCCACCCTGGCCGACGGCAGGCCCTACCGCAACGACTACTGCCTGGTCTTCGAGGTCCACAATGGACTCATCCACCGGGTGCGCGAGTACCTGGACACCGCCAGCGGCGCCCGCCAGCTCGGCGTCCCGGCTACGACGTAAATCACTGCCTGACCTGCACCGGCAGCGGCTAGGGTGCCTCTGTCCGGGGCGGTCGGCGCGCGATTGCACCGGGGGGAATGCTCCCGCGCGCATCGACGCAGAACTGAGAGAACCATGTCCTCCACTCGCTTCGCCCTCATCGCGCTCACCCTGGGCGCTGCCCTGCTCACCGCCGGTTGTGGTGGCGCCGCGCCTGCCAACTGCGACCAGCAGCAGAACGCGGTCACCGCCGCGGAGAAGACCTTCACCGAGGCCGACAACACGGCCAAGACCGCCGAGGGCAAGCTCGCCGAGATCAACAAGGCCAAGGACGCGGCCAACGCCGAGGCGGACAAGGCCGTCGAGGCGGCCAAGGCGGCCAGGGAGAAGTCCGCGAAGGGTGGCGCCGCGCAGCACGCGGAGGCGGCTTCGGCCAGCGCGCACTCGACCCGCCTGCTGGCCACGGCCACCGGCCTGATCGCGGACGCGGCCCAGGCCCGTGAGGACGCCGAGAAGGTCAGGGGCAAGGCGACCGAGGCGAACCAGGCCGTCAGCGACGCCAAGCAGAAGCTCGCCGACTGCCGCAAGTGAGCGCACCGCCCGCTCCGTCACCCCGGTCACGCGGTGGCGGAGCGGGCGACTAGCGTGACCGGGGTGACCCTGTACGACATCCCGCTGCGGACCCTCACCGGCGAGCCCACCACCCTGGGCGAGCTGCGCGGCAAGGCCGTGCTGATCGTCAACGTCGCCTCCAAGTGCGGGCTGACGAACCAGTACACCGGCCTGGAGGCCCTGCAGGAGCGCTACGCCGCCCGCGGCTTCTCCGTGGTCGGCTTCCCGTGCAACCAGTTCGGCGGCCAGGAGCCGGGCAGCGCGGAGGAGATCCAGACCTTCTGCTCGACCAGCTACGGCGTCACCTTCCCGATGATGGCCAAGATCGAGGTCAACGGCCAGGGCCGGCACCCGCTCTACACCGAGCTGGTCGCCACCGCGGACGCCGAGGGCGAGGCCGGCGACATCCAGTGGAACTTCGAGAAGTTCCTGCTCGACCCCTCGGGCAAGCCGGTGGCCCGGTTCCGCCCGGCCACCACGCCGGAGGACGACGCGGTGGTCGGCGCGATCGAAGCGGTCCTGCCCGCCAGTTGACACCGGCCACCGTGGACACCACTACCAGCAAGCCCGCGGCCTGGACGCTGCGCGCGGCCGAACCAGCCGACGTCGAGGCGATCGCCGAGCTCCGCGCGCGGGTGCTGCGCCCGGACCTGGAACGGTTGGGGCGCTTCGACGAGCACCGGGTCCGCCAGCGCCTGCGGGACTCCTTCTCCACCCAGCACACCTCGATCATCGAGGTCGACAACGCCTTCGCCGGCTGCGTCACCCTGCGCCCGGCCGAGCAGAGCTGGTGGCTGGAGCACTTCTACCTCGACCCGGACCTGCAGGGCCGCGGCCTCGGGTCCGCCGTGCTGCGCACCCTACTGGCCCGTGCCGACGCCGAAGCCGCGCCCGTCCGCCTGAACGTGTTGCAGGGCAGCGCCGCCCAGCGGCTGTACGAACGGCACGGCTTCACCGTCGAGTCCCAGGACCCGATCGACGTCTACCTGGTGCGCCAGCCCGCTTGAGTCTGTACCTACTAGTATGTATGGTCCGGTGGTGGACACCAGGGAGAAGCTGATCGAGAGCACTCGCGCGCTGTTGTGGGAGCGCGGGTATGTGGGCACCAGCCCGAAGGCCATCCAGGAGCGCTCCGGCGCGGGCCAGGGCAGCATGTACCACCACTTCTCCGGCAAGCCCGAGCTCGCCCTGGCCGCGATCAACCGCACCGCAGAGGACCTGCGCGCCAGGGCCGAAGCCGCCTTCACCGCCCCCGGCCCGGCGCTCGACCGGGTGGCCGCCTACCTGCGCCGCGAACGCGAGGCGCTCAAGGGCTGCCCGGTCGGCCGCCTCACCCAGGACCCCGAGGTGATGGCCGACCCCACCCTGCGCGACCCGGTCGAGCAGACCTTCGCCTGGCTCACCACCCGCCTGGCCGACCTGCTGGCCGAAGCCCAGTCCCACGGCGAGCTCGCCCCCACCCTCGCCCCCGGACCCACCGCCACCGCACTGGTCGCGGTCCTCCAGGGCGGCTACGTGCTAGCCCGCGCCGCAGGCGCCACCGAGCCCTACACCAACGCCATCGAAGGCGCCCTCGGCCTGCTCGCCAGCCACCGGGAAGGCCCCTGACATGCCCTTCGTCCGCATCGACGCCCTGCACGCCGACCCCGCCCGCCTCGCCGCCCTCGGCCGCGCCGTCCACCAGGCCCTGATCGATACCATCGGCATCCCACCCGACGACCTGTTCCAGGTGCTGACCGCACACGACGGCGTCACCAGCACCCTGCGCTACGACAACTTCCTTGGCGTGCAACGAGATGCGGGCGTCGTGTTCGTGGCGATCATCTTGCGCTCGGGGCGGCCGGTGGAGCGGAAGCAGGCGCTGTACCGGCGGATCGCGGAGCTGGCCGAGGAGTACGCGGGGACCGAGCCGCGCAACGTGGTGGTCACGCTGACCGAGAACGAGCCGGCCGACTGGTCGTTCGGGCACGGGGTGGCGCAGTACGTGGAGTGACCGGGGTGATCAGTCCAATCATGCCGATTGGCAGGTGGCTCAGTCGTCTCCCCTCAAGGGAACCACCCGCCTCGTCGATACTGAGGTTCGCCCGCGGGCAGGCCGGGCACGGAGACATATCGTCGCCATGCCCGGCCGCGTTATCGCCTACTGGCCAAGGTTTCCTAGGCCGGCCAGTAGGCGACGATCAGGATGAGGACCAGGGCCGTCCCTGCTACCAGCAAGGCGCAGATGATGGCTCTGGTCCGCTTCCGTGCCTCCTCGTCGTGGCGGTCAGGTCCTGGTGACCTCGACCCGCGGTGTTTTTGCACCTCTGTTCTCTTTCTTTTCTCGACCGGGATGTGCTCCCGCCGTTGCGCGGGCCCGGGGGTCTGTTGCCACCTCCATGGGGTGCCGACGGCCGCATCGCCGTGCTGGGCAATGATCACATGCTGGCTACTGACTGTGACCGACCGTGTGCGCCATGTGCGGCGATCACGATAGCGAGCAGGTCAAGCAGGACGACTCGACCGCGCGGCGGGCGGCCCGCGCGGATGGTGTCCGCGCGGGCCGCCCCGTGCTCAGCGCCGGGTGCGGCGGCGGGGTTGTGCCGCTAGCGCCCGTTTTGGTGCGAGCAGGTGCAGGAGCTGGGTGAGCACGGCACGCGCTGCCGCCCGCCGGGCCGCGCTTGGTGCGCAGATCGCGATGGCCGCGCTAAGGATGACGACCAGCGCCAGTCCCAGCCCTGTAGCCGCGGCCAACGACAGCAGTGTGGCCTCGAGCATGGTGAATCCTCTTCTCTTGAAGGTTCAAACAACGCCCTGTGCATGGCATTGCGCCAATCGAGCGGGCGCTGACACCAATTAGGCGGAACCTGGAGAAAATCGGTCCAGTGCCGACTGTCCTCAAGAGACACTCCACCGACAACGCCGGGGCGGCCCCGAACCTCCCCGACTTTCCGACAACCGTTCACTGAACGGACAAGGTGTGGAATCCGATACCCCCCACATGCACGACCACACCGGCCACCCCGCGCCCCCGACGCATCGCGGTGGCCGACCGGTGCGCACCGAGCAGGCGATGCTGAAGAACGGCTGCACCCCGGAGGCCGTCGCCCTGATCCGCATGCTTCAGGACCTGCTGACCGAGCGGTTCGGCGAGGGCCGCCCGTACCGGAACTTCATCGAGCACATGGCCGACACCCGCCCTGAGATCCTGGGGATCACCGTGCCGAAGGGTCCCCCCGACAAACGCAAGAACGCGATCGACAACGTCCTCAAGAAGTTGTCGGACGGACTTGGTAGCGGACGAATGCGACATGGTCCGGACTGGGCTACGGCGCGGCTGATCGTGGGCTACTGCGTCGCCCCCGACGAACGCGAGCAGGTGAAGCGCGAGGTCAGGACCTTGTGGGAGGCGGCGAACCGGCAGGCCACGTCCGGGCAGACCCGGTCGAATCGCGCTGCCCAGCCCCCGGAGGCGCCCGTTCTCGGGCCGCGCGCCGAGAACACCGCGGAGCTGCTCTCGGCGCTGCGGCAGGAGCTCACCTCTGAACGGGACCGCCGGATCACCGCCGAGAAACTTCTCACCATGCAGCGGGCAACCTGCGTGGAAGTCCGGGCTGAGCGGGACCGCCTCGCCGAGGAGGTCCGGCAGCACAAGGAGAACCGCGGCCGTCTAGAGGCCGAGATTGCCCTGCAGCGGGCCAAGCGCGGCGGAATCACGCAGGAACTGGAGCGGGCCAACGCGCACAAGGCAGGCCTGATCGAGGTGTTCGCCCGCCAGGCCGCGGTCCTGCAGAAACTTCGGCCGCGCGAGCCGGGTGACCGGTTCCTGGCGCCGACCCTGGACTTCCCGAGCGAGCCGGAACACGGCGTCGGCGGCGGACTGACCGGATTGGAGGAGCTGGTCCCCAAGGTGGTGGCCGACATCATCGAGGACTTGGACTGCGAGGCGCCGGTCGGCAACCAGGTCATCGCGGTCTACCTGGGCGTCTGCGCCCGCCTCCGGGGCCAGCACCCGCACGAGCAACCCGCGCTGCTCGGCGTGGACCCGGCCACCGTGGACGCCGTGCTCAGCGGCCGCCATTGCCCCGACCGGCGGGTCGCCGCCGCACTGGCCTGGGCATACGGCGCGGATCCCGACCATGCGGGCGCGCTGGCCGCCGCGGCGGGAGTGCCCGCGACCGGGGCTGCCGACCGGCGGACCGCCCCACCGGCTGCAGCCCCGGCACCTCCGGCCGGGGCGGGGCAGCCGGATCCGGAACCGGCAGGTGGACCGGCCGGGCCGATCATCAGCTTGGCTGAGCACCGGTGGAGCCGACAACGCAGAACAAGCTCGCGGACAAGCCCCGACAACCCAGGTCAGCCCAGCTCCGACAGCGCCGCTCCAGGCGACAACGGCGAAGGCCCGCCGCACCGGCCGGGCCCCCGGTTGGTTGTCGGACCGCCGAACCCGAACCGGTCCGCCGCCGGTACGTTCAAGCGCGGGCTGCGCCGGTTCTACCACCTGCTGGGCATCGCCCTCCTGCTCTGCTTGCCCGCCCAGTTCCTGCTCAACGAGCCGCTCCGTCTCCTCTGCGCGGCCATCACCGGGGCGTGGGTGGTGCTGCTGGCCATCAGCGCGGTGCGGGTGTACCTGACCGCGCCCCGGGCGTTGCCGATCCATCCGAGCGAGGGCACCCCGCCCGCCAGGACCGGCGCGGACCTGGAGTGGCCGCTGTCCGCGGGAGACTCGGCCGAGACGACCTTCCAGGTGCGGCCCGGCCGGCGCGGCGGCTACTTGTCGGGACAACTTCACCTTGTCGGTAGCGGCACCGCCACCGTGATCTGGTCGCTTACCGCCGCCGACGGACGGGTCCTGGCCGACGGCGAGATCAACAGCGGGGGCCCGTGCCGGATCATCAGCTACGCACCGGACGGGGAGAACCGGGTGATCCCGGGCAACGCCCTTGAACTGCAGCACCTGGGCATCCCAGCGGACCTGACCACGCTGACCCTGACCCTGCGCCGGGTGGACCGCGGCCGGGAGCCGTCCGCCGTGTGCTGGGCCGACGCGTACCTGTTCGAAGCGGCCCCGACAACCTCCGACAACCCGGCGGAGGAAGCCGGCTGACAGTGCACCAGCTCGTTCCCGCGTAGTGGGAACCCTTGCCCGGAGTGTGGCCGAGGCCGGACCATCAGGGCATGGCTTCGGAGTTGTGCGCCGGTTCGCGGTGGCGCGGTGCGGGCGTGGCCGCCCTGCTCGTGCGCCGCGGCCGCCTGGGATCGCCGCCCGCGTGACCCGCCCCGTCACGCGCCCGCATCCCAACCCCGAGGACTCTCGCCATGACACTGCACCTGTCCGCGTTGCGCCCGGCCGCCACCCCTGACGACGGCATCCTGGAAGGCCCGCGCCTGCTGCGCCGCCTGCCCGAGACGATCGAGGAACGCCCCTACGAGCTGTTCACCCTGCGGCCGCTGGGCCGGGTGATCGGCGCCGAGATCACCGGCGTCGACCTGGCCGATCCGCTGAGTCCGCGCATGCGCGCCGAGTTGAACCGGGCGTTGCTGGAGTGGAAGGTGTTGTTCTTCCGGGATCAGGCGATCACCTCGGCGCAGCAGCGGGCCTTCGCCGCGCACTGGGGGGAGCTGGAGGTCAACCCGTTCATCCCGCAGGGCGAGGCGGCTGAGGTGACCCGGTTCGAGCGGGGGGCCGGTATGCCGGGGATGGAGAACATCTGGCACACCGACGTCACCTTCCGGCCGGAACCGGCGCTGGGGTCGGTGCTGCGGCTGATCACGGTGCCGCCGTTGGGTGGCGACACGATGTGGGCGGACATGGCCGCGGCCTACGACAACCTGCCCGCCGAGGTGCGGCGGCGCATCGAGGGCCTGCGCGCGGTGCACGACTACATCCCCGGTTTCGCCCGCTTCACCGACCCGGAACTCCTGCTGCGCCATCAGGAACAGTTCCCGCCGGTGGAGCACCCGGTGGTGCGCCGCCACCCGGAGACCGGCCGCCGCACCCTGTTCGTCAACCAGGCCTTCACCACCCACATCACCGGCCTGGACCGCGCCGAGAGCGACCGCCTGCTGCGTTACCTGTTCACCCAGGCGCACACCCCGGAGTACCAGGTCCGCTTCCAGTGGCGGCCGAACTCGGTGGCGTTCTGGGACAACCGGGCGACCCAGCACTACGCGGTCAACGACTACCACCCGCACGCCAGGATCGCCGAGCGGGTGGCCATCGCGGGGGACCGGCCGTACTGACCGGGGGGCCGCCCGTTGGGCCGGTAGATGGTGCGGACCAGCGGGCAGCCACGGCCGGAAGTCGTTGCGGTGTCCCATGATTGGCCGATGAACATTCGACTGCTGAGACGCGTCGTGGTGCTTGCGGCGGCGGGTGTGCTCACCTTGACTGGGATCGCGGTGGGTGCGGAACCGCTTGCCGCGCAACGCTCCGCCGCTGCTCGACCGGCCACTGTGGACACTCAGTCGGCGCTGGTCGGCCCCAACCGGACCGTCGGGGTGCTCTACATCCTGCGCCCCGACGGATCGGCCCAGTCCTCCTGCACGGCGGCCACCGTGCCGAGCGCGACCCGGAGCCTGATCGTCACGGCGGCGCACTGCCTGGCGCCGGGCGGCACCGGCGGCTACTACCACAGCTTCGAGTTCCTGCCCGGGTTCTCCCCGGACCAGCCCCGTCCGTTCGGCACCTTCAAAAGCATCCGGCCCTCGGTGGCGCCCGCGTGGCTGCACAACCGGGACTATGCCTTCGACGTCGGCTTCCTTTCGGTGCAGCGCAACGAGTTCGGGCAGCGGCTCGGTGACGTGGTCGGTGAGAACGGGTTCCAGGCCAACCAGCCGGTCAGCGCGCCCCGCACCGTGTGGGGCTACCAGGACGGTTTCGTCCAGCAGTCCTGCTTCGGCCAGACCTACTCCTACGACGCCACCCGGATCGCGGTCGGCTGCCGCTACGACCGCGGCGCCAGCGGCGGCCCGTGGCTGCGCGACTACAACGCGACCAGCCAGCTGGGTCATGTCAACGGCGTGAACAGCCAGTCAGGCAACGGCTTCGCCACCTCGTCCTACTTCGGCGGCGCGATCTGGAACCTGTACCAGGAAAGGGCCAACGGGTCCTGAGGGTCACCGGTCGCGCTCCAGCGGCGTCTGAGCCATTGACCTTGACCCGAGGGCAAGGTTGACGCTGGTGCGGTATGAGCGGTTGGCGGCGGATGCTGGTCATCTTCCCGGTGGTGTCGCTCGGTTGCGCGGCCATGGCGCTGGCCTCCGGGCTGGTGCCGTGGCCGCAGGCGTGGGCGCTGCTGCTGGCGGCGGAGGGGCCACATCTTGGGCTGGTCGTGGGCACCGTGGTGTACGCGACGGTGGTCTCAGTTCGCCGGTGGCGGGCCGGGCAGCGGTGGTGGCCTGCGTTCCGGTGTTCCTGCTACCAGGTCCTGCCTGCGCCGGTTGCCTGGGCGATCACCCGGGAACTGGCGAGCCTGGTTGCGGTGGGCGCGCTGCTGCGGTGGCGTCGGTCGGCGGGTGACCACGGTGGCGGGCGGGGCCGGGTGTTCGCGGTTGTCCTGGCGGCCATCGTGGTCGAGCTGGTGGTGCTGCACCAGGTGATCCCCTGGCCGGTGGTGCGGCTGGTCCACGACGTGGTGGGCGGCTACTCGCTGATCATCGTGCTCGGCTACTGGGCGGTGCCGCTGACCCGCCCGCACCAGGTGTTGCCGGACCGGCTGGTGCTGTGGTCCGGACCGGAACTCGTCGCGGAGCTGCCCCGGCGTGGAATCACGGTGGCACGACGCGTACCGCGGAAGCGCCGGGCGGCGCTGAACGAGGACGGGTGGCTGGTGCTGCCCAACGGCCGGGGCTTGACCAACCTGGTCATCCAGCCGGAGCAGCCGGTGCGTGCCAGGCTGGACGGACGGACCGGTTGGGTGCACTGCGTCGAGCTGGGACTCGACGATCCGGCCGCGTTCCGCGCCGCGCTGGAGGGGGAGAATGCTGATCGGTGAGCTCGCCGAGGTGGTTGGGGTGTCGACCAAGACGATCCGGCACTACCACAAGGTCGGGCTGCTGTCCGAGCCCGCGCGGCTGGCCAACCGCTACCGCCGCTACACGGTGCGGGACGCGGTGCGGCTGGCCCGGATCCGGCGGCTGACCGAGCTGGGTCTCAGCCTGGCGGAGACGCGGGAGGCGCTGGCCGCCGACGAGGGCCGTGGCCTGACCGAGCTGCTCGGGCGGTTGGCGGCCGATCTGGAACGACAGGAGCGGGAGCTGCGGGAGCGACGGCTTCGGCTGCTTGCCCTGGTGCGAGGTGACGCGGATGAGCCGGTCGCCGAGCTGGCGCGGGTCCTCACCGACGCCTTCCCGGGCAGCGCGACGGCGGGCCGGGACCGGGACTACCTCACCGTGCTGGCCAGGCGGATCAGTCCCGAGCTGGTGGCGTGGTGCCGGAACCTGCTCCGCGATCCGGACCTGGTCGCCCGCTTGCGGCCGCTGTACCGCCGGTTCGACGAGCTCGCCGGCGCGCCGGAGGACGACCCGCGGATTCCGCTGCTGGCCAAGGACATCACCGAGCTCATCCCAGCGGGGAGCCAGCGGCATCCCCTTGCGGCGGCGGCCGTGGTGGACTTGCCGCCCGCGCATGCCCGGTTGCTGGACTGCCTGCTGGCGCGGTGGTTGCCCGGGTAACGTGCACCCGTGGACGCTGATCTCGCGCGGACCTGGCAGCCGGGGCAGGTTGTCCTTGACCTGTATGAGGTTCTGGATGTCGTCCGGACCGGTGGGATGGGGCTGGTCCACCGGGTGCGGCATCTCGGGTGGGATGTCGAGCTGGCGGTGAAGGCGCCGCGGCGGGAGCTGGTGGGCACGGCCGAGGGGGAGCGGCGGTTCGCGGCGGAGGCGGAGTCCTGGGTGGGGCTTGGGGCGCATCCGAACACCGTGAGCTGCGTGTACGTGCGGCGGCTTGGCGGGTTGCCGAGGGTGTTCGCGGAGTGGGTGGACGGCGGGGACCTGGCCATGGCGGTGCGGCAGCGGCGGATCTACCGCGAGGGCAACGGGTTGGCGCGGGTGCTGGATGTCGCCATCCAGTCGGCCTGGGGACTCGGGCACGCGCACGAGAGCGGGCTGGTGCACCAGGACGTCAAGCCCGCCAACGTGTTGCTGGGGTCAGACGGGGCGGTCAAGGTCACCGACTTCGGGTTGGCCGGGGCCCGGGCGGCGGCGGGGGAGCGGCCGGTGGGCGCTGGTGGGAGTGTGCTGGTCAGTTGTGGCGGGCTGACGCCTGCCTACTGTTCGCCGGAGCAGGCGCGGGCGGCGGCTGGGGCGGAGGTGCGGCTGACCAGGGCGACGGATGTGTGGTCCTGGGCGGTGAGCGTGCTGGAGTTGTTCGCCGGTGGGCCGCCGACTCGGTTCGGGCAGGCCGCGGCGGAGGCGTTTGCGGGGTATCTGGCGGACGGGCCACCAGAGCCGGGGTTGCCGGTGATGCCCGCTGGTGTGGTGGCGTTGCTGGAGCGGTGTTTCCGGGTCGAGCCGGGGGAGCGGCCGTCGGGGATGGCCGAGGTGGCCGCGGAACTTCTTGCGGTGTATGGGGAAGTGGTCGGCCCCTATCCTCGGGTGCGGCCGACGGCGGCGACGCTGCTGGCCGACGGGTTGTCCAACCAGGCACTGTCCATGATGGACCTCGGGCATCAGGATCGGGCGGAAGCGTTGTGGGAGCGGGCTTTGCTGGCCGATCCGCGGCATCCGCACGCCGTGTACAACCGCGGTTTGCGGCGCTGGCGGGCTGGCGAGCTGACCGATACCGAACTGCTCGCGGAGGTCGCCGACAGCGCTGACGACCACCTGTTGGGCCTGATCCACCTGGAGCGGGGTGATGCCGGGCAGGCGCGGGAACTGCTGCGCGCGGCGGCTCGGCGGCAGCCCTCGGCCGAGGTGCGGGCGGCGCTGACCAGGGCGGAGCAGCTGCCGCCACTGCGGGAGCCGGTGTGCCTGGCAGGGCGGGCGGGTGCGGTGGCGCTCAGCGCGGACGGGCGGGTGGTGGCGGCAGGGGAACGGTCGGGGGACGGCGAGGATGGGGCGGTCCTGGTGTGGGACCTGCGCACCGGGGCGCTCCGGCATCGGCTGGACGGGGCGGTCGCGGTGGCGTTGAGCGCAGACGGCGGGGTGCTGGCCGCGGGCGGTCACGATGGCGCGGTGCGGGTGTGGGACCTGCGCGAACCGGTGTTGCTGGGCCGGTGGGCCGGGCACACCGGGCCGGTGGCGGCGGTGGCGGTGAGCCCGGATGGCGGGCGGGTGGTGACCGCGGGGCGGGACGGCGCGGTGCGCGTGTGGTCGGCCGTTGGGGAACTGGTGCACACCCTGGAACAGCCGGGGTCGGGTTCGGACGCGGCGGTGCGGGTGGACGGGCGGGTGGTGGTGCGCTGGGACCGGCACACGCGGCGGTTGCGGGCGTGGGAACTGGACAGCGGGCGGCTGCTGCGGTCGTTCGGGGTGCGTGGCGGGCAGGCGGTGCTGAGCGCGGACGGGCGGGTGGCGCTGGTGGCTGATCGGCACGAGTTGGCGGTGTGGCGGCCGGAGTCCGGTGAGCTGCTGCGCACCGTCGGCCGACCGGTCGGTTGGGCGGAGCCGGTGGCGGTCAGCGGGGACGGATCGCGGGCGGTGACGGCGGGACTGGACGGGTTTCGGGTGTGGGAGCTGCCTTCCGGGCGGTGTCTGCGCTCGCTGCCGACCGGTCGGTCGGAGGCGCTGGCGCTGAGTGCCGATGGCGGGCTGGCGGTGTCGGCTGGCGAGGGGATGGTGCGGGTTTGGGAGGTGCCGCCGGGTGGGCCGAGGGCGGCGTGGAGCTATCCGCGGCCGCGGCCGGCGGTGGAGCTGTCCGACACCGCCGAGGCGGTCGCCGCGGCGCAGGATCGGGCGGATCAGTTGGCGGAGCGGGGGAAGTGGTCCGGCGCGGCGGCGGAGTTGCGGTCGGCGATGGCGTTGCCGGGGTATGAGCGCAGTCCCGGGTTGCTGGCGCAGTGGGCGCGGCTGGGACGGCAGGGGCGGCCGAGCGGGGTGCTGGGGGCTCGGCAGGTGCAGCAGATCGAGGGGCGGGATCAGTGTGCGCTGACTGCCGATGGGCGGCTGGTGGTGTCGGCTGGGGCTGGGCGGAGCGTTGACGTGTGGGAGGTCGCCACGGGGGTGCGGGTGCGGCGGTTGAGCGGGCATGGCGATTCGGTGCGTGCGGTGGCGCTGGATTCGGCCGGGGAGTTCGCGGTGACCGGGTGCGCGGACGGAAAGGTCCGGGTGTGGGACCTGGCGGACGGGGAGTGCGCGCGGGTGTGGGACGGGCATCGCGGGGAGGTGGTCGCGGTGGCGGTGCGGGGGCGCGCGGTGGTGTCGGCGGGGGAGGACCGGACGGTGCGGGTGTGGCAGCTGGACCGGCGGCAGGGGCGGGTGTTGCGGGGGCACGGGAAGCGGATCCGGTGGGTGGAGTTCAGCCCGGATGGCGCGCGGGTGTTCTCGCGGGATGTGGCGGGGATGTTGTGGATCTGGGACGTGGGCGGTGCGCGGACGGGATGGTTGCGGAAGGTGAGGGGTGCGTCCTCGCCGAAGGTGCTGGGTGGCGCGGTGAGCGGGGCCAGTCAGCTCGCGGTCAGCGCCGACGGGCGGACCGGCCTGCTCAGCGGTCCCACCGCCACCGTCCTGCTCTGGCACCCGCCCACCGGCGACTACCTCGGCGTGCTCGCCGGCGCGGGCTCCCGGGTCACCGCCCTCGCGATCAGCGACCGCATCGGCTACTCCGGCGACGAGGACGGCACGATCTGGGTGTGGGACCTGGTCGAACAGCGCGCGATGCACCCGCTGACCGGGCACCAGGGCGCGGTCAGACAGCTGGTGGCGCATGATCGCTTCCTGTTCTCCGCCGGCGCGGACGGGACCGTGCGGGTGTGGGATCCGGTGGGCGGGCGCTGTCTGCGGGTGCTCGCCGGGCACGCCGGGGCGGTGGGATCGGTGCGGGTCAGCGGGGATGGGCGGACCGTGGTGTCCTCGGGTGCGGACAAAACGCTGCGGGTGTGGGAGGTCGACTGGGACTATGTGTTCCCCGATGAGTGAGGGGAAGTGCGGTGCTGCTCAGGTGTTTTGGCTGGTCCTGTCCGCGGATGATCTCGGTGTCCAAGGCGCCTGGCGGGAATCCGGTGGCGCTGGCCGATCCGGCGCACTTCGCGGTCAGCTTCCGGATCTGCCTGGACTGCCAGCGCACCTACTGCGACCGCTGCCTGCCCGAGCGCAGCGGCCTGTTCCGGGGGCCGCGCTGTCCGAGCTGTGGCGGCAAGTTCGCCGACGGCGCGCGGCGGCAGGAGGTGCTGAGCCGGCCACGGGAACCGGCCGCCGACCTGCACGACGAGGGGGTTGAGCTGGCGGAGCGGGGGTTGCTCGCGGAGTCGCTGGCGGTGTTCGACCAGGTTGTGCGACAGCGGCCCGGGTATGTCAGTGCGCACTTCCACCGCGGGCTGGTGTTGCGTGAACTGGCCCGGTACCCGGAGGCGGTGGACGCGCTGGAGCGGGCGGCCGGGCTCGATCCGCGCAACGTGTCGGCGCTGTACGAGCTGGCCGAGGTGCACCGCAGGGCCGAGCAGCCGGAACGGGCGCTGGACTGTTATGACCGGGCGTTGCGGGTGCAGCCCCGCTACCTGGCCGCGCTGGTGGACAAGGCGATCACGCTCAACGAGCTGGACCGGCCCTCGGCGGCACTGGACTGCGCCGAGCAAGCCATTCGACAGGACGCGGCTGGTGAGGACGCCGGTCGCACCGAGCACCTGCGCGCCCACGCGCACGCCGCCCTCGGCGCGGCGCTGCTGCGGCTCGGCAGACCCGCGGAAGCGTTGGCGGCACTGGACATCGCGATCAGCGACGGGCCGGACCGCCCGGAGACCTACCACGACCGGGCGGAGGCACTGGCCCAGCTGGGGCGCACCGAGGAGGCCCAGCACGCCCACCGGGTGGCCGAGGACCTCGGGGGCCGGTGGTAGATGCGCACCACGGTGACCCTCGCCGTCAGCGACTCGGTGCGGGAGAAGCTGTTCACCGGCACGGCCAGCTGCGTGGTCGGCCGGTCGCTGGACTGCGACCTGCGCATCGGCGACGGGGACAAGCGGATCTCCCGCAGGCACTGCCTGATCGAGGTCGACCCGCCCGAGGCGCGGGTGCGGGATCTGGGCAGCCGCAACGGAACCCGGGTCAACGGGGTGGCCATCGACGGGGAACAGCGGCTGCTGCACGGCGATGAGATCGGCATCGGCGACACCGTGCTGCGGGTGAGCGTGGGGTTCACCGGGTACGAGATCGTGCGCAGGCTCGGCCAGGGCAGCCAGGGGGTGGTGCACCTGGCCAAGGACCTCGTCTCCGGCTCGCTGGTCGCGGTGAAGACGTTGTGGGGTGAGCACGCGGTGGACCAGCAGGCGCGCACCGCCTTCCTGCGCGAGATCGAGAACAGCCGGGCGCTGCGCCACCCCAACGTGCTGGAGTTCCACGGAGCCGGCGCGGGCGGCTCGGCGTTCCTGCTGGCCAGTGAGTACTGCGCGGGCGGCAGTCTGGCCGACCTGGTGACCGGGCAGGGCGGTCGGCTGCCCGTCGAGCGCGCGGTGCCGATCCTGCTGCAGGTGCTCGACGGCCTGGCCTACGCGCACCAGGCCCCGGTGCCGTGGGGGAATGGGTTGGTGCACCGGGATGTCAAGCCGCACAACATCTTCCTGGCCGGAACCACCGAGCAGCCGGTGGCCAAGATCGGCGATTTCGGGCTGGCCAAGGCGTTCGACCGCGCGGGTCTGTCCGGGCACACCCGCACCGGCGCGCTGGGCGGCAGCGTGGCCTTCATGCCGCGCGCCCAGGTGGTGAACTACAAGTACGCCAAGCCCGAGGTCGACGTGTGGGCCGCCGCGGCCACCCTGTACTGGACGCTCACCGGCGACACCCCGCGCACCTTTCCCCGCGGCGAGGACCCGGTCACGGTGGTGCTCACCGACCCCGTGGTGCCGATCCGCGAGCGCGATCCGGCGATCCCGGCTTGGCTGGCGGAGGTAGTCGACGCGGCTCTGGTCGACGTGCCGAGGATCAGGACCGCGGCGGAGCTGGCCGGGGCGTTGCGGGAGGCCCAGGGACAGGGCGATCGGTAGTCCAGGCAGGGGAAGTGCCGGTCCCACTCCGCGGCGCTGATCGGTGGCGCGCCGAGGCCGCAGATCCGCTCGGCCGGCCACGGCCTGCGCGCTGCGGTTGCCGGGTCCCGGTGGCGGGGCGACGATGGCCTTTCCGCAACCGAACGCGCGCACGCGCGCGAACGAGGTGAGCACGATGGAAAACCGTTGGATGATCGAGCTGCGGTTCGAGGAGGACGGCACCCGGACGATGGCCACCGCCACGGTCACCGGCTCCGGCGCGCCCGAGGTGCGCGGCCACGGCTACGCCCGGCGCAACCCGGCCGACGCTCCGGACTCCTGTGTCGGGGAGGAGATCGCGGCGGCCAGGGCACTGTCCAACCTCTCGCACGAGCTGGTGGACGCGGCGGCCCAGCGGATCGAGGAGCAGACCCACCGCCCGGCGCGGCTGCACGTCTGAGGTGAGCGGCTGAGGGTTTACATCGGGCCAGGTACGGGCTAACGTACAACCAAATGGTTGTAGATGAGTTGGCCGACGAGCCGGTGGACCGGCTGTTCCACGCGCTGGCCGACACCACCCGCCGGGACATCGTGCGTCGGTGCGCCCGGGAGGCGGTGTCGGTCTCGCGGCTGGCGCAGGCGTATCCGATGAGCTTCGCCGCGGTGCAGAAGCACGTGGCGGTGCTGGAGCGCGCCGGGCTGGTGGTCAAGCAGCGGCAGGGCCGGGAGCAGCTGGTGCGCACCGACCCCGCCGCGCTGGACCGGGCGCGGCTGGCCCTGGACCAACTGGAGACGACCTGGCGAGCACGGGTGGACCGGATGTCCGCGCTGCTCGGGCAGGCCGAGGAGACCCTCGAACGGGAGCAGGAACGATGAGCGTGACCAGTGTGGACAAGGACTTCGACAAGCTCACCCTCAGTCTGACGGCTGATTTCGGTGCGCCAATCCAGCAGGTCTGGCAGCTGTGGGCCGACCCCCGGCAGCTGGAGCGCTGGTGGGGCCCGCCGAGCCACCCGGCGACCATGGAGGAGCACGACCTGACCCCCGGCGGGGCGGTCACCTACTACATGACCGGTCCCGAGGGCGAGAAGTACCGGGGCTGGTGGCGGATCGACTCGGTCACCCCGGAGCGCGCGCTGGAGTTCACCGACGGCTTCGCCGAGGCCGACGGCACGCCCAGCACGACCATGCCGGTCTCCACCGTGCGGATGACGCTCACCGAGCACGACGGCGGCACCCGGATGCGGCTGGACACGGCCTTCGGCAGCAAGGACCAGATGGAACAGCTGATCAAGATGGGCCACGAGGAAGGGCTGACGCTGGCGGTCGGCCAGATGGACGCTCTGCTCGCGGGCTGAGCCCCGGGCGCGGCACTGGGGCCTGCCACCACAAGAGCGGTGGTCGTCCCCAGTGCCCGGTGCCCGGTCAGCCGAAGAAGGCGTTCAGCTCGGCCAGCACCGCCGCCGGCTGCTCCTCGGCGAGGTAGTGCCCGGAGTCCTTGATCTCCCGCACCCGCACGTCGGTTGCCTTGTGCGGCAAGTGTTCGGCCAGGTAGTAGTAGTTTGGACCGGCGCCCAGCCCGAGCACCGGCATGGTCAGCTGGCCGTGGTTCTTCTCGTCCACGATGTCCTGCACGAAGCCCTGGTACCAGCCGTTGCCCGCCCGGACCGCGTCCTGGGTGGCGTAGGCGTGCGCGTAGATCGCCCGGTCGCGGCCGTCGATCGCGGCGCGGTTGACCAGCAGCATGTCGCAGAAGTGGTCGATGAGCAGCCGGGACCGGCCGGCGATCAGCTGTTCCGGCAGGCCCTGGGCCTGGTTGAAGGCGAACCACCACGGGAAGAACGGCTGACCGGGGCGGGGGATCAGGGTCAGCTGGTACAGGCTCTCGTCCACGTGCGCGACATCGAGCAGGGCCAGTTTCCGCACTGTGCCGGGGTGGTGCGCGGCCAGGCTCTGCGCGACCATCGCGCCGATGTCGTGCCCGGCCACATCGGCCCGCTGGTGGCCGAGCTTGCCGATCAGCTCGTGGATGTCGCGGGCCATGGTCTTCTTGTCGTAGCCACCGGCCGGTTTGCCGGAGCCGCCCATGCCGCGCAGGTCCACCGCGATCACGGTGTGCCGCTTGGCCAGCGCGGGCATGATCTTGTGGAACTCCCACCAGGTCTGCGGCCAGCCCGGTAAGAGCACCAGCGGCGAGCCCGATCCGCCGATCACGTAGTGCAGGCGGGTGCCGTTGACCTCGGCGTGCGCGCTGCGGAAACCCAGCGAGCGGGCCAGTGCGGCATCGGAGGGGACTCGCGGCGCCGGCGAGGCCGAGGCGGCCCCGCCGGTCACCGCGAGCGTGGCGGCGGTAGCGCCGAGGGCGAGCATGCTTCTACGGTCCATGGGCGGACCGTAGGTCACGCCGCCCGGTTTGCCAGGGGGTTTCGGCTACCGCTGAAATCTCATCCGATCTCGTAGGCTTTGAGCACGGTCTGCTCCACGGTGTTCACATCATCGGATGCCTTGCCGCGCAGGGACACGAACCCCTTGGCCGGGTTGCGCACGGTAGCGGTCCAGCCCGCCTCCGTCTTGTCCACCTTGGACTGCTGCCAGGTCTTGCCCTCATCGACGGAGTAGTCCACGGTGAGGCTGGTGACCGTGGCCGGGCCGTCCTGGCGGGGCACGGTCACCGGGATGGTGAACTCCCGGTCACCCGGCGCCCGGTTGCCGATGTCGACCGGCGGGGCGTAGCGGATGTTCAGCAGTGGCAACGCGCTGGTGCCCCAGGAGGGCGCGGCGAAGGTCCACGCCGAGGTGATCCGGGTGGAGGTCGGCCACCAGTCGACGTCCCTGGTCACCTCGGACTCCAGCCGGTACTCCCTGGCCCGGCCCAGGGTGAACACGCCGCGGCCGGGGGTGTTGTGCCTGCCGAGCTCGACCCCGTCGCCGTAGAGGGTGGTGCTGCCCTTGTCGATGCCCCAGGCGGGTTCCGTCCGCCTGGGATGTCCGGCGGCGTCGCTCCACCAGGGCACGGTCACGTCGAGCAGCCGGTCCTTGACCCACACCCACGGGTGGCTCTCGCCCAGCTCGTTGCTGGTGGTGCCGGTGAAGCCTGGACCGTGGACCGCCTTGTTCCACTCCTCCCGGTAGGACTTCCCGGCCTCCAGCTTCATCGTCTTCACCAACGTGCCCGCGGCGTGGTACCAGTTGCCGACGTTGATCTCCCAGGTGCCAGGGCTGAAGTACTCGACCCGTTCACCGGAGACCGCCTCGGCGTGCACGTTGACGCTGAACTGCCCGGACGGTGTCTCCGCGTAGGCCCCGACGACGGGAGGCTGACCCGGGGGAGCACCGTGGTAGACCATGGTCATCTTGGCCAGGTCGGCCGTCCTGACGTGGTGGTCCAGCTTGGCCGGGATCTTGCCCATCGAGGGGAAGGCCAGCTCGTAGCGGTGCTTGCTGCTGGTGCGCGCGATCAGGGACAGCTCCCCGCCCGCCTTGGCGTGCGCGGCCAGTTTCGCCGCGTAGCCACCGTAGACCCGCACCGAGGGCAGCACCGCCGGGTGCTCCTCGTCGGTGTTCTTCGCGGCCGCGCGGAAGGGCTGGTCCTGGCTGACGTGGAGCGCGGTGGCCACGCCCCCGGCCGCCTTGACGTCGCGGATGCGTTGGTACACCTCGTCATAGCTCAGCCCGTCGGGCAGGCCGAGCACCACGATCTTGCCCTTGGCGTCGACCTTGGCCAGCTCCTCCGGCGTGCCCGTGCCACCGTGCACCGAAGGCAGCTTGTGCCGCAACGCATCCTGAGGTGAACCGCGCAGCCAGCCGGTGTACAGCTCCGTTCGTTGCGGCCCCTCGGCCCACAGTTCGAGATCCGGTTCCTCCCGCCGCTGGTTGGTGGCGAAGCTGAAGGCGGGGGAACTGACGCCGGGGGCGGAATAGGTGGAGTAGTCGTAGAAGCCGATGCTCAGCCCGTGGCCCCAGGTGCCGGCGCGTCCGGTGTCGGTGATGCGGTGGCGCATCTGCGCGGTCCACCAGCCGCCCCGGGCCTCCGGCTGGTCGGTGCTGATCTTGACCTGCTTGGCCAGCCGCGCGTCGAAGGTGACGGTGGTGTTCTTGCTGATCTTCAGCGCCGGGTTGACGAAGGTGCTGATGGCCGGAATGCCCTCCGGGTTCGGCGTCTCCACCGCGCCGTAGACCAGGTACTCACCCGGCGCCACCCTGGCGGTGCCGTTGGCCGGAATCTGGAAGCTCTCGCCGTCCTGGGTGCGGGTCAGTGACAGGTCGCCGAAGTCCTGGGCGGTGGGCGGCTTGCCGTCGCGGCGCAGCACCTTCGCGGTGACCTCGTAGTGCTCGCCCTCCTCGTGCGCGCCGACCAGGGTGCGCAGCGAGGTGGTGCCGTCGGTGGCGGTGAGCGTGCCGCCGTAGCTGCCCGCCTTGGCCGCGCGCGGGATCAGCGAGACCGTCACGCTGGCCTGACCGCCCGGCGGCACGGTCACCGTGTTCGCGGACAGCTTCGCCAGCCCGGCCGGGGCAGGCGCGCCCGCGGTGTCGGCCAGGTCCAGCTTGAGGTTGAGCGTCACCGGGGCCGTGCCGGGGTTGGTGTAGGTGACGGTTCGGGTCTCCGCCTTGGTGCTGGGCCACTTCAGGAACGCGTTGACCGCGCTCGGCGAGGACTGCACCTTGGCGCTGACCGCCTTGCCCAGGTCCATTCGCCCGCTGCCCACGGCGAACACGCCGCTGTGGTCCACCGGGGCCGAGGTGGCGACGAGCGCCGACTTGAGCTGTTCGGCGGTCCAGTCCGGGTGCTGCTGGACCAGGACCGCAGCGCCGCCGGAGACGTGCGGGGCGGCCATGGAGGTGCCGGATGCCTTGGTGTAGCGGTCGTTCACCGGCGCGCCCATGGCAGTGCCGGTGGCGCGGGCGGCCACGATGTCGCTGCCCGGCGCGGAGATCTCCGGCTTCACCGCGCCGTCACCGCGGCGCGGTCCCTGGCTGGAGAAGTCGGAGAGCCCGCCGGACTTGGTGACGCTGCCGACGGCCAGCGCGAGGTCGGCGCTGGCCGGGCTCGTCACCGTGCGGGGCGAGCCGTAGTTGCCCGCGGCCACCACGAACAGCGTGTTGTGCTTGCGGGTCAACGCGTTCACCGCCTGTGACAGCGGATCGTCGCTATCGGTGAGGCTGCCCAGGCTCATGTTCACCACCTTGGCCTTGACCTCGGCCGCGGCCCAGGTCATGCCCGCGATGATGTCGTCGAACCGGCCCCGGCCGTTGTCGTCGAGCACCTTGCCCACGGCCAGCTCCGCCTCCGGGGCGACCCCCTTGAGCTTGCCGCCCTCGGCCGCACCGGAGCCGACCGCGGCAGCGGCCACGTGGGTGCCGTGCCCATTGCCGTCGGTGACGTTGCCCTTGCCGCTGAAGTCCTTGCTGTGCTTGACCTTCCCGGCCACATCCGGGTGCTTGTCGTCGATCCCGCTGTCCAGCACCGCGACCGTGACGCCCTTGCCGGTCAGCCCGGACTGCCACGCGGCGGGCGCGCCGACCTGCGGCACACTCCGGTCCAGCGAGGCTTCGACCTTGCCGTTGAGCCAGACCTTGCGCACACCCCCAGCGCGCGCGGTGCCCAGCTCCCGCCAGAACTCGGGCGCGGCGGCCTTCTGCCCGTCCACCGCGGTCAGGTTGAGCCCGGCCAGCTCCCGCCGCACGGTGACGCCAGGCAACGCCTTCGCCCGGTGGGCGGCCGTGTCGTGGCGCTCCACCAGCAACGGCATGACCTTGCTGTGCGCGTCGTCATAACCCTGCCGGATCAGCCCGGTGATGTTGAACAGCTCCCGGTCCAGCTGCCCCTCGGCCAGCGCCCGCTCAGCGTGCTGCGGCACCAGGTACCAGTCGGTCCGCTCGCCCCTGGTGACCGGGAACTGCCGGAAGCCGACCGACCGCCCCTGCTCGGCCGCGTTGATCGACATGTTCCAGCTGCCGTCGCCGCGCTGACTCGCGTGCACCTGGTCACCGGTGATCAGGGTGACCTGGTGCCGTGCGCCCCCGGGCGGCGGCACCGATGGTGCGGCGGCGGCCGAGGGCAGGACCGTGAGCGTGGCGCCGACGGTGGCCAGCGCCACCAGTCCCGCCAACGTCCGCGATCTTCGGTTCATGGTGGGTCCCCCTCAGTGTGCAGACAGGGAACGTCGGACGCGCCCCCTGCCCTTCACACTGTCCGCACCCGCCGCGAGGTTCCACGGCTCACTCGATCGGCCTAGCGGTCGCGCACCCGGTACCCGCCGGTGAGCACCGCCAGCTCCGGCGCGGGCGCCACGCACTTCGGCAGCTTGTCCGCATCCACCGGCCCGGTCGTGCCGACCCTGGCGGCCTCGCCAGGCCCGCCGCTGTGCAGGCTGAAGCCCATGCGCTTGCCGCGCCAGTCCGCGATCTCCGGGGCGGTGTCGGTCACGATGATCGACACGGTGGCCGAGCGGCCGCCCGCGGTGACGCAGTCCACCGGGCCGGTGGCCCACAGCTGGACCTTGTTCGCGGCGAAGTAGTGCGTGATCCGGGCCGTGCCCCAGGAACGCACCGGGTCCCGCATGCCGGGCTTGCGCAGGGCGTGGGCGTCCACGATGAAGCGGACGTCGTCTTCGCGGGTGATGTAGTCGAGGCGGGCGGCGCCGGTCACGCTCGCGTGGGTGAGGCCGGGGTCCGCCGGTGTGGCCTGGGCCGGGCCGGCGGTCAGCGCGACAGCCGTTGCCGCAACGGAAAGGACCAGCGCGCCGGTTCTTCTGCTCATGTTCTCTCCCTGCAACGGTGGGCCGGGTCGCCCACGCCGCAACGATCTCCGGTGCGGGCGACCCGGTGCCTCCCGCGTGTGGGGGAGCCGGGCCATCGCGCGGGGGAGCGCTGGAACTGTTCGACTGTTCGATCCGACTACCTGGGGAGATCCTCCCTTCCACGATTAAGGAAGCCGGATGACCAACCTGCTCAGCGCCCGGCGCGAGACCCGGCCCGTCGGCCAGTCCCGCTCGGCGCGTCCCCTGCTGCTGCGCCTGCACTTCTACGCCGGAATCCTCATCGGCCCGTTCCTGCTCGTGGCCGCCCTGACCGGACTGCTCTACGTGTTCACCCCGCAGCTGGAACGCGCGGTCTACGAGCACGAACTCTTCGTCACCCCAACCGGTTCGCCCCAGTCACTCGAGGAGCAGATCGCCGCCGCGAAACTGGCCCTGCCCGAGGCGACCCTGGTGCGGGTCCGGCCGGGCGCCACCGAGACCGACAGCACCCAGATGATCTTCAGCCGGGCCGATCTCGCGCCCAGCCACTGGCTCACCGCCTACGTCGACCCCTACACCGCCCAGGTGCGCGGCACCCTGGAGACCTACGGCTCCAGCCAGGCCACCCCGGTGCGCACCTGGATCGACGAGCTGCACCGCGGCCTGCACCTGGGCGATGTCGGCCGGTTGTACAGCGAGCTGGCGGCCAGCTGGCTGTGGCTGGTGGTGCTCGGCGGCCTGGTGCTGTGGTGGCAACGACAACGCGGCCGCCGCAGGCGGATGGTGCTGGTGGACCGGCGGATCCGGGGCAGGCGCGGGCTGTTGTCCTGGCACGCGGTGCTGGGCACCTGGATCGCGCTGGTGCTGCTGTTCCTGTCGGTGACCGGGCTGACCTGGTCGCAGTACGGCGGGGAGAGCATCACCGAGCTGCGCAAGGCGTTGTCCTGGCAGACGCCCACGCTGTCCACCAGCCTGTCCGAGCACTCCGCGCACGGGGCGCACCAGCAGCACAGCGGGCACACCGGACCGGACGCGGGACCGGACCGGGTGCTGGCCGCGGCCCGTCAGTCCGGTTTGGACGGTCCGGTGGAGATCACCCTGCCTTCCGGCGCGGGCAAGGCCTACCTGGTCAAGCAGATCAAGGGCAGCTGGCCGCAGAAGCAGGACGCCGCGGCCGTCGACCCGGCCAGCGCGCGGGTGGTGGAGACCCTGCGGTTCCAGGACTTCCCGTTGGGCGCCAAGCTGGCCAGGTGGGGCATCGACGGGCACATGGGCGTGCTCTTCGGCCTGCCCAACCAGATCCTGCTGGCCGTGGTGTGCCTGGTGCTGATCGCGATGATCCTGTGGGGCTACCGGATGTGGTGGCACCGCAGGCCGACCAGGGACCGCTTCGCGCTGGGCCGCCCGTTCCCGCGCGGCGGCTGGCGGGCCCTGCACCCAGTGGCGCTGGCCGCGATGGTGCTCGGCGGCGGGGTGCTGGCCTGGCAGTTGCCGGTGTTCGGGGTGTCCCTGCTGGGCTTCCTCGCGGTGGACCTGCTGCTGGCCTTCAGGCGCTCTCGGCGATCTCCGGCACCGGGCGGACGGTGACCACCTCGCCGGAGGAGTTGACGTAGAGGGTGCCGTACCCGTGCCGCCACCCGGCGAGGCGTTCCACCACCGCGGCCGCGCAGGCGCGGGCCTGTTCCTGGTCGGCGCAGCGGTACAGCTCGTGGAAGTCACCACTGATCGGCACCCCGGTCAGCCGGATCCGCACGCTGTAGCGGCCGCCGACGTGGAAGACCTCCTCGATGCCGACCGCGGCGACCTGGTCGGCCCGCACCAGCCACTCGCCGGTGCGGATCCACAGTGTCGTCAGGTTGTCGTTCATACCTTTGTGGTGGGTCGCCGGGGACGAGGTGAAACCGGCCGCGCGTCGCACAACTCGACCGTGGCCGGGCTTCACCCGGACCACCGCGACCGGCCGCGCCCTGCCTAGGTAACGGCGCTTTTGTGTCCGATCACAACCCGATCCGGGGAACTCTGGAAAATTCGCCACCCCGGCTCCAGCGTGCTGCCTCCACCATATGAGGAGTTCATTTGGCGTGTTGACCCGGAGGTTCGAATGCGGATGCGTGGACGGTTCGCGGCTGGTCTGGCGATGACGGCGGCCGCGATGCTGATGGGGCCGGCCGCGCAGGCGGATTCGCTGGAGTACGTGGCCATGGGGGACTCGGCGGCGGCCGGACCGCTGATCCCGCACCAGAACATCAACCTGCTGTGCCTGCGCTCGGACCGCAACTACCCGGCGGTGGCGGCCAGGGAACTGGGCGCGAGCCTGCGCGATGTGTCCTGTTCCGGCGCGGTCACCGCGGATTTCGCCGGTAAGCGGTTCGGGTTCATTCCGGCGCAGTTCGACGCGCTGCGGCCGAGCACCGATTTGGTCTCGGTCACCATCGGCGCCAACGACTCCGGCTTGTTCCAGCAGGCGCTGAGTTGCCTCAACCTGTTGCCGGAGCCCGCCGGACTCTCCTGCGCCGACCGGCTCACCGCCGGTGGCAAGGACCAGCTCGCCGCCGCGGTGGACGCCTGGGCGCCGAAGTTCGGCGCGGCCCTCGACGAGATCCGCAAGCGGGCACCCAAGGCCAAGATCCTGGTCACCGGCTACGGCACCTACATCCGGCCCGAGGGCTGCCACCCGGTGCAGCCGGTGTGGGCCAAGGACGGGCGCTACCTGCAGAGCGTGATGAACCGGATCAGCGCGGCCGCCCGCACCCAGGCCCAGCAGCGCGGCGCCACCTACGTCGACTTCGCCGCGATCACCGTGGGCCACGACATCTGCGCCGCCCCGGCCCAGCGCTACCTGGAGGGCCTGATCCCGACCAGCCCGGCCGCGCCGCTGCACCCCAACGCCCGCGGCATGGCCGCCTTCGGCAAGGCCGTCGCGGCAGCGGCCCGCTGATGGGCCGCCGGAGCTGGACGCTGACCGCGCTGGTCGGCGCGCTGCTGGCCGCCCTGGCCGGACCAGCGGCGGCCGCACGGGAGCTGCCGGTGGCCTACCACTCCCCGCTCGCGGTCGCCGCCTCGTTGGCGCACCCGGGTTCCGCGCCGCCCGGGGCGAACGACTGGTCCTGCCGCAGTGCCACCCGGCCGCGTCCGGTGGTGCTGCTGCACGGCACGCACGTGAACATGCGGATCAACTGGCACACCCTGTCCCCGCTGCTGAAGAACAACGGGTACTGCGTGTTCGCGCTCAACTACGGCGGCCTGCACGCCGGGCAGATCGGTGGCACCGGGGACATCCCGGCCTCGGCGGGCGAGCTGGAGTCCTTTGTGGACCGGGTGCTGGCCGCCACCGGCGCGGCCGAGGTGGACTTCGTCGGGCACTCCCTCGGCGGCACCCTGGCCCAGTACTACGTGAAGTTCCACGGCGGCGCGGCCAAGACACACAACGTGATCGGCCTCGCGCCGACCAGCCACGGCTCCTCCGCGCTGGGCCTGGACGAGTGGATCAGGACCGTGCTGCGGGTGCTGCCCGGACTGGCGAGGTTCGTCAACAAGGCCGATCCCGCCGCACTGCAACAACTTCGCGGCTCGGAGTTCATCAAGCGGCTGAACTCCTCGCCGGACACCGTGCCCGGGGTTCGCTACACCACCATCGCCAGCCGCCACGACGCGGTGGTGACCCCGTACGAGTCCCAGTTCCTGCACGGCCCCGGCTCGACCAACATCCTGGTGCAAGAGCTGTGCCGCAACGACTTCGGCGAGCACCTGGCGCTGGCCTTCGACCACGTGGCGCTGCGCGAGGTGCTCAACGCGCTCGACCCGGCCACCGCGCGGCGGCCGGACTGCTCGCGGCCGGTGTGGCCGATCATCGGCGGGTAGCCGCCCGCGCGGCCAGCGCGGCCCGGATCAGGCCGATGTCCCTGGTGCTGGTGGCGTCCAGGCCGGTCAGCTCGTAGATCTTGCGCAGCCGGTAGTCCACCGTGTTGGGGTGCACGTGCAGCTCGCCTGCCGCCGCCCGCCTGCCACCGGCGCGCAGGAACACCTCCAGGGTCTGCACCAGCTCCTCGTTGGCGGACAACGGTTTCAGCACCGCGGCGAGCTGGTCCAGGGCGGGACTGGGCCGGGAGAGCTGGTACTCCAGCAGCAGGTCTTCCAGGCGGTAGACCCCTGGCGGGCGGCCGAAGCGGACAGCCACCTCCAGCACCTCCCTGGCCACCGCGGCGGCCTCGGCGACCCCGGCCGGTTCGGCGGCCACCACCCCCGCGGTGATCTCCGCGCCCGCGGCCTGGCTCAGCTCGGCCACCACCCGGTGCAGCCAGGTCCAGTCGCGGGCGGTCAGCTCCTCGCGGGAGGCAGGGCTGGGCAGCAGCACGGTGCCGCCCTCGGGGGTCAGCGCGGAGAGCACCGGGCCGCGCAGCTGCCGGTCCAGCTCGGCCCGCAGCCGCCGCAGCTTGCGCCGGGCGGCGATGGTCGGGTCGACGCCGGGGCCGCTCTCGTCGGGGTGCGCGGCCACCGCGATGGTGAGCACCAGGTAGCAGGGCGGCAGCCGCACCCCGGCCTGGTCCGCGGCCGCCTCGGCGGCGGTGCCGGTGAGCAGCGCGGAGAGCAGGGTGTGCCGGGCGGTGTGGTCGTCGTCGAAGGCGGTCTGCCGGGCGTCCAGGTAGCCCGCGCCGACCGCGGGGGTGACCAGCTCCAGGTAGCGCAGGGCGAGGTCGTTGACGGTCATCACGTCCGCGATCTCCGCCGGCCGGGCGTCCGGGCGCAGCGAGTCCCACATGACCTGCACGCCGATGTGGTACGCGGTGAGCACCACGTCCACCGGGATGCCCTCCTCGGCGCGGCGAGCCGCGGACTCGCGCAGGAAGCCCAGCTCGGCGCGGGTGGGCAGCTTCCGGGTGCGCAGGAGGGCGATGAAGGAGCGCAGGGTCTGCTCGATGACCTGGTGGATGTCCCCGGCCAGCTCCTCCTCGGGCAGCAGGCCGTAGGCGGGCACCCTGGCGGTGACCTCGGCCAGCACCCGTCCGACCAGCTCGGGCAGGGACTCGGTGAAGCGCTCGTGCAGTGGCCGACCGCCCACCACCAGGTCAGGCGCTTTGTTATCCGTCACAACGAGCCGCGCCAATCTCTGGGACAACACCCATGTCGCCTCCGACCGTTCGTGATTCATCATGACATTGCCGTCACTCAGAGTCGAGGGAGCACGGAATGCGCGAGTTCACCGCCGCCCCGCGGTATCCGGTTCCAGCCCACGGCGGAGTGGTGGAGCTGGTCTACGGCAACGCCGCCGCCGAACCCGGCCGGGAGGCATTTCGCCGCAAGGTCGACGGGCGCTGGGTCCCGGTCACCGCGGGGGAGTTCGCCGAGCAGGTGACCGCGGTGGCCAGGGGTTTGCTGGCCAGCGGCATCGCCGCCGGGGACCGGGTCGGCCTGCTGTCGGCCACCCGGTACGAGTGGACGCTGCTGGACTTCGCGCTGTGGGCGGTGGGCGCGGTGCCGGTGCCCGTCTACGTCACCTCCTCCGCCGAGCAGATCCAGTGGATCCTGGCCGACTCCGGCGCGGCGGCGGTGCTGGTGGAGACCGCCGAGCACGAGGCCGTGGTCAACGGCCTGCGCCCGGAGCTGCCGGAGCTGGGCTGCCTGTGGCGGATCGAGCCCGATGCCACCACGCCGGGCGCGGTGGCCGAGCTGGTCGCCGCGGGGGAGCGGGTGGCGGCAACCGAGGTGGTCCGGCGGCGGCGCCTGGTCGACCCGGCGGACGTCGCGACGATCATCTACACCTCCGGCACCACCGGCCGCCCCAAGGGCTGCGTGCTCACCCACGCCAACTGCTTCGCCGAGGCCGGCGGCGCCTTCGAGCTGCTGCGCCCGATGTTCGAGGGCGTAGCGGGGGAGGGCGCCTCGACCCTGTTGTTCCTGCCGCTGGCGCACGTCTTCGGCCGGATGGTGCAGCTGGGCGCGGTGCTCTCCGGCGCGGTCCTGGGCCACAGTGGCGACATCAAGACCCTGCTGCCCGACCTGGCCGCGTTCCGGCCGACCTTCGTGCTGTCCGTGCCGTATGTGCTGGAGAAGGTCTACAACACCGCCGCGCACAAGGCGCACGCCGCGGGCCGGGGCCGCCTGTTCGACACCGCGGTGGCCACCGCCATCGCCTACTCCGAAGCGGAGAAACCCGGTCTGGGCCTGAGAATCCGGCACGCGCTGTTCGACCGGCTGGTCTACCGCAAGCTGCGTGCCGCGTTCGGCGGCCGCTGCCGGTACGCGATCTCCGGCGGCGCCCCGCTCGGCGCGCGGCTGACCCACTTCTACCGCGGCATCGGCCTGACCGTGTTCGAGGGCTACGGCCTCACCGAGACCACCGCGGCCGCCACCCTCAACTCCCTGGACGCCTACCGGCCCGGCACGGTCGGCCGCCCGGTGCCCGGCACCTCCATCCGGATCAGCGAGGACGGCGAGGTGCTCATCAAGGGCGGCGTGGTCTTCCCCGGCTACTGGCACGACGAAACCGCCACCGCACAGGCGTTCCCGGCCCAGGACTGGTTCGCCACCGGCGACCTCGGCGAGCTGGACGAGGACGGTTTCCTGCGGATCACCGGGCGCAAGAAGGAGATCCTGGTGACCAGCGGCGGCAAGAACGTCGCGCCCGCGGTGATCGAGGACCGGATCACCGCGCACCCGCTGATCGCGCACGCCGTGGTCGTCGGCGACGCGCAGAAGTACATCGCCGCCCTGATCACCATCGACCAGGAGCACTTCCCGCAGTGGAAGACCCGTGCGGGCAAACCGGAAACCGCCACCGTGGCCGAGCTCGCGGATGACCCCGACCTGCGCGCGGAGGTCCAGCAGGCCATCGACTCCGGCAACCAGGCCGTCTCCACCGCGGAGTCGGTGCGCCGGTTCCGGGTGCTGCCCGCGGAGTTCACCCCGGAGACCGGCCACCTCACCCCGTCGCTGAAGCTGCGCCGCGCGGTGATCATGCAGGACTTCGCCGAGGACGTGGCGGGCCTGTACGCCTAGGCTGGCCGGGTGTCGCCCTACTGGAACACCAATGTCGCCCGGCATCCGGACATCCTGCGCGCGGTCCCCGAGGGTTGCCGCCAGGCCCTGGACGTCGGCTGTGGCGACGGGCTGCTCGCCCGGAAACTGACCGGCAGGGCCGAGCGGGTCACCGGAGTGGACAGCTCACCGAGGATGATCGCGCTGGCCCGCGAGCTCTCCGGCGGCCACCCGGATCTCGACTTCATCGAGGGCGACTTCCTTGCGGCGGAACTTCCGTTGGCGGGCTACGACTTCATCTGCTCGGTGGCCACCGTCCACCACGTGGATCTGACGCAGGCCCTCATCCGGCTGCGCGACCTGCTGTGCCCCGGCGGCACCCTGGTCGTGGTCGCACTCGCCCGCTCGGTGACCCCGGCCGAGCGGGCGTTCGCGGTCGCGGCCACCCCGGTGGTGTGGACGGTGAAGCGACTTCGCCGCGCGCACGGCCCGGACGGCATGCCGGGCGCACAGCCAACCTTGAGCTACGGGCAGGTGCGGGCCACCGCGCAACGGCTGCTGCCCGGCGTGCGCTACCGCAGGCACCTGCTCCGCCGGTACTCCCTGGTGTGGACCAAACCCGCGGTCACTCCCGCACCGCCGACCGGATGATCTCGACCGCCTCGGCCACCCGGTCGGCGTCCGTGCGGTGGCTGAGCACGCACAGCCGCAGCAGGAACCGGCCGTCCAACCGGGTGCTGGACAGGAAGACCCGTTGGGTGGCGTTGATCCGGGCGAGCAACCGCTGGTTGTCCGCATCCGATCCGTGCCGCAGCGCGAAAACGTTCACCGTCAGGTCCGGGCGCACCGGAACGTCCACTTCGGACAGTGCGGACAGCTCGCGGTGCACCAGCTCGGCCAGGTCCAGCTTCTCCGTCAGCGCGCGGCGGAACGCGCCAGCTCCGTGCAGGTGCAGCGGCAGCCACAGCCGCAGGCCGCGGAACTCCCTGGTCAGCTCGGGGCCGAGGTCGCAGAAGTCCGGCGGCCACGGGTCACGCTGGAGGTCCTGGAGGTAGCTGGCCTCGACCGTGTGCGCGGCGCGCAGCGCGGCCGGGTCGCGGACCAGCAGGACGCCGGTGCCGTAGGGCAGGAACATCGCCTTGTGCGGGTCGAAGGTGATGGAGTCGGCCAGCTCGATGCCGCGCAGGCGTTCCCGGCCGCGTGCGGTGAGCTGGAAGCCGCCGCCGTAGGCCGCGTCGACGTGGAACCACAGGCCGTGCCGCCCGGCCAGCGCGGCCAGCTCCGGCAGCGGGTCGATGGTGCCGGTGCTGGTGCTGCCCGCGGTGCCTGCCAGCAGGAACGGCCGGTGGCCCGCGGCGAGGTCGGCGCGGACCATCTCCTCGGCGGCGGCCGGGTCCATCCGGTGCTCGGCGGTCACCGGCACCACCCGCACCTGCTCGGCGCGCAGCCCGGCGATCAGCGCGGCCTTGGCCACGCTGAGGTGGGTGTGCTCGGTGACGTAGAGCGTGCCCCGCTCGTGCCCGGGACCGAGCCGGTCGTGCCGGGCCGCGACCAGCGCGGACAGGGTGGCCGGCGACCCGCCGGTGGTGATCAGTCCGCCCGCGGCGGCGGGCAGGCCGAACTCCCGGCACAGCCACTGGAGCACGCTGTCCTCCAGCGCGACCAGGTCCGGCGCCATCGAGCTGACCCCGGTGAACCGGTTGACCACGGTGGCCAGGAACTCGCCGATCGCCGCGGAAACCAGTCCGCCAGCGGGGAAGTAGGCCAGGTAGCCCGGTCCGGCGGTCTCCACCGCGTTGGCCGCCGCGGTGCGGAAGACCGACAGCAGCTCGGCGAACTCACCCGGTTCCTCGGCCGGTGGGTCGAACGGTTTTGGCTCCGTCGTGGCCGAGGCGGGCGCCGAGGGCAGTCCGGCGAGGAACTCGGTGGTCAGATCGCCGGTGGCGGTCAGCATCGCGGCCAGCTCCGCGGGGCAGGGGTCCCAAGACATGGGCGCACCCTAGGAACCGCGTGGCGGCCCGGTCTTGTACGTTATTGCGCCCGGCCGCGCAGGTAGCCGCCCGGCGCGACCCCGACGATCCGCCGGAAGTGCCGGGACAGGTGCGCCTGGTCGACAAACCCGACCTCGGCGGCGGTCTCGGCCGGTCGGCTGCCCGCCTCCAGCAACGCCCGGCTGCGCCGCACCCGTTCCTGGTTGAGGTAGGCGTGCGGCGGCAGGCCGAACCGCTCGCGGAACCCGCGCAGCAGCGCGAACCGCCCCAGGCCGACCTCGGCGGCCAGCTCGTCCAGGCTCGGCGGCCGGGCCATCCGCGCCAGCAGCACCTGCCGCGCCCGCTCCAGCCCGCGCAGGTCCGCCCGGACCGGCGACTGCTCCCGCGGCTGAGTGCCCCGCCGCTGCCAGAACAGCTGGATCGCCTGGTACAGCAGGGTTTCCGAGCTGAGGTGGGCCTCGTGCTCGGCGGCCCGGTGCGCGGCCAGCAGCGCCCCGGCGATGTCCCGGTCGTAGCTGGGATCGCGCTGGAAGGCCGGGGTGCCGGTGGGGCCGCCGAGCTCCCGCACGACCGCCGACACCAGCTCGACCGAGGGGTAGAGCACGCGGTAGGCCCAGCCCTGCTCGTCGGCGGCCTGTCCGCTGTGCACCTCGCCGGGGTGCACGCACACGCTGCCGCCCGCGCCGATCACCAGCGCGCCGGCGCCCGCGTGCAGCACCTCGGCGCCGCGCCGCACCACGCCGATGGCGTAGGTGTCGTGGCTGTGCCGGGTGAAGGCGTGCCTGCGGTACCGGGCGGCCAGCAGGTCCAGCCCGGGCACGCTCGGATGCCGCCAGTACCGCGCGGGCTCGGCCGTCGCCACCCCGCCACCGTACGTCGCCCGGCAGGGCTTTGTTAGGTGTCGTTGAGCTGGGGGCGTCCACCCCGTGAGCGGCCCAGCGGGTGATCAGCCGGTGCCGCGCGGCAAGGTGGCGGCCTCAGGCCGCCGGCGTCGATGTCCTCGACGAGGGTGGGGCCGGTCGGCATCCAGCCGAGCAGGCGTTGCGTCGCCGTGCTGGTCGCGGCCAGGTCCATGCCGAAGAACCCGCCGATCCAGCCGAAGTGGCCCGCGACGTCGTCGGGCGCGATCGAGGCGACAGGCAGGTCCAGCGCCCGGCCGAGCGCCTCGGCGATCTCGCGGGTCGGCACGCCCTCCTCGGCGACCGCGTGGACCCGCGCACCGGCCGGGGCCTTGGCCAGTGCGCGGGCGACGAGCCGCGCGGCGTCGGAGCGGTGGACGGCGGCCCAGCGGTTGGTGCCGTCACCCGGGTAGCCGGAGACGCCGCGCTCCCGCGCGACCGCGGCGATGGTGGAGATGAACCCGCGGTCGAAGGCGCCGTGGACGGTCGGTGAGAACCGCAGGCTGACCGTGTGGACCCCGCGCTCGACGAACCCGAGCGCGAGGTTCTCGGAGCCACCCCGCATCGTGTCGGGGCCGTGGTGCGGAGACGGGTCGTCCTCGGTGGCCGGGCGGCCGCTGACCAGTCCGGCGACCCCCGACGCGAGCAGGAATGGGCGGTTGCTTCCGGCGAGCGCCTCCCCGATGGTCTGCACGGCGGCCCGTTCGGCCGCGTCCGGCGCGGCCGGGGTTGACCGATCGTTGTTCGCGAAGTGCAGCACTGCATCGGCGGCCTCCGCGCCACGACGGAGACCGGGGAGGTCCTCCAGATCGCCGCGCTGCACGCGAATGCCCTTGGCCTCCAGCGCCGACGCCGCCGCGTCGGACCGGGCGAGGGCGGTGACGGCGTGGCCGTCGGCGAGCAGCTCGTCGACGGCGGCGGAGCCGATCCAGCCGGATGCCCCGGTGACGAATACCTGCATGATGGGTTCCTTCCCCGTGATGTCAGTGACTGATGTCGGTCACTGACATCACTGTACACGCGAAGTCAGTCGCTGCCATCACATACACTTGGCGTCATGGCCCGATGGCAGCCCGGCACGAGCGCGCGACTGCAGTCCGCGGCCTTCGAGCTGTTCGCCAGTCGCGGCTACGAGCAGACGACGGCCGCCGAGATCGCCCGATCCGTCGGTCTCACCGAGAGAACCTTCTTCCGCCACTTCAGCGACAAGCGCGAGGTGATCTTCAGCGGGCAGGAGCAGCTGACCGAGGCGATCCTCGGTGGCATCGCGGCTGCGCCGGAAGGCGCGACGCCGATGGAGCTGATCGCCACCGCCCTGGAATCGGCGGCCGGGTTCTTCCCCGGCGACCGTCGCGAAGACTCCCGGCTGCGGCAGTCGGTGATCGACCAGAACCCGGCCCTGCAGGAGCGGGAGCGGCACAAGATGTCGGTGCTGGCGTCGACGATCGCCGAGGCGCTGCGCGCACGGGGCGTCGCGGAACCGGCGGCGACTCTGGCCGGGCAGTCGGCAGGCATGGTGTTCGGCATCGCGTTCGCCCAGTGGATCCGCGAGGGCGAGGAGCGCTCGCTCGCGGAGATCGAGCTGGAACTGTTGGCCGAGCTGCGCGGGCTGACCGGGGTGCCGCCCGCTCGCCCGGTCGCCCGGTGATCGACTGGCCACTGCCACACCTGCCGGCAACCCGTTCCGGCCGGCACGCACCAGGGCAACGACACCTGACAAAGCCCTACTAGGGTCCTGCGGCATGACGGTGATGACGTTGGCGATCCAGGAGCGCGCCGAGTTCGCCGACTTCCTGGACACCCTGACCCCCGAGCAGTGGGCCGCGCAGACCCTGTGCTCCGGCTGGACCACCCGCGAGCTGGTCGCGCACGTGATCAGCTACGACGACGCCGGCTTCGCGGGCTCCTTCCGGCGGCTGGCCCGCGGCCGGTTCTCCCTGGCCCGGACCAACCAGCTCGGCGTGACCGAGTACTCGGTCAACAGCCCGGCGGAACTGGTCGGCCTGCTGCGCACCCATCGGCGGCCGCGCGGGCTGACCGCGGCCTTCGGCGGCATGATCGCGCTGGTGGACGGGCTGATCCACCAGCAGGACATCCGCCGCCCGCTCGGCCTGCCCCGCGAGATCCCGGCCGAGCGGCTGCGCACCGCGCTGCGGCTGGCGCTGCTGGCACCGCCGCTCGGCGCCTTCAGCCGGGTCCGCGGTCTTCGCCTGGTGGCTGCTGACCTGGACTTCACCCGGGGGTCCGGGCCTGAGGTGCGCGGACCGGGTGAGGCGCTGCTGATGGCCGTGTCCGGGCGGGGGCACGCGCTCGACGAGCTGTCCGGTCCCGGGGTGCCGCTGCTGGCCCAGCGGGTCTGACCGCGCGGCTACTGCTGAGCGGGCTGCTTGCGGACGTCCGCCGGGGTGCCGCCGGTCAGCTGCACCAGCTCGGTGAAGGTAGTGGCGAACAGGGTGTGCCTGGCCCCGCCACCGGCCCACAGCTCCGGGTAGCCGGCCAGTGCGGCGTCGATCAGCGTGGGCAGCGGGGCGGGGTGGCCGATCGGGGCGACCCCGCCCACCGGCTGGCCGGTGGCCGCCAGCACCACCTCGGGGTCGGCCCGCCTGAGCTTGGCCACGCCGAGCTCCGCGGCGGCCTTGCGCAGGTCGACCCGGTTCGCGCCGCTGCTGACGATCAGCACCGGTCCCCGGTCGCCGGTGAAGATGAGGCTGTTGGCCACCGCGCCCACCGGGCAGCCGACCAGTGCCGCGGCGGCCGCGGCGGTGGGCACGTCCTCGGGCAGGGTGACGATCTTGATCTCCCGCGCCAGCACGCTCAACGCGGTCTCCACCCTGCGCACGGCCTCCTGCATGACAACCCCTTCCGTTCGCCGCGGAGGTTAGTGTCGCCGGACCGGTCGGTGGAACCGAGTTTCGCCGGATCCACTGTGGAGCGCGCGTTAGCCGAGTGTCAGGCGGTGTTCTTAGGGTCTGGGCGATGAGCAGCACGGAGGATCGGCCGCCGCGGCCGATCGCGCGCGGGGACGTGGTGGCGGCCTACTCGGAGCACCTTGGCGAGTGGACCGCCGCCCAGATCACCCGGGTGGAGCGGGCCACCCGGACCGTCGCGGTCCTGGAGCTGGACTGGTCCGGCCCGGAGCCCTGCTCAGTGGCCGACCTGGGGCCGGAGCTCAAGCCGGCCACCATGACGCCGTCGCCACCGCTGGGGGCGAGGCAGCTGGTGCACAGCCGGTTGCCGTGGGTGCTGCCGCGCAGTCACAAGGTGATCGGCTCGACCGCGGTGCTGCCGGCCGGGCCGGTGGTCAACGAGTGTCCGATGTGGACACTCGGGCTGGACCTGGGGCGGCGCAGGCACGGCGCGCACTGGCCCTACCAGGACAGCTGGGTCAACTGCCTGGCCGAGGACCTGGCGCCGATGCTCGACGGCGAACCCGACCCGGTGGTGCGGGAGCTGACCGTCGGGGAGATCGAGGAGCTGGACTGCGCCCGGCTGGTCACCCGGTTTCCGTTGCTCACCAGCCTGATCCTGGTCGGCGACCTGGGCAGGCTGGTCCACCCGGCCAGCCTGAACCGGCTGCGTTCACTGCGCCACCTGACCATCACCGACCTGTCCGGGCCGACCGCGGCCGACCGCCTGCTGCCCGGCGAGCTGTCCGCGCTGGAATGGCTGTCCCTGGACCGGGTGCCGATCGACTACGCCGAGGCCGTGGCCGCGGCCTGGCAGGGCGAGGTGCGGCACGGGGTCGACCTGCGCATCGGCCGGGCCATGGCGCCGGAGTGGTTCGCGGCCAACCGGGACAACCCGTTGCGGGACTGGGAAGGCCGCGCCGAGCTCGACCAGTACACCTACCAGCGCTGCCTGGTCCAGTACCGGTCCACCAGGGAGGCGGTGCTGGCCGCGCTGGCCGACCAGGCCGGGACGGACCGGCTGACCGAGCTCGGGCAGGCCTACGGCGCGGCCTTCCGCAGGCTGGACAACGGGATCGGGTTCATCGGCTACGAGGAGACCGGCGTGCTGTGGGAGTCGCTCAACCGGGTGGTCGAGGAGGCCGCGGCGGGGGCGGACCTGAGCGAGGTCAAGCGGGTGCTGTGGGACGGACTGCGGTCCGGACTGCGGGGTGAACCATCAGAGTCTTGACCGGCCCCGCGGTGAGGAAATCGTGGTGAGCAGGGCGGATCCGCCGCCGCGTTCAGAGCTTTGACCGTCGCCTCCAGGGAACTGACCGGTGTCGTTGACGGGGCGCGCCGCCGCTGGTGAGCCTGGGCTTGGACCATTCCCTGCTTGTGGTTCGAGAGGACGACAACGATGGCAAGACTGCGCAGGACGGCGGCCGCCTTGGCGGCACTGCTCGCGGTGGGCCTGACCCCGCCCGCGGCCGCCGAACCCGCCGCCGCGGCAGAACCCGCGGTGGCACAGGCGATGCTGACCGAACGGGCCACCACCGCGACCGGACTGGCCGCCCAGGGCCGGAGCGTCGAGGTCGACGTGCGGCGGCGTGACGGCGACTGGGTGTTCGGCTCCGGCGTGCTCACCGCGCCCCCGGTGCACGGGGCCGCGCCGGATGCCTGGCTGTTCCTGGGCCGGCGCACCGGGAACGGCTGGCAGATCGCACTCGACACCGGAGCCGGGTTCGCCGCACTGGCCGCCCGCGCCCCGGAGTCCGTGCTGTCATTGGGAGAAAAGGAGACCTTCGCGGCCAACGCGCACAACGCCGCCGCGCCCACCGGCCTCGCCCTGCCCTATCCGACCGGGGTCTCCTGGACGATGATCGGCGGCCCGCACGGCTGGAGCGGCCAGCCGCGGCCGTGGAGCTCGGTGGACCTCAACGGCGGCGACCGGCGCGTGCTGGCCGGGCAGAGCGGGCGGGCGTACTGGATGTGCCGCAACGGCGGGCACATCCGGATCATCCACGACAACGGCTGGACCACCGAGTACTACCACCTGCTCGATGAGATCAAGCCCGACGGCGCGCCGATCAAGCTCGGCGACTACCTGGGCCTGACCAGCACCCGCATCCCCTGCGGCGGCTCGGCGGGCAGCAACCACGTGCACTACGCGGTGAAGAAGGGCACCGCGTGGACCGCGCTCAACGGCCTGACCATCGGCGGCTGGACCTTCCGCGAGGGCAGCCGCGCCTACAGCGGCTACGCCACCCATCAGACGGTGCGGCGCAACGTCGGGCAGCAGCTGACCAACTACGGCCCCGACGACCCCGGCTGAGCCGTTCACTCCCATTCCCAGCGGATGCCGTGACAGCCCGGTGGCGCGTCGGCCTGCACCAGGTGCGTGGCGCCCCACCGGGTCAGCGGCAGCTCGGCCAGGTCGGTCCACGGGGTGCCGATGTCGGGCTGCCAGATCCGGAAGCAGCGGGCGGGCAGCGCGGCCGGGTCGAACTGGATCTGCAACAGGTAGCTGCGGATCGGGAAGCGCACACCCCGGTGGTAGTCGGTGGGTTTCGGCCCGCCCGCGCTGTAGGCCAGCTCGTACTCCAGCACGTAGGTCTCCCCGGCGGCCAGCCTGCGCTCGAAGATCAGCTCGACCGCGGTGAGCCCGTTCGCCCGGTCCTCGCGCACCCGCCCGATCCGGCACTGCCGGGCCAGCCGGATGTCCGGCAGCACCGGCGCCTCGCTGTGGTAGACCGCGATGTGCCGGTCCACCCCGTCCCGCCGCGCCACCAGCACCACCTGCCCCTGGATGGCCAGCTCCTCCCGGTCAGGGCCGAGCACGATCCGGTCGTGGTGGCTCAGCAGCCCCAGCCCGCCGTCGGTGCGGTCCTGGATCCGCGCCAGCAGCCTGCGCACCCCCGCGTGCACCGGGCAGACCCGTTCCAGCGGCAGTGACCCCGGCACGTGGTCCAGCCACCGCCCGCGCGGCCGGCGCGGCCCCAGCAGGGTGATCAGCTGACCACGCGGCAGGCCGAGGATGTCCTCCAGCACGAGCACCGCACGCAGCGAGCCTGGTCGTTCCGGCCGGCAGGCGCCACGCTGCCAGTAGCTCAGCGTGGCCACGCTGACCCGCACGTCCTGTAGCCGGAGGTGGTGGCGGAGGCGTTCCAGGGTCAGGCCACGGGCGGTGATCGCGGCGCGCAGGGCGTCACTGAAGACAGACATGCCGCATTCCTCAGGTTCGGGTGGCCCCCGGCCAGTGTGCGACAGGATCAGGGGGTGACCGGACTGGTTGGCGGTTTTGCGTCGATCCGGCTAACGGTCGTTCGTGTAAGGGGCGAAGCCAGGACGAGGGAGGTCCCATGACGACGGTGTTGCTGGACGGGCTCGCGGTGGGGGAGTCACCGCGCTGGCACCAGGGCAGGCTGTGGTTCTGCCACTGGGGCGCGGACGAGATCGTCGCGGTGGACCCGGCCGGCCGGGCCGAGGTGATCATGCACGACCCGGAGATCGTGCCGCACTCCATCGACTGGCTACCGGACGGCCGGCTGCTGATCGTGCCCCGCGGCGAGGGCTACCAGGGCCTGTTGCAGCGCCGGGAACCCGACGGCTCACTGGTCACCCACGCTGACCTGCGCCCACTGGCCGCGGGCTGGAACGAGCTGGTGGTGGACGGCCGGGGCAACACCTACGTCAACGGCAGCGACTTCGACTTCCTCGGTTTCCTGGAGGGGAGAGCGGAGTTCATCCCCGGCGTCATCGCCCTGGTCACCCCGGACGGCGCGGTGCGGCAGGTGGCCGAGGGCATCGAGTTCGGCAACGGCATGGTGGTCAGCCAGGACAACTCCACCCTGGTCGTCGCCGAGTCCTTCGCCGGCCGGCTCACCGCCTTCGACATCACCGAAGACGGCACCCTGACCAACCGCAGGATCTGGGCCGAAGGCGTCGGCCCGGACGGCATCACCATGGACGCCGACGGCGCGATCTGGACCTCGCTCACCGACCACGACTGCGCGCTGGTCCGCGAGGGCGGCGAGGTGGTGCGCACCATCGAACTGGACCGCAACCCGTTCGCGTGCGCGCTCGGCGGGGCGGATGGGCGGACGCTGTTCGTGATGGCGGCGCGGTGGAACCCGGAGGATCCGTTCGGCGGGCCTCGGACCGGGCAGGTGCTGACCACCTCGGTGGCGGTGCCGGGGGCGGGGTGGCCGGGCCGCGGTTGAACCCGGCTGCGGTGGCTCACTTGCGGACCAGATGGCGTTCCGGCCGCGCGCCGCTAGCCGCGGCTCTCCGGCAGCACGCCCGACCCGCTGGCCGCGCGGAACCGCCCGGCCCACACCGTGTTCATCGGGTACAGCCCAGCCAGCCCGGCTCCGTCGCCGACCTGTTCGCGCACGAACTCCTCCCGCGCCTCCCGCTCCACCGCCTCCCGCGCCACCTCCGCCGCCAGCTCCGCGGGCACCACCACCAACCCCTCCGCGTCCCCGACCAGCACGTCCCCCGGCCGCACCAGCACCCCGCCACAGGCCACCGCCACCTGCGACTCCCACGGCAGGTGCCGGGTCTCCAGCCCGGCCGGGTGACCGCCGCGGTGGTACACCGGCAGCGGCAGCCCGGTGAAGGAGTCCGGGTCGACCAGCGGGCCGTCGGTGACGATGCCCGCGGCCCCGCGGTGGTGGGCGCGCAGGGCCAGGATGTCCTCCAGGGTGCCCGCGCCGGGGTCCTGGCGGGCGTCGACGACCAGGACCTCGCCGGGGGCGAGCTGTTCGACGGTGCGGGAGCGGTGGTCCAGGCCGGTGGCGTCCAGGCGCCAGATGTCCTCGCGCAGGGGCAGGCAGCGCAGGGTGCGGGCCACGCCGACCAGGCGGAGGTCGGCCCGGGTGGGTTGGACGCCGGTGATGAGGTGGTTGGTGATGCCGTGCTGGCGCAGCTGCGCGGCGACCGTGGCGGTGCGGACCTCGCGGAAGCGGGCGGCGGTCTCCGGGGTGAGCGGCGGGCCGCCGGGGCCGTGTGCGGCCAGGCGTTCCCGGTCGCCGGAGGCGGGCTGCGCGCCTGGCACGCCAAGGGGTTCGGGGTCCTGGTCGATCCGGGTGCGCAGTGGTGGGCAGCCGGTGAGGGTGACCTCGATCCGGTCGCCGGGGTCGACCAGCGGGGCGCCTGCCGGGGTGCCGGTGAGGATGAGGTCACCGGGTTCCAGGGTGAGGGTGCGGGAGAGATCTGCTACCAGGTAAGCGAAATCGAAGATCAGCTCGGCGGCGGTGGCGCGCTGCACCAGCTCACCGTTGACGTGGCAGGTGAGTTCCAGGTCGGACACGTCGGTCGTTCGTGCGTCCACAAAGGACTGTCCTAGTGGGGTGGAGCGGTCGGAACCGTTGCTGCGCAGGGCTGATCCCTCGTCGGCGGCTTGCAGGTCGAACACGGTGAGGTCCAGGGCCGGGGTGAGCCAGCCGATGTGGTCGAGGGCCTCGGCCTCGGTGACCCGGCGGGCGGGTCTGCCGATCACCAGCGCGATCTGCGCCGCCGCGCCCAAGGCCGCGCAACCCTGCGGCCGCAGCACCACCGCATCCTGCCCGGTCAGCGAGGTGGCCGGTTTGAGGTAGTAGGCGGGGTGCGCGGGCGCGCCGCCGAGCTCCGCCGCGCGGCCGTGGTGGTTGAGCCGGACCGCGATGACCTTGCCGGGGCGCGGGGGTAGCGGAGGGTCGGCAGCGGACATGGGCGGTCCCTTCCTCATGGCGGTGAGTGCAGGGGTCCCCGCAGCTTCCTACTCCGGCAGGACGCCGGGCAATGGCGGACTCGCCATACTTCACCAAGCAACCAATGGCGGATCCGACATCCGCGCCGGGAGACGGCATGACTGCCCGCGTCACACTCGCCGAGTTGGTCGAGGTGCTGGGCCCGGCCGTGCTCAGCGTGGTGTGCGCGCCGCGGGGCCTGGACCACCCGGTCAGCGCGCCCGAGTTGCTGGACATCGCCGACCCGGCCCCGGTCGAACACGCCGCGCTGCTGCTGGGTATCGGACTGTCGCCGGGCCAGGACGGGCTGAGCGTGGCGATCCGGCGGGCCGCGGCCGGGCAGGCGGCGGCGTTGGTGATCAAGAGCAGGGGCCTGCCGCTGGCGGAGGTGCGCGCGGTGGCCGAGCAGGCCGGGCTCGCGGTGCTGGACGCGGCCGCGGAGATGCCCTGGCCGCGGTTGCAGGTGCTCTGCGGCGCGGTGCTGCGCTTCGGACCGGCCAGCGCGGCCGGCCTCGGCCCGCCACTGGCCACGGTGCCCACCGGCGACCTGTTCGCGCTGGCCAACGCCACCGCGGCCCTGGCGGGCGGCGCGGTGGCGATCATGGACACCGACCACGTGATCCTGGCCTACTCCAGCCTGGACGGCCAGCGCATCGACGAGACCCGGCGGCGCGGCATCCTGCTCCGCCGGGTGCCCGAGGACGCCCTGCCCTACCACCTGCTGGCCGAGGTGTGGAACAGCCGGGAACCGGTCCGGCTGGCCAGGCCCGGCGACATGGTGCGCTTCGGCCTGGTCATCCGGGCGGGTCCGGAGGTGCTGGGCTCGATCTGGGTCGCGGTGGAGGACGACGCCGACCTGTCCCGGTGCGCGCCCGCGTTGCACGAGGCCGCGAAACTGGCCGCGCTGCACCTGGTGCGGCTGCGCCGCCAGGCCGACGCCGACCAGGACCGCCGCAACGCGGTCCTGGGCTCGGCCCTGGAGGGCGCGGGCCAGACCGCTGGGCTCGAGCTGCCCGCGCACCTGCTCGCGCTGGCCCCGCCGGTGGCCGCCGACCCGATCCAGCGCAGGCTCACCGGCAGCCAGCTGGTCGACCTGGCTGTGCTGGCCGGGCGCGCTCTCGGTATCGAGATCGCCGCGACCGTGGCCCGGGACCGGCTGTACCTGCTGCTGCCCGGCAGCCACGCCCAGGCCACCATCTTCGCCAGGCAGCTGCTCGACCGCGCCGGGGTCGGCCTGCGCACCCCGGCGCGCGCGGTGCTGGGCCCCGCGGTGACCACTCCGGCCCAGCTGCCCGCCCAGCGCGCCGACGCCGACGCCGCGCTGGACCACTTGCGGGACAACGAGATCACCGGCCTGGTCGAGCTGGACTCGGTGCGCACCCAGCTCGTGCTGCACCGCCTGACCACCTTGGTCCGCACCCGCCCCGACCTGCGCACCGGCCTGGCCGAGCGCATCCGCGCCCACGATGAGCGCGGCGGCGCCGACTACGCCCGCACCCTGCTCACCTACCTGCGCGCCGCAGGCGACATCAGCGCGGTCGCGGAAACCCTGCACCTGCACCAGAACACCGTCCGCCAGCGCCTGCGCCGCGCCGAGGAGCTCTTCGAGCTGGACCTGGCCGACCCGGAACTGCGCCTGACCCTGTGGCTGGAACTGACCGCCGATGATCCACCCGGACGCGGCCGCGAGACCCACACGGAGTGAAATCACCGTCAAATTGGCAATTGTAAGTCAGTTAATAACTGCATGCGATCGGCGATTACTGCTTTCGGTCCACAGACTCCCCCCAATGAGTGCAGCGATTCCGTGCGACAATTTGCGTGTTGTCGTGAATTTTTTCCAAGAGGGGGATGTGGCATGCCACAACGCAGGTGGGAAGCTGATCCGGCGGCCGTGTTGAACCGGAGATGGGGAAGGTCACCGGGAGACCTCGGCACGACCAGTGGGGAGAACAGTTGTCCGGACATCTGGGAACTGGACAACGGTGATGTCGCGGTGATCGGCCGGGACCTCACCGAAGCGCACCGGTCACGGTTGCCGGCCGGAGTGTCCATTGCGGAGGATGAGCGGCTCGTGGTCATTCCGCGGATTACCATGCTGGCCGCGAAGGGGGATATCCCCGATGCGTGACCTGCTCGCCGGCGCACGCTGCGCCGAGCTGACGCCGGCGGAGTTCAACCGGTTCTCCGAACGGGACATGGTTCGGATCGGGCCGCCGGGTTTCTGGAAGCTGGAACGGCAGCAGAGCTTCGCCGAACCGGACAACGACAGCTGGGTCGCCTTCGACCGCGGCGACTGGGCCGAGGCGCTGCGGCTGGTGGCGCGGCAACGGGACGGGTTCCTGGACTACTACCGGCGGGCCGCGGCCCGTGGGTCGCGGTACTGGCGGGTCCGGGTGGTGGAGCTGCCGCTGACGCCCTACCTGCGCTGGGAGCTGCACGTGCTGCGGCTGCGGGCCGCTTGCGGGGCCGCGATCCGGGTGGTCGGGCCGGAGCAGGTCGAGCACCTCGAGCAGGCCGGGCCGTTGCCGGAGGTCTTCACCGTGGGCGCGGAGGTGATGTACGAGGCGGTCTACGACCAGGGCAGGCTGGCCGGTGGCAGGCGGTTCACCGACCGCGACCTGATCCGGCGCTGCCAGCGGCTGATCCAGGAGCTGTACGACACCGGGGAGGAGCTGGCGGCCTTCTTCGACCGGGAGGTCGCCCGGCACCGGGCGCCGTGCGGAGGATGACCCGGTGAGCCACGGCGGGCCGGAGGAGCAGGACCGGGCACGGCCGGCGAACCGGGCCGAGCTGTCCGGTCCGGCCGCGGAGGTGGTGCAGGCCGGCGCGGTGCACGGCGGTGTGCACTTCCACGGCCCGCTCCGGCCCGCCGGGCCCATGCCCCGTCAGCTGCCGGGCGAGGTGCGCGGCTTCGTCAACCGGCAGCCGGAGCTGGACCGGCTCACCCAGATCCTCACCGGTGACCCGGATGAGCCCGCCGCGGCCGGGCTGCTGGTGCTCACCGGCACCGCGGGCGTGGGCAAGACCTCGCTGGCGCTGCACTGGGCGCACCGGGTGCGCGAGCGGTTCCCGGACGGCCAGCTGTACGTGAACCTGTGCGGCTACGACCCCGGTCCGCCGGTGACCGCGGGACAGGCGCTGGACCGGTTCCTGCGCGCGCTGGGCGTTCCGGTCACCGGCATCCCGGCCGGGGTGGAGGACCGCGCCGCGCTGTACCGGTCGCTGCTGTCCGACCAGCGGGTGCTGGTGCTGCTGGACAACGCGGCCACCCCGGCCCAGGTCCGGCCGCTGCTGCCGGGCACCGCGGCCAGCCTGGTGGTGGTCACCAGCCGGAGCAGGCTGTCCGGGCTGGTGGCCAGGGACGGGGCCTGGCGGGTGCCGGTGGACGTGCTGCGCGAGGCCGACGCGGTCTCGTTGCTGCGCAAGGTCACCGCGGGCTACCGGGCCGAGGACGAGGCCGCCGAGCTGGCTGAGCTGGCCCGGCTGTGCGCCCGGTTGCCGCTGGCGCTGCGCATCGCCGCCGAACGCGCGGCCAGCCGTCCGCACCGGCGGCTGGCCGAGCTGATCGACGACCTCAGGGACGAGTCCGGGCTGTGGGACGCGCTGACCGCGGACAACGACGAGGAGGCCGATGCCGTGCGGACCGTCTTCGCCTGGTCCTACCGGGCGCTCGGGGCGGCGGCGGCCCGGCTGTTCCGGCTGCTGGGGCTGTGCCCGGCCGGGGAGTTCAGCGACGCGGCGGCGGCCGCGCTGGCCGGGACGGAGCTGGCCCCGGCCCGTCGGCTGCTGGACGTGCTGGCCGGCGCGCACCTGATCGAACAGGGCCCCGGGGACCGGTACCGCTTCCACGACCTGCTCCGCGCCTACGCCACCGACCAGGCGCAGCGGATGGAGAGCGAGGCGACCCGGCTGGCCGCGCTGACCCGGCTGTGCCTGTGGTACCTGCGCACCGCCGATGCCGCGGTCGCCGTGCTGACCCCGTTCGCCGCGCGGGAGCCGCTGCCCGAGCAGGCGCTGACCACTCCGTCGCCGCGGTTCGCCACCGAAGCGGACGCCCTGCGCTGGTTCGCCGAGGAGCGCGCCGCGCTGGTGGCGATGACCCGGCTCGCCGCCGACCACGGCCTGCCAGGACCGGCCTGGCGGCTGGCCGCGCTGCTGCGCGAGTTCTACCAGCACCGCAACATGTTCGACGACTGGATCGACACCGCGCGGACCGGCCTGGACGCGGCCAGGCGCCTCGGCGACCAGGCAGGTGAGGCCGAAACCCTGACCAGCCTCGGCGTGGCCTACCTGCAGAGCGGACGGCTGGCCGAGAGCGCGGACTGCCACCGCGCCGCACTTGACCTGCGGCGGAACTCCGGCGACGAACACGGCGCGGCCCGGTCGATCAACTCCCTTGGCCTGCTGGCCCTGCGTCAGCGACGGCTGACCGAGGCCAGGTCGCGGTTCGAGCGCGGGCTCGCCGCGTTCGAAGGACTGGGCGAGCGGCGCTGGGCCGCGGTGCTGCGCGGCAACCTCGGCGACGCCTGCCTGGAAGAAGGCGACCTCGACCAGGCCGCCGACCACCTGACCACGGCGCTCGCCGTCTACGCCGAGCTCGGCGACCAGGTGAGCCGGGGCAACGCGCTGCACCTGCTGGCCAGGGCGCACCGGGAACGCGGACGGCTCGCCGAGGCCAGGACCGCGATCGAGGAGGCCCTGGAGATCGCGCGGCAGGCGGACAACCAGGCGTGGGAGGCGCACTGGCTGGTCGAGCTGGCCCGCCTCCAGGTGGCCGAGAGCGCCGCCGAGCTCGCCCTGACCTCCTGTCAGCACGCCGTGACCATCCAGCGCCAGCTCGGCGACCAGGCCCGGGAGGCGGTCGCGCTCAACGCCACCGGCGAGGCCTACCGCGCGCTGGGCCGACCGGCCGAGGCGGTGCGCTTCCACCAGGTCGCCGCGGTCACCCAGCGCAGACTGGGCGAGCACTGGCAGCTGGCCGTCACGCTGGCCAACCTGGCCGACGCGCACGCCGAGACCGACCCGCCCGGCGATCCCGTTCCGCTGTGGACGGACGCGCTGACCACTCTGGACCGCTTCGGTGACCAGCGCGCGGCGGTGTTGCGCGAGGGGATCAGGGCGCGGCTGGCTCAGTGGCCGGAACGGACTCGGTGATCCAGATCGGCGCGTCCGCGCACCGCACCCGGAGACCCTCGGCAGGCGTCAGACTGGTGCGCAGCAACCGGATCCGCACTCCGTCCACTTCGGCCACCGGACCGCGCCCAGGCCCCATGAACCGGTGGGTGCGCACCTGGTTGTGGATGGCGGCCGCGGTGTCCGACCAGTCGACCTCGCCGAAGTCCGGACCCAGCGGCCCGGCGTAGGAAGCTCTGGCCTCCTGCTGCGGCTCCCCGGGATGCCCCGCGACCACCCGGTCCAGCGCGGTGGCGAGCAGCCTGGTCAGCACGGGCCGGGTCAGCTGCCACAGACCGGCCGCGGTCACCTCCTCCGCCAGCGGAATGCCGCCCTGGCTGGCCAGCACCGGCCCGGTGTCGAAGCCCTCGTCCATCCAGTGCACGGTCAGCCCGAAATCGGGGTCGCCATTCCGGATGGCGTGCAGCAGTGGCGCGGGACCGCGATAGCGCGGGAGTAGCGACGGATGGATGTTGAGTGCGCCCAGTCGGGTCATCTTGCGTACCGCGGCGGTAATTTTCCAAGAGAAACCGTAAACAACAAGAAGGTCCGCACGGTGACCGGCGATGCTTTTCGCCAGTCCCTGGGCACTGCCCGGGAGAATGAGATCCATGTCCGGCGGCAGCGCGTCGGTGATTTCCGCGACCACTTTCGCGCTGCCCGGATCGGTGGGAGTCCCGGGTTTGAGGGAACGTGAGTAGGCGTAGGCGACCGGGGCGTGGCCGCCGCGCGCACAGGTTTCGTGCAGGGCGGCGAACCGGTCGGCGGAAAAGGAGACGAGAACGATTCGCAGTGGCGCGTCCACACCACCCATGCTCGCACTCCCGGCTGGAGGATCAGCTGACCGCGAAGGCGTGCAGGGTGTTCACCGCGTCCCACAACCAGGCCGCGTGCGCATAGGCCAGCCGCCGGTCATCGGACGGATCCGGCAGCTCCCCGGCGGTGAGCAGTTCCGGGGTGCGGGCCGCGGCGTAGGCGATCCGCAGGTTCAGCAGCACCGAGCTCCACTGCCGCACCGCGTCCGGGTCCACCGCCACCGTGATCAACCCGTACTGGTCCTCCAGCGTGGCCAGGGTGGCGGTGATGCCGTCCTGGAGCCAGGCGAGGAACTCCGGTTCGTGCCAGAGCTGGATCTCCGGCGGCTCGTCCGGGTCGAGCAGGCCGGTGCGCAGCAGGGTGGCCATGGCCGGGTCCGCGGGCGGGGCGCAGGGCATGGGCAGGCCGAGCCGGTCGCCGAGGGGGTAGTCGGTGGAGTACTCGGCGGTGCGGCGGTCCACCAGTTCGCGCAACAGGATCAGACGGGCGTGCAGCCAGCGGATGCGCTGCGGCTGGGTGATGCCGACGAAACGGCCGCCAGCGCGTCCCCAGCGGATCACCCGTTCCACCCCCGTCGGCCATGGTCAGTACCGCTGGACGTTACCCGTACGGGTTGTCGGCCCGGAGTGAAGGGAGCCGGGTGCCGGAAATCTCGCCCGCGCGGACACCGCGCCGCGCGGGGTCGCCCGCCTCAGCCGTGTTGGCTGGTCAGTTCGAGGTAGCCGAGGCCGTCGAGCAGCCGACCGGGCACCGTGGTCACGCGCACCTCGAACAGCCAGCCCGCGCCGTAGGGCTCCTGCCGGATGAGGCCAGGCCGGTCGAGCACGAGGTGGTTGACCGCGGTCACCGTGCCGGTCACCGGGGCGAACAGGTCCCCGCACCAGTGGCGGGTGGCCAGCAGACCGCACGGATCTCGTTGGCGCACCAGGGCGCCGGGCTCGGGCAGGGTCAGCTGGCGCAGACCGGTGAGCCGTTCGGCCAAGCACGCGGTGAGGCCGATCCGCGCGGTGCCGCCGTCGAAGCGGACCCAGTTGTGGTCCGAGGTGAAGTGCACCGCCTGGAAGTCAGTGGACGCGGCCATACCGGTAGGGATCGACCGATCCCGGCCACATCTTGAGCCGAGACCGGGATGACCCGAAAAAAGTCTGGTGACCACCCGACGGAGACCAGGAGACCGTCGACCGGACCGATCCGTGGGAGACCGAGCTGGACGCGCTGGACGTCAAGTGGGTGCTGGCGCGGCCCAGCGCCCAGCACCGGGCCGCGCTGACCTTGCGCTACCTGGACGGCCTGCCCGGCGCGTCCGCCCGCCCCGGATCCGCGGTTCGCGGCTCTCGGTGGACCGGTCGGCGGAAGGTGGTCCCGGCGCCGCACTGCGCATCGGCGAGTCCGATGTGGACGGTCTGATCAGCCGGCTCGTCGAACACGGCGGGCAGCCGGTGGGAGCCACCATCGTCCGGGACCCGTTCGGCCACCTGTGGACGGTGACCTCGGTCGAACCGGCCGCGAAGGAGTTCTACGGCAGCGTCTTCGGCTGGCGGTTCGAGCCGGGGCGGCTCGCCCGCGCCTGGGGCGGGCTCACCGCGGAGTGCGCCGACAACCAGGGCATCCAGTACTGGCTGTGGCAGCGTGCCTGAGCGCGGTCAGCTCACCAGGTCACCGGCAGGGCGTAGAGGGCGCGGATGATCGGGCTCGGCCACCAGCGCAGCCGCTCCACCGGCTCGGCCAGTGCCAGGTCGGGGAACCGGCGCAGCAGCGCACCGAGCAGGGTGGCGCCCTGGACCCGGGCCAGCGCGGCGCCGAGGCAGGCGTGTCGGCCGCGGCCGAAGGCGAGGTGGTCCTCGGGATTCCGGTCCAGCCGGAAGGTGTCCGGGTCGGTGAACTGCTCGGCGTCCCGGTTGGCCGCCAGGATCGACAGCAGCACGGGTTCGCCGGGCATCAGGTCCTGGCCGCCCAGGCGCATCGGTTCGGTGGGGAAGCGCCAGCTGACGTTGCGCACCGGGCAGTCGCGGCGCAGCGACTCCTCGATGAAGTCGGCCAGCTGGGCCTCGTCCTGGCGGATCCGGGCGGCGAGCTCGGGGTGGGTGAGCGCGGCCAGGACCGAGTTGCCGACCAGGGCCGTGGTCGTCTCGTGCCCGGCGATGAGGATGAGGAAGGCGGTGGAGGTCAGCTCGTCGTCGGTCATCGCGCCGCGGTGCTGGCGCTGGATCATGTGGCTCATCAGGTCATCGCCCGGTTCGGCCTTCTTGCGGGCGTGCAGGTCCGCCAGGTACGCGTCGATCGCGTCGGTGGCCGCCAGCAGGTCCTCGCGGTCGGTGGCGTCGGAGGCGTCGATGACCGCGGCCTGGCGCTGGAGCTCGGCGCGATCCTCCGCTGGCACGCCGATGAGCTCGCAGATGATCGTGGTGGACAGCGGGTAGGCCACGTCGTTGACGATGTCGGCCTGGCCGTGCGGTGCGATGCGGTCCAGCAGCTCGTCGGTGACCTGCTGGACGCGGATCTCCAGCCGTTGCAGGCGTTGTGGGCTGAACATGCCGCTGGCCAGGCGCCGCAGGTCCTGGTGGCGGGGCGGGTCGGCGTTGGTCATGTGCTGGGCCAGCGAGGGCCGGTGGTCCAGCGGCAGGCCCATGCCCGAGTTCCGCCAGAACGGGCAGCCGCGCGCCGGGTCCTTCGCCAGCCGAGGATCGGTCAGGGCCGCGTGCACGTCGGCGTAGCGGGTGACCAGCCAGGCGGACAGGCCGGCCGCGAACTCCACCCGGTGCACCGGCGAGTGCTGCTGGAGCCAGTGGTAGGCCGGGGCCGGGTCCGCGTCGAACTCGGGTCCGTAGAGCTGTGGTGGCTGGGAGTCGCCGGATGCCATAGGAGCCCTCTCACTGGGCGTCTTGCTGACCGGGCCGCGCAGCCACCACTATCGCACGTGGACCGCACTGGTCCGGCTGAGTCCGAAGTGGACGAGAGGACAAGAACACATGTCGGAGTGGGTCCGCCGCTGGCAGCGTGGCTGGCGCGAGTGCCGGGGCTGGGCGGAGCCGGTGGAGGCGCGGGGCGTGCTGGACTTCCTGCTGGGCCAGCCGAACCGGCACCGTGAGCTGATCGCGCTGGATGTCGACGCGGCCCCCGGCTCGGTGCGGCCACTGGCCGATGAGGTTGCCGCGCAAGCGAAACCGACCCTGCTGACGGTGCCGACCCACCGGCCTGACGAGGTGCAGCAGGTGCTGCGCGCGGCGGGACTGACCCTGCGGGCGTACCGCGAATGGATCATGACCCGCGAGCTCGGCACCCACCCCCGTCCGCCCGCCGCCGCGCCGTACACCTGCGCCACCACGGTGACCGGCCGGGTGCTGCGCGCCGAGGTCCGGGACCAGACCGGGGCACTGGCCGCCAGTGGCCTGGCCGCGGTGATCGGCACGGACGCCATTCCGGACAAGATCGAGACCGACAGCGCGCACCGTCGCCGCGGCCTGGGCAGCGTGGTGATGGGGGCGCTGATGGCGGAGGCGGTGGTCATGGGCGCGACCACCGGCATCCTGTTCGCCAGCTCCGACGGGGAACGGCTCTACACCCGGCTGGGCTGGACGACCTGGGCGACCGTGGTCATGGCCTCCAGCCCCCGCCGCGCCGCCTGAGCCTCAGCCGGTCCGAGCCCCGAACCAGCGGGTGAGCGCCGTGGTCAGCGCCGCGGAGTCGGCTCCGGCCCAGCACACGTGCCCGTCCGGCCGGAGCAGCACCGCGGCCGCGCCCGGGTCCTCGGCGGTCTTGGCCGTGACCTCCTCGACCCGGTCGGTCCAGCCCTCCGCGGTGACCTCGGTCCGGTCGTCGAAGCGCAGCAGCAGGCCGCGGCCGGCGCGGGTCAGGGCGGAGACCCGGTCCGCGCCACCGGTGGTCACCAGGTCCAGGTCGGGCATCCGGCGGCCGGTCAGCGGGTGCTCCGGTCCGGCCAGGTCGTAGCGGATGTCCAAGCCGGACATCATGCCGGAGAGGTGCCGGTTGACCTCGGGCAGGCGCAGCAGCCGGGCCATCAGCGCGCGCAACTCGGCCACGTCCGCGCCGCCCTCGGGGTTGAGCAGCACGCCCTGGGCCTGGGTGTTGGCGAGCACGCCGGCGGCGACCGGGTGGCGTTCGCTCTGGTAGGTCTCCAGCAAGTCCGCGGGAGCCCACCCGTGCAGCTGGGCGGCGAGCTTCCAGCCCAGGTTCATCGCGTCCTGGATGCCCAGGTTGACGCCCTGGCCACCGACCGGCAGGTGGATGTGCGCGGCGTCCCCGGCGAAGAACACCCGGCCCTGGCGGTAGCTCTCCAGCTGGCGGGAGGCGTCGGAGAACCGGGAGGCGGCGCGGATCGCGGTCAGCTCGGCGCTCGGCCCGTACACCGCGAGCAGCGCGGCCCGCACCTCCGCCTCGGTGACCGGTTGCTCGCGCGGCGGGTTGGGGTCGGTGACGCTGCCGAAGATGAACCGGAAGACGTTGTCACCCAACGGGTGCAGCACGGTCCAGTAGCCGTTGGCCGCGCGGATGCGCTCGCTGAAGTGGCGTCTGCCCACGGCCACGGTGTCCGGGTGCGCGGCCAGCACCACGTCGGCGACCACCGAGCGGGCGGTGGCGGGCTGGCCGGGGAAGGGCAGGCCGAGCAGCTTGCGCACCGTGCTGTGCGCGCCGTCGCAGGCCACCACGTAGTCGGCGGACAGCGTCTGGCCGCTGTCGGTGCTGACCTGGACGTCGTGCGCGGTCTGGCCGACCTCGGCCACCGCCGTGCCGCGCAGCACCGTGCCGCCGCGCGCGCCGACCTGCTGTTCCAGGAAGCCTTCCAGCTTGCCCTGGGAGACCGGCACCGGGACGGGGTAGCGGGTCTGCCACGGCGTGCAGTCCAGCGGCACCGGCAGCCCGGCGAAGTGCCCGCCCAGCAACCCGGCCAGCGGCACACCGGTGAGCAGCGGCGCGAGCAGTCCGCGCAGGTCAAGCACCTCGGCGGTACGCGGTTGCAGGCTGTCCGCCCTGGACTGGACGTTCGCCCTGGGCAGTCGCTCCACCACCGTCGCCGACACCCCGGCCAGCAGCAGCTCGTGCGCCAGCATCAAGCCGGTCGGCCCGGCGCCCACGACGATCACCTGAGTTCGCATGACTCTCCCTCCAAAAGGTCCACTCGGTAGAAAGATATACCAGGTTTACTTATCGCCCGGGTGAACAAGGTGGCTAGGATGGGTGGGTGAGTGAGCCAGCGGGACTGCGCGAGCGCAAGAAACAGCGGACACGCGAGGCCATCGCCGCGGCCGCGATCGCGCTGTTCCTGGAACGCGGCTTCGACCAGGTCTCGGTCGCCGACGTGGCCGCGGCCGCCGAGGTGTCCAAGCGCACCCTGTTCAAGTACTTCCCCAGCAAGGAAGACCTGGTGGTGCAACGCTTCGCCGACCACCAGGACGAGTCGGCCCGCCACGTGCGCGCCCGCGAACCGGGGGAGTCCCCGCTGTCCGCGCTGCACCGGGGCTGGCTGGACGCGCTGCGCCGTCAAGACCCGATCAGCGGCTTGTGCGACGAGCCGGAGGTGGTCCGCTTCTACCAGTTGATCACCGGCACGGAGAGCCTGACCGCGCGGCTGCGCCGGTTCGCCGAACAGTCGGAGGCAATGCTGGTGGCGGCGCTCACCGAGGCCGGTTACCCGCCTCGGCGGGCACAGTTCGTGGCGGTGCAGTTCGGGGCGCTGGAGGTGATGCTGATGGGGGAGAACTCACGGGCGATCGCCTCGGGGCGCTCGGCGGCGGAGGTGTACCCGGAGGCGGTGGCGGCGCTGGCGGAGGCCATTGACCTGCTGCGACACGGGGCCGAGTCGGGTAATTGACGAATTCTTCGAGGTCGGAAGCTGATCTGATCCGGGTCATGGAGCAGCAGAACACCGCCACCCCGGCCCTGGCTCTGCGGGGCCTGGTGAAGCAGTTCGGCGACACCACCGCGGTGGCCGGGATCGACCTGGACGTCACCACCGGCTCCTTCCACGGGCTGGTCGGTCCCAACGGTGCGGGCAAGACCACCGCCCTGTCGATGGCGGTCGGGCTGCTGCGGCCGACCGCGGGCACCGCGACCGTCGCCGGGGTGGACGTCTGGCGGGACCCGGTGGCGGCCAAGCGGCGCATCGGCATGCTGCCGGAGGCCAGCCACCTCTTCGACCGGCTCACCGGGCCGGAACTGCTGGACTACCACGGCCTGCTGCGCGGCATGGCCCAGGACACCGTCCGCGCCCGCGTCGCCCAGCTGATCGAGGTGCTCGGGCTGGGCGAGGCGGGCCGGAAGCTGGTCGTGGACTACTCCACCGGCATGAAGAAGAAGATCGGCCTGGCCTGCGCGCTGCTGCACTCCCCGACGCTGCTCGTGCTCGACGAGCCCTTCGAGGCGGTCGACCCGGTCTCCGCCGGGACCATCCGCGACCTGCTGCGCCGCTACCTCGACGGTGGTGGCACGGTCATCTTCTCCACCCACGTGATGGAGGTCGCCGAACAGCTCTGCGACCACCTCACCGTCATCGGGGCCGGCCGGGTGCTGGCCAGCGGCACGCTCGAGGAGGTCCGCGGCGGACGGCGGCTGCACGAGGTGTTCGTCGACCTGGTCGGCGGGCCGAGGCGCGGGACGGAGGAACTGTCATGGCTTGGCGATTCCTCGCGCTGAGGTGGCGGGTGCTGCGCAACTCCTTCGCCGACGGCGCGGGCGGGCGGGTGGCCTTCCTCGTCCTGGGCGGACTGCTCGGGCTGTTCCTGGCCGTGCAGGCGATCGTGCTGCTGGCCGGGGCCGGTGGCGCGACGCCGGAGGGAGCGCTGCTGCGCACCGCGCTGATCGAGGCGTTGATCACCGTGCTGTGGCTGCTGGTGCCGTTGCTGTACGGGGTGGACGAGACGCTGCAGCCGGTCAAGTTCGCGCTGCTGCCGCTGACCAGGCGACAGCTGACCACCGGGTTCCTGACCGCCGCGCTGGTCAGCGTGCCCACCCTGGTGACCCTGCTGGCCACCAGCGGCACGATCATCGCGGCCAGCGCGCACGGGGTGGCCGCCGTGCTGGTCGCGGTGCTCGGGGTGCTGCTCGGCCTGGCCGTGTGCCTGGTCGGCAGCCGGGCGCTGACCACGGCCTTCGCCCGCCTGCTGACCTCAAGGGTGGCCCGCGACCTGGCCACGGTGGTGGTGTTCCTGGTCGCGGCCGGCGCCTGGCTGGCCTGGGTGACGCTGAACGACCGGCTGTTCACCGGCACCTGGGACGGCTGGCTGCCCGCGGCCAGGGTGCTGGCCTGGACTCCGCTCGCGGCCCCGTACTCCGCCTGGTGGGACCTGGCGCACGGCCACGCCCTGGCGGCGCTGGCGAAGCTGCTCATCGGGCTGGTCGCGGTGCTGCTGCTGGGCTGGTGGTGGGGCCGGATGCTGGCCTCGGCGATGACCGGGGGCCGGGCCTCGGGCGGCTCGGGGCAACGGGCCGGTGCGGCGGGCGGCGAGCTGGTCCCGCGCTGGCTGCGCCGGGTGCTGCCGAGCAGCCCGGCAGGCGCCGTGGTGGCCAGGACACTGCGGATGTGGGTGCGCGACACCAGGTTCCGCATCGCGCTGATCACCTACCTGGTCATCCCGGTCGCCCTCGCGGTGACCTGGCGGTCGGCCCCGGTGGAGGTGGTCACCGCGATCACCGGCTGCGCGGTCGGGCTGGGCGTGGCCAACGCCTTCGGCTACGACGGCCCCGCCTACGCCACCCACCTGCTGGCCGCCGTGCCGGGCCGGGACGACCTGCGCGCCCGGATCATCGCCAACGCCGTCCTGGCCGTCCCCGCCGTGCTGGTCGCGGCCGTGGCACTGGGACTCCTGCGCGAGGCCCCCGCGGCCATCCTCCCCGCGCTCGGCACCGGCCTGGCGGCCTTCGGCAGCGCCGCGGCACTGGCCACCATCCTGTCCGCGCGGGTGCCGTACGTGCCCGCACCGCCGGACAAGCCCTTCGCCACCCCACCCGGCGGCCAGGCCCAGCCCGCGATCACCGCCTACGGCGCGCTGCTGGGCGGCATGGCCCTGGCCGCACCGGTGCTCCTGGTGGCGTTGCTGGTGCCAGGCGGCTCGTGGCTGGCGCTGCCGCTGGGCGTGGCGTGGGCGGGGTCGGCGGCCGAAGCCGGTGCGGCACTGGGCGGCCGGCGGGCTGACCGGCACGGCCCGGAGATCCTGCTGGCGGTGACCCCGCGCCGCTGATCCCGGCGGCGGGCCCGGTCAGACCCGCTCCGGGCCGAGCCGGCTGCGCAGTTCGGCGAGCTCCGCCTGGGTGGCGGTGAGCTCGTCCTGCAGCTCGATGATCCGGGCGGTGGCGGCCAGGCTGTGGCCTTCGTCGAACAGGGTGCGGATGCGGGCGGCGCGGTCGAGCTGGCGGCGGCTGTAGCGGCGGTGTCCGCCGTCGGAGCGGTGCGGGCGCAGCAGGTTGGCGGTGTCCAGGCTGTGCAGGAAGGCCTGCTGCACGCCGAGCAGTTCGGCGGCCTGCCCGGTGGTGTACGTGGGGTAGTCGACGTTGTCGAGGTCGCTCGAGAAAGGTATTCGGTCAAGGACCTGGTGATGGTGAGCTGGGAGTGATCGAGATGCGTGGCGTGACCACCGGACGGGCCGGGTTCGCCGACCTCGTCTGCGCCGACCCGGCCTGGCTGCACGCGGAGTTCGACGCCATCATCGCCGCCAACTTCGGTGTCGCGGCAGGACAGCCGCCGGTGCGACGTTCGCCCCGTCCCGCACCGCAAGCCCGCGACCGGCCTGGCGACCAGACCCAGGGGCGCGGTCCGGAAGCGCGGTGTTTCCCGGTGGTCTCGCGCAGACGGCGTGCCGGGTCAGGGCTCGGGAGCGATCTCCTCCGCCGCGTGCGGTGTGGCCGTCCACCGCGTTGACCCGACTGGTGTGGAAGGAGACTGCGAGAGGTTGATGCGTACCGACCCGTTCCGCGGGTGACCGGCGCGCTGTCCGACGCTCGCCGACGTGCACCCCCGGCGACGGTTAGTGTGCGTCCGTTCACTCGAGAACTGGAGCGCTCCGCCATGAAGTACACCGTCTCGATGGAGATCGCCCTGCCACGGGAGCGGGTGGTCCAGCTGCTCGCCGACCCGGAACACCTGCCGAAGTGGTTGCGGGGCCTGGTGCTGCACGAGCCGCTGAGCGGGGTGCACGGACAGGTCGGCACCAAGTCGCGAGTGGTGCTGCAGATGGGCCAGCAGAAGATGGAGTGCACCGAGACCATCACGCGCCGGGAACCGGTGGACCTGCACGGGATCGCGGGGGAAACCGTCGTCCACTACGAACGCGAGATCGTCGGCCAGGGCATGTGGAGCGCCGCGCGCGAACGCTTCACCGAGACGGGCCTGGGGACGACGCTCTGGGTGAGTGAGAACGAGTACCGGTTCAGCAGCTTGCTGATGCGGCTGGTGGGGCTCTTGATGCCCGGCGCCTTCCGCAAGCAGTCGCTACAGCACATGCAGGACTTCAAGGCGTTCGCCGAGCACGGAAAGGACGTCCGCGAAGCGAAGGGCTGAACCGCGGTCTGTCTGCGGCTGGACCGCGTCGTAGACCGGTTTGGCCAGTGCGCCGCGGCCGGTGGCTGCTCCGAATTGGTGATGCTGTGCGCGTTCCTTGACTTCGTTGCAAGGGCAACGATAGAAATAGTTGCTTTCCTGAAGAGGAAATGCGGCGTAATGGGGGCTGGGGCGGGTAGCGAATCGTAGGGTTTTCTTTCGAGGGGGAAATGTGTCATCTGTCAGTATGTCGTTGGCTGCGATGTCCGCGGCCGTTGGGCTCGCGCTGCTGACCGCGCCGAGTTCCGTCGCGGTCGCCAGTGAATCCGGTTCGCCGGCGAACACGGCCGCGGCGCCCACCCGGGGTACGAAGGCGCCCCCGTGGCTGAGGAACCTGAACAGCGGGCAGTGCATCGCCATCCCGAACGGAAGTCCCGCGGACGGGCTCGGCGCGATCCAGTATCCCTGTGACCAGGCGGGGACCGACAAGTACTGGTTCTTCGATCCGGCCCCGGACGGGTACACGATGCTGCGCAACGAGCTCACGAACAAGTGTCTGGCGATCGCGCAGGGCAATCCAGCCGACGGGGTTCCGGTCATCCAGTTCGAGTGCCACGAGGAATGGACTGACCAGCACTGGAAGTCCAATGCTGTCAGCGAGGACGCCCTTCGAGATGCGCAATCGGGTCACCGGCAAGTGCGTCACCGTTCGCGATGGCAGCGTCGGTGACGGCGCGCCGGTGGTCCAGCAGGGTTGCGTCGGCCAGACGTATCAGCACTGGTTCCAGTAGCCCCGTGTGGCTGTCCGATAGGAGCGCGAAGCTGTCCGACTGACGGCAGCGTGCCATGTGGTGCTCGGGCGAGGATCTTCTCAGCAACCACGACAGAGGAGACGCCACATGTTGATCGCCACCGTAGACTTCAGCACCGCGCCCGCCGACCGGGCCGCCGCGCTCGCCCAGTTCGACGCCGAACGGGACCGGGTGCGGGCCATGCCGGGCAACCGCGACTTCCGGGTCTTCGCCTCGCGGGAGGACGAAGGGCAGATCACCGTGCTGCACGAGTGGGTGGACGAGGAGTCCTTCCGCGGCTACCTGGCCTCGGAGTCCTTCGCCAGCTTCGGCGCGGTGGTCCGGCCGCTCACCGTGGGGGCGCCGGTGAGCCGGCGTTTCCTGGCCGAGCCGGTCGAGATCGGATGACGGCCAAGGCGTACAGCTTCGTGCGGGAGGTCGAGGCCGGTCCTGAACGGGAGCTGCGCACCGACCGGCACTACCTGCTGTACGCCTCGGCCGGGGCCCTGCGGCTGACCGCGCAGGGCCAGGTGTGGCTGCTGCCGCCGGCCAGGGCCGCGCTGGTGGAGGCGGGGCGGCCCATCCAGGTGAGCATCCCTCGGCCGGTCCGGACGGCCTCGGTGCTGTTCGACACCGGGTTCGCCCCGCCGCCGCCCGCGCCGCTGACCGTGTTCGACCTCAGCCCGCTGGCCCGGTGCCTGGTGGCCGAGTGCGGCGCGTGGGGCGATCCCGACCAGGTGCTCCCGCCCTACGCGGAGACCATGTTCGCCGCGCTCGCGGCGGTGACCTGGCGGCTGGCCGAGCAGCCGAGCCCGGTCACCATCCCGGCCGGGCGTTCGCCGGAGCTGCGGCTGGCGTTGCGGCTGACCGAGGCGCGGCTGGCCGAGGAGGTGCGCTTCGAGGAGGTGGCGGCGCAGGTGGGGCTGGCGCCCCGGTCGCTGGCCCGCCGCTTCGCCGAGGAGACCGGGACGACCTGGCGGGCGGTGCTGCGGCGGATGCGGCTGGCGCGTGCGATCGAGGAGCTGGTGGCCGGTGACGCCCCGGTGACCGAGGTGGCCTTCCGGGTCGGCTACGCCTCCCTGTCGGCGTTCAACGCGGCCTTCCTGGAGCTGACCGGCCGCACTCCGACGGAGTACCGGGTCAGCTGCCGGGGCTGAGGCACGTTGGCCTGATGCCCCACTGGAAGGGGCACAGCCGTGCTCCTCCGTGCGCCCGGTGATCTTCGAGGTGCTGGCCGCGGCGGGCTGGCAGGAACCCGAGGGGTCCTAGACCGGGTCTGGCCAAGCTCGCATGGCGCAGTCCACGACCTGCTCCAGCTCGCCGCGCGAGGCTCCATCTCGCGCTTGCTGGCTCATGCCCTGGATGATGGAGGCGTAGAAGGTCGCGAGGCCCGCCGCGTTCGTCTCCGGGGGCAGGCGTCGCGCGTCGATGTCCTGGCGGATGCGGGCCGCGATGGCCGCCTTCGCCGCCTCGCGCTTCGCGCGGAGCTCCAGCTCCACCTCGTGCGACTCTGGCCCGCAGTTGGTCGCCGCGGTGACGATCATGCAGCCCGGCGGGTGGCGGGAGTCGGTGTAGTCCGTCGCCAGTTGCCGGAGCATGTCCCGCACCGCCGTGCGCGCGTCCGGGGCCTCTGGTGACAGCACTCTGCCGTGGGTGCGCTGGTACAGCCGCACCGCTTCGTCGAAGAGTCGCCGCTTGTCGCCGAAAGCCGCGTACAGGCTGGGTGGGTTGATGCCCATGGCCTTGGTGAGCGCGGCGACCGAGGTCGCCTCGTACCCGTGCGACCAGAACTCCCGCAGCGCCGTGGCCAGGGCCTTGTCGCGGTCGAAGGCGCGGCGGGACCGCGTTGCGGAGGGGCGGTTCTGGGTCACGGGGACATGGTAGCCGGGCTGTAGCGATCGCTAAAGGTCCGTGCTACGGTCTGCGTCGTTCCCAGTTGTAGCGATCGCTAAAGGACCCTCACATGACCACAGTGACCTCGTACGCGCGCACCGTCCGCGGCTCCGGCCCCGGCCTGCTCCTCGCCCATGGCGCCAGCGGAGGCATCGAGGCCAACTACGGGCCGATCCTGGACGGGCTCGCCGCCCGGCACACCGTTGTCGGCGTCGACTACCCCGGTTCCGGAGCCACGCCGGCCACGCAGAACCCGCTGGAGCTGGACGAACTGGCGGACCAGCTGGTCGCGGCGGCGGACGCGGAAGGGCTGGACACGTTCGCCGTCTCCGGGTTCTCGCTGGGGGGTCCGGTCGCCATCCGGGTGGCCGCGCGCCATCCGGAACGCGTCACCGCTGTTGTCCTGAGCGCCACGTTCGCCCACCTCGACACCCGCACCGAACTGGTCATCGACATCTGGCACGAGCTCATGGCGACCGGGCAGCACCACCTGGTGGCCAAGTACGCGACCGTGCTGGCCCTGGGCGCGCCCACGCTGAACTCCCTCACCCTCGAGCAGGCCCGCGCCGTCGCCGACCAGACCGCCCAGGGCATCTCCGCTGACATGGTCGCCCAGATCGACCTGGTCCGCCGCGCCGATGTGCGCGCGGACCTCGCCTCGATCACCGTGCCGACGCTCGTGATCGTCACCGTGGACGACGCCCTGGTCCCGGTCGCGCTCCAGCGCCGGCTGGCGGCCGGCATCCCGGGCGCGCGGACTGAGGAGATCGCCACCGGGCACCTGCCCTTCGCCGAGCAGCCTGAGCAATGGCTGAAGCTGATCACCGACTTCCTCGGCCGCACGGCCAGGTGAACGCGGGCTGGCGCCGCCCGCTGCCGTTCAATGTCGAGGCGTCACGCTCGAATGGGAACAGCCATGAGGACTCCGCGCGTTTTCCGGGCGGGACGAAATCGTGAGCTCCTCGCAGTCGGGGGACCACTGCCGCTGTTCCACCGAGGCCCATTTCACCTTGGAGCCGCGATGATTCGCACATTGCAGGCGGCTGATCCTGACCGCCCAGTTCCGCGTCACCGGCACTGTCGCTCAACGCCCTCCTCGCGGATGGCGAACTGCCCGCTCTCCACCGCGGCCGCGCGAACCCGCTGATAAAGCCCAGTAAGCGTCGTGCTCACCGACAACCGCGGCAACTGCAAGTTGTCCAAATCCGCAGCGGTAGCACCCACATCAGACCAACCCTGCCCGGTCAGGTGCCGCATCAGCGCCGGGTTCAACCGGTCCACCGCCCGCACGAGCCGCGCCTCCAACGTCTGCCCGGCCTCGTGCTCGTGCCACACCGCCAGCATCTCCGAGCCGATGGGTTCCGGCAGGGAGCCGAAGCGTTGCTGAGCCGACTGCTCTTCCGCCAACGCCTTCTGCCGCTTGGCTTCCGCGCTGCCCTCGGCGGCGCCGTCGGTGCGCCACGCGGAGGGGTCACCGGTGTCGATCTCGACGAGGTCGTGCAGCAGGCACATCTTGATCATCTTGTCGAGGTCGACCGGAGTGCCGAACTCGCGCTCGAACTCACCGCGCAGGAGCCAGCAGATCAGGGCGAGGTGCCAGGAGTGCTCGGCCACCGACTCGGCGCGGTCGGGGGTTGCCCGGTTGTGCCGCTGGACCTCGCGCAGGCGCGCGGAGAACTGCATGAAGGAGTACAGGCGATCGAGGGTGGAAGTCACCGGGCCGAGAGTAGAGCAGTGCCGTTGAGCGCGGGTTCGAATTTCCGGATTTGGCTGTCCCGAATGGACCATTAGCTTCAGAGAGTGATGTTGAAGATCACTCTCTCGGGGCAGTGGGCGGGAAATGTCTTGTTTGCGTGCACCGGGTGAGCACGCTGGGTGCCTGTGCTGCTGCCGAAGTTCCCGTTATGACCGAAAGCAGTGTCAGGGCTAACTGAAAAAACTCGCTCATCCTGTCTATTCACAGAATGGGCGATTGCGGCGCCCTGATTGGTCCGGTCGCCGGGCGCGCTAACTTCGTGGTGAGCAGCACGACATCGCATTACCGCGAAGGGGGAAATGAAATGGCCAAGGTCTACGACGCTGCGTTCCTGCGCGCTCACCTGCCGGGGGTTTCCGGCCGGGAGACCACGCTGCGCGAGTGCCTGGAGCCCGGGAGCCTGTGGCAGCCGGTGCTGCAGCTGACCATCGTCACCGACATCGACGGGGAGCCGCACGTCCTCAACGGCACCCGCCGCGCCTCGGCGAACCAGACGCACCCGAACGTGGTCAGCACCCCCACGAGCATGCTGCCGGTGCCGCTGGCCTCGGCGATCCTCGACGACAGCAAGGGCGCGCTGGAGCTGGAGCGGCCGTTGCTGCTCGAACAGGTGCGATCCGATGACCTGCGGGTGGTCGCTCGCTACGCCGAGCACGACCCCCGCCCGGTGCCACGCACCGCGGAAGCGTTGCCCTACGGCGTGGCCGACCTGCTGGCCCGCAAGCTCGGCTGTGGCACCGCACTCGAGCACGCCACCACCGAGGCGCCGCTGGCCACCTGCTCGCTGTCCATGGTCGGTGGCGGGTTCAGCTACGCCGCCGACGGCGAACTGGATGAGGACGGCCTGGCCGAGCCGCTGTTCGAACCGCTGCTGATGTTCGGCGTCGTGGTGCGCTGGCACGATCCGGCGGTTTTCCCGGAGCGGACCGAGTCCTACGACGGGATCAACTGGACCCGGCTGCCGGACTACCAGGAGGGGGTGCGGACCAAGCGGATCGAGGCGTTCAACCCGAAGTTCGCCGAGCCGGACTACATCGCCGACGCCGAGGAGATCAGCGTGTGCGTGCGGGGCCTGTGCCTGCAGACGGCGAACATCATCATCGAGTCCGGCTCCGTCGACCACCGGACGACCTCGTGAGCTACCTCGACCCGGCAGCCGCCCTCACCTGTCTGGATGCCAGGAGCATCCGGGCCGACTTCCCGCTGCTGTCCGCCCCGGACGCGGCCTCGCTGGTCTACCTCGACTCGGCGGCCACGACCCAGCGCCCACGCGTGGTGCTCGACGCCGAGCGCGAGTTCCTGGAGCGCTCCAACGCCGCCTGCCACCGCGGTGCGCACCGGCTCGCCGAACGAGCGACGGCCGCGTACGAGGACGCGCGCACCGCCGTCGCCGCCTACCTGGGCGGGAACCCCGCCGAGGTGGTGTTCACCAAGAGCGCCACCGAGGCGATCAACCTGCTCGCCTTCTCCCTCGGCTCGCCCGGCACCGGCGCGGACGGCCTGTCGATCGGGCCTGGCGACGAGGTGGTCCTCAGCGAGCTGGAGCACCACGCGAACCTCGTGCCCTGGCAGGAACTGTGCCGGCGCACCGGCGCGACCCTGCGGTACATCCCCGTCACCGCGGACGGCTGCCTCGACCTCGCCGCGGCTGAGCAGGTGATCGGCGAGCGGACCGCGCTGGTGTCGGTGACCCTGCAGAGCAACGTCACCGGCGCGGTCACCGACCTCGAGCCGGTCCTGCGCGCCGCCCGCCGGGCCGGGGCCCTCGTCGCGGTGGACGCCTGCCAGGCCGCGGGCCGGATCCCGATCGACGTGCGCGCGCTCGAGGTGGACTTCCTCGTGCTGTCCAGCCACAAGATGCTCGGGCCCAGCGGGATCGGCGTGCTGTGGGGCCGGTTCGACCTGCTGGAGCGGATGCCGCCGTTCCTCACCGGTGGCTCCATGATCGAGACGGTCACCCTCACCGGCGCCACCTACGCCGATCCGCCGCACCGCTTCGAGCCTGGCGTGCCGCCGGTGTCCCAGGCCGTCGGGTTCGCCGCGGCCATCGACTACCTCCGTGGCCTGGGACCGCGGCGGGTGCTCGACCACGAGATCGAGCTGACCCGGTACGCGCTGACCGAGCTGCGGGCGCTGCCCGGCGTGCGGACCCTCGGTCCCGAGGATCCGGCGCGGCGGCCGGGGATCATCAGCTTCGTCGTCGACGGGGTGCACGCGCACGACGTGGCGCAGATCCTCGACGACGAGGACATCGCGGTGCGGGCGGGTCACCAGTGCGCCTGGCCGCTGCACCGGGCCCTCGGCGTCACCGCCAGCGTCCGCGCCAGCGTGCACGTCTACAACGGAGGCGAGGACATCGACCGCTTGGTCAGCGGCGTGCGGCGGGTGCGCGAGTTCTTCGCCGCACAGGGTTTCATCGACCTGGAGGAGCACCGGTGAAGCTCGACGACCTGTACCGGGACGTCATCGCCAAGCACTACCGCCTGCGCAGCGGTCACGGCCTGCAGGAGGAGTTCACCGCGGAGGTGCACAAGGTGAACCCCTCCTGCGGCGACGAGATCACCCTGCGCCTGCGCCACCACGCCGGCGCCGTGGACGAGCTGAGCCACGAGACGGTCGGCTGCACGCTGAGCCAGGCCTCGGCCTCGGTCATGCACACCATGGTGATGGAGGCCAGGACCACCGACCGGCTCACCGAACTGCACGACGTGGTCCGGGACTTCCTGCGCGGAGCGAACCCGGAACCGCCGGAGTCGGTCGGCGCGATGAGCGCCTTCGGGGCGGTGCGGTTCTCCGCTAGCCGGGTGCGCTGCGCCCTGCTGCCGTGGCAGGCCCTCACCGCCGCGCTCAGGCAGGTCGGGCCGCCAGCGAGCTGACCAGCCTGGCGTTGACGAGGGTCAGGCCCGGCGCAAGCGGGTCCGGCGCAGGGCGGGGCTGTCGCCCTCGGCACCGGCGGCGATCCCGTCCAGCTGTTCCCGCAACGCCTGCTGTCCGCTGACGCGTGGCTGCCAGCCGAGCTCGGCGCGAGCACGGGTGGTGTCCAGCGTCGGGGAGGTGAGGGCGACGTCGAACCAGCCCGGCGAGCAGCGCAGCAGCCGCAGCCGCCACAGCGCTGAGACCACCGGCCGCACCACCCGGGCGGGCACCGGCACCGAGCGGCTGTTCAGCGCGGCGGCCACGTCGGCGGCGGTGAGCACCTCGGGCGCGGCGACGTTGACCGCGCCCGAGGTGCGCCGGGCCAGGATCGACAGGATGGCCTCGCCGAGGTCGTCGGCGTGCACGAGCTGCACCCGCAGCGGCGAGGGCAGCGGCAGCACCGGCAGCAGCCGGGAACCGAGCAGGCGGACCAGCGGTGGCCCGATGAGCGGGCCCAGGAACAGCGCGGTCAGACTGGCCGAGGCGGTCCGCTGCGTGACCAGGGTCGGGCGCAGGCTGGTCACGGTGACCTCCGGGTTCGCCGCGGCGAACAACGACACCAGGCATTCGGCGGCGACCTTGTTGCGGCTGTACACGCTGCCGGCCAGCCCGGTCGCCGGGTGCCGCTCGTCGACCTGCTCGCCGGACGCGGCGGCGTAGACCGCCAAGGAGGAGGCGTGCACCACGTGCCCGACGCCGGCGGTGCGGGCGGCGGCGAGCACGGCCCGGGTGCCGTCCACGTTGACGCGGTGCAGGTGTGCCTCGTCGCGCACGGGCTGGATCGCCCACGCCAGGTGCACGACGGCGTCCGCACCGGCGAACTCCCCGGCCAGCCTGCGCTCGGCCCCGGGCGCGCCGAGGTCCAGGGCGACCCAGTCGATCCCGTCGTAGGGCGGCCGGGGCGGCGGCGGGCGGCGGCAGATCCCCACAACGCGGTGCCGCTCCGGTGCGCCGGCGAGCGCGCGCAGCAGTCCGGTGCCCACGTTGCCGCTGGCCCCGGTGATCACGATCTTCACGGCCGGGTGGTCCTCTCCTGGTCAGCGGCGTCGGCGACGACCACCGACCACCGGTCCCACCTCCCGGGCCGCACGCCGAGGGGCACGCGGACCACCTCGTCCAGCGGCGCCGCGACGGGCGGCCCGGCGTGGGTGAGGGCGCGCAGGCGCTGCGCGCAGTGGCGGTAGAAACGCAGTTGCAGGCCACGGCCGAACAGCGCCCACCCCAGTCGCACCACGGGGTGCGCGCTGGGGTTGAGCTGGTTGTGGCTGCGCACCCGGAAGAACACCAGTCCGGTGTCCAGGTCCTTGACCACCGCGTAGTCGACCCGGCCGCGCTCGATGTGCCCGCGCAGGGTGACGTAGCTCCAGCCCCAGCACCGCTGCCCCCCGTCCTCCTCGGCCACCACGTCGGTGACCCGGACCCCCAGGAGGAAGCGCAACGGCCCGAACCGCCCCTCCAACAGCATGTTCCGGCCAGGCAGCGGGTCAGCGCCGCGGTACCAGGCGCGGATGAGGCCGGGCGGGGTGAAGTTGTAGTCCCGCACCACCAGTCGCGCCCGCTCCCAGACGCCATCGGGCACCGGCGGTCCCGGCGGTTCGACGCCGAGGCCGTGCCGGTGCTCGTCGAAGCGCCAGGCGGGTTCGGCGACCTCGGCGAGGTCGTAGTTGACCTCGCGGTCCCGGAGTGTGCTGAGCGCTGCGGGGACGTCCAGTGCGCGGGCGGGCAGGATGGCGGTCACCCTGGCCGTGTACCCGGCATCAGCGGCTCGACACGGAGCGCCGCTGGCACTCACCCAGTTCCCTGCGCGGCCTGAGTATCGTGGTCGTAGGGGGTGGGTGAGGCAGTGCATCCGTTCGTCGGCCGTCAGCCGGAGTTGAACGCGCTCGACGCACTGCTGGAGGCGCCCGCGTCCGGAGTCACCTCGGTGGAGATCCTCGGCGACCCCGGTATCGGCAAGTCGAGGCTGCTCTTCGAGACCGTCTCCCGAGCTGCGGCCCGCGGCTTCACCGTGTTGTCCGGCCGTGCCGGGGAGTTCGAGCACGACCAGCCCTTCGGCATGTTCCTGGACGCGCTGGAGGACCGGCTGGCCGAGCTGTCCGAGGAGGAGGTCGCCGCGCTGGGCGCCAGGCACCTGCGCGCGTTGGCGTCGCTGTTCCCGGCCCTGACCGACTGGACGTCGGCGGAACCTTCGCCGCCTGGCGGGCGGCGCGCCCTGTACCGCGCGGTGACCGCCGCGCTGGAGACGATCTCCGGTCCGCGCGGAACCGTGCTGGCACTCGACGACCTGCACTGGGCGGATGGGGCCTCCGTCGAACTGCTGACCCACCTGCTCCGGCGCCCGCCCGCTGGGCCGTTGGTGCTGCTGCTGGCGCACCGGCACCGCCAGCTACCCGACAAGGTGGCCGCCGTGCTGCACGAACCTGTGCCCGTCGCGGCCCGGCGGATGGAGCTCCTGCCGCTGGACTTCGCAGCCGCGCAGCACCTGATGGCTGACACGCCGCACCTGCACCAGCGGCGGGCCAGACACCGCGCGGCGGGCGGCAACCCGCTGTACCTGCAGCTCATGGCGCGCGGCGGTCCGAACCAGACCGCGGGCGACCTGAACGGGGCCTTGCTCGCCGAGTTCACCCGGCTGTCCCCGACGGCTCGCCTGGTCGCCCAGGCCGCCGCGGTGCTCGGCGACCAGGTGGAGCCGGGGTTGGTCGCGGTCGCCGCGGACCTGCCTCCGGCGGTGGCGCTCGCCGCGGCCGAGGAGCTGTTCGCCACCGATCTGCTCCGCGCGGCCGGCACCGGCCAGCGGGTCGCCTTCCGGCATCCCTTGCTGCGCAACGCGGTCTACCACTCGGCCAGTCCGCTGTGGCGGGCCGCCGCGCACGGCAGGGTCGGCCGGGCACTGAGTGACCGTGGCGCGCCGATCAGCGTGATCGCACCGCACGTCGCCCGCTCGGCAGTCCTCGGCGACGCCGAGGCGCTGCGGCTGCTGCGCGCGGCGGCCCTGGACGCGCTGGTGCACGCGCCGGCCACCGCGGCGAGCTGGCTGCGGGCCGCACTCGAGCTGCACGCGGAGCCGCACGATCGGCTCGGTCGGGAACTGCGGATCGAGCTGGGCCACGCGCTGATGCTGACCGGGAACGGCGCGGAGACCAGGGAGGTCACCACCAGTCTGCTCCAGACGTTGCCAGCGGATCAGGTCGAACTCCGGTTGCGGGCGACGGCGCTGTACGCGACCGCGAGCCGGTTCCTGGTCTGGCCGGCCGAAACCAAGGCCGTTCTGCGGGCCGAGCTGCGCCGCCTGTCCGACCGGGACGAGCTGGCCGCCGCGGTGATCTGGTTGCTCATGGCCAACCTGGAGCTGGTCGAAGCCCGTTTCGAGGCCGCCGCAGCCGCTGCCGGCGAGGTGCTCCGGCACCGCCCCACCGGGCCGGACTGCCCGGTGCGCTGCGCGGGTCTGGCCATGTTGGCCTGGTGCTATCCCGAACTGGGGAAGGCAACGGAGGCGGTGCGCCTGTTGGACGAAGCCACCGAGCTGTTCGACCGGATCACCTCGACGCGGAACAACGCCTTCTTCGGTATGGCCAACATCGTTCCGTTCGTGGAAGTGATCGGCCACCTCCGACTCGACAGCGGCCTGCACCGGCTGCGGCCGGTGCTGCGGCAAGCCGAGGAGTTCGGCCACCTCCACTTCAGCACCGAGGTGCTCGCCGTCATCGCCGCCGCCGAGGCGGCCCGTGGGCAGCTGGCCACGGTGGTGGACATGGCAGAGGAAGCCGTGGACGGGGCCCGGATGACCGGGGCCGGTCCACTGCTCGTCTCCGCGCTGGCCAGCCGGGCAGCGGTGGCTTTCGACTGCCTCGATCTGGACGTGATCGAGCGAGTGCACCGCGAGGTGGGCACCTTGCCCGGCAGCGCCCAGAGTCCGCACAGTGGCTTCATGGCCCTCAGCCGGGCGTTGCTGCGCAGGCAGGCCGGACTGCACGGCGACCTGGCCGGGGCGATCGACCAGGCGGGCGGGCCAGAGCTGTCCCGGATGCTGTACCGGGGGCGCCTGCGGTTGTACGCGGAACTGGCCGAACTCGCCGCAGCCGAGGGCCTGTCGGCTGAGGCCGGCGAATGGGCGGAGCGGGCGGAAGAACTGGCCGAGGACGCGCTGCCGTGGAGCGGCGCATTCGCCGCACTGGCCAGGGCCCATGCCCACCAGTGCGCGCAACGCCCAGGCTCCGCCCTGCCCTGCGCGGAGTTCGCGGTGCGCGCCCTCACCACCGCGGGCATGCCGGTCCTGGCCGCACGAGCGCGAATGGCGGCCGCACTGGCGCACGCGGCACTGGGCGAGCGTGGGCGAGCACTGTCCGAACTGGACAGTGCCGCGGCCATCTTCGCCGAGTGCGGGGCGACTCGGCACACCGAGCTGGTCACCCGGCAGCAACGCAAGCTCGGCCGCCGGGTCACCGCGGCAGGGCCGCGCACCGCGAAGCACTCGCCGCTGGGCCTGACCCGGCGGGAGAGCGAGATCGCCGACCTGGTCGCGCAGGGCTACAGCAATCGGGCGATCGCCGAACGGCTGGTTGTCAGCGGACGCACTGTCGAGACGCACCTCGGCCGGATCTACCAGAAACTCGGCGTCTCCTCCCGCACCGCCCTGGCGGCGCTGCTCACCCAGCAGCCCGGAGCCAGCCAGCCCTCACCCACCGCGACGGCCCCGCCCGCGGCAGAAGGTCGGCCCCGCGGCGGATAGGTGGGTTCACCCATGTGCCAGGCCCTGCCAGCGGCCACGCTGCGCCGGTGACCGCTGCCAGGAGCACAGCGGCGGGGACACCCGCTGCCCCCAGCGGCTGAGACGGACGGCCGCCCTGGTGTCCAGAGCGCGATCCGGAGCGTCGGTGACCGCTTTCGCGTGCGACTCGTCCTGTTGGAGGTGGTGCACCGACGGGGCCTCCGCCAGCCGTGCCGACCGCACGTTCCGGTACCGGCGGCCCCAAGTGCCCACCTCGGCGATTATCTACGGCGTGTGGCGGGTACCAGCTCGCAGAACTGGGGCGAGAGGGGCCGGACGATGAGGCGGACCACGACGGGTCGCAACCGGAGCCGTCGGTGATGTCACCGGACGGAAGTGACGGCGCAAGAACGCAGCTGGTGGCCACGGTCGACGCCGAGCTGGCGGTGGTGGCGCTCAACTCGGCGGGGCGGGTCCTGCTCGGGCTGGCCCAGGACGTCGAGCCGCGCGCCCTCCGTCTGTCCGAGCTGTTCACCGGGCCGGTCGAAGCCCTGGTGCCGGTGTTCGACGGCGGGACGGAGTGGACCGGCAGGCTGACCGCCGTGGCCGGTGGCACGGCGCTGCGCTGTTTCGCCGTGGCGGCGGGGGAGGGCCGGCTGGTGCTCATCGCCGAGCCGGATGAAGGGCTTGCGCGGCAACGGTTCCTGCGTCGGCTGGAGCTGGAGTTCCAGGCCACCGAGGAAGCCGAGGAAGTCATGGCCGCGGCCGCCCGGCTGCTCGGGGAGCACATCGGGTCCGACCGGTGCGCCTACGCGCGGGCCGAGGCCGATGAGGACCACTTCCTGATGAGCGGCGACCACGCCACCGGGCTGCCGCACCTGCCGGGCCGCTTCGCCATGGCCGCCTTCGGTGAGGGCTGTCTGCGGGCGATGCGGGCCGGACAGCCGTGGGTGGTGCACGACAGCGCCGACGACGAGCGGCTGCACGGGGCGGACCTGCACGCCTACCAGGTCACCGGGATCCGGGCGGTGATCTGCCTGCCGCTGCACAAGGCAGGCCGGTTCGTCGCGGCCATGGCGGTGCACCAGGCCCACCCCCGGCGCTGGACCGCCGCTGAGGTCGACCTGGTGGGGGTGGTGGCCAACCGGTGCTGGGAGTCGGTGCAACGCGTGCACTCCATCCGCGCGTTGCGGGAGGGCGAGGAGCGGTACCGGCTACTGTTCGAGCTGGCCACCGACAGCATCTGGCTGCTCGACCACGACCTGCGCTTCATCGAGGCCAACCCGGCCGCCTGCGCCCTGCTCGGAGTGCGGCGGGATGCGTTGCTGGGCCGCAGGATGACCGACCTGGTGGCCGCGCACGGCGCGGATGCGCTGGCGGAGCTGGCGGCCGATCCCGACCGGCGGCAGGCGATCAGCGATGTGTGGCAGCTGCGCCGCGCCGACGGGAGCACGCTATCGGTCGAGTTGAGCGTGCAGTCCACCCCGACCGGGTTGCAGGCCATCGCCAGGGACGTCACCGCAAGGCTGCGGGCGGAGGCCGAGCGGGAGGCGCTGCTGCGCCGCGAGCACGAAATCGCCCAGGCGTTGCAGAGCAGCCTGCTGCCCAGGGAGCTGCCCGCGCTGGAGTGGTTGTCGGCCGCGGCCCGCTACCTGCCGGCCGCCACCCACGCCCAGGCCGGGGGCGACTGGTACGAGGTGCTCCCGGTCTCGACGACGGCCGTGGCACTGGCGGTCGGGGACGTGGTCGGCAAGGGCACGGCCGCGGCCGTGGTGATGGGCCAGCTGCGCAGCGCCCTGGCCGCGTACCTGCTGGAGGGACATGGCCCGGCGGCGGCCCTCGGCAGGCTCAACACCTTCGCCAGGAGCACGCCCGGCGCCATGGCCAGCACCTGTGCCTGCCTGCTCTTCGACTGGCAGGAGCACACCCTGACCTGGGCGCTGGCCGGCCACCTTCCGCCGATGCTCGTCCAGCCGGAGGGAGTGCGTCCGCTCAGCGTCGGTGGCGCGGTGCTGGGCGCGGGCGAGCAGGTGGAGTTCCAGGAGCACACCGCGGTGCTGCGGCCAGGGGACTCGGTGGTGCTCTACACCGACGGCCTCGTCGAACGCCGCGGCGAGGTGATCGACGAGAGCCTGGCCGGTCTGGCCGAGCTGCTGCGGCAACGCCACGCGCTCGGCCCCGCCGCGCTGGTGGAGCACCTGACCACCGAGCTGCTGGCCGGGGGACAGGAGGACGACGTCGCCCTGGTCGTGGTGCGCGCGATGCCCGCGCCGCTGGTGGCCCGGGTACCGGCCGAACCCGGTCAGCTCAGTCTCCTGCGCCGCCAGATCGCGCGGTGGGCGGTGCGTGCGGCGGTGCCTGCCGAGCTGCTCGACGACATCCAGCTCGTCGTCGGCGAAGCGGCGGCCAACGCAGTCGAACACGCCTACCCCAAGGGAAAGGGCGAGTTCGACTACCAGCTCGCCCGCACCGCCGACGGCGCCGTCCTCGGCCAGGTCGTCGACCACGGCGCCTGGCGACCCAAGCCGGCCGACCGGGGTTACCGGGGCCGTGGCCTGGAACTGATCCAGGAACTCTCCGACGAGGCCAGCATCGAATCCAGCGCGGAGGGCACCACGGTCCGCTTCCGCTTCGCCGCGGCGAAGCCGGCGGCTGCTGACCAACCCGGGCACACGATCGACGCCCCCGTCGCCGCGGCGAGCCTGGCCGTGGCGGAGGGTGACCCGGCGGTGGAGGTGGTGTGCCTGCGTGGAGAGCTCGACCTCATCGCGGCCCGGCCGTTGCGCGAACAGCTGCTGGCCCGTGCCGGGGCGCGGGACGCCCGCGACATCGTGCTGGACCTCACCGCGCTGGCCTACCTCAGCAGCAGCGGCGTGGCCCTTCTGCTGGAAGGCATGGCGGTGGCCACTGCGGCCGGCCGCTCGTTGAGCATCCGCGCGGCGCAGGGCAGCGCACCGGCCAAAATCCTTGCGCTGTCCGGCATTCCGGTCACCGCGTGGCCGCTCGCGGCCCAGTCGCCCGACTAGGCGCGCCCGTGAGCTGAGGCGCGCACCGAGCCAGTTCTACGTCGCCGTGCACAACGCGGAATACCCGGCCGGTGCGGTACGGGGTCAGCTGCGACGCTGACCCGGCAAGAGGCCTGGTGCGGCCCATCCGGTCGGGGACACGCCGGGACTCAGACCGTGTTCGAGCTCGGGGTCAGCAGGGTGATGGCCTCGGCCAGTGATCGCGCGTGCGCGGAACCGTTCGGCCAGCCGGGACCGGTGAGCATCAGCCGGGTGTGGGGCGTGGCGAGGTCGTTGATCGGGCCGGGGTCGGTGGGCCGGTGGGCCCAGAGCACAAGCGCCGCCGGGGGTGCGTCGGTGCGGTGCAGTGCGCCTGAGAGCGCTGCCAGTGGCACTGACGCGCCGAGGAGGCGGGCGTTGACGCCGTCCTGGGCCAGGGCGGCCCGCAATGCTTCCAGCGGCAGGGTGTGGCGTTCGCCCTCCACGCAGGCCAGGAGCACATCGGGGCCGTTGGTGGCGGGGGCGGGCAGGCGGTGCAGCGCCATGGTGATGGCCCAGGACAGGGCGTGCACGAGGTCGATGCAGCCGTCGACGTCGGTGGCTTCCGGGCCGCCGAGGGCGTTGAGCGCGGGGCAGCACAGGGTTTGCCAGGTGTGCACGATGCCGTGAGCGGTGAAGTGGCTGTGCAGCAACGCGACCGCGGCATCGGTGTCCAGTCGCGACACCGCGGCCAGCAGGTCGTCGGCGCCGGTGGCGCGCGCGGCCACCGGAAAGGCCACGTGGGCCGCGGAACGGGCGGACATGCCGCGGTCGATGAGCTGCTTCATGCGCCGCAGCGCGTCGATGTCACCGGTGGTGTAGCGGCGATGCCGTCCGGGCCGGGCGAGTCCGGCGGGGATGCGGTAGCGGCGGTGCCAGCCGCGCACCGTCGAGGCCGGCAGGTCCAGCATGCGCGCGACCGCTCCCGCGGTCCAGGTGACGTCCTGGTCCGCGGGAGCGGTTGGGGGAACCGGGCTCATTCGACCATTGTCGTCCGGAGGTCAGGTGCCCGGGCGGTCGACCTCGCCGCGCCAGGCGCCGGTTTCCCGGCCCCCGCGGTTCTCGATGAACTCCTTGAACCGGGCCAGATCGCCCTTGACCCGGCGGTCCAGGATGCCGAGCTTGTCGGCGACGTTCTCCACGAACCCCTCGGGGTCGATGTCCATCTGCGCGGTCACCCGGGTCCGGGTGTTGTCGAGGCGGTGGAAGGTGACCACCCCGGCGTGTTCGGGACCGTCATCGGACCGCCAGGCCACCCGCAAGTCGGGCTGCTGCTCGGTGATGGTGGCGTCGAACTCCCTGGTCGCCCCGGCGATGCTGATCTTCCAGTGGGTGTGGGTGTCGTCGAGCTGGCGGATCTCCTCGACGCCTTCCATGAACTCCGGGAAGGACTCGAACTGGGTCCACTGGTTGTACGCGGTGGTCACATCGACCTCGACGTCGACGGACTCGGTGATGGTGCTCATGATGCGGCCCCCTTGGTGGGTTCGGATGCATTCCGGGTACCCCGCGAATCGATGACAAAACGATTCAACCCGGCCGCAGCCTCGGCCGGAGCACGCCCGCCGAGCTGGAGAACAACCACATGACGATCAACGACAGTCACCCGGGCAACGGGATGCTGGGCGTCGGCTGGGAGACCCGGGGCACCGCGGTGGTCCTCTCGGTGACCGGCGAGCTCGACCTGGCCACCGTGCCCGTGCTGGAGCAACACGTCCAGGCCGCCCTCGAGGGCTTGCCGGGTGGGCGGCTGGTGCTGGACCTGCGCGAGGTCGGCTTCCTCAGCTCGGCAGGACTGGCCCTGCTGGCGGAGCACACCGCGCGCAACGACGTCTGGGTGGTGGCCGACCAGCACGCGGTGATCCGCCCGCTGACCGTGACCGGGTTGCTGGCCACGCTCCGCCTGGCCCCCACCGTGGACCAGGCGCTCGCTCCGGCGGGCGAACCTGGCTGAGGACCGCGAGCCGCCGCCGATGCGACAGCCCGACGGTCGGCGAGTAGGCGGCGCGTTCGGCACAGTGTCCGCGACAGCCTGTGCCGCCTGGCCGTGGCCTACCGCCGCCCGCTGCCGATCAACGTCGAGGCGTCGAGCCCGGTCACGCCCTCGGCGCGCAGCGAGGCCAGGTAGCGCTGGCGAACGTCCGCCACGACGTCGGCGGACAGCTTCGCCAGCGCACCGCGGAAGCCGGAACCCAGGACGATCAGCCAGGCCAGCCCGGGGGTCAGCGCCAGGCGCTTCTCCTCGGTGGTGACCTCGACCTCGCGCAGGCCGCGCTCGGTCAGCCAGGCCGCGAAGCTGTCGGCCTGGTTGACGCGGTCGATCAGGTGCGGCGGGCGTGGCGCAGGCGGTTCGGTGTTCGTGGCCCCGGCGATGGCGCGGCCGAGGTGGCGACCGGCGGCGGCCATGGCATCGCCGCGCCAGATGGTGAAGACCACCCGGCCGCCGGGGCGCGCGCGGCTGATCAGGTGCTCGGTGCCCGCGGTCATGTCCGAGAAGAAGAAGATGCCGAGGGCGCACTGGACCACGTCGTAATCCGCGGTGGCCCACGTGGTCGCGTCCGCCTGGTGGCGGTGCAGCTGCGGCAGCCCGGTGGCCAGCCTGCCCAGCTCGGCGAGCAACGGGCCGGACATGTCGATGGCGTCGACGATCCCCTCCGGTCCGGCCGCCCGCGCGGCGGGAATGGCGGAAGCGCCGGTGCCGCAACACGCGTCGAGCACGCGTTCGCCGCGGGCCGGTGCGGCGACCCCAACCATGGCGGCGCCGATGGGATCCCACAGGTGGCGGCCGAGGGCGGTGAAGTCCGCGGCGGCGGCGTCGAAGGCGGCGCGGATGTCGTGCTGCCGGGTGTCAGTCATGGGGTACGCCGGTGAGCTCGTTCGGCACGGCGGGCAGCGCGCCGGTCACGGTCTTCGCGCCCGAGGCGAGGTCGACCGCGTGGATCTCCTTCTTGCCGGGGTCGGTGACGTAGGCGGTGCCGCCCCTGACGAAGATCGTCGGACGCGGCTGCTGCCACTCCAGCGGCTCCTGCCAGGAACCGAGCACCGGGATCTTGCGGGTCACCGCGCCGGCCACCGGGTCGATCACGTGGAGCTGGCCGTCGGTGCCCAGCACCAGGCCCTCGCCCTGCGGGCCGCGGGCCAGCGAGCGGAAGGTGTAGCTCGCGCCGAGCTCGACGTGCCGCAGCGTCGCCTTCTCGGTGTCGATCAGCGACACCCTGGTCGGGCGCTCCAGCTCCGCGTCCTTGTCCACCTTGTAGTCGCCCAGGGTGATCGGCGAGTTCTCCGCGCCCGCCTGGTTGCCGATGCGCCCGTACGGGTCGGGGCTGCTGACCTTGGTGATGGCGCCGTCGCGGTAGATCAGCACGCCGGTCTGGCAGCCGATCACCACCGCCTCACCGCGTGCGGCCGCCTCGCCGTGCACGCCGGGGCACTGCTCGTTGCGGGCGATCTCCTTGCCGTCCTTGTCCAGCACCACGATCCCGGGCCGCGCGTCCTCGTTGCCGATGGTGGTGACCAGTTCGCCGTTGGCCAGCTGGACCGCGACGCCGTGGTGCGCCTGCGGGGTCCGGTGCTTCGGCGCGGGCACCTTGCCCGCGGCCAGCGCGGCCGGCTCGACCACGGTGACCTCGCCGGTGCCGTCGGCGAAGAGCACGGTCCTGCCCGCGTGCCGCACCACGTGCCCCGGCTTGGCCGCCTTGACCTCGATGTCGGTCAGCACCGCGCGCTTGGCGTCGAGCACCCGGAAGCCGCTGGCGGTGGAGACCAGCAGGTGCCGGTCGTCCCCGGCGGGGTTGAGCCGGTTGAAGCCCTCCAGCTTGATGTCCTTGGCCACCTTGAGGGTTCTGCCGTCCAGCAACTGGATCCCGCCGTCGTAGGTGATCGCGATCGGATCGGTCACCACGGCCTCGTTCTGCGGAGCGGGCGCGGCGGGCTCGGCGCCGCAGGCCGACAGGGCGAGCGCGGTCACCGCGGTGAGCGCGGCGCACCGGGCGGTCGATCGCCGGGGGAGGAGCGGTGTTGCCATGTTCCTTGCACCTTTCGTCAGGTCTGCTTGTGCTGCCGTGCGCGGAGGTCAGGGCCGCGTCAGGCTGGTCGCGATCGCCTCGGTGTTGGCGCGCATCATGTCCAGGTAGGTCGGCGCGCCCTGGCCCGGTTCGGTGAGCGACTCGGTGAACAGCGGCGTCACCGCCACGTGCAGCCCGGCCTGCTCGGCCAGCACCCGGGCGAGCCGGTCCGGCTGGGAGGAGTCGGCGAAGATCGCGGGCACCCCGGCCGAGCGGACCGCGTCGGCCAGCGCCTTGAGGTCGGCGGCGCTGGGTGAGGCGAGCGTGGTGCCGCCGGGGATGACCGCGCCGATGATCTGGAAGTCGAACCGCTGCGCGAGGTAGCCGAAGACGTGGTGGTTGGTCACGAGTTTCCGGCGCTGCGGCGGGATTTGTGCGAACCGGCGGCTCATCGTCGTCTCCACCGCGCCGATCTCCTCGCGGAGCCGGTTGGCGTTGGCGCGCACCACTTTCTCGTCCACTCCGCGCACGTGCGCGATGACCTCATCGGCGATCACCGACACCGCCTCGCGCACCCGGCCGGGGTCGGTCCAGAAGTGCGGGTCGGGCTGTCCGGCGTTCTCCCCGCCGGAGTAGCTGATCGGGTTGACCCGTTCGCCCACCGGCACGGTCGCCACCCCGCTGCGTTCGGCCGCCTGCACGGCGCGCAGCACGCCCTCCTCCAGGCCGAGTCCGTTGTGCACGACCAAACCCGCGCGCTCCAGCTGGGCCGCCTGCTGGGCGGAGATGCCGAAGGAGTGCGGGTCGGCGTTCGGTTTCATCAGCACCGTCACCCCGGCCTGGTCGCCCACGACGGTGCGGGTGAGGTCGCCGAGGATGTTCGTGGTCACCACCACCGAAGACCGGTCGCCGCCCGAACTCGCGCAGCCGGTGAGCAGCAGCACAGCCGCGACGGCCGCCGAGAGCAGGGCGCGGCTCATCGGCCCGTCTCCACGATGTGGCTGGCCTTGCCGCTGACGGTCAGCGTCCTGGCGCGGCGCAGGTTGTCGTTGTAGTCGATCTCGTACACCTCTCCCGAGCCCGGGTTGTTGACGTAGGCGCGGGTGGTGTCGACCTGGATGCCCGGGGTGGCGAGCGCGGTCGCCTCCGGCGGCATCAGCTGGGTGCGCGCCCGCTCCGCGCCGGTGGCGGCGTCGAAGGCGCGCAGCACCCCGTCCCTGGTCAGCGCCAGCACCGGAGCGCCCTCGCCGACGGCGTTCACCGCGGCCAGCGGACCGGTTTCCAGGTGCCGCCAGGTCCGCCGGGCGGCGTCGAGCACCCACACGCCACGCTCCCCGGCCGGGGCGGCGAGCGTGGCGCTGCCCGGCCGGTGGGTGAACCGGGTGGCGCGTTCGGCCGGGCCGACCTGGCGCGGGTACGGGATCTTCTCGCCGGTGAACGTGCCGTCCTTCTCGGTCACCAGCAGCGCGCCGTCCGCGCAGCCGAAGACGACCCCGCGCCGGGTGACCGCCTGCCCCTGGAGCTCCGGGCAGGGTGCCGCGATCTCGGCGACCGGATTGCCCTGCCGGTCGTGCACCCGGACGCCGCGCGCGTGCCGCTGCCCCGGCTCGGCCACCGAGGCCAGCACGCGCTCGCGGTAGGGCACCGCGGTGCTCGGGTGCGCCCTGCGGACGATCTTGCCCAACTCGGCCACGGAACCCTTGTCCAGCTTCGCCCGGTCGAGCAGAGTCGTTGTGCCGTCGGGGAAGGACACCGCCGAGACCACCGGATCGCTGAGCGCGGCCAGCGGCTCCTTGCCCGGCACCACTCCGACCTCGCGGGCCGGGGCGCGGTAGTAGTGCACGTGGTCGCCGTGGTCGACCATCCAGGAACCGCTGTCGACCACGCGCACCGACTCGTCCCGGCCGGTCAGGTAGCCGAACCGGCCGTCGCCGAGGATGCCGCGTACGCCATCCACCCGCCCGGCGGGCACGGTCTTCTCGGTGATCAGGTCGAGCACCTGCACCGCGCCGGTGTCCGCGTCGGCCACCACCAGCCGGGACTGCGCCTCGGCGGTCTCCTCGGCGCCTTCGACGTAGCCGTGCGGCACGTCCCCGGTGGTGCTTTCGGGCCGCGCGCCGCAGGCTGCCAGCAGCAGGGCGGCGACGGCGAGCAAGCCTGCGCCGCGGCAGGTCCTCAGTGTCATGGTGCACGCTCGATCTCGGTTGGGGGACAACGGATGTGCGGGCTCAGGCGCGGGCGGGCCGGAGGGCGGAGAGCCCGGCGGAGAGGAAGAACAGCAGGACCGCGCTGACCGCGATGCTCGCGCCGGCCGCGGTGCCCCCGTGCCAGGAGACGAGCAGCCCGATCAGGGTGGCCAGGCTGCCCAGCAGCGCGGCCAGCAGCATGATCGTGCTGATCCGCCGCGCCCAGAACGTCGCGGCCGCCGCCGGCGCGATGAGCAGGCCGAAGACCAGCAGCGTGCCGACCACGCGGAAGGAGGCGACGATGGTCAGCGTCACCAGCGCCAGCAGCAGCGCGTTCGCCAGCCCTGGACGCAGGCCCAGGGTGCGAGCCTTGCGGGCGTCGAAGGTGAGCGCGACGAAGGACCGGTGCCCCAGCGCGGCCACCACCGCCACCAGCGTCAGCGCTGCGGCCAGACCCGCCAGGTCACCCGCGCCGACCGCGAGCACGTCGCCGAAGAGGAACCCGGTGAGGTCGACCGCGAAGGACCGGGAGTGCGAGACGATGATCACCCCGGTGGCCAGCATGCCCACGAACAGCAGCCCGATGCCGGTGTCCTGGGACAGCCGCCGGGAGCGGCCCAGCGCGGTGAGCCCCAGCGCCATCACGCCTGCGCTGAGCAGGGCCCCGATCACCAGGTTCACCCCGGCCAGCGAGGCGAGCGCGATCCCCGGCAGCATCCCGTGCGAGAGCGCGTCGCCGATGAAGGCCATGCCGCGCAGCACCACCCAGGTGCCAACGATTGCGCAGGCCACCGAGACGAGCACCCCGGCCACCAGCGCCCGCTGCACGAAGGACACCTCGAAGGGGATGAGCAACCAGTCCACGCTGCTCACTATAGTGGCAATGATTTTCATTCCAAAGAGTGGTGGACATGAGCGAGTACGCGACGGCGATCACACTGCGTGAAGTCAGCGCCAGCTACGGGCGGCAGGAGGTGCTGCGCGGCATCACCGCGGCGGTGCCAGAGGCACGGGTCACCGCGATCGTGGGCCCGAACGGGGCCGGGAAGTCCTCCCTGCTCAACGTGATCGCCGGCGTGCTGCCCACGACCTCGGGCACCCTGACGACCAGCGGTTCCGGCCGCCCCGCCTACGTGACCCAGCACAGCGAGGTCTCCGGCACCCTGCCCATCACCGTGCGCGCCGCGGTGACCATGGGCCGGTGGGCGCACCGGCGGCCGTGGCACCGGCTGACCAGGCAGGACCGGGAGGTGGTCGAGGAATGCCTGGCGCGGCTGGACATCACCGCGATCGCCGGCCGCAGGCTGGGCACCCTCTCCGGCGGGCAGCGCCAGCGCGCGCTCGTCGCCCAGGGCCTGGCCCAGCAGTCCGATCTGCTGCTGCTCGACGAGCCGTCCGCGGGCCTGGACCTCCAGGCCCAGGCCCGCATCGAGGACGCGCTCGACGAGGCCCGCCGCGAGGGCGTGACCGTGCTGCGCGTCACCCACGACCTCACCGCCGCCGGCCGCGCCGACCACTGCCTGCTGCTCGGGGCGGGCGCACTCGTCGCCGAGGGGACGCCGAGCACGGTGCTCACCCCGGAGCGGGTCGCCACGGCGTGGGGTGTGCCGCAGGTTCGGTGATCATGGCGTGGGGAGCGGGTTCTCCCCGAGCAGCCGGACTCCGTTCGCCGATGAGCGTTTCACTGCGTCGAAGCCCTCCTCGACCATGTGCCGCTCGTAGTCCCGCACGACGTCCACCAGCGAGGTGCCTGGCGCGGCGTTGGCCAGCGCGGCCGAGAGCGCGGCCGCGTCCCGCAGCGCCATGTTCGCACCGGCGCCGGCTGCCGGACTCATCGCGTGGATGGCGTCGCCGAGCAGGGTGACGTTGGAACTGGCCCACGGCGACAGCGGAACGCTGCTGCGCACCCTGATCGGATAGAGCGTCGAGGTGTCCCATTCCGTGACGATGCGCCGCAGCACGGGATGCCACCCGGTGATCTGGTCGAGCACGACCTCGCGCAACCGGGTGCCCGGCGCCGTGCGCAGGTCCTCCTCGGACAGGCCCAGCGACTCGCGGCGTCGCCCGAACATGACCGCGAGGCTGTCCGGTGCCAGCTCCAGCCGGGCCGCCGCCGCGCGTGGCCGTTCCCGGTACTCCACCGGCGCGATGCCGAGGAACCGTTGCCCCGGCCCGGAAACGGAGTTGAAGACGCTGATCATCGCGGGCGGCAGGGCGGCGCGCAGTGCCGGAGTCAGCGGCACCCGCCCGTAGATCAACCGCACCCCCGAGTCGACCACCCGGGCCTGCGGGAGGCGCTGCGCCCGGATCACCGACCCGATGCCGTCCGCGCCCACCAGCAACGTGCCCTGCCTGGCCGAGCCGTCCGCGAAGTGGGCCGTGACCACCTCCCCATCGGCCTGGTAGCCCACACACCGGCGGCCGAACTCCACGACGTTGTCCAGGCCGCGCAGGAGCACCTGGCGCAGCACATGCCGGTCGAGCACAACGGGCGCTGGCAGAAGATCCGCGGCCAGCTCGAACACCGCGGTCTGCCGCAGTTGCTCGTCGAAGCCGGTCACCCGCGGCGCCGGACGGCCGGCGATTGCCCCGATGAGCGCGAACAGCTCCGGCGGCAGGCTGGCGGCGAGTGCCCTGTGGCCCTGCGCGTCGAGGTGCAGCCGATGCCCCTGCGCGCGGACGACCGGTGAGACATCGCGTTCATAGACGGCGACGCTGATTCCCGCGCGGCGCAAGCCCTGCGCCAGACAAAGGCCGCCGAGACCGGCGCCGATCACGATCACATGCTGAGTCAAGACAGACCTCGCCAGAGTCGGGTAACGACTCCCACCTCCCTGCCACGGTGCGGCAGGGAACCCATCAGCGAGGCCAAAGCCCTTGAGGACTCAGCGAGCCCTCCGGTGAGAAGACACCGCGAGCCTACCGAAACAGACCGTGCCGCTCCTCTTCGCGGGCTGACCGGTTGCTGCCACCGTCGTCATTGCCCGCGCTTGTGGGTGTACGAGCAAGCGATGATCGCGTGGAGGCGGCGGCGTGCGGCGAGTACGGCGAGCAATGCGGAGGGGCAGATCATGCGCATGCGGAACCTGGACCCGAGTTTGATCGGCACCAAGTTCTTTCCCAACCTCTCTGTGCGAGAACACCGGTGACCATGTGGCTGCTCATCGGCGCGGCGGTGGTGCTCCTGCTCGCAGTGCTCGCCCGGCGTTGGATCATCCGCATGCTGGTCGCCCACGCCTCCATGCGCAACGACGGCATCGGCCACCCCCGCGCGCCTGTTGTGACCTGCTGAGAGCGGTCACTGATCCGGTAGGGTCCAGCCGTGAGTCAGCCACCGCACGCTGAGCCGTCACCACCAGGGCTGGACATCGTCCGCCATGTGGTGGCCGGAACCGTCGTGATCTCGGTCGTCGGCGACGTCGACACCGACACCGCGCCGGCGCTGCACGCCGCGGCGGTCAGCGCCATCGACGACACCACGGGCGAGGACTGCATCCTGGACCTGACCGAGGTCAGCTTCCTCAACTCGACCGGCCTCACGGCCTTGGTGGAGGCCACCGGCCGTGCGGAAGCGCGACGGGAACCGCTGCGCATCGTCGTGGACTCCAACCGCCCGGTCATCCGGCCGATCGAGCTCACCGGCCTGGACCAGCTGCTCCGGCTGTACCACACCGTCGAGGAAGCCCTGACCGCCGGAAACCAGTCGCACCACAAGAGCTGATCTCGCCGGCTCTGCCTCACCTCGGCCGGTCGGCGCGCAGTGCCAGCTGGGTGCGGTTGGCACATCGCAGCCGCGTCATGAGGCGGGACACATGTCCCTTCACCGTGCCCTCGCTCAGGTACAGCCGGGTGGCGATGTCGGCGTTGGACAGTCCTTCGGCCAGCAGCGTGAGCACGGCGCGTTCCCGTTCGCTGAGCGCCTCCAGCTCCGGGTCGGCGCGCCTCGGTGGTTCGCCGGCCCGGTGCTGGCGCAACCGGCCCAGTGCTTCGGGGGAGAGCACCGACGTGCCGGTCGCCGCGGCCAGCACCAGTGGCACCAGCTGCCCCGGCGGGGTGGTCTTGAGCAGGAAGCCGTGCGCGCCGGCATCCAGCGCGGCGAGCACGTGCTCGTCGGTGTCGAAGGTGGTCATCGCGACCACAGCCGGGGGATCGGGCAGTGCGCTGATCTCGCGGGTCGCGCTGATCCCGTCCAGCTCCGGCATGCGCAGGTCCATCAGCACCACCGCGGGCCGGTGCCTGCGGACCGCCGCGATGCCCGCCGCGCCGTCGTGGGCCACCGCGACCACGGTGATCTCGCCGGTGGCCGAGAGGATGGTGCGCAGGAACTCACAGACCATGGGCTCGTCATCCACCACCACGACCGGCACCGGTCCGGAACGCGTGCTCACTGCTGGTCCACCGTCCCCGTAAGGTCTCGCTCATCGCGTTTGGCAGCGCCGCCCACGGGCAGGCTGACACGCAGAGCGTAGCCACCGTCCGAAGTGGACTCGTGTTCGCAGGTCCCGCCGAGCACGGCCACGCTCCGGCTCAGCCCCGCCAGTCCGCGACCGGAGCCAGGGCCGGGGTCGGCTCCGCCAGGTCCGTTGCGCACCAGCACGTCCACGGTGTCACCGACGGTGATCCGCACCTGCGTGGGTGCGCCGGGGGCGTGCCGTCTGGTGTTGGTCAGACCTTCCCGCACCACCTGGTCCACGGTGCGGGCCAGGGCGAGGGGCAACCGGTCCAGATCACCGGTGAGGTCCAGTCGCACGTCCTGCCCGGCGGCGCGCGCCTCGGCCACCAGGGTGTGCGGCGTCGGAGTGGCCGGCTCCGGCGGGCTGAGCAGGTCGAGCAGCTTGCGCAGCTCGGCCAGGCCCTCGGTGCCCAGCCGGCTCATCCGCTCGGCGGCGGCGCGGGCGGGCGCCTCGGTGGTGGTGACGGTCAACGCGTTGGCGTGCAACACCAGCAGGGTCAGCACGTGCCCCAGGCTGTCGTGGATCTCGGTGGCCACCCGTTGCCGCTCCTGTTCCCTGGCCCGCCTGGCCACCTCGGCCCGGTCCCTGGCCAGCGCGGCCACCCGGTCCCGTCGCGCACGTTGCAACCTGGCGGCCAGACTGACCGCCACGCCACCCAGGATCGGGGTGGCCGTGTTGGCCAGCAGGTTCAGCACGGACGGGCCCGCGCCGTCCAGCACCGTGTGCACGACCGCGGCCAGCGGATAACCGAAGGCGAACGCCGCGGCGATCCGCAGCTGGCCCGGCGTGCGCGCGTGCTCCACGGTGAGCACCGTGGCCCATGTCAGGCTGACCGGGACCCACGGCACCCCCTGGGCGATCAGCAGCGGCCGCCACGGGGAGTCCAGCAGCAGCAACGAGGTCGCGACCACCGTCACCGCCGCCATGGCCAGATGTGGCGAGGTGCGGAACCGGCTGACCACGGCGGTCGCGGCCAGCTGCGCGGCCAGCCCGAGCGCGATCGGCACTGCCCGGGAGCCGGGCGGGCCGGGCAGCACCACGAGCCCGAACCACGCGCCGAGCACGGCCAGCAGCGTCATGACCAGCGGCAGCCAGCGGACCAGGCGGGAGTTCTCGACCACTGCGTGATGGTAGGTCGACCGGCCCCGCGTGCGCCGTCCGCGCCCCAGGACCTGACTTTCGTCGCACCAGCACTGACTTTCGTCGCGCGAGGCTGACCGAGCGGCACGCCAGGCCCGGCCCTTCGCCACTGGTGGTGGCGGTGACCGGGCAGCAGGCTGGGTGACCCAGGAGAGCCGATCGGAAGGGGGAACCGCGATGGTCAGGTGGCGACTCGCGGCGGTGGTCACGACGGTGGTGGCAGGAGTGGCGGCAGGGCTGCCGACGGAAACATCGACGGCCGCCGGTCACCTAGCGGGAGACACCGTGCGCACCACCGCGGGGCTTGTCCGTGGCGTGGTGGACGACCACGTGCGCCGGTTCACCGGAGTGCCCTATGCCGCGCCGCCGGTGGGCGGGCTGCGCTGGCGCGCGCCACAACCGGTGCGGCCGTGGCCGGGGGTACGGGACGCTGGCAAGTTCGCGCTGCCGTGCCGGCAGGCCGTGGGCGAGATCCAGCACAGCAGCGAGGACTGCCTGCACCTGAACGTGACCACACCGCTGCACGGGCACCGGCCGAAGCCGGTCATGGTGTGGCTGCACGGCGGCGGCAACTTCGGCGGCACCGGCAACGAGGTCGATGCCCGACGGATGGTCACCAGCGGCGACGTCGTGGTGGTGACGATCAACTACCGGCTCGGCGTGTTCGGCTTCTTCGGCCACCCCGGGCTGGCCGACTCAGGCTCCTTCGGGCTGCTGGACCAGCAGGCGGCGCTGCGCTGGGTGCGGGACAACGCCGCGGCCTTCGGCGGCGATCCGCACAACGTGACCCTGTTCGGGGAGTCCGCGGGCGGTATCGACGGCTGCGCCCACCTGACCTCGCCAGGTGCGCTCGGCCTGTTCGACAAGGTGATCCTGCAAAGTGGCAGCTGCTCCTTCCCCGGCTGGGGGATCGTGCCGGAGAGCTGGGGCACGACGCCGGAACCTGCCCGTGCCGCGGGCAAGGCGCGCTCTTACTGGCCACCCCGGGACGAGGTGGTGGCCAGCGGTGCCCAGGCGGCCGCCGAGCTGGGCTGCCCGGCCGGGCCCGGCGCGCTGGACTGCCTGCGCGAACTGCCGGCGGAAGCGTTGCTGGGCAGGATGACCGAGTTCGGCGCACCGGCGGCCGGCACCGCCACACTGCCGCTGGACCCCGGCCACGCGGTCGCGGCCGGGGCCTTCCACCGGGTGCCGGTGCTCACCGGGCACACCCGCGACGAGGCCCGGCTGGTCACCGCCTGGTCCGAGCTGCCCGACAAGCCGATCACCGAGAAGCGCTTCCACGCACTCACCGAGCAGGCCTTCGGCGGACACGCCGAACTCGTGCGGCGACATTATCCGCTGCCGGACTACGACAGCCCCGCGCTGGCCTGGGCGGCGTTGGACACCGACCGCGGCATGGCCTGCCCGCAGCTGCGGGACGCCCGCGCGTTCGCCGCCCGGATGCCTGCCTACGCCTACGAGTTCGCCGACCGCACCGCACCCCCGTACGCACCGCTGCCGCCGGGTTCGATGCCCGACGGCGCCGGGCACGGCGCGGAACTGACCTACCTGTTCGACATGGCCGGAAAACCGGTGGACTGGAACGGAAAACTGGTGCCGCACACCGAACCCCAGCGGGCGCTGGCTGCCACCATGATCGGCTATTGGACCCGGTTCGCGCGCACCGGTGATCCCAACGGGCAGGCCCCGCCCTGGGTGCCGGTGGACCGGGACGCCCCGCGCTCCCAGGAGTTCCGCACCGGCGCCGGCGGTGTCGGGCCGGTGGACGCCTGGCGCGCCCATCAATGCGCCTTCTGGGACACCATCGATGCCTGAGGTGTCCACTGTGGAGGGTGTGCGGCCGTTAGTTCGAGGAGCGGGGCCGCTCTGGCTGACGGTCGCGAGCACCACGGGCACTGAGGAACCTGATGGGACGAATCAGCGCCCGGTAGAAGGGGCGCACCACCCGGCCGGGGAGCAGGCCGTGCCGCTCCTCTGCCCAGACCCTGCCCCGGGGATGGCTCCTGAGCAGGGGGCCTTCGGTGTTCGCCGGGGCCGAGGTCAGGAGCTCGATGCCGGAGAGGTGTTTGACGTTGATGTAGCCGTACTGGCTGGGACTGACCAGGCGGACCGGTGCGCCGTGATCGCTGTCGAGCGGGCGGCCGTTGAGGTTCTGCGCGATGAGCACGTCCTCGGCCAGGAGGTCCTCGATCGTCGCCGTGGCTTTCCACCCGTCGAGTCCGCGACACGTGACGTGGGTGATCGATGTTCCGCCCGGCAACGCCGGTTCGAGGACAGCGCGGTAGAACGTCGCGAACGAGACACCTTCCCAGCGCAGGCCGGTTGCCGTCCAGCCGGCCACGCAGTGGAAGTCGGCGGTGATCTCCTTGCGCGGCAAGGAGGAGAGCGAGGTGAGCGGAAGCTCGAACTCCTTGGTCACCGCCCCGCGCACCTCGATCGCCGGGTCGACCGGAACGGGCGGGGCGGGCCGGGACAGGTGGGTGCCGAACCGGGGGAAGCCTTCGACCCGGCGTTGCCCTGGCGGGAGTTCGTTGCCGTGCCTCATCGACCACGCCTTTCGCATTCATCACCAGTCACTGGACCACCATCCCCTCAGCCGCCCGGCACGGGGTCACCCGCGAGAGTGAGGCCGCTCCCTCGCAGGAGTGGCGTGAACTCGCGCAGGATCGCCACCGGGCTGGCAGGATCGAGCTCAGCCGGTCACCGGTAGCAGGTCAGCAGTTGCGCCGCACCGACCAGCCAGCACTGATCGGCGCGCGGACCCTCGCCAGTCAACGCTCGGTGGCGCAACTGAACCGGCGCAGCCACGGCCCGTCCTCTGCCGCCGCCAGCTCGGACTGTCCGCTGATGAAGAGCTCCACGGTCACTCTCGCGATCAGCGTCGTACGCGGGGACCGTTCCGGCGTCGCGGTTCGCCTTCCGGTCAGTTGGGCGGCCAGCGCGGTGCGGGAGGTCACTTCGAGCTTGCGGTAGATGCGGCTGAGGTGGGTTTCGACCGTGCGTTGGCTGACCATCAGCCGTTCGGCGATGGCCCAGTTGCTGTCTCGCTGTGTGATCACTTCGGTGATCTCGGTGCCGCGCCGGGTGAGGCCGAGCGGGGGAGTGCCGGGCGGTGTGCGGGACTGGCCGCACAGGTGCCCTGCACGCGCTGCGGAGTTCTGGCCCGCGCAGAACGCCATTGGCCGGAAGGACCCGTCTGCCTGGCTTGCGTCGACGCTGCCGGTTCACCCACGAACCCTGCCACCGCTGTGGTCAGGTGGCTGGCGTGTTCCGCCGCGAACCGGCCGGGCCGGTCTGCCCGGACTGTGCGGGCGTCCAGCTTTCCTGCCGCTGCCCCACCTGCGGAGCCATGGGCCGGCTGCTGCGTGGTCACTGCCTGTCCTGCACCGCCAGTCGGGACCTGGTGGAGATGTTCACGCAGCCGGACGGCCAACCGGCATCCGCATTAGCGCCGGTCGCCGAACTGCTGGCCCACTACGACAACCCGCACTCGCTGATCCTGTACCTGCGCCGGCCCGGCGGACAACCCATCCGCCGGATCGTCACCGGCGAACTGGCCTGCTCCCACGAGACGCTGGACGCTTGCTCAGACCACGGCAGCGCAGCATCTGCGCGGGTTGCTCGTGCTCGCCGAGATCCTGCCACCCGCGAGGAAGAACTCGCTCAGTTCACCCGCGACATCCACCACTGTTCAGCACGCGTCACGAGCAGGCAGGACCGGACCATCCTGGGCCGCAAGCCCGGGACGACCGACCCCGGTGGTGTTCCCGGCGCTAACTACGTAACAACCATGACGGTTCCATGTCAACAAGCTGGCGCTTCACGCGGGCGGGTGATCGATAAGGGGTTCGTCCGCTTGGTGGTCTTCTAGAGTAGGCTTCACAGGAATTTCGGCTAGCCCGGACAGTCGCGTCCTGGCCACGGGGGCACGAAGATGGCCGGGTCGGGTGTCCATAGCGGGCTGCCCGTGGGCGATTTTGCGTAGCTGTGAGCGCTATTCGTCGACGGCGAAGGCGCCCGATCACCCCTTCTTGTCCTCAATCGTTAATTGGCGGCACACCATTCAGCTGAGGCCGGTCCTCAGTTGTCCCATGCAGGGCTTTCGTTGGGCCGGTAGGGAGAGCTAGAGGTGTCATTCGCCCAGTCGTCCACGTTCTGCCTCTCCCATTTCAGCAGCGTCTCGGCGTTCCGGATGCACATGTCGTAGTCGAGGCTGCCGAAGAGGCGGCTGACGGTGATCTGCTGATTGAGTTGCTGATATCCCTTGCCTGTCTCGTACTTCATCTGCACCGTGGTCCGGAGCCGCCCGAGGCGTAGATCCCCATTCACGACGGTTAGGACCCCTTGGTGCACGTTGGTGTTCTTCTCCTGCAGCCCCTCGTTCTCGACCGCCAGCTGACCGATCTTCTTGATGGAGTTGATGATGCCGGTGAGAGTGTCCGACGTCACCAGCCCTCCGACCAGCTCGGTCACCACCGAAATGGCCAGTCGCAGGGAGAGGGACGAGATGGACGCACTGCGGCTGTCGCTGGTGACACCCTTGAGAAATGGTATCGTTTTGAACTGGAATTCAAAGTTGATCCAACGTATGAGCTCGAATATTGTGAGTGACTGATTGAAGCTGGCGGAGTCCGCAGTCTTCCGCAGGATCGTGGCGGCCACGGACTGCCATGAACCGAAGGGCTCCAGCGGCCCCAGAACGGGCAGCCCACTGTCGTCTCCGCCGTAGGCATTGCCAACCCCTGCCTCTTGGCTGCCGTCGGCAAGCACGCGGCCGTCGAGGCCCAGCAGCTTGAGCGCCGCCAGCAATTCTCGTGGGGGCGCCTGCCTGCCCTGCGCCCACATGGTGATCTCCAGCGCTTCCCGCTGCGACTGCACTTGAACCGGAGTGCTCACGGTCGTCCTCCCAACTCAGTATGCTCGCGCGGCGTACTGCTCGCGCGACTCGCAGATCAACCGCTCAACGTCCTGCACCGTCTGCACCTGAGGGATGGCTTCGAAGCCCAGGTTGACCCGGAAGCCCAGCTCGACCGCGCCCATCAGACGAAGCAGCTTCATGGAGTCGACACCTGGCAGCTCCGACACCATGGTCGTGTTCTTGATCTCCTCGGGGTACTCAGCGTCGCTGAGCTCCAACTTCTCGCGGATCAGGGAGTACAGCCGCTCGCGCTCTTCGGGGGTCAGATGAATGTTCATGGCCGCTCCTCAGTGGGCGTGTACGGATGGTGTGTTCTGGTTCGCCGGCCAGAGCGCTCCACCGTGAAGCGCTCCTCCGAGGTAGTGCTGCCGTGTCTCGCTCCGCCTCACCTTGCCGCTGGAGGTCTTGGGCAGCTGCCCTGGCGCCAGCAGGACGATCTCCGCGACGGGCAGGGACAGCGTCGTTTGGATGTGGCCGCGGACCTGCCGCGCAACCGCGACGGCGTCCTTTCCACGGAGTTCGGCGACGATCACCACCTCCTCGCTTACCCGGCCCGGCCGGGTGAAGGCCACGACGTTGCCCTTGCGCAGGCCGGGCACCTCGGCTGCGGCCCACTCCACTGTCTGGGGGTCATGATTGCGCCCATTGACGACCAGCAGGTCCTTCTTACGGCTGGTCACGTAGAGGACACCTTCCGCGAGGTATCCACAATCCCCCGTGCGCAGGCCCTGGGCCGTGAAGCAGCGCTGGGTCGCCTCCGCGTCACCGTGGTAGCCCGCGGCCACGCTCGGCCCCTGGAAGACCACCTCGCCGATGTGCCGCTCCGGGAGCGGATTCCCCTCGTCGTCCACGATGTGGATCCGGTGACCCGCGATGGGGCGTCCGCAGGGCACGAATGACACCTGCGACCCGTCGAGGAGCTCCGCCTCCCGGGCGGGCCGCGCAAGACCGCTCGCGTGATAGGGCTCCTTCTGAATGACATCCGGTGCGAACGGAACGCCGACCTCGCTGAACGAGATCGCGAGCGTCGCCTCCGCCATGCCGTAACACGGCACCACCGCCCCCGGCTGCAGCCCTGCCGCGGCGAAGTGCTCTGCGAAGGAGCGCAGCGTCTCCGGATGGTTGGGCTCGGCGCCACAGCCCACGACCCTCAGGCAGGACAGATCCAACCGCTGGAGCTCCTCCGCCGAGGTATGTTTGACGGCCAACGCTAGGCCGAAGTTGGGCGCGAAGGTCACGGTCGCGCGGGTACGACTCACCGTGTCCAGCCAGATCCGCGGTGAGAGCGCGAAGCGCAGCGGTGGGAGGAAGCTCACCGCGCAGCGCACGATCAGCGACGCCAGCACGAAACCGACCAGTCCCATGTCGTGGTACATGGGCAACCAGCTCACGCCCCGGTCCCGCCCGGGCTCCAGTCGGAGGGCGCTGATGATGGCCGCGCAGTTGGCGAGCGCACTGGCGTGCGTCACCCGAACTCCTTTGGGGGCCGCCGTGCTCCCTGAGGTGAACTGCAGGAACATCACGTCCTCCGGGAGGATCGCCTCGGGCTCGGCCGCCTTGCCCACCAAGGGCTCGGCGAAGTACTCCTCCGAGACGACGGCCCGCAGGCCCTCGACCGCCTGGCGAAGCGGGTCCAGCAGGTCCGCCAGGTTCTGCGGGATCAGCAGCGTGCGGGCTCCCGCCGCGCGGAGGATGTGGGCGGCGCTCTCGCAGTAAGTCTCGAACTTGCCGAAGCCCATGGGCGGGTACATCGGGACCGGGACGATGCCCACTGAGACTGCGCCCAGGAAGGTGAGGACGAACTCCTGCTGATCAGGGACGATGAGCGCGATGCGCTCTCCCTTGCGCAGGCCCCTCTGGAGCAGCAGACGGCCCCGGCGCAGAGCCTCCCGCGACAGCTCTGACCAGGCTACGAAGTGCTCGCGCCCGTCCTGTTGGAGGAAGGTGTAGCCACTGTCCGAGTGGCTGAGGTTCTCGGCAAGGACCTGGGTGAAGGTCGAGGCCGTCGCTCTTTCGGGAGGCAGCGCTTCGTGGGAGAACATCGGTCCCGCCTGGGGTTGGAGGGCTTTAGGGGCTGCGGCCCCGTGTGGACAGCCAGTCCACACGGGGCCGACGGCATCGGAAGCCCGGTGGATACGAAAAGGAACCTTGAACCGAATCAGTTGTCCCAGGCGGGACTATCGTTGGGCTTCTTGCCGTTACTGGACCCGTCCTTCTCCCACTCCTCCACGTTCTTGCGTTGCCACGTTTTCAGCTTGCTGGATTGGCTCTTGCACATGTCGAAGTCGAGGTCACCGTAGCCCCGGTAGACGCTTAGGCCCTGATTCAGCTGCTCATGCCCCTTGCTTTTCTTGTACTCCATCTCCACCCTGGTCCGGACGGCTCCGAGGTAGAGGTGGCCGTTATGGCGCGACAGGGCACCGACCTGTTGGTTCGAGTTCGACTGCTTCCTCCCTTCGTTCTCGAGCGCCAGCTGGCCGATCTTCTTCATGGTCTCCACGATGCCCTTGAAGTCTTCCTTCGTCATGATGTTCTCGAGCAGGTCTGCTACCGCATCGACGGCCTTCTTCAGGGAGGTCTTGCTGATGGCCGCATCGCGGTAGTCGAGCGTGTACTTCAGGAAGAACGGAATCGTAGCGAACTTGTTGAGAAATTTTTCCCACGCGACCGGGTCGAATTTCTCGCTCCCCGGGTTGAAGCCGCTGAGAGCCACGGCCTTGTGCACGATGGTACTGCCGACGGACTCCCACGACTTGAATTCCGGCTCCAGGGGCCCCAGTTCGGGCAGCTTGCTGCTGTCTCCCCCCGACTTGTTGCCCACCGCCTGGGTGTTGTCCTTATCGTCGAGCTGTGAGAGCGCAGACAGCGTGGCAGCGTCCAACTCGGGGAGAGGGGCCTCCCACAGCGCGATCCTCATGGCCTCTTGGCTCAACTGAGACTGACTAACCTCGGTCATGACTACTCCTTATCCACGGGTGAGGTACTACACAGTGAGATGTGATTACGTTCGCGATTGGGGTTCAGTTGTTCCAGGCAGGGCTGTCATTGGGCGGCACGCCGTAGCTGTTCGTGTCCCGGACCCAGTCGTCCACATTCTTGAAATCCCATTTTTTCAGTGTGTCGGCGTTTCTCTTGCACATGTCGAAATCGAGCACACCGTAGCCGCGGTAGATCTTGAGGGTCTGCTGCAGTTGCTCGCAACCCTTGCCCTTCTTGTACACCATCTGCACCGTGGTCCGGGCGGCTCCGAGGTAGAGCTTGCCTTTATTGCGCGACAGGATCCCGACCTGCAGGTTGGCGTTCTTCTCCTTCTGCCCGTTGTTCTTGACCGCAACCGCGACCACCTTCTTGATGGTCTTCAGGATGTCTTCGAAGTTCTCCTTCGTCGTGATGTTCTCGAGCAGGTCTGCTACCGCATCGACGGCCTTCTTCAGGGAGGTCTTGCTGATGGCGGCGTCGCGATAGTCAAGCGTATACGCCAGGAAGAACGGAATCGTAGTGAACTTGTTGAGAAATTTTTCCCACGCGACCGGGTCGAATTTGCCGCCCTTTGGGTTGAAGCCGCTGAGAGTCTCAGCCCTGTGCACGATGGTGCTGCCAACGGACTCCCATGAGCCGAACTTCGACAGATCAGCCCCCAGGTCGGGCAGCACGCTACCGTCTCCTACTGCAATGTTGCCGACCACCTGCTCCTGGCTAGGAGCATCGGACTGCGAGAGCTCGGAAATCGTGCCGGTGTCCGGCTCAGGGAAAGGCGTCTGCCACAGCGCGATCGCCAGGGCCTCCTGGCCCGATTGGGACTGACTGATCTCAGTCATGAATGCTCCCTTCTCCACAACCAATGGTTGTACGGCCTTGCATTTACCGAATCCGGGCCAGCTCGTCGCGATTCCAGTTAAGCACCTAATTGGATCGTAAACGTTGCCCCATCTCACTGTCTGACACCTCGGGACTACGTCACTAGACAACCGAGATTCTTTCACTGCGCAAGACTACGATCAATCTCCGATCGAGTGCGGACTGATCCTCCCAGCAACGTGTTCCGGCAGGATGAATTCGACGCAACAGCGAAGCCGCCCCTTTCAAGACAGTTCCATCGACAGCCTTGAATAAGGTCTTACGCTAGACCGGCAACGGGTGACGTTCGGCGCGCAATACCGTGCGGCACCTACTAATTAGGTGCGCCATCCGGTGTTCTCACACTCTAAGGGACGCGCTAGTTCCGTGCAGGTCCGCGACGCAGCGTACCGGCCCCGAGGCTGCGGTGATCGCAGCCGACGCGGCCGGAGCCGCGGCAAGCTTCCTCACCGCCATAAGAGCAACGCAGTGATCTTTTCCATGTCAACCTTCCTGAGCGATTGTCGGGCCTCCCCGACTGGCACAGCACCCCTAGACATGATCCCCTCCTGAGGTACGCCAGGAAAGACTGTCGTCGCGCATAATGTGGAATTCATCCATCCCGGTGTTTGACGCGACGAAACCCCGCATCACCCGTTCTCTCCTTCTGCGGCCAGGATTCATCAGTTCGAGTCCTGCACAGGCCGCGTCCTGGTGACACTATGTGATATCGCACTACGCTCGGTTTCTCGACCGTGCGCGATTTGGACGTCGCATGCGTTATACGGATATCCTGCGCTTGAGGCGGCCGTGCAAGACGGTATGCAGCTGGTGACCATCGCTTGCCCCGTTTGGCGGTAAGGGCACGCCCGCTGGGCGCGCTGGAGGTGCACACGCAATGAACCTGGCGCGTCGACCGGTATCCAAATACAGGACGGCCGGGTGTTCGCCGGGTTGGTGCAGGGACTGCCGCCATTCAAGCACCTCATGCGCTCGAGCCCGACGTGGTCGAGCATCTGTTCGCCGGCAGTCCTGAGGCTCTGGGCGCAGATCATCCAGGCGGACACCTCTTGTCGGCCCAGCTTTGAGCTTGGCCCTGTAGTCCGGACACCTTGATGTTGCCCCAGTTTGACGGGCACGAGTTCGAGGAGAGGTACGGTTCGACGATCTTGCCGAAGGAGATCGTTCGTCGTGCCGAAGCCTTATCCGCCGGAGTTCCGGCGGCGTGCTCTGGACCTGCTCGAGTCGGGCCGGTCGGTGCTGGACGTGGCCGCGTCGCTGGGCATCGCGCAGTCTTGCCTGTACAACTGGAGACGGCAGGACATGATCGACCGAGGCTAGGATTCGCCGCGCGTCCTCCCCGCAGGTTCGAGGGGATTAATTCAGGGGCGAACGTGGGCAGGAGTTAGGACAATGCGGTCCTCGACAAAGGGCGACAACGAATGTCGCCCGCCATGAGCATAGGGCCAGATTGAGCCCTCGGTTTCCGTAAAAGCCTTGGCCATGGCCGATTTGGATGGCCACCCAATCGCCATGGCCACCGACATGGACGGCGTGATGATCTTGTGGGATTGGGCCCAGCGACACCAGATCGGCCAGCTCACCGGTGGCGTGGGCAGCGTCAATGCGGTCGCGGCGACCGAACTCGACGACCACGCCGTCACCGGCGGCGATGACGCCACGGTGCGGGTGCCGGATCTGCGCAGCAGACAATTCGTCGACCAACCGGTACACCGACAGTGATCGCTTAACACGAGCCGGCAACGCGACCGACTACGGTGTCGCACCGTGCTATCACTCACCGTTACACCAAGTGGGATGGCATTCATCCAGAACAAATAGTGCTTCATAGCAGCACAAGGGTCACCGTTCTCCACCACACCGCACTTCAACGGTCACTCGTCGGTGTTGGTGCGGGCCAGCCGGATCGGCGAGCTCACCCTGCGGGAGCTGACCGAGGTCGTGCAGGACGCCTGGCTGTCCCGCGCCTCGCCGACCAGGGCCGCCGCCTGGCTCCGCGGCCGCGCGGACCAATGACCCGCCGAGGTGCCAGTGCTGAGGCGCCCCGGCGACGGGAAAGGTCGCCGGGGCGCACGGGATTCAGTTGGCGCTGTTCAGGGGGTTGTCACAGGGGAAGGCACTTCGCCGAGGTCCGGCGAAGCTTGTCGGCATAGGTCCAGTAGCCGCCAGAGCCGGCGAGGTGCCGGGCCCAGGTGTTCGCGTTGCGGTTCCAGGTGATCGAGGGGGTCGCCCACACCCGCCTGTTGGCCCAGAAGTAGGCGTCGGGGTGGGTCGGGATGAACTGGGAATGGTTCCAGGCGGGAGCTCCGGAGCCGCCGGGATCGACGATGTACTCGCAGACGATGACCTGGTCGGGTCCCTTGGCCGTGAAGGCGCTCGCTGCCGTGGCGCCGGTCAGCATGGCGATGGCGATGGCGATGGCGAGGACGACGAGGGCGATGATGGACTTCAAGGCGAGGCGGTGTGCCACTTGATTCCTCAGAGTGGCTGCGCGGCAACGGATTGTGGGCGTGCGCCGCCGTCGCCGCTGGGTGTGTTGATGGCGAGCCGCGGTCGTGCGAGGGTCCGTATGCGGCTCCGCCCGGAGAGCTAATGCGCGGTGAGCCAAGTGGTTGGGTGCCGCCTTGCGCGGGGAGGGGAGGGCTGTTGCCAGCGGTGTCACCGAGGGGGAGTGACGCATGGGCACGCTGGACAATTGGGGCCTGGTATTTGGTGTGCGGGTGGCCGGGCTACGTTGCCGGCGCGCCGATTGGCTGGGGCTGGCCCGGCGAGGACCCGAAGGTCCCTGGCATCAACCCGGCTGCGCTCATCCTCGACCTGGCCGTGTCAACGAAGGCCAATGCCCGCGAATGCTCGGGGCGACCTCGACGAGGCGCGGCTGGTGCTGGCCGACTTCGCGACCGCGGTCAGACCCGGCTCGGGCCGCCTACTCCTACTGGAAGCCTGCCGCCGACGACTTCAAGAACGACGTGGGGTGGGCTTTGAGAGGTAGTCGCAATAGCCGGTGGCTAGTTGGCGCCGCGGTGCAGCAGCAGTGCGACCTGGGTGCGGGAGGAGCAGCCGAGCTTGCGCAGGATCTGTTCCACGTGCGCCTCGGCGGTGCGCTGCGCGATGGTCAGCCGCTCGGCGATCTCCCGGTTCGACAGGGCCTCGCCGATCAGGCCGGCCACCTCGCGTTCCCGGCTGGTCAGCTCGTCCAGCGCGCGGAGCGGGGGGAGGCCGGGCGGCGGGGGCGGGGGAGTGGGCGGGCGGAGGTGACGCTGGCCCAGGGCGCGCTTGCTCCCGTCGGCGTGCGTACGGGCCAGCGCGGACAGTTGGCGGGCGTGGGCCAGCCCGTGCCGGGCGGCCGCCAGGAAGTACCGGGACACCGCCTGCAGTTCGCGCACCCGCCGTCGCTGTTCGACCAGCCGGCGCCGCTGCTCGAGCAGCCGCCGGCGGCGTTCGGCGCAGTCGGCGGTGCGGTCCTCCCACTGCGGGAACTCCACCCGTTCAGGCGAGAAACGCTGGTGGTGCGGCGTTGCGGACATGACTCATTCTCCGCACTGGTCCTGAAGCGTGGCCAGAGGAACCTGCGATTCGTACCAGAGGTTCCGGCAGATGGACGCACTCACCCTCCGGGTACCCGCGGGCGAGGGCGTCACCGCGGTGCCCTCGCCCCGGCAGCCGGTGGACGGGCGCTTGCCGGTGAGCGAGGACGGGGCGAGGACCGGGCATACCTGCCCCGGTAAGGCTGAACCGCCCGATCTACCGAACGCCGCCGCACGGTTGGCCCAGTTGCCTAGTCCGAAGGTGACAAGGCCGCCACTGAGCGTGATACTCCCGTGCGACCAGGGAGGTGAGCGTCCGGTAGTGGGGGTGTTGGCGACCGCCGCGGTGAAGCTCGGCGAGACCCTGGTCAAGCTCGCCTGCGAGGCGGCCACCGGGTCCAAGGCCGCGGGCGAGGTCGCGGGCGGGTTGACCGCGGTGCTGGGCGGGCACGGGGTGGGCAAGCTGGACCAGCGGCGGGCCCGCAGGCAGCTGGAGACCGTGGCCGACACCGTGGCCGGGCGGGTGATGACCCGCTATGGCGCGGAGTTCCGCGGTCTGGACGAGGAGTCCCGCGCGGTGGTGGTCGAGGCGGTGGCCGAAGCCTTCCAAGCCCTGCCGCCGCTGACCGAGCTGGTGCTGGCGGCGAGTTGCCGGCCGGAGCGGCTCGCGGCGCGGGTGCGGCAGCTGACCGGGGACCTGCTGCGCGGGCGCTACTTCGGGCGGGCCGAGACCGACCTGTACGAGCTGCTGCTGGACACCGCCTGCGCCGAGGTCACCCAGATCTGCCAAGGCCTGCACGGGCTGGCGAACCTGGCGGTGCCCGAGGTGCTGCGGCAGCTTTCCGGGCTGGCCGAGGAGGTCCGGGCCGCGCCGGTGCGCGCGCTGGCCGCCGCGACCGAGGCGGGGGAGGCCCGGTTCGCCCGGACCTACCGTGAGTTCGTCGCCGACGAGCTGGCCGAGGCCGACCTGGACTGCGACCGGCTGACCCGCACCAGCCGCCGCTACCCGCTGGCGGCCGCCTACCTCGCCCGGTCCGTGCACTGGCAGGGCTCGCCGGTCGCGGTGACCGCGCTGCTCAGCCACTCGCGGCTGCTGCTGACCGGGCCGTGCGGTGCCGGCAAGACCACGCTGCTGCGCTGGCTGTTCACCGGCATCGCGCGCCGCGGCCTGGCAGGGTTCGAGCACCTGGTCCCGTTCTACCTGCCGCTGCACCACTACACCGACCGCACGCCGAGGCTGGATGACCTGATCACCGCGCTGGGTCAGGACATTGCCGCGGAGATGCCTTCCGGGTGGGTGCAGCGGCAGCTCCGCGAGGGCGACAGCCTGGTGCTGCTCAACGGACTCGACGAGGTGCCATCGGCGCACCGGCGGGTGGTGCTGGACTGGATCGAGAAGCTGTGCGCGAAGTTCAGCCGCGCCACGGTCGTGCTGGCCAGCCGCCCCGACCCGACGCTGCCCGGCTGGGCCGCCGGCGCGGGCTTCACCGTGGCCGAGCTGGCGCCGATGAACCCGGCCGAGGCGCACCAGTTCATCCAGCGCTGGCATGCCGCGGTGCTGGTCCGGCTGGTCGACCCGGCCGAGCGGGCCTGGGTGGTCAAGTGCGAGCGCAGACTGCTGGACGCGCTGGCGGGGTGCCACGCCCTGCGGGTGCTCGCGGCCAACCCGTTGACCTGCGCGCTGATGTGCGCGCTGCACCGCGACCGCCTGGTCCGGCTGCCGGACTCCTGGGTCGACCTGCTGCGGATGATCACCGAGATCCTGGTCGACGAACGCGACCGGGTGCGCGGGATCGTCGACGAGTTGCCGGCGCCCAGGGAGGAGCGGCTGCGCGTGCTGGCCGACCTGGCCTACTGGATGAGCAGCCAGGACATCACCCGCGCCAAGCCGGCGGAGCTGCTGGATCGGGTTGCCCACGCGAGCGGGACCCAGCTGGCGAGCACCGATCCGGCGCGGCTGGTGCGCGGCCTGGCCGAGCGCACCGGCCTGGTGCGGCTGGACGCCGAGGGCGGCCTCACCTTCCCGTCGCCGGTGCTGCGGGACTACCTGGTCTCGCGCGAGGTGGTGGCGGGCAACTACGTGCGGGCGCTGGCCCGCGCCGCGCACCGGCTCGACCTGCACCAGCTGGTGCTGATGGTGGCCGCCCAGCTCACCGGGGACCGAGCGGCGGAGCTGGTGGCCACGCTGTCCCGCGAGGCCGCCGAGAACAGCGCCTGCTCAGCCCGGCAACTGCTGGTCAACGCCTGTGAGTACCGGCCAGGTCCTGAGCTGTCCGAGGACGCCTTGGCGCAGCTGGCCATCGAGCACCCGGCGGTGCTGGTGGACGCGCTGGCCCGGGAACCCCTGGAGCGGGCGGTGGAGGTGGCTCGCTTGGCCTCCGCGATCCAGCACTGGGAGGCGCTGCCGCTGCTGGCCAGGCTGGCCAGGGACGGCGGGCCGGAGGTGGCCGAGGCGCTGCGGCCGGATTCCCGGTGGTTCGATCCGGTGGACTTGCGCTTCTTCCTGCCCGGACTGCGGGAGGATGCGGTGGCCGACAAGGTGCCGGGAGGTGGCGCTGGTGACTGAGCAGGAGAAGCCGGCGACCGGCGACCGGATCATCCGCACCGCCCTGGCCCGCTGGCTCGGCGACGAGGCACTGGAGCGGACCGAGGACCTGGCGGACGGGCTGACCGGGCACATCGCGGATCCCCTTGCCCGGCGGCGGTTGTGCCGGGAACTGGAGGAAACCGCCGAAGCTTTCGGGATGCGCGCGTGGGCTGGTCCGTCGCCAGGGGCGGAGGAGTTCGAGGCCGCGGTCGCCTCGGTGGTCGGCGCGTTGCGCGGCGGTGAGCCACTGCCAGCCGCCATCGATGAGGACCGGGGAGCGGAACACCTGGTCGAGCCGTTCGTGTTCGTGGGCAACGAGATGGTGCCGCTGGGCCAGGTGGTCGACCGGCATCGGGTGGTGGTGTTGCTGGGTGCGCCGGGGGCGGGGAAGACCGCGGCGCTGCGATGGCTGGCCGGTGCGCACGGGTCGGATCGGACTCCGTTGTACGTCCCGCTGACGGAATGCGCGTTGCGGGGTTCGCTGGACGGGCTCCCGGCCCGGGTTGACGGCCGGGCCTTGCTGTTGCTGGACGGTCTGGACGAGGAGCCGGGCATCCGGTCCCAGGTCCTCGACCGGCTCAGGCGAGTCATGACCGACCATCCGGACACGCGATGTGTGCTCGCGGTCAGGAACTACCCAGCGGATCTACCTCTGGCCAAGCCCGCGGTGGCCCGGTTGCAGCCCATGGCTGAGGGGGAACTCGCCCACTTCGTGCGGTCGTGGCCGTGGAAACCCGTTGCCGGAGAAGCAGATCCGGGCACGTCGCTGCTGTCGGCGATCCAGGCGAGTCCACGGCTGACCTCGTTGGCGACCGACCGGATGCTGTGCGCCGCACTGTGCACCCTGTACCAGCGGCGGGGCGGACGGCTGCCCGCTGACGGCGACATCCGCGCGGCGCTGCTGGACCAATGGCTTGAACCACCGCCGACCCCAGCCCCGGCGCAGCGCCCGGATCCGTTGTCCCGCAAGGAAAAACTGACGCTGCTGAGCGCATACGCCAAGGGTGCCGGGCTGTCCGAGACGCTGGCGACCATGCCGAGGGTGCGGCAACCGGCGACCGAAGTGGCCAGCCAGCTGTCGGGTGGCGGGCAGTTGCTCAGGGAGGTCGAACCGGGCCGGTTGTGGTTCGCGCACAACACTTTCCGGGAGTACCTGGCCGCTGGCGTTCCCGGCGAACCGACCCTCCGGCTGGAGTTCCCGACCGCGTCCGGTGGCCAGCGAGCGCCCGGCGGCGTGCTGGATGAGCTGCTGGCGCAGGTGACCACGCGGGCCGGACTGGAGTGGCCGCCGGGCGAGGTCGTGGTCCACGACGCGCGCGTCCAGGTCGTCCTGCCGCCGTTGTCCGCACGATTGGCCCGATTCCTGGAAAGCCTGTACGACGTGCTGGCACAACCGGTGCTGGGGCCGAGGCTGCGGGTGGTGCTGGCTGTCGGTTCGGAGCTGGAGCGGCTGTCCGTGCTGGCCGACAGTCCTGTGGTGCACCGGCAGTTGCCGTACGGCAGGATGGACTGGCCGGTGGCGCTGGTGGTCTCCGACCGGTTCTACACCGAAGTGCTGTGGTGGCAGGGGATCTCCTGGACCGGCCACCTCATCCAGGTGCAGTCACCAGGACCGGACGACCACCTGTGGCTGGGTGCCCTCGGGACGGGGCCAAGGGTGGTACCCGAGGGCCTGCGCTTGCACGGGCACGCCGATGACAAGCCCCGATCCGAACTGCCGCAGTCGGACCGGGGCACCAGCTGGTGAGTCAGGACACCGAGCGCAGGAAGGTCAGGGTGCGCTCCAGCAGCAGCGCGGCGGCGGCCGGGTCGTAGGAGTCGAGGGTGGCGTCGGCGAAGTAGTGCTGGTCGCCCGGGTAGAGGAACAGCTCGGCCGGGGCCACCGCCGAGGCGACCAGGTCCCGGGCCGCGTCCAGGTCGCCCTCATCGGCGAAGAACGGGTCCGCGTCCATGCCGTGCACCTGCACCGGCACCTCGGCCGGCCAGGTCGGGCTGAACTCGGTGACCGGCACGCACGAGTAGTAGAGCAGCGCGCCGCGAGCGCCCGGCCGGGTCTGGGCCAGCATCTGCGCGGGCAGCACGCCCAGGGAGAACCCGGCGTAGACCAGCTCGGCAGGCAGGTCCGCCACCGCCGCCGCGCCGCGGTTGACGGCCTCGCCGAACCCGATCTGCCGCACGTGCGCCATGCCCTCGTCCAGGGTGGCGAAGGTGTGGCCCTCGAACAGGTCCGGCGTGTGCACGGTGTGCCCGTCCTGGCGCAGCTGGTCGGCGAAACCGGTGATCCCCTGGGTACGGCCCAGGGCGTGGTGGAACAGGACTACCTCGGCCATGACAACCCCCTGTTTGGGCGGACGATGAAGTCACTACGGTAGGGCTTTCCAGGTCCGCGCTGTCCCACAATGGTCAGACCATCGACCCTGGGGAGAGCGGAAGTGGCGGACTTCGCCTGGTTGCACGGCCGAGCGGAGGAGCTGGTCGCCGCCGTCGAGCGCGGGGACGCCGCCCGCGCCTGGCAGCTGGTGGCGCACGCCAAGGCCGAGGGCGGGATGGCCGCCGCCGAGCACCTGATGGTCGAGCTGTGCGCCAGGGTCCGGATGGTGGCCGACCACAATGCCTGAGGTCAGCCGCGGCGCGCGCCCAGCTCGGCGAGCAGTTCCTCGCTGGCCCGGCAGTGCCGGTGCCGCTCGCCCAGCACCCGTCGGCGCATCGGCAGCAGCTCGCGCAGCCGGTCCACCGCCAGGCCGGTCCGGCCGCAGGCGGCCTCCCAGTAGGCCAGCTCGTGCCAGCTGAGCAAGGTCCGCGGATGCCATGGCCCCTGTGACTTCCGGCGGCGGGCCAGCAGATCGGTGAGCATCGCGGCGGCCCGGTCCGGGCTGCCGGCCAGGCCGAGGCAGCGGGCCAGCTCGTGCCAGCTGCCCAGGGTGGTCGGGTGTTCGGTGCCCAGCACCCGGCCCTGCGCCCGGCAGATCCGTTGCAGGCGGGCGGCGGCGGACCTCGGATCGCCCAGCCTGCCCTGGAGTTTGGCCAGTTCGCGCGCGGTGACCAGGGTGTCGGGGTGGTCGGGACCGAACAGCTCGGTGCGCAGCGCGAGCAGTCCGGCCAGCATCTCCTGGGCCTGGCCCTGGTGGCCGGTCTCGGCGAGCCAGTAGGCCAGGCGGTGCCGGGTGCGAAGGGTGGCCGGGTGCTGCTCGCCGAGCACCTTGGCGCGCACCGGCAGCAGGGTGCGGCACAGCTCCGCGGCCCGGTGCACGTCGCCGGCCTCACCGCTCCAGTAGCCGAGGCTGTGCCAGCTGCGCAGGGTGTGCGGGTGCTCGGGGCCGAAACAGGCGCGGAAGCGGGACAGCAGCTCGTCGAACTCCGCGGCGGCCAGCACCGGATCACCGGCCTCACCGGCCCAGCGCGCGGAGAGGTCCCTGGTCAGCAGGCTCTGCTGGTGCCCGGCGCCGAAGCGGTCCTCGCACTCGGCGACCAGCCGGTGCAAGGCGGAGGCCGCCTCCCCGGCCTGTCCGCCGCGGCCCAGCGCGTCGGCGAGCTCCCGGCGCGCGGGCAACGTCAGTTCCCGGCCTGCTGTGCCTTCCGGTTCCACCACTGCCTCCCGTGCCGCCCACCCGGAACGGGGGAGCCTAGCGCGCCGGACGCGGGGGAATCACAAGATCGCGAATATCGGTTTCGGATCAGCTCGGTTGCGCGAATGCGGCGGCGGGTCCGCCCGGATGGGCTCGCTCGTCCGGCCCTACGCCGAATGTATTGACAACAAACGAAACGTAGGAAACCTTACTAACTATCGCCGCCGCGTTTTGCACGTCCCATCCCTGACATGTGGGAGGCATCCCGTGGCACTTCGCCCCCGATTACTCACCCTGGTCGCGGCCTTGGCCGTGGCCGCGCCGGCCCAGGCCATCGCCGGCGCCGCCGTGGTGACCGAGTACCAGGCCGAGAGCGCGAGCATCTCGCGCGGCCTGGTCGAGTCCAACCACGCCGGGTTCACCGGATCCGGCTTCGTCAACTTCGACAACACCACCGGCAGCCACGTCGAGTTCACGGTGAACGCGGCCACGGCTGGCCCGGCCAAGCTGACCTTCCGCTACGCCAACGGGACCAGCGCCAACCGGCCGCTGAACGTCACCGTGAACGGCCAGTCCGCGGTCAGCGGACTCGCCTTCCCCGGCACCGGCGCCTGGACCACCTGGCGCACCGCCACCGCGACGGTCACCCTGGCCGCGGGGCAGAACAAGGTCCGCGGCACCGCGACCACCGCCAACGGCGGCCCCAACCTGGACCGGCTGGACGCCGACGTGGCCACCGGTGACCCGGACGTCGAAGCGCCCACCGTGCCCGGCAACCTGCGCGCCACCGGCGTCACGGGCACCAGCGTGACCCTGGCCTGGGACGCCTCCACCGACAACGTGGCCGTCGCGGGCTACGAGGTCCAGCGCGACGGCGTGGTGGCAGGCAGCCCGAGCGGCACCGGCACCACGATCAGCGGCCTGTCGCCGAACACCGGCTACACCTTCGCGGTGCGGGCCAAGGACGCGGCGGGCAACCTGTCCGGCTGGAGCGCGAGCATCACGGTCAAGACCGGCGCCGGTGGCGGCCGACCGGCGGACATCAACGGCCAGCTGCACGTCTGCGGCGTGAAGCTGTGCAACCAGTACGGCAAGCCGATCCAGCTGCGCGGCATGAGCACGCACGGCATCCAGTGGTACAGCCAGTGCGTGAAGACGGCCTCGCTGGACGCGCTGGCCACCGACTGGGGCGGCGACATCCTGCGGATCGCCATGTACATCCAGGAAGGCGGCTACCAGACCGATCCGCGCAAGTTCACCGACATGGTGCACGGCTACATCGAGGAGGCCACCAAGCGCGGCATGTACGCCCTGGTCGACTGGCACCAGCTGACCCCAGGTGACCCGAACGCCAACACCGCGCTGGCCAAGACCTTCTTCACCGAGATCGCCCAGCGGCACAAGGACAAGACCAACATCATCTACGACATCGCCAACGAGCCCAACGGGGTCGCCTGGTCCCGGATCAAGACCTACGCCGAGGAGCTGATCCCGGTGATCCGGGCGCAGGACCCCGACGGCGTGGTGTTCGTCGGCACGCACGGCTGGGGCTCGCTCGGGGTCTCCGACGGCCGCAACGAGCGGGACGTCATCGACAACCCGATCAGGGCCACCAACTTCATGTACACGTTCCACTTCTACGCCGCCTCGCACAAGGACGAGTACTTCAACACCCTGCAGCGGGCGGCCAGCCAGATCCCGATCTTCATCACCGAGTTCGGCACCCAGACCTCCAGTGGTGACGGCGGGAACGACTTCACCATGTCCGCCAGGTACCTGGACTTCCTGGCCGCCAACAAGATCGGCTGGACGAACTGGAACTTCTCCGACGACAGCCGCTCTGGCGCGGTGTTCAAGCCGGGCACCTGCGCCGGGTCGAACTTCACCGGCACCGGCGTGCTGAAGCCGGCCGGTGCCTGGATCCGGGACCGGATGCGGACCCCGGACGAGTTCCCGGCCAGCTGAACCGAGGCGGGTGGCGGTCGCGTGCCGCGGCGGCCACCCGCGCTCGTTCACGTTGCCTCAGGCGGAGAACGAGCCGGTGCCCGGTGCGACGTGCGAGCCGTAGCCTGGTCTGACGGTGAGCGAGGGTGTCATGCAGAACGGGTCGGCGTAGATCCGCACTGTCTCGTCGGTGTCGTTGATCAGCACGTGCGCCGCTATGGGGAGTTTGACGCAGCCGTCCGGGTTCTTGTACTCCCGTACCTCCTGCACCTCCACCGAGAAGACGAACACCCGGCCGGTCGCGGCGGCGGCAGGGGGAGCGGCGACCACCGCCGTGAGCAGCATGCTGGGGACCATCAGCAACGCCGTGGACAGCGACCTGCGCATGACTCTACCTCCCTGGGAGTGACCGACCTGAAACGCAGAGTAGGCGCGGTGTCGTCGGCGGGGGAGGTGCGGCGCGGAGTTCGACCCGGCTGAGCACGAGGTTGAATCGCCTGTGCGACAACGCCTTTCACGCCCAGTGGCTGATGTCCCGAGTGGAGGGTCGGCACCGCCGCCGGAGCGGGTGAGCCCGCACCGTGGTGTTGTTTACCTGGGCAACTCGGCGGTCCCCGATAATGAGGGCCGCATCCGGGCGGACGAAGGAGCACACACGGTGGAGCAGCGAGTACTGGGCCGCACCGGCAGGCAGGTCGGCGTGGTCGGACTGGGCGCGTGGCAGCTGGGCGCGGACTGGGGCGAGGTGGACGAGGACCAGGCCCTCGCGGTGCTGGCCGCCGCGGTCGAGTCCGGGGTGACCCTGATCGACACCGCCGACGTCTACGGCGACGGCCGCAGCGAACGCCTGATCGGCCGGTTCCTGAGGTCCCACGGCGGCGACGGGATCACCGTGGCCACCAAGATGGGCCGCCGGGTCGAGCAGGTCCCGGCCAACTACACCCTGGACAACTTCCGCGCCTGGACCGACCGCTCCCGGGCCAACCTCGGCGTGGACACCCTGGACCTGGTCCAGCTGCACTGCCCGCCCACCGCGGTCTTCTCCTCGGACGAGGTCTTCGACGACCTGGACACCCTGGTCGCGGAGAAGCGGATCGCCGCCTACGGCGTCAGCGTGGAGACCAGGGCCGAGGCGCTGACCGCGATCGCCCGCCCCGGCGTGGCCAGCGTGCAGATCATCCTCAACATGCTCCGGCTGGGTCCGCTCGCCGAGGTGCTGCCCGCCGCGGCGGCGGCCGGGGTCGGCATCCTGGCCAGGGTGCCGCTGGCCAGTGGCCTGCTTTCCGGGCGGTACCACGAGAACACCACCTTCGCCGAGAACGACCACCGCACCTACAACCGGCACGGCGAGGCATTCGACGTCGGCGAGACCTTCTCCGGCGTGGACTTCTCCGTTGGCCTGCAAGCGGTCCGGCGACTGGCCCCGCTGGTGCCCGAGGGTGCGACCATGGCCCAGTTCGCGCTGCGCTGGATCATCGACCAGCCGGGGGTGAGCGTGGTGATCCCCGGTGCGCGCAACGCCGAACAGGCCAAGGGCAACGCGGCCGCGGCGGAGCTGACCCCGCTGGGCGAGGACGCGCTGGCCACCGTGCGGGCGGTCTACGAGGAGCTGATCGCGCCGCAGATCGCCGACCGCTGGTAGCTCCCCCTCGGCTGACCCCGGGCGGTCCGGGGTCAGCCGCGGCCGATCAGCGGCATGGTCGTGGCCATCACGGTGATGGTCTGCACGTTGGCCGACAACGGAAGTCCGGCCATGTAGCGCACCGCCCCGGCCACGTGCGCCACGTCCATGGTCGGCTCCGGCGCCACCGAGCCGTCGGCCTGGAGCACGCCGGAGCTCATCCGCTCGGTCAGCTCGGTGGCCGCGTTGCCGATGTCGATCTGCCCGCAGGCGATGTCGAAAGCCCTGCCCTCCAAGGAGATCGACTTGGTCAGGCCGGTGATCGCGTGCTTGGTGGCGTTGTAGGCGATCGCGTTCGGCCGGGGGACCTGGGCGGAGATCGAGCCGTTGTTGATGATGCGGCCACCGCGCGGGCGCTGCTCGCTCATCACCCGGAACGCCGCGCGGGCGCACAGGAACGCGCCGGTGAGGTTGGTGTCCAGCACCCGCTGCCACTGTTCGAGGGAGAACTCGGCCAGCGGCGTGGCGGGCGCGTTGACCCCGGCGTTGTTGAACAGCACGTCGACCCGGCCCCAGCGCTCGCGCACCGCCTCGAACAGCGCGTCCACCGACGCCGGATCGGTGACATCGGTCGGGGCCACCAGCACCGCGTCCGACTCCGCCGCGGTCTCCCGCAGCGCCCCGGCCCGCCTGCCCGCCAGCGCGACCCGGTGCCCGGCGGCGAGCAGTTCGCGGGCCACCGCGCGGCCGATGCCCGAGCCCGCGCCGGTGACCACCGAGACCGGGGCGGCGTGCTGTGGGGTTGCCATGGGATCTGTCTAGTCCAGGACGGCGGTGGCTTCCACCTCGATCAGGTGTTCGGGCACGTCCAGCGCGGCCACGCCGATCAGCGTGCCCGGCGGCACCGGAGTCACGCCAAGGGCCGCGGCGGCCCGGCCGATGCCGTCCATGAGCTGGGGCATCTTGTCCGGGGTCCAGTCCACGACGTAGATGGTCATCTTCGCCACGTCGGCGAACGTGCCACCCACCTCGGCCAGTGCGGTGGCGACGTTGCGGTAGCACTGCTCGACCTGTGCGGCCAGGTCACCGGGGCCGACGGTGACCCCGTCGGCGTCCCAGGCGACCTGACCCGCCAGGAAGACCAGCCGGGATCCGGTCGCGACGGCGACCTGGTGGTAGGCGTCGACCTCGGGCAGTCCGCTGGGGTTGACCAGGGTGATGGCCATGCTCGCTCCTCCGTGCTCTCTTGCGGTTACTGGAGAACCGTAGGAGAGTGACCGCTGACCTGGAAGAACGCACTTTCGAGTGACTGGGGAACTTTTTGGTGACCAAGCAATACGCGGGCACGTCCGAGGAGCAGGCGGACCTGATGCGCGCGGACTCGCTGGCGCGGGAGATCTTCTCCGACATCGCGAACAAGTGGGCGCTGCTGATCATCGAGGTGATCGGGGACGGCACGCTGCGCTTCGGCGAGGTGCGGGACCGGGTGCAGGGCATCAGCCACAAGATGCTCACCCAGAACCTGCGCCTGCTGGAGCGCAACGGGTTGGTCGAGCGGTTCGTGCACCCCACCGTGCCGCCGAAGGTCGAGTACACCCTCACCGAGGCCGGGCGCGGGCTGCGTGCGACGGTGGACGGCATGTGCGCGTGGACCCGCCGGTTCCTCGGCCACATCGAGCAGTCCCGCCGCCGCTTCGACGCCTGAAGGAGAACGCTGTGAGCACCGTGGCCCTGCGCCCGGTCCAGGACACCGACCTGGACGCCCTGTTCGAGCAGATGCGCGACCCCGAGGCGGTGCGGATGGCCGCCTTCACCGCCAGGGACCCCGACGACCGCGCGGCCTTCGACGCGCACATGCACAAGCTGCGCACCTCGCCGGAGGTCACCCTGCGCGCGGTGACCAGCGACGGCCGGCTGGTCGGCACCATCGGCAACTTCGTGATGGACGGCGACACCGAGGTCACCTACTGGATCGACCGCTCGGCCTGGGGACAGGGCATCGCCAGCCGGGCACTGGCCCTGGTGCTGGCCGAGCTGCTGGTGCGGCCGGTGTACGCGCGGGCGGCCAGCGACAACCTGGGCTCGCTGCGGGTGCTGCACAAGGCGGGTTTTGTGGCCATCGGCACGGAGGTCGCCTACGCCGCCGCCAGGGACGCCGAGATCGAGGAAACCGTGCTGCGCCTGGACTAGTGGCGGTCAGGACCGGCTGGCGGGCAGGGCGGGGGCACTGGTGCTCGTGGTCGCCAACTCTGTTGCTGAGCGGGAGCAGGCCCCGTACCGCCACCAGGGGCCTGCTCCCCAACGCTCAACCCTGGTGCGGACAGTTGCCGCGGTACTCCGAGATCGCACTGCCACTGGGAAGCGGGCACAGGAACTGCTCGTAGCGGGTGTCGTTGTCCACGAACCGCTTGAGCCAGGAGATGCTGTACTTGGCGATGGTCACGTTCGCCATGTTCGGGGCGAGGTGACTGGCGCCGGCCAGCTCCAGGTACGCCCTGTCCAGAGTGGACGGAAGGCTGGCGTAGAAGGGTTCGGCGTGCGCGGCGACACTCGCCACCGAGTCACGCTCCGCGCCGATGATCAGCGTGGGCGTCCGCACGGAGGACCAGTTCTTGGTGCCGTTCCAGGGTGTCAGCGGAATCGCCGCCTGCAACGCGGGCCGGTCCTTCGCCGCCTCCAGGCTGCCACCCCCGCCCATGGAATGCCCCATCACTCCCAGCCGGGAGCCATCGATGCGCCCACGGACCGAACTGCTCTGTGTGAGGTAGTCCAGCGCGGCCAGGAGCTGGTCCCCCCGCGCGGCGGGCTGGTCGTAACGGCCGAGGGTGTCAATCGTGAAGATCACGAAGCCCTGGGACGCGAGACGCGGGCCGAACCACGACATGCTGGACTGACTCGCGGTGAAGCCGGGCGCGACCGCGACAGCGCCGAAGGTGCCCTGACTGGTGTCGGTGGGGTAGTAGATCGTGCCGCCACCGAAGCCACGTACCGCGGTCGCCGACACCCGCGTCTCGGCGGTCTGGAACGGGCCGCGCGCGGCCTCGATGCTCGCGACGGTCGGCGCGGGACCGCGCTCGTAGGGATTTTCCGCACCAGGTCGCGCCTGAACCGCAGGCGCGACCAACAGACTGAGCGTCACAGCCAACGCGGCGGCCGGACGGAGACGAGCAAGAGTCATGACACTCGCGCTTTCATTCGCAGGGGAGATGGCCGTCCCCAGGGGACTCCGCGGCGAGCGGACCACAGCCTTGCCGACACAACCGCACTCACGGCATGCTGTGACCCACATCACCGAACCGGTTGATCCGGCATCCGAAACAGCAGGGACATTTCGGAACAACCGAGAGTTTCCCTTGTGGCGCAACGCATGTCCACGGGACTACTACTTTCCGCACACCGCTGATATCGCTCCCACTCCGGATGTTCACCCGAATGACAAATCCCTTCAACAACGCTCGCGGTCGCTACACCTGGGCCGGTCCGGGCAGCGCTGCGGGCAGCCCGAACGGCGGGAAGTGGCCGGCGCCGATGAAGGACGTGATCGTGGCGATCAGGCCGTGCCGGGCGGTGAAGGCGGTGATGGACCACGGCTGGTGGCTCGCCTCCGGGTGCTCGCCGAGGTAGAAGGCGACGGCGGGCAGTCCGTTGGCGGTGGTGAGCAGGTAGCGCCAGCTGGGACAGCGGGTCATCGGCACCTCGACCGCGAAGTCCACGACGGCCTCGCGGCCGCGGTACCAGTGTGGCAGCGGCGGCATGGTCCAGGTGACGTCCGCGCACAGCAGCGCGAGCAGCGCGTCGGGATCGCCGTTGATCAGGGCGTCGGCGAAGCCGGTGGCCAACTGGCGCAACCGGCCGTCGTCGGTCGATGGGGGCGAGGACCCCGGCAGCTTCGCCTCGAGCGTCCTCCTGGCGCGGGCGATGGCGGAGCTGACCGACGTGGCGGAGGTCTTCATGATCTCGGCGATCTCGGCGGAGGAGAAGCCGAGCACCTCGGCCAGCACCAGTGCCGCGCGCTGGTTGCCGGGCAGGTGCTGCAGGGCGGCCACGAACGCCAGCTCCACCGACTCGCGGCGCAGGTACCGGTCGTCGGCGGCATTCCCTGGATAGGGGCCGAGCCAGGCCACGTCGGTGACCGGGTCGTTTCCTTCGACCACGGCCCGTTCGCTGGCCGGGCCGAGGTCCATCGGCAGGGCTCGCCTGCCCCGCGCCTCGGCCAGGTCGAGGCTGGTGCGGGTGGCCACGGTGTAGAGCCAGGTGCGCAGCGAGCTGCGGCCCTCGAACCGCCCGAACGCGCGCCAGGCCCGCAACAGGGCGTCCTGCAGGGCGTCGTCGGCGTCGTGCACCGAGCCGAGGATGCGGTAGCAGTACGCGCGCAGTTCGGTGTGCAACGGCGCCACCAGGCGGGTGAACGCGGCCTCGTCACCGGCGCGTGCGCGCTCGACGTCGGCGACCTGCGCGGAAAGAGTGTCGTCCATCACCGACGATTCTGCCCGACGGCCGCGGTCTCACCCCGTGACAGCACTGATCAGCGAGAAAGGACCACCACGATGGCCGACCCCCGCAGCCGCCCCGCCGAGATCTGGCCGTTGGTGCACGCCGAACGCGCCGCCCTCGCCACCGACCTGACGCACCTCGCCGACGAGCAGTGGTCCACCCGTTCGCTGTGCAGCGAGCTGTCCGTGCGCGAGGTGCTGGCCCACCTGACCTCCGCGGCGAACCTGAACGGCCTGCGCTGGTTCGCCGGGGTGGTGCGCTGCCGCTTCGACTTCGACAAGCAGGTGGCCATGCGCCTGGCCGAACAGCTCGGCGACTCTCCCGCCGAGACACTGGAACGCTTCCGCCGCGCCGTCACCAGCACGACCAAGCCGCCACTGCCGGTCCTCGCGCTGCTCGGCGAGACGATCGTGCACGGCGAGGACATCCGCCAGCCGCTGGGGATCCAGCACGACTCCCCGATCTCGACGCTCACCCTGGTCGCCGAGTACTACCGGAGCACCGACCAGGTGGTCGTTGCCAGGAAACGGGTCGAGGGCCTGCGGCTGGTCGCCACGGACGGCCCCTTCACCGCGGGGGAAGGGTCGCTGGTGTCCGGCCGCACCCTTGCGCTGATCATGGCCATGACCGGTCGCGCCGGGTTCTGCGATGAGCTGCACGGGGACGGGGTTTCCACCCTGCGCGAGCGTTCGCCGCGTACCTGAGCAGCGCGAAACCTGGCCAGGACTCCGGTGTCCCGGCCAGGTTCCGCACTGTCGAACTAGCCTTGTCGCGTCACCACTTCACCGGCAGGCTCACCAGGCCGCCGGGCAGCAGGTTGTCCAGGAGTTCCAGCTCCTCCACCGGCACCGCCAGCTCCAGGTTCGGGAAGCGCTGGAACAACCGGCTGAACACCGCCTCCAGCTCCACCCGGGCCAGCGTGGCGCCGATGCACAGGTGCCGTCCGCTGCCGAAGGACAGGTGGGAGTTGGGTTCGCGGGTGACGTCGAAGGTGTCCGGGTCGGTGAAGAAGCGCGGGTCCCGGTTGGCGGCGATGCCGCTGATCAGCACCGCGTCACCGAAGTTGATGGTGACATCGCCCATCTTGATCTCGTCCCTGGCATAGCGGACGAAGTTGCCGCCGCCGGCGTCGGTGAAGCGCAGCATCTCCTCCACCGCGGACTCCACCAGCGAGGGGTCCTCCACCAGGCGCTTGCGCTGCTCGGGATAGGTGAGCATGTGCAGGGTGCCGAACTCCACCAGCACCACGGTGGTCATGTGCCCGGCGAAGAGCAGGCCGGTGGCCAGACCGACCGCGTAGTCCATGTTCAGCTTGCCCTCGTTGTAGGCGCGGGCGATGTCGGAGATCACGTCCTCGCCCGGGTTCGTGCGGCGCGCCTCGATGAGGGAACCGGTGTAGGCGCGCAGCTCGGTGAGCTGTTCCAGGGAGTGCTCGCCGTTGAACATGTCGGCCGCGCCCTCGGACCAGATGCGGAACTGGTCGCGGTCCTCGTAGGGCACGCCGAGCAGCTCGCAGATCACCAGCACCGGCAACGGGAACGCGAGCTCCTGATGCAGGTCGGCCGGCGGCGTCTTCTTGGCCATCTCGTCGAGCAGGTCGTCGACCAGGCCGCCGATGCGCGGCCGCAGCATGCGCATCCGCTTGGCGGAGAAGGAACCGCCGAGCAGGGAGCGCATCAGGGTGTGGTCGTAGTCCTCGGTCTCGTAGGTGCCGACCGGACCGCCCATCATGGCCGACTCGCTGACCTTCGCCGCGTTGGCCGGGTCCGGGTGCGAGCGGATCAGGCGGTGGTCGGTGAACAGCGACTTGGCCTCTTCGTAGCGGGTGACCAGCCAGGCCTCGTCGCCCATCATGGTGCGCACCTTGGTGATCGGGCGCTCGGCCTGGAGCTGCCGCAGCATCGGCGGGATGTCCAGGATGGTGGGGCGGTCGAAGGGGAGGGCGGGCATGTCCTGGGTGGTCATCGGGCGTCTCCCGTCAGTGCGGTGTCACAGACCTGGTACTCGGGCAGCATGTCCAGCATCTGCTCCAGCAAGTTGGCGCAGTACAGGCCGTTGGCGAGCGAGTCGTTCTCATCCGTGCAGACCTGCTTGTTCTTCCCGGTGAAGTCCAGGCGCACCCGGTGTGCCGAGGGATCGTCCAGCAGTTCGCGCTCGACCAGCTCGGCGACCAGGTGCGGCGGCAGGTCCACGGTCACGTGGTGCTCGCCCATCTCGAAGATGTTCATCTCCTTCAACGGAACTCCCGGTTCCTGCACCGGTTCGATGTAGGGGTAGGGCCGGGCCACCATGTCCAGCTCGAACAGCGCGCGCACGGTCGGGTCCGACCACCACGGCTGCGCCGAGGCGAACTCGTGCATCAGCCGGTCCGCCTCCTGCCGGTGGCTGTGCTGGATCTGGTGGGCCACCATGCCGCCGTTGCTGTACTCGTAGTGGTCCAGGGTCTCCACCGAGCGCTTGATGTAGCGGGCGAGCTCGTACTCCTGGTGTTCCCGGTAGAAGGCCACCACCGCCCAGAACAGCTCGTCGAAGGACATGATGCCCTTGCGGTCCAGGTAGCTGGAGACGAAGAACAGCCCGCGCGAGTCGTAGACCGACAGCAGCGCGTACCAGAACCACACGCCCTCGTCGTACTGCTCCCGGTTGACCCACTTGGTGCGCACCACCAGCTCGGCCTCGCCGACCGGGTTGGGCACCCGCTCGGTGTGCACGCCGAAGAGCTCGCGCTGCTCGTAGATCGGCGTGTTGTGCAGCAACAGCTGCGGGTACACGTTGATCATGTCGGCGCCGGTGCGGCACAGCTGCACGATTCCGTCCACATAGGACCCCAGGGTCTCCCCGGGCAGCGGCCAGATCAGCTCGATGAAGGAGGGGATGTTCCTGGCCCGCAGGTCGCGCTGGAGCTCGGAGTAGGTCTCCCGCTTGATGTTCTTGCGCTCGATCAGGGTGAGCGCCTCGTCGCTGACGCTCTGCAGGGAGATCGGCTGGCGGGTGATCAGCCCACCGCGCAACAGGATGTCCACGATCTTGGACACCCGCTCCGGGCTGTTCTTGGCCGACTGGATGGTCACCCAGTACGGGAACCCGTACTTCTCCTTGCACTCCACGATGTACTCGGTCAGCTCCACATCGCGTGCGGACAGGCCCCAGTTGGCATCGGCGATCATGACCGCGTAGATGTTGTTCTTGGCGATCCACTCGATGTCGGCCTTGACCCGGTCCATCTCGAAGCGGTGCACCTTGTCGTTGGTGGCCGCGCCCCAGTAGCAGAACCCGCAGCGGAACGGGCAGCCGCGGTTGGTCTCCAGCACCGCCACGTGGTAGGTCGAGTCGGTGAACAGGTTGGCCACGAACGGGCTCGGCACCTCGGTGAGCTCCTTGATCCGCGCGGCCGGCAGGGTGGTGGTCACCCGGCCGTCCCGGCGGAAGCTCAGCCCCGGCACCTTGCCCAGGTCCGGCGACTCGTTCGCCAGTTCACGCAGGTACTCCTGGAAGGTGATCTCGCCTTCGCCGTTGCACACCGCCACGTTGTGCGCGCCCGGCGGGATGTAGTCCTCGCCGTGGTTCATCACCTGCGGGCCGCCCAGCAGGTACTGCGCGTTGGGCCGCAGGCGCACCAGGTCCTCCAGCACCTCGCGCACCAGCTTGCCGTTCCAGATGTAGCAGCTGAACGCGTAGATGTCGCAGTCCAGCTCGGCCAGCTCGGCCACCAGCGCCACCCGGCCGTCCGAGGTGTGCCGGGAAAGGATCTCGAACTCGTACTTCTGTGCGACCACCTCGTCCTGTCGGGCGTAACTCTGGAGGTATCCGGATACCAGCGGGAGGAAGCTGTGCCAGGAGTGGATCTCCACTAGCGCCACGGTTGTCATCTCGGTGTGCCTCCGTCCACTGGACTTGCAGCCCAAGGCGATGTCGGCCCGGAGCCTACGGACGCCCGCTTGGCGCCCGGCTGCACCAGAGCTGGACGCGGGCCCCGGTCCGCTCCAGTGCGGGTGCAGCCGCATGACCAGCGCCGTTCTCTAGCGTCAGCACTCGAATCCGGATCCGGCGACGGCGGTGTGAGGAGACGTGCATGAGCGCACCCGAGCGGGCCCCCGCTGTGTCCCTGCCCCTGGCCCAGCCCTCGATCACCGAGCCACCAGCGGAGTACGCCCGGCTGCAGGCGGAGTGCCCGGTGGCCAGGGTGGTCACCGAGAACGGCACGCACGCCTGGATGGTGACCCGGTACGAGGACGTGCGCTTCGTGCTGGCCGACCCCAGGTTCAGCATCCGCTTCGCCGGCGCGGCCAGTGACAACGCCGAGGATGCTCCCGAGGAGTCGCTGTTCCAGGACCCGCCAGGGCACAGCCGGTTGCGCCGACTGGTCGGCCGGGCGTTCACCGCCCGCCGGATGGCCGACCTGCGGCCCGCGGTGCGGCGCACCGCCGAACGGCTGGCCGCGGAGATGGCCGATGACTACCCGCCCGCTGAGCTGGTCAGTGACTTCGCCTTCCCGTTGTCCATCAACGTGATCAGCGAGCTGCTCGGCGTGCCCACTCCGGACCGGGCGGACTTCCGCGCCTGGTCCGAGGCGGTGATCAGCCTGACCGCGCACACCCCTGAGGAGATCGGCGCGGCCTGGAACAACCTCCAGGGTTATGTGGCCGAGCTGATCGAGGCCAAGCGCCGCGACCCCGGCAGCGACCTGATGAGCGCGCTGATCGCGGTGCGGGACAACGAGGACGACAAGCTCAGCACCGGCGAGCTGCGCACCATGGCGGTCACCCTGCTGGTGGCCGGGCACGTCAGCACGGTCAACGCGATCACCATGGGCATGCTCACCCTGCTCACCAACCGCGCCCAGTACGACCGCCTGGTGGCCGATCCCGGGCTGATCGAGGGCGCGGTGGAGGAGATCCTGCGCTGCCAGTTCGGCAAACGCGGCCTGATGCGCATCGCCAAGGACGACGTCCAGGTCGGCGAGGCGCTGATCCGCAAGGGCGACACCGTCTTCGCCGAGCTGGGCGCGGCCAACGTCGACGCCAGCCTGTTCCCCGAACCGGCCCGGTTCGACATCACCCGGCCGGAGAACCCGCACCTGGCGTTCGGCCACGGCATCCACCACTGCCTCGGCGCCGCGCTGGGGCGGATGGAACTGCACGTGACGCTGGAAGTGCTCAGCTCGGCCTTCCCGCTGATGCGCACCGTGCTGCCGGTGGAGCGGATCCCGCTGCGCACCGGCCTGCTCGACCAGAGCCCCGCCGCCCTGCTCGTGACCTGGTAACGAAGGAGACGCCGATGGGGGCACCGCCCTTCCCGTTCGCCCGCCCGTCCGTCACCGAACCGCCGGTGGAGTACGCGCGGCTGCGCGCGCAGGAGCCGGTCAGCCGGGTCACCACCAACTCCGGGGAACCGGCCTGGCTGGTCACCCGCTACGAGGACGTCCGGTTCGTGCTCTCCGACCTGCGCTTCGGCGTGCGCGCCCCGGGCGCGGCCGCGGCCACCGAGGACTCGCTGTTCCAGGACCCGCCGGGGCACACCCGGCTGCGCCGCCTGGTGTCCAAGGCCTTCACCGTGCGCGGGGTGGAAGCCTTGCGCCCCAAGGTGCAGGCCCTGGCCAAGCAGCTGGCCGGTGACCTGCGCGCGGCCGGTCCGCCCGCCGACCTGGTGGAGATCTTCGCCTTCCCCATGTCCATCGGGGTGATCACCGAGCTGCTCGGCGTGCCCGTGGTCGACCAGGCCGACTTCCGGCGCTGGTCGGAGGCGATCCTCTCGCTGGACGCCTTCAGCCAGGAGGAGGTGATGGCCGCGGGCAAGAGCCTGGACGAGTACTGCGCCGGGCTGATCGCGGACAAGCAGCGCAACCCGGGGCCTGACCTGCTCAGCGACCTGATCGCGGTGCGTGAGCAGGACAACGACCGGCTCAACGACCGGGAGCTGCTCACCATGGCGGAGAGCATCCTGATCGCCGGGTACGTCACCGCGGGCAACACCATCGGCCTGGGCGCGCTCACCCTGCTCACCCACCCCGAGGACTACCAGGCCCTGGTGGACGACCCGGAGCTGGTGCCGGGCGCGATCGAGGAGATCCTGCGCTACGCCTCGGAGATCGGCGGCCTGGTCCGGATCGCGCAGGACGACGTGCGCATCGGCGAGGTGCTGATCAAGGCCGGGGACATGGTGATCGCGCCACCGGCCTGCGCCAACCGGGACGAGCGCCGCTTCCCCAACCCCGGCCGGTTCGACCGCACCCGCCCCGGCAACCTGCACCTGGCCTTCGGGCACGGCGTGCACCACTGCCTCGGCGCCGCGGTGGGGCGGCTGGAGCTCCAGGTGGCCTTCACCGAGCTGGCCACCAGCTTTCCCGGGCTGCGCCTGGCCGTGCCGGTGGAGGAGCTGCCGCAGCGGGCCGGACTGCTCGACCAGGGACCCAGCGCGCTGCCGGTGGCCTGGTGACCACGCACTGTCTACTTCGGACACACAGGTGAGGACGAGCCGATGACGCGGAGACAGGTGTGGTTGATCCAGCAGGGCATCTGGGAGATGGCCCTGGAGTCCATGCCGCTGGCTGCCGGCTATCTCAAGGCGACCGCGCTGCAGGACGAGAAGCTGGCCGCGAACTTCGACATCAAGATCATCAACTTTGACGGTGGCAAGACGCTGTTCGGCATGGCCAGCGAGCTCTTCGCCGGCGAGGCCCCGGACATCATCGCCTTCTCGGTGCTGGGCTGGAACTTCCGCTCCTTCGCCGCGCTGGCCGAGACCTACAAGCAGCTCAAGCCGGACGGCTGGGTGGTCTTCGGCGGCAACCACGTGGCCAACCAGGCCAAACGGGTCTTCGGCATGTTCCCGGACGTGGACATCGTGGTCAACGGCGAGGGCGAGTTCACCTTCTGCGACCTGCTGCACGCGCACCTGGACGGCAAGGCGCGCAACGAGCTCGGCGGCATCCTGGGCATCTCCTTCCAGAGCGGCCACGGTGGGTACGTCACCACCGAGGAACGGCCGCGGATCGAGGACCTGGACGCCATCGCCTCCCCGGTGCTCACCGGCACCCTGGAGCTCACCGACGACGAGGGCAACTTCCGCTACGACGTGGCGCTGATGGAGACCAACCGCGGCTGCCCCTACCGCTGCTCCTTCTGCTACTGGGGCGGCGCGGTCGGCCAGCGGGTGCGGGCCTTCTCCAGGGAACGGCTGCGCCAGGAGGTGGAGCTCTTCGCCAAGCACAAGGTGCACACCATCGTCATGTGCGACGCCAACTTCGGCATGCTGCCCATCGACCTGGAGTTCGTCGAGGACGTCATCGAGATCCGGCAGCGGCTCGGCTTCCCCAAGAGCATCGAGACCTCCTGGGCCAAGAACAAGTCCAAGCTGTTCTACCAGATCGTCAGCGCGATGAAGGAAGCCGGACTGCACAGCTCGTTCACCCTGGCCCTGCAGACCCTCAACCCGGACGCGCTGGAGGGCATGCAGCGGCGCAACATGAAGGTCAACGACTGGGAGAGCCTGGCCGAATGGCTCGGCAAGGAAGGCATGGCCTGCTACGCCGAGCTGATCTGGGGCGCGCCGGGGGAGACCGTGGAGTCCTTCATGGAGGGCTACGACCGGCTGGCCAACCACGTCTCCAGGGTCGCGGTCTACCCGATGCTGATCCTGCCCAACACCGCGTATGCGGAGAAGCGGGCCGAACACGGGCTGATCACGGTGCGCGGCAACAACGACGACTTCATGTACCTGATCGCGCACAACACGATGACCCCGCAGGACAACCGGTACATGCACCGGTTCATCTTCTTCTCCAGGCTGGTCGCGGAGAACCCGGTGTTCCGGTTCCTCTGGGGACCGCTGCGCGAGCTCGGCGGGCTCACCCAGTCCGAGACGATCCGCTCGCTGATCGACTGGTTCGAGCGCAGCACCGACCCGGCGGCCGAGCCGTTCCAGCACGGGCTGAACAGCTCCTTCACCGACTCCGACGTGCTGGGCCCGGTGGTGGAGTACGTCTACGGCACGGTGGAGGCCAAGGAGGAGCTGCGCCGCTGGTGGCGTGAGTCGATGCTGCCCAGGGTGCCGAGTGAGCACGTGGCCCTGCTGGACAACGCCTTCGAGTACGACCTGCTCACCCTGCCCGCCTATTCCAGCCCCGGCCGGGAGCCCTCACCGTTGTACGCCAACGAGACCCTGCCGCTGGTGGAGGTCGAGGGCGACATGTTCCACGTGCGGCACAACGTGACCATCGCCTGCGACGTGCCCGCGATGTGCCTGGCGCTGCGGCGCGGGGAGTCCTACGCGCACACCGTGGGGGAGCAGGAGACCTCGCTGTACTACAAGGCCGGCGCCCGCAACTTCGTCACCTCCACCAACCACGAGGAGATCGTCTACTACATGGGCAGGCTGGCGCGAGAGATGTTCAGTGACAACCGGAGAGGCGTGGTGTCCCATGACTGACCGCTATTCCTACATGGCCCAGTACCACGAGCTCTTCGCCTTGCCGTACAAGGAGCCCACCCAGCGCGCGGTGGCCAAGGCGGTGGCCGACTGCGCCAACGGCGTGCTGGAGATGGGCGCGGGCACCGGCCTGGTCACCGAGACCATCGCCGATGCCTGCCCCGGCGAGGTCTTCGCGGTGGAACCGGCCGCGCCGATGCGCGCGGTGCTGATGTCCCGGCTGGCCCGCAGGCCCGACCTGCAACGGCGGGTCACCGTGCTGCCGCAGGACGCGGTGACGGTGAAGCTGCCGGTGAAGGTGGACGCGGTGGTGCTGATCAGCATGCTGCTCTGCTTCTCCCCGGAACGCCGCGCCCAGCTGTGGCGGGTCTGCCGCGAGTCGCTCAACCCCGGCGGCCTGCTGGTGCAGGACCGGCCCGAACCCGCCACCGCCGACCCGATCGCGCCGGCCGCGGGCAGCCTCCAGGTGGGCCGGGCCCGCTACGACATCGAGTACGCGGGCGTGCCCGCCGGTGACGGCGTGCTGCGGCTGAGCTGGTCCTACCGGATCACCGTGTGCGATGAGGAGGGCATCGAGGAGCGGGAGGAGATCGACGCCTACCCGATCAGCGAGGAGGAGCTCAACGCCGAGCTGGACGAGGCCGGGTTCGAGCGTGCCGACGCCCCCGACGGGCTGCTCGGCTGGCGCCTGCGATGACCGCCGATCCCGCGACCGAGGCGCGGGCCTTCCCGTTCTCCGCGGAGGGCCTGCGCCTGGATCCGCTCTACCAGCGCCTGCGCCAGGAGGAGCCGGTGCTGAAGGTGCGGCTGCCCTTCGGCGAGCAGGCCTGGCTGGTGACCCGCTACCAGGACGCGAAACTCGTGCTGGTGGACCCCCGGTTCTCCAGGGCGGCCATGCACGGCCGCGACGTGCCGCGCTCCATGCCCTACAACTCCACCACCGGCATCGTCACCATGGACCCGCCGCAGCACAGCCGGGTGCGCACGCTGGTGGCCCGCGCCTTCACCCAGCGCCGCGCGGAAGCCTTGCGCCCCAGGGCGATCGAGGTCGCCGAGGAGCTACTGGACGAGATGCTGGCGGCGGGGCCGGCGCAGGACCTCGTTGCGCGGTACTCACTTCCGCTGACCAACACGCTGATCTCGGAGGTGCTGGGCATCCCCCGGGAGGACCAGGACCAGTTCCGCGAGTGGTCGGACATGGCGCTCTCGGCCGCGGTCAGCCCGGAGGAGTCCGAGCGGGTGGCCGGCCAGATGTGGGACTACCTGGAGACCTTCCTGCGCCGTCGCCGCAGCGAGCGGACCGACGACGTGCTCGGCGCGATGGTCACCAAGGGCGAGGACGAGCTGCCCGAGCACGAGCTGATCATGCTGGCGATGACCGTGCTGGTGGCCGGGTACGAGACCACCGCCTCGCACATCCCCAACTTCGCCTACGTGCTGCTGACCGACCAGCCGCTGCTGGACTCCCTGCGCGCGGACCGGGAGCTGATCCCGGCCGCGGTGGAGGAGCTGCTGCGCTGGGTGCCGCTGGAGGCGGGCGCCGGGCTGCCCCGGTACGCCACCGAGGACATCGAGATCGGCGGCGTGCTGATCAGGGCGGGGGAGCCGGTGCTGGTCGATCCGGCCGCAGCCAACCACGATCCGGCCGTGTTCGCCTGCCCGGAGAAGGTGGACTTCCACCGGGTGGACAACCCGCACCTGGCCTTCAGCCACGGCCCGCACCACTGCCTGGGCGCCTCGGTGGCCCGGATGGTGTTGCAGGTCGCGCTGGACCGGCTGCTGCTGCGGCTGCCGGACCTCCGGCTGGCGGTGCCGGAGGACCAGCTGGCCTGGAAGTCGCAGATGCTCATCCGCGGGCTGACGGCGCTGCCGGTGACCTGGACGGCGGCCACCAGTCCACCGAACCGTCCAGTGCCCGCGCGGTGACCGAGGCGGGCAGCAGCCCGCCGAACCGGATGCCCAGGTTCCGCGCGGCCACCGCGGGCGGCCAGGTCCACTGCCCGGCCAGGCCGACCCGCCGGGACCGCCGGGCCAGCGCCACCGCCCTGGGCAGCCGCAGCGCGGTGTACTCCGCCAGCGCACTGTCCAGATCGGACACCCGGTCGGCGGGCAGCAGCAGGCCGAGGGTGACCGCGTCCTCCATGGCCAGGCAGGCCGGTCCGATGTTGGGGGTCATGGCATGCGCGGCGTCACCGACCAGCACGATCCGTCCACTGTGGAACGCGGGCAGCGGCGTGGCCAGCTCGGCCACGTCGTGGTGCAGCACCTGTCCCGGCTGCACCGCGGCCAGCAGCTCGGGGATCGGCGCGTGCCAGTGCCCGAACCGCCGCAGCACCGCCTGACGCTCGTCCCGCTCCCGTTCCCTCGGCGGGGCAACGGAGTTCGCGGACAGGTGCAGCAACCCGTCCGGCAGGTGCATCAAGCCGAAGCGGGTGCCCCGGCCCCAGGTCTCGGTGGCCTCGACCAGGTAGTCCGGCACCGGCACCACCATCCGCCAGCTGGTGTACCCGGCGTAGACCGGCCCGGGGTGCGCCGGGAACAGCGCAGTCCGCAGCCTGGAGCCGATCCCGTCGGCGGCCACCACCAGATCCGCGCCCAGCTCGCCTTCGCTGGTGTGCACCACCCCGTCCCGGGTCGCCGAGGTCACCGTCACCCCGGTGCGCAGCGACCCGGCGGGCAAGGCCTCGGCCAGCATCGTGATGATGTCCCTGCGGTGCAGGCCCACCACCGGATCGCCGAAGCGGGCCCGGATGAAGGCCAGGTCGGAGCGGGCCAGCCAGCGCCCGTCCGGCCGCCGGATGCCCCCGGTCTCCTGCACCGCCCCGCGCTCGCGCACCGCGTCGCCGAGACCGAGCACGTCCAAGGCGCGCAACGCGTTCGGCGTCAGGCCGAGACCCGCGCCGAGCGGTTCCAGCACCGGCGCCCGGTCGAACACGCTCACCCGCCAGCCGTTCTGGTGCAGGGCCACCGCACTGGTCAGCCCCGCCACCCCCGCCCCGGCGATCACCGCGTGCGGGGTCATGACCGTTCCCCGAGGGAGGCATTGTGAACGCCCGACGAACCCTGCTCGCCCACCTGGAGATCTGCCGCCCGGACTCGATGTTCTACGCGGGCCTGGTCGGCCTGGCCGGCGCGGTGCTGGCCGCCCGGCTCAACCAGACCGACCCGGAGACCTGGCGGCTGTTCGCCGCCTGGGCCGCCCCCACCTTCGGCTGGATCGCCTCCCTCTACGGCGGCGACTACTTCGACCGGGAGCTGGACGCCACCGCGAAACCCCATCGCCCCATCCCGTCCGGCCGGATGAGTGCCCGGACCGCGTTCACCGGCATGGTGCTCACGATCGGGCTCGGACTGGTGTTCGCGGTGGCGCTGACCCCGCTGAACCTGGCGCTGGGGGTGGTCGCCGTGGTCACCGGGGTTTCCTACAGCCGGACGTTCAAGGCCCGCGGCCTGGCGGGCAACCTCATGCGCGGCGTCCCGACAGCGCTGGCCTTCCTGGTGGGGACCACGGCGAGCGGTCCGGTGCCGCCGTGGGAACTGCTGCCGCTGGCACTGGCGTTCTGGGTGCACGACTCCGCGTCCAATCTGGTGGGGGCGCTGTGTGATCGGGACAGCGACCGGGAGGGTGGCTACCGGACGTATCCGGTGCGGTACGGGGACGGCTCGACGCTGCGCATGCTGACTGTCCTCAATGGAGTGTGGATCGCGTTGGCCGTCGGCTGGCCACTGGCCCTGGACACCTCGGCGCTGGAGCTGTCCCTGCTGTGGCCCTTCCTGCTGCTCGCCCTGCCGCTGTGCTGGACCTGCTTCCTGATGCTGGCGCGTGCCGCCCGCCCCATCCCCCGGCTGGCCGCCCTGCGCGCCCACGAGGTGCTGGTGGGGGAGCGCCTGGTGCTGGCCTGCGGGTTCATCGCGCTGGGCGGCGGCCTGGTGCTGGCCCTGGCGGTGCTGGTCCCGGCCGCCGTCCTGACCGCCGCGGCCAGGTCGGTGATGCGCAGACGGGACCACCCCAGCCTGGCCCGCTAGCAACCCCCACCCCGTGTTGGCCGTTCTCGTACGGCGTGTTGGCCGTTGTCGTACAGGGTGTTGGCCGTTGTGGACGGTCGGACGGATCGGCTGTCCCACAGCGGCCAACACCGTGTACCGGATCGGCCAAGACTGCGTACGAGAACGGCCAACACGGGGCATGGGGTTAGCGGTCTCGGTCGATGGCCAGTTCGGCGAAGAAGGCGAGGCGGTCCCGGCTCGGCGAGGGTGGCAGCTTCACCAGCGCCGAGCCGGAGTTCTCCGCGTAGGTCCAGGCCATCTTGGCCGCGGACTCCAGCGCGCCGGTCCGGTCGAGCACCTCCAGGATCTGCTCGTGGCGGTGCCCCAGGTTCTCCTCGCCGGTGAGTGCCTGGCGCAGCAACCGGCGCTCCGGGTGGCCGCCGGCGCGGTAGGCCAGCAGGACCGGCAGGGTGAGCCTGCCGTTGCGGCTGTCACTGGTGTTCTCCTTGCCCATGGTGTCCGCCTCGCCGGTGTAGCCCAGGATGTCGTCCTGGATCTGGAAGGCGGTGCCCAGCGCCAGCGCGTACCGGGACAGCGCCTCCACCTGCTCCGGGGTGCCACCGGCCAGGATCGCGCCGCTCTCGCAGGCGCCCTGGAAGAACGCCGCGGTCTTCAGGCTGATCATGGTCAGGTAGCCGTCCAGGTCGAAGCGCAGACCGCGGCACAGCTCCTCCTCCATGCTCTGGCCCCGGCACAGGTCCAGGCCGCAGCGGGCCACCGCCTCCAGTGCGGCGGCCACCCTGCTGTCCGGCACACCGGTCCACCGGCACTCGGCCAGCCCGGCGAACAGGTCGAAGATCAGCGCGTCCCCGGCCACGATCGCGTTGCCCACGCCGAAACGGCTGTGCACCGAACGCCGGCCGCGGCGCAGCTCGTCGCCGTCGATGATGTCGTCGTGGATCAGGCTGGCCACGTGGCCGCACTCCGCGCCCACCGCGGCCGGCAGCACCATCTCCGCCGAGCCGCCCACCGCGCAGGCGGACTCCAGCAGCAGGATGGGCCGGAACAGCTTGCCGCTGGGCACCAGCGCGTAGTGGCACATGGTGCTCAGCAGGCTGGAGGTGCGGGACCAGCGGGTGCGCAGCTTGCTCTCGGCGAGGTCGGTGAGCGCGGACAGGGCGAGTTCGGGGCGGGGGTCAGCGGACTGCATGTTGTTCTCCTCAGCTGGTTCGGAAAGCCTTGCGGCGCTGGAGAACCACCTCCGCCCCACGGGCGGGCGTGAGCACCGGGCCCATGGCTCGTTGGCGCTCCGGTTCCGGGGCCGCGGCCCGGAGCCGGGTGTGTGCCAGCACGGTGCTGATCACCGTGCGCATGGTGGTCATGGCGAAGGCCGCGCCGAGACACCGGTGCGGGCCGCCGCCGAAGGGCAGGAACAGTTCCGGTCCCGGCGCCTCGCCGAGGAAGCGCTCCGGCCGGAACTCCTCCGGTTCGGGATAGCGCCGGGGGCAGGAGTGCAGCAGCCCGAGGGAGAGCGCGAGCATGATCCCGGCGGGCAGCCGGTAGCCGTCGATGGTGGCTGGTGCGGCCAGGATGCGGGCGATGTCGCCCACCACCGGCCGCACCCGCAGCGTCTCGTTGATCACCGCGTCCAGGTACTCGTGCTGCCCGTCGGCCAGCTCGCCCTCCAGGCGGGCCAGCGCTTCCGGGTGCCGCACCAGCCGCTCGAAGGCCCAGGACAGCGTGGTCGCGGTGGTCTCGTGGCCGACCGCGAGCACGGTGACCAGGTTGTCCCGCAGGTCCTCGTCGGTGGCCGGCTGCCCGTCGGCGTGCCGCATCCGCAGCAGCAGCGAGAGCACGTCGGAGCGCTCACCGTCCACTTCGGAGCGTCGGCGGGCGATCTCGCTGTAGAGGATCTCGTCCACCGCGGCCTTCACCCTGGCGAACCGGCCGCCTGGGCTGTAGCGACCCCAGTCCTTGCGCAGCAACGGGAACAGCACCACCGCCGGGTTCATGTGCAGCAGCTTGGGCACCAGCGCGCGCAGCCCGGCCAGCCGCTTGAGGTCGGTGATGCCGAAGACCACCCGCATCATGATCTCCAGCGTCACGTGCTGCATCCTGGGCAGCAGCGACACCGGAGTGCCGGCCGGCCAGCGGCGCACCGCATCGGCGGTGACCTCGGCGATGGTGTCCTGGTACCGCTGCACGCTCGGCCCGCGGAAGGGCGGCAGCAGCACCTGGCGGCTGCGCACGTGCTCCGGCCCGTCCAGCAGCAGCACCGACCGCGGCCCGACCACGAAGTCCATCACCCGGTTCGCGTCCCCGGCCAGCAGCGTCGAGGACTCCGCGGTGACCGCGCGCCGGATCACCGCCGGATCGGCCGCGCACACCACGGTGCCCACCGGGAACACCTTGATGGTGAACAGGTTCCCGTACTTGCGCCGGCAGTCCTTGGCGAACTCCAGCGGCTGGATCGCGGAGAGCACGGTCTGGGCCAGCACCGGCATCCGCGGCCCCGGTGGCAGCGAGATCGCCGGGTTCACGGGCGCTGGGACTGGCCGGCCAGGCGCAGCCAGCACGCCAGCGCCCGCAGCGTGTAGGTGTGCGCGATCAGGTCGTCGCTGTAGCAGAGGTCCTCGAAGTACAGGCCCACCGGCGCCTCCGGCCAGCTGCCCGCCTCGTTCTGCCGGGCCGCCAGCCAGTCCACCGCGCGCACCAGCCGCGGGTCCCACGGCGAGGTGCCGGCCCGCAGCAGCGAGTACACCGCCCAGGCGGTCTCCTCCACGGTCTCACCCGGCGCGCTGGTCTGCACGCTGACCGGCCACGCGCCCGAGGGAGCCTGGTTGTCCCACAACCACTTCCGGGCCCGCACCGCCACCGGGTGGTTCGGCGTGCCCAGCTCGGCGTAGGTCTCCAGCACCTTGGCGGTGCCGTGCGTGCCGTCCCGGAACCACAGCGAGGGCAGCGATCCGTCCGGCAGCTGGTCGCCGTGGTACCAGCGCAGCGCGCGGTCGATGGCCGCCCTGGCCCCGCGCGGCTCACCGTGCTGGTGCAGGGCCATCACCACGTGCGCGGTGACCCCGGTGCACGGCCGGTCGTTGAGGATGAAGGAGTTGCGCACCCACTCCGACCAGGAACCGTTGCGGTTCTGCCGCACCCGCAGCCAGCGCAGCCCGTCGGCCACCTTGGGGTGGTCCCTGGACAGGCCGAGCAGCCCGAGTGTGGACAGCGCCACCGCGGTGTCCTCGGACTCCGGCCAGCCCGAGGGCACGTTCCAGGACCAGGCTCCGGCCGGGATGTTCAACGGCTTGAACGGTTCGGTCCACTGGGTGGAGAGCAGCCAGTCGCGGGTGCGCCGCAGCCGGGAGTCGGTGGCCACGTCGATGTGCTCGGCCAGCGCGTGCACCGCGTAGCAGGTCACCGCGATCTCCAGGTCGCGGTCGATCGCCCAGGACCCGTCCGGCCGCTGGGTGTCCAGCAGGTACTCCAGCGAGGCCTGCTGGATGTCCGGGCCGAGCTCGGCGGTGTGCAGCCCGAGGTACATCAGCGCGGAGATCATCGGGCACTCCTCCACGCCCCCGTTGGGCCCCATCACCGAACGCAGCCAGGCCAGCGCCCTCGGCCGGGCCAGCCAGCGCAGGAAACGCCGGGGCGCGCTGGCCGGGATCACCTTGGCCTGCATCAGTCCCAGGGCGAGCACCGCGGGCATGCCGATGGAGACCTTGTTGCGCAGCTTGGGCGGCAGCAACATGATCTCGATCGGCAGCGTGGGCTGGTCCTTGATGTCGCGCAGCCCCACCAGCGACCAGGCCACCGGCGCCGCCGCGGGCCAGGTTTTCGGCCCTGGGCCACGCATTCCGGGGATCACGTCGAAGGAACCGTTGGCCTCGATGAACTTGTGGCCCCTGGCGATCCGCTCGGCGGAGCCCTCGCGGTCCAGCCGGTGGCAGGCGGCGATGGCGAAGGCGGTCATGCCGGGGCTGCTCGGCGCGAACTTGTCGGCCATGCTCCAGCCGCCGTCCTCGCGCTGGTGCGCGCGCAGCCAGTCCATGCCCAGCTCGATGCGGTCCCGGTAGCGCTGCTCATCCGCGGTGGCCAGGGCCAGCAGGCCCAGTGCGGTGGAAACCGTCGACGAGGAAAGCCGATCGGTCCACGCGCCGTCCGGCCGTTGCCGCGCAAACAGGTGATCCACCGCCTTGCGCACCACCTCAGCGGTCCGCCCGGTCAGCTCAGGGGAATTCACAACTGGTTCGTTCACAAAAACCATGCGCAGCCACCCCTATTTGCCAGTGTATCGGGTAAGGGCCCCGCTCAAAACCGTAGCGAGATCTCCTGGCCGTGCGGCTGGACTCGAACTGGAGTCGAGCCCTGCCGTTGACGGGCTCGCGACAGCCCTGCTGAGCTGCGCGGATGTCGGACGTCCTGCATTGGGCTGCATCCGGCTGCACCGGCACAAAGGCCACCAGTGCGGAATCCTGTACCGAGTAAGATCAAGATAACGCGGTTATTTCGTAACTATCACCGCATTGAGATCCGATCATTCTGTGGTCAATGTGGCCGAGTTCTGGCAGTATCGGCGACCTAGGTAAGCACATAGGGTGTTCGGAGGCATAACGCCAGGTCTGGGGGCTGGGGCGTGACTTTAGAGCATGGTTCGTTAACTGGTGTTGCCGGTGAGTTGCCGCGGCAACGCCGAGCCGCGTCGGGACTCGGGCAACGGGAACCGGTCCGGCCGGGAGGGGGTGGTCCGCCGCGCGGACGAAAAGGACTGCGCCTGAACATCCTCGGGCCGCTGACCGTCTACCACTCGCACCGCCCGGTGGACATCGGCCCGCTGAAGCAACGATGTCTGTTGGGCCTGCTGGCCCTGCAACCTGACCGGGTGGTCACCCGGGACGAGATCATCGACGTGCTCTGGGGCGTCAACCCGCCGCGCACCTGCGCGGGCCTGGTGCACTCCTATGTCTCCCGGCTGCGCCGCGGCCTGCAGCCCGGTCGCGAGAGCCGGGTCAAGGGACAGATCATCACCGCCGTGCGCGACGGCTACCGGATGCCGGTGGAGGCCGGACAGCTCGACCTGCTGGAGTTCGACGAGCTGGTGCACCACGCCGAACGCGCCGCCGAGGACTCCGGCGCCGCGCTGGAGCTGTTCGACTCCGCGCTGCACCGCTGGCGCGGCCCGGTGCTCAGCGACCTGGTCGGCAGGTTGCGCCAGCACCCGGCGGCGATCGCGCTGTCCCAGCGCAGGCTCAACGCGGTGCTCACCTACGCCGACCTGTCCATCGCGCTGGGCCGCCCGGAACCCGCGCTGGAGCGGCTGCGCCCGCTGGCGCACGAGGAGTCGCTGCACGAGGGCCTGCACGCCAGGCTGATGCTGGCGCTGGCCGGCTGCGGACAGCAGGCCGAGGCGCTGCGGCTGTTCACCGAGCTGCGCCGCCGCTTGGCCGAGGACCTCGGTGTGACCCCCGGCGCGGAGATCCAGGAGGCACACCTGCGGGTGCTGCGCGGCGAACTGCCGATGGCCGCGGTGGTCGTGCCGCGCAGCGCGCCACGGGAGACCAGCGCCCAGGTCCCCACCCAGCTGCCCGGCGACACCCCCGGCCTGGCCGGACGGGACCGTTATCTGGCCCAGCTGGACGCGATCCTCACCGGGGCCGAGGAAGCGGGCACGGTGATGACCACCGCCGTGGTGGGCGCGGCGGGGGTGGGCAAGACGACCCTGGCCGTGCACTGGGCGCACCGGGTCAGCAGCAGGTTCCCCGACGGTCAGCTCTTCGTGAACCTGCACGGCGCGGTGCAGCCGAACCGGGTGCTGGCCAGGTTCCTGCGCGCGCTCGGCGTGCCAGCCGACGAGGTCCCGGTGGAACTGGACGAGGCCGCCGCGATGTACCGGACCGTGCTGGCCAACCGGAAAGTGCTGGTATTGCTGGACAACGCGGTGCACGCCGCGCAGATCCGGCCGCTCCTGCCGGGCAGCCCGGGTTGTTTCGTGGTGATCACCAGCAGGCACCGGCTGGGCAGCCTGGCCGCCAGCGACGGCGCGCACCTGCTCGACCTGGACGTGCTCAGCCCGGTGGACTCGCTGCGCGCGCTGGCCCGGATGCTCGGCCCGGAGCGGGTGCACGCCGAACCCGCGGCCGCCGCCGAGCTGACCAGGCTGTGCGCGCACCTGCCACTGGCGCTCAGCGCGGCCGCGGCCAACCTGGTCAACCACCCGCACCACCGGATCGCCGACTACGTGGTGGCCCTGCACAACGGAAACCGCTTGGCCGCACTGGAGGTCGACAGCGACGACCAGCTCTCCGTGCGCGCCGCCATCGACCTGTCCTACGCCAGTCTGGACCTGGCCACGCAGCGCCTGTTCCGCCGCCTCAGCGTCATCCGCGGCGGCTTCTCCGGCGAGACCGTGGCCGCCCTGATCGACGGCACCTCGCACGACGCCGACCACATGCTCGACCGCCTGGCCGCCCAGCACCTCATCCGCGCCTCCGCGGGCTTCTACACCCTGGACGACCTGATCCGCCTGTACGCCACCGAACGGGCTCAGGCCGAAGATCCCTGATGCCGCAAGCGATCCCGGACCGTGGCCAGCCGGCCGCGGTCCGGGCTAGCGCACCAGCTCCAGGACCAGGTCCGCGGCCGTGCCCACCCCGCCGGTCCGGCGCTGCAACTGCGCGAACAGCTCCGCGCGCTCCCGGAAGGACCGCTCTTCCAGTAGCCGCAACAGTTTCCGGTGCACATCGTCCGGGTCGAGGGTCTCCGGCCGGTCCACCGTGAGACCGGCGCCGCTGTCCACCGCGCGGACCGCGTGGTCGTAGCAGTCCAGCCACAGCGGCCGGGTCAGCAGCGGTGTGCCGAAGTACAGGCCCTCGTGGAAGCTGTTGCTGCCGGCGTGGTTGAAGAACACCCGGACGCTGGGGTGGGCCAGCACGTCGTACTGCGAGGGCAGCCAGTCCTCGATCCGCAGGTTGCCGGGCAGGTTCGCGGGCAGGAAACGCTGCTGGTCCGCGGGCAGCTTCCAGAGCACCTGGTGCCTGCCGTCGAGCCTGCGCGCCACCTCGACCATCGCGCCGACCTCCGCCTCGGTCAGCCGGGTGATGGTGCCGAAGGCGACGTAGACCACCGAGTCGTGCTCGTCCAGCCAGCGCATCACCGGATCCGTCCCGTCGGTCTCCGGCAGCGGCGGCACCAGGGTGCCCAGCGGCTTGAGCTTGTCCGGCACCGGGAACGGATAGTCCAGCTCCAGCAAGGAGAAGCACAGGATCAGCGCGGCGGCGTCCACCGCGGTCTGCGGCTGGTAGCAGGACCGGTCCACGCCGAACTCGCGCATCACCTTGTCGTACTTCACCGCTTGGCCCAGCAGCGAGGGCCGCAGGAACAGGGTCCGCATCCGCCACCGGAACCACCAGTGCGCCAGCTTCTGCGCCCTGGTCATCACCCGCGGCAGCCCGGACTGCGGCACCGGGAAACCCTTGGGCAGGCTGCCCTGGCAGATGTCGCTGGGCAGGAACGGCGCGGTGAGCACGAACGGGATCTTGCGGGTCATCGCCACCAGCAGGGCGTGGTGGCACAGGCTGTTGATCACCATCAGCGCGGGCCGGATCTGGGTCACCGCTTCATCGAGGCGGCGGTAGCGGTCGCGGAAGTACTCCGGGTCCATCGACTGCGCGATCCGGGCCCGGTAGGCGGCGAACCGGGACCGGCCGGTGACCGCGCGGTAGGTCCGGTCATCCCACATGGTCGCGGCGAAGGCGGGGTTGACCGCACCGAGTGAGACGAACTGGACAGACGAACGCGCGGCCAGCTTCTCGACCTCGACCCTGCGGTTCTCATCCGAGGCGAACCACAGGTCGGGCACGCCCCGCCTGGCCAGCTCGCCCGCCACCGCGAGGCTGGAGTTGATCAGCCCCGTCGACTGGGTGCAGCAGAACAGGATCGGTCTGGTCATCGCGTCCCCTTACTAATCAATCAGTCAGGTTGTCCGGTTCAGGACAGTAAAAGGCGACGAGAGCTAGGGAAAACCTGGCAGCGGATGCCAGTTGTCGATCGTTTGCGGTCGCCCAGGTCCGCCCGGATGGCGCCTGACCACACCTCGGCGACGGCGATTCGGTGCCGCGGCCACATGGTGCGGCGCAGATCCGGCTGCCTACCGTGAGGGCCCCGAGGGAGGTGGCGATGAGAACACTCACCATTGGCCTGCTCACGCTCCTGCTGACCACCGCCGCGCCCCCGCCGACCGGCCGGTCGGCCACCACGCCCTGCACGGGCCTGACCGGCCTGCGGATTCCCGCCGCCGCCATTGGCCTGCCCAGCTCAGGTGGCGTGGTCACGGCAGCCGAGCAGGCGGTCGGACACTGCCGGGTGACGGCCGCGATCCGCCCGGTGGACCCCGCCGCGCCGGAGATCCGCTTCCAGGTCGGCCTGCCGAACCGCTGGAACCGCAAGGCGATGATGTTCGGCGGTGGCGGCTACAACGGCACCATCCCCGACATCGCGGGCACCGTGCCCTTCGGCCCCGCCGACCGGCCCGGCCCGCTGGCGCAGGGCTACGCCACCTTCGCCAGCGACTCCGGCCACCAGGCGGCCCCGGACTTCCAGCCCACCCGGTCCCTGGACGGCTCCTTCGGCCGCAACGACGAGGCCGTGCGCAACTTCGCGGGCGAGGCGCTGAAGAAGACCCGCGACGCGGCCCTGCACATCATCACCCGCCACTACCGCGGAGCCAGGCCAGCGCACAGCTACTTCGCCGGCGGCTCCACCGGCGGCCGGGAAGCCCTGGCCGTCGCCCAGCGCTGGCCCGCCGACTTCGACGGCGTCATCTCCGTCTATCCGGCCTGGAACGCCGCCAGCCTCGACCTGTTCTTCGGCCACCAGGCCCACATCCTGTCCCAGCCCGGCGCGTTCCCCGGCCCGGCCAAGCAGGCGCTGCTGCACCGCGCCGTGCTCACCACCTGCGACCCCGCGGACGGCCTCACCGACGGCGTCATCGCCAACGAAGCGGCCTGCCACTTCGACCCGCACACCCTGCGCTGCCCCGACGGCGCGGACCTCGGCGACTTCTGCCTGTCCGACAAGCAGATCCACGCCGTGCGCGCCCTGTCCGCACCACTGCGCTGGCCGTATACCCTGGCCAGCGGCGAAACCGGCTACCCCGGCTTCCCGTTCCTCTCCGGCGCGAGCATGACCACCGCCGTGCTCGGCATGGGCACCCAGGCCCCCGCCAACCCGATGCCCAAGACCAGCGGCTACGGCGTGCAGTTCTGGGACCAGTGGGTACGCCACTTCGTCACCTGGGACCCCGCCCACAACCCCCTCGCCATCGACCCCAGCCACCCCGGCCGCTGGCAGCAGCGGATCAGCGAGCTGTCGGCGTTGCAGGACATCAACAACCCCGACCTGAGCCGCTTCGCCCGCGCCGGCGGCAAGCTGATCCTGTTGCACGGCACGGCGGACGAGCTGGTCAGCCATCGGTCCACAGTGGACTACTTCGACCGGGTGCGGCAGCGGATGGGCGAGCCCGCGGTACGCCGGTTCGCCCGCTTCTACCTGGTGCCAGGAGCCAACCACGCCAACGTGACACCGGCGTTCATGGCCGGCTGGGACTCCCTGGGCGCACTGGAGCGGTGGGTCGAACACGGCAGAGCACCCCGGGACCCGGTGGTCACCGACAAGAACCCCAGCGCACTCGGCCGCACCCGCCCGCTCTGCGAGTCCCCGTCCTGGCCACGCTACCGGGGCACCGGCGATCCCTTGGCGGCAAGCAGTTTCGCCTGCGTCAGGACTGCGGCTGCCACGGAGCCCGCAGCACCTGGTCGAGCAGACCGTTCGCATACTCGACCAGCCAGCACACCTCCCGCGCGGTGAAGCTCCCCTGGTGCCACACCATGAGTTCGGTCGGTCCGATCCGGTGCTCGATCGCCCACGCCGCGGGATGGGTGAGCATCCGCTGCCGGAGGTCCGGGCTGAGCACCGGGTTCTCGAACGACGGCACCGGACAGGACACCTCGAAGCCCCGGTCGAAGGGCTCGCCGCCCGGCCACAACCGCCGCGCGCTGTAGCCGCCCCGCAGCCAGCCCCGCCGCCGGACCAGCAACGGCGGGCACGGCGCGGGCAGCGGCAGCGTCACGACCACCTGCGGTGCCGGGTACTAATTCGTGCCCTCATCGGCGGCCACGGCCAGGAACGGACGTCCGCGATGGTTGCCGTGCACCAGCTCACCGCTCGGCCTGCCGGGCAGCGGCGCGTTATCCCGCCGAAGCGGTAGTGCAGCAGAGAGGTGTCCGCCCCGACGCTGTACCGCTACCCGAACCGCCCCAGCCCGGCCTGACGACGCCCGTTGAGCCAGCACGCCACCAAGATCAGCGTCACCAGCGCGACGAACGCGAGCACCAGTAGCCATTCCGCACCTGTACAACCCCCGGCGGCCGTCCAGGTTGCCAACGTCCACGGGCAGGGCAGGCGGTTGAGCCGGACGACCGAACCCGGGTGGCGCCAATGAACAGCGCCATCCGGGCTTCCGCACGCCCGCCCTGCGAGTCCACCCCTGCACACCCGCCCCTGCGAGCCCGTCCTTCGCGCGTAACCTTCTCCACAACCATGAGTGATGGACCACTCACTCCTGATTGGCGCAAGCGAGCCCTTCGGGCCTGAGTGGTCGACCACTCACACCTGCTACGCCGCAGGTCGACCCGAGTGACCGAAAGAGTGGTCGATCACTCACACTGGGCTGCCGCCTTGGGTGCTGAGTGGTCGGCCACTCACACTTCTCCAAAAGTCGAGCCCGGGTGGCGCCGATGAGCAGCGCCACCCGGGCCCTCGCCTACTTAGTGGCGATCTTGTGGCCGGGGAAGATCAGCCCCGGCGCGGTGAGGAACTCGCGGTTCTTCTCCACCAGCGCCTGCCAGCCTCCCTCGATGCCGAGCTGCTCGGCGATGCTGGCCAGGGTGTCACCGGCCTGGATGGTGTAGTCGCCATCCGGGTTGCTGGTCGACCCCGTGGTGGGTTCGGCCGGTCTCGGTGCCGTCGGCGTGACCGGGGCGCGGGCCACGGTCGACCTCGGGGCTGGTGTCCGTGGCCGGGGGGCGGGCGCGGCGCCGGTTGCCCGGCGGCCGCACCGTCCCCAGGCGCCGATTCCCTGGCTGCGCAAGACGTTCTCCGCGACCCGGATCTGTTCCTCGCGGGAGGCTTGATCCGCTCTGCCGGTGCCGCCGTTGGACCTCCAGGTGCTCGGGGTGAACTGCAGGCCGCCGTAGTAGCCATTGCCGGTGTTGATGGACCAGTTCCGACCGCTCTCGCACTGTGCGATACGGTCCCAGTCCACACTGGGAGCCGCCTGTGCCGTGCCCGACCCCAGAACGGTCAGCGCGGCGATCGCGGCGGCGGCCAGGCCAGCCGCCTGGCAGTGCTTGTTCCACTGAGCAGACATCTTTGTCTCGGCCCGCCGCACCGTCAGCGCCGCATCAGCGGCGTCGCGTTCCTGTCCAGCGGGTTGGCTTTCACTCGGCTTCGCTGGCCCGGAGACCTACCGGACAGGAACGTGGCGCTTCGGTCTCCCGGTTGTGCTGTTCACCGGACGTGAGCCCGGCTGGAACGGGACCGTACGGGCCGCCTGCCCGGTCGGCTCGTAACCAACCCGTGACTGCTGGAGTGTCGGCGACCGGAGGTTTGACTCGGCGAGAGAAGGTTTGCGCAGCTCACGGCCACAAACGCGAGGGCCGCTCAGGTGCTGTTCGACGGCCTGGACAATCACACGAAGTGATGAAGCGGACACGCAGCGGAACAATCAGGCTGTCGGGGGATCCCGCCCAGGCGCGTCGTCACCCTCGGGGCTCGTGATAGCCGGTCACCGAACCACCCTCGCCGACCTCGCTGACCTCCTGGTTGACCGTCAGCCCCGCGCCCGCGGGCAGGCCGCTCGCACCCACCACCTCGCCGCTGACCCGTTCCGCGCGCTGGTCGACCCGCACCCACGCCTCGGGTTCCTTGCCGCTGGCCCGCCACCACTCCAGCCCGGCCCACACCAGCACCACCAGGGCCACGCCGGTGATGATCGCCCAGCCGGGGCTGTTGGTGGCGATGTTGATGCCCGCGCTGGCCGCCGCGCCGATCACGATGGAGGTGGCGGCGGCTGGGCCCCGACCGAGCCGGAAACGTCGTTGCCGCACCTGGACCTCCTTGTGGTGGCGCGAAATCCGGTCAACCCTACCGCTGCCTGCTGCCCAGCACCCTGGCCTCGGCGGCGGTGAACGGTGGGGTCTGCCTGGCCGGGCCGGCGCCCGCGCGGGCGGCGTGCCAGAGCACCCTGGGGCTGAGCAGGCTGCTGGGTGGGGCGATGAGGTTGAAGATGTCGACCTGGGTGTCGGCGATGGCCCTGCTGTGCGCGCCCGCGGCGGAGATCCACTCGCCCAGGCGGTCGAAGAATGCCTCGATCCGGCCGGAGGCGGCGCCGGCGTGCCGCTGGTCCTGGCCTGCCGCCATGTCCCAGGCGTTCGCGCTGGCCTGGGTGATGGCGCGTTGCAGGGCGCGGGTGTCCAGCTCGCGGCGGGCCAGCTGGGTGCGCACGGCCAGTGCGGACAGGGCGGCGGCGGACATGCCGTGGCCGTAGATCGGGTTGAAGGTGGCGTAGGCGTCGCCGAGCACGGCGAAACCGTGCGGCGCGGGGCTGAGGCGGTCGAAGTGTCGGCGGCGGTTGGCATCGGCGCGGAAGCCGAAGGGCTGGCACAGCGGCGTGGCGGCGGCGATCAGGTCGGCCAGCACCGGGTGCGGCAGCCGGGCGGCGAAGTCGTGGAAGCCGTCCGGATCGGTGCTGGGCCTGCTGCCGGGGCCGCCGGAGAGGGTGATCATCCACTGGTCCCGCTCGATCGGGACCAGGGTTCCGTTGCGGCGCACCGGGTTGTCCGGTCCCGGGCTGCTCTGCACGGTGATCGCCGGGAAGTCCGGGACCGCTTCCGGCGGGGCCTGGAAGACCGCGGTGACGTAGAAGATACCGGGGTCCACAATGGACTGACGGACCGGTGGGAAACCCAGCTCGGTCAACCAGTTCGTGGCCCGGGAGCGGCGGCCGGTGACGTCGATGACCAGGTTCGCGGCCAGCTCGGCCGGCCTGCCGGTGTCCGGGCTCCGGGTGCGCACGCCGGTGATCCCGGCCGGATCTCCGCGCAGGCCAACGACTTCGGACCGGCCGGCGATGGTCACGTTGGGCAGTTCGCGCAGCCGCCCGCGCAGGGTGGACTCCAGCAGTGAACGGCTCGCGCCCACCAGGAACTGCCTGCCCTGATAGCGCGGGAACCAGCCGCGCGAGGTCAGGCCGAGGTAGCGGCCGGGCATGTTGAGGTGCTGCGCGCCTGCCGCGTACAGCTCGGCCAGCACCCCCGGCACCAGCGCCTCGATCGCCCGCGCGCCGGCGGAAACCAGCGCGTGGGTGTGCCTGGCCTGCGGCGCGCCCCGGCGCGGCACCGGGTCCGCGGTGAAGCTGTCCTGCTCGACCACGGTCACGGACTCCGCGTGTGGCGCGACGGCGAAGGCGGCCAGCATCCCGCCCATCCCGCCGCCGAGAATCGCGGCGTGCTGCACCACGACAGTCCTCCCCAGGGATGGTGTGCCTGCGCCTCCAGGAAACTCGCGCCCGCGCCCATTGACGATCGGCTGATCGGGGTGACTGTCAGCCTTCCGCAAAATCGTGTCGTGGTGCGGCAAGAACTGTCGGCATTCGACGGAAGTTTGCGTCGGCCGCCAGACAAACCGCAGGTCGCTGTCGACATTCCGCCATTCGCCGCGTTGCCACACGATCGAGTGGTGAAAACCAGACCGGCAGTTTTGCAAGCGGCTGGCCGGCCGCGGCTCCAGCGGACCCAGCGCCCGAAGAGGCGGCGGTTCGGCGGTGACCCGATCGGGTAAGGCTGGAGGGCAGATGATCGTCAGCGCACCGTGGAAAGGGCCGAGCATGAACAGCGCCACCCCGCAGGACCACACCCCCACCGCCGCAGGCGCCGCGCCGATGACCGTCACCGTGGTCAGCCACCCGGAGGGCGTGGTGCTCACCCTGGTCGGCGAGGTGGACATGCTCACCACCCCTGACCTGCGCAAAACCCTCAAAGAGGTGCTGAGCACCGAACCGCCGGTGATCGTGCTGGACCTCACCGAGGTCGACTTCTTCGGCTCCAGCGGCCTGGCCGCCCTGGCTGAGACGCACCAGCAGGCCGGCCGCACCGACCTGCGCGTGGTGACCACCAGCGCCGCCGTGCTGCGCCCGCTGCACGTCACCGCGCTGGACCGGCTGATCGGGGTCTTCCCGACGGTGACCGCCGCGTTGGAGGCCCCGGTCTAGGCCGCGGGCGGCCGCCGGTTCCGGCGGACCAGCAGCACCACCACCACGGCACCGCCTGCGAGCAGGACCAGCAGTGCGGTGCCGCTCAGTGTCCACGGCAGCACCACCGGGGCCGCCGAGCCTCGCCAAGCGCGTCGACCTCCCGTGTCCGGGTCCTGGCCAAACTGCTGTTCCCCCAGGTGGGCGAGTGTTGGCCGCTGGTTGCCGTGCCTGTCCACAGAGGACGTTTGCCGGGCGACAAAGAGTGGGTAGTCCGCCGTCATGACAACCAGTCCTGACGGCGCGCGTTGCGCCGGCCGTGCGCGATGGCTCGACGAGGTCGACGGCGTGCTGGAGTGCGCCCGTCCGGCCGGACACCCCGGCGCGCACCGGGCGCACGTCGACCCGGTGACCGAGGTGTCCTGGCGGGAGGACCACTCCACGTCCACCAAGGGCCTGGTGGTCGTGGACTGGGAACCGGCCTAGCCCGCGGGCAGCGCAGTTTCCAATCCGTTGAGCACCGCGTTGCAGTCCCGGCGCAGTGTCTCGGCGTCCTCCGCGGTCACCAGGAACACGCCCAGCCAGTTGCGGGAGCCGCCGGAGGGGTCGTAGACCGGCACCGGCTCGCCCTCTGGCATGGCGAAGGCCTTGACCGGCTCGGCCGCGGTGCCGGGGGAGAGCAGCGCGGACCAGTCCACCGCGCCGGGCCGCCAGCGCGGGGTGCCCGACCAGGGCGTGCCGTGCGCGTCGGTCGGGATGACCGCCAGCGAGGCCGCCGCCCGCTTGCCCTCCACCAGCATCGCCGCCGGGTGGTCCACCGGCTCGCCGAGCAGCTCGCGGACCAGCATCGCGATCGGGTCGATGCCGAAGACCTCCTCGATCTGCTTGGTCACCATCAGCCCGGCGAACCGGGCGCCGGTCTCGATCACCGCGCCGAAGCCGTCCGGGCCGAGCTTGACCTCGGTGTGCGTGCCGCAGGTGCCCAGGCCCAGCGCGTCCACCGCGCGGCGGGAGATGTCCTCCAGGTGCCGCTGCACCGGCTCGGGCAGCGTGCTCGGCATGGTGGAGGCGACCTCGGTGAACGGCGGGATCGCGGGCAGCTTCCCGGTGATGCACAGCGGGTGGTAGACGCCGTCGGCCACGATGCCCTCGACGCTGACGTAGTCGCCGTAGCCCGGTTCCGGGTACCAGCCCTCGGTCGACCCGGCCAGGATCTCCTCCACCAGCAGGTCCCGGTCGGTCTCCGGCGCGTACAGCTCGTTCATGCCGACCTGGTGGCCCAGCTCCAGGGCCTCGGCCACCTGCCGCCAGGCCGGAGCCACGTCCTCGGGGGTGTGCAACACCAGCTGGGCCACCGAACCCGCGCCCCAGGCGGGCTTGAGCAGCAGCGGCGGGGTCAGCTCGGTCATCGCCGCGGCCAGGTCGGCCTCGGAGTCCACCCGGCGGAACCGCGGGATCGGCACCCCGGCGCGCGCCCAGGTCTCCCGCATCAGCCGCTTGTCCCGCGCGGTGACCAGGCCGGGGCCGCCGCCGCGCAGGCCGAGCCGCTCGGCCACCTTGGCCACCAGCAGCACCGCGAACTCCGACATGGACAGCACCGCGTCCGCGCCCAGCTCCCTGGCGTGCGCGGTGACCAGGTCGACCAGGGCTTCGCCGCGGGCATCGGTGGTCAGCTCGGTGATCGAGGTGCAGGCGGGCCGCCAGTCCGCCTCGGCGGTCTCCGGCAACGGCATCAACGCGAGCACGTGCAGCTCACCGCAGCCTGCGATGCGCGGGAACACGTGCTCCAGCGGAGCGCCGCCCTTGACGTAGACGTAGAGGATCTTCTTCATCGAGCGCTTCCTTCGGTCACGGTCTCCGCGGCGGCCCGGCGGTGCGCGCGGCGGAGGAATACGGCCAGCACCGCCATCAGCACGACCGTGCCGATGGCCAGGTGCAGGAGGAACAGGTTCAACACGCCTGCGGAGAGGTAGGCGCCGAGCGCGAGCACGACGAGGGAGCAGACGAGTCTGTCCACAATGGACTCAACGGAGAGCACGGTGGCCCGCCGGGAGGGGTCGGTGATGGCGTCGTTGACCAGCTGCCGCTGGATCGGGTAGGCCACCCCGGACACCAGGGAGAACACGCACATCAGGGCGATGGTCACGGCCAGTCCCGCGGGCACGAGCAGGGCGAGGCAGAGCGCGAGCGCGGTGGTCAGCACGAAGATCGCCCTGGTGTCGCTGAGCCAGCGCCGCACCAGGGCCGAGCGCGCGGCCCCGGCCACCTCGAACAGCGCGTTGGCCGCCATCAGCAGTCCGAAGGCGGCCACCGGCAGCTGCTTGGCGGCCAGGATCGGCTGGAACAGGTTGGTCTGGAGCACGCGGACCAGGGTGAACACCGCCACACCCTGCACGATCAGCAGCGTCAGCAGTCGCGAGCCGGTGACCACGCGGGCCGCCCCGGCCAGCGCTTGACCGAGCGGTTCGCGCGCCGACCGGACCGGGCCGGGCTCCGGGCTCGCCGGTGCGCCCGCCTGACCGCCGGGCAGCTCCGGCAGCCGGGCCGCCAGCACCACCGCGACCGCCGCCCCCGCCGCGGTCAGCAGGTACGGCAGCGGCGGGTGCCAGGCCATCAGCACCCCGGCCAGCGGCAGGCAGGCCACCCGGCCGATCAGGCTGGCCGCCCGCGCGTTGCCCTCGGCCTTCCGGTAGCGCTCCGGTTCGCCCGAACGCGCCAGGTATTCGTACAGATAGGCGCTGCCCGCACCGGAGACCAGCGAGTTCGCCAGCGCCACCAGCAGGAAGTGCACCAGGAATCCCCAGAAAACCGGCCAGAACACCGGCAGCAGGTTCGCCACCAGCAAGGTCCCGGCTCCGGCGAGCAGGAAGTGCCGGTAGTCGAACCGGTCGGCCAGCGCGCCGGTGGGAATCTCCAGCACGCAGAAGAACACGTAGTAGATGCTCTGGATGGTGAAGATCTGCTCGTCGGTCAGACCGGCATCGCGCTGGTAGAGGTAGAAGACGGGCAGCCACCAGAGCAGTCCGGAGAACAGTTGGTAGCCGTTGTACAGTCGGGTCACATTCGCTCAACTCGGTTAACGGGAAATCGAGTTCATCGCAAATGGCGGGGATGAACAACGGGGAAACAGAATGTTATCATCCGAAGTCGGGCACGGCCAATCCGGCCGATGTGACTCTGCTCGCAACATTAAAGGATTTGATTCATGCGGGTCCTTTTCCTGGGAAGTCCCGGAACCGGCCACCTGTTACCGCTGATTCCGCTGGCCACGGCATTCCGTGACCGCGGACACGTCATCGCGTTCGCCACCCTGGACGGCGGCGAGGCGGTCACCACCCTCGGCCTGCCGCACCTGCCCATCCAGCCCGGCCTGGACTGGCGCCGCGAACTGCGTCGCCTGGGCGCGCAGCGTCATCCGGACCTGCTGGCCCGCACCGTGGCCACCAACTCCGCCGACCGCGCCGCCTTCGTGCCCCTGGCCGCCCAGGTCAACCTGGAAGCCCTGCCGGCCACCATCGAGACTGCCCGCGCCTGGCGCCCCGACCTGGTGGTCTACGAGTACCTCTACCCGGCCGCCCTGGTCGCCGCCGCCGAGCTGGGCGTGCCCGCGATCCAGCACGAGCTGGGCTTCACCCGCACCGCCCCGCTCCGCGCCCTGATGCTCGCCGAGCTCGGCCACCCCACCCTGTCCCCGGCCGCCACCCTGGAGATCGCCCCGCGCGGCATGATCCCCGGCCCGGACTACGGCCGCCCCCTGCGCCCAGTCCCGGTCGACACCCCCGGCGACCTGCCGGCCCCGTCCGACCGCCCACGCATCGCGGTCACCCTGGGCACCGTTCCTCCCAAGGTCGACGGCCTCACCCGCCTGGACCGGGTGGTCGCCGCCGCGGCCGAGCTGGACGCCGAGCTCATCCTGGTGATGGGCCGCATGGACATCAGCGACCTGGGCCCCCTGCCGCCCAACGTGCGCCCCACCGGCTGGCTGCCCTGGCACCGCCTGCTGGAGACCAGTGCCGCCGCCATCCACCACGGCGGCTCCGGCACCGCACTGGCCGCGCTGGGCGCCGGGGTGCCGCAGCTGGTGCTGCCGGACGGGTCGGACCGGTTCATCACGGCGGAGGCGGTGCACGCTCGCGGGGCCGGGGTGCAAGCGGCTGCCGATGACATCACGCCGGACCTGCTCCAGCACCTGCTCGGCGATCCGGGGCTGCGGGCGGCGGCCCGGGAGGTCGAGGCGGAGATCGCGGCCATGCCGGGACCGGGGGAGGTGGCGGCGGCGCTGGCCTGAGCTGTGCGGGAGGCGCGGACTACTTGGCGAGCGACCCGTCCGTTCAGAAGCTGGCGAATCGCTGCGGACCGCCGAGAACGGCCAGTGCCTCAGCGACTGGCCCGTCCACGGTTCCGCCCAGCACACCGGTCGCGCCCCACCGCCGCAGCGGCATTCCGGCGGTCAGGTGGGAAACGAGTACAACGCCACCATTTCGCCCCCGGCTCCGCATTTTTCGACCAGGCATGGTTCGCCCTGCCCGATGATTTGTGATACCGGTAGTTCGATCTACAACGACATTATGGCCTCGTCTTATGGTGCATGGGGGTGAACTTTCTCGACGGAAGGCGGGTAGTGCTGGAAAATAGGATGAGCGCGACTTCCTGCAGATAGACCCCGGTCGCGTCCATTTTCCCTGCTCCCACCCAAAAGGAATCCCATGCATGACGACGACGAGCCAGTCGGCCGCGTACTCGGCAGGCGACAGGCGTTGATTCTGCTCGGTGCCGCGGGTGCCACACTCACGGTCGCGGGATCCACCATGGCCAGTGCCACCACATCCGCCGCGGGTGCGCCCGAGGTCTGCGCGCTGGACTGCGTGGTCAAGCCAGAGCAGATGGAGGGCCCCTACTTCGTCGACGAGCGGCTCAACCGCTCCGATATCCGCACCGAGCCGTCCACCGGCCAGCTGGTGCCCGGCACCGCGCTGACGATCAACTTCACCGTCCAGCAGATTCGTCAGCAGCAGTGCACTCCGCTGCCGGGCGCGATGGTCGACCTCTGGCAGTGCGACGCGTTCGGGTTGTACTCCGACATCCCGTCCCAGGGCAGCTCCGGCCGCCGATTCCTGCGCGGTTACCAGAACACCGACCAGGCGGGCGCGGCGCGGTTCGTCACCATTCTGCCGGGCTGGTACTCGGGCCGGACGCTGCACATCCACATCAAGATTCGCACCATCGGGACCAACGGCCGGCCGTACGAGTTCACCTCGCAGCTGTACTTCACGCCCGAGTTCGGCGCGGCTTATCTGCGGACCGATCCGTACCGGCGGCGGGGACCGGCCGACACCACCAACAACCGGGACTCGATCTACCGCAACGGCGGCGCCCAGATGCTGCTGCGTCCACAGCAGGCAGGCACCGGCTACACCGCGGACTTCTCCATCGGCCTCGACCTGTCCAACACCCAGGTCGGCCGGCCCGACTAGGAGCGAGTCGACGCGCTCGCGGGACCGGGGCAAGCGCCGTGTCAGCGGCTTTCTGTCTTTCGGCCGCCCGGAGCGACCCGGCTCCGCGAGGAGCCGCGCTGGCACCGGGACACCGCCGAAGGCTGACAGGCGGTGTCCCGGTGCGGCGGTCAGTGCTTGACCGCTGCCTCAGGAATCGGCAGGCCCAGCATGGCCAGCAGGTCGTGCTGGTCCTGGTCGTCGGTGGCGTGGCAGGCGACCGTGCGCGCTGCGCGCAGCTGCTGCCCCCGCTCGACGCGGCTGGCGTTCTCCCGGGCTTCGGCGAAACCGGTGTGGCGGGTCAGAGTGCTCAAGCGAGCTCCGTTTCCGGACTGGCCGGGTTCGCCAGCGTGTTCGGTTGTAGTGGGTTGACTCTACCCTGAACGCCCGATTTGCCAAATCAGCAACGAACTTTGCCAGGATCTCCGGGTCGCGCGCATGGTGGGGCCATGACTGACAACGTGGATGTCCTGGTGATCGGTGGTGGGGCCGCGGGGCTCTCCGGCGCGCTGACGCTGGCCCGCGCCCGGCGCAAGGTGCTGGTGCTGGACGCGGGGGAGCCGCGCAACGCGCCCGCGAGCGGGGTGCACGGGTTCCTCACCCGGGATGGGCTGCCGCCCGCGGAACTGGTGCGGGCCGGCGTGGCGGAGGTGCGGGAGTACGGCGGTGAGGTGCGGGCCGGGACCGTCACCTCAGCGCGGCGGACCGGCGAGGGGTTCGAGGCCAAGACGGCGGACGGGCGGCGGGTGCGGGCGCGGCGGCTGCTGGTGACCACCGGGCTGACCGATGAGCTGCCCGAGGTGGCCGGGGTGCGGGAGCGGTGGGGACGCGATGTGCTGCACTGCCCGTACTGCCACGGCTGGGAGGTGCGGGACCAGCCGATCGGCGTGCTGGGCTCCGGGCCGAACGTCATGCACATGACGCTGCTGTTGCGGCAGTGGAGCCAGGACGTGGTGCTGTTCCGGCACACCGCGCCCGAGCTGACCGCCGAGGACCGCGCACGGCTGGCCGCACGGGAGGTCGCGGTGGTGGACGGCGAGGTGGCCGGGCTGGAGATCACCGAGGACCGGGTGTCCGGGGTGCGGCTGGCCGACGGCCGGGTGGTGCCGCGGCGCGCGATCGCGGTGCTGCCGCGGTTCCTGGCCCGCGCCGGGTTCCTCGCCGAGCTGGGGCTCGAGGTGGCACCGCACCCGATGGGCGAGCACGTGCCGACCGACGGCCGGGGCCAGACCTCGGTGCCCGGGGTGTGGGCGGCGGGCAACGTGACCGACCTGTCGGCCAGCGTGGTCGTCGCGGCGGCGGCCGGCATGGTCGCGGGGGCCGGCATCAACGGCGAGCTGGTGGAGGAGGACACCCGGCGCTCGGTCGGCCGCGGGCGCTTCTCGGCTGAGGTGGAGGCGCGGCTCGCCGAGCGGGTGCTCGGCGAGCGGCGGCACGGACTGGGCTCGCTGCTGGCCGGGTGAGCTCAGCCGAGCCGTCGAGCTCGCGCACCTGGCACCAGCACCTCGTGCCCAACCGCGACAAGAGCTCTGGCCAGCGACATCACCGGGAACGCGTGCCCGACACCGTTGACATGCGGGAGGTGGCCCGGCCGATCAGTGTGCTGGTGCGGGCGCTGGTGGACGGGGTACTCGAACTGGCGCGGGAGTGGCGGCCCGACCTGGTGGTGCAGTCCCAGGCCCAGCATGCCGGGCTGGTGTGTGCGGGAGCGCTGCTGCCGGCCTGCGCGGCGATCGTGCACCACGGCGGCGCGGGCAGCACCATGACCGCCCTGGACGCCGGGGTGTCGCAGCTCGTGCTGCCCAGCGGGGCGGACCGTTACGTCAACGCCGACGCCGTTCGCGAGCGCGGAGTTGGTCTTTCCGCCGAGGAACACGAGCTGGTTGTGCCGCTGCTGAACCGGTTGCTCACCGATGCCGGGTTGCGGGCCGAGGCGGCGGCGGTGCGCGCGGAACTGCGTGCGATGCCCGCGCCGGAGGTGGTAGCCGCGGAGCTGGTCGAGTGGGTCAGGGGCTGACCAGTTCGCCGCCGCAGGAACACCGCGGCGTGGTGCAGCGGCGGCACAGCGTCCGGTGGCAGTAGCCGCAGACCGCCAGCTCCGCGAGTGGGGCACCGGTCCGGCAGTCGCCGCAGTAGCGGGTGCTGGCCAGCAGCTCCGTGGATGGGGAACCGCTGTGCGCCAACAGCTCTCGGGCCTCGGGGGTGAGGTGCGCGGACCGGCGGTGCGCGGTGAGCAGGTCCAGGCCGAGTAGCGGGTCCGGTGGGCGGCCGTCGGCCACCCACAGCTCGGCCCGGTTGCGCAGTCTCGCGAAGAGTGCGCGGTCGGCCGGATCTCGTTGGCGGGCAACGGCTTCCAGCACGGCCCGGTCGCGGTGGTTGACCGGGAGCCTGGTCACCGGGCGGCGGCGGGCGATGTCCGCGCGGCCGCTGGCGTAGGCCAGTTCGCCGCGCTGGAAGGCGGCCTCGGCGAGCAGGCTGAGCTTCTTCACCGTGGTGGTGCTGCTGACCGTGCGGAAGAACTCGCGCAGCGCCAACCACTCCGCATCCGGCGTCACCGGTCCACGCCGGCCGGCCAGCACGCAGCCGAGCAGCGCGACCAGGTCCGTGCGCAGCCCGGCGAGCTCGGCCAGCAGCCGGTCCAACTCCGTGTGCTGCCCGGCGTCCAGCAGATCGGTCGCCTGGAGCAGCAGCCAGCGCAGGGTCATTCCGGGATCCTCGGTGCGGACCGGCTGCGCCGCCACCGTGGCCGCCGTCCCGTGCTCGCCGCTGACCAGGTAGTACAGCCGCATCGCGGCCAGCGCGGAGGGGCTCTCCCGGTCCGCGGCGAAGGACCGCCGGACATACGGCAACGCGCGCGGGGGGTCGTCCAGCATCAGCCAGGACTGGGCCAGCAGCGCGGTGTCCAGCTCGTACTCGAAGGTCCCCAGGCGTTCCCAGGCCAGTGCCGCCGCGCGCAGCCGCTCGGCGTCGGCGGGCTCTCCGGTGATCTCCAGCAGCTCCACCAGCGCCTTCACCCGCAGGCAGTGGAAGCTCGGCGCGATCCCGCCGGGCAGCGCCGGATCGGCCAGCGCGCGCCCGCTCAGCTCCTCGATCCGCAGCAGCGCGGGCACGGTGTGCAGCTGGTAGAGCTGGTGGCATTCCGGCAGCCAGGCCGCCCAGCCCAGCGAGAGCCGCACCTCCGCCACTTCCTCCCGGCGCGGCCAGGAGTCCAGCTGGGGCAGCAAAGCCGCCAGCGGATACCGGACCAGACCGGGGTCAGCGCCCAGGAAACTGGTGTGCTCGTCGCCAAAACCCAGGTGCTGACCGAAGTAGTCGATGATCTCCGCGGTGTCCGGCCGGGCCGCAGGGTCCTCGGTCAGCGCGCGGTCCACCAGCTCCGCCAGCCAGTCCCAGCCGATCGGGCCTTCGCGCAGGGTCCAGCCCCAGGCCCAGACGTCCATCGCCGGATCCGCGGGCGCACCGGCGTGCTGCTCCGGCGCGGCATAGCCCTCGGTCAGCCGCCAGCTGGTCGGCCCGTCCGTCTCGGCCAGCGTCTCCAGATCCGAGAGGACCGTCTGCCAGCCGTCCTCGTGGGCGAAGAGCACGTTCTCCGGCTTGACATCGCCGTGCACCACCCCGGCCTGGTGCAACCGGCGCAGCGCGCAGACCAGCGCCAGCCCGTGGTAGGCCAGTTCCGCGGGTTCGAGCTCGGCCGTCAGCCGGTCGCGCAGGCTGCCGCCGGGGCAGTGCGGCAGGCACAGGTAGTGCAGCGGGCCGCCGGGATCGCCCACGGTCTGCTCGATCGGCAGGATGCCGCCGAAGCCGAACCGCAGCATCCGCAGCGCCTCGGCCTCGCGCCGGGCCAGCGACTCCGGGGTGCGCGCGGTGAAACCCTTGAGCACCACCAGGTTCCCCTCCGCGCGCCGGGCCACCAGGACCGCCTCGGCCAGCTCGCCGACCACCTCGAACTCGCCGATCCGGCCCCGGCCCGGCGCTTCCCGCAACGCGGCCGCGGCGGTCAGCGCGCGCGAGAAGTACGGCGCGGCAAAGGGATCGGTCATGCGGTCTGCAAGGCCGCGTAAGCCTGGCAGACCACCAGCCAGCGCTGCCGGTGGAAGGCCACGGTCTCCTCGATCAGGCTGCTCAGCTCCTGGCCCAGCTCGCCGTCCAGCGAGGCGTAGAACCGGTCCAGCACCGCGGTGCCCGAGGTCTTGAGCTGGTGCACCGCGCTGCGCTGGATCTCCCCGGTGGGGAAGTACTTGAGCACCGCCACCGCGAACGCCCGCTCCGGCTCGGTCAGGGTGGCGTCGCTGAAGGCGTGCGCCACCGCGTGCACCCGCACCCGCACCGGCTCGAACTCCAGCCGCAGCCGCCGCAGCAGGTTCGCCGCCGCGCGCACCTGGTCCGGGAAGTGCGCCATGCCGTGCTGCCAGGCGTCCGGGGTCAGTTCCAGGGCCTTGTCGAACATCAGCAGGTAGTCCCGGTGCACCGCTTCCAGGTCGGTCATCAGCTGGCGCAGCGCGGACCGGGAGCCGAAGGCGGTGGCCAGCTCGTCCACCGCGGCCAGCGCGGGACCCGCGTTGACGTGCACGCCGCCGTGCACCACCCCGGCCTGCACGGCCGCGCCGTGCACCGTGCCGGAGACCGTGTTGGCCACCTGCGGCCGCTCGCCGCTGTCCGTGCTCATGGCGACACGTTACGTGAGGACGAGGCGGAACCCCGCCACCGGAAGGAGATCCGGCAGCGGGGCTCGGCGGGGTGACTCAGAGACCGGCGGAGAACAGCAGCCGGTTGACGGTGCCGCCGGTGGTGCCACCGGAGACCTTGTTCGGGGTCGCGTTGGTGTTCAGCCAGTTGTGCACGGTGGCCGAGGGGGCGTCACCGAAGCGGGCCTTGTACAGCGCGGCCACACCGGCCACGTGCGGGGTGGCCATCGAGGTGCCGCTCATCGAGCCGCTGCCGCCGGTGCGCACGGTGGAGATGATGTTGCTGCCGGGGGCGTAGAGGTCGACGCAGGCCCCGGTGCTGGAGAAGGAGGAGCGGGCGTCGGTGATCTCCGAGGAGGCGACCACGGTCGCGGTCTCCACCTTGCGCGGCAGGCGGTCACAGGAGTTGCCGCCGGTGTTGCCCGCCGAGGTGGCCAGGAAGACGCCGGAGGAGATCATGTTGCGGATCGCGGTCTCCAGCGCCGCACTGTGGGTGAAGTTCCACGAGGTGTTGGCCACCGCGGGCTTCTTCGCGTTCTGGGTGACCCAGTTGACACCGTTGAGCATGGAGGTGGCGGTGGCGCTGCCGGAGCAGTTCATCACCTTCACGCCGTGCAGGCTGACCTTCTTGGCCACGCCGTAGGTCTTGGAGCCGATGGTGCCCGCCACGTGCGTGCCGTGACCCTGGCAGTCGGTGTTGTTGGTGTCGATGGCGTTGTGGTCGAAGGTGGCCCGGCCCTCGAAGTCGGCGTGCGAGGGGGTGATGCCGGTGTCGATGATGTAGGCGTGCACCCCGGCGCCGGTGGCGTTGTAGGTGAAGCTCTTCGACAGCGGCAGGTCGCGCTGGTCGACCCGGTCGATGCCCCAGGACGGCGGGTTCGGCTGGGTGGCCTCCAGCGCGTCGGTGACCAGCACGTCCTGCTCGATGCTCTTGACCGCCGGGTCGCGCCGCAGCTGGCGCAGCTGGCCGGGGGTGAGCTTGGCGGAGAAGCCGGTGACCGCGGCGCTGAACTCGGCCGCGGGCTTGATGTCCAGCGCGGTGGTCAGGCTGCGGCCCCTGGCCTTGGCCGGGTCGGTCACCACGATGTAGGTGTCCGCGATGGGCTGGGTGGTCGCCGAGGCGGTGGCCAGCGACAGGGGCGCCTGGTAGGCGGGTTCTGCCATGGCGGTGGCCGCGGTCAGGGTGGACAGGGCGGCGGCTGAGAACACCGCGAGAGCACGGTTGAGCGGATGCACGTGGTGGCTCCTTCAGTGCCCCGCCGACCGGGCTGCTCACCGCAGGGTTGGTGAGCGGACTGTCGCCCGGTCGTGGGTCACCCAGCAGAGTGACGAGTGTGTCCGCGCAGGTCAATGGCGCTGATCAAATGTCTGCCCCGGTCCATCCGTTCTGCGGTGCGGCTTCCGTCTTCCGGACGAGGCGAGTCGGGGGTTGCGCTCGGCCGCCTGGTCAGGGCAGGGGGTGCGGCTACCCCAGTGCTGGTGTGCGCGGCGGTGCGTCCGGATTGGCATCGCCGTGGGTCGAAAGTGGGGACGCTGAGTGAGCCAGGGCCTGTCATTCGCTGTGCTGAGGCCGGTGCGCGCCTGGCACAGCGGCCGCCGCCCAGCCGCTGGCCGCCTTCGAGCAGGTCCGGCGCAACCTGGCCGAGGAGCTGGGCGTGGACCCCGGTCCTGGGCTGCGCTTCCTGCACGAGCGCATCCTGCGCGCCGATCCCGCCCTGTTCGGCAAGGCGGCTGCCCCGCCCGCGGCGCCCGCCCAGCCGCCCGCGGACCTGCCGGTGTTCACCGGGCGGGAGGCCGAGCTCGCCGACACTGTGGCCCGGCTCAGCTCGGCGACCTGCCGGGCGGGTGTGGCCGTGGTGCACGGCATGCCGGGGGTCGGCAAGACCAGCTGCGCTCTACCGCGCCACCAGGGTGCTCGACACCTCGGTGACCGCGGCCGTGCAGCTGGGTTCGGCGGCTACATCCTGGAGTGCTGACCTACTCCGCGAGCACCTCGTCGGCGAACCGGTTCAGGTTGGCCAGCATCCGCTCCGCGCGTTCCTCGGTGCTCAGCGACTCCTTGGGGTTCGGCACCGAGGGCTTGCGCCGCCCGCGCACGTACAGCGAGCAGGCCAGGTCCGCGCACAGGTAGGTGCCGACGGTGTTGCCCAGCTTCCCGGCCGCCCCGGCCCGGCGCGCGGCGAACAGCGCCACATCGCCGGTGCCGTGCGTGGTGAGGCAGAACGCGCACATGGACTGCTTGATCCGGCCCGGCGTGGCCGCCAGCGCCAGCCCGACCACCTCGCCGCCGCGCGGGAAGACGAGGTAGCCGTTGTTGGTGGCCTTGGGATCCCGCCAGCCGAGGAAGTCCAGCTCGGCCCAGTCGATCTCGGTCAGCTTCCCGGGCAGGGCCAGCCGTTTGGCCTCGCCCTTGGAGCAGTTGGCGAAGGACGCCCGGATGGTGTTCTCAGCTAGCGGTTCCACCACCCGATCATCAGCGCGCGGCCGGAGCCCGGCAACTCATTAACCCGCCAGCTCGCTGCCCCAGTCGTGCAGCGCGACCAGTACCGGCCACAGCGCCCGGCCCCGTTCGGTGAGCTCGTACTCCACCCTCGGCGGGATCTCCGGGTACAGCGTGCGGGTCAGCACCCCTTCGTGCTCCAGCGCCCGCAGCCGGTCGGTGAGCGTCTTGGCGCTCGGACTGCCCAGCGCGGTCCGCAGCTCGCCGAAGCGCAGCGGTCCGCACATCAGCTCGCGCACCAGCAACGTGGTCCACTTCCCGGTCAGCACCCCCAGCGCCCGCTCCACCGCACCCGGCTGGGCCTGCCCGCAAACCCCCTGCTCAACCCCAGTTGCCATGCTGAAACTATGCCACTTGCTGGGTACCGTTGGCCGCCTGCGCCTAGCGTCCCCGGCATGATCATCGCAGTGCACGGGGCCACCGGCCTCCAAGGCGCCCCGGTCGTCCGGCAGCTCCTCGCCAAGGGCCACGAAGTCCGCGCCCTCGCCCGCAATCCGCACCGCGCGCCCGCCGGCGCGCACCCCACTCCCGTCGACCTGGCCGACCCCGGATCCCTCGCCGCCGCCTACCGCGGGGCCGACGCCGTGGTCGTGCAGTTCCCGGTCATCTTCAGCGAGGTGATCCTGGCCCAGGTCGACGCCATCCTGGAAGCCTTGTCCGGCACCAAGGTCGAGCACGTCATCTTCAACACCAGCGGCGGCATCCAGCGCACCGAGACCGGACATCCCTTCCTGGACGCCAGATCCCGCCTCATCCGCGACCTGCCCAAGCTCGCTCCGACCGTCTCGGTCCTCGGTCCCGCGGCCCTGTACAACGAGGTCCTCGCCGACCCGTGGACGGTGGCGGGCAACGAGATCCGGCATCCGCTGCCACCCGAGCTGGCCCTGCCCTGGGCGGCGTCCGAGGACGTGGCCACCGCGATCGGTGAGCTGCTCACCGAACCGGTGCCCGCCCAGTTGATCGGCGGGCCGGAAGACCTCACCGGGTTCCAGGTGGAGGAGGTGCTCTCGGCGGTGCTGGGGCGTGAGGTGCGCTGGCGGACAACAGAGATCGAGAAGTTCCGGGAGCTGATGACGCCGCATCTGGGCGCGGAGGTGGCGGCTGGGGTGGCCGGGTCCTACACGGTGGTGACCGCCGACTCGGTGGACCCGGCGCTGATCCGGCGCGGCACCACGACTCTCCGCGACTGGGCCGAACGGTGGCCTTGGACGGCTGTTTGACCCGTTCTCGCTCCCCGCGGTACTTGACCGGATACCCTCGGTCACCATGTCGGAGAACGAGGTCGTCGGTGTGGCCGGGCCGGTGGTCCAGGTCAGCACGGTGACCGGCTCGGTCGTGATCACTCAGGCCCGCGGCAACCTGCCACCGCCGCCCGCGCCCGTGGTCAACCGGACCGCGGAGCTCGACACCCTCTCGGAGCTGGTCGGTGCGCGACCCGTGGTGGTCAGCGGCGTGGCGGGGGTTGGCAAGACCAGCCTGGTCCTGCACTGGGCCGAGCGGTACGCGTACCGGTTCCCCGACGGCCGGTTCTACTTCCGCTCGGCCTGGCTGCCGCTGCGCCGCCTGCTCGTCCAGCTCGGGGTGGACCACGCGGCGGTGCCCGAGGGGCTGGACGCGCAACTGGCGCTGCTGCGAAGCACGGTCGGGCAGCAGCAGATCCTGGTGGTGCTGGACGAGATCGAGGACCCGGTTCCGGTTCGCGAACTGCTGGACGGTGTGCCCGGCCTGACCGTGCTGATCATCAGCCGGACCGAGGTGGACGCCGCGCTCGTGCTGCCGCCGTCCGGTCTGCCCTTCGCGGTCGAGAAAGCCTGGCAGGAGCTGACCGAGGACGGCAGGGTGGCGCTCAGCCTGATCGCCCGCGTGCCAGGGACCGACCTCGGCGAGGAGACGTTCCGGGCGCTCACCCGCGACCCTGGCAGCGATCTCCGGGTGGCGGAGCTGGTGCGGGCGGGGTTGCTGGAGCGGCACGGCGGGCGGCTCCGGATCCCGTCAGCGGTCCGCCACCCCCTGCGGCGGCTCCGCCAGGGGGTCGAGGTCGAGCACTACCTGCGCCACGCCATGGCGGCCGATCAGAAGCTGTCCCCGCACCGCCCACTGCCCCGGCACCGGGACCAGGCTGACGGGTTCTTCCCCGACGCGGCAGCCGCACTCGCCTGGTTGGACGAGGAGCACGGCAACCTGCTCGCGGCCCAGTGCCGCTGCCTCGTACTGCACCTGCACGCCGAGGCCTGGCAACTGGCCTGGGCACTGGAGACCTACCACCGCCGCCGGGGCCTGCTGGGCGACCCGGCCACCCAATGGCAGGCCGTGCTGGTCAGCGCCGCGCTGACCAGGGATGCCGCCGGACAACTGCTGGCCCAACAGGTGCTGGCCGACCTGGACAAGCCGGTCGAACGCACCCCGGAAGCGGCCACCCTCGAAGGCATCGCCGCCGTGCACGCCGAACTCGGCGACTACACCGCCGCCAGGCTCAACTGGGACCGCGCCCAGGACCTGAGCCGCGGCCCGGCCACCGAGGTCACCGTCTACACCACCTCCGACAACGGGGAAGCGCTGTGCCAAGCCGTGGTCGGGCTGCTCCAGGTCGCCGGGTTCGAGTTCGCCGGGGCCGAGCCGCCGGTGCGCGGGTCCTGGTTCCAGCGGTTCCGGGTGCGCGGGGACAGCAAGGCCGTGGACAAGCTCGGCGAGCTGGCAGGGAAGCTGGAGCGGGCCGCGGAGCTGAGGTACATCGCCACCCCGCGTTCGGAGAACGACGAGCGGGAGGCCGGCGCGATCGCCAAGCTGGCCGAGGCGATGAAGGAGGTGGACGAGGTGGTGATCCGGACCTCCTCCGTGTTGTTCGTCAAGACCGGCGGCTGTGTCATGTCCATCGTGCTCAGCGAGGACCAGATCCGCTGCCTCGACCGCAACCCCCAGCTGATGCGCGCCCCGGGGCAGGTGCTGGACGCGCTCGCCGAGCTGGTGCGGGCTGAGCCGGTGCCGCTGGCGGTGGAGGGACAGACCGGGTAGGCGCGGCCCGGATGGGGTAGACCGGTGCTATGCCGAGACGAATCCTGCCGGTGGTGGGGCTGGCGGTGCTGCTCGCGGGCTGTGGCGGCAACCCGACCGCACCCGGTGGCAGCACCCCAGCGCCCACCAGCAACCCGGCCTCCACGACCAGCGCGCCGCCGCCGACGAACGTGCCGGGGGAGCTGACATTGCAGGGCAAAGTCAGCGCGGGGGTGGAGGCGAGCTGCCTGGTCATGGAGTCCGGCGGCAAGCAGTACCTGCTGGTCGGCGGGGACCCGGCGGTGGTCAAGCCCGGCGCGGAGGTCGAGGTGCGCGGGGTGGTCAAGCCGGACCTGGTCTCCACCTGCCAGCAGGGCGAGCCGCTGGAGATCAGCTCAGCCAAGAGTCGCTGAGCCTCACTCCTCGATCGCGCCGCCCACCGCGCGCAGGTGCTCGCGGAAGGTCAGCGCCGGGTTGTCCCGCCGGGCCGCCAGGTAGCCGTCGAAGCCGACCTGGGCGCGCAGCGAGACCCCGGCGCGGATCCGCTCGGCCTGCTGCCGCTCGGTGTCCCGGATGCCCTCGGCCAGCGCCAGCAGCTCCCCGGCCCGCTCGGCCGGTGCGAACAGCACGCCGTCCTCGTCGCCTAAGACCAGGTCCGCGGTGGTCACCGTCCAGTCACCGACCCTGGCGGCGGTCAGCGCGTCGGCCGGGCGCGGGTCCAGGCGCAGCGGGCCGGTGGCCAGGCTGCCCTGGCTGAACAGCGGCAGGCCGATCGCGCGCAGGTCCGCGGTGTCCCGGTGCAGGCCCCAGATCACCACGCCCTGGACTCCGGCCAGCTGTGCCTCCAGCGCGGCCAGGTCGCCGACGCAGGCCTCGTCGGTACGGCCGCCGTTGTCCACCACCAGCACGTCGCCGGGCTCGGCCTGCTCGTAGGCCTCCAGGAAGATGTCCACGCTGCCCACGTGCCGGGCGGGCAGCGCGCGGCCGGACACCCGGGCGCCGGGGAACAGCGGGAGCATCGGCGCGGGCGCGCAGCGCACCGGGACCCCGGCCCGCACGCAGGCGTCGGCCAGGTGCGCGGTGGTCAGCGTGGCGAATCGGCGGACCAGCTCATGAGTGTCCATGGTTTCCTTCTCCGGCAAGGGGTTTCTCGAACCAGTGGTGGGCGTAGGGCTCCTCGTTGAACGCCGGGACCTCGTGGTAACCGGCCGCCCGGTACAGCCCGATCGCCTCGGTCAGCGCCCGGTTGGTCTCCAGCCGCACCGCCCGCGCCCCGTGCGCGAGGGCCCTGGCCTCCAGCTCCGCCAGCAGCCGCCGCCCCAGGCCGAGCCCGCGGACGGTGGGGGAGACCCACATGCGTTTGATCTCCGCGTACGCCGGCGGGCGCGGCTTCAGCGCGCCGCAGCCCACCGGTTCCCCGTGCAACGTGGCCACCAGCAGCAGCCCGTGCGGCAGGGTCAGCTCCGCGTCCTCGGCCGGGATGCTGCGCGCCGGGTCGAACCCGTCCTCGAACCGCCCGGCCAGCTCGGCGAAGTAGGCGGCCAGGCAGTGCCGCGCGGCGGGCTGCCACGGGTCCACCACCGCCACCTCGACCATCGAGGCCGCCAGCAACCGCTCCACCTCGGCCATCGCCGAGATCAGCCGGTCCCGCTGGCCACCGTTGAGCGGCGCCAGCATCGAGGCCGCCAGCTGATCGGACAACCGGTCCAGCTCGGCCCGCTCGGCCAGCCCGGCCGCGGTCAGCCTGGCCACCCGGACCCGCCCGTCCGCCCCCGGCCCGACCTCGACCAGGCCTTCGGCGGTCAGCGCGCGCAGCATCCGGCTCAGGTACCCGGAGTCCAGGTCCAGCCGCGCCCGCAGCTCCCGCACCTCGCGGCCGTCCGCGCCGATCTCCCACAGCACCCGGCACTGGCCCAGCGGCCGGTCCCTGGACAGGTAGGCCTCGTCCAGCGCGCCGAGCCGCTGGGTGACGGTCCGGTTGAACCGCCGCACCCCCTCGATCAGCCCGCGCTCCATTCTCTGACCTTAGTCAGCGAATGGAGCCGGTGGCCAGATGTGGTTAAGATCGAGACCGACGCGGCGGGGGAGGATCAGCATGGTGTTGCCCGTGCCCGGCTGGCTGTGGGCCGCCACCATCGCTGCCCTGATCCTGTTGCTGGCGGTGGACCTGCTGCTGGCTGTCCGCCGCCCGCACGCGGTCGGGGTGCGCGAGGCGACCGCGTGGCTGGTCTTCTACTTCGGGCTGGCGGTGGTGTTCGCGGCCGGGGTGTGGTTCTTCGGCGGGGCCGGGCCAGGGGTCGACTTCGTGACCGGCTACCTGACCGAGTACTCGCTCAGCGTGGACAACCTGTTCGTGTTCGTGGTGATCCTGTCGACCTTCGCGGTGCCCGCGGTGCACCAGCAGCGGGTGCTGCTGTTCGGCATCGTGATCGCGCTGGTGCTGCGGGCCGCGCTGATCTTCCTCGGCGGGGCGGCGATCAACGAGTTCAGCTGGGTGTTCTGGATCTTCGGCGGGTTCCTGGTGTACACCGCCGTGCAGCTGGCCCGGCAGCGGGAGCAGACCCACGAGTACCAGGAGGGCGCGCTGGTCCGGTTGCTGCGCAAGCGGTTCCGGGTCACCGAGGACTACGTGGGCGGCCGGTCGCTGGTGCGCATCGACGGCAAGCTGTGGCTGACCCCGATGTTCGTGGTGATGGTCGCGGTCGGCTCGGCCGACCTGCTCTTCGCGGTGGACTCCATCCCGGCCATCTACGGCATCACCCAGGACACCTACCTGGTCTTCGCCGCCAACGCCTTCGCCCTGCTCGGCCTGCGCCAGCTGTACTTCCTGATCGGCCACCTGCTGGACCGGCTGATCTACCTCTCCTACGGCCTCGCGGTGATCCTCGGCTTCATCGGCGTGAAGCTGATCCTGCACGCGCTGAAGAAGAACGAGCTGCCCTTCCTCAACGGCGGCGAGCCGGTCGGCTGGGTGCCCGAGATCAGCAACTGGCTGTCGCTGGGCGTGGTGGCCGGAGTGCTGGTGGTGACGGCCGTGGTGAGCCTGGTCGCGACCCGGCGGCGGGCGGCCTGAGCGCGGGTAGCGTGCGGATCATGACCTCGCGCCACATCCCCTGCCGGGCCGTGCTCTTCGACTGCGACGGCGTGCTCGTCGACTCCACCGGCCCCGCCGAGGACGCCTGGCGGCAGTGGGCCATCGAGCACGGCCTCGACCCCGAGGTGGTCCTGGACGGTATGCACGGCGTGCGCTCCCAGGACACCGTGGCCAAGTACCTCGCGCCGGAGCAGCGGGCGGCGGGCAACGCGCGGATCGAGGAGATCGAGGTCAACGGGGCCGAGGGCACGGTGCCGATCGCCGGCATCCCGGCCCTGCTGGCCAGCCTGCCGGAGAACTGGGCGGTGGTCACCTCGGCCACCCTGCCGCTGCTGCGCGCCCGGCTGGCCGCGGCCGGGCTGCCGCTGCCCTCGGTGGTGGTGACCGGCGAGCTGGTCAGCGCGGGCAAGCCCGACCCGGAGGGCTACCTGGCCGCCGCCGAGCGGCTGGGCGTGCCGATCGGGGAGTGCGTGGTGGTGGAGGACAGCGCCGCGGGCATCCAGGCCGGGCTGGCCGCAGGGGCCGGGCACGTGCTCGGGGTGGGCAAAGAGGAGCACCTGGACCTGGCGCACAGCGCGGTCCCCGACCTGACCGGCGTGACCTGGGACGGCACCGGCCTTCGGGTCGGCTGACCCCCTGACGCGCCACGGCGCCGATCCGCGGTGGTCGCGGGTCGGCGCCGTGGCGCGCGCGAAGCCTGGTCAGCCGCGCTGCTCCTGGTTGCGGTCGAGGAAATCGCCCGCCTTCTCCTGGGCCTTGTCCACCTTGTCCGAGTGCTTGCCGCCGGTGCGCTCGTCGATCATGTCGCCGGCCTTCTGCACGCCGTCCTTGGCCTTGTCGGAGTGCTGGCCGAGGGCGTCCTTGGCCTTGTCGATGAAACTCATGGCGATGTCCCTTCCTGTTCGGTCGGTACCTCCCGTCCTGCTTTCCCGTTCGGCCGGGAAAACCACCTCTCGTACCGCATCAGCGGTCACTCGTTCGGGGGACAAGAGCTGGTTTCTTGCCCTCGACGTGTGTCCTGTGGTTCATTAGTGGAGTAACGAACCACAGGACCGGAGTCCGGATGTTCAACGACGGCAGTCCGATCTACCGGCAGATCGCCGAGCGGATCGAGGCGGACGTGCTCAGCGGGGTGCTGGCCGCGGACGAGCAGGTCATGTCGACCAACCAGTACGCGGCCTTCTACCGGATCAACCCGGCGACGGCGGCCAAGGCGTTCCAGCAGCTGGTCGAGCGGGGTGTGCTCTACAAGAAGCGAGGTCTGGGGATGTTCGTCAGTCCGGATGCCCGCGAGCTGTTGCGGGCCCGGCGCGGGGAGCGGTTCTTCGCCGACGTGGTGGACCCGATGGTCGCCCAGGCCAAGGCGATCGGGATCCCGGCCGAGCAGATCGTGCGGCGGATCCGGGAGCTGACCGAGGAGGAGGGGGCATGACGCTCACCGTGGAGGTGGCGGGGCTCGGGTTGCGCTACGGCGCGACCTCCGCGTTGCGGGACATCGGGTTCCGGCTGAGCGGGCCGGGGATCTGCGGGGTGCTGGGCCGCAACGGCTCCGGCAAGACCAGCCTGCTCTCCGTGCTGGCCGCGTTCCGGCGGCCCAGCGAGGGGACCGTGCTGCTGGACGGGGAGCCGGTGTTCGAGAACCCGCGCAACACCAGGCGGATCTGCCTGATCCGCGAGGCCGGGGACACCGTGGAGAGCGACGACCGGGTGAGCGGCGCGCTGGAGCTGGCCGCGGAGCTGCGCCAGGACTGGGACCAGGAGTACGCCGAGGAGCTGCTGGCGAAGTTCCGCATCGGGCCCAAGCAGCGGCTCAACGAGCTGTCCAGGGGACGCCGGTCGGCGCTGGGCGTGGTGCTGGGACTGGCCAGCCGGGCCCCGCTGACCATCTTCGACGAGACCTACCTCGGCATGGACGCGCCCGCGCGGATGACCTTCCACGACGAGCTGCTCGCCGACCACATCGCGCACCCGCGCACCTTCCTGCTGGCCAGCCACCTCATCGACGAGGTCGCGCCGCTGCTGGAACGGGTGCTGCTGCTGGACAACGGCAGGCTGGCCGCCTTCGAGGAGGTCGAGGACCTGCGCTCGCGCGGGGTGCGGGTGACCGGAGACGAGGACGCGGTGGCCCAGGTCGTGGCCGGACTGGAGGTCATCGGCGAACGGCGGCTGGGCCGGACCCGGCAGGCCGTGGTGTACGGGGAACTGGACGCCGACCGGCGGGCCGCGGCCGAGGTGGCCGGGGTCGAGGTGGGGCCGTTGTCCTTGCAGGAGCTCATCATCCACCTCACCGGAGCGGAGGAGCGGGCATGACCGGGTATCGGCTGACGCGGTTCCCCACCCGCGGGATCTTCGCCTTCGTGGCGCTGCTGTGGCTGGCCTTCGCGGTGGTGATCGGCCTGGTGCTGACCGGGATCGCGGTGTTCGGCACGGTCACCGAGAGCGTGTGGGACAACGCGGTGCAGGTCTCCATGTGGTTCGCCTTCGGCTTCACCGCGTGGATGACCTACAAGTACCTGCCGGTGTACGTGGCGCACGGGATCACCCGGCGCGAGTACGCGGCGCGGGTGGTCGGCTTCGTCGGCGTGCTGGCCGTGCTGATGGCGGTGCTGACCGCGCTCGGCTACCTGGCCGAGGCCGGGGTGTACGCGCTGGCCGACTGGCCGCATTCGCTTGCCGCGGAACGACATTTCCGCTCGGCTGCCGAGGTTCCGCTGGTGCTGCTGGTCCAGCTGCTCAACTTCGGCGCGGTCAGCGCGATCGGCGCGCTGCTCGCCGCCGCGATGTACCGCAACCACCTGCTCGGGGTGCTGTTGCTGCCGGTGGCCGCGGTCGCGGTCGGCGCGGCCAACGTGCTCACCGGCACCGGGGCCGGGGTGTTCCTCGGCAAGTTCGTCCAGCTCGGCCCCGGGTCGCTGGCGGTGGGCGCGCCGGTGTGCCTGGCGCTGATCGCGCTGGTGCTGGGCGGGACCTGGTGGCTGCTGCGTGATGTGGCCATCCGTCCGGTGACCACTTAAGACTGTCCACAGAGGAGATTGGGGGAGCATGGCCGTCATCGAGGTGGAGAACCTGCACAAGCGGTACCGGGACACGGTCGCGGTGCGGGACATCGGGTTCCGGATCGAGGAGGGGGAGATCTTCGGCATCGCCGGACTGAACGGCGCGGGCAAGACCACCACCGTGGAGTGCGTGGAAGGGCTGCGGCGGCCCGACGGCGGGCGGGTGCGGGTGCTCGGGCTGGACCCGTGGCGGGACCGGGCCCGGCTGCGGCAGGTGGTCGGCTCGCAGCTGCAGGACAGCATGCTGCCGGAGAAGATCCGGGTCGGCGAGGCGCTGCGGCTGTTCCGCGCCTTCTACGCCGAGGGCGCCGATCCGGACGAGCTGCTGGCCGAGCTGGACCTGGAAGCCAAGCGGGACACCGCTTTCGAGGCGCTCTCCGGCGGGCAGCGACAGCGGCTGTCCATCGCGCTGGCGCTGATCGGCAACCCGCGGATCGTGGTGCTCGACGAGCTGACCACCGGCCTGGACCCGGCGGCCCGGCGGCGCACCTGGGCGCTGATCGAGAAGATCCGCGGCACCGGGGTGACCGTCGTGCTGGTCACCCACTTCATGGACGAGGCCGACCGGCTGTGCGACCGGCTGGCCATCTTCCACCGCGGCCAGGTCGCGGCCCTGGACACCCCGGCCAACCTGCGCGCCCAGCTCGCCCGCAGCCGGGGCGTGCCGGACGTGCCACTGGAGGAGGTCTTCCTGGACCGCACCGGCGAGCTCCCCGAAGCAGTGGAGGCGGAGGCATGACCACCCTGACCGCGTTGCCCCGCACCACCGGCTGGCGCGCCCTGGTCCTCAGCGAGGCCCGGCTGCTCTGGCGCGATCCCGGCGGCCTGGTGCTGCCGGTGGCCCTGCCGCTGCTCATCATGGTGATGAACGGCATGGGGGCCAAGGCGTTCAGCCCGCCGGGCGGGATCCGCGCCTTCGACACCCTGGCCACCCCGGTGGCGCTGGGCATGATCGTGGCCACCACCGGGCTGGTGAACGTGCCCGCGGTGCTGGTGGCCTACCGCACCACCGGGGTGCTGCGCCGGATGTCGGCCACCCCGGTCAGCCCGGTGGTGCTGCTCGGCGCCCAGGTCCTGGTCAACCTGGCCCTGTCCGCCTTCGGCATCACCCTGGCGCTGACCGTGGCCGCGCTGGCCTTCGACCTGCGCGCCCCGGCCGCGCCACTGGCCGCCGGGATGGCCTTGGTGCTGGGGGTCTTCGCCAACTACGCACTCGGCGTGCTGCTGGCCGCGGTGGTGCCCTCGGCGAGCGCGGTGGTCGGCATCGGACTGGTGGCCTTCTTCGCCACCTTCGCCGCCGGTGGTGGGTTCCTGCCCGCGGAACGGCTGCCCAGGTGGCTGGCCGCGATCGGCGAGTTCACCCCGTTCGGCGCGATGCTGCGGGCGATGCGGGACGCCTGGTCGGGGGCCGGGTTCTCGGTGTTCCACCTGGTGGTGCTGGCGGCGCTGGGGGTGCTGCTGACCGCGTTGTCGGTCCGGCTGTTCCGCTGGAGCTGAGTCACGAGTGCGCCTCCGCCATCGGGCGCACCGAGCGCAGCGCCACCAGCACGAACCCGGCCAGCACCAGGCACCCGGCCACGCCGATCCAGGCCACCCAGTGCAGCCCGCTGACGAAGGACTCCTTGGCCGTGGCCAGCAGCGCGGCGCCGAGCGCACCGCCCAGCTCGCCGCTGAGCCGCACGGCCGCGGCCAGGGTGTCCCCGGCGATGGCCAGCTGCTCACCGGTCAGCCCGGCCGGTGGCGAGCCGAAGAGTCCGGCGCGGTAGACCACCGCGCCGAGGCTGCCCAGCAGGGCGATCCCGGCCGCGCCGCCGAACTCGTTGGCGGTCTCGGACAGGGCGGCCGCCGCGCCCGCCCGCTCGGGCGGGGCGGTGGCCAGCACCAGGTTGGTGGCGATGGCCGCGACCGCGCCGATGCCCGCGCCCATCACCACCTGGGAGGCCAGCACCCACAGCACCCCGCTGTCCGCGCTGACCTGGGCGATGAGCAGGAAGCCGCCGGAACCGACGGTCAGTCCGGCGGCGACGAGGTAGGCCGGGCGGACGGTGCCCGCGACCGCGGTGGCCAGGCTGACCCCGGCCAGCATCCCGGCCATGCCGGGCAGCGACCACAGCGCGGACTCGAACGGGCTGTAGCCCAGGATCAGTTGCAGGTACTGGGTGACGAACAGGCCGATGCCGCCGAGCACCAGGTAGGTGATGGTGCAGGCGACGATCGAGCCGCTGAACCTGGCGTGCCGGAACAGCCGCACGTCGATCATCGGGTCGGTGGCGCGCAGCTGCCGCCGCACGAACAGCCAGCCGACCGCCAGCCCGGCCGCGATCACGCCGAGGTGCGCCCACGCCAGGCCGTCCACGGCGATCTTCTTGATGCCGTAGATCACCGGCAGGATGGCCGCCAGCGACAGCAGCGCGCCGAGCAGGTCGAACCGGCCGGCCTCCGGGTTGCGCGCCTCCGGCAGCAGCACCGGGCCGAGCACCAGCAGCACCAGCATCACCGGCACGTTGAGCAGGAACACCGAGCCCCACCAGAAGTGCTCCAGCATCAGCCCGCCGATCACCGGGCCGACCATGGTGCCGCCGGCGAAGCCCATGGTCCACACGCTGACCGCGATCTGGCGTTCCCTGGCGTCGGTGAACATGGTGCGGATCAGTGAGAGTGTGGACGGGGCCAGCGTCGCCCCGGCCACGCCGAGCAGCGCCCGCGCGGCGATCAGCAGCTCGGTGCTCGGCGCGTAGGCGGCCAGCACCGAGGCCGCGCCGAAGAGCGCCGCGCCGGCCAGCAGCACCCGGCGCCTGCCGAAGCGGTCGCCGAGGGTGCCCATGGTGATCAGCAGTCCGGCCAGCACGAAGCCGTAGAGGTCCAGGATCCACAGGAGCTGGCCGCTGCTCGGGCGGAGCTCGGCGCTGAGCGCGGGCACCGCGTAGAAGAGCACCGACAGGTCCATGGACACCAGGATCGTGGGCAGGGCCAGTACCGCGAGGCCAAGCCATCGCATCGAATTCCCCCAGGTTTACGTCGTAAACATCGTGGACGCTTACAACGTATACTTCGAACCCCGAGTAGGGCAACTGAGTGGAGGAGCATGCGCGAGACGGCGACCCGGCGACCCGGCCTGAGCCAGGAGCTGATCGTGTCCACCGCGATCGAGCTGGCCGATGAGGGCGGCCTGGACGCGGTGACCATGCGCGGGGTCGGCCAGCGCCTGGGCGCCTCCGGCATGGCGCTGTACCGGCACGTGGCCAACCGGGAGAAGCTGGTCGAGCTGATGATCGACCGGGTGGCGGGGGAGTACGCCTACCCCGAGCCGCGCCCTGGGCACTGGCGGGAGTCGCTGGCCGCGGTGGCCCGGCAGGACTGGCGGTCCTTCTTCGCGCACCCGTGGATGCTGGCCGCGACCGCCACCGCCCGGCCGCCGCTGGGTCCCAACCTGATGGCCAACATGGAGTGGGCGCTGGCCAGCTTCGACGGCCTCGGCCTGTCCGCGCGCGAGCGGCTCTACCTGCTCGGCGTGGTCACCAGTCACGGCCACGGGCTGGCCATGGTGTGGCTGGGCGGGGACGCGGTGCCCGACACCAAGGCCACCACCGGCTGGTGGCGGGAGCGGGTCAGCGCGGCCGAGGGCTGTTCCCGGCTGCTCGCGATCACCGAGGAGCTGGGCGAGGAGGTCTACGTGCAGGAGGAGTTCGAGTTCGGGCTGGAGCGCCTGCTCGACGGCCTCGCGCTGTACCTGGACCGCCGACGTCAGTGAGCCGGGCGCACCGCCGCTGACCTGGCGTGTTCCAGTGCCAGCTGCAAGGCCCCGTGCGCGGGGGCGGCCGAGCCGAGGGTGCCGTGGCTGAGCCGGACCGGCGCGGGGGAGCGCTGGGCCACCGCCGCGCGCACCGGTTCGAGCAGTGCGGGATGGGTGCCCACCGGGCCGCCCAGCAGCACCAGGCCCGGATCGACCACCGCGGTCACCGAGGCCACCACGCGGGCGATCGCGGCGCTGAGCGTGCCGATCGCCTTGCGCCGGGCCGCGTTGTCCTTGCCGGACAACAACTCCAGCACCGCGTGCACGTCACCGCGGCCGAACCCGGCGGCCGCTAGCTCGGCGGCCAGGGTGCCCTCGCCACGGCCCGGCAGGTAGCCGATCTCCCCGGCCAGGCCGTGCGCGCCGCGGATCAGCTTGTCCCCCAGGCACAATCCGACACCCAGGCCCGCGCCGACGTAGACGTAGGCGAAGCTCTCCGCGCCGACCGCGCCGCCACCGCGGTGTTCGGCCAGCGCGGCCAGGTTCACGTCGTTGTCCACCAGCACCGGCGCACCGGTCACCTCGGCCAGCACCTCCGCCGGGCTGACCAGGCCCTCCGGGAACGGCGAACCGGGCAGCGCGACCACCTCGCGCGAGCCGGGCGCGACCGGGTTGGCCACCGAAACCCCCACCGCCCGCAGCGGTCCACGCCGTTGCGCCGCCTGCGCCTCCCGGACCACCTCGCGCAGGGCGGCGGCCAAAGCCTTGCTGTCACCCGGTTTCCCCGGTGGCCGCAGGTGCTCCCGCCGGATGGCTCCGGCCAGATCCGCTGACTGGGCCCGGATTCCGGACTGGTCCAGCACCACCGCGAGCACCCAGCCCGCGGCCACGCCCAGCTCGTAGAAGGTGCCGACCCGGCCGCGCCGCCCGGTCTCGGCCAGCCCGGTGGCGTCCAGCAAACCGGAGTCGACCAGGCGGCGCACCGACTCCGACACCGTCGGCTTGGAGATCCCGGTGACCGCGGCCAGCTCCGCCCTGGTCACCCGGCCGCGGGTGATCACCTCGGCGAGCAGCCGTGTGTCGGTGCCCGTGCGGAGCACCGACTGCGGGAGGGCTCTTGCGCTGTCTCGGGTCACCGGCCTAGCCTGCCACCAGCATCTAGTTAGGTGAGGTTACCAAATGGGACCAAGTACCGCACCCGCTGACTTCCCGGCCGCCATCCGCGCGGCCAAGACCGAGCTGCGCGCCCGCATCGGCGACGTCCGCGCCGCATTCGCCCAGGTGGAGGCGCGGATGCGGGAGGAGGTCGCGGCCGTGGTCGCCCAGCGCGAACGCGGCGAGCAGGTCTGGCCGGTGCTGGAGCTGGCCGAGCTGGACCGGGCCACCGAAGCCCAGCGCGCGGCGATCCGCCGCCGCGGCTGCGCGGTCATCCGCGGCACCTTCCCGCGCGAGCGCGCCGAAGCCTGGGACGCCGAACTGGTGGACTACCTGGCGCGCAACGACTTCGAGCGCAGCTACCGCTACCTGGACGACGGCGTCTTCGGCGGCCTGGCCGCGGGCAAGCCGTCGATCTTCCCGATCTACTGGTCCGGCCCGCAGTTGGCGGCGCGCTCGGACCCGAACATGGCCGCGGTGCGCACCTTCCTCAACGGCTTCTGGCGGCACGAGTCCGAGGGCCGGGTCTGGTTCGACCCGGCCCGCGACACCGCCTACCCCGACCGGGTCCGCCGCCGCGCACCCGGCGCCAGCTCCGCGGGTCTGTCCCCGCACACCGACTCCGGCTCGGTGGAACGCTGGCTGCTGCCCGCCTACCAGCAGGTGTTCCGGCACGTCTTCAGCGCCGACCCGCTGCGCTACGACCCGTGGGACGGCGCCTACCGCACCGAGGTGCACGAGTACCCCTCCACGGTGATGTGCTCGGCCTTCCGCACCTTCCAGGGCTGGACCGCGCTCTCCGAGATGGCCCCGACCGAGGGGGTGCTGCACGTGGTCCCGATCCCCTCGGCCATGGCCTACCTGCTGCTGCGCGCCCTGCAGGACGACGTGGCCGAGGACGACCTGTGCGGCGCGGCCAACGGCCAGGCCCTGCCGATCAGCGAACGCTGGCACAGCCTGCTGCTGCCCGCGCTGACCCCGATCCCGGCGGTCGAACCGGGCGACACGGTGTGGTGGCACGGCGACCTGATCCACTCCGTCGGCCCGGTGACCGGCCAGCGGGGCTGGGCCAACGTCATGTACATCCCGGCCAGCCCGCACTGCCCGAAGAACGCCGAGTACGCCGCCCGCTGCGGTCAGGCCTTCCTGACCGGCGCCAGCCCGGCCGACTTCGCCGCCGAGGACTACGAGACCACCTGGACCGGCCGACCGGGACTGGCGGAGCTGAACCCGTTGGGGCGCAGGCAACTCGGCCTGGACTAGCCGCGCAACACGGCCAGCTCCCGTTCGATGTCCTCGGCCAGCAGGTGGTGGTTGATCGCGATCGCGGTCACCGACCCGGCCGCGGCGGCCTGGATCGCCTGCGCGCTCTCGCTCACCACGTTCCCGGCCGCCCACACCCCCGGCACGCTGGTCCGGCCCGCGCCGTCCACACTGACCCAGCCGTTGTCGCCGACCCGGCAGCCCAGCTTGGTCAGCAGCTCGTCCCGTGGCAGGAACCGCGGCCCGACGAACACCGCGCGGCGCGGCTCCACCCGGCCGTCGGCCAGCTCCACCGCGCTGACCCGGTCCTCCTCGGTCCGCACCCTGGCCACCTCGCCCTCGATCACCCGGATTCCCCTGGCGGACAACCGTTCCCGCTCCGGCTCAGTCAGGACGATCCGGTGCGGGAAGAAGACCACGTCGGCCGACCACTGCCGGATCAGCACCGCCTGATGCAGGGTGAACGGCCGGTTGTCCCCGCCCAGCACGGCGATCGGGGAGTCCCTGACCTCGTGACCGTGGCAGTACGGGCAGTGCAGCACATCCCGGCCCCAGCGCTCGCGCAGGCCACCGATCTCCGGCAGCTCATCGCGCAACCCGGTGGCCACCACCAGGTTCCGGCTGGTCAAGTCCTCTGTGGACAGTCGAACGCGGAACCCGCCCTCGGCAGGCTCGATCGTGTGCACCCGCTCGGCGCGCAGCTCGCCGCCGTACCTGGCCACCTCGGCCCGGCCGGTGGCCAGCAGCTCGGCGGGCGGGGTGCCGTCCTGGCCCAGGAAGCCGTGCAGGTGCGCCGAGGGCGCGTTGCGCGGCTCGCCCGCGTCCAGCACCAGCACCCGGCGATGGGCCCTGGCCAGCATCATGGCCGCGGTCAGTCCCGCCGTGCCGCCGCCGACCACCACTACGTCGAAGTCCATGACAAAGCTCCCCCACAGCGGCGCGCGCCACTGTCAGCTGTGTGTGAACTGCTCCCTCGGCCGGTCGAACGCCAGGCCCGGGTCTCGCCCCAGAACGGGTCGCCGGGGCACGCTATCACCAGACCGGATCGAGTTCGAGCAGTTTCAGCGTGCGCTGCCACAGCTCCTGCCCGAACGCCGGATCGTGCGGCTGAGGGCCCTTGGGCGGCTGACGGCGCATCAGGTGGAAGTAGGCGCCGTTGACCGACTCCGCCGCCGCGGTGGCCAGGTGCACCAGCGGCGCGGCCCCCTGGTCCGGGCTGACCGCCAGCCGCCTGCCCAGCGGCGAGTGGATCATCACCTTGCCGAACAGCCCGAACACCCCGTCGTTGCGGAAGAACTCGCTGGCGACCAGTCCGGGGTGGAAGGAGGAGGCGGTGAGCCCGCTGCCGGCGGCCCGCCGGGCGAGTTCCTGGGTGAAGAGCACATTGCCGAGCTTGGAGCAGGCGTAGGCGCGGGTGCTGCGGTAGCGGCCGCGGGCGGAGTCGAGGTCGTCGAGGTCCAGCCGCGCCCAGGAGTGCGCCGCGCTGGCGGTGGAGATCACCCGCGCGCTGCCCAGTGCCGGGGCGAGCAGGTGGGTGAGCAGGAACGGGGCGAGGTAGTTGGTCTGGAAGGTCAGCTCGTGGCCGTCCGCGCTGAGGGTGCGCCTGCTGACCTGCCGGCCCGCGTTGTTGACCAGCACGTCGATCACCGGATAGTGCGCCAGCAGCTCCCCGGCCAGCCGCCGGACCTCCGCCAGCCTGCTGAAGTCGGCCACGAACGGTTGCCCGCCAACCTCTTCCGCCACCGCCGCGGTCTTCGCCGGCGACCGCCCGACCACCGCGACGGTGGCCCCGAGCCTGCTGAGCTGCCGCGCCCCGGCTGCCCCGACCCCAGCGCTGGCTCCGGTGACCACCACGATCCGCCCGTCAAGATCAGACATGTCGAAACGACCTTCCCCCAAGGAAATGTGACCGCCCGATACTGCCAGTCCGCAGGCGTTCGCGGGCACTGTGGTTTCAGTGTCGACCGAAGTTAGTAGGGTGGGGCAGGAAGAGCGAAAACCGCCGAGAGAGGGCTGTCGGGCTGACCACGCCCGGGCGCCGGAAGAGACTGGGGCGTATGGGACTTGCGGAGATCACCGCACGGCAACCGCTGCGGCTGATGGGAGTCGCGGCGGCGCTGGCGCTGTCGGTGGCTGCCTGCACCGGCCCGCCACCACGCCCGCCCGCCCCTGCCCCCGCGGTCGCGGCCATCGACCAACCCGGCAGGTCACCGGTGCCCCGCCCGGACAACCTGGAGGACGTCCCCGGCACCACCCTTCAGCGCTCACCCCGCCTGGAAGAGGAACTGCGCCGGGCCCTGCCACCAGGCCTGCGCGTGGTGCGGACGAACTCCGCGGTCGAGCCCGTCCTGTCCGCCCGCCACTACGAGATCGGCGCCCTGGTCACCGACGGCACCGGCTACGGCACCGTCCTGGTCACCTTCGACAGCCCACCGATCACCTCAGGCGAACCGGGCTGCCTCAAACCCGACCGGCCACACTGCCGCATCCTGCCCCGCCCGAACGGCGACACCGTGTCCATGGTCGACCGCAGCGGGAACACCGAACGGCGGGCCATCACGGCCGAGCGGTACCGCGCCGACCAGAAGCTGGCGCTGACGGTGCGCTCGCTGGACGGGGCCGATGAGCGGCCGTCGCGGTTCTGGCGGGGCGGGCCGAGACTGGACCGGGTGCCGCTGGACGCGGACCAGGTGGTGGCACTCAGCGACCACCCGGGGTTCACGCCTGACTGAGGCCGGGCTCCGGTGGCGGGATGGGCGGGGTGGGCAGGGGGTGCCCCGGGTCCGGGTCCGGGGTCGGAAGTGGTTGGGGCGTACCGGGTTCCGGGTTCGGCGGGGCAGGGCTGGGCGTCGGCTGCGGGGCCGGTCCGGGGTTCGGCTGGGGCGGCACCGGGTCCGGCACCGGGATGGGCGGGACCGGCTGCGGTTCGGGCTGCAGCGGCGGCGGTGGCGGAGGCGTCGGCTGGGTCATCTCCTGGGAATACCCCGTCGCGACCGTTCCCACCATCGGCCAGGATCAGGAACCGTGCCAGCCGACCCACGCGTGCTCGCCCGGATCGCGGCCAAGCACGGCCACGCCGCGGCGGACCTCCGCCCACTGCCGCCCGGCGAGGCCAACCACGTCTACCAGCTCGGCCCCGACCTGGTCCTGCGCATCCCCCGCGGCAACCCGGCCGACCTGCACAAGGAAGCCGCCGTCATCCCGGTGGTCCGCGCTGCCGGCGTCGCCACCCCGGCCCTGGTCGCCTAGAACCCCGCCGCCCTGCACGCCCTGGGCCACCACCTCTCCCGCCTGCACCGCATCACCCCGGCCACCCCGATCCCCGGCGTCCCTGCCGAGGTCCCCGGCCGCGACCCCCGCCACCTGGCCGACCACCTGGCCACCGCAGGCCACCTCGACCCCGCCAGCGCCCACTGGCTCACCGCCTGGTTCGACCACCTGGACGCCCACCGCCCCGACGCCGAACCGGTCCTCGTGCACGGCGACCTCACCCCGCGGAACCTGTTGACGCACCACAACTCCACCACCCTCATCGACTGGGGCGATGCCACCTGGGCCGCCCGCATCCTCTGGCACCACCTGTCCTGGACGCTGGGCCGGTTGCGCGATCCGGGGCCGCGCCCGGATCAGCGGCACTGGACCGCGCCGCCGTATGCGCGGCTGTTGAGCCTGCTGCGTTTCCTGGCCGATCGGCCCGCGGAGCCGTGGCGGTCCCTGGTGCCGGTCCGCTCAGTATCATGACCGGGTCAGCGAAACCCTTGCGGCCGAGGTGGCGTTCGATGGATCCGATCTCACTCGTCGTCGGTGGGGGACTGCTGCTGTTCGGCTACGTCGCCGGTCTGCTGACCCGGCGCAAGCGCGAGCCGAAGCCGCTCACCGCTGACTGCGGCTGCGGCCACTCCCTGGCCATGCACGACCCGGAGAACGGCAACTGCCACGCCGAGGTGCAGCGGAAGGACTCCTACGGCAAGGACGGCACCTACGTCGGCACCACCTATGCGCAGTGCCCATGCCGGCAGTACGTGGGGCCGCGGCCGATCGAGGAGTTCCTGGCGCCCAAGTACCTGCCACCCGCCTAGGCCGTGTCGCGCATGTCGCGCCCGCGGTAGCCGCGCCGGTTCGGCCGCTGGCGGCACGGCCGGAACGCCCGAATACGGTCCGGTATGAGGGCGTCCCGGCCGCACCGCCAGCGGCCAAACCGATCACGACTCCCGCAGACGCGGCATGCGCGACACGGCCTAGCGGACCGCGCGGAGCAGGCGGGCCACGTTGATGCGGGTCGGGTTGAGGCCCTTTTCGATCTTTTCCAGCATGAGCTCGGCGTTGAGCCTGCCGTAGGCGAGCAGGTCGATGTTGGCCAGGCTGAACTCCGGCCAGGTGTGGATGCTCAGGTGGGACTGGGACAGCACCAGCACCGCGGTCACCGCGCCGTTGGGGAAGACGTGCCCGGTCTCGCCGAGGATGGTCGCGTTGCCGGCGGTGGCCGCCGAGCGCAGCAGCTCCACCAGCGCGGTCTCGTCCACCAGGATCGCCGGATCGCGCACCCACACGTCCACCGCGTAGGAGCACAGCTCGTCGACCTGGACCTCTTCCTGTTCGGCCATAACGCCCAGGCTAGGGCGGATCGGGCCGGGGCGCAGCGAGAACACTGGCGCGTCAGGGTGACCCGGCCAGGTGGTAGGCCGCGATCACCAACTCCTGGAGGTGCAGTGCCTCCGCGGCCGGGACCACCGCGCCGGGGCCGCCGCCGACCGCGTTGTAGAAGGCGGTCATGGCCGCGAGTTCGGGGCGGCGGGTGGCTTGGCGGATCGTGCCGTCGGCCAGGCGGAGCTCGCCTCGCCGGAAGTCCAGCAGGTGCTTGCCCTCGGTGGTGTGCGCGGTGATCGCCATGGTGACGGTGCGCGCGGACCGGTCCACCCGCAGCGCGGCGGGGACGCCGGCGAAGGACAGGGTCAACTCGGCGCGTTCCTCGACCGGGCCGCCGGCCACCGAGCAGGTGCGGAGCTCCGGCTCGCCGAAGACGGTGCGCAGCACGTCGAGGGCGTGGGTGCCCAGGTCCAGCAACGCGCCGCCGCCGGCCAGCCGGGGATCGCGGTACCACGGGGTGAAGGCGCGCCACAGGCGGTCGCCGGGGGTGCTCATGCCGAACTCGATGCCGGTGACCTCGCTGCCGCGCACCGCCTCGGCGAACGGGGGCAGCAGCTCGTGGAAGCGGTAGGGCAGGTTGACGCCGAAGAGCGGGTCGCCGGTGGCGTGCGCGGCGAACAGCCTGGCCTGCTCGATGTCGGCGGCCAGTGGTTTTTCCGACAGGACCGCGATGCCCGCGCTGAGGGCGGTCAGGGCGGGGGCGACGTGGTCGTTGTTGGGGGTGCAGACCACCAGCACATCGGGGTTGGTGCGGTCCAGGATCTCGTGCACGGAGCCGCCGACGTGCACGCCGGGCTCGTTGGCGAACAGCTGGGCGGTGCGGGCCGGGTTGCGGTCGCAGGCCCCGACCAGCTCCAGGTCCGGGCGGGCGTCGATGAAGGGCAGGTGGTAGCGCTGGCACACCCGGCCGCAGCCGATGATCGCGACCCTGGTCATGGCGCGGCCTGCGGGGCGGGGGCGAGCTCGGCGGCGAGCTGGTCCAGGCTGATGCCGCCGCGCAGGAAGTCGCCGACCCGCTCCAGCCGCGGCCTGCCATGTCGTTGCGCCACCAGGGCCCAGAACAGCCGCAGGTCCGCGCCGGTGTGGTGGCGGGCCTGCGGCAGGTGGAACGCGGCGGGGTCCAGCAGCCGGAACTCCGCGCCGGCCGCGGCCAGTCGCAGACCGAGCTCGAGGTCCTCGCCGCCCCACAGCGCGCCGAAGCCCTCGTCGAAACCACCGGCGCGCTCGAACAGCGTCCTGGACATGCTGGTGCCGGTGCCGACACAGGCCAGCCAGCGCAGCTCGTGGTAGGCGGGGACACCGGTGACCGCGCGGGCCACGCCCTCGATGAAGGAGCGGCGCGGGCCGAGGGTGCGGGACAGCCGGGGGAGGGCGGGCAGGTCGGCGGGGGCGAGGGTGCGGCCACGGGCGCCGGAGAGGGTTCGGCTGAAGCGCAGCGGGTCGGCGGTGAACAGGAAGGCGGTGAGGTCGGTGACCCGGCTGTGCGCGACGGTGTGGGTGAAGGACAACGGTGGCGGCGCGGTGTGCGCGGCCAGGTGTGCGCGCAGCAGGTCCGGGTCGGCCAGGGTGTCGTCGTCCAGGAACAGCAGCAGGTCGCCGAGGGCCAGGCCGGCTCCGGTGTTGCGGGCCGCGGCCACGCCCCGGCCGCCGGAGCGGGCCAGGCGCAGCGGCAGGCCGGTGGGCAGCGCGGCCAGCACCGTCTGCACCGCGCCGGGCCGGGGCGCGTCATCGACCAGCAGCACCTCGAAGGAGTCCCGGTCCAGGGTCTGCGCCAGCAGCGCGGACAGGGTCAGGTGCAGGCGGGTGGTGCGGTCCCTGGTCGGGATCACGACGCTGATCATGGGGCGAACAGGTCCATGTGGGCCTCTCCAGGTTTTTCGGATACCCACAACGGGCGCGAATCTCTGGCAGGCTGTGAATTGACACGTCCATTTGCTGGCGAATCGTCATCCGGCATTCCGGTCAAGATAGCGCAGAACAGTCGGCGTCACTAGCTTGTGCTGGTGTCACTGGGTAAATCGAGGTCCGATAGGCCGACTGAATTAATTCCAGAAGCGCATCGCAATGGGGTGCGGGAAAACGCTAGGATGCGCGAATGGCGGAGGGGGACCCGGATGCACGTGCTGGCCGCGACCCTGGAGTGCGACGGCCTGGCCGTGCACCACACCGATCCGGAGGCCGAGGTCCCGGTGCTGGACCTGCGACCGCCGACGGCGGAGGTCCGGCGCCGCGACGGCGACCCGGTCGCGGGGCTGGAGGCGGTCTTGGTCACCACGTTGGCTTCCGGCCGGCCCGCCCGGTCGAGGCCGGGTAGCCGTCCGGGCCGGGCGGACTCCCTGGGATACCAGGTGGAGCCGCCCGGACCGGGTTGACGGCGCAGGCGTCAGACCACGACCTGCTTCCACTTCTGCCAGGCCGCGCCGGGGACCTCGTCGCGCATGTTGATGCCGCCGCCACCGCCGCCGTCCTCGATGCCCATCACCTGCAGGGTGCTCAGGGTGCGCACGAAGGCGTTGGCGTGGATGTCGCCGTTCCACTGCCAGCGCTGGTTGGCGTGGTTGTGGCAGGCGCCGGTGGCCTGCACCGCGCCGTTGACCTGGCCGTGCTTGACGTCCAGGCAGCGCCCGTTGAGCGCGCTGCGGATCTTCTCCCCGTCGATCTTCCACATCTGGTGGGCGTTGAAGCCGCCGGGGTCGCAGCCGGTCATGCGGACGTTGTCGGCGTCGTCCACGGTCAGGCAGCCGCCGTTGTGCAGGCTCTGGATCTGGAAGGCTGGCGCGGGCGCGGCCTGGGCGACCGGCGCCACCACCCCGATGGCGAAGCCGGACAGGCCCAGTGCCAGGGCGGCTGCGGTCATTCTGCGTCGCATGGTCGATCCCCTTGTGTCGTTGTCATCCGGGTTCGTGGCCCGGCTGGCCTCAACAACGTTCGGTGATCTGCCCGATGGGGAGCAGTGGTTGCCCGTATCCCTGCCTAGGCTCCTCCGGGATACCCCAGTTGATCAGGAGGAACGGGTTGGCGGAGGCGACGGGTTTCGGTGCTGGGCTACGCGGGCTGCGCACCGAACGGGGACTGTCCCTGACCCAGGTGGCGCAGCTGGTGCACTACAGCAAGGGATATCTGAGCAACATCGAGAACGGCCGCAAACCGGTCAACCCCGGCCTGGCCCGCAGGCTGGACGAGGCCCTCGGCGCGGACGGTGAGCTGACCGCGCTGGCCGGCCTGGACCACCCACGCTGCCCCTACCAGGGCCTGGCCGCCTTCGAGGCCGAGGACGCCGACTGGTTCCACGGCCGGGAGCGGGCCACCGCCGCGCTGCTCGGGCGGCTGGCCGGGGCCAGGGCGAACGGGTTGCCGCTGCTGGTGTTCGGGGTTTCCGGCGCGGGCAAGTCCTCGCTGCTGCGGGCCGGGCTGGTGCCCGCGCTGGGCCGGGGCGCGCTGCCGGTGGCGGGGCCGGTCCGGGTGCTCACCCCGACCGCCGCGCCGATGCGGGTGCTGCCCGAGCCGGGCGGGGTGCTGGTGGTGGACCAGTTCGAGGAGGTCTTCACCCTCTGCGAGGATCCGGCGCAGCGCCGCGAGTTCATCACCGCCCTGTGCGCGGCGGCCAAGGCAGGCACGCTGGTGGTGCTGGGTGTGCGCGCGGACTTCTTCGGCGCCTGCCTTGCCCAGCCGCAGCTGCTGGAAGCGTTGCGGCACAACCAGTTCACCGTGGGCGCGATGTGCCGCCAGGAGCTCGTCGAGGCCATCACCGGACCGGCCGGGACCGCGGGGCTGACCGTGGAACCGGGGCTGGTCGAGCTGCTGCTGCGCGATTTGGGCCTGGCCGGGGAGGACCCCGGCGCGACCTACGACCCCGGTGCGCTGCCGCTGCTGTCCTACGCGCTGCTGGGCACCTGGCAGCAGCGTGGCGCCGAGGCGCTGACCGTGGCCGGGTACCGGCTCACCGGCGGGATCGAGGGCGCGGTGGCGGCGGCGGCCGAACGGGCCTACGACCAGCTCGGCCCCGAGGCGCAGGACGCGGCCAGGCGGGTGCTGCTGCGGCTGGTCCGCATCGACGAGCGGGACGAGCCCGCGCGCCGCCGGGTCCAGCACGCCGAACTGCTCGGCGGCGCGGCGAAACCGGCCCAGGCCGCGATCGAGACCCTGGTGGAGGCCCGGTTGCTGGTGCTGGACCGGGACACCGTGGAGATCGCGCACGAGGCCCTGCTGCGCGCCTGGCCCCGGCTGGCCGAGTGGATCGCCGCGGACCGGGCCGGGCTGCGCCTGCACCGCCAGCTCACCCAGGCCGCGCACGAGTGGGCCGGTCTTGGCCACGACTGCGGCGCGCTCTACTCCGGCCTGCGCCTCAGCGCGGCCGCGCAGTGGGCCGCCGAGCACGACACCGAGCTGTCCGAGGGCGAACGGGACTTCCTGCGCGCCAGCACGGCCGCCGGGCAGCGCCGGGTGCGCACCCGGCGCAGGCTGACCACCCTGCTGGTGGTGCTGCTGGTGCTGGCCGGCACGGCCACCCTGGCCGCCGTGCGCTCCCGCCACCTGGTGGCCGAGCAGCGCGACCTCGCCCTCGGCCGCAACGCGGTGGCCTCGGCGATCACCGTGCAGGAGCAGGAACCGGCGCTGGCCATGCAGCTGCGGCTGGCCGCCTACCGCCGCTCCCCGCACCCGGAGCTGGCCGACGCGGTGCTGGCCGCGTTCACCTCGCCCTACCGCGGCCGGTTCACCGGGCACACCGGCGAGGTGGTCTCGGTGGCCTACGCGCCATCAGGTCCGGTCGCGGCCACCGCGAGCCGGGACCGCACGGTCCGCCTGTGGGACATCGCCAACCCGAACCGCCCGGTCGAGCTGGCGGTGCTCCCGCTGGCCGCGGCCGCCCGCGAGGTGGTCTTCCACCCCGGCGGCAAGCTGCTGGCCACCGTGGACCAGGGCGCGCTGCGGCTGTGGGAGATCAGCGATCCGCGGGTCCCGCTGCCGCTGTCCACCGTCCCGGCCGCGCTGAGCTCGGTGGCGTTCAGCCCCGACGGCCGGAGCGCGGCCACCGGCGGCGGCGACGGCCTGACCCGGCTGTGGGACATCGGCGATCCGCGCGGGCCAAGGGAGACCGGCAGCCTGCCCGGCCACTCCGGCGCGGTCAGCGCGGTCACCTACAGCCGGGACGGCGGCCTGCTGGCCACCGCGGGCGACCACACCGCCCGACTGTGGGAGCTGGGCGGCACACCCCGGCTGCGCGGCCAGGTCAGCGGGCACACCGCCCCGGTGCCGAGCGTGGCGATCAGCCCCGACGGCGCCACCATGGCCACCGCGAGCTGGGACCACACCGTGCGGCTGTGGCGCACCGCGGACCTGCGGCCGCTGGCCACCCTGGGCGAGCACAAGACCATCATGTGGTCGGTGGCCTTCAGCAAGGACGGGCGCAGGCTGGCCACCAACGGCAGCGGCAGCACCCTGCTGTGGGAGGTGACCGATCCGGCCGCGCCGCGCAAGGTCAGCACCCTGCCCGGCGGGACCTACCAGGTCGCCTTCGCCCCGGACGGCAACACCGTGGCCACCCCGCAGTGGATCAAGGACCTGCGCGAGCTGCCGCTCACCGGGCACGAGGACGTGGTCACCACGGCCGCCTTCAGCCCCGACGGCACCCTGCTGGCCACCGGCAGCTGGGACCGCACGGTCCGGCTGTGGGACGCCCGCCACCCGCGCCCGCTGGCCCAGCTGACCGGACCGGGCGCCTTCGTCCGCGGCGTCGCCTTCCACCCCCGTGACCGCCTGCTCGCCGCGGCCAGCGAGGACGGCTCGGTGTGGTTGTGGGACCTCACGGACCCGGCCGCCCCGCGCGCGCTGCCACCACTGGCCGGCGACACCGGGGAGATCACCACGGTGCGGTTCAGCCACGACGGCCGGGTGCTGGCCGCGGTCGGCCTCAGCGCGGTGACCCTGTGGGACCTCGCCGAGCGCCGGGTCCTGGCCCGGTTCGCCGAAACCCCCTACACCAACCTGGCCACCGCGTTCAGCCCGGACGATGCGGTGCTGACCCTGTGGACCACGAACACCCCGGTTCGCCAGTGGCGCATCACCGACCCGGCCCGCCCGGTCGAGCTGCCCCGACCTGCGGGCGATGCCGCGGCCAACGTGGGCGCGCTGAGCCCGGACGGCCGGCTCCTGGCCAGCTACCACCCCGCGGACAGCTCCGTGCGGCTGCGCGACCAGGGTGGCGAGCTGGCGGTGATCTCCGGCCTGCCACTGGTGTTCTCGCTGACCTTCGCCCCCGACGGCAGGCGCCTGGTGGGCGGCGGCGAGGACGGTGTGGTGCGGGTGTGGGACCTGAGCGATCCGCACGCGCCGGTGGAGCAGGCCCGGCTGGTCGGTCACCAGGGACCGGTGCCGGGGGTGGCGGTCAGCCCGGACGGCACCAGGGTGGTCACCACCGGCAACGACCGCACGGTGCGGTTGTGGGACACCGACCTGGAGCGGGTGGCGGCCCGGATCTGCGCGGTGGCCCATCCGCGGATCAGCCGCGAGGAGTGGGAACGGCACTTCCCGGGGATGGAGTTCCAACCGCCCTGCTAGGCCGTGTCCCCCAAGCCCCGTCCGCGGGAGTCGTGATCGGTGTGGCCGCTGGCGGTGTGGCCGGGACGCCCTCATACCGGGTGTATTCGGGTGTTCCGGCCGTGCCGCCAGCGGCCACACCGGCGCGGCTAGCGCGGGCGGGGCTTGGGGGACACGGCCTTCGCACCGCTCTCGGCGGAGAGCGGTGCCGCGGTTGGACTCAGCCGTGCGGGTTGAACGGGATGCCTGCGGGCTTGGCCTTCTCCAGCTCCCAGCCGAACGCGCTGTCCTTCAGCCCGAAGCCGGCGCTGCCGAAGTTCGCCTGCACCAGCTTGTCCCTGATCCCGGACGGGTAGTTGTCCCAGCCCACCAGGGCCGGGTACTGCCAGGCGCCCTTGTGGTTCTCCGGCGGCTCGGTGGCGCTGGCGTGCCGGAAGCAGTGCGTGCCGATGCCGTCCTTGTGGTAGACGATCTTGGCGTGCGAGCCCTCCCAGGCGACCTGCGCGGAGGGCTTGGTGGTGTACTTGCCGTGCGCGGAGGTCGAGACGTGCTGGGCGGACCCGTTCTGCACCCAGATCACCACGTGCTCGATGTCGTGCCGGTGCCCGCTCTCGATCCCGGCCAGCGCCTGGTCCTTCTCGAAGTACAGGTCGTACATGTAGGCGCACCAGCCGTTGTTGCAGCGGTTGCGGGAGTACATGTTGGTGTTGTTCAGGTCCGACAGGTCGCGGCAGTTCCCGTTGAGCGCCCCGGTCGGCTTCAGACCGGCGTTGAGGGTGCCGTCCGGACCGATGGCCGGGGTCGGGTAGCAACCGTCGCCGTCGTAGTCGAAAGCGGGCTGCCAGCGGGCATCCTCCGCCGGGGCGCCACCCGGCAGTGCCCTGGGCGGTTCGGCGAACGCGACGCCCGGCAACACCACCGCCAGCGCGGCAGCACCAACGATTGCGTTGCGCGCGAACGAGAACCATCGCGGCCTCCGGCGTGGGGGCACAGCGCTGCGCTGCATGGGCAGACCTCCGTGAACCGTGGTGGCGGCGGTTCTGGACGCGACCATGCTCCAGCGGGCACCCACACCCCCGTCAAGGGCCGTGCGTCGGTGTCTGTCCCGCTGGAGCACTGTCAGCGAAAGGTTCCGGAGCCGATCAACGAGCGTTCACCGGGTGGACCGGAGTGGATCATCTACGGCTTGTCGAACCCGCGCGATGAAACCCGCCGCCCCACCGCAGGACACCTGAGTCAGCTCCAACCGCTGCGCAGGAGTTGCGCGAGCGGAACTCCAAGCAGTCGGCTTCGTGTTCGTCGTCGATGCGGCCCCGATCGTCAGTCGAGGCCTTCGATGATGCGGAAGTCGCGCTGGAAGCCGTCGGGGAGTTCGGCCAGCGCCTCCCGGTAGGCCGCACTCTCGTATGCGGCGACGGCCTGTTCGAAGCTGTCGAACTCGATCAGGACAACGCGCTCGGCGATTCCGGCTTCGTGTGCGACGACCCGGCTGCCGACGCTGGCGAGCACCCGCCCGCCTGCGGCCTTGACGGCCACACCGGCCAGTTCGTTGTAGACATCAAGCCCCTCGGGGTCTGTGATGGCGTGGTAGACGCTGACCCAGTAGCCCTTGGCCACAGTTTCACCTCTGTTCGGAATTGATCATCAGAAACATGCTCAGATCCATCGCCGGCGCGCGCTGCGGACGACGTAGTCAGAGCTCATGGCGCTCGACCCAGGGCAGCGCTCACCGGTCCGGCTCCTCTCGGGCGCGGCTTTCGAGCTCCGCCAGGTGCCGCAGCGCCGGAAGGGCTGCGGCCAAGGCCTCGACCTCGTCACCGGTGAGTTCGTCGATCAGCCGCGCGTACGCGTCGACACCTGCCTGGCGCCGTGTCCGGACGTACGAGGCGCCGGCCTCGGTCAGGCACACCAGGGTGACCCGCTTGTCGGACGGATCGCCCTTCCGCTCGACCAGCCCGGATTCCTCCATCACCCGGACCAGGACGGTCATCGCGGGCTGGGTGACACCCTCGGTCACCGCCAGATCGGTGATCCGTCGCGGGCCGGTCTTGTCCAGGGTGGCCAAGGTGGCGGCGGACGTCAGGCTCATGTCGCGGGGAAGGCGTCTCACGGCCCTGGTGGCCAGACCGTAGAGGGCTGACCCGATGGCATCGGAAGAGCCGTGCGCGGCGTCTCGGCGACTCATGCGTGAAGCATAGCGGATTTATATGAACTCTGTATGCACTTCCAGTCAGGGTTCGGCGTCACCTGACCTGCTGTCCGCACCGGCCGAAGCCGGTCGATCAACCGTCAGTCACAGGTCGTTGACGTCGACCAGGCCGTCCTGGATCGCCCTGGCAACCAGTGCCGCCTTGGTCCGGGCGTCCCGGCCCGCGTTGGCGTACTTGATCCGCACCCGGTCCAGGTAGCAGTTGACCGTGCGCACCGACAGGTACAGCTTGCGCGCCACCATCTCCTTGGACTCGCAGTGGAACCACTCCAGCAGCACGTCCACCTCCCTGGGCGCCAGCCGCGGCCGCCCGGGATCGGTGTCGGTGGCCAGCGCGCCGGAGAGCGTCGGCGGGGTGTAGGGCCGGTTGTCCGCGGCGGCGTGGATCGCGGTCACCAGGTGGTGCTCGCCCTCGGCCTTGGTGACGAAGGTGTGCGCGCCGATGTCCAGGCAGGCCAACGCGGTCTGCCGGTCGGTGCGCATGGTGTAGACGATCACCTGGCGGCCCAGCCCGGCCAGCCGCTGCAACTCCTCGAAGGCCAGTGGCGCGCCCGCCTCCAGTTGGAGGTCGAGCAGCACCACGTCAGCGGTGTCGGCCTCGGCGGGCGGCACCACCTCGATCGGCGGGTCGGCGCTGGCGCACCAGGCGCGCACGCCCGCGATCACCACCGGGTGGTCGTCCACCACGGCGACCTTGATCATGCCTTCGGATCCCATGTCGTCTCAACCCATACGCGATCTGGAGAACGGAGGACGGAGGTGCTGATCCCGTCGGCGGCGGCGGGCAGATCGGGTTCGGGCGCGTCGGCCAGCACGCTCACCGTCACCGCGCCGTCCCGCCCGGCCACGGTGACCCTGGCCGTGCTGCGCGCGGAGGCCAGCAGCACCATGGCCGCCTCGGTGAGCCGCCTGCGCGCGGCCACCGGAACCGGCGCGCGCTCGCCCTGCTCGGCGAACTGCACCGCGATCCCGTTGCGCTCGGCCAAGTCGATGCAGGCGTGCAGCTCGTGCGCCAGCGGATCGGCGACCACCGCGCCCTCGGCGAACAGCCGCCGCATCCGCGCGCCCTCGATCGCGCAGGCCCGCCGCACCGAGGGTTCGGCCGGGTCGGCGGTGCCCTCGGCCAGACCGGTCAGCAGTGGCACCGTGGTGGTGGCCAGTGCGGCGTAGCGGTCCTTGCGGTCGGCGTGCACGCGTTCCCTGATCGTCTCGGCGGTACGCAGTTCCTCCTCCTCGCGGGAGATGCCCGCGGCCACCACTGCGATCCGGCGCAGGATGGTCGCCGCGCAGCCCACCGCGAGCTGGAACACCGCGGTGATCAGGGTTTGCAGCAGCGTCCCGCCCAGCGTCACCGAGGTCTCGCCGATGGCCGGCAGTTGCGCGGTGGTCAGCGCGTACTGGGCGAGCAGCAGCGCGGCCAGCGGACCGATGCCGCGGCTCATGGCCAGCACGGTCAGCGGCCAGCCTGCGGTGCCGTAGGACCAGTGCGGCATGCCGAGGTACTGCTCCGGCAGCACGGTCGCGTTCGCCACCGCCGAGGCCGCCAGCGTCACGCCCACCAGCGCCCACCGCCACCACCCCAGCGGCCGGTCCAGCCAAGTCGCCACCGCCACCCACACCGCGACCCCGGCGAAGACCCCCAGCGCCAGGTACTGACCCGCCACCGGGCGGTAGAACTCCTGGTGCGCCAACACGATCGGCAGCTGCAACCCGAAGAGCACACCCAGGGTGACCACCACCGCGGCCAGGTGCAGCTGCCGGGTCAGCTGCGCGGCCGTGCGCACCGCGTCAGACTCCGCCATCGGACCACTCCAACCGCACCCGCGTGCCCCGCCCAGGACTGCTGACCACCTCGGCCAGTCCGCCGAGCCGGGCCATCCGCTCCCGGATCGACCGGGACAGCCCGTACCGGCTCGCGGGCACCTCCTCCGGCCGGAACCCGCACCCCTGGTCCACGACCTCCAGCACGATCCGGCCGTCCACTCCGGACAGTCGCACCACGGCCGATTCCACTCCGGAATGCCGCAGCACGTTGGTGAGCGCTTCCCTTGCGGCATAAGCGAAACCGTTCGCCACAACCGGGGGAGCGGTCAGCGACTCCTCGACCTGCCAGTCAATCCACAGTGGAATGTCGGCCATCGCGCGCACCGCGGCCGCCACCTCGACCGCCCGCTCCGTGGCTGGGTCCGCCTGCCCCTGGATCACCCGCACATCCCGGGCGGCCTGCGCCGCCAGCCAGGGTTCGTGCCGCCGCACCACACCCAGTCCCACCAACAACATCGTCGCCGAAGCCGTGTCGTGGATCGCGGCCAAGTGCTCCCGCTCGTCATCCCGCCGCGCCGCCGCCAGCGCCGCCGCCCGCCGCGCCCGCCCAGCCTGCGCCGAGGCCAGGTCCGCCACCCGCGCGCCCCGTGCCACCAACAGGAACAGCGCCCTGGACAACACCGCCTCGGCGATCATCCACAGCCCCAGCGGCACTGCTCCGGCCCACCCGGCCGGCCTGCTCAGCGCCGCGCCCAGCAGGTAGCCGGACACCACCACAGCGGTCGCCAGCATCGCCGGGGCCACCGGTAGGTGCCACTGCCAGGACACCACCACGATCGAGGCCACCACCAGCGACCAGTTCGTGCCGTCCTGCTGCGCCCCGGCCGCGTGGGTCCACACCTGCGCCAGGCAGACCGCGCTCACCGCCAGCGCGTCCGCCGGGAGCAGCCACCACCGCGACCCGCGCCGCAACAGCACCGCGTAACCGAGGTTCCAGCCGTTGAACCCGAGCAACACCACCACGGCCACACCCGGCTCCCGTGGTGTGGCCGCGAGCAGCGCCACCGCGGTGGCCACCGCGACCACCACAACCCGCAGCACGACCGCATACCGCAGCCCCAGCCGCGCGAACTCCCGGCCAGCCGGCCCCATCCCCATCCCCCTGTTACCCCGCGTCCCACGGTATCGCGGAGGCTACCCGGAGTGAGATCCGGGGACTGCTCTAGACCGGTGACGCGCCCCGCCAGCGCCACCCGGTCTGCTGCCCCTTGCCCGGCAAGGAAATCCGGTTCGTCGCCCACAGCAAGCCCTGCCACGGACCGACCTCGCCGAGCTGCTCGGTGCGGTGCGGGAACATCCGGCTCAGCACCCGGGCACACGCCTCCCGCGGCGGATCCAGCGCCAGCCCCAGACCCTGGGCGATGTCGTGGCCGTGCACCAGCACCTCCACGCAGCCCATCCCGGCGAACCCGGCCGGATCCGCCAGCCCGGTCGGGTGGTAGGCGCGCACCTCCGGCCCGGCCGTGCGCACGGTGGAGGCCAGGATCCGCGCGCCGGTCACCGCGAACTCCAGCACCTCCGCCGCGCCGGCGTCCTTGTCCACGAACGCCTCGAAGCGCACGTACCGGCCGTCGGGCTGGGCCACCAGCTGGGCGGCGTAGGAGAGCAGGCAGTCGCCGAGGTGTTCGGCGGTGTGCCAGGCGGTCCAGTCGCCGGTGCCCGGGTGGGCCGACCAGTCACGGGTGGTGGCCGGGGCCAGGGTGTCGGCCAGGTGGTTGGTCAGGGCGTCCAGGTCGTCCGGGCTGACTGTCACCGGTTCAGCGTAGGGTTCCGGCAGGAAAATCTTGACTGGGGAGGACCCTGCCATGGCCAGCAAGTTCGCCGAGCTCGCCATCGACTGCGCCGATCCTGTCGGGCTCGCCCGGTTCTGGTGCGCGGTGCTCGGCTACCAGGTGCGGCACCAGGACGAGGAGATCGTCACCATCGGCTCGCCGCTGGTGCCGGAGGGCAAGGACCGGCCCGGTCCGGTGCCGCCGCTGCTGACCTTCGCGCTGGTGCCCGAGGGCAAGACCGCCAAGAACCGGCTGCACATCGACCTCAACCCGACCGACCGGGACCAGGCCGAGGAGGTCCGTCGCCTGATCGAGCTGGGCGCGCGGCACGCCGATGTCGGCCAGGGTGCGGGCGTCAGCTGGGTCACCCTGGCCGATCCGGAGGACAACGAGTTCTGCGTGCTGGCCACCCGCTGTCCCTGAGCGTCAGCCGGTCGGAGCCAGCCGGGCGGTGAGCTCGGCGTGGTCGGCCAGGAACCACACGTGCTTGCCGCGGTTGGTCTCGCGCAGGTAGCTCCTCAGCGCGCGGCTGCGGGCGGCGTGCGCGGACACGTCGCCGAGGAAGACCAGCCGGATGCCGTAGTTGACGAACTTCTGCGCGAAGTCGCCGAGCAGCCTGGTCTCCAGCCGGAAGAACTCCTCGGACAGCCGCGCCACCGGGATCACCACCGTGCCGGCCTGCTGGGACCAGGCCTCGCCGATCAGGTCGGTGGCGTCGCGCTCGGCGCCCAGCCGGTGGCCCTCGGGCGCGCAGTGCAGCACCGGGACGCCGTGGATCTGCTCAACCATGTCGACTCCCTTCGGCGGTGAGGAACTCCAGCTCGGAGTCCTGTGGCGGCACCAGGTGCCCGATGCCGGGCAGTAGGTGGACGGTGGCCCGCGGCGCGTGGGTTTCCAGGCGTTGCTTGGTGATCGCGGCATCCCACATCACGTCGTCCGCGCCCACTACGACGTGCAGCGGGATGTTGAGATTGGCCAGCTCGTCGTCGGTGAAGACCGGGAGCTCGCCGCCGCGGTGCCGGTAGTGCGTGGACATCCGCACGGTGTGCTCGACCACCGCGTCCAGGTCCACAGTGGACAGTTCGCGGCCGAGCATGCCGATCACCGTGCGGCGCTTGCCCCAGCGGCCGAACGGGGCCAGCAGCACCGCCTTGAGCAGGTAGCCCTTCAGTGGTCTGCTCAGGCCGGGCGGACAGGTCAGCGCGAGCCGGTGCACCCTGGCCGGGCGGCGGATCGCGTAGTCCAGGGCCAGCCAGCTGCCCAGCGAGTAGCCCATGATGGCCACTTCGGTCAGGCCGAGCTGGTCCAGCACCGCGTCCAGCCACACCGCGTACCGGTCCGTGCCCGGATCCGGCCGGGACGGCGCGCTCAGGCCCGGCTCGCCGATGATGTCGACCGCGTGCACCCGGAAGTACGGGATCAGCTCGGTGAAGCGGGCCACCCACTGCGCCGAGTTGCTGCCCGAACCGTGCAGCAGCACCAAGGGCGGCGCGGTGGCCGGACCCGCCGAGACCACGAAGGTCTCGCCCTCGGGGGTCGGCACGTGCCGCTGTTCGGGCGTCCCCGGCCAGGCCGCCAGCTGCGCCCGGTAACTGTCGAGCAGCAGCTGGCGGCCGGATGGGGAGCGGTAGATGTCCTGTTGCGGCATGTGGATTACCGTAACATGCCGCAAACTTCCGTCAAGAGGCGCTGATAGGGAATGTTAGGGAGTGTGAGCGCCGCCATTGATGACGAAGGTGGAGCCGGGTTCACGGACGATGTGCCCGGTGGCGGAGTTGGTGATGGTGACGTTGGTCAGCGTGGCGCTGCCCCGCGCCCCGCCCATGGCCAGGATTCCCGCGCCGTTGTTCGACTTGTCGATGCGCACGTTGGTGATCGCCACGTTCGGCATCTCCCCGCCGCCGGTCTTGAACTGGATGCCGTCGTAGGTGGAGTCCAGCACCTCGGTGTCCCTGATCACCACGCCCGGGATGGGCAGGTTCTGCGGGAACAGGGTGATCGCGCCGAACTTCTGTGCCTCGCCCCAGAACACCCCGCCGCAGCGGTGCAGCGCGTTGTTGGCGATCAGGGTCTGCCCGGAGAACGGCAGCGGGTCGTGGTCGGTGGCCAGCATGATCCCCGGGTAGTTCATGGTGTCGTGGATCAGGTTGTTCTCGATCCGGTTGCCGTAGCCGCCGTAGACCGCGATCCCGTTGGCGCGCCAGGGCAACTGGATGGTGTTGTTGACGAAGTGGTTGTCGTGCGCGATGTCTGTGGACTGGTTCTTCACGTACTTGTTGGCCCACACCGCGAGCGCGTCGTCACCGGTGGTGCGGAAGGAGGAGTTGAACACCTTGGAGTTGCGGGTGCCGTTGGTGAAGTTGATCCCGTCGGCGTAGGTGTTGCGGATCCGCATGCCGCTGAGCTCCAGCCCGTCGCCCGGCCCCCACAACTCGGGGATGTTGTCGAAGTCGCGGCCGACCCAGACCCCCACGTTGGCGTGCTCGATCCAGACGTTGCTGATCTTGGTGCCGGTGCCGAAGCGGCCGTTGAGCCCCACCCCGCCCTCGGCGTTGCCGTCCCCGCCGCGGATCCGGCCGGAGCCGAAGATGGCGATGTCGGAGATCTGGGTGTTCTGGTCGATGTCGAAGCCGAAGTTGCCCTCGTGCGGATGGTTGATCCCGCCGGTGGCCAGGTGCGGCTCGGTCAGCGTGTACAGCTGCGAGTGCCACATGCCCGCGCCGCGGATGGTCACGTTGCTGATCCCGACCTGGTTGAACTGACCCCGGTTGTGCGGGTCGTCGGTGAGGATCTTCTTCTCCTGCCGCCACTGCCCGGCCGGGATCCACACGCAGCCGATCACGCCGTTCTGGTCGTCGGTGACCGCGCGCTGGATGGCGTCGGTGTCGTCGTTGCCGTCGTTGGGGACCGCGCCGTAGTTGGTGATCGAGGTGCACCCGGCGGGCTGGCTGGCCGGGGGCGCGACCTGCTCCAGGTCGATCAGGTCAATGATGTAGAACGCGGCGGTGTCCCCGGCGTCGCGCTGCAGGCGGAACCGGGTGCCGGGCGGGTAGGAGCTGGCCAGCAGCGCGTGCGACTCGTCGAACAGCCGCCGGGCGTCCGGCTGCGGGCGGTTGGTCAGCGACTCGGGGCCGTCGCTGTTGCCGTAGAGCCAGCTGTGCCGCGAGGACAGGGTGAGCTTGCGGAGGAAGGTGTCGTTGACGTACAGGCTGATGGTGGCCTCGATGCCGCCGCCGTCCGGCGCGTCCGGGATCGAGTTGCGCACCACGATCGAGTTGGCCTGGTTGGCCGAGGTGAACTCCACGAACTGCCCGGTGCTGGTGAGGCGCACCGACTGCCGCCCTGATGACTCGGTGGCGAAGTTGGTGTGCCCGAAGGTGCGCAGCGGGTCGGCGCTGAGCAGCTGGCCCTGGTAGCGGGCGGTCTCGGCCTCGTACTCCGCGTAGGGCACCGCCGCGCCGCGGCCGACCACGATCGAGTGGGACAGCGAGTTGTTGTTCTCGTTGGTCTCGGCCAGCACGCCGGTGGCGTCCGCGGTGGCGGTGATGGTGGCCCCGCCGCTGGTTGCGGTCCAGCTGCCGTTGACCGCGACCGTGCTCTCCGCGCCCGCGGCGATCGGGCCGGTGGGGGTGTTCAGCGTGCTGCCGCCGACGGTCAGCCGGGTGACCGTGCTGCCAGCGGTGCTGGTGCCGCGGTTGCGCAGCCGCACGGTGAAGCTGACCTGCGCGCCGACCGGCGGGCTGGCCGGGTTCGAGGCGACGCCGAGGACCTCCAGGTCGGGGCCCGGGGCCTGGGCCACGGACAGCTGGTTCGGCGCGGTGTGGCTGTTGTTGGCGTCGTTCTGCTCGACCACGGTGTTGTTCGGGTCGACCAGCGCGGTCACCGGGTAGCTGCCCATCGGCCTGGTCCCGGCGCTGACCGAGACGCTGGCCGCGCCGCCCGCGGCCAGTGCGCCCACCGGGGCGCTGCCGACCACCGCGCCGCCCAGGCTGAAGTTGACCGTGGTCGCGCCGGCGGCCGCCGAGCCGGTGTTGCGGACCTGGGCGGTCAGCGTGATCTGGTCGGTCTCCACCGGGCTGGGCGGGTTCCAGCTGACCGAGGCCACGGTCAGGTCCGGGTTGGGCGCGGGGGTGCCGATGACCTGGAGCTCGCCGACCTGGCCGCCCGGTGCGCCGGTGTTGCCGAAGAACTGCAAGCGCAGGTCGGCGGCCCGGCCGGTGACCGGGATGGTGACGGTGTTCTGGTTGCCGTGCGGGTCGAAGCGGTAGTCGGCCCGGTCGCGCAAGGAGGTGAACGCCGCGCCGCCCTGGTCGCGGCCGAGCACCTGGATGCTCTGGGTGCGCGCGGCCCAGATCGGGTCGGGGTTGAGCTTGAGCACCACCGAGTCCAGGTCGGCGTTGGCGCCGAGCTTGACGGTCAGCGTGGCCGGGTAGCCCGCTGACTCCCAGTAGCTGCCGAGGTTGCCGTCGTTGGCGTGGCCGGCCACGTAGTTCTGGGTGGTGGAGGATGCCTCGATCGCCTTGCCCCTGGCCAGGTCGGCGGGTGCGGCCAGCGCGGTCGCGGCCGGGAGCCCGGCGCTGAGCAGGCCGGTGGCGAGCAGGGCGGTGGTCAGCCGTCTACTGAGCTGCTTCCAGTGCATGGGGACCTCTGTTCGGTTTTCCGCGCAGGGCGAGACAGGGATCGTGCTGAAGTTGCAGTTGATCGCTAAGGATTTAAGCAATCACAGTCGACTTTTTGCGGTCAGGGGAGTCAAAGGTTGCAGACCGATGACGGTGCCGTCAACGGTTCGTGCTGAATCGGTGCGGGTGCGCTCAGGCGCCGGGCCAGGCCGTGGCCGCGATGAGGGTGGAGGAGATGTAGGCCCGCTCGGGACTGGTCGGGACGAAGACCGTGTCGAGGCCGCTCAGGTGCCGGTTCATCCGCGCCATCGGCAACTCGTGCGCCAGGTCGCCGGAGTTGCGCACGCCCCGAACGATGACGCCGATGCCCACGTCCCGGCAGTAGTCGGCCAGCAACCGGCCGGCGCTGGAGTCCACCGTGACGTTGGCCAGGTCGCTGGTCAGCTCGGCCAGCAGGGCCAGTCGTTCGGCGTGGCCGGGTCGAAGGAGCCGGGGAAGACCGCGCGCATGGCTTGGCATGCTAGCGATCAGCGGTGGCCGGTGCGGGTGGTTCAGGCCCCGAGCGCGGTGGGCAGCTGCTCCCTGGACTGGATGCCGAGCTTGCGGTAGGCGCTGGTGAGGTGGACCTCGATGGTGCGGCGGCTGACGAACAGGGTCTGCGCGATGGCCCGGTTGGAGTCGCCGCCCGCGGCCAGCCTGGCCACCCGCAGCTCGCTCGCGGTGAGCGCGTCGACCCCGGTGAGCAGGTCGCGGCGGGGCCGGGCCCCGGTCGCGGTGAGTTCCTGTTTCGCTTGCGCGGCAAGGGGAAGCGCGTGGTGCCGGGCGGCCAGGTCCAGGCCCTCGCGGAGCTGGCGCTGGGCGTCGGTGCGGTGTCCGGCGCGGCGCAGCGCGCTGCCGTACTCGATCAGCGAGTGGCCGAGCTCCAGGGTGCCGGTGGAGCCGCGCAGCACCTGGACGGACTCGGCGAGCCGGTCCAGCCGGGTGCCGCCGCCCTCGATCAGGCCCAGGGTGCGCAGCGCGATGCCGATGGCGCGAGGTGCGCCGAAGTCGCGGGCCAGCGCCAGCTCCTCCTCGGCCAGCGACCTGGCCTCGGCCGGTTCGCCCAGCGCCAGCCAGGCCAGTGCGGCATCGGCCCGCCAGTGCGCGAAGCCCGGGTTCACGCACCCGGCCCTGACCAGGCCGTCGCCGCAGGCCAGCAGGTCGGCCAGGGCGGCGCGCGGGCGCTGCTGGCGGAGCCGGAGCCTGCCGCGGGCCAGGTGCACGAAGTGGCCGATCAGCATCCGGACCTCGTCCTCGGCGTCCAGCTCGTGCTCGGTCAGCACGGCCTGGGCCTCGTCCAGGTGGCCCTGTTCGGCCAGCGCGTCCACCAGCACCGCGGCCGCCAGCGGCAGTTCGCGGTCGCCGTCGACCTCGTGCAGGGCCAGCGCGGCGCGGCCGTCGGCCTCGGCCTCGCGCAGGTGGCCGGCGGTGAGCGCGGTGCGGGAGCGCAGCACGGCGAGGTAGCGGAACTCGGCCAGGTTGCCGCGCGCCTGCGCGTGCTCGACCCCGCGGTCCAGCACCGCCAGGGCCTCGGGCAGGCGGTCGGCCATGACCAGTGCGGTGCTGGCGAAGTTGGCCAGGATCCACTGGTCGCGTTCGGGCAGCGGGCCGTGCGCGGCGCGGGCGGCCAGCTCGCCCACCACCGAGGCCGGGCGGTCGGCGGTGGCACAGGCCCCAAAAGCCAGGCAGGCCAGCACCATCCGCCCGGCCTCGGACTCGGCCGAGACGGCGCCGGCCAGCTGGTCCAGCCGGGCGATCCAGGAGGTGGGCGGCCGCATGCTGACGAAGCTGGCCATGGAGAAGGCCACGGTCAGCCGCAGCGGCAGCTCGCCTTCGGCCAGCGCCTCGGTGGCCAGCTCGAAGGTCTCCATGGCCGCGTCCGGCCGCCCGGTCTGCACCATCACCGCGCCCAGGTCCAGCGCCAGCTCGCCGCGGGTGACCGGGTCCTCGGTCAGCTCCAGGGCCGCGCGCAACGCCTGCGCGGCCTCCACCGGCCGGTTGGCCATGCCCAGCGCCCGGCCCAGTTCGGCGTGCAGCCGGGGCCGGTCGGCGGCGGGCGGTGGTTCGGCCAGCGCCCGCCGCAGGCAGCTGGCCGCGGCCTCGGGCGCGCCCCGGCCCAGCGCGTCCGCCGCGGCCGCGCACAGCGCGGTGACCACGGCGGGGTCGGCAGCCGGGGCGGCGGCCAGCAGGTGCGGCACGAGCTGCTCGGCCGGGGCCGCTTCGGCGGTGAGCAGCTCCACCGCGCGGCGGTGGTCGGCGGCCCGGCGGATGTCGGTGCCGTCGGCGTAGACCGCGGTGCGCACCAAAGGATGCGCGAAGTCCACCGGGTAGCCGCCGGTGAGCAGCGACTCCTGGGCGAGCAGGTCGGCCAGTTCGCTCGCCCGCGCCAGTGACACCTCAGCGAAACGGGCCGGGCGGGTGAGGTCGGCGGCCGGACCGAGCACGGCCAGCGCCCTGGCCAGCCGGACCGCCTCGGGACCGAGCCGGTTGAGCCGGGTGAGCACGGTGCGGGCGATCGGCGCGGCCCGCAACCCGGGAATCCGGCCGGCCTGGGCGGCCACCGGGGGCACCCTGGCCGCGCGCAGGGCGGTGATCGCCTCGGTGAGCAGGAACGGGTTGCCGCCGGTGGCCTCGGCGCAGGCGCGGCAGAACTCGGGGTCGGCGGCGGGGGAGAGACGGTCCCGGACGAACCGGCTCACCGCCTGCCCGGACAGCGGCCCCAGGGTCAGCAGCACCGGGTCGACCCCGCTGAGCGCCCTGGTCAGCGCCGAGTCCATGGCCACTGGCCGGCCGCCGAGCAGGAGCAGCACTGGCAGGTCGCCCACCCGCCGGGCCAGGTGGGAGAGGAACCGCAGAGAGGCCTCATCCGCCCAGTGCACGTCGTCCACCGCGAGCAGCAGCGGCGCGGGTTCGGCCAGGTTGGAGCACAGCCAGTACAGCCCGTGCACCACGTTGCCCACCGGCACCTGGTCCCCGTCGGCGGCGAAGACCGGCGCGGCCAGCGCCGCCGCCCCGGAGCGCACCTCGGGCTCGGCCTCCCGCAGCGCGGGGTCGAACAGCTGCCGGACCATGGCGAAGGGCAGGTCCTGCTCCAGCTCGCCGCCGCTGGCGGTGAGCACCCGGAACCCGCGCCCGGCCGCCACCTCACCGGCCGCGGCCAGCAACGCGGTCTTGCCGATTCCCGGCACGCCCTCGACCAGCGCGGTCCGGCCGCGCCCCGCGGCGGCCGCGGTCAGCAGCTCGCCGATCCGCACCAGCTCGGCGTCCCGCTCGAACAGACCCACCCGCACCCCTGCCCCGGCCAAAGACTTCGGTGCTGACCACAATGCCGAGCCGGTCGCGCAAAGTCATCGTGGGGATTCAGGTTGTTACCAGCCCGGGAGGGGCGATGCGTAGAACCGTGATCGTGGGGATGGCGATCGCACTGGTCACCTTGGTCAGCGGCTGTGAGGAGACCACTGGTGGTTTCGGCGCGGGGGCGCCGGTCAGCGAGGTGGCCGTGACCAGCAAGAAGAGCGGGGGCACCACCACCACGGGGGACTGCTCGCGCACCGGGCCGAAGATCCGGTCGGTGCTGCCGGTGCTCTCGGCCAAGTTCCAGATCGCCAAGGCCAACCCGTGCGTGCCACTGGCCGGCCTGGTGAACGAGGTGCTGGAGGTGGTGCCGAGGTCGCAGCGGGCCGCGCTGGCCCAGTTCCAGGACCGCGTGGGCAGGCTGGTCGGCGCGGCCAGCCACGTCAACACCGTGCTGACCTGCGCCTACCAGACCGACCGGGTGGGCATCGTGCTGTACCAGGAGAAGGCCAGCCCGCTCTCCCTGGGCCTGGTGGTGGCCATCCGCGGCAAGCTGGACGCCGCGGCCGAGGTCGCCGCCTGCTTCCTGAAGGTGACCATTCTCGGCGTCAGCGCCGACCCGCCGCCGGGCGCGGCCAAGGCGCCGTGCTTCCACAAGGGCTCGCGCAAGCAGGGCGGCGAGGACTACTCGCTGTTCTGGATCGGCTCCAGCGAGGCCATGTGCACCGCGCTGGCCCGCCTCGGCAGCTAGCACGGTCCGGGTATCGCGGACGTATCGAAAATCGGATACGCCGCCGCAACAGTGCGCCGTGTTGGGTGGTGGCGTGCTCGGCAAGTGGCAGGACTGGATCGGCACGTTCACCGGCGTGGTGGCCAGCACGGTGGTCATGCTGCCGGTGGCCCTGCTGGCGGTGTGGGCGCTGGCCCGCCACCGGTGGCTCATCGGCTACCCGAGGGCCCAGGCGTGGCGCTGGTCGGTGTCCGAGGTCGGCCTCGTCTACGGCACGGTGCCCTTCGTCTGGATGACCCTGATGCCGGGCAGCCGGGCGGGCCTGGTTCCCGGCCGGGTGAGCCTGGTGCCGTTGCAGGACCTGCTCGTGATGGGGGCCGCCCAGATCATCGGCAACCTGCTGGTGTTCGCGGCGCTGGGTTTCTTCGCCCCGCTGCGCTTCGCCGCGCTGGCCTCGCTGCCGAGGGTGCTGGCGCTGGCGGCGGGCTGCTCGGTGCTGATCGAGGCCGGGCAGTACGTGCTGCGGCTGGACCGGGTGTCCTCTGTGGACGACGTGCTGCTCAACGCCGCGGGCGCGGTGCTGGCCGCGCTGGCCTCCCGGCGCTGGTGGCGCGCGAAGGCTGGTCCGTCACCGGAGCGACCTCGGCTGACCCTGGTGCGGGGTCGCTGACCCGCGCCCTAGGCTCGGGGTGTGCGCGTGCTGATCGTGGAGGACGAGCTCTACCTGGCCGAAGCCGTCCGGGACGGGCTCCGGCTGGCAGCGATCGCCGCCGACATCGCCGGAGACGGCGACACCGCGCTGGAGCTGCTCAGCGTCAACTCCTACGACCTCGCCGTGCTCGACCGCGACATCCCCGGTCCCTCCGGCGACGAGATCGCCCGGCGCATCGTCGCCGCAGGCAGCGGCATGCCGATCCTGATGCTCACCGCCGCCGACCGGATCGACGACAAGGCCTCCGGCTTCGAGCTCGGCGCTGATGACTACCTCACCAAACCGTTCGAGCTGCGGGAGCTGGTGATGCGGCTGCGGGCGCTGGACCGCAGGCGCGCGCACGCCAGGCCCCCGGTGCGCGAGCTGGCGGGCCTGCGGCTGGACCCGTTCCGCCGGGAGGTCTTCCGCGACGGCCGCCAGGTCGCGCTCACCCGCAAGCAGTTCGCCGTGCTGGAGGTCCTCCTCGCCGCCGAGGGCGGGGTGGTCAGCGCCGAGGACCTGCTGGAGCAGGCCTGGGACCAGCACGCCGACCCCTTCACCAACGCCGTCCGGATCACCGTCTCCGCGCTGCGCAAACGACTCGGCGAGCCCTGGCTCATCGTCACCGTGCCCGGCGTCGGCTACCGGATCGACACGGGGGCTTAGGGGCGGGCAGGCCGTGCCGGATGGCGTGGCCCGCGTGCACCCCGTACGCCAGGTCGGCGAGCAGCTTTCCCAAGGACCGCAACAACTTTCGCATGCCTCCACCCTCGTCGCGCACCCGTCGCCGCACCAGTGGCGGTAACGACAATCTTCGCTAAGATTCCGCCATGGCCAGATCAGTGGCGGTGCTCGCCTACCACGGCATGACCTCCTTCGAGACCGCGATCGTCACCGAGGTCTTCGCCTTGCGCTGGCCCGATCTCGACCTCGGCGAGGACTGGTACGAGGTGCGGATCTGCGCGGAGCGACCCGGTCCGGTGCCGGTGCTCGGCGGCGCGGAGCTGCTGGTGCGCTACGGCCTGGACACCCTCGCCGAGGCCCAGACCGTGGTGGTGCCCAGCGTGGCCGATGTGCACGCCGAGCCCTCGCCGGAGGTGGTGGCCGCGCTGCGGCTGGCCCGCAGCCGGGGTGCGCGGATCGTCTCGATCTGTTCCGGGGTGTTCGCGCTGGCCGCGGCCGGACTGTTGGACGGGCTGCGCGCCACCACGCACTGGCGGTACACGGAACTGTTGCGGCGCAGGCATCCGGCGATCGAGGTGGACCCGCACCCGCTCTACATCGACAACGACTGGATCCTCACCAGTGCGGGCTGCGCGGCCGGCATCGACCTGTGCATCCACTTGCTGCGCAAGGACTTCGGCGCGGAACTGGCCAACGCGGTGGCGCGGCGGCTGGTCATCCCGCCGCACCGGGACGGCGGGCAGGCGCAGTACATCGAGAGCCCGGTGGCCGCCGAGCCCGGCGACGACCGGATCACCGGCAGCATGGCCTGGGCGCTGGAACACCTGACCGAGCCGATCTCGGTGCGCACCCTGGCCGAGCGGGCCCGGATGTCCGAGCGCAGCTACCTGCGGCACTTCGCCAGGGCGGCGGGGGTCAGCCCGATCCGGTGGCTGATCAGCCGCCGGGTGCAGGCCAGCCTGCCGTTGCTGGAAACCACGGACAAGCCGATCGAGGAGGTGGCGGTCGCGGTCGGGTTCGACACCGCGGTCACCTTCCGGCACCACTTCACCTCGGCCATGCACACCTCACCCTCGGCCTACCGCCGGACCTTCCGCGCCTAGGAACCGGGACTAGCCAAATTTGGCTAGCTGCGCGTAGCCTCCGGGGCATGACATCTGTGACCCCGTACGTGATGGTGCGCAACGCCAACGAGTTCATCGAGTTCATCGGCACGGCCTTCGAGGCCGAGGTGGTCAACCGGGTCCCGCTGTCCACCGACCCGGAGCGGGTGATCCACGCCGAGGCCCGGATCGGCGAGAGCACGCTGTTCTTCGCCGACGGCGGCGCGGACGGCCGCCAGTGCCTGCCCACCCCCACGGATCCGGCGCACGTCCAGCTGTGGACCACCGTGCCCGACCCGGAGGCGGTGCACGCCAGGGCGGTGGCCGGTGGCGCCAACTCGGCCATGCCGGTGACCGTGCAGGATGACGGCAGCCGGATGGGCGGCTTCGTGGACCCGTTCGGCACGCTGTGGTGGGTGAGCTCCACCCGCCCCTGAGGGAGGACGACCATGTCGGCGGTTCGGCTGCTGGTGCTCGGCGCGGTGCGCAGGCACGGACGCGCGCACGGCTACCAGGTTCGCGCGGACCTGGAGAGCTGGGGCGCGCACGAGTGGTCCACGGCCACCTCGGGCTCGGTCTACCACGCCCTGAAGGCGATGACCGGCCAGGGATTGCTGCTGCTGCACGAGACCACGCCCAGTGCAGCGGGCGGGCCGCCGCGCATGGAGTACGAGCTGACGCGGCAGGGCGAGGAAACCTACTTCGCCCTGCTGCGCAAGGCCCTCACCAGCCACGACCCCGGCCTGGACCTGATAGCCGCCGCGGTCGGCCTGATCGAGGACCTGCCCCGCGCCGAGGCGATCTCGTTGCTGCGCAAGCGATCCGCGGCGATGGCGTCCTGGCGGGCCAGCGTGCGCGAGGGGCTGCCCGCCGAGGCGGACCTTGATGAGTGGGGGCCGGTGGGCGAGGTGCTGGGGCTGTGGCTGCACACCGCGGACAACCGCGCGGAGTGGACGGACCGGCTGATCCGCAGGCTGGAGTCGGGCGCGTTCCGGATGGCGGGGGAGTAGCCGCGCCGGGTCAGGCGCCCAGGATGGTGTAGTTCAGCTCCTGCCCCGCGCGCCCCAGCGAGAGGTCCAGCCCGGTGTGGTCGAGCGGGTGCAGCACGTCCGGCCGGGCCGGCAGCGCGGAGGCCGCCGGCGGATCCCACAGGCACAGCGCCGGATTGCCCGCGTCCACCCCGGAGCGGTACCACAGGCCGTCCAGGTCGGGCATGGCCTCGCGGATGGCGCGGGCCCAGGCCTGGGTGCGGTCGGTGCTGTCCTGCCAGATCGCCTGCGAGGCGCCGACCTTGGTCGGCCACAGCCCGGTCAGGTCGAGCAGCCGCAGCGCCCGCCGGGGCCGGGTCATCACCAGGTGCGGGGCGCGGGTCTGCCGGTCCACCACCGCGGTGGCCTGGAAGACCTCGGCGATGGAGGTGCGGATGGACAGCGAGAAGTAGACCACGCCGTGTTCGTCGCTGCGGGCCGGCAGCCCGTCCTCGGTGGGCGGCTGCGGGTCGAAGAAGGCGTGCGGCAGCGGGCCGACGTGCCGGAAGGAGTTCCACCGCTGCGGATGCCTGCCACCGGCGAAGAACAACCGGACCAGGCGGGTCGAGGCGGACAGGCTGAGGATGTCGGTCGCTGGATCGACCGCGCTGGTCAGCACCTCCGGCGAGGGAGGCGGCGGTAGTCGGGTCATCAACGAGCAAGTCTACGAGGCGGGAACGGGATCCGTCCCCGCCTCGCGACGGTCACTTGCCGGCGTCGTTGAGCGCCACCAGCGCGGCAGCCAGCTTGAAGTACTTGTTGGTGCCCAGGTCGCGGACCGTCTTGACGCCGAAGGCGGCCGCCAGCTTCTCGCCGTCGCCCTCGCTGACACCGGCCAGCGCGGCGACCGGCGCGTCGAGAACCTCGGCCACGGTCAGGTTCTCGTAAGCCTTGTCGAGCTGCTTGGCCAGGTCCACGGATACAGCCACAGGTGTTCCCCTTCAGGAGTTGCCGGACAATCGCGGCCAGGTTATCCACGGAGCGTGCCGCTGTGGTGACTCCCCGGGATGATCTCGGGCTCAGCACAAAGGGGGATCCGTGGGTCTACCTCGGACGACAGGGCTGCTCTGCGCGCGAGCGGCTACCTGGACAACAGCTCCCGCAGCGCCGCGATCACCACCGAGGGCGCCTCCTCGGCCATGAAGTGCCCGCAGCTCACCGTCTGGTGCCGCAGGTCCGCCGCCCAGGCCCGCCACAGCCCGGCCGCGTCGAACCCCAGCGCCGCACCCCAGTCCTGCTGCAACACCGTCACCGGCATCCGCAACCGGTTCCCGGCCGCCCGGTCCACTTCGTCGTGCTCGACGTCGATCCCGGCCGAGGCTCGGTAGTCCGCCACAATCGAGGACACGGCGGCGCGGGATGCGGCCAGGTAGGCGGCGCGGATGTCGGCCGGGATCGCCGCCGGGTCCCTGGTCCACAGGTCCAGGAAGTAGCCGAAGAAGTCGTCCGCGCTGGCCGCGATCATCGCCTCCGGCAGGCCGGGCGGCTGCGCCATCAGGTACAGGTGGAAGCCCACCGCGGCTGAGCGCCCGCGCATGACCTCCCACATGTCGATCGTGGGCAGCACGTCCAGCGAGGCCAGGTGGGTGACCGCGTCCGGGTGGTCCAGCCCCGCGCGGACGGCCACCAGCGCGCCCCGGTCGTGCCCGGCCAGCGCGAACCGGTCGTGGCCCAGCTGCCGCGCCAGCGCGACCACGTCCGCGGCCATGACCCGCTTGGCGTAGTCGCCGTCGGGCTTGTCGCTGTCCCCGTATCCGCGCAGGTCAGGCGCGATGACGGTGTGGTCGGCGGCCAGGTCGGCGGCCACGTGCCGCCACATCAGGTGGGTCTGCGGGAAGCCGTGCAACAGCACGATCGGGCGACCCGCGCCGCCAATGGCCACGTTGAGCGCCACCCCGTCGGCGACGGGCACCCGTTGGTAGTCGAATCCGGTGATCCTCGGTGTCATGACCGCAGCGTGCCGCCGGCCAATCAGCAACCGATCAGCAAGCGCTGACTAGGGTCGACGCTCGTGATGACGTTCGGTGTGCTCGGCCCGTTGGTGGCCGCGGACGAGCACGGGCCGGTCGCGCTGCGCGGTCCCCGGCACCGGGCGGTGCTGGCCCGGTTGCTGATCGCCCGTCGCCGGGTGGTTCCGGTCCGGGTGCTCGCCGACGACCTGTGGCCGGACCCGCCGGAGGGCGCGGTCGGCGCCATCCAGACCTTCGTCGCCGCCCTGCGCCAGTCCCTGGAACCCGGCCGCCCACCGCGGACCCCGGCCACCCTGCTGGTCACCGAAACTCCCGGCTACGCCCTGCGCGCCGACCCCGGGGCCGTCGACGCCTGGCGCTTCGAGGCCGCCCTCGCCAACCCGGACCTGGCCGCCCTGGACGCCGCCCTCGCCCTCTGGCGCGGCCCCGCCTACTCCGAGTTCGCCGAGGAACCCTGGGCCCGCGCCGAGATCGCCCGCCTGGACGAGCTCCGTCTGCTGGCCGTGGAACGCCGCGCCGAGGCCGCCCTCGCCCAGGGCCAGGCCGCCGCGGTCGCCGCCGAGCTGCGCGCCCACGTCACCGCCAACCCGTGGCGCGAACACGCCTGGCAGCTGCTCGCCCTGGCGCTCTACCGGGCGGGCCGCCAACGCGAGGCCCTGGACGCCCTGCGCACGGCCAAGCACGCGCTGGCCACCGAACTCGGCGTGGACGCAGGCCCAGAGCTGCGCCAACTGGAATCGGACATCCTCGCCCAGGCCACCCACCTGGACGCCCCCGCCGCGCCACCGCACTTCGCACCGCCCGCCCCGCCCCGGCCGCCCGCGCCGCTCCCGCCGCTCTCCTCGTCCGCCCCGCCCGAACGACTGGCCCCGCCACCCCTGTTCGGCCGCGCCCCCGAGCTCGCCAAGCTCGCCACCACCCCGTCCCGCCTGCACCTCGCCCTCGTCTCCGGCGAAGCGGGTTCCGGCAAGACCGCCCTCGCCGAAGCCCTCACCGCCACCCTCGCCGCCCAGGGCTGGACCACCGCCTGGGGCCGCAACCCCGAACACCCCGACACCCCGGCCACCTGGCCCTGGACCCAGATCCTGGACACCCTGGCCGCCCACACCCCGATCCCGCCCAGCACACCGCCCGCCGACCCCGCCGCCGCCCGCTTCCACCTGCACCGCACCGTACTGTCCTATGTGGACACCGTCGCCCGGCGCGCCCCGCTGCTGCTCGTGCTCGACGACCTGCACCGCGCCACCGAGGAAACCCTCGCCCTGCTCGGCACCCTGGTCACCGAAGCCCCGCCCCGCCCGATCCTGATCGTGGCCACCTTGCACTCCACCGAGGTCTCGCCCGCCCTGACCGACCTGCTCGCCAGTGTCGCCGCCGCCGAACCCACCCGCGTCTACCTCACCGGCCTGCCCGAACCCGCGACCGCGCAACTGCTCCGCGCCACCACCCAGTGCGCCGTGCCGGACCGGGTCGTGCGCGCCATCCACGAACGCAGCGGCGGCAACCCGTTCTTCGCCCGCGAGCTGGCCCGCCTGTACGACGCCGAGGGCGACACCGCGCTGACCGCCGTGCCCACCGGCGTCCGGGACGTGCTCCGCCACCGCCTCACCACCCTGTCCGAGGACGCCCGCACGGTGCTGCGCCAGGCCGCCGTGATCGGCAGGGAAGCCGACCTGGAACTGCTGATCACCTTGTCCGGCAACGAGAACCTGGTGCTGGACACGGTGGACTCCGCGCTGCTGCTGGGTTTCCTGGCCGAGTCCGGCCCCGACCGCATCCGGTTCGCGCACGCCCTGGTCCGCGACACCCTCTACGAGGAGGTGTCCACCGCCCGCCGCGCCCGCTGGCACGCCACCATCGCCGAGTCCCTGGAAACCCTGCGCCCCAACGACATCGACGCCCTGGCCCACCACCACCTGCTGGCAGGCAACCGCGCCCCGGCCGACCGGGTGGCCCATTACACCGCCGCCGCGGCCCAGCGCGCCGAAGACCGCTTCGCCCCGCACGAGGCCGCGCGGCTCTGGCAGGCCGCGCTGGCCGCCCACGACGGCGATCCGCGCACCCGGCTGGAACTGCTCATGGGCCTGGTCCGCGCCCAGGCGGTCACCGGCAACCTGGAAACCGCCCGCCACCACCGCGCCGCTGCCCTCGCCCAGGCCGAAGCGCTCGGCGATCCGGAGCTGACCGCCAGGGTGATCGGCGCGTTCGACGTCCCCGGCATCTGGACCACCAACGACGATCCCGCCATCGCCGGGCAGGTCGTCGCGACCACCGAACGCACCCTCGCCGCCCTGCCGCCACACCAGCTCGCCCACCGCGCCCGCCTGCTGACCACCCTGGCCATGGAGCTCCGCGGCACCCGCTCCGCCCGCGCCACCGCCGCGGCGACGGAAGCCGAAGCGCTGGCAAGGGAAATCGGCGATCCGGCGCTGCTCGCCTTCGCGCTCAACGGCCGCTTCCTGCACACCTTCGACCGCGCGGGCCTGGCCCCGCAACGCGCCACCCTGGGCCGCGAGCTGCTCGACCTGTCCGCCGCGCACCACCTGGTCACCTTCGAGGTGCTGGCCCACCTGATCCTGCTCCAGGCCCACTCCGCCCTGGCCGAGTTCAGCGCCGCCGACCGGCACGCCACCGCCGCCGACCAGCTCGCCGACCGCCACCACCTGCCGCTGGTCGGCGTGTTCACCGAGTGGTACGCGGCCCTGCGCCTGGCCGCCACCGGCCACCGCGCCGAGGCCCGGTCCGCCTACCGAGCCGCCGCCACCCGACTGCCTGGCACCGGCATGACCGGCCTCGAGCCGGGCCTGCTGCCACTTGCCTTGCTGTCACTTGACTTCCCATCGTCCACAGTGGACCTGAACGTGGACTGGGGACCGTACCTGGACTGGGTCCGCCCACTCGCCCTGATCGCCGACGGCGACCGCGCAGGGGCCCGCGCCGCGCTGCGCGCCCTGCCGGACACCCCGGCCGACCTGCTCACCGAAGCCCGCCTCTGCCTGCTCGCCCACGCCGCCCTCGCACTCGAGGACCGGGACGCGATGGCCCGCGCCCACGAGGAGCTGCGGCCCGCCGCCGCCGAGCTGGCGGGAGCGGGCAGCGGGCTGCTCACCTTCGGCCCGGTGGCCGGTCACCTCGCGAAGCTGGCTGCCGCACTGGACCGCTGAACCTACGACACCAGGGAATCCGGGTAGCTGAGCCGCAGATCAGCTCGCGTACCGCCCGGTCAGCTCCGCGCCGATCCTGGCCAGCTCGGCCCGCACCGCCGGCGGCTCCAACACCTCCACCAGCCCGCCCCACCCGGCCAGGTTGCGGGCCAGGTCCAGCGGTGTCGGCGCGGCCAGCCGGACCTCGACCCGGTCACCGGTCTCCGCGCCGACCTCGCAGTGCCGCCCGAACTGGTTGCGCAGCACCGCGAGGAACCGCGACTCGATGAGCACGGTGGCCCAGGTCCGCGAGCGTTTCCGCTCCACCTCGCCGACCACCTCGTCCCAGGCCGCGGCCAGGGTGAAGTCGTCAGGGCGCTCGGCGGGCTCCTCGGTCAGCTCCGCGGCCACGATCCGGTCCACCCGGAACGTCCGGCGGCCCTTCTCGGTTCCGGCGAGCAGGTACCAGACCTCGTCCTTGTCGACCAGGCCCCACGGGTCGACCAGGCGTTCGGAGCGTTCCCGCGTCCCGCTGGTGTAGGTCAGCCAGACCTTGCGGCGGCCGACCACGGCGGACTGCAACCGGTCGACCAGCTCGGGCCTGCGGCGGTCGCGTTCACCCCAGCGGGTCGGGTCGATCATGGTGGCGCTGGCCGCGGCCTCGGCGTCGGCGCGGAAGGTCCGGGGGAGGGCCCGCACCAGTTTGCGCAGCGCGGCCTTGGCCTCGGCGGAGACCGCGGCGGCCGGTCCGACCAGCAGGAACAGTGCCTGGGCCTCGGTGGCGGACAGGCCGCTGAGGTCGGTGCGGGCCCCGCCGAGCAGCGACCAGCCGCCGCCCCGGCCGGGCTGCGGGTACACCGGAATGCCCGCGGTGGACAGCGCCTCCAGGTCGCGGCGGGCGGTGGCCACCGAGACCTCCAGCTCCTCGGCCAGCTCGGCGGCGGTGACCCGGCCGCGGGACTGCATCAGCAACAGGGTGGCGACAAGCCGGTCAGCGCGCATGAGTTCAGCTTCCCCAGGAAAGTGCTCAGTTGATGAGCACTTTAGGTCGCAGGATGGGTCTCATGTTGCGAGGACTCACCACCGTCAGCCATTTCTCCGACGACGTCCCGGCCGCCGTGGCCTGGTACGCCGAACTGCTCGGCATCGAGCCGTACTTCCAGCGCGAGGTCCAGGGCAAGCTCGCCTACGTCGAGTTCCGCCTCGGCGACTACCAGCACGAGCTCGGCATCCTGGACCGCCGCTTCGCCCCGCCCGGCGCGGGCAACTCCGGCGGCACCATGACCTACTGGGCCGTGGACGACGTCGAGGCCGCCTACCAGCGCCTGCTCGACCTGGGCGGCACCGCGCAGCAGCCGCCCACCGAACACGGGCCCGGCTTCGTCACCGCCTCGGTGATCGACCCCTTCGGCAACCCGCTGGGCGTGATGTTCAACCAGCACTACCTCGACGTGCTCACCCGTCGGCCCGCTTGAAAGTTCGGCCAGCCGAACTTTAGTCTTCCAGTGACCGAACTCGGCACGGGGAGGCGCGGACCACAGATGCGCAAGACACCTTCGCGGTTGACCCGCACCTGGCTGGCCGCGGCCTGCGCACTCGCGCTGGCCGCGACCGGCTGCACCTCGCGCACCGCCGACGGCTCCGGGGACGGCAGGCCCGTGGTGCTGACCACCTTCACCGTGCTGGCCGACATCGCGGGCAACGTGGCAGGCGACAAGCTGCGGGTGGAGTCGATCACCAAGGCGGGCGCGGAGATCCACGGCTACGAGCCAACCCCAGCCGACATCCGCAAGGCATCCCAGGCCAAGCTGATCCTGGACAACGGGCTCAACCTGGAGGCGTGGTTCGCCAAGTTCGTCGCCGAGCTGGACGTGCCGCACGTGGTGGTCAGCGAGGGCGTCCAGCCGGTGGACATCGCCGAGGACGCCTACCGCGGCAAGCCCAACCCGCACGCCTGGATGTCCCCGCTGGACGTGCGCACCTACGCCGACAACATGGCCAAGGCCTTCGGCAAGCTGGCCCCCGAGCACGCCGCCGAGTTCACCGCCAACGCCGAACGCTACAAGCAGCAGCTCACCTCGGTGCAGGAGCGGCTCACCGGTGCGCTGGGCGCACTGCCGAAGGAGCAGCGGGCGCTGGTCACCTGCGAGGGCGCGTTCTCCTACCTGGCCAGGGACGCCGGGCTCACCGAGCGCTACCTGTGGGCGGTCAACGCCGAGCAGCAGGCCACCCCGCAGCAGATCGCGGGCGCGATCGAGTTCGTCCGGCAGAACCGGGTGCCCGCGGTGTTCTGCGAGTCCACCGTCTCCGACGCGCCCATGCAGCAGGTGGTCTCGGCCACCGGAGCCCGCTTCGGCGGGGTGCTCTACGTGGACTCGCTGTCCGAGGCGGGCGGCCCGGTGCCGACCTACCTGGACCTGATCCGGCACGACGTGGACACCATTGTCAGCGGCCTGACCAAGGCGGCGGCATGAGCCCCTCGGTCCGGGTCAGCGACGTCACCGTGCACTACGGCGAGGTGCTGGCGCTGGACGGGGTCAGCCTCACCCTGGAGCGGGGGCGGGTGCACGCGCTGATCGGGGTCAACGGCTCCGGCAAGTCCACCCTGTTCAAGACCATCATGGGCGTGCTGCGGCCGGACTCCGGCACGGTGGAGGTCGACGGCGGCAGCCCGGCCAGGGCGCGCAGGTCCGGCGCGATCGGGTACGTGCCGCAGAGCGAGACGGTGGACTGGGCGTTCCCGCTCTCGGTCCGCGACGTGGTGCTCACCGGCCGCTACGGCCACCTCGGCTTCACCCGCCGCCCGCGCCGCGCCGACCACGAGGCGGTGGACGCCGCGCTGGCCAGGGTTGAGCTGACCGACCTGGCCGACCGGCAGATCGGCCAGCTCTCCGGTGGCCAGCGCAAACGCGCCTTCCTGGCCCGCGGCATCGCCCAGCACGCCCGGATCCTGCTGCTGGACGAGCCCTTCGCCGGGGTGGACAAGCCCTCCGAGGCCACCATCACCCGGCAGCTGCGCGCGCTGGCCGCCGACGGGGTGACCATCCTGATCTCCACCCACGACCTGGCCGCGGTGCCCGGCCTGGCCGACGAGGCGCTGCTGCTGATGCGCCGGATCCTGGCCCACGGCGACCCGGCCGAGGTGCTCGCCCCGGACAAGCTGGCCCTGGCCTTCGGTCTCGACGTCTCGCAGGAGCCGGTGTGAACCTGATCGACCTGCTGGCCGAACCGCTCAGCTACAGCTTCATGGTCCGCGCGCTGATCGCCACCGTGATCGCCGCGGTGGTGTGCGCGGTGCTGTCCTGCTGGCTGGTGCTCATCGGCTGGTCGCTGATGGGGGACGCGGTCTCGCACGCGGTGCTGCCCGGCGTGGTGCTGGCCTATCTGGTGGGCGCGCCGTTCGCGTTGGGGGCCTTGGTGTTCGGGTTCCTGGCGGTGGCGCTGATCGGGGTGGTGCGGGACACCAGCCGGATCAAGGAGGACGCGGCCATCGGCATCGTGTTCACCACGCTGTTCGCCCTCGGCCTGGTGCTGATCTCGGTGACGCCGAGCCAGACCGACCTCAACCACATCGTCTTCGGCAACCTGCTCGGCGTGGCCACCGGCGACGTGGTCCAGATCGGGGTGCTCGGCGCGGTGGCGCTGACCGTGCTGGTGCTCAAGCGCCGCGACTTCACCCTCTACGCCTTCGACCCCACGCACGCGCACGCCATCGGCCTCAACCCCAAGGTGCTCGGCGCGGCGCTGCTCGGGCTGCTCGCGCTGACCTCGGTGGTGGCGCTACAGGTGGTCGGGGTGATCCTGGTGGTGGCGATGCTGATCATCCCGGGCGCGACCGCCTACCTGCTGACCAACCGGTTCCAGCGGATGCTGCTGATCGCCCCGGTGCTCTCCGCACTGGCCGCGGTCACCGGCCTGTACCTGAGCTACTACCTGGACACCGCGTCCGGCGGCATGATCGTGCTGGTGCAGGGCTCGGTGTTCGCGCTGGCCTACCTCTTCGGCCCGGAACACGGGATCTTGGGCCGTCGGCTGGCCGCGCGCCGGCGTGCGGCTGCCCAGGTGTGACCATGCGCGGATACCCTGCCCGCATGTCGGTGTCCGAGCTGTCGGAGAGCACCCAGAACTACCTGAAGGTGGTCTGGGCGTTGCAGGAGTGGTCCACGGAGCCGGTCACCACCTCGGTGATCGCCCAGCGGCTCGGCCTGCGGCTGTCCTCGGTCTCGGAGTCGGTGCGCAGGCTCACCGAACAGGGCCTGCTGGAGCACCCGCGCTACGGCAGCGTCGGCCTGACCGAGACCGGCCGCGCGCACGCGCTGGCCATGGTCCGCAGGCACCGGCTGATCGAGACCTTCCTGGTCAACGCGCTGAACTACCGCTGGGACGAGGTGCACGAGGAGGCCGAGCAGCTCGAACACGTGGTCTCGGACCTGTTGGTCAGCCGGATCGACGAGTTCCTCGGCAAACCCACCCGCGACCCGCACGGCGACCCCATCCCGGCCGCCGACGGCACCATCCACCGCCCGGACGCCCGCCAGCTGACCGGCGTGCCACCCGGCGCGCGGGTGCGAGTGGAGCGGATCTCCGACGCCGACGGCGCGCGGTTGCAGTACTTCGCTGACAACGGTCTGGTCATCGACACCGAGCTGACCGTGCTGGCGTCGGCGGCCGGTTCGGACACCCTGACCGTGCGGGTCGACGGCCGCACGGACCAGCTGAGCCTGGGCCCCGCGGCCACCGACGCGGTGTGGGTGTCGCTGCGCTGACCCGCCTCAGTGCCTGGTGACCAGCGGTTTGGCCTGGTCGATGACGTAGGTGGAGAGCATCTGGGTGCGGACCGTGCCGACGTTGCGCGCGTTGTGCACGACACCGGCCGGGATGAGGAACGGGTCGCCGGTGCGCAGCCGCAACGGTTCGCGGTCCGCGAACTCGATCACCACATCGCCCTGCACGATGTAACCGACCTCGGGTCCGGGATGGCTGTGGCGGCCGGACTCCTTGCCTTCCGGGATCTCCACCCGGGTCTGCACGATCTCGAAGCCCTGGGCCGGCGCGGGGGAGCGCTGGAGCTCGACCCTGGTGACGCCGTCGGTGGGGCCGGGGCCGATCGTGGTCGCGGGGGCGGTGCCGCAGCCGCCGAGCACGGCCAGGCCGATCGCGCCCAGCGCGAGGATTCGAGTGATCATGGCGTTGAGTGTTCGCCGAGGCTGCGGACGAACTGTGCACGGATTGCGGACGACCGGAGGCGTCAACAATCCGCGAACAGCACGTAGACAGCGCCCTGCCAGGGTCGACGTGTGCTGAACAGGCGAACTTTCACCAAGCTCCTCACGGCCGGGGCGGCCACCGCCTCCCTGTCCGCCGTCCCGGCCACCGCTTCGGCCGCCGCCCCGGAACCGGTCCGCGCTGACTGGCACGCGCTCGGCCCGATCCGGCACGTGCGCACCGACCTGCTGGAGATCGCCTACCACGAGGCCGGGCCGTCCACCGGACCCGCGGTGCTGCTCGGCTACGGCTGGCCGTACTCCCCGCTGGCCTACGCCGAGGTGGTGCCCGCGCTGGTGCGTCGTGGCCACCGGGTGCTCATCCCGTACCTGCGCGGCCAGGGCGGCACCCGTTTCCTGTCTGCGAGCACCATGCGCTCCGGCCAGCAGGCCGCGCTGGGCGCGGACTGGATCGCCTTCATGGACGCGCTCAAGATCCCCAAGGCCATCTTCGGCGGCTACGACTGGGGCGGCCGGGGCCTGTGCGTGGCGGCGGCGCTGTGGCCGGAACGCTGCCTCGGCCTGGTCTCGGTGAACAACTACCTGGTGCAGAACCTGGCCCTGGCCAAGCAGCCGCTGATGCCCTCGATCGAGTCAGCGCAGTGGTACTTCTACTACTTCCTCACCGACCGCGGCCGCGCCGGGTTGACCACCAACACCAAGGAACTGACCAGGGTGGTCTGGACCCGCAACTCGCCGACCTGGCGGTACACCGAACGCGACCTGGACCAGGCGGTCACCCTGTTCACCAACCCGGACTACGTGGACATCGTGCTGCACGTCTACCGCCACCGCCTGCTCACCGAACCCGGCGACCCGCGCTACGACGGCCTGGAGGCCAGGCTGCTCAAGCAGCCGCGGATCACCGTGCCCACGGTCACCCTGGACGGCCTGGACGACGGCAACTACCCCGCCACCGACGGCAGTTCCACGGCGCAGTTCTTCGCCGGCCCGCGGGTGCACCACCAGGTCGCCGGAGCCGGGCACAACCTGCCGCAGGAACAGCCGAAGGCCTTCACCCGCGCGGTGCTGGAGGTCGCCCGCCTGCGCTGAACCGGGCTGGCCGAATGACCCCGGCACACCACCCTAGGCCCGCCCCTGACCCGCCGGGGTCTCCCAGGCCGATCTCGACGAGGTCTTCGCTCTGCCGGACCGCAAGCACCTCCCGGACATCCCGCAGATGATCACCGCGGCCCGGTACCGTCGCCCGCTTCCGCCGCCGTCTTGAGGTGCTGGTTGCGGGCGCAGATCAACCGCCGCATGTAGCGGTCCAGCGCCACCCACTCGGCCACTCGTCCCAGCGGCCCAAGCGGCGCGGCGGACTCGACCACGTCCCGCATCAGCGTGCCACCCCGCCCGTCCGGCTCGAAGTGGTGCGCGTGCCACCAGCGCCGGAACGGCCCGCGCACCTGCTCATCCACGAAGTGGCCAGGCTCGTCCAGCGCACTGACCCGCGAGGTCATCCGCCAGGGCAGCCCGAAGTGCCTGGCCTGCCAGGTCACCGTGTCGCCGAGCCCCAGCCTGCCCGAGGTCACCCCGCCCACCGCCCGCTCGGCAGACCCAGCCATCGACGCGGTGTGCACCTCGACCGCCAGCGAAAGCTCGAAGACCCGCTGAGGTGGGGCGGCGATGCTGGTGCTGACCTCGAACCGTGGCATACCGCGACCCTACGTCCGGCTGCACTCAGCGCAACCCCGGATCCGGCCGTGCCGAGCACCAGCCTGGATCTGGCCGCCCGAGCGCGAGCCTGGATCCGGCTACCCCAAGCGGATGCCTGGATCGAGCTGCCCCAAGCGCGACCTGGGTCCGGCTGCGCTGAGCTCGACCCGACGTCCGACCGCGCCCCGTGGAACCCCCTAGATTCGGCTGCGCCGGGTCGGCCGGTGCAGCAGTCCGAACCGCACCCACTGTGCCTCGGCCGCTTCCACCGACGCCTTGGTGCGCCCGGGATCCAGCGTGGCCAGCTCGGCGACCACGGCCTGCACCAGTGCCATCGCCGCGGTCAGCGAGGGGAAGAACGAAATGCCCTCGGTCGGCACCAACAGGATCCGCTCGGCCGCCGCGGCCAGCGCCGGACTGGCCGCATCGGTGATCACGAACACCCGCGCGCCCTTGGCGGCGGCCTCCTCGGCGGCGACCACCGCACTCTCGTTCAACCGCCAGAAGCTGACCACCACCAGCACGTCCTGCCCGGTCAGCTGGGCGATCGTGTTGGCCGGTCCACCACCGCCGTAGCCCGCGGCGAGCTGAGCGTCGTACCCGGCGAGCTGAGCGTTGTGCGCCAACGCGATCCCGACCGAGGTGTAGCTGCCAGCCGCCACCACCACCGTCCGCCGCGCCTGCCCGATCGCCGCGGCCAGCTCCCGTGCCGCCGCGATGTCCACGCTCCGGGCGAGCAGCGCGACGTTGTCCAGGTCCCGCCGCAGCGAGGCCGAGGCCGGGCTGCCGGTGACCACGGCGTCGGCGTGCTCGGCCGCGACCTCGGGCGCGCTGAGCGCGGAGAGGTACCGAGCCCGCAACTCCTGTTGCAACGCGGGCCAGCCGCTGAACCCGAGCGCCTGCGCCGTCCTGATCACGGTGGCCACATTGGCCCCGGCCAGTTCCGCCAGCTCGGCCGCTGAACTGTAGGAGGCCCGTCGCGGCTGCGCGAGCAAGGTCTCCAGCACCGCCGCCGCCTTGGCCTGCAACCCCCGCTCCGGCACCCGCGCCCGCAGCCACCCCTCGAAGTCATCAGCCTCGCTCGACCCGGCGCTCACCGCCACCTCCCATCCGCGGATGCAGCATCCATTGCATCTCACCCAGACGCAACATACGCTGCCTGAACCGCTGCCCTCGGGAGGCCCGATGACACTCCTGGCACGCCTGGACCGCCTACCTTTGAGCCGCCCGCACTACGCCCTGCTGGTCATCGGCGGCCTCGGCTACACCTTCGACGCCATGGACGCCGCGATCGTCGCGTTCCTGCTGCCCAGTGCCCGCCAGGAGTGGGGCCTGAGCAACGAGCTCCTCGGTCTGATCGGCTCCGCCACCCCCTTCGGCTACCTCTTCGGCGCCACCATCGCAGGCCTGCTCGGCGATCGAATCGGCCGCCGCAAGGTCATGATGTACGCCCTGGCCTTCTACGCCGTCTTCTCGGTAGCCGCCGCCCTGGCCCCGAACTACGAAATCTTCCTCGCCGCCCGAGTACTCGCCGGTGTGGGCACCGGCGCCGAAAGCGCGATCATCGCCCCCTTCCTCGCCGAATTCGTGCCTGCCGCCCGCCGAGGCTGGTTCATCGGCGCCCTGGCGGGTTTCTTCTCGTTCGGATTCGTAGCCGCGGCCGTGCTCGGCAGACTCGTGGTGCCGACCTTCCCGGAGGGCTGGCGAATCGCCCAGCTGATCACCGCGCTGCCGATCCTGATGCTGCTGTGGTGGCGCCGCTCGCTACCGGAGTCCCCACGCTTCCTGCTGGCCACCGGCCGCGTGCGGGAAGCGGAGCAGGTGGTGGCCGACTTCGAGCGCCGCACCGAAGCCGCAACCGGCAAACCCCTGCCGCCAGTAGTCACCCTGCCCGATCCCAGCCCCGACCCAGATTCGCGGCCGTCCGCCGCCGCATCCAGTTCTCCCATCGCCCCGGCGCGCGGGGTTGGGCTGGTCTCGGCGCTGAAGTTCCTGTGGGGCAAGGAGTTGCGCAGGCGGACCGCGGTCACCTGGCTGATCTGGTTCGTGATCACCTTCTCCTACTACGGTTTCTTCTCCTGGATTCCCACCCTGCTGGTGGAACGCGGCATCACAATCACCCAGAGCTTCGAGTTCACCATCATCATCTACCTCGCCCAGGTGCCCGGGTACTACTCCGCGGCCTGGCTCGGGGAGAGGCTCGACCGCAAGAACACCATCGCGCTGTACCTGGCCGGTGCCGCGGCCAGCGCCTACTGGCTGTCCCAGCTCAGTGATCCGGTGGCGATCACGGTTGCCGGGGCCGTGCTGTCCTTCTTCCTCAACGGAACCTACGCAGGCGTCTACTCCTACACACCCGAGGTGTTCCCGACCTGGATCAGGGCCACCGGGATGGGGATCTCCAGCGCGGTGGGCCGGATCGGCAGCATCCTGGCTCCGTTGATCATCGGCATGTTCGCGGGCACCCTGGGCTTCGCCGGGGTCTTCGGTCTGACCACCGCGGTGCTGGTGGTCGGCGTGCTGTGCACGGTCGTGTTCGGACTCGCCACCGCGGGCCGATCACTGGAGGAACTCGCCGAACCGAGTGGGAGGCCCGACCGATGACCGATCTGCTGCTGCGGAACGGACTGGTGCTGGACGTGCGCACCGGCGAGTACCACGAGGCCAGCATCCGCTGTGCCGACGGCCGGATCGCCGAGATCGCACCCCGGCTGACCGCCCCGGACCAGGTCCGGGTGCTCGACCTGGCCGGTGCGGTGGTGCTCCCCGGCCTGATCGACGCGCACGTGCACGTCACCGCGGCCACTGCCGCCCTCAACGAGCTGCCAACCTGGTCTCCCTCCTATGTGGCCGCCCACGCGGCTCGGATCATGCGGTCCATGCTGTTGCGCGGCTTCACCACCGTCCGCGACGCCGCCGGCGCCGACTACGGCCTCGCCGACGCCCAGGCCGAGGGCCTGCTCACCGGCCCGCGCCTGGCCTTCTGCGGCAAGGCACTGAGCCAGACCGGCGGCCACGGCGACCTGCGCGGCCGCGGCACGGCACAGGCCGACGACCACCCGTGCTGCGCCGGACTCGGCCGGGTCGCCGACGGTGTCGACGCCGTCCGGGTCGCGGCCCGCGACGAACTGCGCAAGGGAGCCCACCACCTCAAGGTGATGGCCTCCGGCGGGGTCGCCTCGCCGACCGACCGGATCGACTCCACCCAGTACTCCCCGGCCGAACTGCGCGCCGTGGTCGAGGAGGCCGAGGCCGCCAACCGGTACGTGGCCGCGCACGCCTACACCGCGCGCGCGGTCAACCGGGCCCTGGAAGCGGGTGTCCGCTCCATCGAGCACGGCAACCTCATCGACGACCGCAGCGTCGAGCTCTTCCGCGAGCACGAGGCATTCCTCGTGCCCACCTTGGTCACCTACTGGGCGCTCAAGCAGGAAGGCGCCGCTCACGGCCTGCCCGAGCCCAGCCAGCGCAAGATCGACGAGGTGCTCAACGGCGGGCTCCGCGCGCTGGAACGGGCCGCCCGTGGCGGGGTGCAACTGGTCTACGGCAGCGACCTGCTCGGCGGCATGCACCGGCACCAGAACCACGAGTTCCGGCTCCGACGTGAGGTGCAGCAGCCGATCGACATCATCCGAGCGGCCACCACCACCGCCGCGGACCTACTGTGCCTGCCCGGTGAAATTGGCACAGTCGACGTCGGCGCCCATGCCGACCTGCTTGTCCTGGACCGGGACCCGCTGGTCGACATCGGCGCGCTGGCCGATCCCACACACATCATGCAGGTGATCCAGGGCGGCGCCATCATCTCCGAAGGCAGACCCGGGTAGGCGGAAAGTTGTACCCAGCTCTGCCGTCCCCGCCGATGCCCAACGCCCCGCAGAAGACGATCGTTGACCTCGGGCTTCGGACGGAGGACAACAGTGATCATCGCCCAGGGCTTGACCAAACAGTACGGCCACGACACCGGGGTGGCCGACCTGTCCTTCACCGTGCGCCCAGGCGTGGTGACCGGCTTCCTGGGCCCCAACGGCGCGGGCAAGTCCACCACGATCAAGCTCATGCTCGGCCTGGTGCACGGCGCGGGCCGCACCACCTTCGCCGACCGCACCTACGCCGAACTGACCGACCCGCTGCGCACGGTCGGTGTGCTGGTCGACCCCAGCGCGGTCCACCCGGCCCGCTCGGCAGCGGCGCACCTGCACATGATCGCGGCGGGCGGCGGCCTGCCACCGCGCCGGGTCCGCGAGGTGTTGGCCCTGGTCGGCCTGAACTCGGTGGGGGACAAGGCGGTCGGCAAGTTCAGCCTGGGCATGCGCCAGCGCCTGGGACTGGCCGCCGCCCTGCTCGGCGACCCCGAGTACCTCATCCTGGACGAGCCTGCCAACGGCCTCGACCCGGATGGCGTGCGCTGGATCCGCCAGTTCCTGCGCGACCTGGCCACCCAGGGTCGCACCGTGCTCGCCTCCTCCCACTTACTGGCCGAGATGTCCCAGCTGGCCGACGACCTGCTCGTCATCGGCGCGGGCCGCCTGATCTCGGCGGGTCCACTGGCCGAGTTCGTCGACCAGCACACCCGCAGCTCCGTCGTGGTCCGCGGTCCAGCCGCTCCCCAGCTGCTGATCGCACTGAGCCGCCAAGGCTTACGCGTCCGTCAGGAGACCGCGGAGGAACTGGTCGTCGACACCCACGACACCGAACAGGTCGCCACCGTCGCCGCCCACGCCGGCCTGCCCATCCGCGAGCTCTTCCTCCGCCGCTCCGGCCTGGAAGAGGCGTTCATGGCCGCCACCGCGCACACCGTCCGCCACCGAGGAGAACCGTCATGAGCGCCACCCCGCGCTGGTGGCGCCACAGCACCACTCCCGTTCCGGACCCCGGCGCGCACAGCCACCACCCCCACTGCTCATCCCCAGAGGGAGCCCCCATGACGACGTCACCACCGCTGCCCAGCACCGCCATCCGCAGCCCCCGCGATGACCACCGATCCACCCCGCGAGATCCGTCATGACCACCCTCACGACAGCCAGATCCCGCATCCCGTTGCCGGGCACGGGAGGCATGGCGCTTGTGCGCACGGAAGGCGGGCGTGCTCGCCACCGCATCGACCTGCCACCACCGTGGGTTGCCGCTCTGGTGGCGGGGGATGCGGCATGACCACCACCCGCCGCGGGCGTCAGGCAACCGCGCGACCCGCCCGTCGCTGGCGAGAACCACCATGAGCAGCACCAGCACCAGCGCACCGCCCCGTCGATCTCCACGCGGCCCTGGTCGCGGCGAGCCGTGGCCGCCCCCAGTCCGGCTGCAACTAGCCAGGGCTGGATCCAGCCCGGCCGCGTACAGCCCGGCCGCGTACAGCCCAGTGGTGGGCGGTCCGCTCGAGCGCGGCCCGGTCGAGTGCGGTCCAACTGTGCGCAGCCTCAACTCGTCCAGCCCAGCCCCCTCCTGCCCGCGCAACCGAGCGAAGTCGACCCCAGGCCGGAGCCGAGTCGCTCATGCGCCAAGTACGAATCCGGCCGGGCTGTGCCCCTGCCCGCCCACCCTTCCCGCTCCCGCGATCATCAAGGAGAACCGTCGTGAACACCGCTGTCGCCTATGAGTGGCACCGGGCCCGCAGTCTGCGCTCGACCTGGGTGTTGCTGGTCGCGGCCGGGGTGCTCGCGCTGGTCTCCGGGCTGTACTGGGGCGCCAAACGCGACCTGGGCACCATGGACGCCTTCGACTCCTCGCTCGGCATCACGCTGACCCTTGGCACGGCGCTGGTGGCGGCAGTGGGGGTGTGCGCGTTCGGGCTGGACTACCAGCACGGCACGATCCTCACCACTCGTCTGGTGCTGCGGTTTCCGGCTCGGATCGTCACGGCCAAGGCGGTGGTGGTTGGTGGGCTGAGTCTGCTCGGAGGTGTGCTGATGGCCGGGCTCGCGCTGGCCGGGGTGCTGCTCGCCGGTGGCACGGCCGGTGGTGGGGCGGGGCACGTGTTGCTGCGCGGCGCGGGGGTGCTGCTGCTGGCGCTGTTGTCCGGGCTGACCGGGTTGGCGCTGGGCGGGTTGTTACGGCACACCGCGATCGGGACCGGGGTGTTCCTGGCCTGGACGCTGGTGGCTGAGACGGCGCTGGGCTCGGTGCTGGACGTGCCGATGTCACGGCTGCCGTTCCGGGGGACCGCGGCGCTGTTCGCCGGTGGATCGCCGCAGTGGTTGGCGCCGGCGCTGTTCGCCCTGGTGGCGGCGGCCGGGTTGGCCGCGGTGGGATTCACCCTGGCTCGTCGGGACAGCTGAGCCGTAATGATCACTTGGCCGCCTAGAGTGTTCGCGATGCGGCCAGAGGAACGCGTGCGGCGAGGTCACCTCATCTGGTGGGACGGCCGGGTGAGTCTGCTCGTGCTGGACCTCGCGGTGTTCACGGCCGTGTGCTACCTCGAGCTGCACAGCGCGGTGGTGCAGGACAAGCTGAGCAGGCCGCTCTACCTGGCGGCGCTGGTCGCGTTTGTCTTGACGTTCGCGCCGCTGCGTCGCCGGTTCCCGGTGTTTGTGCTGGTGGTGGCGTTGGCGGGCATTCCGGCCGGGCTGACCCTGGGGCCAGCCACGGTGGCGGTGTACACGGTCGCGGTCCGGCACGGGCTGGGCTGGATCACCGGCGGCTGCCTGCTGCTGACGCTGATCGTGGAGTTCGGGCTCCGGTGGCGGTACCGGCTCGACGAGCTGCCCACGTTCGCGCTCTCGGCGGCCCTGTTCGTGTTCGCGCCGGTGCTCGCCGGGTTGTGGATGAACCAGCGGGCCGCCCTGCTCGCCGTGTTGCGCGGCCGGGCGGAGGAGGCCGAGCGCGCCCGCACCCTGCTCGCCGAGCAGGCCGTCTCGGCGGAGCGGCGGCGCATTGCCAGGGAGATGCACGACGTGGTCGCGCACCGGGTCACCGCGATCGCCCTGCAAGCCGGTGCGCTGTCGGTGACCGCGCCGGATGAGCACACCGGGCGCACCGCGGAGACCATCCGCTCGGTCAGCGTGTCCGCGCTGGACGAGCTGCGCGGCATCCTGCGGGTGCTGCGGGACGAAGCCGAGGAAGGTGAACCGCCGCCGTCGCGGTCGACCGGCGCGGGCCTGCTCGGCTCGGTCGACCAGCTGGTGGCCGAGGCGCTGGCCACCGGTGCGCGAGTCGAGCTGGAACTGCCGGACCCGCTGCCCGTGGTGCCCGAACAGGTCGAGCGCGCGGTGTACCGGGTGGTGCAGGAGGCGCTGACCAACGCCGGGAAACACGCGCCGCACGCCGCCATCCAGGTCGGGATCACCGCGACCAAGGACCTGCTCGTCGTGGAGGTCTGCAACCGGCTCAGCCCGCGACCGGCGAACGTGCCCGGTTCCGGCTACGGTCTGCTCGGCATGCGGGAACGGGTGGAGCTGGCCGGTGGACGGCTCACCGCGGGCCCGGCCGACGGCGGCGTGTTCCGGGTGACCGCGCGTTTTCCGTTGGAGGAGAAGACATCGTGACGGTGAAGGTGTTGCTGCTGGAGGATGAGGAGATCGTCCGCAGCGGGGTCAGGATGATCCTGGAGTCGGCGCCGGACATCGAGGTCGTGGCCGAGGACGCAGACGGGTCGCGGGCGGTGGAGCTGACCGACCGGTTCCGGCCGGACGTGGTGCTCACCGACATCCAGATGCCCAAGGTGGACGGCATCGAGGTCACCCGGCGGCTGACCGGGCGGCCCCAGGCGCCCGCGGTGGTCATCCTCACCACCTTTGACATCGACGAGTACGTGCACGCTGCTCTGCGCCACGGCGCGGCCGGCTTCCTGCTCAAGGACAGCCCGCCGCAGGAGCTGATCACCGCGGTCCGGGTGATCGCATCCGGTGAGGCGATGATCTCGCCGCGCATCACCAAACGCCTGCTGTCCCGCTTCGCCGCCGGTGCCGCCGAAGAAGCCGCCCTGTCCCGCCTGGCCACCCTGACCCCGAGGGAACGGGAGGTCGCGATCCAGATCGGCCACGGGCTCAGCAACGCCCAGATCGGCACCACCCTGTTCCTGAGCGAGTCGACCGTGAAGGTCCACATCGGACGGATCAAGTCCAAACTGGACGCGGCCAACCGAACCCAGGTCGCCATCCTGGTGCACGACGCGGGCCTGCTCTGACCCGACGAGCGCGCGGGGCGGCGTCAGTGGTGGGCTGGGTAGGACCTGGCGTTGCGGCGGCCGATCAGGAACCACAGGACCGGGCCCAGGAACGGCGCGCAGAAGGCGAAGATGATCCAGACCAGCACCATGCCGCCGGTGAGGGGGCTGCGCAGCATGCTGATCAGGGCGGCCAGGAAGAACAAGAAGCCGGACAGGATGACCAGGATGATCGCGGCGGAGGCGCCGAGGGCCAAGAACTGGTCGGTCATGGAGTGTCTCCTTCACGGTGGGGAAGTTGTGACTGGGGGAGGGGAGGGGCGCTGGGGTTGGCCCGGTCGTCGGTCACCCGGAGGCCGCTGATGAGGCCGGAGAACCCGGGGTGGGAGCGCGGGCGCCAGGCGAACAGCAGGGCCGCTACCGGGAGCAGGTTGGCCAGGCTCGCGGCCGCCGGTGCGTAGTGGCCGAGGCCGGTGAACAGGCAGTAGCCGAAGGTGCCGAACAACAGGGCGGGGATGATCCGGGCTCCGGGCGCTGTGCCGTCGGGGCGGGTCCGGCGTAGGCGGACTGCTCGTTGGCCCAGGGTCGCGGCGTTGGAGCCGAAGGCCGGCAGAGCCAGCAGGAGGATGGCGGGCAGCCAGGTGGTCAGAGCGGTCAGCAGGAGGTTGCCCCAGGGGTGCGCGGCCAGCCAGAGGTCACAACCGTAGTGGCCCACCAGGTTCGCGGTGGTGCCCAGGACGCCGCCGAGGACCAGTACGGACAGCAGGTCCACCAGCATGCCGAGGAGGCGGCGGGCGGTGGTGACCGGGCGGGGGAGTTCGACGTTGGTTTCGCGGCGGCGGTCGAACAGGTGCAGCGCGGGTGCGCACAGGATGCCGACGGCGGTGCCCAGGGTGTTGGTGAGCAGGTCGTCGACGTCGAACAGGCGGTACGGGCAGGGGAACAGGAACCAGTTGCCGGTGAGCTGGGTGCACTCGATCAGCAGGGACACCGCGGCGCCGAGCAGGATGATCACCAGGGCGTTGCGGCGGAGGTAGTGCCGCAGGTAGGCGCCCAGCGGGACGAACAGGGCCACGTTGAACAGGAGTTGCTGGACCGCCGGGTTGGTCAGCAGGCCGGTCAGGCCTGGGGCGCGCTGTTCCTTGGCGATGTCGGTGAGGAAGCGCAACGGGTTCAGCTGGGGCTGGGTGGCGGCGGCGTGGGCGGCGCACCAGGCGTCATCCAGTTGGGGCACAGGGAAAAGGGTGTAGGCGACCAGGGCCAGGGCGTAGACCAGGGAGCCGAAGGCGAGCAGGGCGTGGCCAAGGCCGAGTTCGCCGCGGCGTCGGTAGCTGCGGTAGACGAAGGGCGCGAGCAGGAGGACGGCGAGGACGATCCCGCCGATGACCGCCAGCACGGCAGGCAGCAGCCTGGTCGAGATCAAGCTCGGGGCTCCGTTTCGCGGGTTGGTGGGGTGATGTGGCCAGCATTCGCTGGTGGGGGCGGGGGCGCATCAGACGTAGCGGCAGGGTGGGTAGTACCAGAGTCGTAGGGGGTGGTGGCCTGGTGGTGGTGTGTGGCGTGGGGGTTCACTCGTAGGGGCGAGGGGCGACTCCAACCGGTTCGCCGGGCTGTCGGCCTGGTGGCTGGGGAGTTTGGGTCCCTCCAGGGCCTGCGCGCTGGCCGGACTGTCTCCAGCGACAGAGCCTGCTGGGACAGTCCGGCCACCTGCCCAGCGAAGCACGCTCAACGCGACACCAGAGCGCGGTCGCCGACCACGTGCCAGCAAGACCATCTGTAGCGAGGAGGCAGGATGACCCAGTGCCTCAACCGACGGCGGTCGAGGTTCAGGCGAAGGGGCCGTTGAAGGCGAGTCGAGCGAAGCGCTCACCCATGCGCTGGTAGCCGGCCGGGTCGAGATGCAGCCCGTCGGGCGGTGGGAGTTCGGTGTAGTCCTGCTGGCCGTAGACGGTGCGGCCGTCGAGGTAGTGGAGGTGGGGGTCGGCGCGTTGGGCCGTGATGCGGGCCAACTCGTCGCGGACGATGGTGAGGCAGAGGCGTCCGTAGGCCAGGTCGTCCGCGACGCCGAGGGTGCGGAAGCGCAACGTGGTGGCGTCGAAGTCGGGCACAGCCGGGCCGGGGACGTCCTCGATGATCGGGCTCAAGATGGGGGAGACGACCAGGATTGGTGTGTCGGGGTGGCCGTCGCGGATGGTGTCGAGGAAGCCGTGCACAGCCGGCCCGAACGCACGCAGCCGCATCAGGTCGCTGGTGACCAGGTTGGTGCCGATCTTGAGACTGATCAGGTCGGCGTCGGCGTCGCGGATGGCGCGGGCCACGAACTGGTCGAGCAGCGCGTTGGTGCCCAGGCCCAGGTTGGTCAGCTCGACGCCGGCGAGCCGGGCGGCGACGGCGGGCCAGGTCCCGGTGGGGCTCGCAGCCTCGGCGCAGTGACTCAGCGAGCTGCCGTGGTGCAGCCATCGCCGACCTGACTGTGTGGGGGCGTCGACGGGTGCGTCGGTGCGCAGGGCGATCAGTTCGGTGATCTCGGCCTGTGGCAGCCAGATCTCGAGGTTCTTCGGTTCGGCGGGCAGATCGGTGAAGCGAATGGTGCCGGACCTGCCGGGTGTGGTGTGGAAGCGTCGGGCGGGCAGGTCGAGGATCAGCGTGTTGCCGGCTGGAGTGCTGGCCTGTGCGGCGAGGCGGCCGTTGACCAGCAGGTCGTACACGCCGTCGGGCACGGCGGACGCTCCTTTGTAGACGGTCTTGGTGGGCAGCACCTCCAGCTCGATGGTCGTGGCGGCGGTGCGGAAGGCCAGCCGTACGCCAGCCGGCTGCGCCTCGACCATCGTCAGCGGCTGGCCGTCGAACCGTGCCGTGTGGTTGTCCGGGAACTGGGCCCGGGCGACGGCGGGCAACCGGTGGGGCAGGAGCCCGTTCGGGGTGTGCTCGATGTCGAGGGCGCCACGGATGGCGACCGGCCCGTCGATGAGCGGGATGGTGATCATGAGTGCCTCCTGAGCAGGTAGTGGGTCAGGTCGGCGAGGCGTTCTGCCGCGACGGGGTCGAGGTCCGGGCTGATCGGCCGGCCTTCGACGAACGCGCTGAGCGGCACGCCTGGTGGTTCGTCGATGAGCGCGAGGATCGGTGCGATGCCGTCTTCGACGGGTTTCCCGAGCTTCTTGAGCCGCTGGACGTGGGCCAGGGTCACCGGGTCGTACTCGCCGGAGAAGCTCGTGGCCACGGCGCCGGGGTTGACCAGCACGTACGGGATCCCGCTGGGTCGTGCGGCGAAGGCCGCGCCGAGCAGGTCGTTGGCCCGGCCTGCCTGCAGTTGGGCGGTGACGCCGTCGTAGCCCCGCGCCAGCCCGATGTCGTCCCAGTGGATCTCGGGTTTGGGCACGCCGGGGCCGGACACGTTGACGATGACCGGTTTCTGGGCGCGCTTCAGTGAGTCGGCAAGGCCGTGGCTGAGGAGGAAGCGGCTGAGGTACTCCAACGCGAACGTGTGCTCGAAGCCCTCGTCGGTCTGTCGCCGGGTCGAGCGGAAATGCCGCGCGCACAACACGAGCGCGTCCACGACCGGGAACGCCGCGGTGATGTCTTCGACGACCTTCCTGTTGTCCGAGACCAGGCTGAGGTCCGTCGGGATGAAGTCGCGGAAGACCGCGCCCTTGTCATTGTCGCGGCCGAGGACGATGACGGTGTCGCCACGCCCCTGGTAGTGGCGGGCGACGGCCCTGCCCATGCCATCGGTGCCGCCGGAGACCACGATGGTCTTCATCGGGCGTCTCCCTGCGCGACAAGGACAGTGGCCGGACGGCCGGGTAGCAGCGCGCTCGCGGCAAGCAGGGCGAGGATCGCGCAGGTCAGGAACCAGTACACGCCGTGGAGGCCCGCCAGCGTGCCGGTCGCGGTTTGCATGGTGAACGCGACGACGGCGATCCCGATCGAGCCGCCGAGCTGGTTGAGCATGTAGAGCACCGAACTTCCTTGTGGCACAAGCGGTCCCGGCAACGTGCGGTACAGCGAGCCCATCGCGGGCGGGCCGACCGAGCCCAGCCCCACGCCGATGGCCAGACCGGCGAGAACCACCCACACCTCGCCGGTTCCTGGCCCGATCCGGGTGAAGGCGAACGCGGACAGCGCGGCGAGGACACCGCCGGCCAGCGCGAGGTTCCGGGAGCCGATCCGGTCACTGACACGTCCGGCCAGCGGCGCGGCGACAGCGGCGCCAACGCCCAGCGGCGCGACGAGTAACCCGGCGACGAGCGCGCCGTGCCCGTGCGTCTGCTGGAAGTACAGCGGAAGCACGACCAGGCTGGCGAACATCGCGAGACCGGTGAGCGCCATGACGGTCACACTCGCGGCGAAGCCGCCACGAGCGAACAGCCGGAGGTCGACCAGCGGCCGATCGCGACGCAGGGCGTGGACGGCGTAGCCGGCCAGCAGGGCGACACTGACCGCCAGTGGAAGGAGCACCGGCCAGGCGACGAACTCGGCGCGATCGGCCGCCTGGGACAGCACCAGTAGCAGGCTGGCGAAGCCGGGACCGAGCAGTGCGACACCGAGGAGGTCAAGACGCGCCCGCGCCCCCTCGGACGGGGGTTCCTCGGGCATCACTCGCCGGGCGAGCATGAGCGCGAGCACGCCGATCGGCACGCTCAGCAGGAACATCCACCGCCAGCCCAGGCCGGCCAGCACGACGCCGCCGACCACCGGACCCAGCACCGGGCCCAGTGAGAGGACCGCGGCCATCAGCCCCATCACCCGACCTGCGTGCCGGGGACCGGCGGCACGAGCCAGCAGCGTCAGCACGAGCGGGTCGAGGATGCCCGCCCCGACCCCCTGCAGCACGCGGAACACGATCAGGCTCCCCGTGTCCCAGGCCAACCCGCAACCGAGCGAGCCGAGCAGGAACACGCCGAGGCCGGTGAGCCACATCCGTTTACCGCCGAAGGAGTCCCCCGCCCAGGCGGTGACCGGAATGGTCACGGTGACCGCCAGCAGGAACCCGGTCGAGACCCAGCCGATCGTGCTGAGAGAGGCATCGAACTCACTGGCCAACCGGTCGATCCCGACCGCGACCATCGTGCTGTTCAGGATCCCCAGCGCACCGCCGAGCAGGATCACGCCGACCAGCCGGCGCAGGGCGGGCTCCAGCCGGTCATCTTCTATAAGACTCATGATACTGTTCTACCAGACTCACGAGTCTAGTTTCATAGTCGGCCCGGTATGCTCAGGTCATGAGTGGAGCTGTCGCGGCACGGGGGCGGATCGACAAGCGTCAGGCGATCCTGGACGCCGCGTTCACCGTCTTCGCGCGGGAGGGGTACGCCCAGGCAGGCGTGGACGTGATCGCGGCCGAGGCCGGCGTGGCCAAGGCCACCGTGTACAGCCACTTCCGCGACAAGGAGAACCTGCTCCGCCAGGCCATCGCCGCCTCGGCCGACCAGGCGCTGGCCGCCAACCTGGCCGCGGTCGACCAGCTCACCGACCGCGGCGACGACCTCCGCGCCACCCTGGAGAGCGTCGGCCTGCACCTGCTCCAGTGCTACTGCGACGACATGTCGTGGGCACTGCGCCGACTGCTCTCGGCGGAGATCAACCAGTTCCCCGACCTGCTCGACATCGTCCACACCCACACGGCCGACCGCGTCACCGAAGCCCTGGCCGACCGGCTCGCTCGCCTCACCGTCACCGGCCGCCTCCGCACACCGGACCCACTGCTGGCGGCCGAGCAGTTCATCGCCCTGCTGTCCGGCCCGATCGACAAGCGAGCCCGCCTCGGCACCCGCCGCGTCCCCACCACCGAGCTGCGCGCCGTGGCGCAGGCCGCCGTCCACACCTTCCTGCAGGCGTTCGGTTCGACGGGATCGAGTTGACCACCCGCGTCAGGTCCTCGTCGGTGAGCAGTGGGAATGGGGCGCGTTGGGGACCGGTCCCGGGTGGGGTTTCTAGGGTGCGGGGGGTGAGGCGGATGGCGGAGCGGGTGCCCGAGGGCCGGTGGACGGCGGGGCGGGTTGTGGCGTGGGTGGTCGGTGGGGTGATCACCCTGGCGGCGGGGACCGTGGTGGTGGGGCTGGTCCTGCGGTGGCTGTTGCCGGGCGTGTTCGGGCCCGGGGTGGAGCCGACGTGGCCGCACGGGGTGGGTTTTGGGCTCACCGCGATCTACCTGGCGTGGCTGGTGGCCAGGGCGGTGCGGCGCGGGGGTTAGCCGGGCCAGTTGCCGCGTTCGGCCAGCAGGAGGACCAGGGCGGCGATGTTCCACGAGTCGTCGTCGCCGCGGTGGTGCCTGCCCTCCAGTGGGAGGCCGGCGATCTTGAGGGCTTGTGCCATGCCTACTGGTCTGCGCAGGTTGAACGCAGTGGCGAAGGTGGTTTTCGCGTTGGTGTGGCTGGAACCGAACGGGTAGGGCGTGGTGGTGCACTGGCGCTGGAACTGTTTGCGGTCGTAGTCGCCCCAACTGGTCCAGCTCCGGTCGCCCGCCTCGTGTTCGGCGGTGAGCTGGGCGCAGGCTTCGGGGAAGGTGACGCCGGTGTCCACTTCGGACTGGGTGAGGCCGGTCAGCTCGGTGCAGAACTCGCTGACCGTGGACTGCTGGGGGCGGACCAGGATGCGGTGTTTGGCGAGGCGGGTTCTGGTGGTCAGGTCGACGACCGTCAGGCCGATCTCGATGATTTCGCTGACCTGGCCCGGGGGTGGGGCGCTGGGCCAGCAGGTGGCTTCGACGTCGATGACGTTCAGCAGGTGGGACCCCCTCATGGGGGCAGGCTAGCGAGTGGGTGCTGTCCGGAACCAGTCAAATACCGGCCGACATCGTTGACGGGGCGCGGGCTGCGGTTGATAGCTCCGATCGCCAGCGCGCTGTTCGACGCGCCCGAGGGCCGGACCATCGCCAGCGTCACCCTGCCCGGCAACGAACAGCTGCACCTGTTCGCGATCGGCACCGGCTGAACCAGAACCGACTGTTCAACCAAACGTTGCGGGCGGTGCACCTTGTCCTGACAGGGTCCGGGCATGGATCGTAGATCGTTTTTGCTCGCCTCCGCCGTGGCCGTGGGCGCCACCACCGCAAGTACACCCACGGCCACGGCCGGTGTCGAACCGCTCACCCGGTTCAACGTGATCAGCGACATCCAGGGCGACCTGGCCGACTTCGGCACCGCGCTGGCGGACATGCGCCGGACCAACCCGCGCAGCGCCGGGCTGGCGGTGGCCGGGGACATCACCCCGCGCGGTTACGACTTCGAGTACGCCCAGGTCCAGGCCGAACTGGCCAAGCACAGCCATCCCGGCATTGCCTGGGCGATCGGCAACCACGAGTTCTACGTGCCCAAGTGGCGCGATCCGCAGACCCTGGCCCAGGACACCTGGCCCAACGGCACCACCGAGGACTCGCTGTTCCGCAGCTTCTACCACTTCGCCAAGCGCAACACCGTCTACAGCGAGCACCTCTTCGGCGGCATCCCGGTGCTGTGCATCGGCACCGAGAAGTACATGCACTACCACGACAAGGCGCTCTGGGACGAGGTGTGGCTGAGCGAGGAGCAGTTCACCTGGCTGGAGCGGCGGCTCGCGCACTGGGCGCGCTGGCGCAAGCCGGTCATGGTGATCACCCACCATCCGCTGCCGAACACCGTCTCAGGCACCCGCAACAAGCTCTACCTGCGCGACTACCTCCAGGCCGACCGGCTGCTGAACCTGTTGGGGCGCTACAAAGACGTGTTCCTGTTCTCCGGGCACACGCACTGGAACCTGGACCTCTCCGACTGGTTCGTCCGCCGCGTGGTCCCCGGCACGGCCAACCCCGAGGGTTTTCCGGTGATCAACACCGGTGCGATCCAGACCGGGTGGACCGACAACGGTCAGGGCGGCGAGGTGACCGTGCCCGGCAAGTTCAACCAGGGTCTCCAGGTGGAGGTCTTCCTGGACCGGGTGGTGATCCGGGCCCGTGACTTCGCCGCAGGGGCCTGGCTGAAGCAGGTCACGGTGCCGCTGCACTCCTGGCTGTGACGAAGCCCGGCAACGCCTTCAGCTCGCCGAGCAGCATGGCGGTCACCGCGACCGGGTAGTCGTCGAGGGCGAACCGGTGCGGTCCGATGTGGACCTGCACCGGGGTGTCGCCCTTGTGCGCCAACAGGGTCTGCTTCAGTTCCAGCACGATCGACTCGGTGACCCGCTCCTGCACTGCCCTCAGTACCAGCGGTTCCGTGCTGGGGGCGGTGAGGTCGAGCGGGACCAGGTCGCCGCCGAAGACCGACATCCGGTCCTCCCGCCAGTTGACCCGGCCCTTGACCAGCACCGCGTTGTCCTCCACCAAAGCGGACGCGAACAACGCGTAGGCCTTGGGGAAGAACAGCACCTCCAGCGCGGCGTCCATGTCGGCGATGGTGCAGATCGCCCACGGCTCGCCCTTCTTGTTGACCCGCCGCTCCAGCGCGGTGATCAGCCCGGCCAGCTGAACTTCGCCCTCGCGCGGCGGGTTGTCCAGGATCGCCGCGATCGGCAGCCGGGCGTGCCTGCGCAGGATCGGCTCCGCGCCGTCCAGCGGGTGCGCCGAGACGTAGAGGCCGAGCATCTCCCGCTCATAGGACAGGAGTTGCTTGCGCGGCCACTCCTGCGCGCTGAACCGCAGGTGTGCCAACGGGGAGGAGGTGGCGGGCTGTTCCGGACTGGGGCCGAAGAGGTCGAACTGGCCCAGCGCCTCCTGCCGCTTCAACGGGACCACCGCGTCCACCGCCTCCTCGTGCACCTGGCACACCGCCAGCCTGGTGTGGCCCAGCGCGTCGAAGGCGCCGGCCTTGGCCAGCGACTCCAGCACCCGCTTCTGGCACACCACCAGCTCGGACTTGGCCAGGAAGTCCGGGAAGGACTCGTACTTCCCCTTCGCCGCACGGGTTCGGATGATCGACTCGACCACGTTCGCGCCGACGTTGCGCACCGCGCCCAGCCCGAACCGGATCGCCTCGTCCACCGCGGCGAAGCGCACCTCCGAGGAGTTCACCTCCGGCGGCAGCACCCGGATGCCCAGCCTGCGGCACTCGGAGAGGTAGATCGCGGACTTGTCCTTGTTGTCGCCCACCGAGGTCAGCAGCGCAGCCATGTACTCCGCCGGGTAGTTCGCCTTCAGGTAGGCCGTCCAGTAGCCGACCAGCGCGTACCCGGCCGCGTGCGACTTGTTGAAGGCGTAGCCGGCGAACGGCAGGATGGTGTCCCACAGCGCCCGCACCGCCTCGGCGGAGAAACCGTTGCCGCGCATGCCCTTCTCGAAGCCCTCGAACTCCTGTTCCAGCACCTCTTTCTTCTTCTTGCCCATGGCCCTGCGCAGCACGTCGGCCCGGCCCATGGAGTACCCGGCGACCTGTTGCGCGATCTGCATGATCTGTTCCTGGTAGACCACCAGGCCGTGCGTCTCGGCCAGGATCTCGCGCAGCGGCTCGGCCAGCTCGGGGTGGATCGGGGTGACCGGCTGGCGGCCGTTCTTGCGGTCGGCGTAGTTGTTGTGCGTGTTCATCGCCATCGGGCCCGGCCGGTACAGCGCGTTGACCGCGATGATGTCGGCGAACTCGGTGGGTCGCATGCGGCGCAACAACTCCCGCATCGCGCCGCCGTCGAGCTGGAACACGCCGAGGCTGTCCCCGCGCCCGAGCAGCTGGTAGGCCGCGGGATCCTCGACCCCGAGGAGGTCCAGGTCGATCTCCTCGCCGCGGTTGGCCCGGATGTTGTCGATGGCGTCACCGATCACGGTCAGGTTGCGCAGGCCGAGGAAGTCCATCTTCAGCAGGCCGATGGCCTCGCAGGAGGGGTAGTCCCAGCCGGTGACCACCGAGCCGTCCTCCCGCTGCCACAACGGGATCGTCGACAACAGCGGCTCGCTGGACATGATCACCGCGCAGGCGTGCACGCCCGCGTTGCGGATCAGGCCCTCCAGGCCGCGGGCGGTGGCGAAGATCTGCCGGCTCTCGGGGTCGGAGTCCAGCAGGGCGCGCACCTCGGCCGCCTCGCCGTGCCGCTCGTGCGCCGGGTCCACGATGCCGGACAGAGGAATGTCCTTGGCCGCCACCGGTGGCGGCAGTGCCTTGGCGATCCGGTCCGCGATGGCGTACCCGGGTTGTCCGAAGTGGACCCTGGCCGCGTCCTTGATCGCCGCCTTGGTCTTGATGGTGCCGAAGGTGATCACCTGCGCCACCCGGTCCGCGCCGTACTTCTCGGTGGCGTAGCGGATCATCTCGCCGCGGCGGCGGTCGTCGAAGTCGATGTCGATGTCCGGCATGGACACCCGCTCCGGGTTGAGGAACCGCTCGAACAGCAGGCCCAGCCGGATCGGGTCCAGGTTGGTGATGCCCAGCGCGTAGGCCACCAGCGAGCCCGCGGCCGAACCACGGCCGGGGCCGACCCGGATGCCGATCTCCCTGGCGTGCTCGATCAGGTCCGCGGTGACCAGGAAGTAGGAGGGGAAACCCTTCTGCGCGATGACCGCCAGCTCGAACTCGGCGCGCGGCTCATAACCGTCCGGTATGCCCTCGGGGAACCGGCGGCGCAGTCCGGCCAGCACCTGGTGGTGCAGCCAGCTCGCCTCGGTGTGGCCGTCGGGGACGGTGAAGCGGGGCATCCGGTCGCGGTGGGCGTAGACCTCGTCGTAGGGCTGGACACGCTCGGCGATCAGCAGGGTCGAGTCGCAGGCGCCGGGGACCTCGGTGTCCCAGTAGGCGCGCATCTCCTGGGCCGACTTGAGGTAGTAGCCGTCGCCGTCGAAGGCGAACCGGTTGGGGTCGTTGAGGGTCTTGCCGGACTGCACGCACAGCAGCGCCGCGTGCGCCTCCGCCTGGTCTCTGGTGACGTAGTGCGAGTCGTTGGTGGCCAACGGTTCCAGGCCCAGGCGGCGGCCGATGTCGAGCAGGCCCTCGCGCACCGAACGCTCGATGGTCAGGCCGTGGTCCATCAGCTCCAGGAAGAAGCTGTCCGGCCCGAAGATGTCCCGGTGGTCCGCGGCCGCCCGCAGCGCCTCGGCGGGCTGGCCAAGGCGCAGCCGGGTCTGCACCTCGCCGGAGGGACAGCCGGTGGTGGCGATGATGCCCTCGGCGTGCTCCGCGATCAGCTCGCGGTCCATCCGGGGCTTGCGGTAGTAGCCCTCCATCGAGGCCAGCGAGGACAGCCGGAACAGGTTGCGCAGGCCGGTGGCGTTCTCCGCCAGCATGGTCAGGTGGGTGTAGGCGCCCGCGCCGGAGATGTCGTCGCCGCGCTGGCCCGGATCGCCCCAGAACACCGGCTTCTTGTGCGCGCGGCTGCCCGGTGCCACGTACGCCTCGATGCCGATGATCGGCTTGAGCCCGGTCCTGACCGCCTGCCGGTAGAACTCGTCCGCGCCGTACATGTTGCCGTGGTCGGTCATGCCGACCGCGGACATGCCCAGCCGCTTCGCCTCGGCGAACAGCGGCGCGATCTTGGCCGCGCCGTCGAGCATGGAGTACTCGGTGTGCACGTGCAGGTGTGTGAACGACCCCATCCGCCACTCCTCCTGGTTGTACTGTCGTGCCGGGCGGAGTGCATTGGACGGGACCTGGCAAGGGAACGTCCAACAACCGACACGGCCCGTGGACAACCTGTCGTTGTGGAAGGAGCAGGGTGGACCTGGATCTGGGCGCGGTGCGGGCCTTCGTCGCCGTCGCCGACGAGCAGCACTTCGGCGCGGCCGCCGACCAGCTGGGGCTGACCCAGCAGGGCGTGTCCAAGCGGATCGCCAAGCTGGAGTCCGGACTCGGCGCGGAGCTGGTCAGCCGCGGCCGTACCGGCACGGGCCTGACCGAGGACGGCCGGGCCTTCCTGCCGCACGCCAGGGCGCTGCTCGCGCTGGCCGACCAGGCGGTCGGGTCGCTGCGCGCGCGGGACCGGCCGCTGCGGGTGGACGTGCTGGCCACCAGGGTCTGCCCGACCGAGCTGATCAGGTCCTTCCACGAGGCCAACCAGGACGCCAAGATCGACATCGTCTCGTCCAAGGGGCTGCGCACGGTGCGGTCCGGGCTGCTCAGCGGCGCGGTCGACGTGGGCTTCGCCAGGGTGTTCGGCCGCCTGGAACCCGGTATCGAGCACATCCCGGCCTACCTGGAGCCGCACCACCTGCTGGCCGGGCGCAAACACCGGCTGGCCGGTCGGCGGCGGGTCCGGCCGGACGAGCTGGCCGACTCGATCGCCTGGATGCCCGGCAACGAGCCGGGCAGCGAGTGGGCCGACCTCTACGCCGACTTCCGCCGCGACTTCGGGCTGACCATCAGCACCACGGGACCGAACTTCGGCTTCGACCACATGCTGGACCAGATCGCCGCCTCCGAGGACCGGTTCACCTTCGGCGGGGAGAAGATGCGGGTGCCCTGGCATCCCGGCATCGCGCGCATCCCGCTGGTCGACCCGGTGCCGCTGTACCCGTGGTCCATGCTGTGGCTGCGCGGCAACCGGCATCCGTTGCTGCCCAGGCTCATCGAGCACATCCGGGCCGGGTACACCCCGTTCGACCCGGACCGGCAGTGGCTGCCTGCCGCGGACCGGCCGCTGTTCGCCTCATGAAGGCTTGCTCATCTGGGACTCATGCTGGCGCCAGGTCGCGCGGCGAAGCTGGGTGCCATGACGAACCAACACCGTGCCAAGTTCCTGATCGCGACCGCCGGCGTGCTGGGGGTCCTGCTCAGCGGGTGCGCGGGCGGCGCGGGCGCCGCTCCGGGCGCCGCGCCACTGCCGAACGGCATCGCGGCCCCGGGTTCCGGCGCCGCGCAGCCCGGCAACCAACCGAACCAGCCCGCTCCGGTGTCCTTCCCCAGCACCGAGATCGACGCTGACGACCAGCGCGGCGACGGCGTCAAGGTGTTGATCGAGGAGGCCGAGCTGCCCAAGGCCGGGCACGTCGCCGTCTACGACCAGTCCGGCAAGCTGCTCGGCTCCGCGCCGGTGCCGCAGGGCGCGCACCGCGACCTCGCGGTCACCCTGAACCCGGCGCTGGGCCAGGGCACCCACTCGCTGCGTGCCGTGCTGACCACCGACGACGGCGACGGCAAGTTCGACGCCACCAAGGACGCGCCGGTCCGCGAGTACGACGACGACCAGGACGACGACGACCACGACGACGAGCTGGAGGACGACGGTTTCCGTTACACCGTCGCCTGATCCACCGCGGGATGAGGACGGGGCGCCCGAGCCGGGCGCCCCGTTCGCGCTTACCTGGCCTCGACCCGGCCAAGATCGGCCGGCAGCTCCGCGCACGCGGTCTGCCAGGCGGTGTCGCCCGGGTGGAGCGTGCTGCGCAGGTAGGCCCAGGTCATCCGCTGGACCGCGGCCACCCGCTCCGGGTGCTCGTCGGTGGTCTCGGCCACGTCGTAGCCGGAGATCCCGCCCAGCCCGTGCTCGGCGCCGAAGAGGGTGAGCAGGGACTTCGGGCCGGGGGAGAGGTGGTAGGGGTCGGCGTGCCAGTCCGGGCCCGCGACCGTGAGGTGCGCGGAGGCGTCCTTGTCCCCGGCGACCACCAGCGCGGGCGTGGTCATCTTGGTGAAGTCGGTGCTGGACAGGAACGGGTAGTTCTCGGCCACGAACTCGGTGAGCGCGTCGCCGCCCCGGCCGACCGAGGCCAGCAGCACGCCAGCCTTGATCCGCGAGTCGGCCAGGTCCACCTCAACGCCGTTGTCCGGATCGGTGAGCCGCGCGCCCAGCAGCAGGCTCGCGGTGTGGCCGCCCATCGAGTGCCCGGCCACCGCGACCCGGTCCGGGTCCAGACGTCCGCGCAGCTGCGGGACGGCGGCCTCGATCTCGGCCAGGCGATCCAGGATGAGCGACATGTCCTCGGCCCTGGAACGCCAGAACATCGGCGCGCCAACGGTTTCCGGCGGCAGGCGCAGCGAGCGCGAGCTCAGGTGGGTGGGCTGGAAGACGGCGAAACCGTGTGCGGCCCAGTAGTGGGCGAGCGGGGCGTAGCCGTTGAGCGAGGACAGGTGGTTGGAGTGTCCCTGGCCATGGGAGAGCAGGATGATCGGCAGGTCATTGCCGGTGACGGGCACGGAGACGCGGAGCTGGAGGTCCACGGCGCGGCCGGGCGCGGGCAGCACCACGGGGCTGATCGAGAGCACAGCGGTCGGTTCACGCATGATGTGTTTTCCCTTGACTGGGCGGATGGCCGAGCGCTCGGCTACGCTCAAACGGAGCGACGTTCCGGAACGATACGGAGCGCTGTTCCGTTTTGTCAACGGGCTCGTGCGGAAGGAGAGCGTGTGTCCACAGCAGGCCAGCCCCGGAGCAAGCGGGCCGACGCGGTGCGCAACCAGCAGACCCTGCTGACCGCGGCCGCCGCGGTGTTCGTCAGCTCCGGTGTGGACGCGCCGATCCGGGAGATCGCGGCCAAGGCCGGGGTCGGCATGGGCACCATCTACCGCCACTTCCCGACCAGGGCGGACCTGGTCGTGGCGGTCTACCGGCACCAGGTCGAAGCCTGCGCGGAGGCGGGCCCGGCGCTGCTGGCCGAGACCGGCTCACCGCTGGCGGCGCTGCGGAAGTGGGCCGAGCTGTTCGTGGACTTCCTGGTCACCAAGCACGGGCTGGCCAACGCGTTGCAGTCCGACAGCGGTGGCTTCGAGACCCTGCACGCCTACTTCCTGGACCGGCTGGTGCCGGTGTGCGCGCAGCTGCTCGACGCCGCGGTCGAGGCAGGCGAGATCAGGCCCGGCACGCAGGCCTACGAGCTGATGCGCGGCATCGGCAACCTGTGCGCCGGCCGGGACACCGACCCGCGCTACGACCCCCGACGACTGGTGGAACTTCTGCTCAGAGGCTTGGCGACATGCTCCGGGACTGCAACCAGGTGAGCTGCGCACACCGTCTTGCCGGTATGCGGAGGTTATTGCTGGCGCTGGCCGGGCTGGCCGTGCTCACCGGCTGTGGCGGTCCGGGCGGCGTTGCCTGTCCGGCGATGGCCGCCCGGGCGGGCATCGGTCTGGAGATCGAGGCGCCGCTGGCCGCCAAGGTCGCCAAGGCCACGCTGGACGGCAAGGACGTGGTGCTGGACGAGTCCACCGCGGCCGTGCCCTCGACCTGCCCGAGCGGGAAACCGGAGCAAGCCTGTTCGGCCCAGCTGGTCCGCACCGGGGCGAAGAACGGCTTCCTCGACCAGGCGGGGCTGAAGCTGGAGCCGATGCGGCTCAGCCTCCGGCTCACCGACGCCGCGGGCGTGGTGCTGGTGGAGCAGGACGTTCAGCTCACGCCGAAGGAGGTCTTCCCGGCCGGTGCGCACTGCGGCGGCGGTCAACCGCAGGCCGGGGTGATCGTCGCGGCCGACGGCGCCGTGCGCCAGCGGCCTTGACACACCTCCCACTGTTCGCGCAGATCGGTGGCGTCCGGCCGTCCTTTTCGGACACCACGACCAGCGCTCTAGCCGCGCTTGTCCGCCTCTTCCTTCAGCCGGGCCGCCTCGCGACGCACCTCGGCCTGGGTGGCGCGCTCCTGCTGGAGCCACTCCGGGTTCTCCGTCTTCAGCGCCTCCACCTCGGCGGTGGTGAGCGCCTCGGTGATGCCGCCGCGGGCCAGGCCGCCGATGGAGATGCCCAGCTTGAGGGCGAGGATGGGCCGCGGGTGCGGGCCGTTGCGGCGCAGCTCGCGGAGCCACTCCGGCGGGTCGGTCTGCAGGGCGTTGAGCTCATCGCGCGAGACGACACCCTCCTGGAACTCAGCCGGGGTGGCCGGGAGGTACACGCCCAGCTTCTTCGCCGCGGTCGCGGGCTTCATCGTCTGGGAGGTCTTGCGCGGTGTCATGTGCCCAGGATATCGGCCGGTAATCTGCACACCGTGACTGGTTCGGACACCCCCTCGTCGTTCCGCCTCGGCTACGTCCCCGGCACGACCCCGGCCAAGTGGGTGCGAACCTGGCAGGAGCGCCTGCCCGACGTGCCGCTGAGCCTGGTTCCGGTGCCCGCCGCCGGGGCCGCTGAGCTGCTGCGCGCGGCCGCGGCGGACGCGGTGCTGCTGCGGCTGCCGGTGGACCGGGACGGGCTGCACGCCATCCCGCTCTACACCGAGACCACCGTGGTCGTGCTGCCCAAGGAGCACCCGTTCACCGAGGGTGCGGAGATCTCGTCTGTGCAGCTGGAGGAGGCCATCGTGCTGCACCCGCTGGACGACACCCTGGACTGGACCGCCCCGCCCGGCCATCCCGCGCGGGAGCGGCCGGAGACCACCGCGATGGCGGTCGAGCTGGTCGCCGCGGGGGTGGGGCTGCTGGTGGTGCCGCAGTCGCTGGCCCGGCTGCACCACCGCAAGGACCTCACCTTCCGCCCGCTGACCGACGCCCCGGCCTCGCAGGTCGCGCTGGCCTGGCTGGAGGACGCGGGGACCGAGCTGACCGAGCAGTTCATCGGGATCGTGCGGGGCCGAACGGTCAACAGCACCCGCGGCGTGCCGCAGCCCCCGGCCCCGGCGAAGCAGAAGAAACCGGCGCGGACCCAGGTCGTGCGGCGGGACACCAACCGCGGTGGTGGCCGGAACCGGAAACCTCGGCGCAGCAGGTAACACCTGTGGGCGAGAACACCAAACCTGGGGCAAACCGCCGGGCGTGGGTACGTTGGGCCGGGTGCGTACCCAGATCGGCCTGCTGCTGGCCCTGATGCTCGCGGTGGCCGCGGTGGCGACACTGGGCGCGACCGGCCAGGTGACCTTCGTCAACGACCCGATCACCGGCAAGCCGCTCGCCCTGGTCGAAGGCATCCCCGGCCCGGAGAAGGGCCCGCCCTGCCAGCTGGACCAGCGCTACGTCGACGAGCAGCCCGAGGGCCTGCGTGATGATGTGGCCGCGGCCTGGCAGCGGTTGCGGGACAAGGCCGCGGCGGCGAACGTGAAGCTCTGCGTGCAGGACGGCAAGCGCAGCGTCGGTCAGCAGGAGCGGGAGTTCGCCGACGCGGTGCGCCGCTTCGGCACCAGGGAGCTGGCCGCCAAGTACGTGCTGCCGCCGGAGAAGTCCATGCACGTCAAGGGAATCGCGGTGGACATCCAGCCGATCGCCTCCGCGGTCTGGGTGGAGCGCAACGGCCGCGAGGTGGGCTGGTGCCGCCGGTACGCCAACGAGCAGTGGCACTTCGAGTACGACCCGGGCTACGTGACCGCGGGCTGCCCCGCGCTGCTGCCCAGCGCCACCGGCAGCTGACCGCGCTCAGCTCTTGATCAGCGGCGCGTCCCGGCACAGCTCCCGGAACCCGACGCCGTAGAACAGCCCGCGCGCCCTGGGATGCCCCGGCGCGCCCAGGCAGGCGACCGTCATGTGGGTGGCCCCCGCCGCCCGCGCCAGGTGCATCCCGTGCAGCAGCATCGCCCTGGCCAGTCCCAGCCGCCGGTAGCCAGGGTGCGTGCCGACCGGCTCGAACTCGGCGGTCTTGTTCACCTCGTCGAGCCACATGATCGTCGAGGCCGCCATGGTGCCGTCCGGCGCTTCCACCAGGACGTGCAGGTCGCCACGGTACGGCGCGGTCCGCCGGACGCCCTGGTAGCTCTCGGCGGTGTAGGTGGTGGGAGCCCAGGCGTCCACGTGGGCCTGGACGGCGGCCTCCGGGCCAGCTTCTTCGGCGGTGCGGAAGCGGAATCCCGGTGGCAGCACCGGCGCTTCGAGGTCGGTGAGGTCGCGCTCGTTGAGCTGGGTCCAGTCGCCGGTGTCGCCGAGCGCCGCGGCGTCGGGCTGGTAGCCGTGCGCGGCCCACCGGGTCAGGGCGTGCTCGTCGGCGGCGCTGGGCAGCACCGTGCGCTCGAGGCCAGCCGCCGTGCGGTCGTACCAGTCGATCACCTCGTCGACCAGCGCGGCGTGCTCGGGGTGGACCTGGTAGGCCAGGTAGGCCCCGGTGATGTCCCTGACCGAGCCGTCATTGCGCCTGACCTGGCGCGGCAGGTGCGCCCAGCCCCAGGCCACCAGCTCTCCCTCGGCGAACCACAGTTCACGCGGCCAGCTCGCGCCGTCGGCGGCGTGGCCCTTGCCCCAGTTCCAGGCCAGCTCACCGTAGGCGGCGTCGCTGTTCACCAGGTCGGGGCGGAGGGCGGTGACCCGCTGGGCCAGGCCCTGCATGAGCCGCACGTCCTCGGCGGTCATCAGCTCCAGGTTCGCCATGGCGCGGCACTGTACGGGCTTAGACTGCCTCGTATGGGGGATTTTCAGAGCGCGACCGCGGTGGCCCGGCGGGCCGGCACACAGGACTTCGACGTGGTGCTGGACCAGGGCTGGGGGCTGGAGGACATCCCCAACGGCGGCTACCTGCTCGCCGTGCTCGGCCGCGCGGCCACCGAGCTGGCCGGACAGACGCATCCGCACGTCACCGCGATCAGCGGTTCCTTCCTCCAGCGCGGTGCGCCCGGACCTGCGGTGGTCAGCGCCGAGGTGCTGCGGGCAGGCCGCGGCGTGACCCAGGTGCGGGCCAGGCTCAGCCAGGACGGGCTGCCCAGGGTGGAAGCGCTGATCACCCTGGGGCGGCTCAGTGATGACGACCCGTATTGGTCGGCTTCGAAGCCGGTGGCGCTGCCGCCGCTGGCGGAGTGCCCGCGCTCGCCAGTGGCAGACCAGCGCGGCGGGCTGCGGATCCACCTCCTGGAGCAGGTCGAGCAGTACCTCGACCCAGCCGGTCTCGGCTTCCTGACCGGCAACCCCGGCGGCCGGGCCGAGCTGGCCGGGTGGCTGCGGCTGGCCGACGGGTCGGACTGGGACCCGCTGAGCCTGGTGCTCGCCCTGGACTGCCTGCCGCCGGTGACCTACGACCTCGGCGTGTACGGCTGGGCGCCGACCGTGCAGCTGTCCGCCTACCTCCGCGCGCTGCCCGCGCCGGGACCGATCCGGCTGCGGGCCGCGGCGGCGGAGCTCGGCAACGGCCACGTCGATGTGACCGTTGCCGCCTGGGACAGCAAGGACCGGCTGGTCGCCCAGGGCACCCAGATCGCCTCGGTGCGGCTGCCCGGCTGAGCTACACCAGCTGCTCCTGCTCGACGAGTCCGGTCAGCGCCGAGGGCAGCGGGCCCTGGTGCAGCACGCCGAGCCGCTGGGTGGCGCGGGTGAGGGCCACGTAGAGCTCGGCCGCGCCGCGCGGGCCGTCGTCGAGGATCCGGTCCGGGTCCACCACCAGCACGGCGTCGAACTCCAGGCCCTTGGTCTCCGAGGCGGGCACCGTGCCCGGCACCCCCGGCGGGCCGATCACCACGCTGGTGCCCTCCCGGTCCGCCTCTTCGCGGACGAACTCCTCGATGGCGGCGGCCAGCTCGTCGCCGGTGACCCGGCGGGACCACGGCCGCACGCCGCAGGACCGGACCGACTCCGGCGGCTGGACCTCCGGCGCGAACTGGGCCAGCACGGACGCGGCCACGGTCATGATCTCCGCGGGGGTGCGGTAGTTCACCGTCAGCGACCGGTAGACCCAGCGGCCCGGCACGTACCGGTCGAGCATCTCGCCCCAGGAGTTCGCCCCGGCGGGCGAGCGGCGCTGGGCGAGGTCGCCGACGATGGTGAACGAGCGGCCTGGGCAGCGCCGCATCAGGACTCGCCAGTCCATTTCGGACAGTTCCTGGGCCTCGTCGACGACCACGTGCCGGTAGGTCCAGTCCCGGTCCGCGGCGGCGCGTTCGGCCAGGGTGCGGGTGTCCCGCTCGACGAAGCGGTCGGCCAGGTCCGTGTTGTAGAGCATGTCGTGGGCGAAGAGGTGGTCCTCGTCGTCCATCGAGTCCTCGCGGCGCACCAGCATGTCCAGCACCTTGCCGGCGTACTCGGCCTCGGCCTTGCGCGCCCGCTCGGCGGCCTGCTCAGCCGCCAGGTCCGCGGCCTTGTCCCGGCCCAGTAGGTCGACCAGCTCGTCCAACAGCGGCACGTCCGAGACGGTCCAGGCCGCGCCGTCGGCCCGCCACAGCGCCTGGTCCCCGCCCGCGGCGCGCAGCCGTTCGCGGGAGGAGAGCAGCGAGGACAGCAGGGACTCCGGGGTGAGCAGCGGCCAGAGCTCCTGGAGGGTGGCGGTGAAGGTCTCGTTCGCCATTAGCTGCTTGGTCAGGTCCCGCCGCAGCTGCTCCCACTCCTTGCGGTTCTCCCTGGTCAGCCAGCCCTTGCCGATCCGGGTGATGGCGCGTTCGGTGAGCGCCCAGGTGAGGATCTCGACGAACTTCACCCTGGCCTCGTTGTGCGGCTGCCCGGTCGCGCGCGCCTCGTCCCTGGCCCACTCGGCGACCCCGGCGTCGATCCGCATGGTGACGTCGTCCAGGTCGACGGTCACCGGCTCCTCGGGCAGCCGCTGCCGGTCCGCGATCGCCGCGCTCAGCACGTCGACGATCGTGAGGGAACCCTTGAGCCGGGCCACCTCCGGGCCGTCCTCGGCGGTGACGTTCAGGCCGGGCACCAGGCTGCCCGCGGTCATGAACACCGCGTCGGTCTCGCCGAGGGAGGGCAGCACCCGGCCGATGTGGTTGAGGAAGGCCGGGTTGGGGCCGATCACCAGCACGCCGTGGCGTTCCATCCGCTCACGCTGGGTGTAGAGCAGGTAGGCGACCCGGTGCAGCGCCACCACGGTCTTGCCGGTGCCGGGCCCGCCCTCGATCACCACCACGCCGGGGTGGTCCAGCCGGATGATCTCGTCCTGCTCGGCCTGGATGGTGGCCACGATGTCGCGCATGCCCTCACCGCGCGGCGCGTTCACCGCGGCCAGCAGCGCCGCGTCCCCGCTCTGCGCGCCGTCGGGGCGGCCCAGCACCTCGTCGGTGAAGGAGAGCACCTCGCGGCCCCTGGTGTGGAACTGGCGGCGCCTGCGGATGTTCTCCGGGTTCGCGCCGGTGGCCGTGTAGAACGCGCGTGCCGCCGGGGCCCGCCAGTCCACCAGCACCGGGGTGTAGTCGTTGTCCTCGTCGAACAGCCCGATCCGGCCGATGTAGGCGTGCTCGCCGGAGAGGCTGTCCAACCGGCCGAAGCAGAGCCCGTTGTCGGCCACGGACAGCCGCTTGACCTCCCTGGCCTGCGCGCGCACCTCGACATCCCGCTCCATCGGGCTACCGCCGGTGCCGCCCAGCGCCGCGGTGTACCCCTCCTGCGCGCGCGTCCGCAGCTCGTCCAGCCGCTCGTAGAGACCGGCGACGTAGTCCCGCTCGGAGCGCAGTTCCTCGTCGTAACCCTGAATGGACAAATACCCCTCACAACTGCCGAACTGGACTTCGGTGGCACTTTTCACGCGTTGAGCAGCAGCGACGCGGCCACGGCTGCCCCGTCAGTGCGGATCTTGCCCGCCAGGGCGCGGGCCCTGGCGCTGGTCTCCTTCTCGAGGATCGAGCGCAGCGCGCCGGAGAGCGACTCGAAGGTCGGCACCGGACCGTCGTGCGCCGCGCCCACGCCCAGCTCGGCGACCCGGCGGGCCCAGTACGGCTGGTCCCCGCGCTGCGGCACCACCACCTGCGGCACCCCGCCGCAAGCGGCCGTGGTCGTGGTGCCCGCGCCGCCGTGGTGCACCACCGCGGCCACCCGCCCGAACAGCGCCTGCTGGTTGACCTCGCCGACCACGAAGCAGTCTGCCAGGTCTTCCACCAGGCCCAGATCGGCCCAGCCGCTGCCCAGGACCACCCGGCGGCCCTGCGCGCGCACCGCGTCCACCACGACCCCGGCCAGGTCGGGCGCGGCGAGCATGGGCATGCTGCCGAAGCCCACGTACACCGGCGGCTCACCCGCCTCCAGGAACGCCGTCAGCTCAGCCGACAGCGGCCGGTCGTCCGGCAGCAGCCACGCGCCGGTCTGCACCACGTCCAGGTCGCCGGGCTGCCACGGGTCCAGCACCGGGTCCGAGGCCAGCCAGGGCCGCTTGCCGAGCACGTAGTCCCGCACGCTGGGCACCGGCGGCAGGCCGTGGGCGGCCCGGTTGTCGTTGAGCGCCGCGCCGAAGAGCGCGTTGACGCTGCGGGCGTTGAACTCCCACAGCTCCCGGTTGTCCGTGACGCCCTCGGGCAGCGGCCAGCCCGGGTAGGCCATCGGCGGGTGGTGCGGCGAGGGCAGGTCGAGCTGCTGGAAGGTCACCGACACCGCGGGCACGCCCAGCTTCTCGGCCACCGACAGCGCACCGGCCGCGGCCGGCATCATCCCGGTGACCACCATCGTGTCGCAGCCCCGCGCCGCCTCGGTCAGCACCTCGAACTGGGTGGCGATCAGCTCGGCGGCGTAGCGGGGCAGCGAGGAGGGCGGCGGCGCGGCCTTGGTCAGCTCGCGCGCGGACGGGCCGACCGGCGTCAGCGCCACGCCGGCCCCGGCCAGCCGGTGCGCGAACGCCTCGTCCGGCGGCGCGCACACCCGCACCTCCGCGCCGAGTCCGCGCAACCGCGCCGCGAGCCCCACGAGCGGCTCCACGTCCCCGCGTGACCCGTACGTCGACACCAACACTCGCACAGAGCGACTCCATTTCCGCAGGTAACCGGCTTGAGGCGGTGATTGTGCGGCATGAGTGGGGCCTTGCCGCAAGACCCCCGGTGCGCTATAAGTTGAAGGTGGAAAGGAGCGGGCACGCTCCTTTTGTGCGTTGAGGGGGACCATCGCGTCCCGGTTCCGCCGCCACTGCCATGATCACACCGACCGTCCCAGCCGGTTCGACGCCACGCGTCCCGGTTCGCCCGCCCGTGCGTGGCCCACGGCACCCTCCGGGCGCAAACTTGATTCATTCCAGAAAATGCGCAAGACTGCGGCCGTGCCCACCACTACGGACTTCGAGCGCATGTTGCGCGGGGTGTCACTGCGCGTGACGCGGCCCCGGCTCGCGGTGCTGTCCGCGGTGCACGAGCACCCGCACGCCGACACGGACTCGATCCTCGGTGTCGTGCGGGCCGACCTCGGGGCGGTGTCCCACCAGGCCGTGTACGACGTGCTGCGCGCGCTCACCACGGCCGGACTGCTGCGGCGGATCGAACCGCCGGGGCTGGTGGCCCGCTACGAGGCGCGCGTGGGGGACAACCACCACCACCTCGTGTGCCGGTCCTGTGGCGCGATCGTCGATGTGGACTGCGCCGTCGGCGAGGCGCCCTGCCTGACCGCCACCGAGGACCACGGCTTCGCCATCGACGAGGCCGAGGTCATCTACTGGGGCGTGTGCCCCGACTGTTCCACCACCAGTTCCTGAGCACCGCTTGAGATCCCGGAAGGATTCCCGTGGCTGACAGCCCAGACGCCGTTGTTGGAGACATGAACGTGGAGGAGGCCGGCGGGTGCCCCGTCGCCCACGGCCGCTTCAGCCATCCGACCGAGGGTGGCAGCAACCGTGACTGGTGGCCGAACCAGCTCAACCTGAGCATCCTGCGCAAGCACTCGCCGGTGGCCAACCCGATGGGCGCGGACTTCGACTACGCCGCGGAGTTCCAGACCGTCGACCTGGACGCCCTGGCCAGGGACGTCGACGAGGTGCTGACCAGCTCCAAGGAGTGGTGGCCCGCGGACTTCGGGCACTACGGCCCGTTCATGATCCGGATGGCCTGGCACAGCGCGGGCACCTACCGCGTGCAGGACGGCCGCGGTGGCGCGGGCGCCGGCATGCAGCGCTTCGCCCCGCTGAACAGCTGGCCGGACAACGGCAACCTGGACAAGGCGCGCCGCCTGCTGTGGCCGGTGAAGAAGAAGTACGGCCGCAAGATCTCCTGGGCGGACCTGATGATCTTCACGGGCAACCGCGCCCTGGAGACCATGGGCCTGAAGACCTTCGGCTTCGCCGGTGGCCGCGCGGACGTGTGGGAGCCGGACCAGGACGTGTACTGGGGCCCGGAGCGCACCTGGCTGGGCGACGAGCGCTACACCGGTGACCGCGAGCTGGAGAACCCCCTCGCCGCGGTGCAGATGGGCCTGATCTACGTCAACCCGGAGGGCCCCAACGGCAACCCGGACCCGCTGGCCTCCGCGCGCGACATCCGCGACACCTTCGGCCGGATGGCGATGAACGACGAGGAGACCGTCGCGCTCATCGCCGGCGGCCACACCTTCGGCAAGACGCACGGCGCGGCCGACCCGGCGAAGTTCGTCGGCGCCGAGCCCGAGGGCGCCGGCATCGAGGAGCAGGGCCTGGGCTGGAAGAACAGCTTCGGCAGCGGCAAGGGCCGGGACGCGATCACCAGTGGCCTCGAGGTCACCTGGACCTCGACCCCGACCCAGTGGAGCAACGGCTTCTTCCAGAACCTGTTCGGCCACGAGTGGGAGCTGACCAAGAGCCCGGCAGGCGCCTGGCAGTGGCAGCCCAAGGACGGCGCGGGCGCCAACACCGTGCCCGACCCCGAGGACGGCTCGCTGTCCCGGCCGCCGACCATGCTCACCACCGACCTGGCGCTGCGCTTCGACCCGATCTACGAGCCGATCTCCCGGCGCTTCCTGGAGCACCCGGAGGAGTTCGCGGACGCCTTCGCCCGCGCCTGGTTCAAGCTGACCCACCGCGACATGGGCCCGCTGCAGCGCTACCTCGGCCCGCTGGTGCCGCAGGAGAAGCTGCTCTGGCAGGACGTCATCCCCGAGGTCAGCCACCAGCTGATCGAGGCGGCCGACGTGGCCAACCTCAAGGGCCAGATCCTGGCCTCCGAGCTGACCACCGCCGAGCTGGTCTCCACCGCGTGGGCCTCGGCCTCCACCTTCCGGATCAGCGACAAGCGGGGCGGCGCGAACGGCGCCCGCATCCGCCTGGAGCCGCAGCGGTCCTGGGAGGTCAACGAGCCGGACACGCTGGCGCGGGTGCTGCGCCTGCTGGAGGGCATCCAGCTGGCGTTCAACAGCGCGCAGACCGGCGGCAAGCAGGTCTCGATGGCCGACCTGATCGTGCTCGGCGGCTGCGCGGCGGTGGAGAAGGCCGCCCGCGACGCCGGTTTCCAGCTGGAGGTGCCCTTCACCCCCGGCCGCGCCGACGCCACCCAGGAGCAGACGGACGTGGAGTCCTTCGCCGCCCTGGAGCCGACTGTGGACGGGTTCCGCAACTACCGCGGCAAGGGCCACCGCCTGCCCACCGAGTACCTGCTGATCGACCGGGCGAACCTGCTCGACCTCAGCGCGCCCGAGCTGACCGTGCTCATCGGCGGCCTGCGCGTGCTGGGCGCGAACTACCAGAAGTCCCAGCTGGGCGTGCTCACCACGACCCCCGGCACGCTGACCAACGACTTCTTCGTGAACCTGCTCGACATGGAGACGGAGTGGAAGTCGGCCTCGGAGGACCAGGAGACCTTCGAGGGCCGCGACCGCACCACCGGCGAGCTGCGCTGGACCGGTAGCCGCGCCGACCTGGTGTTCGGCTCGAACTCCGAGCTGCGCGCGGTCGCCGAGGTCTACGCCAGCGACGACGCGAAGGAGAAGTTCGTCCGCGACTTCGTCGCCGCGTGGGACAAGGTGATGAACGCGGACCGGTACGACCTGGTCTGAGTTTGCTAGGCGGGGTCCGGGTCGCTGGTTGGCCCGGACCCCGTTTGCTCCTTCCAACGTGTGAACGCGTGATGGCTGGCGGGTTGGCCGGGACTGAGCACCTGATCCAGGTTGTCGAGCAGTTGCTCGAACCTGGTGATGGCCGTGGTCCGGTCATCGGCCTCGCCCCGCCAAAATGCCAGGAAGCGGCGCATGGAAAGGGTTTGTGGATGGTCGGGACCGAGCACTCGCTGCAGGCCGGGGACCAGTTGTTCGAGCGCGGTGACGGCTCCTGCTGGGTCACCCGCCAGAGCACGCCCGTGAGCCAAGTGGCTGCGGGTGAGCAGAGTCTCCGGATGGTCAGGCCCCTGGAGCCGGAGTCGGTCGGTGTGCAGCTGATCGAACGCGGCAACCGCCCCGGCCAGGTCGCCCGCCTTGGAGCGAACGTGCGCTAGGTGGTTGCGAGTGGTCAGGGTGTGGGAGTCATCCGGGCCCAGCGCCCGCTCCATGTCCGTCAGCACCTGTTCCAGCTCGGCGGTGGCCTGGTCTGGATCACCGGCCTCACTGCGCGACACGGCGAGGTTGCAGCGAGCGGTCAGGGTTTGCGGGTTGTCCGGGCCGAGCACTCGCTGTAGGTCGGGGACCAGTTGCTCGAATGTGATGACGGCTCCGGCCGGTTCACCGATTTTGCCACGCAAACAGGCAAGGTCACCGCGGGCACTCAGGGTGTGGGGGTGATCCGGGCCAAGGCGAAGTGTGCTGGTGGCATGCAGCAGATCGCAGTAGGTGATCGCGGCGGCCAGAGACCCAGCGCCCCCCACACCCGGGCCCATCCGGGACAGCACTTCGTGTGCGTCCGGGATCCAGAGGTCGGCTTCGGCGGTGGAGTGCAGCGCGCTGGCGTTGGTGCGGAGGATCATGGCGAGGTCGGTGTCCCGCTCTACTTCCGGCCAGATTTCCAGCAGGGCGGCCGCAGCGACCTGGGCAGCCTCGCGGTGCTGCTCGTCGCTCAGGTGTTCGCGGGTGGCGCGTTGCACCAGCGCGTGCACCCGGACTAGCTCGTCCGGGGCGATCGTGACGAGGTTGAACCGGTGCAGGCAGGCCAGGGCCGCGCGGACCTCGTCGGGAGTCGCGGCGGACAGGTGTTCGAGGGCCGAGAGTGCGGTGAACAGGGGGACCGGGATGCCGTTGGGGTCCAGCATGGCGGCCATTTCCAGGACCGGACGGGCCAGGCCGGGTGGGGCGGTCTGGTCGGCCAGCTCGATGGACAGCGACCAGGTGGCGTCCACGGTCGCCTGGTGGTCGTCCGGCAGGGACTGGCCGTCGGGCAGGGAGTCGGCCAGGCGTCTGCGCCGGTCGGCCAGCCGGGCGCGGTACTCGGCGACCGTGGTGATCAAGGGGTTGTCGGCGAGGTAGGCGGCGGCCTGGGCCAGCGCCAGGGGCAGGTGGCCGAGGTCTTGGGCCAGGGCGGTCAGCTGCTCGTGCTGGGGCAGCTTCGCGCGGAGGTAGTTCAGCGACTCGGCCGGGGTGTACTCGCCGACCGGGACGAACCGGCGGCCGTCGCCGAGCAGGGCCGCGTCGCGGCGGCGGGTGGTGACCACGGTGTGGCCGGAGGCGGTGTGCGGGGGCCACAGGCCGCGCAGGTCGGCGGGCAGCTGGAGGTCGTCGAGCACCACCAGCCACCGCTCGCCGGTGCTGGTCAGCCACTCGATCAACCGCGCCGCGCCGCGGTCGGAGTCCGGGTCGTCGATGCCGGTCAGCAGGCGCGCGGCGTCGGCGTAGGCCGAGGTGATCGCGCTGCGCGAAGCGGCGGTGACCCAGATCAGCACGTCCAGCTCGCCCGCTTGCCAGCGGGTGCGGGCGTGGTCGGCGGCCAGCTGGGTCTTGCCGACGCCGCCCAGTCCGGACACCACGCTGGTGGTGGCCGCCTGGCCCAGCTCGTCGGCCACGGCACGATTCTGGAACGCGCCCGCCCTCGGCGGCAGCACTCCGAACGCCCACGGCCGGTTGACCTGGCGCAGGGATGGCTGGTGGAGGTGGACGGCGTCGATGTGGTTGGCCTGCACCAGGTTTCCGGCCACGTCACCCACCAGCTGGTTCTCACCAGCGGGCAGGGGGGAGTCGTGGCCGGACATGCGGCCAATCCTCGCCCAACCATCGCGCGTGTTCGCCAGGTTCGCGTCGTTCCACTCGTTCGGCTGAACCGGGGCGGCGGCAGGTTGGCCCGCCGCCCCGGTTCACCTGTTCAGCGGGCCAGGTCCGCGGTCAAGCCGTAGGTGCGGCCGCCGAAGGTCACCCGCCAGTTGCCCGGGGTCGCGATCGGCAGGAAGTAGCGCACCTGTAGCTCCAGCGTGCGGCCCGGTGGGATCGTCCGACCGGCCGGCAGGGTGAACGAGGCGTGCTGGAAGTCGCCCTTCAACCCGCCGATGTTCGGGCCGGTGTGGCCCTTGCGGGTCACGGTCAGGCCGAAGCCGGACTGGTCGTTCATGCTGCCGGGGGCGCTGGTGCCGTAGTCGAACTCCACCTTCGCCCCGGCCGGGATGGTGGTCGTCGACCGGTTGGTCAGGCGCACCCTCGGCGTGATCGGGTAGTTGGCGTCCCCCAGGGCGAAACCGGTCAGCTCCACGCCCACGTCCAGCACATCCGCCGGTCGGGGAGTGGCGGACTTGGTGTTGCCGTAGGGGGCCGCGCCGCGCAGGCCGTCGTTGATCGTGGTGATCAGGTCCTGGCCCATCTGGTACTGCCCGGTCTTGGCGTCCCAGGCCGAGTCACCGGCCAGCTCCCAGATCATCAGGCCGCCGATGCCCTTGTCCGCCACGTACTTCGCCTTGGCCGCCAGGGACTGTTCGTCCTCTGTGGACAGGAACACCTTCTTCTGCTCGTTCCACAGCCAGGGGGAGACCAGGGTGCTGTCGTAGTTGCGGGCATAGGTGCCGGTGAGCTGGTTCTTGGGGTCCTTGGGGTCGAGTCCGTAGGCCTCCAGGTAGTCGGGGGTGATGCCTTCTTCGAGGTTCTTGGCGTGCCACATGGGGTTCACGCCGGAGGGGACCTCGTCACCGGCGGCGGTCTCGTCGTGCCACAGGTTGTCGATGCCGACCGCGCCGTTGCCGCAGGGCACCTTCGAGCCGACGCTGGATCCGGTGCCGGGCGGGCACTTCGTCTGGTCCGGTAGCGGCGCGGTGCCCCACAAACCGTTGGTGCCACCGGAAACGCCCTGCCAGCCCCTGGTGTAGAAGGGCACGCCGAGGTTGATCCGGCCTGCTGACATGGCGCCGCGGAAGTAGTGGTAGGCCCAGTCGGTGTTGAGGTGTCCGATGCCCTCGTACTGTGGAGTCGTGTAGACCTCCCAGAACTTGAGCTCGGCGTCCTTGCCGTCGTCGAAGAGCGCGGCGTTCGGACCGGCGTACTGGTTCCAGGAGCCGTGCAGGTCGTAGGTCATCAGGTTGGCGAAGTCCAGGTGCTGGGTCACCTGGTAGGTCTCCGCGCCGCGCAGCAGCCAGCCGGAGGCCGACACCGCGGCGGTGAGCAGGTAGTGCTTGCCGTCGGCCGCGCTGGCGGTGTCCAGCTTCTCCCGCAACGTCTTCATCAGCGCGACGTAGCCCTTCATCAGCTCGCCGCGCCGGGCGTTGGAGATCCAGTAGTCGTCCGGGTTGCCCGCGAACGGAGCCGAGGTGGCGTACTCGTAGTCGATGTCCGCCCCGTCGAAACCGTAGCTGCGCAGGAAGGTCACCACCGAGTCGGCGAAGGTGTCGATCGCCGCCTGGGTCTGGGTCAGCTTGTAGAAGCCGCCGGTGGCGTCCCGGGTGCCGTCCGGGCGCAGGATGCCACCGGACTCCGCCCAGCCGCCGACCGAGATCATCGTGCGCACCGTGGGGTGTTGCTTCTTGTGCTTGGTGAGCTGGTTGAAATGTCCCTTGTACGGCAGCGAGGGATCCATCTCCGCGCCCGGCACGCCCGGCCATTCCATGCCGGTGTGCGGGTTGTCCGGACCGTCCGGGCCGACCGAGATCCGGTTGTCCGTGCCGACGTGGGCGAAGGCGTGGTTGATGTGGGTCACCTTGTCCCACGGGATGTTGTGCGCCAGGTAGGACGGCGCGCCGTTGCGGCCGGTGCGCCAGCTGGTGAAGTAGCCGATCACGCGCCGGGAGTGCGCGCCCATCTTCTCCCGGCCCTGCGCGTCGTAGACCGTGCAGTAGGGCACGGTGACGCCCGGTTTCTGGTACAGGCCATCAGGCCGGCAGTCCTCGGCCGCGGGGCCGGGCTGGGCGGTGGCGACGGGTGCGACGGCCGCGGCCGCGAGCAGGGTGAGCGCGGCCGCCAGCGCGCCCCAGCCCCTCATCGCCTGCCCCCGGTCAGGCCCTCGCGCATCGCGCGGGAGAGCGTGCCGTCGTCCTCGGCCAGGTTCCAGGCGAACGCGCCGCCCAGGCCCTGTTCCTTGATGTAGGCGGTCTTGCGGGCGATTGTCGTCTCGTCGTCGAAGGACCAGAAGTCGGTGCCGTCATAGCCCCAGGTGGCGATCGCGGTGTCGTCGTGGAAGATCTGCGAAGGGTCCAATGTGGACTTCAGGTTGCGGTAGCCGCGCACCCCCGGCTCCTCGGGGAAGTCCCCGGTCGCCGGTCCCTGCGCGGACTGGTACAGGCCGTTGGCCCCGCCGTCCTCGACACCGGTCCAGCCCCTGCCGTAGAAGGGAATGCCGATGAGGATCTTGCTCGCCGGCACCCCGGCGTCGCGGTAGATCTTGACCGCCTGCTCGACGCTGAACCGGCTCGCCGGCGGGTTCGGGTCCTTGGGGTCCTCGTGGATGTTGGCCTGGTGACCGGTCCGGTTCGGCTCCCAGGACGAGCCGTGGAAGTCGTAGCCCTGCAGGTTGGCGAAGTCCAGGTAGCTGAAGATCTGGTCCAGCTCCAGGCCGCGGTCGATCTTGGCCGGGTCGGAGGCGGTGAACGCGGTCAGCAGCATGCCCTTGCGCACCGCGTCCAGCTGGGTGCGGAACTCCTTGAGCAGCAAGGTGAAGTTCTGCTTGTCGTTGGGATCGACGTGGTTGACCTCAAGGCCGCCACCGCCCGGGTACTCCCAGTCCAGGTCGAAGCCGTCGAAGATGTCGGCCCCGGTGCCCGTGCCACCGGCGGGTTTGCCGGTGCCCCAGTCGTCGCGGACCGGCAGGTTGCCGCGGATGTAGAGGTCGACGCAGGAGCGGACGAACTTCTTGCGCGCGGCGTCGGTCTTGGCCACGTCGGCGAAGAACTTGGAGAAGGACCAGCCGCCGATGGACATCAGCACCTTCAGCCCGGGGTGCTTGGCCTTGAGCTTCTTGAGCTGGTTGAAGTTGCCGCGCAGCTTCGCCGAGGGGTTGTCGGCCACGCCGTCCACCGACTGCTCGGCGGTGATCACCCGCTGGTAGTTGGCGTGCGCGTCACCCGCGTTGTCCTTCGGGTAGTCCGGATCGGTGGGGTTGCCCACCGAGGCGGTGTTCTCGAAGCAGGTGAGGTTGGTGGCGTGGATGTTGGCGAAGGCGTAGTTGAGCACGGTCAGCCCGTCGGCCGAGCCGTTCTTCTCGATGTGGCCGAGGTGGACGTTGCGGCCGTACACCGCCCACTGCGGGTAGTAGTTCACCACGTGCGGCGCGGCCGCCGGGGCAGGGGGTTGAGCGGCTGAGGCAGGCGCGGTGAGACCGGCCAGGGCCAGTCCGGCCGCGGCCGAGGCGGTCAGGAACCGCCGGAATGCAGGGGATCGCATGCAGTCTCCTAGAGGGAGCCCGAGTGGTCTGAACCATTACTGGCTCCCACGATCAACCCTGGAGACCCCGGCAGGCTATGTCACTTCCCCATCCACCGGTCTAATGCGCCCTCCGGGTGACCGGCGCAGCGCGGCGACCAGCTGGGCGCGCGAGCGGACGCCGACCTTGCGGTAGATCCGGGTGAGCCTGCCCTCGACCGTCTTGACGCTGAGGAACAGCCGGGTGGCCGCCTCCCGGTTGCCCAGCCCCTCGGCCACCAGCGCGGCCAGCTCGGCCTCGGCCGCGGTCAGCCCGCGCACGGCGGGCCGGATCGCGGCCGGGGAGCCCAGGCGGTCCAGCTCGGTGGCGGCCAGCGCGGCCCACGGGCGGGCTCCGCGCTGCTGGAAGGCGGTCAGCGCCGCGCGCACCGCCGACCGGGCGGCCGGGCCCCGGCGGCGGCTGCGTTCCAGCCTGCCCAGCGCCAGCAGGGTGCGGCCGTGCTCGATCGGCAGGCCCAGTGCGGCGAAGCGCTCGCCCGCGCCGGTGAGCAGCCCGGCCGCGCCATCGAGGTCGCGCCGCGCGATCCGCACCAGGGCCTCGGCCCGGTCCAGCGCGGCCAGCACACCCGGCCGGTCCAGGGCGAGGGCCTGGTGCCGGGTGCGTTCGACCAGGGTGGCGGCCGCGGCCGGATCGCCCGCGCCGACCAGGGCTTCGGCCAGTTCGCCGTGCCAGCGCAGCACGGAGGGGTCGGCGATCTGCTGCGCGGTCTCCAGCACGCGCACCCGCTCCAGCGCGGCCACCGCCCGCGCGGCCTCGCCGGTGGCCAGCTCGACCGTGCCGAGCACCAGCAGACTGCGCGGCAGGAACACCACGTCGCCCTCCTCCTCGGCCGCCGCCGCGCCGAGACGGGCCAGCCGGGCGGCTCTGGCGAACTCGCCACCCGCGGACTCGGCGACGGCCATGGCGTACCAGGACAGTCCGGGGGCCGCGCCCGCCTCGCTGAGCACCCCGGTGAGCCGCCGCGCGTGCTCGATGGCGGCCCGGCAGTGCCCGGCGCGGGCCTCCAGCTCGACCAGGCAGCGCAGCACCTCGGCCAGCTGGGTGGTCGCCCCGGAGTGCGCCACCGGGTGTTGCAGCAGCGCCAGCAGTTCTTCCCTCGCGGCGTCCAGGCGGTCGTCGAAGAAGGCGTGCCGGGCGGCCAGGAACCGCGCGGACACCGCGGGCGCGCACTCCAGGGCCCTGGCCAGGGTTCGTTCGGCGGCCGGGTCGCCGAGTCCGCGCTGCATCCTCGCCCGCATCAGCAGGGCCAGTTCCAGGGTGCGCGCCGGGCCGCGGCCGGTGGCCAGCGCGGCGGCGAGCCCGGCCTCCTCGGCGGCGCGGCGGGTGTCGCCGTCGGCGATGTGCGCCTTGATCGCCGTGCGCAGGTGCACCTCGGCCAGCAGTTCCGGATCATCGCCTGCTTCCTCGCGGGCCTTGGCCAGCACCTCCTCGGTGCCGCCCAGCCGCTGGCAGGCCGCGTCGAGCAGGGCCAGCCGGACCCGCACCCGGTCGGCGGGCCGGTGCGCGTGCGGCAGCACCCGGTGCGCGGCCGCCCTGGCCAGGTCGGACCGGCCGGCCGCGCCCGCGTCGATGGCCGCCGCGAGCAGGCAGGCCACCAGTTCGGCGTGTTCACCAGGGGGCAGCCGGCGGGCGGCGAGCAGACCCAGCTCGGCCGCGAAGGCATGCGCGCCACGGGTTCTGGACTCCTCGGCGGCCGCGCGCAGCCGCCGCGCCAGCGCCCGGTCGGGCTCCTGGTGCGCGTGCGCCTGGTGCCAGACCGCGGCCACCGGATCGTCCACCGCGTCGGCCAGCCGGGCGTGCGCCCGCGCCCTGGCGTCCGGTCCGGCGTCGGCGGCCAGCACCAGCGGGATGGCCGCGGCGGTGAACCGGATCTCCTCGTGCCGCACCCGCAGCAGCCGCGCCGCCTCGGCGGTGGCCAGCTCCTCGGCGGCCAGGCCGGGGCGGATGCGGTTGAGCACGGTCACCGTCGGGTCCCGGCACAGCGCGGCCAGCACCGCGCAGCGCCGCACCGGATCGCCGATCTCGTTGAGCCACAACCGGATCAGTTCGCGTGCGCCAGGGGAGGGGGACAGCGGTTCCGGGGGCAGCGCGGCCCGGCCACCGGCCAGCAGCGCGCGGGTGAGCTCCACCGCCAGCGCCGGGTTGCCGCCGCTGTGCGCGAGCACCTGGCCGGTCCACCGGTGCGGCAGGCCGAGGCCGGTGACCAGGTCCACCAGCGCGTCCGGGGTCAGCGCGGGCATCGGCACCGGCCAGCTCTCCTGGCACAGCTCGTGCCCGGCCACCGGGGCGGTGGCCCTGCGCTCGGTGGTGAGCAGCCGCAGACCGGGCGAGCGCACCGCCCGCAGCGCGCCGCGCAGGGCGTCCCGGCTGTCCGGGTCCAGCCACTGCACGCCGTCGAGCACCACCAGCACCCCGTCCCGCGTGGCCAAGGCGTCCAGGAGTTCGGCCAGGGCAAGGCGCACCGCCAGGGGGTCCGTTCCCCTGGCGGGCGCCGGGCCGCGGCGCACCAGCGCCGACAGCACCTCCCTGCGGTCCCCGGTGACCATCGCCAGCGACGGCGGAGCCAGCGAGGTGAGCAGCTCCGCCAGTCCACTGTGGACGATCGCCGGGTCTTCGGCGCAGGGGCTGGAGCGCATCACCAGTGCGCCGCCCCTGGCCGCCGCGGCGGCCACCCCGTGGGCCACCGCGGTCTTGCCGGAGCCCGCCGGTCCGAACAGCGCCACCCGGCCGTGCCGGTGCAGCGCCGCGAGTAGGTCCGGCAGGGGCTCCGTTCCGCTCACCCCGCTTTCCGGCACGTGCCGACCGGAGGGAGGGCGGGGTGCGCCAGCGGGTGCTGGTCCCACCAGCGCGCGTACCCCGGACTGGCCGCCACCAGTTCCAGGTAGGCGCGGCCCAGCTCGGCGCGAAGTCGCCGGGCCGCGGCCAGGTGCGCGTGATCGCTGGCCAGCACCACCCGCTGCGCGAGCGGCGTGCCCCGAACCGGCTTGAGCACCACCCCCTCCCTCGGCTGGTCCACCGGGAAGAAACAGCCCAGCGCGCGACCGGCCGCCACCAGCGCCGCCGCCATCTCCCAGTTGCCACACCAGTACGTGACCCTCGGCGTGAACCCGGCCTCGGCGCACCGCTGCCGGAAGTAGGCCGGCCACGGCCCGCTGTCCGAGGGGTCGTCCACCCATTCCTGCCCGGCCAGCTCGGCCAGCTCCAGCTCGGCGCGCGCGGCCAGCGGACCGTCCGCGGCCACCCCGATGTAGACCGGTTCGCACTCGATGAGCACCTGCCGGACCGCCCGCGAGGCGGCCGGGGGCAGGTCGGGTTCCAGGTACAGCGCGAGGTCCAGCGCGCCGGAGTCCAGCAGCGCGGTGAGCGTGCCGCAGCCGGGATCCACCCGCAGCAGCACCCTGGCGAAGGGCAGCACCGAACCCAGCCGCCCGGCCACCCGACCGGTCAGCGGCGATGCCTGCAAGCCGATCCGCAGCACCGGCGAGTCCGGCTGCTCGCGCGGGGGAGCGAGCACCAGGTCCAGGTCGTCGAGCCCGGCCAGGATCGCCCGGGCCCTGGTGGCGACCTCCGCGCCGACCGGGGTGGGCGTGACGCCGCCGGGGGTGCGCACGAACAGCTGGGTGCCGAGGTGGCTCTCCACCCTGCGCAGCATGGTGCTCACCGCGGGCTGGGTCAGGTCGAGCTGGATGGCGGCCTTGCTGATGCTCCGGGCCGAGGCGATGGCGTCGATCATCCGGAGGTGTTGAGGCCCCAGGTCCACCGCTCCTCCTGACCCCGTTTTCCGCTTCCGCCCAGGCTAACGACGGGGGAGTGGGTGGGGTAACGAGGGAAAACCCTTGCTCCCGGCAGACTTGAGCCCGCTGAGTAGATTTGCGGATTTCCGGGTTTCCGGCCGCCGTGCGAATGTCACCGCGTGTCCGAGATCATCGAGCCGGCACCCCGGCGGCCCCTGCCCAGGGTTCTCGGGCAGCTGACCACCGCCGGGTTCTTCGGCGCGGTGATCATGCCGTTCGGCCTCTTCTCGGTCCTCGCGGCGCTCTTCGGCGGCGGTTTGCCCGCGGTGGGGATGACCGTGGCGGTGGGGCTGGCCGGGTTCGCGATCCTGTACGGCGCGGCTTCGCTGGCGCCGGGGGAGTCCTGGCTCGGCGGCAGCCGGGTCGGCCGGTGCTGCTGGGCGGTCCTGGTGGGCGGGTTCGGCGGGCTCGGGTGGTGGCTGGGCTGGGCGGTGACCAACGAGCTGGGGCTGGCGGTCAGCCGCCCGCCGCTGGGGCTGCTCGCGGGCGCGGTGCCGTTCGTGTTGGTGGCCGGGCTGTTGCTGCGCCGGTGGTACCTGGCCGTGGGCTCGCTCGTGGTCACCGTGGCGCTGGGCGGCTGGCTGCTCGCCGGGCTGGCCGCGCTGCCGCCGGACCCGGCGGAGGTCAGCCGCAGGCTCGCCGCCACCAGCGTCGACCGCACCCAGCTCTTCGCCACCGAACTGCCCGGCTACCGCATCCGGCGAGACTCGGACGGCTGGCGCCTGGCGCCGGAGGGCGAACCACGCGGTGCCAAGGATGTCGAGGTCCGCGCGATGCCGCTGGGACCAGCCGCCGACGGGTGCGCGGCCAGCCTGGAGTGCGCCGAGGACACCCCCGGCCTGCGCTACCAGCGCACCGCGGGCCAGCACGGCTACCTCCACCAGCGGGAGCGGCTGGCGGTGCGGGTGCTCGGCGGCGTTGGCGTGGACCGGAAACTGCTGCGCGCGGCCGTCCTGGCCGCCCGCCCGGCCACCGACGCGGAGCTGCTGGAGATCCTGCCGCCCGACCGGCGGCACCAGCCTTCCCCGTTGGACCGGCTGCGGCAGTTCGCCAGGGAACTGGCCGGATAAGCTGTCCCGGTGCTGGTCGCCGTGCTCGCCGACACCCATGCCCCGCGCCGCTGGAAGGGCTGCCCGCCCGCGGTCGCCGAACACCTGCGCGAGGCGGACGTGATCCTGCACGCCGGTGACGTGTGCACCGCGAACGTGCTCCACGAGCTGGCCGCCTTCGCCCCGGTGCACGCGGTGCTGGGCAACAACGACGGCCCGGACGTCGCCGCCTGGGGCGCGCCGGAGACCCTGGAGCTGGACCTGGACGGACTGCGGGTGGCGATGATCCACGACAGCGGCCAGGCCAACGGCCGCACCGCGCGGATGCGCCGCCGGTTCCCCGAGGCGGACCTGGTCGTCTTCGGCCACTCGCACATCCCGATGGACGTCACCGGCGACGGCGTCCGGATCTTTAACCCGGGCTCGCCCACCGACCGCCGCCGTCAGCCGCAGGGCACCATGGGCCTGCTGCGGATCGAGCGCGGTGAGCTGGCCGAGGCCCGGATCATCCCGGTGACCTAGCCGGTCCAGTCCGCGCGCAGCAGCTCGTACTCGACCTCGCCCTGCTCGGTGCCCGGCAGCGGATCGTCGAAGTGCGGGAAGAAGGTCCGCACGTGCTTGAGCCCGGCCCGCTCCATCACCCGGCGGGAGGCGGTGTTGACCGCCATCGTCTGGGCCCACACCCGCTGCACGCCCAGGTCGGTGAAACCCTTGCGCACCAACGCCCGCGCGCCCTCGGTGGCATAACCCCGGCCCCAGAACCGCGCCTGGAACCGGTAGCCGAGCTCCACCTCGGTGGCGCTGCCGTCGGCAGGCGGTTCCAGGGCGAGCCAGCCGATGAACTCGCCGGTGGCGTGCTCGATGGTGGCCCAGGTCCCGGCGGGGCCGAGCTCGTAGTGGGAGAGCAGCTTGGGCAGCACCTGGTGCTCGATCACCGCGCGTGGCGTCGGCTCGCCGGTGAGGAAGCGCATCACCTCGGGATCGCTGTCCAGCTGCACCAGGTTGTCCACATCGGACTCGGTGAACCGGCGCAGCACCAGCCGGTCGGTTTCCAGGAAGACCTGCACCGGGCCATCCTGTGTGGCCCGGGTGCGGGTGTCCAGCGGATTTAGTCGCGCGTCTGGGTGGCGGCGAAGGTGCTGAGCAGGTCGGAGATGTGCTCGGGCCTGCCGGTGTTCTGGCGGTAGGACGCGGTCAGGGTGTCGATGTGGGTGTAGCCGGGCGCGAGGGTGGTGCCCTTGGGGAAGAACAGCTTCAGCGGGGCGCCGATCGCGGAGTCGGTGGCGCCGATGATCAGCGTGGGCTTGGCCTTGGCGGCCGCGGCGTGCCGGAGGTTGACCAGCTCGCCGTCCCGGGAACCGGCCAGGGCCAGGCCGAAGTCGACCAGGGTGCGCACCGAGTGGTAGTACTCCCAGGAGTTGATGCCGGGGTTGCCGAACTGGCGGGCCAGGTCGGGCAGGCTGGTCACCTCGTGTCCCGGTGAGGTGTAGTCCACGCCCTGGACGTTGTCGTGGTTGCGCCAGCCGTAGAGGGCCTTCTTGTCGGTGGGTCCCACCCTGGGGTTCGGGCCGGTGACGGTGGCCAGCCAGTCGCCGACCAGGGGCAGGCCGCTGACCTGGCCGGGCAGCGGGAAGGTCTTGGGGGCGACCGGGCCGCCGGTGTAGGCGCCCAGGCCGACCTGCAGGATGCCGAGGTTGGCGGTGTTGTTGTCCATGAGGGTGCCCAGCAGGGCGGCGTTGGTGAAGCGGAACTCGCGGATGTCGTTGGCGCCGCTGAGGAAGTCGACGTAGCTGCGGGCGAACAGCAGGCGCAGCGCGGTGTCGGTGACCGGGTTGGCCGGCAGCCTGCGGTGCAGGTCGGTTTCCGCGCCGGGCTCGAAGTGCGCGCCGATGCCGATGATGCCGAGGGCGTTGAACAGCTCGGCGTTCACCCCCGGCACGCTCACCAGCGAGCGCGGCAGCACCCCCGACCGCAGCAGCCGGACCGCCACGTCGTGGGTCTTGCCGACCACCAGGTTGGCCGCCCACTTCAGCAGCGGATTGGTTTGCAGGCCAACGGGATCGCTGGTGACCAGGGTGTCCAGGCCGAAGAACGCGCCGCACTGCCGGTACCCGGCGTCGGCGGTGGTGGCCGGGTCGCCGTCGAAGTCCCAGGCGGCGAAGAAGCCGGTCATCAGCCCGGCCATGGACGCGCCGCCGCAGACCGTCCTGGTGCGCCGGAACTCCGAGTCGGGCAGCTCGTGCAGCATCAGGTCGTACTGGTCGCGCACGGTCTGCTCGACGCCGATCTCGGCCAGGAAGCCGAGCTCGCTGTCCTTCTTGAAGCCCTCGAACTTGCGGCCGCCGATGACCTTGCCCTGATAGTAGTAGTCGAAGGCCACCCGCCAGTCCCGCGCGGCCCACCCGGCGCGCAGCCCGGTGTTGTCGGTGAGGCAGTTGGGCCTGCGGGCCTGCGCCCAGAACTCCACCCGCTGCCCCTTGCCCAGCGCCGAGCGGACGGTGTTGCGGGCCAGGCTGTCGCTGTTGTCCGCGCTGCCGAAGGAACCCGGCTGCTCGACGAAGACCGAGTCGGCCCGCTGCGGATCGGCCGGCCCACCGGTCGGGCGGTAGCGCAGGTAGCTGATCCACTCACACGCCTCCGGGCGGGGGCCGACCGCTGGGGGCAGTGGCGAGCGCAGGTCGACCCGGCTGACCAGCACACCGTCGCCGACCTGGTCCGGCAGCGCGGTCTCCACCCTGCGCTCCACCCGGCTGGCCGAGCCCGGCGCGGCCAGGGCGACCGGGCTGAGCAGGGTGCCGGTGATCGCGGTGGTGGCGGCCAGCGCCGACCACCGGTGTGTGCTGCGCTTCATGCCGCCTCCAACAGAAAATGACGGTGACCAGATTCACGGTAGGGAGTGCGCGAGCACGTGGGCAAGGTGATCCGTGCCGGTCCCCATTCCCACCTTTCGGCTGGTTGACGTTTCGGCTGTAGGCGCGCCGGATATCTCCAGCCCAGCAGCGGTACCGGCCGGTGCTGCGCTGGAAAGGGGACCGACCGCCATGTCCTCGACCTCGGGTTCGGCCGCCGCCGACGGCCACCACGACCTGGTCGGCCAGCCGCACGACGAGCAGCGGGAGGGTCCGCTGGCGCACGCCGAGGCCGAGGCGGCGCGGATCAGCGAACCCGGCGCGCCACTGGGCACCCTCGGCCCGCGTTTCAACCGGCGCTCGCCGTTCCTGATCGGGCTGGCCGCGGCCGCCGGGGTCGCGGTCACCTACGGGCTGGTGCTGGTGCTGACCGACCTGCGCGGGGTGCTGATCGTCATCGGCCTCGCGCTGTTCCTGGCCATCGGGATCGAACCGCTGGTCTCCTGGCTGGTGAACCGGCGCTTCCCGCGCTGGCTGGCGGTCACCGCGGTGTTCCTGGCTGGGTTCGGAGTGGTGGGCGGCTTCCTGGCGGTGGCCGTCCCGGTGCTGGCGGAGCAGGTCATGCAGTTCGCCGAGCGGGCGCCGGCGTACCTGCGCCAGGCGGTGGCGGAGCACTCCTGGCTGGCCCGGCTCAACGAACGGGTCGAGCTGCGGCAGGTGCTGGAACAGGTGCTCAGCGGCAGCGCGGGCCTGGTGCAGGCCGGGCTGGCGGTGTTCAGCACCCTGGCCGACCTGGTGATCCTGCTGGTGCTGACGGTCTACTTCACCGTCGAGCTGCCGAGGGTGCGCACCGGGCTGTACCGGTTCGTGCCGCACTCGCGGCGGCCGAGGACGATCCTGATCAGCGATGAGATCTGCGTCAAGGTCGGCGGTTACGTGCTGGGCAACCTGCTGGTCTCGCTGATCGCCGGCGCGCTCACCCTGGTCTGGCTGCTGGTCTTCGACGTGCCCTACGCCCTGCTGCTGGCGCTCACCGTGGCGCTGCTGGACCTGATCCCGGTGGTCGGCTCGATCGCGGGCGGCGTGCTGATCAGCCTGGTCGCGCTGACCGTCTCGGTCCCGGTGGGCCTGGCCACCGTCGGCTTCGTGGTGGGCTACCGGCTGCTGGAGGACTACCTGCTGATCCCGAAGATCATCGGCCGCACGGTGCGGGTGCCCGCCCTGGTCACGGTGGTGGCGGTGGTGCTGGGCGGGGCACTGCTCGGCGTGGTCGGCGCACTGGTGGCGATCCCGGTGGCCGCCGCGCTGCTGCTGATCACCCAGGAGGTCGTGTACCCGAGGCTGGACCGCGCCTAGGCCAGTTGAGCGTCCACAGTGGACGGATCGAACACCGCGTCCGCGGCCAGCCCGGCCAGCCCGATCAACGGTGCCTGGTCGCCGAGGCGGGCCGGGGTGATCTCGCGCAGGCCCAGCAGCGCCACCGGGTGTGCCTGGTCCAGCACGGCCGCGCGGACCGCGTCGGCGAACCGTGGCAGTGCGCCGATCGGGCCGCCGAGGCGGAGGTGTTGCGGGTTGACGATGCTGACCACTGTGGCCAGCACGCCGCCGAGCTGTCGTCCCGCCTCAGTCACCGTGGCGACCGCCTCCTCGCGGCCCTGTTCCACTTGGCGCACCACGTCGGCCAGCGTGCGCACGCCGCTGGGGCGGAGCAGGCGGAGCAGGGCGCGGCCGCTGGCCACCGCGGCCAGGCAGCCGGAGCGGCCGCAGGCGCAGCGCTCCTCGTGACCGGCGAGCTTGATGTGGCCGATCTCGCCGACGCTGCCGGTGACGCCCCGGTACGGGCGGCCGTTGATCACCACGCCGCTGCCGATGCCGGTGCCCACCTTCACCCCGAGCATGGTGGTGGCCGGGGCGCCGTCGGCCAGGTGCTCGCCGAAGGCCAGCGCGTTCGCGTCGTTCTCCACCACCACCGGCACCCGCACCCTGGCCGCGATGGCGTCGTGCACCGCGGTGCCGGACCAGCCCGGCATGCTCGGTGGCGCGGTGTTCGCGCCGGAGGTCGGGTCCACCTGGCCGGGGATGCCCGCGGCCAGCACGCAGAAGTCCTCGGCGCGGCCGGTCTCAGCGAGTAGTTCCGCGCCGAGGGCCAGCACCCGCTCCAGCACTGCCGCCGGGTCCTGCCGGGCCGGCACCTTCTCCCGGCGCACCGCCAGCACGGTGGCAGTCAGGTCGGCGACCGCGACCGCCAGGTGGCTGACCCCGATGTCGGCGACCAGGGCACACCGCCCGGCCTCGTCGGCGGCCAGCAGCTCGGCCGGTCTGCCGCCGCTGGATGCCTGGCGACCGGCCGTGCGCAGCAGCTTCATCCTGCTCAGCGCGTCCAGGCGCTCGACCATGGTGGCGCGGGAGAGCCCGACCCTGGCCTGGAGCTCCTGCCGGGTCATCGGGCCGTCCCTGCGCAACACCGCCAGGATCCGGCCGGGGGACAGCGGTCCTGATGTGGCGTTGACGTCCACCTGCACGCCCCCTATCTTGAGCCACCCGTACTTATGTCTAGCGACTAGACGGAAGTCTCGCACGAGGAGGTGGCCGTGGCCGGGTTCTCCCGCCGATCGCTGCTGCGTGGCGTGCTGGCCACGGGCGCGGGGGCGGCGGCCGCGCCGCTGCTGGGCGGCTGCGTCGGCTTCGCCACCTCCGGCACCTCGGGCCTGACCTTCCTGTCCACCCAGTTCACCCCGGTGGAGGAGGCGGAGCGGTTCCGGTCGCTGCTGCGCCGCAGCTTCGACGCCGAGGTCGGCTACGTCACCAGCGACCCCGGGCAGTTCACCACCCAGGTGCGCAGCCAGGTCGAGGCGGGCAACGTGCGGGTCGCGCTGCTCGGCGGCCTGCACGGCGACCTGGCCCCGCTCGCCCCGGACTGCCTCACCGACCTCACCGACCTGGTGGCCGACTTCAGCGCGCTCGGCTGGCCGCCGGAGTACCTGGAACTGGCCAAGGCGGGCACCGACCGCACCTGGTACGTGCCGTGGGCGCAGGCCAGCTACCTGCTCGCCGCGCACGTGGACGCGTTGGCCCATCTGCCATCCGGTGCTGATCCCGAGGACCTGAGCTACGAGCAGTTCCTGGACTGGGCGGTGAACGCCCGCCGCGCCAACGGGAACCGGCCGATGCTCGGCCTGCCCGGCGGTCCCAAGGGCCTGCTGCACCGCTTCCTCCAGGGTTACCTGCTGCCCTCCTTCACCGGCGGGCAGATCACCACCTTCAACTCCCCGGAGGCCGTCACCGCCTGGGAGTACCTGCGCGAGCTCTGGCGCAACTGCGCCCCGGCCAGCACCAACTACGACTTCATGCAGGACCCGCTGGAGGCCGGTGAGGTGCGCTTCGCCTGGGACCACGTGGCCCGGCTGGTCAACGTGCCCAAGCGCGAACCGGACCGCTGGCGGATGCTGCCCGCCCCGCGCGGGCCCAAGGGACGCGGCTACATGGCCGTGCTCACCGGCCTGGCCATCCCCAAGGGCGCGCCGCACCAGGACCAGGCGCGCCGGCTGATCGCCACCCTGAGCAAGGCGCAGACCCAGATCGAACTGTTGCGCGCCAACGCCTTCTTCCCCACCGTGCGCACCCCGATCCCGGCGGACCTGCCGCCGGCGATCCGGCTGGAGGCCGCCGCGGTGGCCAAGCAGCGGCAGCTGCCCGGCGCGCTGCTGTCCCTGCCGCCGGTCGGGCTGGGCAGCCGGGAAGGGGAGCTGGGCAAGGCGTTCCGGGACTGCTTCCAGTCCATCGTGCTCGGCGGGGCGGACACTCGATCCACTGTGGACAGACAAACCGGGGTGCTGGCCAAGGTGCTGGCCGAGGCCAAGGTGCCGTGCTGGGCGCCGGATCCGCGCGGCGACGGCGTTTGCGAGGTGGGCTGAGATGACCGGGCGGACACCGTGGCTGCTGCTGGCTCCCTCCACCGTGCTGCTGGCGCTGTTGTTCGGCTGGCCGCTGGCACAGGGGGTGCTGGCCGCCTTCCAGGACGGCAGCGGGTTCACCCTGGCCCACTGGCAGCGGCTGTTCACCGACCCCTACTTCGGGCAGGCGCTGCGCAACACCGTGCTGCTCATCGTGATCGTGGTGCCCATCCAGCTGGTGCTCGCGGTCGGCATGACCCTGCTGATCCAGGCCAAACCGCGCTTCGCCGGCGTGCACTTCTACCTGTGGGCCATCCCGCTGGCCATCTCCGACCTGGCCGCCGGACTGGTGTGGCTGACCGTCTTCGCCGACCGCGGCTACCTCAACTCGCTGCTGATCACCCTCGGCCTGTCCGAGCATGGCATCGCCTGGCTCAGCTACGACAGTCCGGGCACCATGCTGTTCGCGGTGGTGGTCGCGGAGGTCTGGCGGGCCACCTCGATGGTGTTCGTGATCGTGGTGGCCGGGGTGCAGATGCTGCCGCCGGACTACGACGAGGCGGCCCAGGTCTTCGGCGCCACCGCCTGGCAACGGCTCTGGCACGTCACCCTGCCACTGCTGCGGCCCAGCCTCCAGGTCGCGCTGATCCTGCGCACCATCCTGGCGCTGCAAGCCTTCGCGGTTGCCCAGGCGCTGACCGGGCGCGACTTCCCGCTGCTGGTGGGGGAGACCTACCAGTGGCACGTCACGCTGCAGAACCCATCGGTGGCCAGCGCAGTCGCCCTGGTCGTGCTCGCGCTGTCGCTGGGCACCGCGGTCCTGTACCTGCGCGCACTGCGCCAGCCGGCCGGGGGAGGCGCGCGATGACCCGGCCACCGGTCGACCTGGCCCCGCTGCGCAGGCGGCGGCAGCGGCGGATCCTGGTGCAGCTGGCCTGCATCGCCGTCTCGACGTTCCTGCTGCTGCCGATCGTCCTCATCGGACTGTCCGCGCTGTCCTCCCGCACCGCGCTCACCGAGTTCCCGAAACCGTTGCTGCCCAGCGAGTTCGACACCGAGAGCGTCCTGGGCTTCATCGGCGGCACCGGGGTGGTCCCGGCCTTCGGCAACTCGGTGCTGGTCGGGGTGTACACGGTGCTGCTCGCGCTGCTGCTGGGCGCGCCGGCCGGATATGCGCTGTCCCGCTTCGACTTCCGCGGCCGGGACGCCTACCAGGTGCTGATCCTGCTGGTCCGGGCGCTGCCGATCGTGGTGCTGTCGGTGCCGCTGGCCACCATGTTCCTGCGCGTGGGCGTGGACGACACTGTGTTCGCGGTGACCCTGGTGCACACCGCGCTCGCGCTGCCCACCACCATCCTGATCACCGCGAGCATCTTCGTCGGCGTGCCACGGGATGTGGAGGAGGCCGCGCTGGTCTTCGGCTGCACCCCGTTGCAGGCGATGCGGCGGGTGGTGCTGCCGATGGCGCTGCCCGGCCTGGCCGCCTCCTCGGTGTTCACCTTTGTGCTGTCCTGGAACGAGGTGCTCGGCGCGGCCGTGCTGACCCTGGGCCACCGGACCCTGCCCGCGCAGGTGCTGGCCTCGCTGGCGGACTCGCCCAACGCCTACCGCTTCGCCGGCGGTTTTGTGCTGGTGCTGCCCGCGCTGCTGTTCATCTTCCTGATGCGCCGCTACCTGCTGAACATGTGGGGCACCACCCTGCGCTGAGCCGCCCGACCCGCCGAGACGAGAGCACTCATCCCGATGGCAGAGATCGCACTGCACAACCTGGTCAAGACCTATCCCGGCGGCACCACCAGGGCCACCGACGAGGTCAGCCTGCACGTGGCCGACGGCGAGTTCATGGTGCTGCTCGGCCCTTCCGGCTGCGGCAAGACCACGTTGCTGCGCATGGTGGCCGGGCTGGAGCTGCCCGACGGCGGGCAGATCGTCATCGGCGGCAAGGACGTCACCTACCTGGAACCGCGCAGGCGCAACCTGTCCATGGTGTTCCAGTCCTACGCGGTGTTCCCGCACCGCAGGGTCGCCGACAACATCGGCTTCGGGCTGCGCATGCGCGGCGTCGATCCCGCTGAGATCAGGCGCAAGGTGGCCTGGGCGGCCGAGGTGCTCCAGCTGACCCCGTACCTGGACCGCTACCCGGCCAAGCTCTCCGGCGGGCAGCGGCAGCGGGTGGCGGTGGCGCGGGCCATCGTGATGGACGCCGAGGTGCTGCTGATGGACGAGCCACTGTCCAATTTGGACGCTCTGCTGCGGCTGTCGTTCCGGGCCGAGCTGAAGAAGCTGGTCGCCGAGCTGGGCACCACCACGCTCTACGTGACCCACGACCAGGTGGAGGCGCTCTCCCTTGGCGACCGGGTGGCGGTGATGCGGCAGGGCCGGATCGTGCAGTGCGACGCGCCCACCACCGTCTACGACCAGCCCGCCGAGGAGTTCGTCGGCGGCTTCATCGGCAGCCCGCCGATGAACTTCCTCACCGGCACCGTGGCCGAGGACGGCACGGGCGCGCTCCGGCTCGACCTGGGCGCGCACAGCGTGGCCGTGCCGCAAGCCTTGCGCGGCTACACCGGCCGCGATTTGAGACTGGGGGTCCGGCCCGAGGCCTTCGGGGTCGCCACTGGGGGTGACGCCGAAGGCCTCGTGGCCGAGCTGGAGGTCTTCGAGCCGTTGGGTGCCGCGGTGCTGCTGACCCTGACCCTGTCCGGCCACCAGCTCAAGGTGCAGGCCCCGGCCGACTTCCGCGCCACACCTGGGGATCGGCTGACGCTGACCCTGCCCGCCGAGCGCTGCCGCTGGTACGACCCGGAGACCCACCTGCTGCTGGAGACCGCGTGATCCTCGCCCCGCCGCTCACCGCCCGCGCGGCCTACGTGTTGCGCGGCAACGACACCGGCGCGCTGGTCACCGCCGCGCCGCAGCTGTACCCGCACATGTGGAGCTGGGACGCGGCCTTCATCGCCATCGGCCTGGCGCACCTGGACGTCGGCCGCGCCTGCGCCGAGCTGGACACCCTGTTCGCCGCCCAGTGGCGCGGCGGAATGCTGCCGCACATTGTGTACAGCCAGCAGGCCGCGGACTACTTCCCCGGACCGGACCGCTGGGGCGCGCAGGAGCTCAGCGCGCAGGCCCCGCGCCGGGTGCGCACCTCCGGCATCTGCCAGCCGCCGGTGCACGCCATCGCGGTGCGCAGGCTGCTGGAGATCGCCCGTGGCCGCGGCGGCTTGGACCGGGCGGTGGCCGAGGACTTCGTCTGGCGGGCCTGGCCGAAGCTGTTCGCCTGGCACCACTGGCTGGCCGAGCACCGCGACCCCGGCGGCGAGGGCCTGCTGGCGATCGTGCACGGCTGGGAGTCCGGTATGGACAACTCGCCGCGCTGGGACCCCGCCTACGCCAACGTGCGCCCCGGCCCCGACCTGCCGCCCTACACCCGCCGGGACCTGCGCCTGGTCGAGGCCGGGATGCGGCCCTCCGACGCCGAGTACGACCGCTACCTGTGGCTGGTGGAGGAGATGCGGCGGGTCGGCTACCACCCCGGCCGGGTGGTGCGCGGATCGAGCTTCCTGGTCGGCGACGTCTTCTTCACCGCGATCTTCGCCCTGGCCTGCGAGGTGCTCGCGGAGCTGGGCGAGCAGATCGGCCAGCCCGCGACCATGGTCGCGCAGCTGGCAGGCTGGGCCCACCGTAGCCGCGCCGCCGTCGCGGCCACGGTGGACCCGGCCACCGGCCTGGCCAGGGACCGGGACTTCCGCGCGGGCGAGTGGATCGCCACCCGCACCCTCGCCGGGTTCGCCCCGCTGCTCTGCGGCGGCCTTGAGCCCCAAGCGGAACAGCACCTGCTATCCATTGTGGACGGTCCGGACTGGTGCGGGCACCCGGACCTGGCCGCCGCCGTGCTGCCCTCCACCGCGCCCTCGGACCCGGCGTTCCGGCCCCGGCAGTACTGGCGAGGTCCACAGTGGCCGGTGATGGCCTGGCTGTTCAGCTGGGCCTTCGCCAGACGCGGCTGGGCCGAGCAGGCGGAGAAGCAGCGCGCCGAGGGCATCCGGCTGTGCGCGGACGGCACCTTCGCCGAGTACTACCACCCGCTCACCGGCCAGCCCCTGGGCAGCCTGGACCAGTCCTGGACCGCGGCGGTGGTCCTGGACTGGCTCTGCTAGACCGGAGCCGCCTCCACCAGGCTGACCCCGTCCTCGCGCACCACGTCAGTGACCACCAGTCCCGCGTCCGCGCAGAGTCGCTCGAACTCCGCTCGCGTGCGTTCCCGGCCGCCGTAGAGCACCAGCATGCTGAGGTCCTTCAGGCCCGGATCCCTTGGCTGGTCCGGGTTTCCTCGCTCGGGGAGCACGTCGTCCACGATGAGCACCCGGCCGTGCGCGGGCAGCGCGGCCCGGCAGTTGGCCAGGATCCGGGTGGCCGCCTCGTCATCCCAGTCGTGCAAGATCCACTTGAGCACCAGGAGGTCCGATCCCTTGGGCACCGCGGCGAAGAAGTCGCCTGCCTGGGTGTCGCAGCGGTCAGCCAGACCGGCCCTGCGCACCGCCCTGGCGGCCTGCGGGATGGCGGCCCCGGTGTCGATGACCAGGCCGCGCAACGTGGGGAAGTGGCGGAGCAGGGTGATCAGCAGGGTGCCGTCGCCGCCACCGACGTCGGTGACCGAGCTGAACCGGCCGAAGTCGTAGCGCGCGGGCAGCGACTCGGCGATGTGCCGGGTGGGCTGGCCCATCGCGGTGTTGTAGAGCGCGGCCAGCTCCGGGTCGGCGGCGAAGTGCTCGAACACCCCGCGCCCGAACACCTCCGGGAAGGCCGCGCGGCCGGTGCGCAGGCTGAACTCCAGACGGGCCAAGGGTTCCAGTGCGGTGGGGTGGCTGGCCAGCAGGGCGTAGGCGTGCAGTGAACCGTCCACATCGGACCGGAGCAGGTTGCCGTCCTCGGTGGCGGTGAAGCCGCGATCGTGCTCGGCGCACAGGCCGAGGTCGGCCATCGCCCGCAGCAGCCGGACCGCCTGCTCCGCTGGGAGTCCGCAGGCCGCGCCGATCTCGGCAGCGGGTCGGGGTTGCGGCCCGAGGGCGTCCGGCACGCCGAGGCGGGCGGCCACGCCGACCACCTGGGTGACCGCCGCGCCCTTGAGCAGCTGGACCACTGTGGACACCGTCATCGGGGTGCTCCTTCCTGTTCGCGCGCGCTGATCCGCCAGCCGCGCGCCTGTTCGTACTGCCGGTGGATGCGGGCGAACGCGCCCTGGGTGCGCAGCAGCTCCGCGGGGGTGCCGGTCTCCACCACGCGCCCGGCTGCCAGAGCGACCACTTGGTCGGCCGCGGCCAGGGTGGTGGGGCGGTGCGCGATCACCAGCACGGTGCGGCGGGGATCGGCGGCCAGTGCGGCGATCGCTTGGCTGATGGCCTGTTCGTTCTCCGCGTCCAGCGCGGAGGCGGCCTCGTCGATGAGCACGATCGGCGCCTGCTTGAGGAAGGCGCGGGCGATGGCCACCCGCTGCCGCTCCCCGCCGGAGAGCTGCGCCCCGCCCTCGCCGACCCTGGTCCGCCAGCCCTCGGGCAGCCGGTCGACCACCTCGTCCAGCCGCGCGGACCGCGCCGCCTCGGCCAGCTCGGCGTCGGTGGCCCCGGGCCGGGCCAGGCGCAGGTTGTCCTCGATGGTGGTGTCGAACAGGTAGGCCTCCTGGAACACGATCGCGATCTCGCCGAGCAGCTGCTCGTGGTCGTAGTCGCGCACGTCCTGCCCGCCCACCAGCACCACGCCCTCGGTGGCGTCCAGGAACCGGGCGATCAGCCGGATCACGGTGGTCTTGCCCGAGCCGGACGGCCCGACCAGCGCCGTGGTCGAACCCGGCGGGCAGTGCAGGTTCACCCCGGCCAGCGCGGGTCGGCCCGGCAGGTACTCGAGCCGGACGTCCACCAGGTCGATCCCGCTGTGCCTGGCACCCGGCACCGGATTGGTGGCCGCTGGCAGCGGGGGAGTGCGCAGCACCTGCGAGACCCGGTCCAGGCCGTAGTCCAGCGCGCCGAGACCGTGTACGTGCCCGGCCAGCGCGCCCAGCGGTTCCAGGAAGCGGACCGCGAGCACCAGCAGCGCGACCGTGTCCGGCACCGCGAGCGCGCCGGACAGCAGGAAGTGCACGCCCAGGGCGAGCACCGCGACGAACCCGAGCGCGACCACACCGGTCACCGACAGCGTGGGCAGCAGCGAGGCGTTGAGCGCGCGGGCATACCGGCGGTGGTGCTCGGCCAGTGCCGCGCTCATCTGCCGGGTGCCGGTCCCGGCCTGTCCCGCGGCGCGCAGCACCGGCTGGGCCTGGCCGTACTCGATCGCGCGGGCGGCGATCTCGTTCGCGGCCTCCTCCATGTCCGCACTGGCCAGCGCGGTGCCGCGGCGGCAGCGGCGCAGCAGCAGGAAGGCAGGCGGCAGGGTGGCCAGCAGCACCAGGCCCAGCCGCCAGTCCACCGCGAAGGTGACCGCGGTGACGGCGAGCGGCACCAGCGTGCAGGTGATCACCGGCCCGCCGACCACCACGCACAGCCGGGAGATCGCGGTGGCCGCGCTGGTCACCGTGCGGGCGAAGGTGCCCTTGGCCCCGGCGGTGAACCAGCCCAGCGGCAAGGTGGTCAGCTGTGCCATCAACCGCAGTCGCAGCTGCACGCCCAGCTCGCCGCTGGCCGCGAAACCGACCGGGGTGGCCACCACGCTGAGCGCCCAGTGCAACAGCACCCCGCCCGCGCCGGCCAGCAGCCACGGCATGGCCGCGGCGAAGTCCGGTTCCGGGCGCAGCACCGCGCGCAGGACCGGGAACAGCAGGCCCAGCAACAACCCTTGCAGCACCGCGAGCAGCGCCTGCAACACCGCGAAGCGCAGCAGTGGCCCTGGTTCCGGCCACAACCGGCGGAGCTGGCCGATCATGCGTGGTCTCCGTTCCGCTGAGCCTGCCACAGGCGCGCGTACAAGCCTGATCGGGCGAGGAGTTCCGGATGGGTGCCGCGTTCGACCAGGTGACCGTTGTCCAGCACCAGGATCTGGTCGGCCGAGGCGATGGTGGGCAGGCGGTGCGCGATCACCAGCACGGTCCGGCCGGTGACCAATGTGGACAGTGCGTCCTGCACCGCGGCCTCGCTGTCCGGGTCCAGCGCGGCGGTGGCCTCGTCCAGCACCACGATCGGCGCGTCGGCCAGCAGCGCGCGGGCGATGGTCAGCCGCTGCCGCTCCCCGCCGGACAGGCCGCCGGACCCCGCGTCCAGCACGGTGTCGTAGCCCTGCGGCAGCGCCATGATCACCTGGTGGATCTGGGCCGCCTCGGCCGCGGCCCGCACCTGCGCGTCGGTGGCTTCCGGCCGGGCGATGCGGATGTTCTCGGTCACCGTGTCCCGCAGCAGCACCACGTCCTGGAACACCAGCGCCAGCAAGGACAACAGCTGCGCCGGGGCGATCTCGCGGACATCGACACCGCCGATCCGGATCGCCCCGCCGGTGACCTCGTAGAAGCGCGGCAACAACGCGGCCACCGTGGACTTCCCGGCGCCGGAGGGGCCGACCAGCGCGGTCACCGTGCCCGGTTCGCACACCGCGCTGAACCCGGTGAGCGCGTTGGTCCCGCCGTCGTAGGAGAAGCTGACCCGGTCGAACTCCACCCGGTGCCCGTCCGGCCTTCGCGGCAGTCCGGGTTCGGGCAGGCCGGGACGGGCCAGCAGATCCTCGATGTGCCCGGCGGCCACCCGCGCGGTGCGCAGGCCGATGCCGCCGTGCACCAGCGGCAGCAACGCGTTCGGCAGCACCAGGCCGACCACCAGGAACGGCAGCAGGTCCGGCGCGGCCAGCCCGCCCGCGGCCACCATCGGCAGGCCCACCGCCAGCACCACTACGAGCGTGGTGAGCTCCGAGCCGAGCACCCGGTTGAGCGCGGAGCTGTGCCGGACCTCGTCCACCCACACCCGAAACGCCTGCTGCTGTTCGCGCACGGCCGTGGTGAAGCGGTCCAGCACCCGCCCGCCCGCGCCGAAGGTCTTGGCCACCACGATGCCGTCGCCGTACTCCACCGCCGCCGCGCTGACCTCCCGTTCGGCGATCAACAGCCGGGCCATGTGCTGCGGCATGGAGCGCATCGCGATCCGGTAGCAGAACAGCGCCAGCGCCGGGACCGCGAGCGTGACCAGCGCCAGCCGCCAGTCCACCAGCACCAGGTAGCCGAAGCCCAGCACGGTCGCGGTGGTCGCGCCGACCAGCTCGCCGAGGGAGTGCGCGAACAGGTTGTGCATGTCCTCCAGGTCACCGGTCATCGCCTTCTTGACCTGGCCGGAGCCCGCCGAGCGGAACCAGCCCAGCGGCAGCACGCCCAGGTGCCGCACGATCCGGCCGCGCAGGTGGTGCAGCATGCGCGCGTCGGCGTGGTGGCCCAGGTGCGAGGACAGGCCGAGCAGCACCAGCCGCAGCAGCGCGCCCAGCGCACCCGCCACCGCCCACCACCACACCGCGCCGCCGGCCCCGGTCAACGCCGAGCGCGCGATCTCGGCGACCGCGAGGTAGGGCACGAGTCCCGCTGCCTCGCCCAGCGCGGACAGCGCCGCGCAGCCGAGCAGGTGCGCCCGCACCGGCCGCAGCAGATGCCCCGCGGCGCGGAACCGGATCAGGCGCGGACCGGCGTCCTGGACCACCATTCAAACCCCCAAGGTTAGGCTTGCCTAAGACCTTGCCGGTTCAAGTGCACTTGATGTCAACTGGAGGGGTGACCGATCCCGCCGTGCCCATCGGCGCCGCCGCCGCGCTGTACGACCTGGCCCCCTCGACCCTGCGCTGGTGGGAGGAACGCGGCCTGCTCGGCCCGCCGGAACGCGACGGCGCCCAGCGCCGCTACCGCGAGCCCGACCTGCGCCGGATCGGCGTGGCCTACCTGTGCTGCGTGACCGGGATGATGCCGCTGGCCCAGGCCGCCGTGGTGACTTCTGGCAAGGCGCGCAACGAGGACTGGCGGCGCACGGTGACCACCCAGATCGAGGAGCTGGGCAATCGGATGGACCAGCTCGCCGCCGCCCGCGAGTACCTGAGCCACCTGCTCACCTGCACCGACGACGACGTGACCGAGTGCCCGTACCTGGACCGCGAGCTCACTGCGCACACGCCGAGGGGCAGGCTGCCGCAGGCCGACCTGGTCTCGGCCGCGCTGGCTGCCCGGCGTGATGAAAAGCCGGTCGAGAGTGACGAAACGCGGTGCCCGAGCTGCGCGGGACCGCTGCCGGACGGGTCCAGGGGACGGCCCCGGCGGTACTGCTCGCCCGCCTGCCGCCAGCGCGCTTACCGAGGCCGCAAGGAACCCGGATCAGGGTGATCAGGGGTTGGGCAGCCGCTTCACCACGGCCTCGGCCAGCGCGGTGGCCCGCGCGCACAGCTCCGGCATCGGCAGCCCGCCTGCCGTGGTGTCCGCCACGCTCACCAGGGCGATCTCCAGCCACTGCTCGTCGGGCGCGGACTCCTTGGTGTAGCGCCGGTGCACGAGGTCGACCTCGCAGTTCCTGGCCCGCTTCTCGTCCGCGTCTTCCTCCTCCACGAAGGCGTCCCGGCCACCGATCTTGACCTTCCGGCCGTCCTCGCCGTCCTCCTGCTCCTCGGTCCGGATGAGCCTGATGTCGGCCTCCAGCGGCTTGCGGTCCTGCCAATAGCAGATCCAGTCGCCGAAGTCGGTCTCCGGTTCGCTGCCGGGCTCGCCGACCGCCTTGCGCACCTCGGCATCCGTCAGCAGGTCGCAGGCCTTCAGGGTGCCGATGGAGTTGGCGGCGAAGGGCGCGCGGCGCGGCACCGGGCCGCGGAAGAGCTGGGTGAGCACGCTGTTGAGCATGGTCTCGGCGATGGCGCACATGATGTCGGTGCGCTTGCCCTCCCAGTGCCGGGCGTTGATCTCGATCTCGTTGCCGTCGGCGGTGCGCACGAACCGCTGGCAGGTGTCGCCCTTCAGCGGGGGCCGGTCGGGCTGGCCGAGCTGGCCGGGGGTGTGCGGCTTGACCGGGTCTTTCGGCGGGCCTTTGAGCGCCACGGTGACGTCCACGACGTCGTGGTCGTCGTGCGGCATCTTGATCAGCGTGCTGCACGCGTGGAAGTCGCCGTACTCGGCGTTCACTCTCGCGGTGCCGTACTGGGTGAAGGACTGCGGGTCGACCAGTCCGCACGGGTCCGCGGTGCGCGGATCACCCATGGCGCCCTGGTCCGCCGAACCGGTCAGCCACACCGTCAGCCCGGCCACCAGCGCCGCCGCGGCCACCACCGCCGCGCCCAGCAGCACCCGCTTGCGGGTCTTGGGGTTGCGCACCCGCAGCGGCGTGGTCGGCGTGTGGTCGCCGGTGAGCTCCTCCAGCAACCCCTTGGCCGCCAGCGCGGTGGGCCGGTCCGCGGGTGCCCGCGCCAGCAACTGGCTCAGCACCGGCGCGAGCGGACCGGCCCGCGTGCCCGGTTCCAGGTCACCGCTGGCAGCCCGGCGCAGCTGACCGAACGGGCCCTGTTCCTCGCTACCCCAAGGAGAACGGCCCTCGACCGCGGTGAACAGGCTGGCGCCCAAGGAGAACACGTCCGCGGCGGCCCCGGCCTGCTCGCCGTTGGCCACCTCGGGGGCCAGGTAGCCGGGGGTGCCGCCGATCAGGCCGCTGCTGGTCTGGGTGACCTCGGCCCAGCGGGCGATGCCGAAGTCGGTGAGCTTGGCCTCGTCCTCCGCGGTGACCAGCACGTTGGACGGCTTGATGTCCCGGTGCACGATGCCGCGCTGGTGCATGGCGGCCAGCGCGTCGGCCACCTGCGCGCCGATCCGCGCCGCCCGCTTCGGCGGCAGCGGCCCGTCCTCGGCCAGGATCGCCGAGAGCGTGCGTGAGGGCAGGTACTCCATCACCAGCCAGCGGTCCTCGCCGTCGAGCACCACGTCGTGCACGGCGATCACGTGCGGGTGCTGCAACCCGGCCACGATCCGCGCCTCCCGCCGGATCTGGCCGTTGTCGCCCAGTTGCGAGTGCTTGAGCGCGACCACGCGGCCCAGTTCCAGGTCGGTGGCCTGCCACACCACGCCCATGCCGCCCGCGCCGATCCGCCGGTCCAGCCGGTAACGGCCGGCGATCACCCGATCACTCACCAGCGGATCGTACAAACCGCCGGTACATCGATTGGTCTGAACTGACCGACCGGGTCGGTCCGTACTCCTCCGCAACAGCGACTCGACAGGCGCGGAGGTCAAGGCAATGCGTCCACGGCACAGGAAGATCCCCCGGACGAAGATCGTGGCCATCTCGGCCGCGGTGGTCCTCGCGGGCGCGGCGGCGGTGGCCCTGCCCCAGGCCTACGCGACCGACACCGCCCCGGTTCCCGAGGTCAACCCCACCGAGACCCTGCGCGCCAAGGCGGCCATCCCCGGCACCGCGTGGGCCACCGACCCGGACACCGGCCAGGTGCTGGTCACCGCGGACAGCACGGTCAACGGCGGCAAGTGGGACACGCTGATGTCCGCGGTCCGGTCCATCGGCGGCGACAAGATCAGGGTGCAGCGCTCCACCGGCGCGTTCCGCCTGTTCGCCGAGGGCGGCGACGCCATCTTCGGCGGCAGCTCCCGCTGCTCGCTGGGCTTCAACGTGACCACCAACAACGGCGCGCCGGCCATCCTCACCGCGGGCCACTGCGTGACCGGAGCCCGGCGCTGGGCGGTGACCCAGGGCGGCGCGCCGGTGGCCACCGCCCGCCAGTCCACCTTCCCCGGCAACGGCGACTTCGCCCTGCTCACCTACGACAACGCGGCCACCAGGGCACCGAGCGCGGTGGACGTGGGCGGCGGCAGGCTGGTGCAGATCCGCCGCGCCGCCGAGGCCAGGGTGAACCAGCAGGTGTTCCGGATGGGCAGCACCACCGGCCTGCGCAACGGCCGGGTCACCGGCCTGCGCGCCACGGTGAACTACCCGGAGGGCACGGTCACCGGCCTGATCCAGACCACCGTGTGCGCCGAACCGGGTGACAGCGGCGGCTCGCTGTTCACCCAGGACGGCAGCGCGATCGGCCTGACCTCCGGCGGCAGCGGCAACTGCCAGACCGGCGGGACCACGTTCTTCCAGCCGGTGACCACCGCGCTGACCGCGGTCGGCGCCCGGATCGGCGGGTGAGTCAGTAGCCCACCAGCGCATCCGGCGGGACGGGCACCTGACCGCCGGGTGCGCTGGTGGAGGGGCTGATGGCGGCCCGCCCCGCCGTGACCGTGGCCACCGTGCACGCGGTGGCCAGGCCGACGGCGAGAGCGAGCGCGGCGGTGCGCAGGAACGGGCGACGGCGTGGCATCGGACCTCCTTGGTCGACGGACACCGGCCACTCTGCCCGCGCGTTGCGGATGAACTGTTGACGTGTTGTTCAGGCCGGCGCGGCGGCCGGTTCGTCACGCAGCACGCGGAAGGCGGCCCTGATCTCCGAGACCAGCGTCCGCGGCTGCTCCAGCCCCGGGAAGTGACCGCCCCGGTCCAGCTCCCGCCAGCGGCGCAGGTCCAGGTAGCGCCGCTCCGCCCAGCGCCGCGCGGTCGGCCACGGGTCGGCCGGGAACATCGAGCAGGCGGTGGGGGCGAGCACCGGCTGGTCGTTCTCCTGCTCCGCGCTGCGCGGCACCCAGCGCATCGCCTCCCAGTACCAGCGGGCCGAGGAGGCGCCGGTGCGGGTGAACCAGTACAGCGCGAGGTGGTCGACCTGCTGGGCCAGGCTCACCCCGCCGCCGACCGCCGGCCTGGTGTCGGCGTAGGCCTCGAACTTCTCGCCCAGCCAGGCGGCCAGCCCGGCAGGTGAGTCCAGCAGCGAGTAGCCGATGGTCTGCGGCCGGGTGCCCATCGCCTGCGCGAAGCCGTAGCCCTCGGCCAGGTGGTGGTCCCGCTTGTTCAGCGCGTCCAGCTCGGCCGGGCCAGGGGTGATCCGGTCCTGCGGCAGGGGAGAGGCCAGCGGCATGGTCAGGTGCAGGCCGGTCACCCGGTCGGGGGCGATGCGGGCCAGCTCGGTGCTCACGCAGGCGCCCCAGTCCCCGCCGTGCGCGCCGAAGTGGTGGTAGCCCAGCACGGTCATCAGCTCCGCCCAGGCCCGCGCGGTGCGGCCGGGATGCCAGCCCGGTTCGCTGGGCCGTTCGCTGAAGCCGAAACCGGGCAGCGCGGGCACGACGAGGTGGAAGGCGTCCTGTGCGGAACCGCCGTGCGCCACCGGATCGCTGAGCGGGCCGAGCACGCTCTCGAACTCCAGCACCGAACCCGGCCAGCCGTGGGTCAGCAGCAGCGGCCGGGCATCCGGCTCCGGCGAGCGCACGTGCCAGAACGCGATGCCCAGCCCGTCCAGGAAGATCCGGTAGTGCGGGATCGCGTTGATCCGGGATTCCGTTGCGCGCCAGTCGTGTTCCCGCCAGGACTCCAGCAGCGTGGCCAGCCGCCACAGCCTGATGCCCTGGCTGTCATCGGGCACCGTCTCGGCCTCGGGCAGCCGCATCCGGTCCAGGCGCTCGCGCAGGTCGGCCAAGTCGGCCTCCGGCACGTGCACGGGGAACGGGGCAGGCTTGGGCAAGGGGCCTCCGTCCGAGAACTGGTTCATGTCGACAAGCTAGGAGAGATCCGGCCGCGGCCCCATGCGCGCGATTGCGGTGCGGCGGTCAGGAATTGCGGTAGACGCTGAGACGCCTCCGCATTCAGCTTCAGGCCATTGCAAACAGGGTCCCGCGCCCGTTGCATTAAGCGGCAAGCCCATTGCAAGAGTTGAGCGCATGGAACTGCGAATACGCGAAATTTCAGAGATTGCTGATTGACCGCTCCTAGGTCGCGACCTAACTTTCGGGCCGAACTGAAGATCACCCACCAGGAGCTGTCATGACCGAGGTCGCCACCCCAGTCCCCGCCCTGCCGACCGAGCGGCCGGCCGGCTGCCCGTTCGACCCGCCTGCCGAGCTCGGCCGCCTGCGCGAGCGGCAACCGCTGACCCGGCTGGTCTTCGGGGACGGGCACCTCGGCTGGCTGGCCACCAGCCACCGCCTCGTCCGCGCGGTGCTCGCCGACTCCCGGTTCAGCTCGCGCTACGAGATCATGCACGCGCCGATCGCCCGCGTGGCCGGCTCCGGCGCGTTCCCGCCTGCCCCGCCCGGCGACTTCATCGGCATGGACGCCCCCGAGCACACCCGCTACCGCAGGCTGCTCACCGGCAAGTTCACCGTCCGCCGGATGCACCTGCTGACCCAGCGGGTGGAGCAGCTGGCCGCCGAGCACCTGGACGCGATGGAGCTGGCCGGTGGCCCGCTGGACCTGGTGGCCGCCTACGCCCAGCCCATCCCGGCGCTGATGATCTGCGAGCTGCTCGGCGTGCCTGCCGAGGGCAGGCACGTGTTCCGGCAGCACAGCGAGACCCTGAACAACCCCGCGGCCACCGAGGCCGAACAGGCCACCGCCATGGGCGAGCTGGGCGCCATCCTGCACGGCCTGGTGCTGGCCAAGCGCGCCAACCCCACCGACGACCTGCTCAGCGACCTGACCAGCACCGACCTCACCGACGAGGAGCTCACCCGGATCGGCGGGCTGCTGCTGGGCGCGGGCCTGGACACCACCGCCAACATGATCGGCCTCGGCGTCTTCGCGTTGTTGCGGCACCCGGAGCAGCTCGCCGCGCTGCGTGCCGACCCCGCCTCGGCCGACCGGTCAGTGGAGGAGCTGCTGCGCTACCTCACCATCGTCTCCACCAACGTGCGCACCGCACTCGAAGACATCGAGCTGGACGGCCAGCTGGTCGAGGCGGGGGAGTCGGTGGCGCTGGCCATGGACGCCGCCAACCGCGACCCGCAGGTCTACCCCGACCCCGACCGGCTCGACCTGAGCCGCTCCGCCGGCGCGCACCTGGCCCTCGGGCACGGCATCCACCAGTGCCTCGGCCAGCAGCTGGCCAGGGTGGAGCTGCGGGTGGCCATCCCGGCCCTGGTCACCCGCTTCCCCACGCTGCGCCTGGCCGTGCCCGCCGAGGAGGTCCCGCTGCGCACCGGCCTGGACATCTACGGCGTGCACCGGCTGCCGGTCACCTGGTGACTCAGCTGGTCTGCACCAGCCGCCCGTCACCCAGCTGGAGCCTGCGCTCAACGCCGATCGCGGCTAGGAACCGTTCGTCGTGGCTGACCACCACGAACGCGCCCCGGTAGGCGTTGAGCGCGCTTTCCAGCTGGCTCACGCTGACCAGGTCGAGGTTGTTGGTCGGCTCGTCCAGCAGCAGCAGCTGCGGCGCGGGCTCGGCGTAGAGCACGCAGGCCAGGGTGGCCCGGAGCCGTTCGCCGCCGGAGAGCGCGCCGACCGGCAGCTGCACCCGGGAACCCCGGAACAGGAAGCGGGCCAACAGGTTCATCCGCTGCGCGGGCGGCATCGCCGGGGCGAAGTTGGCCAGGTTGTCCGCCACGCCCAGCTCCGGGTCGAGCAGGTCCAGCCGCTGGGAGAGGTAGGCGATCCGGCCCTGGTGCCGGGTGATCCGGCCCGCGTCCGGCTCCAGGTCGCCGATGACCAGGCGCAGCAGGGTGGACTTGCCTGCCCCGTTGCCGCCGGTCAGCGCGATCCGCTCCGGTCCGCGGATGGCCAGGTCGATGCCCTCGCCCGCGTACAGGTCCTGCTCGCCGAGCCGCAGCCGCAGGCCCTCGCCGAGGAAGACGGTGCGACCGGCGGGCACCGTGGTCTCCGGCAGTTCCAACGTGATCGCCTGGTCCTCGCGCAGCGCGCGCTCGGCCTCGTCCAGCTTGGCCTTGGCCGCGCCGACCCTGGCCGAGTGCGTCTCGTTCTGCTTGCCCGCCGCCACCTCGGCGCCGCGCTTCATGTTCCCGGCGAAGATCCGCGGCAGGCCCGCGTTGCTCAGGTTGCGGGCGGCGTTGCTGGCCCGCTTCTGCGCCCGCTCGCGGGCCTGCTGCATTTCCCGCTTCTCCCGCTTGACCTCCTGCTCGGCGTTGCGGATGTTCTTCTCCGCCACCTCGCGCTCGGCCCGCACGGCTTCCTCGTAGTCGGTGAAGTTGCCGCCGTGGAAGCGGATCTCGCCGCGGTCCAGCTCGGCGATCCGGTCCATCCGGTCCAGCAGCGCCCGGTCGTGGCTGACCAGCAGCAGGCAGCCCGGCCAGTCGGCGAGCACCTGGTAGAGGGCCTGCCGCGCGGCCAGGTCCAGGTTGTTGGTCGGCTCGTCCAGCAGCAGCACGTCCGGCCGCTTCAGCAGCTGCGCGGCCAGGCCGAGGGAGACGATCTGCCCGCCGCTGAGCGTGTGCAGCCGCCGGTGGAGCTCCAGCGCGCCCAGTCCGAGCCGGTCCAGCTGTGCGCGGGTGCGTTCCTCGACGTCCCAGTCGGAGCCGATGGTGGTGAAGTGCTCCTCGGCGGCGTCGCCGGACTCCACCGCGCTGATCGCGGCCAGCACCGGGGCGATGCCCAGCACCTCGGCCACGGTCAGCTCGCCGGTCAGCGGCAGGTTCTGCGGCAGGTAGCCGAGCACGCCGTCGACGGACACGCTGCCGCCGGTGGGCCGCAGCTCGCCCGCGATGAGCTTGAGCAGCGTGCTCTTGCCCGCGCCGTTGGGTGCGACCAGGCCGGTGCGACCGCCGGGCAGGCTGACGGAGAGCTCCTGGAAGACCGGGGTGTCATCCGGCCAGGAGAAGGACAGGTTCGAACAGACGACAAAGGCGTCGGACATGGCGAGACCTCAGGAGAAGACGTGCGGACGTGGGGCATGGACAACAGCGCTCTCGGGTCTCACCCGGAGATGTCGTCGTCTCCCAGCACGGCAGAACTCCCTCATGTCGATCTTCCCCGGCAGCATAGCAGCCCCGCCGCGGACCTCGGCAAGCACTTTCGCGGCGGCTCCCCGAAAGGGGGCGGGGAGCCGCCGCGGTCAGCCGTGCTCAGTGCTTGATGAACATCTCCCGGTCGTTGCGACCGTCCGCGAAGACGAAGTCGGTGTCCTCGCTGTACAGGTTGCGCCACTGGTTGTTGGTGTCCAGGGCGTCGAAGTGGAACTTGGTCACCCTGATGTTCTTGTTCCGCCCCGGCGGGGTGTTCGGCGTGGTGATCGTGGCCGTGATGCTGGTGATGTCCTTCCAGTACAGGCGCCGGGTGGGTGCGGGGCCGCCGACCAGCTGCACGTGGCTGCCGGTGTTCTGGAAGTCGCCCCAGTTGTTCAGGTGCTCCACGTTGTTCGAGCAGCCGTTGCTGTTGGTGCGGACCAGACGGGTCCAGGTGTCGCTGCCGGTGAGCGGGTCCCGGTAGCGGATGGTGGCCCAGGCCGGGATGCAGGAGCCCGAGTTGGACAGGTTGCCGATGGAGAACCACAGGCTGAACGCCTTGAACTCCACGTCGTTGGCCGGACGCGCGGCACTGGCCGGGGACGCGCCGAGCAGGGTGAGGCCGAGCAGTGCTCCGAAGAACACCGTGGCGAACTTCCGGAAGAACCGGTTGATGCCCATGGGTAGCAAACCATTCTCTCGCCGCCGGGGCGGTTGCTGTGACCCGGCAACGGTAGGAACGCGCTCTGCGGGGCAACCACCCCGAATTCTTGGGGTTGACCGGCCGCGCGGGATGCGCCGATGATCACGAGGGCGGACTTCGGGGCAGTGGTTCCGGCTTTCGGGCGAAGGTGTTGCCCGCGCTGCCCGCACCGGCCATCCTCGCCGCGTGATCCGCTCCCTGACCGCCGTCATCCGCCAGCTGTCGACGATTCCGGACTCGGGAGCCGGTCCGGGCGAACTGGGTCAGCTGGTCTCCGCGGTCATCGCGCCGCTGGTGCCGCACGAGGGAATCCAGCTGTTCGGCTCGAGTCCGGCGCTGACCACGCGGGTGGCGTCCTTCGGCTTCATCCACGGGTACGAAAGGGACTTCGCCCGTGCGCTCGGCACCGCGATCCTCTCCGGTGTGGACCCGTACCCGCGCGAGGTGCTGGAGTCGCTGCCGCTGCCCGCGGCGGTGGTCGGCGCGGACACCAAGGGAGACAAGGAGATCCGGCGGCTGCTGGCCGGGCACGGGGTCGGGTGCGAACTGCGGATGTTGTTGCGGGACAACAGGGGAGTGTGGGGTGCGATCAGCCTGTTGCGCGGCAAGGGCAGCAGGGCCTTCGATCCCGGCGAGGTGCGCCTGGTCGCCGGGCTCACCCCGGTGCTGATCGAGATCCTCCGTCGGCACGTCACCGCCGCCCCGCTGGCGGCCACCGCGCCGCCCGTCTCGGCCGGGGTGGTGATCGTCGGCCCCGACCACCAGGTCCGGTCGATGACACCGCAGGCGCGCCAGTGGCTGGCCCGGATGAGCGAACACGCCCCGGATGGCGACTGGTGCGGCGGGCTGCCCGCGCTGATCTCCTTGCAGCTGCGCGGGAATCGACCGCAGACCGCGCCGTTCGTCGGTCCGGCCGCGACCTTCGGCCGGTGGACCGCGGCGCGCGGCCAGTTCCTCGACGGCGACGAAGACGGGCAGATCGCGGTGGTCATCGAGTCGGCGGGCAGCGAGCTGGTGCTGCCCTCGTTCTGCCAGTGGTACGACATCACCGCCAGGGAGCGGCTGGTGCTCCAGCACACCCTGGACGGTTCGCCGACCAAGCTGATCGCCCGGCACCTCGGGCTGTCCGCCCACACCGTCAGCGAGCACCTCCAGTCGCTGTACCGCAAGACCGGCGTCAGCGGCCGGGGCGAGCTGATCTCCGCGCTGGCCGGGTGAGCTGGCCCTCAGCTCTCGCGTTTCCGGCTGCGGTAGGCGCGGACCTTGGCGATGCTGCCGCAGGCGCGGCCGTCGGGCGTCTCGGCGTACATCGCGCACCAGGTCCGGCTGCGGTTGCGGCTGTGGTCGTAGAAGACGTTGCGGCAGTCCGGACAGGACTTCAGCCGCGCCCACAGGTCGTGCGCCAGCGCCCCGGTCACCAGGACCAGCAGCGCGGACACCGCGCCACCGTTCTCGGCGACGTAGTGGACCGGTGACTCCGCGCCCACGGTGACCCGGATCGGACGGCGTTCGAACCACGTGTTCAGCCCGGCCGGCGCGGACTGGCCCAGCGACTCCCGCAGCGCCGTGCGCAGCTCGGTCAGCTCCGCCACCTCGCCGGGCGCGGGCGGCGGCACCTCGGGGAACCTTGCCCGCCAGGCCCGCTTGTCCGCGGCCAGCTCGGGCAGGTCGTCCGCCGGGGTCCTGGTCTCGTGCGGCAGTCGCCAGGTGTTGAGGAAGGCCCGCACCTGTTCGAGTCCGCCCGGAGCGACACTCATCGACACCATGTTTACCACCATACCGGTTGACCGGTAGCGCGTCCCGTCTTACCGTCTATTCGTATGACTGGTAAACAGGCCGAGATCACGCTGCCGGACGCGACGCTGGCCCCGGCGAGGGCGGCGACCACGTTGTTCTTCGCGCTGGCCGGGTTCGTCTTCGCCAGCTGGGCGGTGCGCATCCCCGCGGTGAAGGAGCAGGTGGGCGCGTCACCGGCGGCGCTGGGACTGGCCCTGCTGGCGCTGTCGGCGGCCGCGGTGGCGACCATGTCGGTCAGCGGGGCGGTGTGCCGCCGGTTCGGCAGCCGCCAGGTCACGGTCGCGACCGCGGGGCTGCTGTCGCTGACGGTGGTGCTGCCCGCGTTCACCCACTCCGCGCTCGCGCTGGCCGCCGCGCTGCTCGTGTTCGGGATCGCCTACGGCGGTATCGACGTGGCGGTCAACAGCGTCGCGGTGGAGCTGGCGGAGGCGCTGCGCAGGCCGATCATGCCCAGCCTGCACGCCGCGAACAGCATCGGCAGCCTGGCCGGAGCCGCACTCGGCGGCCTGCTCGCCGCCCACCTCTCGCCCGCCGGACACTTCCTGCTGGTGCTGCCGCTCGGCTTGCTGGCCACCGTGATCGCGGGCCGGATGCTGCTGGCGAACCCGATCCCGCGTCCGGAGGCGGTCGCGGCGCACGGGCGAGCCCGCAGGCCCACCCCCGGTGTGGTGGTCTTCGGCGTGATCGGGCTGTGCGCCGCCTACAGCCAGGGCGGGCTGGACAACTGGATTCCGTTGCACCTCACCGAGAACCTGGGCGCGAGCGCCGGTCTGGCCGCGATCGGCTACGCGATCGTCCAGGGCACCATGGCCGTCGGCAGGCTGGCCGGCACCGCGCTGGTGGAACGGTTCGGGCAGACCAAGGTCGTGGTCGTCGGCGGGCTGCTCGCCTGCGCTGGCACGCTGGGAGTCGCGCTGTCCTCCAGTCTGTGGCTGGCCTTCGCCGGTCTGGTGCTGACCGGCGTGGGGCTGGCGAACATCTTCCCGCTGGCCATCGCGGGCGCGGGCGCGCTCGGCGGACCCGGCGGCGTGGCACTGGCCGCGCTGATGGGCTACGCGGGCATCCTGCTCGCACCGCCCACCATCGGGTTCATCGCGGGCCAGTTCGACCTGCGACTGGCGCTGGCGCTGATCGCGCTGCTGGCCGCACTCGCCGCGCTCGCCCAGTTGGGTCGATCGGCCTACCGGCGTACCAGGGCTGGCCGGTGACGACCACAGTCCGCAGTGGACGGTACAAATGTCCTGACTTGCCGGAACATCCTGGTACGAGGCAGTTTCGCCCTAACCTGGGTGACGATGAGCGCGCAAACCCCGCCCAGAAGGTTCAACGCCGCCAACGGTCTGCTGGAGGGCCTCGGCGTCATCCTGCTGCTGGTGGCCCTGTGGACGTGCTACCAGGCGCAGTTCGCCACCGTGGACGTGCCGATGTGCGGCGACAAACCACTGCGGCCAGGCAGCGTCTGCTTCAGCCTCACCAGGGAAGGCCCCGCGGTGGGCTACCAGGAGCTGCTGGACGCCCAGCGCGCCGCGGCTCCCGGCCGGGCGTTGCGGGCCAGTGTGATCGTCGGTGGTCTTGGCGGGCTGGCGCTGCTCTTCGGGGCCTCACTAGCGGTGCGGCGCAACAGGTGTTCCCCGCGCGAGGCGGTGCCGATGGTGCTGCTGCGAGCGACCGGACCGCTGCTGGCAGTCGCGGTGGCGGTGCTGGTGCTGACCCTGCGGGCGGGACTGGCGGGGTACGCGGTGTTCGGCATTCCCGGGCTGACCACGGCCCCGGTGCTGACCGCGTTGCTCGCGGTGGGCGGGGGCGCGATCGTGGTGTACGCGCGGCACGAGGAGATCTTCGCGGTGAAGGTGCGCGAGGCGGTGCGGCGGCGGGTGGCCGGACGGGGCGCGCCAACGACTCCGGCACAACCGAACCCGGCCGCCACCACACCACACTCCGTCTCCAGCGTCGCCCCAGCCCCCACAGCGTCTGCCCCCGCCGCCCCAGAACCGTTGCCCGAGCAGGACTTCCTCGACCCCACCAGCGACCTCTGGCCCGATCGCCGAGCCCTCCTCCGCCCCACCCCCGCCCCGCCCTGGCAAACCGCCACCCAGCGCACCGCCGCCGTCCTCGGCCTCGCCGGACTCCTCACCCTCGTCCTCTCCGCAACCGTCCTCCCCTTCCGCCCCCTCGGCGACTGGACCCACCCCGCCCTCGCCGTCCTCTCCCTCACCCTGCTCGCCCTCCGCGCCCAGTCCCGCCCCCCGACCCGCTGGACCCTCCCGCGCTGGGCCACCGCCACCGCCCTGACCTTCCTCGCCGCCACCGCCCTCACCGTCCCCGCCCGGCCACTCACCTGGAGCGCCCTGCTCACCGTGGTCCTGCTCATCGCCGCGACCTACCGCCTGGCGAACAACCTCGGCTTCGCCTGCCGCCAGCCCCGCCACGCGCACGCCGCCCTGCACCTCGGCGAGTCCGCGGGCCTGGTCCTGGCCGGGTTTCTAGCCACCTGCGCGGCCCAGAGCGGCACCGTCCCGGCGGTCATGGGCTACCTGGTCGCCTTCGGGCTGATGGCGATCATGTTCCCGTCCAGTGCCCGTCTGCCGGCCCGGCCGCCGGGTTGGCTGCACCTGCGCCTGGCCCTGCTCGGCGTCGTACTGGCCACCGCCGGCTACCTGTTCGCCTCCGGTGACCTGACCTGCCGGATCGCCGCGGGCTGCCTGGCGCTGCTGGTCCTGGTGGGTGGCGTGGGCGCGGTGCGCGGGCTGCGGGCGGAGTAGCTACCCTGGGGTTCGTGCGACGGGGTGGGGTGTTCACGCGAGCGGGTCTCGCGCGGGCCTGTGCCGTCCTCGGGATCCTGGTGGGCCTGGTCCTGATGCAGGAGTCCGCGCACGTCGAAGATCCGCACTCGCCCGGCTGCCACTCGCTGTACTCGGTGGCGATGCTGGTCGCCGACGACTGCGTCCCCGCCCAGCCCGCACACGGCCCGCAGGACCCGGCCGACCTGCTCGGCGCCTGCCTCGCACTGCTGGTCGCGGTGCTGCTCACGCTGGTCGCACTGGCCGGTCCACGACCGCTGACCACGCTGCTCGCCCAGCTCAGGGCGCCCCGGCCGCCCACCCGGCGACACCGCCCGGTGCCCAGTCTCGCCCTGCTCTGCGTGCTGCGCACGTAGGCCGAACCGTTCGCTCCGCCACGAGGTCCCGGCGACCTCGTGTGCCCGCGTGCGTTCGCGCCTGCCCGCATCCACCCAGAACCCAGGGGATACCCATGACTGCCAACACCAAGATCACCCTCACCGTGCTCGCCGTGGTCGCCGCGGTGCTCACCGGCCTGTTCGTCTTCGCCCGCCCCAACACCCCGGCCCCCGCCGCCCAGCCCGGTCCGCAGGGCGCGCCGCCCACTGTGCCCGCCGAGGTGCTGGTCCGCCCGGACAGCCACAAGCTCTCCACCGCACCCGACGGCAAGGTCACCGTGGTCGAGTTCGCCGACCTGGAGTGCGAGGTGTGCGGCGCGGTGTACCCCGGGGTGGAGCGGCTGCGCGCGGAGTACGCGGGCAAGGTCACCTTCGTGCTGCGCTACTTCCCGATTCCCAGCCACCGCAATGCCGAACTGGCCGCGCGCGTGGTGGAGGCGGCGGGCAGGCAGGGCAAGCTGGAGGCGATGTACCAGCTGATGTTCGAGACCCAGCGGGAGTGGGGCGACCAGCAGACCGACCACCGCGCCACCTTCCTCGGCTTCGCCCGCCGCCTCGGCCTCGACCTGCCCGCCTTCGAACGCGACCTGGACGACCCGGCCACCCAGGCCCGCGTGCTGGCCGACCGCAAGGACGGCGCGAGCATCGGCGTCCAGGGCACCCCGACCTTCTTCGTCAACGGCGCCAAGGTCACCGGCCGCGCCAGCTACGAGACCCTCAAGGCCGCCATCGACGCGGCACTGGCGAAGTGACGGCCACCCCGGCGGAGCGGGCCCCGTTCCCGCTCCGCCTGCTGCCCTGGCTGCTCACCATCGGCGGCGCGATCGGCCTCACCGCGGCCGTCGTGCTCACCGTCGAGAAGATCGCGCTGCTGCGAAATCCGAGTTATATCCCCAGTTGCAGCCTGAACCCGGTGCTCAGCTGCGGCTCGGTGATGAAGACCGAGCAGGCCTCGGTCTTCGGTTTCCCCAACCCACTGCTGGGCATCGCCGGGTTCGCCGTGGTCACCACCATCGGCCTCGCCCTGCTGACCGGAGCCCGGTTCCACCGCTGGTTCTGGCTCGGCCTGCAAGCGGGCACCACCCTCGGCGTGATCTTCGTGCACTGGCTGATCTTCCAGAGCCTGTACCGGATCGGCGCGCTGTGCCCGTACTGCATGGTGGTGTGGGCGGTGACCATCCCGATCTTCTACTACGTCACGCTGCACAACCTGCACCACGGCCACCTCCCGGCGCCGCGCGGCTGGCGACCGCTGCTCACCTTCCACACGGTGGTGCTCACCGGCTGGTTCCTGGCGATCGCGATCGCGGTGCTGGAAGCCTTCTGGACCTACTGGACCACGCTGTTGTGACCGCCGTGCTTGACTGCCAGGCATGGAACTGACCGTCCAGGCCGACGACGCCCGGCTACCGGCCACGCTGGACCTTCCGGCGGGGCCGGTCCGGGGCGCGGTCGTGGTCCTGCACGGCGCGGGGGCCGGTCAGCGGTCGTACTTCTGCTACGCCCACCTGGCCCGCCTGCTGCCCAGCATCGGCATCGCGGTGCTGCGCCACGAGCGCAGACCAGGTTCCGGCGGCCACGATGTGCCGCTGACCCAGCAGGCCGACGACGCGGCCGCCGCCATCGCACTCCTGCGTGGGCACACCGGCGAGGTTCCGATCGGCGTGTGGGGATGGAGCCAGGGCGCCTGGGCCGCACCGCTGACCGCCGTCCGCCACCCCGGCCAGGTCGACTTCCTGGTCCTGCTCTCGTGCAGCGGGGTCAGCCCCGCGGAGCAGATGCGCTACGGCACCGCCGAACAGTTGCGCCGCAACGGTTTCTCCGCCGCCGCCCGCGCCGAGCTGCACCGCCTGCGCGTCACCGTGGAGAACTACCAGCGTGGCGTCACCGACCGCGCCACCGCCCAGCGAGCCGTTGACGCAGCCGCCGGACAACCGTGGTTCCCGTTGGCCTGCGTGAATCGCCGGCTACCCGACCGGCCAGGCGGTTGGGCCGACCTGGACTTCGACCCCACCCCGGTGTTCGCCCAGCTCACCTGCCCGACCTTGCTCTACTACGGCGAAACCGACGCCTGGGTGCCGGTCGAGGCCAGCGTCGCCGCCTGGCACCGCGCCGCCACCGCCCCGCTGACCATCCACCGCCTCGAGGGCTGCGATCACCTGCCCACCCACGACGAAGGCAACAGCATCGCCGACATCAGCGAGCAGTACAGCGACACGCTGTGCGCCTGGCTCGACGCCCAGCTCGGCAGCGGCGGCTAGCCCGCGATCCCCGCCCAGAACCCGCACTGGTGTTCCACGGCGGGATTGGTCGCAGCCCTGCCCAGCTGTCGCACGGCCGGCGACTGCGGCCAGGACAACCGCTCGCCGCGGGCGAAAGCGGTCCAGTGCCGCAGCACCTCCGCCGACAGCGCGTGCTGCGCCGGAGTGGTCAGCTCGGGCAGCACCCCGGGGGAGTCGAACAGGTACGCCAGTTCGGCCCCGTGGTACGCGCCGAGCGGCAGGTCCTTGGGCGGTGGCAGCAACGACGGCGCGGTGCGGTCGGCGAACTCGAAGGAGTGGGTGGGCGTCACCGCGCGGAGCAGCCGCGCCGTCTCCAGGGTCGGGCAGGCCCAGACCCGGTCGGTCATCGCGTCGCTCCACGCGGCGATCGGCGAACCGTGCGCGGCGACCGGGTAGCGCGCCAGCACCTGCCCGGCCTTGGCGCCGAAGGCGGTGGCGGCCAGTTCGCGGTAGTGGGCCTCGGTGATCGTCTGCTCGGCGCCCGGCCTGGCGAAGAAGGAGCCGAAGAGCCTGCCCTCGTCCCGGGTGTGGCCGATCAGCACCGGCACCGGCAGCACGTGTCCCTTGCGCAACGCCTCGAGCGGCCGTTCGGGCAGCACCGGACCGCCGTAGGCCAGGTGCGTGAAACCGGCGGCGAGCGGCTCGGCGAGCAGTTCCGCCGCGCTGGGCTCGCGCAGGCAGTCCACCGTCGGGCAGTGGCGCGCCGCGGCCAGTGCCGCGCCCTGGGCCTGCACCCGTTCGGTGCTCAGGAACGGTGATCCCGGCCGGACCCCGGGCGCGGTGCCGTTGGCCGGCCAGTCCATCGCGCAGGACCCGCTCTGGATGATCGCCCGCTGGAACAGGCGCGCTGCGGCCGGCGCTCAGCCCACCAGCGGGCTCGCCCGCGCCACGGTGACCGCGCTGGGATCGCCACCGAAGGCGGAAGCGTTGCGCCGTAACCAGTGCAGCGCGGCGAGCTGGTCGAGCACGCCGTAGGAACCGGAGTCCCGGCCGAGGCCCGGGTGTCCGGATTAGCCGAAGACGCCCAGCCGGTAGTTGACGGTGACCACACGACCCGGCCGCTGGCCACCATTGGTGCAGCCACACCAACACCGGGTGCGGATCCCTCGTCACGGGGTGGTGACGTTGCGGTACAAGCAGTCCTCGTTGACGCTCAACGGTTTCTGCCGAGAACGCCCTGGGCGCAGATCGAGCCCGGCGCGATAGCCGCCCTGACTCCCGGCCACAGGGGTTGCCAGCCCAGTCGTCCGGTCGGTGGCGCGGCGAACGGGATTTGTTGGAAACCGCAGTGATCCGCGTTGACCGCGCTGCACACGACCCCGGAGTCGGTGCGGCGCCGACTCCGGGTCGTGCGGAGGGCTCACGGTGCCACCGGCCGGCGCGGTGGTGATCGTGAGCAGCAGTCTTGTGATCATCGTGGCCCCCGGCTCGCCGAGCGCTCCTACCGACCGGTCGGCAGCACCTCCGGCAGCCAGGCGTGCAGGCGGGACGCGACCTCCTCGGCGTGCCGGGACAGCATGGTGAAGTGGTCCCCGGGGACGGACTCCTGGCGGTGCACCAGGGACCGCGGGAAGCGGCGGTCGGTGGGGTTGACCGCGATGCCGCCGACGCCGTCGCGGGCGGTCAGGTGCAGGATCGGCGCGCGGACCGGTTGCGGGGTCCAGTCGCCGAACATGCGGTTGTAGCCGCCCATCGCGCCGATCTGGCCGGTGGTGGTGGCGGTGCGGCCGGGCTGGGCCACCGAGGCGCTCATGAGGTCGCGGCGGCGGATCTGCTCCTGCATGAACTCGCTCTGCACCTCGGTTTGGGCCGCCTCGGCCTCCGGCAGGTAGGTGTCGATGAGCACCAGGGCGGGCACCTCAACGCCATCGGCTTCCAGTTGTTCGACCAGGCCGTGGGCCAGGTAGCCGCCGGAGGAGTAGCCGACCAGGACGTAGGGCGTGTCGGCGAAGCGGGACAGCACCGCCCTGGCCAGCATGCGGAACAGGGCCGGGCGGTCGGCGGGGAGGGGGATGTCGCCGTCGAAGCCGGGGGCCCACAGGGACCAGACCTCGGCGGCGGGGCGCAGGGCCGAGTGCAGGTAGGTGTAGGGCAGGTCCAGGTTGGGGAAGATCGGCGGGGTGAGGCCGATGAGCAGTGGGCCGTCGCCGCCGTCGCCGACCTTGATCAGGCGGGCCAGGTCCCTGGGGTCCTCGCGGTCGAAGGTTTCCCTGGTTTCGGAGACCGCGCGGGCCAATCGCAGGGCGGCGTTGAGCTTTCCGCTCTCGATCGCGCCGATGTAGACCGACGCGAGGCTGTCCGAGGTCTCTGGTGACTCCTTGGTTGGCACCGGCTCGGGGACCGGGGTGGACAGGGTGTCCTGTTCGGCCATCTCGGCCAGTTTCTCGGCCGCGAGTTCGGCCAGGTCGGTGACGGTGGGGTAGTTGAGGATGTCGCCGAGGCTGAACTCGATGCCGGTGGCGGTGCTGACCCGGCCGCGCAACTGCATGGCGCTCAACGACTCCAGGCCCTGGTCCCGGAACGTCGTCTCCAGCGGCACGTCCGCCGAGGTCGGGTGGTCCAGCACCACGGCGACGTGACTGCGGATCACGTCGACCAGCTCGGCCTCGCGGTCCTCCTCCGGCAGCACCCACAGCCGGGCCGCCGGCGAGACCGGGCCGCCGGTGGGCAGGGCCTGGCCGTCTGAGGTGAGGCGGGGGTTCTGCCATTCCCGGTGCAGCCAGTAGCGGTCCCGCTGGAAGGCGTAGCCGGGCAGCGAGACCCGCTGTGCGCCGGTGCCCGCGAACACCGCCTGCCAGTCGATGGCCACCCCGGCGATGTAGGCCTCACCGAGCGCGCGCACGAACCGGGACAGACCGGCGTCCTCGCGGTGCAGGGTCTGCACCGCGAGCGCGGAAACCCCTGCCGCGCCAATGGACTCACTCACCGGGTGCACCAACAGCGGGTGCGCGCTGACCTCGATGAACACCCGGTGCCCGTCGGTCAGCATGGCTTGCGCCGCGCGGTCGAAGCGGACCGGTTCGCGAACGGTGCGGTACCAGTACTCGCCGTCCAGCGGCTCGGTGTCGATCCACTGTCCACTGTGGCCGGACACCAGCGGAACCGTGGGTTTCGCGGGCAGCAGCGGGGCCAGCGCGGCGACCAGGTCCGCGTGCAGCGGTTCCATCCGGGGGGTGTGCGAGGCGACCTCGATCTGCACCCGGCGGGCCCGGATTCCCCTGCTGCCACAGCGTTCCAGCAGCTCCTCGATCGCCTCCACGTCACCGGCGACGGTGACCGCGAAGGGGCTGTTCACCGCGGCGATCCAGAGCCGGTCGGTCCGGTCCGCGAACAGCGCGCGGGCATCGGACTCCGGCAGCGGCAAGGCCAGCATCCCGGCGGGGCCGTCGTCCAGGGCGGCCATCAGGCGGCCTCGGGTGGCCGCGACCCGCATCGCGTCCGGCAGGGACAGCGCGCCGGCGGCCCAGGCCGCGGCGATCTCGCCGAGGGAGTGCCCGGCCACCGCGCCGGGGTGCACGCCGACCGAGCGCCACAGCGCGGTCAGCGCGATCATCACCGCCACGTTGGCCACCTGCACCACATCCGGGCGGTGCACCGGCGGCGCGCCCGGTTCGCCGCGCAGCACCTCGCCGAGGGACCAGGAGACGAACGGGGTGACCGCCTTCTCGCACTCGGCCAGCTGGGTGCGGAAGACCTCCGACTCGGCGCTGAGCGCGGTGGCCATGCCCGCCCACTGCATGCCGTGGCCGGGGAACAGGAAGGCGGTGCCGCCGTCGCCGACCGCGTTGCCCGCGATCACCGCGTGCGAACCTCGGTGGGTGGCCAGTGCGGCCAGCGCCTCGGTGAGGTCGTCCAGGGTGCGGCCGAAGACGACCGCGCGGCAGGGCAGGTGACCGCGCTGGGTGGCCAGCGAGCAGGCCAGGTCCAGTGGGTCCGGCGCGGTCCGGCGCACGTGCTCCAGCAGCGCATTGGCTTGTGCGGGCAGGGCTTCCGGGGTTTTCGCCGAGAGCAGCCAGGGCAGCAGCGGGAGGCTCCTGGTGGCGGCCGGGGCAGGCTCGGGGACGGTGTCGGCCTGTTCCAGGATGACGTGGGCGTTGGTGCCGCTGACGCCGAAGGCGGACACCCCGGCCCGGCGCGGGCGGCCGGTCTCCGGCCACGGCACGGACTTGTTGGCCAGCGCCAGCGCGCCGCTGTCCCAGTCCACCCTCGGGTTCGGCTCGTCGACACCGACCGTGCCGGGCAGCACGCCGTGCCGCATGGCCAGCAACACCTTCAGCACCCCGGCCACGCCGGCCGCGGCCTGGGTGTGCCCGAGGTTGGACTTCACCGCGCCGACCAGCAGCGGCCGGTCCGCGGCGCGGGCGCGGCCGTAGGTGGCCAGCAGGGCCTCGGCCTCGATCGGGTCGCCGAGCGGGGTGCCGGTGCCGTGCGCCTCCACCACGTCGACGTCGGCGGCGGCGAGCCCGGCCGAGGTCAGCGCAGCGGTGATCACGCGTTGCTGGGAGGGTCCGTTCGGCGCGGTCAGGCCGCTGGAGGTGCCGTCGGAGTTGACCGCGGAGCCGCGCAGCAGCGCGAGCACCTGGTGGCCGTTGCGGCGGGCCTCGGAAAGTCGTTCCAGCACCAGGATTCCAGCGCCCTCGCCCCAGGCGGTGCCGTCGGCGTTGGCGGCGAAGGGTTTGCAGCGGCCGTCCGGGGCCAGCGCGCGCTGCTGGCTGAACTCCACGAACAGCACCGGGCTGGACAGCACGGTGACGCCACCGGCCAGCGCCAGCGAGCACTCGCCGTTGCGCAGGGCCTGCGCGGCCAGGTGCAGGCTGACCAGCGAGGAGGAGCAGGCGGTGTCCACGGTGACGGACGGGCCTTCAAATCCGAAGAAGTAGGACAGCCGCCCGGAGGTCACGCTGGGCGCGTTGCCGATGGAGAACTGGCCGACCAGCTCTTGCGGCACCTCGGTCACCGCCGCCAGGTAGTCCGCATTGGACAGTCCGATGTAGACACCGGTGCGACTGCCGCGCAGGCTCACCGGGTCGATCCCGGCGTCGGCCAGGGCCTGCCAGGCGACCTCCATGACGATCCGCTGCTGCGGGTCCATGCCCAGTGCCTCGCGCGGGGAGATGCCGAAGAAGCCGGGGTCGAACTCGGCCGCCCCGGTCAGGAACCCGCCCGCGCGCACGTAGGACTTGCCAGGGGTGCCCGGCTCCGGGTGGTACACCGCCTCCGGCGTCCAGCCCCGGTCCGCCGGGAACTCGGTGATCACATCGCGGCCGTCGGCGAGCACCTCCCACAGCTCGTCGGCGGAGCTGACGCCGCCGCCGAACCGGCAGCCCATGCCCACCACCGCGATCGGGTCCTCCGCGGGGTTCTCCAGCTCCCGCAGGCGTTCCCTGGTGCGGTGCAGCTCCGCGGTCACCCGCTTGAAGTAGTCGAGGAGTTTGGGGTCATCGGACATGGCTCAGTTTTCCTTTCCCGGACCCAGTTCGCGGTCCACGAAGGCGTACAACTCCTCGACCGAGGCGGCGGTCAGCTCCGCCGCGACGTCCTGGCCCTGCTCCTCGCCGAGGGCGGCGAGCAGTCCCCGCAGGCGCTGGCGCAGCGCGCCGCGCTGTTCCTCGCTCAGCACCCGTTGCCGCACCGCGTCTTCTAGCGCGGTCAGCTCGGCGACCTCGGCTCCGGTGTCCTGGGCGTCGGGGGCGATCTCCTGGCCGAGGTGCCCGGCCAGCGCGGCCGGGGTGGGGTGGTCGAACACCAGCGTCGCGGGCAGCCGCAGCCCGGTGGCGCTGTTGATCCGGTTGCGCAGCTCCACCGAGCTGAGCGAGTCGAAGCCGAGGTCACCGAAGGCGCCCTCGGCCGGCACGTCGTCGGCGGAGGTGTAGCCGAGCACGGCGGCGACGTGCCCGCGCACCAGGTTGGTCAGCTGCCGGTCGCGTTCCTCGGGGCTCAGCCCGGCCAGCCGTCGCGCCAGCGCCTGCGGGGTCTCCGCGGGTGCGCCGCCGCGCTGGCCGGCGGCGGTGCGCCGGGCCGAGCGCCGCACCACATCGCGCAGCAGCGGCGGGATCTGGTCCGCGCCCAGCTTGGCGATCACGCCGAGGTCGACCCGGAACGGGACCAGGTGGTCCCGGCCGGAGGCCAGCGCGGCTTCCCACAGCGCGATGCCCTGGGCCTCGGTCAGGCCGCGGACGCCGGTGCGGTCCAGCCGGGCCTGGTTGGCCGCGGTGATGGTGGCGGCCATGCCGTCCTGCTCGGCCGCGGCCCACAGGCCCCAGGCCAGCGAGACACCGCCGGGCCGGCCGCTGACCAGTGCGTCCAGGAAGCTGTTGGCCGCCGCGTACGCGCCCTGCCCCGCGGTGCCGAACACCCCGGCGGCGGAGGAGAAGCAGGCGAACAGCGGCAGGTCGAGGTCCTTGGTCAGCTCGTGCAGGTGCCAGCCGCCGTCGACCTTGGGCCGCAACACGTTCTCCAGCTGCTCCGGCGTCAGCGTCTCCACCGTGCTGTCGTCGAGCACCCCCGCGGCGTGGATCACCGCGGTCAGCGGCCGGTCGGCCGGAATGTCGGACAGCACCCGCTCGACATCCGCGCGCACCGCCACATCGCCTTGCGCCAGCACGGTTTCCGCGCCCAGCTCGGTCAGTGCGTCGACCAGCTCGGGCGGAGCGGCACCGCGCCGGGACAGCAGCACGATCCGCCGCGCGCCCTGGGCCGCCAGGTGCCGGGCGAACACCGCGCCCAGCTGCCCGCCACCACCGGTGATCAGCACGGTGCCCTCGGGATCGAGCGGCCGCTGGCCGTCGCCTGGGGTGGCGCGGTGCAGGCGGGGCGCGTAGACCGCGCCGTCGCGCAGGGCCACCTGCGGTTCGCGGGCGGCCTGCGCGGTGGACACGGCGAGCCGGGGCCAGGAGCGCAGGTCGTCGGTGTCGACCAACAGGATCCGGCCGGGGTGCTCCATCTGCGCCGAGCGGGCGAGGCCCCAGGCGGCGGCGGTGACCGGGTCGGGCCGCTCGCCGGGGGTGACCGCGAGGGCCTGCTGGGAGCAGAGCACCAGCGCGGAGTCGGCGAAACGCGGGTCGGTCAGCCAGTCCCGCAGCAGCGCGGCGAGGTCGCCGACGGCGGTGCGCACGGCCGAGGTGAGCTCGCCCGCGGGGTGGTCGATCCGGGCGAACACGGCTTCCGGCACGGGATTTCCGGCGTCGACCAGCGCACCGAGGGCGGGCAGGTCGGGCACCCGGTCCGGCGCCTGCCCGTCGAGCGCGACCCAGTTCTCCACCGCCGATTCTGAGCCGAAGGTCAGCGGCAACTGGACCCAGTCCTGCGCGAACAGCGCCGAGTCGTCCTCCTCGGCGGCGTGCAGGTGGGCCGCGTCGGCGGGCAGCGGCCGGAACAGCAGCGAGTCGACGGTGGCCACCGTGGCGCCGGAGCCGTCGGCCAGGGTGATCGCCACATCGCCGTCGTCGCCGGTGATGCGCACCCGCAGCATCGAGGCGCCGGAGGCGAACAGTGACAGCCCGGACCAGGAGAACGGCATCGAGCCGTGGCCCTCGTCGACGGTGTCCAGCTGCGGGCCGAGGCCGACCGCGTGCAGCACCGCGTCCAGCAGCGCCGGGTGCAGGTTGTACCGGGACGCGTCGCCCGCGGCCTCCACCGGCAGTGCGACCTCGGCGAACATCTCCGGACCGGCCGGGGTGTCCCGCCGCCACAGCGTGCGCAGGCTGCGGAAGGCGCCCTGGTAGGAGAAGTGGCGGCCGGCCACCACCTCGTCGTAGACCTCGGAGACGTCGATCTCGGTGACCTCGGCCGGCGGCCACTGCACCAGCGCGGCCTCGGGCACCGCGGTGCGCACGCCGATGAAACCGGTGGCGTGCCCGCGCCAGCGACCGGAGTCGTTGTCCGGCCGGGAGAAGACCCGCACGGAGCGGCGGCCGGAGTCCTCCTCGCCGCCGAGCACCACCTGGATCTGCACCCCGCCGGTCTCCGGCAGTGCCAGCGGCGCCTGCACGGTCAGCTCCTCCACCGCGTCGCAGCCGACCTGCTCGCCCGCGGCCAGCGCGAACTCCAGGAACGCGGTGCCGGCCAGGATCGGCACGCCGCGCACCTGGTGCCCGGACAGCCACGGCTGGTCCTGCAGGGACAGGAGGCCGGTGAGCACCACGCCGTCGCCCTCGGCGGTGGCCAGCACCGCGCCCAGCAGCGGGTGCCCGGCTGCGGCCAGGCCGGCGGACCTCAGGTTGACCGAGTCGCCGTCGGGCACCAGCCAGTAGTGCTCGTGCTGGAAGGCGTAGGTGGGCAGGTCGACCAGCCGGGCGGGCGCGGGCGGCAGCACCGCGGACCAGTCCAGGTCGATGCCGCGGGTGTGCAGCTCGCCGAGAGCGCGCAGCAGGCTCTCCGCCTCGTCGTGGTCCTTGCGCAGGGCCGGAACCGCCGCTTCGGCCGGGCCCGCGTCCTGCCGGGACAGCGCGGTGAGCACCGCGTCCGGGCCGAGCTCCAGCAGCGTGCCGACCCCGTTGGCCCGCGCGGTGACCAGCCCGTCGTGGAACCGGACCGCCTGGCGCACGTGCTCGACCCAGTAGCCCGGGTCGCGCAGCTGCTGGTTGGTGGCGACTTCACCGGTCAGATTGGAGATCACCGGTATAACCGGTTCCGCACTGGTCAAACCGGTGACCACCTGTTTGAACTCGGCCAGCATGGGTTCCATCAGCGGGGAGTGGAAGGCGTGGCTGACCCGCAGCCGCTTGGTCTTGCGACCGTCGGCGGCCCACTGCGCCGCCAGCGCCTCGACCTCGGCGGCGGCACCGGAGATGACCACCGAGTCGGCCGAGTTCACCGCCGCGACGGACACCAGGTGCTCGCGCCCGGCCAGCGCGGCGGCCACCTCCGCCTCGGTGCCCTGCACGGCCACCATCGCGCCACCGGCGGGCAGCGCGGCCATCAGCCTGCCGCGTGCGGCGACCAGCCGGGCCGCGTCGGCCACCGGCCAGACCCCGGCCACGTGCGCCGCGGTGATCTCGCCGATGGAGTGCCCGAGCAGGTAGGCAGGCCGCAGGCCGCAGGACTCGGCCAGCCGGTACAGCGCCACCTCCACCGCAAACAGTGCGGCCTGGGCGAAGTCGGTGCGGTGCAGCAGCTCCTCGTCCTCGGCCAGCACCTCGCGCAGCGGGCGGGGCAGGTGCTCGTCCAGGTGCCCGCACACCTCCTCGAAGGCGGCGGCGAAGGCAGGGAAGACCTCGGCCATCCGCAGGCCCATGCCGAGCCGCTGCGCGCCCTGACCGGTGAACAGCACCCCGAGCGAGCCACTGGCGACCGCGCCGTCCGTGGTCTCCGCGCGGCGGCGCAGCTCCGCGACCAGCTCGGCCTTGTCCCGGCCGAAGACGGTGAGGCGGTGCCGGAAGTGGGTCCGCCCGGTGGCCAGCGCGTGCGCGATGCCCTCGGCGGTGGCCTGGTCCCGCTCGGCGAACTCGGCCAGCCGGGCGGCCTGGGCGCGCAGCGCACTGGGCGTCTTGCCGGAGACCGTCCACGGCAGCAGCGGCAACTCAGTGTCCACAGTGGACATCTCTTCGGCCGGTGGTTCCTCGAGGATGATGTGCGCGTTGGTGCCGCTGATCCCGAAGGAGGACACCCCGGCCCGCCGCGGCCGTCCGTTGGCAGGCCAGTCGACCGCCTCGGCCAGCACGTTGACCGCGTCCACGCCCCAGTCCACCTTGGGCGTCGGCGCGTCCACGTGCAGCGACTTCGGCACCCGCCCGTGCCGCATCGCCATGATCATCTTGATCGCGCCGGCCACCCCGGCCGCGGCCTGGGTGTGCCCGATGTTGGACTTCAGCGAACCCAGCCACAGCGGCCGGCCCGTCGGCCGGTGCTCGCCGTAGGTGGCCACCAGCGCGGTGCCCTCGATCGGGTCGCCCAGCGGGGTGCCGGTGCCGTGCGCCTCCACCACGTCGACCTCGGCGGGGGAGAGGTTCGCATCGGCCAGTGCGGCCCTGATCACCTCCTGCTGCGCGGTCCCGTTCGGCGCGGACAGGCCGTTGCTGGTGCCGTCCTGGTTGATCGCCGAACCGCGCAGCAGCGCCAGCACCTGGTGGCCGTTGCGCCGGGCGTCGCTGAGGCGTTCCAGCAGCAGCAGTCCGGCCCCCTCGGCCCAGATCGCGCCGTTGGCCGCGGCGGCGAATGCCTTGCTGCGCGCGTCGCGGGAGGTCACGCCCTGGCCGCAGAACTCGACGAAGGTGCCGGGGGTGGACAGCACGGTCACCCCACCGGCCAGCGCCAGCCCGCACTCACCCGCGCGCAGCGCCCGCGCGGCCAGGTGCGTTGCCACCAAAGAGGAAGAGCAGGCGGTGTCGATGGTGACCGCGGGCCCGCTGAAGTCGAAGGCGAAGGCCACCCGCCCGGAGATCACGCTCATCGTGCTGCCGGTGATCGCGTACTGGGAGTACTGCGTGGTGCCCTGCCACAACATCTGGTAGTCGTTGCTCGACGCCCCGGCGAAGACCCCGGTCCGGCTGCCTGCCACGGATTCCGGCCGGATCCCGGCGGACTCGAATGCCTCCCAGGTGAGCTCCAGCATCAGCCGCTGCTGCGGGTCCATCACCAGCGCCTCCTTCGGCGAGATGCCGAAGAAGCCCGCGTCGAACTGCCCCGCCCCGTCCAGGAACCCGCCCTCGCGCACGTAGGTCCGGCGGGCCTGCGGGGAGTTCGGGTCGGGGTCGTAGAGCTCCTCGATCGGCCAGTGCCGGTCACGCGGGAACTCCGAGATCGCGTCCACCCCGCCGTCGACCAGGTCCCACAGCGCGGCCGGGGAGTCGACGCCGCCGGGCAGGCGGCAGGACATGCCGATCACCGCGATCGGCTCGTCATCGCGCTGTTCGGCCGCGCGCAGACGCTCCCTGGTGGCGAGCAGGTCCGCGGTCACCTTCTTCAGGTACTGGCGGATCTTGCCGTCGTCGACTGTGGACACTGGTTCACCTCGTGGACATGGCTGGCGGGATCAGGCGGTGAAGGTGATGCGCTGGGTGTCGAGGCCGCGCACCACCACGTGCCTGCGGTAGCTCAGCGAGTCCTCGTGCACGTGGAACTCGCGCAGGCGCTCGGCGACCGTGCGGAAGACGATCTGTGCCTCCAGCTTGGCCAGGCTGTTGCCCAGGCAGTAGTGCGCGCCGACGCCGAAGGCCAGGCCCATGCTCTTGCTGCGCCGCTGGATCCGGAACTCATCGGCCTGCGGGAACTCCCGCTCGTCCCGGTTGCCCGAGCCGATCACCAGCGTGACGATGGTGTCCTTGTCGATGTCGATCCCGTTGACCCGCTTGCCTTCCAGCGCGACCCGGCCGATCAGCAGGATCGGGCAGTCGTAGCGCAGCGACTCGTCGACGCAGTCGATGGCCAGCGACGGGTCCTGGCGCAGCAGCTCCAACTGGCCGGGGTGGCGGGAGAGCGCGAGCAGGCCGTTGGTGATCAGGTTGGTGGTCGACTCGTGCGCGGCGATGAACACCGTGGCCACCGTGTTGGTGATCTCGCGCCGGGACAGCTTGCGGCCCTCGTGCTCGGTGCGGATCAGGCTGGAGATCAGGTCCTCACCCAGGTTCTTGCGGCGCTTGAAGATGAGGTCGGCGAAGTAGGTGTGCACCGTGGTGGAGGTCTGGGTGAGCCGGATCAGCTCGTCCCTGGTGAAGACCTCCGCGTTGTGGAAACTGGCCACCAGGGTGGGCAGCTCGGTGGACAGCGCCATGTCGCTGGACCACGCGCGCAGCAGCGGGATGTCCTCGGCCGGGATGTCCAGCAGCTTGGCGATCACGCCGAGGGACAGCGCGGTGGCCAGGTCCTCCACCCCGTCGAACTCGCCGTCGGCGATGAACTTGGCGAACAGCTCCGCCACGATCCCGGTGATCCAGGGTTCGTAGCGGGCGGTGATCCGCGGGGTGAACGCCTTGGTGACCAGCCTGCGCTGCCTGCCGTGCGCGGGGTCGTCGAGGAAGAAGATGGAGTTGAGCACCGGTTCCTCGGTGGCCTCCGGGAACACCTTGCGCATCGCGGGGGAGGCCAGGGTGTCGTTGCCCATGGCGGCGTGGTCGCGCAGGATCGCCATGCAGGTGGCGTAGTCGCTGATGATCAGCGACCCGTCCTCGGTCTCGATCGGGCCCGACTCCCGCCACTTGGCCAGCAGCGGGTACGGGTCGGCGAGGGTTTCCGGCTCCAGCAACCTGTAGAGCGGGTTGTCGCGGCTGGCGACCCTTTCCTGGACAAGGCTCATCGTTCCCGCTTCCTCCGTCATCGTTCCTCGGCGAGCACGCCGTCGATCAGGTCGAAGATCTCCTCGTCGGTGGCGCTGTCCAGATCGGGCGCCACCGGCGCGGCCTGTTCCCGCGCCTGCCAGGACCGCAGGATCCGTTCCAGCGTCCCGGTGATCGCCTCACCCCGGCCGACCGCCGAGGGCCGCAGCCCGGCCAGCGCCTGCTCCAGCTCGTAGAGCCGGGACATGGTGGCGCGCACCGCGTCCCGCACCCCGCCGCCGAGCGCCTCGATGAGGTGCCGGGCGAGTGCCACCGGCGTCGGGTGCTCGTAGACCACGGTCGCGGTCAGCTCCGCGCCGGTAGCCGCGCTGAGCCGGTTGCGCAGTTTGACCCCGGCCAGCGAGTCCAGCCCCAGCTCGCGGAAGGACCGCCCGGGCAGGATGTCCTCGGCGCGGTGCCCCGAGACGGCGGCGATGTGCGAGATCACCACCTGGGTCAGGTAGGGCTCGCGTTCCTCGGCGGGCAGCTCGTTCAGTCGGATTGGTTGCGGTGCAACGGGTTCTTCGGCGGGCTGGACGCCGGGCAGGTTGTCGCACAGGCGGCTCGGTCGCAGGCCGGTGGCGAAACGGGGCCAGTCCACCTCGGCGATAGCGTACGCACCTCCGCCCGCGGCCAGCGCGCGGTCGAAGGCGGCCAAGGCGGCCCCGGCCGCCATCGGCGTGATGCCCCGCGTCTGCCAGCCGGAGGCCAGTTCCGCCGAGGCCATTCCAGTGCTGTCCCAAGGACCCCAGGCCAGGCAGGTGGCGGGCAGGCCCTGCGCGCGCCGCCGGTGGGCGAGGGCCTCCAGGACGGCGTTGGCCGCGCTGTAGTTGCCCTGGCCGGGGGAGCCGACGGTGGCGGCCAGGGAGGAGCAGAGCACGAAGAACTCCAGCGGGTGCTCGCGGGTGAGCTCGTCCAGGTGCCGAGCGCCGCCCGCCTTCGCGTCGAAGACAGTGGCGAAACGGCTGGGCGACAGGGAATCCAGCACACCGTCGTCGAGCACACCGGCCGCGTGCACCACGCCGGAAAGGGTGTGCTGCCGCAGCAGCGCGGCCAGGGCGTCGCGGTCGGTGACGTCGCAGGCGGCGATGGTGACTTCGGTGCCTGCCAGCTCGGCGCGCAGTTCCGCCGCGCCGGGGGCGTCCGGACCTTGGCGGCTGATCAGCAGGAGGTGCTTCGCGCCGTGTGCGGCCAGGTGCCGGGCCAGGTGACGGCCCAGTCCGCCGAGGCCGCCGGTGATCAGCACGGTCCCGGCCGGTGCCACCGTGGTGGCCGGTCGCGCGGGCACGGTTGCCAAGCGGCGCACGAAGATCCGGCCGTCGCGGATGGCGGACTGGTCCTCCCCGCCAAGCGCCGCGCGCAGTGCGCGGAAGTCCACTTCGGACGGTTGAGTGGGCAGGTCGACGAGTCCACCCCAGCGGCCGGGGACTTCCAGCGCGGCCACCCGGCCCAGCCCCCACACCGCGGCCTGATCCGGTTGCGGCACATCCTGTTCGCGCGCCCGCACCGCGCCCTGGGTGATGGCCCAGACCGGAGTTCCCTCCGGCACGGCTTGCAACAGCGCGAGGGTGGCCGTCACCGAGCTGGGAACCGTGGTTTCGGCAGCCGGATCGAGCGCCAGCAGCGAGACGATTCCGTTGGCGGGTGGGATTTCCTGGCCGGTGTAGGGCAGCACCTCGGCGTCCAGCGCCGCGGCCACCGCGCCGGTGATCTCCGCGCACCGCTCGCCCGGCGGCGCGAGCACCAGCCAGGGACCGGCCGGGGTCGCGGCGGGCTCGGCCGGAACCCAGTCCACCACGTGCAGCAGCGGGTCCTTGGCCGCGCGCACCGGCAGCCAGAACCGCTCGCGGCTGAACCGGTACCCCGGCAGCGGCACCCGCCGCCCGCCCGCGCACCAGGCGGCCCAGTCCACCGGGACGCCCCTGGTGTGCGCGGCGGCGAGCGCACGGAGCAGCGACTCCACGGCGGGCCGCGCCTTGGGCAGCACCGGTAGGAACGCCGCCTCCGGCTGGGTTTCCTGGCCGAGGGCGCTGAGCGTGCCGCCCGGACCGACCTCCAGGTAGGTGGAGGCTGCCAGCGCGGTCAGGCAGTCGTGGAAGCGGACCGGGTGGCGGGCCTGCCGCACCCAGTACTCCGGGCTGCGCAGGTCCGCCCCGGTGGCCGCGCGCCCGGTGACCGAGCTGACCACCGGAATGACGGGCTCGTGGAACTCCAGGGTGTCCAGCACCTCCCGCAGTGGCGCGAGCACCGGGTCCATGTGCGGGGAGTGGAAGGCTTGGGCCACCGCGAGCCTGCGGGCGTGCGGGGCGCGCGCGGCCAGCGCGAGCACCACGTCCTCGGTGCCGGAGAGCACCACCGAGTCCGGCCCGTTGACCGCGGCGATCGAGACCTCGGACTCGTTGCCGCGCAACAGTTCCCTGGCCTGTTCCTCGGTGGCCCGGATCGCGACCATCGCCCCGGACCGGCCCAGCTCGCGCATCAGCCTGCCCCTGGCCGCGATCAGCGTGCAGGCATCGGGCAGCGACAGCACTCCGGCGGCGTGCGCGGCGGCCACCTCGCCGACCGAGTGCCCCGCCAGCGCGTCCGGCGTCACGCCGACCGCGGTGATCAGCCGGAACAGTGCCACCTCCACTGCGAACACCGCGGCCTGGGTGTGATCGGTCCGGGTTGAATCACCGTCGAAGACCAGCTCCCGCAACGGGCGGTCCAGGTGCCGGTCCAGCTCCGCGGCCACCGCGTCGAAAGCCTCGGCGAACCGCGGTTCGCTCCGGTACAGCTCCGCGGCCATCCCGGCGTGCTGGGCTCCCTGGCCGGGGAACAGGAAGGCGGTCGTGCCCCGCCGCACCTCGCCGGTGATCGCGGTGCCCTCGGTGATCGCGCGGTGCAGCCCGGCCCGGTCCGCGCCGAGGTAGACCGCGCGGAACGGCAGCTGGGCTCGGGTGGTGGCCAGCGAGTAGGCCAGGTCGAGCGGCTCGCCCGGCTGGTCGAGCAGGGCCTTGGCCTGGCGCTCCAACGCTTGCGGGTCGGCAGCGGAGAGCACCCAGGGCAGCAGCGGCGGCGCGGTCGCGGGCTCGGGTTCCGGCTCGGCTGGGGGTTGTTCCAGGATCAGGTGCGCGTTGGTGCCGCTGATGCCGAAGGAGGAGACCCCGGCCCGGCGCGGCCGTCCGGTCTCCGGCCACGGCGTGGCTCCGGTGGCGAGTTCCAGCGCGCCGCTGGTCCAGTCCACGTGCGGGCTCGGCTGGTCCAGGTGCAGCGTGCCGGGCAGGATCCCGTGCCGCATGGCCAGGATCATCTTCAGCACACCCGCGACTCCGGCGGCGGCCTGGGTGTGGCCGAGGTTGGACTTGGCCGAGCCGACCAGCACCGGCCGTTCCCGGTCCTGCCCGTAGGTGGCCAGCAGGGCCTGGGCCTCGATCGGATCGCCCAGGGTGGTCCCGGTGCCGTGCGCCTCCACCGCGTCAACGTCCGAAGTGGACAGTCCGGCGGCGGCCAGCGCATCCTGGATCACCCGTCGCTGCGCGGCCCCGTTGGGCGCGGTGAGGCCGTTGGAGGCGCCGTCGGAGTTGACCGCGCTGCCGCGCAGCACGGCCAGCACCCGGTGGCCGTTGCGGCGGGCGTCGGAAAGCCGTTCCAGCACCACCAGTCCCGCGCCCTCGCTCCACGCAGTGCCGTCCGCGGTAGCGGCGAAGGGTTTGCACCGCCCGTCCGGGGCCAGCGCGTACACCTGGGCGAACTCGGCGAACAGGGTGGGCGTGGTCATCACGGTCACCCCACCGGCCAGCGCCAGCGTGCACTCCCCGCTGCGCAACGCCTGCGCCGCCAGGTGCATGGCCACCAGCGCCGAGGAACAGGCGGTGTCCAGGGTGATCGCGGGCCCCTCGAACCCGAAGAAGTAGGCCAGCCGCCCCGAGGCCACGCTGCTCGCGTTGTCGATGGAGACCTGCCCGCTGAGGTCTTCCGGCACCTCGTGCACCCGGTGCCCGTAGTCGCTGCCCATGGTGCCGGTGAACACCGCGGTCCGGCTGCCGCGCAGTCCGGCCGGATCGATGCCCGCCGACTCCAGCGCGTGCCAGGCGACCTCCAGCAGGATCCGCTGCTGCGGGTCCATCACCAGCGCCTCCCGCGGCGGAATGCCGAAGAAGCCGGGGTCGAACTCCGCCGCGTCGGCCAGGAAACCCCCGTGCCGCACCGAGCTGGCCCCGGCGTCCCAGCCCCGGTCCGCCGGGAACTCGCTGATCACGTCGCGCCCCTCGGCCAGCACCGTCCACAGTTCGTCCACTGTGGACACACCGCCGGGGAAGCGGCATCCGGCCCCGACCACGACGATCGGATCGTCTTGCGGGGCAACGACAGGCTCGGCGGTCTCGGCCGTCCGCGGGCTGCCTCCGGCCAGGTGCGCGGCCAGCAGCGCGGGCGTCGGGTGGTCGAACACCGTGGTCGCGGGCAGCCGCAGCCCGGTGGCCGCGCTGAGCCGGTTGCGCAGTTCCAGGCCGGTCAGCGAGTCGAACCCGATGTCCCGGAAGGCCCGCTCGGGATTGACCTCCCCGGTGCTGCCCAGCACCGTGGCCACCGTGCGCAGCACCAGCTCCAGCACCGCGCGTTCGTCACCCGGCACGAAGGCCACCGGTTGCGCCTGCTTCGCCGCGGTCGGCCGTTTCGGCCCCAGCAGCCCTTCGAAGATGGCGGGCCGGTCGCCCTGCTCGCCGAGGTCGAACCGCGCGGGCACGGACAGCGGCGGCCCGTCCAGCGCCGCGTCGAACAGCGCCAGCCCGTGCGCGGGTGCGATCGGCCGCAACCGGGCCCGGCTCAGCCGCGCCCGGTCGGCCGCGTCCAGGTGCCCGGTCATCCCCGATTCCTGCGCCCACAGGCCCCAGGCCATCGAGGTCGCAGGCAGCCCGCGTGCGCGCCGGTGGTGGGCCAGCGCGTCCAGGTAGCTGTTGGCCGCGGCGTAGTTGGCCTGCCCTTGGGTGCCGATGACGCCAGCCACCGAGGAGAACAGCACGAACGCGGCCAGGTCCAGGTCTTGGGTCAGCTCGTGCAGGTGCCAAGCGCCCTCGACCTTGGGGCGTAGCACCGAATCCAGCTGCTCGGGGGCGAGTGCGGCCACCGGGCTGTCGGCCAGCACACCGGCGGCGTGCACCACCGCGGTGAGCGGGTGCTCGGCCGGAATGCCGTCGATCACCGCGGCCAGCTCCTGCCGGTCGGTGACATCGCAGGCCACCACCCGGACCTCCGCGCCCGGCAGCTCTGGCGCTTCCGCCGCCCGCCGCCCGGTCAGCACCAGGTGCCGGACCCCGTGCGCGGTCACCAGGTGCTCGGCCAGCGCCCGCCCCAGGGTCCCGGTGCCGCCGATGATCAGCACCGTGCCCGCCGGATCCAGCCGAGGCGGCGCACCGGCGGTGACCCTGGCCAGCCGGGGGACCAGCACCTGCCCGCCGCGGAGGGCCACCTGTGGTTCGGGACAGCCGAGCGCGGTGTCCAGCTGGGCTGGAGCGTCCAGGTCCACCAGCCGGAACCGGCCGGGGTGCTCGGTCTGCGCGGTGCGCACCAGGCCCCACACCGGGGCCGCCGTCAGGTCGACGTCCTCATCCGGCCCGGTCGCGATCGCGTTCCTGGTGACGATGGCCAGCTGCCCGTCCCGGTCCGCGGCCAGCCACTCGCGGATCGCGCCGAGCACCTGGTGCACATCGGTGCCGTGCAGCACCTCGGTCGCGCCGGGGGTCGCCCGCCGCGGTGACGGCGTCCAGCTGACCTGGAACAGCGACCGGTCGCTGCCGACGAGCAGCTCAGTTCGCAGCGGCCGCAAGGACATCGTCTCGATGGCGCACACCGCGCCGGAGAGCGCATCGGTGATCTCGACGCGGAAGGCGTCCTGGCCGGTCGGCGTCAGCGCGACCCGGATGGTGGTCGCGCCGACGGCGGCCAGTTCGACGCCGGCGAAGGAGAACGGCAGCCGGAGCTCGCCGTCCGCGCCGAGCAGCAGCGGATGCAGGGCGGCGTCCAGCAGCGCGGGGTGGATGCCGAAGCGGCCGGGCTCGGCGGGCAGCTCGACCTCGGCGTAGCGGCGCTCACCGTCGCGCCAGGCCCGGCGCAGGCCCTGGAAACTTGGCCCGTACTCGTAGCCCAATTCGGCCAGCCGCGCGTACGCGCCGTCCAGGTCGATCTCCTCGGCGGCCGGGGGCCAGGTAATCGTGGCCACGGTCGCGGACTCGCCGGGGCCGAGGGTGCCGGTGGCGTGCCGGGTCCAGGCCGTGTCGCGGTCCGGCCGCGTGTGCACCGCGAGGGCTCCCGCGCCGTCCACGGTCAGCTGGAGCTCGGCCTCGCCCGCGGCGGGCACCGCCAGCGGCCGCTCCACCGCCAGCTCCAGCAGCCGTGGCAGGCCGAGCAGCTCACCGGCGTGCAGGGCCAGCTCGGCGAAGGCCGTGCCCGGCACCAGCACCGTGCCGTGCACCGCGTGATCGGCCAGCCACGGCAACGCCCGCAAGGACACCGAGCCGGTGCCCACCAGCCCGTCGCCACCGGCCAGCACAACCGCCGAGGTGAGCAGCGGGTGGCCCGAGGTGGCAGGGGCGCTCGCGGTCGGCAGCAGCCAGAACCGCTCGGTCTGGAACGGGTAGGTGGGCAGGCTGGTCGGCCGCGCGCCCGGGAAGACCCGGTCCAGCCGCAGGTCGACGCCGTGCACCTGGGCCTCGGCGGCGGCCAGCAGGAAGCGTGCCGGGCCGCCTTCCTCGCGGCGCAGGGTGCCCAGCGCGATGCCGTCCTGGTCCAGTTCGTCCAGTAGCTGGTGCAGGCCGACGGTGAGCACCGGGTGCGCGGAGCACTCCAGGAAAGTAGTGTGGCCCAACGCGATCAGGCCGCGGATGGCCGAGTCGAACTCCACGGTCTGGCGCAGGTTGCGGAACCAGTAGTCCGCGTCCAGGACCTCGGACTCGCCGGAGACGGTGGAGTGGAAGGGAATCTCGGCTGGCCGCGGGCTGATCGGGGCGAGCGCGGCGCGCAGCTCCTCGCGGAGCAGGTCGACCTGGGGCGAGTGCGAGGCGTAGTCCACCGGCAGGCGGCGGAAGCGGATCTCCTCGGCCGCCAGCTCCTCGCCCAGTTCGGCTAGCGCGCGCGGATCACCGGAGAGCACCGTGGCCTCCGGACCGTTGACCGCGGCCACGTGCAGGTCCGGCCAGCGCTGGATCCGGCGCTCAGCCGCGGCTCTGGACAGGGCGACCGAGGCCATCCCGCCGAGCCCGGACAGCGCGCGGATCGCCTTGGCGCGCAAGGCAACCACCAGCGCGCCATCTTCCAGCGACAGTGCACCGGCCACCGTGGCGGCGGCGATCTCGCCCTGCGAGTGCCCGACCACCGCGACCGGCCGCACGCCGTGCGCCTGCCAGAGTGCGGCCAGCGAGACCATCACCGCCCAGGTGGCCGGCTGTACGATGTCCACTTCGGACAGTGCGGCCTCGTCGGCGAGAACTTCGGTCAGCTGCCAGTCCACGAAGGGGGACAACGCCTGCTGGCACTGCGCCATCCGTTCGGCGAACACCGGGCTCTCCGCGAGCAGCCGCACCGCCATGCCGGTCCACTGGGTGCCCTGGCCGGGGAACACCAGCACCGGACGGGCCTCGCGCCGGGCCGTGCCGGTGAGCACCCCCGGTGCGGGCTCGCCAGCGGCCAGCGCGGCCAGTCCGGCACGCAGGGCCGCCGGATCGGTGCCCAGCACGGCCGCGCGGTGCTCGAACCGGGACCGGCCGGTGGCCAGGGTGAACCCGATGTCGGCGAGCGAGATGTCGGTGTCCAGGTGCTCGCGCAGCCGGGAAGCCTGTTCCCGCAACGCGGTCAGCGTGGTGGCCGACAGCAGCAGCGGCACCACCGGCGGCGGCTCGGCTTGCGGCGCGGGCGCGGGGGCCTGTTCCAGCACGACGTGGGCGTTGGTGCCACTGATCCCGAAGGAGGACACCCCGGCCCGGCGCGGGCGCGCGGTCTCCGGCCACGGGGTGTGCTCGGCCAGCGGGAGCACCGCGCCGCTGGTCCAGTCCACGTGCGGGCTCGGCTCGGTGAAGTGCAGGATCTTGGGCAGCACGCCGTGCCGCATCGCCTGCGCCATCTTGATCACGCCGGCCGCCCCGGCCGCGGCCTGGGTGTGCCCGGTGTTGGCCTTCACCGAGCCCAGCAGCAGCGGGCGGTCCCGGTCCTGCCCGTAGGTGGCCAGCAGCGCACCCGCCTCGATCGGGTCGCCGAGCCGGGTGCCGGTGCCGTGCGCCTCCACCGCGTCAACGTCCACTGTGGACAGACCGGCGGCGGCGAGCGCCTCCCGGATCACCAGTTCCTGCGCGGGACCGCTGGGCGCGGACAGTCCGTTGGACGCGCCGTCGGAGTTGACCGCGGTGCCCCGGATGAGCGCGTGCACCCGGCGTCCGTTGCGCACGGCGTCGGAAAGCCGTTCCAGCACCAGCATCCCGGCGCCCTCGGCCCAGGCGGTGCCGTCCGCGGTCGCGGAGAACGGCTTGCACCGGCCGTCCGGGGCCAGTCCGCGCAGCCGGGAGAACTCCACGAACATCTCCGGCGTGGCCATCACGGTCACCCCGCCGGAGAGGGCCAGGCTGCTCTCGCCCGCGCGCAGCGACTGGACCGCCAGGTGCAGGGTGACCAGCGATGAGGAGCAACCGGTGTCCACCGTGATCGCCGGGCCGCGTAGCCCGAGCACGTAGGCCAGCCGGCCGGAGACCACGCTGGCGGTGTTGCCGGTGATCAGGTGCCCTTCCAGCCCGTTGGGCACGGTGTGCACCCTCGGCGCGTAGTCGTGCATCATCGCCCCGGCGAACACCGAGGTCCGGCTGCCGCGGATCGAGGCGGGGTCGATTCCGGCGTCCTCCAGCGCCTGCCAGGCCGAGGTGAGCAACAGCCGCTGCTGCGGATCGGTGGTCAGCGCCTCCCTCGGCGAGAGGCCGAAGAACGCGGCGTCGAAGTCACCGGCTTGATGGAGGAATCCGCCGTGCCGGGTGTAGGACTTACCGGGCCTATCCGGATCGGGATCATAAAGGGAATCGAGGTCCCAGCCGCGGTCCGACGGCATTTCCCCGATCAGGTCCGCGCCCGAGATCGCGGCCTGCCACAACCCGGCAGGAGTGGTCACGCCGCCGGGGTACGTGCAGGCCATACCCACGATCGCGATCGGCTCTCCCACACACTTCTCCCCAGGTGCTCGGTTCCGGGTGGACAGACAACCAACCTTGTTCCAAAACTTCCCGGGAAATACCGTGAAGTCCTGGAATTGCCGGTTCCTGCCAGTTTGCTCTTCCGGAATCGGTTACATCGCGGAGTGTATGTCTGGAACCTGTCAGCGCACAGCGGGACGGCGAAAGATAGGGGTATCTTCGTCGGCAGCCCCTATCGAATTCGCTGATATCAAAACCCCTGAGTTGCCGCCACCTGTAGGTCGAGCAGGCGGCTGCGGCTGTTCGACAGGTGCACCCGCATCGCCGCCCGCGCGCCCTCGGGGTCGCCAAGGGCGATGGCGGCGTGGATGTTCTCGTGCTCGCTGACGATCCGGCCGAACCGCTGCTCGTCGGGGAACAGCCGGTAGTGCGGGATGACGATCATGCCGGGCCCCGAGGCGGTGGCCAGGTCGGCGAAGTAGCGGTTGCCGCTGGCCAGGGCGATGCGCAGGTGGAACTGGTAGTCGGCGTTGACCGCGGCGCTGGGGTTGGCCGCGGCCGCGGTGAACTCGGCCAGGGCCGCGCCCAGGTCGCGCAGCTGCGCCTCGGTGCGGCGCTGGGCGGCCAGTGCCGCGGACTCGGTTTCCCAGCCGGTGCGGAACTCGATCAGCTCCACCACGCCCTCGACGGTCAGCTCCCCGTCCTTGGGCGGCTCGAACCGGGCGGTGCTCGGCTGGGCCAGCACAAAGCTGCCCCGGCCGTGCCGGGTCTCCACCAGCCCGGCGGCCTGCAACCGGGACAGCGCCTCGCGGACCACGGTGCGGCTGACCCCGTAGGTCTGCACCAGGCTGCCCTCGGTGGGCAGCTTCTCGCCCGGCCGGACCACGCCTTCCTTGATCCGCGCGGTGAGCCGTTCCACCAGTTCCTCGGTGCGGCTCATCCGGTCACCACGCAGCTGTCCACGGTCCAGGCCGCGGCCTGGTCGCTCAGCGTCAGGCCGAGACCGGGCCGGTCGGGCACCAGCATTCGGCCGTCCGCGAGCTCCAGGCGCTCGTTGAACAGCGGTTCCAGCCAGTCGAAGTGCTCCAGCCAGGGCTCCAGCGGGTAGGCCGCGGCCAGGTGCAGGTGGATCTCCATGGCGAAGTGCGGGGCCAGCTGCAGCCGGTGGTGCTCGGCGAGCGCGGCCAGTTTCAGGAATTGGGTGATGCCGCCGATCCGCGGCGCGTCCGGCTGGATGATGTCGGCGCCGCCCGCCCTGATCAGCTCGGCGTGCTCGGCCACGCTGGCCAGCATCTCGCCGGTGGCGATCGGGGTGTCCAGCGCGGCCGCGAGCGCGGCGTGCCCGGCGTGGTCGTAGGCGTCCAGCGGCTCCTCGATCCAGGTCAGGTCGAATGCCTCCAGCGCCCGCCCGAGCCGCCGCGCGGTGGGCCGGTCCCACTGCTGGTTCGCGTCGACCATCAGCGGGAAGCCGTCGCCGAGCCGCTCGCGCACCGCGCTCACCCGCCGCAGGTCCACTGTGGAGTCCGGGTGGCCGACCTTGATCTTGATGCCGCCGATGCCGCGTTCCCGCGCGGCGGTGGCGTTGTCCAGCACCTGCGCCAGCGGGGTGTGCAGGAAGCCGCCGGAGGTGTTGTAGCAGCGCACCGAGTCCCGGTGCGCGCCGAGCAGCTTGGCCAGCGGCAGCCCGGCGCGGGTGGCCTTGAGATCCCACAGCGCGATGTCCAGCGCCGCGATCGCCTGGGTGGCCAGGCCGCTGCGGCCAACCGAGGCCCCGGCCCACACCAGCTTGTCCCACAGCCGCCCGATGTCGTTGGGGTCATCGCCGATCAGCTCCGGCGCCACCTCACGGGCGTGCGCGTACTGGCCGGGACCGCCCGCGCGTTTCGAATAGCCGAAACCCAGGCCGCGGTGACCGCTCTCGGCCTCGATCTCGGCGAACAGGAAGGCCACCTCGGTCATCGGCTTCTGGCGGCCGGTGAACACCTTCGCGTCGCTGACCGGCGTGCTCAGCGGGAGCCGGACGGAGGACAGGCGGACCTGCGTGATGCGATCAACGGCCATGCGAGAGATCGTACAACTGACTTAGTGGTCATACAACTGGCCGGTGGTACGCCACCACAGGTGCGCGGCCTGGCCCAGACCGGCCAGCGCGCCGAGCGCGAGCAGGGCCGCGGCGAGCCGGTGCACCGGGGCCAGCGCGGCGAAGGCGAGCCCTGCGGTGAGGTTGGCCGCGCCGGTGAGCACGGCCAGCGACAGCACACCCGCCCCCGCGCCGAAGTAGCCGCCGTAGACCGCGACCAGCGCGATCGCCCCGGGCAGCGGCACCGCCGAGCCAGGACCGCCGCCGCGCCGCTTGGCCCGCTCATCGGCGATCTCCCGCAGCCGGTCCCGGGTCAGCAGCAGCACCGAGCCCAGCGCGATCAGCCAGGGCACGATCCGCTCGAAGGTCGCCGCCGGGGTGGTCAGCAGCAGCGCGGCCCCGGCTGATCCGCCCAGCACGGCCAGCCCGGCCATCGAACCGGGCAGCTCGGCCGCGACGCCGGCCGTAGCCGCTCGCACGGTCGCACTGTAGCGATCTTTGGTGGTGTCCAGGCGCGACCGTCGGTTGGCGCTGCGCAACCCGGGTACCCCTGCGCCGGACCAACGCGAGCAGGGAGGGAGACGACCATGCGGGTACGGGATGCCGTTGTCGTGGTCACCGGCGCCTCCAGCGGCATCGGCCGGGCGGCCGCGCTGGAGTTCGCGGGCAAGGGCGCCTCGGTGGTGGTGGCCGCGCGGCGGCCGGAGGCGTTGCGGGAGCTGGTGCGGGAGTGCGAGGCAGCGGGTGGGCGGGCGCTGGCGGTGCCGACCGATGTGGCCGATGCCCACCAGGTCAACAACCTGGCGCGGCTGGCCGCGGAGCGTTTTGGCCGGATCGACGTGTGGGTCAACGCGGCCGCGGTGTCGGTGTTCGCGCCGTTCGAGGAGATTCCGCTGGATGACTTCCGGCGGGTGCTGGATGTCAACGTGATGGGCTGCGTGCACGGGGCCCGCGCGGCGCTGCGGTACCTGCGGGACCAGGGCCGCGGTGTGCTGGTGAACGTCTCCTCGGTGGTCGGCGCCGTGCCGCAGCCCTACACCGCGCCCTACGGCATGTCGAAGTTCGCGGTCCGCGCGCTGGGTGTGAGCCTGCGCCAGGAACTGCGGCTGGCCAAGGCGCGCGGTGTGCGGGTGTGCACCGTGCTGCCCGCCACCATCGACACCCCGTTCTTCGCGCACGCGGCGAACTACACCGAACGCCGGGCGGTGGCCATGCCGCCGGTGTACTCCCCGGAGCGGGTCGCCAGGGCGATCGTCGGCCTGGTGCGGGTGCCCCGGCGTGAGGTCGTGGTCGGCCCGGTGGGGCGCGTTCTGCTGTTGCAGGCGAAGTTCTGGCCCGGCTTGACCGAGAAGCTGACCGCGTTCCAAGTGGACCGCTCGCACCTGTCCCGGCAGCAGGACGCGGACCCGACGCACGGCAACCTGCACGAGCCCGCGCCGGGTACTGGCGAGGTGCACGGTGGCTGGCACGGCGGGCGGCGCACGGCTGTGCGGCGGGTCGCCACCGGCGCGCTCGTGCTGACCGGCGCGGCGCTGGCCGTCGCCAGGGGCAGGCGGTAGCCACGGCGGTTGGCTGTCAGCGGTCGAGGAGGTCTCGCAGGCTGGGCCGCAGCGGCGCGGAGGCGACTGGCGTCCAGGTGGTGAACAGCTCCCGGAAGTAGTCCCCGTGCTTGGCCAGCAGACCCGGGTCCTGCTCGATCACGTCGAGCTCGTTGACGATGCTGAGGTCGACGAACTCGGTCAGCCGTGCACCGGCCAGGGTGCTCACCCGGCCGGTGAAGCGGTCGGTCACCTCGCCGATGGCGGCCAGGCGCGGCCAGCTGCGGTCCCGGTCGCAGGAGCCGTACCGGTAGACCAGCTCCTCGGCCGGGTCGCCGATGAGGGTGCGGAGCGGGGCGCGGTCCTGCCAGTCGAGCAGGGCCAGGCCGAAACCGTCGGTGCCGTAGGCGGCGTGGGTCAGCCCGGCCAGTTGGACGGGGGAGCCGTGACCCAGATCGGCGAGGCGGTCCCGCACCCGGCACAGGTGGGCGTACAGGGTTCCGCCCGGATGCGGGATCGCCTCGGTTCCCTTGTGCCGCAACCATGCTTCGACCTCGGCGTCAGCGCTCACGATGGGATTGCAGGTCGCGCGTGGCGGGGATGAGCCGTGAATCTCTGGGTACCTGAGGGGGCATGACCGACCTGTCAGAGCTCGCCGCCGGGGACGAGGCCACCGCCGAGGCCGTTGGCAAGATCAGCGAGGCGTTCGAGGCGATCGAACGCGCTCGCGGCGCCCTCTACACCTTCCACCAGCTCACCGGCACCGCCGACTTCGCCCTGGAAGAGGGCATCGAGAAGCTGCGCAAGGCGGGGCAGGAGGAGCTGGCCGCGGACCTGGAGCGGGAGCTGCTGGGGCGCAACGTGCTGCCGGGGCGGTGGACGTTCCAGGTGGTCGAGGACTACGACGACACGTACTACGAGGTGTTCCGGAAGTACGTGGCGCGGGCGCGGGAGCTGACCGGCGGCCGCCGCCACAGCTGGGAGGCCAAGCTCAAGCAACGCCGCCGGACACCGGAGGAACCGGGGCACGAGGCCGATCCCGGGCAGGCGGACTGACCCGGTCTGGGAAGCTGCTGGGATGACCGCAGAGCGATCGATGCCCACCCAGGACGACGTGCTCGGCTACTTCGACACGCTGTCGAACTGGGGACGGTGGGGCGAGGACGACGAGCGCGGCACCCTGAACCACATCACCGACGAGGTCCGGCTGGCAGCGGCGCGGGCCGTGCGCCACGGCCGGAGCGTGTCGTGCGGGTGGGAGATCGCCGTGCCGGAGGAGATGGAGCGGTCGACGACCTCGTGCCCGTGCGCCGCCGACATGCCGGGCGCCGAGAACATGCCCCTGCCCGGGTTCCGCGACGACCGGCGCTGGGGCTTCTCGAACGAGCGGCTCGGCATCATGTTCCACGGCAACACCATCACCCACGTCGACTCGCCCTGCCACCTCTTCTGGGACGGCCAGATGTACAACGGGCGATCACACTCCTTGGTCGACGCCGCAACGGGATCGGCGTGGGCGGCCGTCACTGCGGCGGCGGACGGGATCATCACGCGCGGTGTCCTGCTGGACGTTGCCAAGGTCCGCGATGTGCCGTGGCTGGAACCGGGACAGGGTGTGTTCCCCGAGGACCTGGAGGAGGCCGAGCGTCGCCAGGGCGTGCGGGTGCGCTCCGGCGACGCGGTGCTCCTGCGGACCGGCTACGGCCGCCTCCGGCACGAGGCGGGGGCGGCCGGCGGTGTCACCCAGGCCGGGTGGCACGCGTCCTGCCTGCCGTGGCTGCGTGACCGGGAGGTCGCGCTGATCGGCGCGGACACCCCGCAGGACGTGCAGCCGTCGGGGTACGCGGACGTGTTGATGCCGGTGCACGCGGTGGGCTTGGTCGCGATGGGGTTGTGGCTGCTGGACAACTGCGACCTGGAGGCGTGTGCGCGGACGGCTGCCGAGCTGGGGCAGTGGGACTTCCAGCTCGCGGTCGCGCCGGTGCGCTTCGCCGGCACCTCCGGCAGCCCGGTCAACCCGATCGCCACCTTCTGACCGCGGTGCCCGCCTCAGGCCCGGCCCGACACCACGTCGCCGATGGCCTGGTCGAGCAGGTCCACGCCCAGGGCGAGCTCCTCCTCGGTCGCGGTCAGCGGCGGCGCGATCCGGAACACTCCGCCCATGCCCGGCAGCTGCACGATGTTCATGTGCAGCCCCAGTTCCAGGCAGCGCCGGGTGACCGCCGCGCCGAGCTCGTCGGATGCCTGCTTGGTTTCCCGGTTCACCACCAGTTCCAGCCCGGCCAGCAGGCCGCGGCCGCGGACGTCGCCGACCACCTCGTGCCGTTCCGCCAGCCGGGTCAGGCCCTGGCGCAGCCGCTCGCCCAGTCGCTGGGCGCGCTCGGCGAGGTTGTCGCGCTCGAGCACGTCGAGCACGGTGTTGCCGACCGCGGCGACCAGCGGGTCCGAGACGTGGGTGGTGAAGAAGAGGTAGTCGCGGCGGTGGGCCGCCTCCTCGATCTCCGCGCTGGTGATCACCGCGGCCAGCGGGAGTCCGGCGCCCAGGGTCTTGGACAGGGTGAGGATGTCCGGGACGATGCCGTCGCGTTCGAAGGCGTACCAGGTGCCGGTGCGGCACAGGCCGGTCTGGGCCTCGTCCAGGATCAGCAGCATGCCGCGCTCGCGGCACTTCTCGGCCAGCGCGGCGAAGTAGCCGGGCGGGGGTTCGAGCACGCCGCCGGAGGACAGGATCGGTTCCACCAGGCACGCGGCCAGGCTGCCGGTGGACTGGGCGTCGACCAGTTCGAAGCCGAAGTCCAGCTGCCGCCGCCAGTCCAGCTCGCCCTCGGGGGTGCAGAAGTCCGGGCGGTAGGTGTTCGGCGCGGGGATGGCCAGGTTGCCGGGCGCGGCCGGGCCGTAGCCCTTGCGGCCCGCGCTGTAGGTCGCGCCGGCCGCGGCCTGGGTCATGCCGTGCCAGGACCGGGCGAAGGAGACGATCTCGTGCTTGCCGGTGACCAGCTTGGCCATCCGCAGCGCGGCCTCGTTGACCTCCGCGCCGGTGGTCAGCAGCTGCACCTTCTCCAGCGGCTCCGGCAGGGTCCCGGCCAGCCGACGGGCCAGGTCGACCACCGGGCGGCTGAGCATGCCGCTGAACAGGTGGTCCAGCGTGCCGACCTGGCGGCGCACGGTGGCCACGATGTCGGGGTGGGAGTGGCCGAGGATCGCGCTCATCTGCCCTGAGGTGAAGTCCAGGATGCGGCGGCCGTCCTCGGTGCGCAGGAAACTGCCCTCGGCGCTGGCGATGATCTCTCGGGTGAACGTGCCGCCGTAGCGGACCAGGTGGCGGTCCACGTCGGCCCAGAACTCGGTGACCGGCGAATCGGTGGTCGGAGCAACCATGACTCGAAGCTAGAGCCGGCCCGAGCATCAGGTCCAGCTCACGATTCCGACTGTCCTGTTCGGCAGAACCGAACAACAATGGGGCCGTGCTGAACCCGTGGCGGCTGCGGCTGCTGAGCCAGCTGGACACCCTGGGCACCGTGCGCGCGGTCGCCGAGGCGGCCAGCCAGAGCGCCTCCAGCGTCTCCCAGCAGCTGTCCGTGCTGGAGGCGGAGACCCGCACCCAGCTGCTGGAACGCACCGGCCGCCGGGTCCGGCTGACCCCGGCGGGGCAGCTGCTCGCCCGCCGGGCGCGGGCCATCCTGGACCACATGGACACCGTGGAGGCGGAGCTGCGCAGCCTCGGCGCGGAACCGGCCGGGCTGGTCCGGCTGGGCGCGTTCCAGAGCGCGATCCACAGCCTGGCCGTGCCCGCGGTGACCCAGCTGGCCCGCACCCACCCGCAGCTGGAGATCGAGCTGCTGGAGCTGGAACCGCACGAGAGCATCCCGGCGCTGCGGGTGGGCGACGCGGACCTGATCATCACCACCCCGGACTTCGTCGAGGTCGCCCTCGGTCCGGACGTGGACGTGGTGCCGCTGGCGGTGGACCCGGTGGTGCTGGTGGTGCCGCAGGAGCAAGCCGGTCAGGGCCCGGCGGACCTGGCCGCCTACGCCGAGCAGCCGTGGGCCTTCGACGTGCCCGGCTCCTACATGGCCGGGCTGGCCACCCGGCTGTGCCGCCAGGCCGGGTTCGAGCCGAGGGTGGTGTGCCGCTTCAGCAACTACCTGATGACCCTCCAGCACGTGGAGGCCGGGCACTCGGTGACCCTGCTGCCCGCGCTGGCCGTGGACCGCCGCTACCGGGTGGCCACCCGCGAGCTGACCCCGGCGGTCACCCGCACCATCACCGCGGCGCTGCGGCGCGGCGCCCGGCCGAGGGCGGCGGTGAGCCTGGTGCTGGAGACGGTGCGCCGCCTGCCGGTGCCGCCTGGGCTGCTGCGGTCCTGAGCCTCAGGCCAGGCGCAGCAGGGCGTACTGGCTGGTGCCCTCGGGGGTGGTGTGCGTGCGGACCAGGTCGGCGAGCTGGTGCACCAGCAGCAGGCCGCGGCCGCCGCGCTGGCCGGGCGGGCGCGGGCGGCGGCCGGCCAGCGGATCGCTGAGCTGCCCGCCGTCGCGGACCTCGCAGTGCAGGTGTCCCTCGGCCAGCCACAGCCGGACCAGGCAGTCGGTCGCGGCGTGCCGCAGGCTGTTGGTGACCAGCTCGGTGACGATCAGCTCCAGCTGCGGCACCCGCTCGCCGTCCAGGCCGAACTCCAGCGCCTGGGCCGCGGTCCAGCGGCGGACCGGGCGCAGCTCGGCGGGGGAGCTGACCGCGCGCTCGGCCGCGGTCGCGGCGGCGGGCAGCGGCTGGTTGTAGCGGGCCACCACCTCGTCCGGGTCGTAGCGGTCGCTGTGCGCGCGCCGGTCGCCGTCCCAGATCTCCGGGTGGGTGGCGTGCGCGTCGGCGACCACGGCCGGGTCCAGCCGGGCGGTGTCGTAGGGGCAGACGATGGTGACCTCGCGCCCGGCGAAGGCGTGGTTGATCAGCGCCTCGTGCTGCACGCAGGCCGGGTACTCGGTGGCGGTGCGGCCCGGCCAGATCGGCTCGCCGATGATGTGCGCGTGCCGGTCGGCGTGGGTGTCGGCGAACTGGCGCAGCACGGTCGGGATGATCCGGCCGGGGTTGCGCCCGGCCACGGACATGTCGACCCAGTGCACCCGCTCGGCCGCGGCGCCGAGCGCGGCGTGCAGCACCGCGTGCCGGGACGGCGGGACCGCCACGGCGACCGGGTCACCGCGGTCGAGCCCGCCGGTGACGAAGGGCAGCAGTCCGGCCAGGTACTCCGCGTCATCGCGGTAGAACAGGGCTGGGTGCGTGAACGCACCGGCTGACAGGGTGTTCACTCGGCCTCTTCCACGCGTACGTCCGGCAGGCTCAGCAGCCGGACCAGGTAGGCGGCCCCCGGCCACCGGGTGTGCAGCACCAGGCTCGCCCCGTGCGCGGCGGCGTGCTCGGCCATCAGCAGCAGGCTGTGGTGGTCCAGGAAGTCCAGGTCGGTCGCGTCCACCGTCAGCAGGCCGTCGGTGGGCCGGGGACCGGCGTGCCGCCAGGCCCGCTCGAAGGTCTCCCGGCTGGCCAGGTCCAGCTCGCCGGTCAGGGTGAGCACGTGCTCGGTCGAGCTGTACAGCCGGAAGCCGAGACCGCCGGTGTTGCTCAGCGGGTGCAGCGCGGCGATCTCCTCGGCGACCTGCTCGTCCAGCTCCGCGCGGTGGTAGGCGCACATCGCGGAGAACGGCCGGGCCACCATGTGCTGGTCGACCAGGCGCTCATAGCTGGTGAACGCCCTGCTCACGGCCAGCGGGGTGCAGTTGGCGGCCACCCGCAGCCCGGTGTAGCCCTCGGCCACCGCCCGGTCGGTGGCCTGGTCGTAGGCGCGCGGCTGGCACACCGCGGCCAGCGGCACCACCCGCGCCGCGCCCCGCCGCAGCGCGTCACCCAGCTCGGTGTGCCCGCCCAGGTACTCGGCGGGGTCGCCGGGATCGTTCTCGGCGATGTACCAGACCTGTTGACCGAGGGAGAGCCCGTCGAGCAGGAACTCGCCCGCCCGCCGCCGGAACTCCGCCCGGTCGTCATAGACCCAGCAGAGGTGGTCCTGCGGCCCCAGGCCGCGGGCATGCTCGGTCACACCCGACTGTCGCACCCGGCAAGCCTAACCTGCGCCGGAACACGGTTTGCGCAGGCCATCCCGGGGAACAACCCGGGTGGAGGTGGTGAACCCATGAGTTCGCCAACGAACGCCCGCGACCACGTCGGTGTGCTGAACCAGGCCGTGGACGAGGCGTTGACCGCGATCGGCACCGGCACGCCGGACGACCCGGCGGCGCGGGCCCAGCGCGCGCGGCAGCCGCTGACCGCGGCGCTGGCACAGCTGGCCGGTGCGCGGGAGGAGCTGTCGCCGCGGGCGCTGGCCTACACCGAGGCCGCGTGCCGGCACCTGGAGTACGGCGAGCTGATGGAGGCGCGGATGCTGCTCACCGCGGTGCGCGCTCAGGCCGGGGCGGCCACGCAGCCCGCGCCGGTGGTCAGCCCGAGCTGACGGCGGACCGCGTCCAGGTAGGCGCAGCCGTCCCGCTTGTTCGGCTCCACGTAGCCGCCCTCGTGCCACTCGTTCCAGGCGTACAACGAGACGAAGTTGTCCACTGTGGACGGTCGGGTGGACTCGGCGATGTCCTGGCGCACCGCGGCCAGCAGGCGCTCGAAGCCGGGCAGGTCGGCGTCGGGGTACCAGCGGAACCGCTGCCGCAGCAGCTCCGGGTCCGGCCCTGGATCGGGGATGGAGATGGCGATCCGGGGGCGCTCGTCGAAGTCGGAGGTGGCGCAGCGCAGCAGCGTGCCGGGGAAGTTGCGGAAGAAGGCGCGCTGGTTGTCGGCGTAGCGCTGGTAGGAACGTGAGCTGTCGAACTGGCCGAGGCAGTCGCTGCCCTCGAAGCCGGTGCCGGCCGGGACGCCGCCGTTGACGGTGATCAGCACCTCCTCGCCGAGCTTCTCCCTGGCCCGCGCGCGGACCGCGTCGGTGAACCGGCGGGTGTCCTCCACGTGCATGCCGTCCGCGGTGCCCCGGCCGATGCCGCGGGCGTCGCACACGCTCAGGATCGGCCTGCCGTCGTTGGCGCGCAGGTAGTTCGGCTGGGTCAGGTAGGTGTCGACGATGAGGTTGGCGGCCTTGGTGATCTGCTCGGCGGGCAGCGCGAGGGAGACCGGCCCGTCCTTCCAGGGGTGCAGGCAGGGCAGCACGTTGAAGTCGATGTCGGTGCGGTTACTGGCTTTCAGGAACGCGCGCAGGCCCTCGATGTAGTTCTCCGCGCCGCCGTCGGCCGGGTTCCAGTACCAGTAGAAGCTGAAGTACCGCAGCCCCGCGCCGGTGGCCTGGATGATCTGCTTGCGCAGGGTCTCCGGCTGGGCGTCGTCGTAGAAGCCGATGGCCGGTTCCCGGTCGGTGAAGTCCTCCCGCGGCCAGTGCCAGGCGTTGCGCGGCACCCCCGCGCCCGCGAAGTCGCGCAGCCCGCCCCACCAGTCGCCGGCCCGGCCGTAGACCCGTTGCGTACCGGCCATCATGGCCTGGTTGCCCTTGGCGTCGAAGGTGCCGAAGTAGACCGCGCCGGTGCGGTGGAAGGCGGGCCACACATAGCCGAGCGGACCGTCCGTGCGGTAGCCGCGCCCGGCGAACTCGGCCTGCTTCGCCGCGGGCACCACCCGCCACTCGGCCCCGTTGGACATCCGGTACAGCAGTTCGGTGCCCGCCTGCTTGCCCGCCGCGAGGTGGCCGAGCACCCCGCCCTCGGTGAACCGGCCGGAGTCCAGCAGGCTCTGCCGCTCGCTCGCCGAGGCGGTCAGCAGGTAGGCCGAGCGGTCGGCCACCCGCAGCCGGTACAGCGGCTGGCTGCCGGGAAATGCCTGCCGCCGCAGGAAGCCGAGCCGGGTGTGCTGCCGCGCCATGCCGTACTGGCCCTCGGCGGCGTTGCCCTCGGCCTGCGACAGCGTCCAGAACCAGCCGGCCTGGCCCGCGGTGCGGAACTCCAGCAGCGGCACCGGATCCACGACCTTGCCTTCGGAGTTGGCCACCGCCGCCCGCGCGTCCGGCGAACCGGCCAGGGCAGCGAGCAGGCACACCACGAGCAGCAGACAGCGTCCGATCACGGGGTGCAGCCTAGCCCGGCCGCACCTGGGTCCTGGAGCGGCTGAACCGGCGCATGATCGGCCGCTCCCAGCACACGTAGAGCAGCGCGGCCAGCCCGAGCGCCAGCACCAGGCACACCGCCAGCACGATCACGCCGAGGCCGACGCTGCCGGGCCCGACGAACTGCTGCAGGCCGTAGGTCACCGTGCCCAGCACCATGCCGTGGGTGAGGTAGAAGGCGTAGGTGGTGTCGCCGAGGAAGACCAGCGGACGGCTGCGCAGCGGGGTGAACGTGTCCTCGACATCCGCCCTGGCCAGCGCGGTGGTAAGCAGCGCCAGCGGCACGATCCACATCGCCACCTGGGTGAACACCGGCGGCAGCCACAGGCTCACCACGTAGCAGGCCACCAGGATCCCGGTCGACATGGCCAGGCCGATCCGGGGGGCCAGGCCGAGCAGCAACCGCCGGGCGCACAGCATGCCGATCAGGAACTCCAGCGCCCTGGTGGGCGGGAAGTGGGTGGAGAACCACAGCTCGTACAGGCCGATGTCGGTGCCCTCGATGGGCTGCGGCCCGGTCGGGATCACGAAGCGGGACAGGAACGGGATGGCCAGCCCGACCGCGGCGGTGCCCCAGAACCAGCGACCCAAGTTCTCCGGCCGGATCCGGTTGATCCAGCTGAGCAGGAACGGGAAGCTGAAGTAGAAGAACAGCTCGCAGCTCAGCGTCCAGCTGACCGCGTTCACGCTGGTCATCAGCTGGTAGTTGGGCCACCAGCCGTGCAGCAGCAACAGGTTGGGCAGCCACAGCCACAGCGCGGGCAGCCCGGCCAGCAGCCCGACCACCGCGAACATCAGCACGTGGTTGGGGTAGATCTTGAAGAACCGCCTGCGCCAGAACCGCTTCAGCGTGTCACCCGGCGGTGCGACGAAGGTGAGGATGAACCCGCTGAGGATGAAGAAGAAGGACACCCCGACCGAGCCCATGTTGATGGCCACCGCCCGGTAGCCGTCCTTGACCGCCTGGTCGCCGAGCACGTTGACGAAAATTCCGTGCGTGGCGAAGACCAGCAACGCGGCCACGAACCGCATCCCGGTCAGCGAGGGCAACCTGGCCTGGTGCGGGGAGACCCGCGCGGCCGGAGGCGCGGCAAGACCATCCAACGGACACCTCCGGTACGAGAGCGCGGCTGGCCGCCAACCTAGCCAGCGGTGCTGTCAGCGGGTTTGCAGATCGGTACGCCCAGACTTCCAGTCCGGTGCCGCAGACTGGATATCTAGCCAGGTCAAGGGCGTGCGGGCGGGGCGTGGCCTGGTGCAGGACTGGTGCAGCGGGGCGGGGAGCCCGCCCCGCTGGCGGTCAGGCGTGGGTGAGCTGTTCGCGGAGGATGTCGCCGTGCCCCGCGTGCCGGGCGAACTCCTCGATCATGGCCAGCAGGGTGAACCGCATGCTGATGGTGCCCTCGCGGGGGATGTCCTTGGTGTCGTCGAGGCTGAAGCGCGCGGCGATCTCCCGCGACCGCTGGCTTGTCCGCTCGAACTCAGCGATCACGTCGGCCAGGGTCTCGTCCTCGGTGACGGCGAAGGTGCCCAGGTCCCGCGCGGCGTACCCGTCGCACTCGGACTCCTCAAGCCCGGCCCAGAACCGCTGGAACCAGATCCGCTCGGCCGCCGCGGCGTGCTTGAGCAGGGAGATCGGGGTGGTCAGCGAGGCGACGAGCTTGCGGCGGGCGTCGGCTTCGGAGAGGCCGCGGGCGGTCTCGATCAGGGCTTCGCGGTTGCGGTCGAGCATGTTCTCGATGAGCGCTCGCTCGGTGCCGTTGGTGATCCTGGTGGTGCTCATGGGTTTTTCTCCGTTTTTTGGGTGTGGTTGTGACGCGGACGGGGGGGACCCGGCCGGGAGATGGAGCGGGGTGGGGACGTCGGGCGTCCGGAGTGCGGGCGGGAATGGACACCGCGGCCGCGATCAGTTGCCGGGCAGATCCGGTGAAGGCGCCGACGTCGTCATCGTAGCGCGTGCCGGAAGGCGGCTTCCCCGGCCCCGGTTTCCGGCAGGTCAACTGTCACCCGATACTGTGCCGAATCTGGTAACCAAGCGGAGTGGAGTCATGACAGATCGTGACATCGGGGGTGGCCCGGATGGGGGATCAGTGGCCGGGCCACCAAACGGTGGTCTCGTTCGAGTCGCCCAGCAGGAGCAGTTCAGCCTGGGTGTCATGCGCATGATCGCCGCCGCCGCAGGCTGCTCGATCAAGACCCACGAGACCGACTACGACGGAGTCGACCTCACCATCGCCGCCTCCGCTGAGTACGAGACCTTCTACGGCCCGCAAGTCGAGGTCCAGGTCAAATGCACCACCCAGCAGGACCTGCTCAAAGATGATCACCTGGTGTGGTGCCTGGCGCGGAAGCCGTTCCGCAAGCTGACCCACCCGAAGCGGTACATCCCGGCGCTGCTGGCAGTGGTGCTGATACCGAAAGAGCCGACCGAGTGGCTACCGCTCTCGGAAGAGGGACTGGTCAGTCCCTGTCGCGTGTACTGGGAGCATGCTGCGAACCTGGGCACCATCGAGGACGATATGGGCAGCAGGACAGTGCGCCTGCCCAGAAGTAACCTGCTCACGGTGGACGCCCTCAAGGGCATCATGAAGGTGATCGGCGAAGGGGGTCAGTGGTGAACAGCGTTTCGCTCGACAGCTACCGCGATCTCGCGTCGACCCTGTCCCCGCCGGCGGTCTCGCAGTACCTGGCCACGCACGACTGGCAGCTGGAGACCAGGGACGGCGAGGTCAGGGAGATCTGGCGGCTGCCGGGTGAGCACGGTCTGCTCGGGCGGATCATGCTGCCGCTGGCCACCGACTACGCCGACTTCCCCGAGCGCTTCCGCGACACCCTGCGCGCTCTTGCCACGATCTACGACTGGGACCCGGCCCAACTGGGTGAGCGGATCGCCGCCGCCCGAGCCGACTTGTTCTTCGTCCGGCTCGACCAGGAGGTGGCTGACGGGACCATTCCGTTCCGGCAGGCCGAAGCCACGCTGGACGCGCTGCTCAGGATGATGAAGGCCGCCGCGACGACCGCGGACGACCCCACGCACTCGCACCGGGGACGGCGTTCGGCCAGGGTCACCGAGTTCCTGGAAGACGACATCCGCCTTGGCCACACCCAGCGTGGCAGTTTTGTCTTCACCGTGGTCTCCCGGCTGGGCGATCGCGGGGAGTCCGCGGTCTCCTTCCCGCGCAAGGCGATGACCACGCTGGCCACCGGCCTGCACTCGGCGCGGCAGCTCGCCGTGCACTGGGACGAGAGCGCGCTGAGCGATCCGGGGCGACGGGGGCTGAGCGCCAGTCTGGTGGAGTCGCTGCTGGAGCTGACCCAGCCGGAGGGCTTGCGCGCGCTGGACCTGTCCTTCGGCTGGGCGGCCGCCGAGCCGCCGCCGGTGGTGGACAGCTCGCACATCATCCTTGACCGCAACGTGATGGCCGGGCTGCCGCGGGTGCGCGAAGTGTTGGTGCGCAACGAGGAGCCGCCGCGCCGGGAGACACTGGTCGGGGTGGTGCGCACCCTGAACCGGGACGACTCCGCGGATGACGACCAGGACGTCACCAGCGTCGTGCTGGCCGCCCATGTCGGCGGGCGGTTGCGGAAGGTGCACGTCCCGCTGGCCGGTGCGGACTACGAGTCGGCGATCCGCGCGCACCAGAACAAGCGCCCGATGGTCGTCACCGGTGATCTCCGGTTCGAGCGTGGCGCCTGGCGGCTCACCGGGCAGATCACCGTGGACGCGAGCTTCGCCCGCTGACCCACCGGCCGGTGGCCCGCCCGAACACCTCAGGCGGGCCACCGCGACCAATCAGCTCAACGTCTCCCGGACCCGCCGGGCCGCCGCCACCATCCGCCGCAGCGCCGGATCCACCTCCGCATACCCGCGCGTCTTCAACCCGCAGTCCGGATTGACCCACAACCGCTTCGCCGGCACCGCATCCGCCGCCGCGGCAACCAGGTCAGCGACCTCCTCCTCGCTCGGCACCCGTGGCGAGTGGATGTCGTACACCCCCGGCCCGACTCCTCGGCTGAAGCCGGTGGCGCGCAGGTCGGCCAGCACCTCCATCTTCGAGCGGGCCGCCTCGATGGTGGTGACGTCGGCGCCCAGGCCGTCGATGGCGTCGATGACCTCGCTGAACTCGGAGTAGCAGAGGTGGGTGTGGATCTGGGTTCCTGAGGCGGCGCCCGCGACGGCGAGCTGGAATGCGCCGACGGACCAGTCCAGGTACTCCGGCTGGTCGGCCGCGCGCAGGGGGAGGAGCTCGCGGAGGGCGGGTTCGTCGACCTGGATGATCCGGATGCCCGCTGCTTCCAGGTCGGCGATCTCCGCGCGCAGGGCCAGGGCGACCTGGTCGGCGGTGTGTGCCGGTGGCTGGTCGTCGCGGACGAAGGACCAGGCCAGGATGGTGACCGGGCCGGTGAGCATGCCCTTGACCGGTTTGCCGGTCAGCGACTGGGCGTAGGCGGCCCAGTCCACCGTGATCGGCGCGGGGCGGGTGACGTCGCCGTGGATGATCGGCGGGCGCACGCACCGCGAGCCGTAGGACTGCACCCAGCCCTGGTCGGTGACCGCGCAGCCGTCCAGGTGTTCGGCGAAGTACTGCACCATGTCGTTGCGCTCCGGCTCGCCGTGCACCAGCACGTCCAGGCCGATCTCCTCCTGGAGTTTGATCACCCTGGCGATCTCGGCGCGCATCCGGTCGGTGTACTGCGCCTCGGTCAGCTCACCGGAGCGCAGCCCGGCCCGCGCGGCGCGGATCTCGCCGGTCTGCGGGAACGAGCCGATGGTGGTGGTGGCCAGCGGCGGCAGGCCCAGCAGCGCGTCCTGGGCGGCGGCGCGTTCGGCGTAGGGCGCGCGGCTGCGGTCGGCCGGGGTCAGCGCGGCGATCTTGGCGCGCACCGCCTCGTCGCGACGGGGTTCGGCGGCGGGCTGGCCGACCCAGTCGTCGTCCACGCCCTCGCGCAGTGCCTTGCCGACCAGCACGACCTCGCGCACCTTCTGCCGGGCGAAGGCCAGCCGGGAGCGGACCTCCGGGTCCAGCGTGGTCTCGGCGTCCAGGTCGTAGGGCACGTGCAGCAGGGTCGAGGAGGTGGAGACCGCGACCTCGCGGGCGGCGCCCAGCAGCGAGGCCGAGGTGGCCACCGCCTGCCGCAGGTCCGCCCGCCACACGTTGCGGCCGTCGATCACCCCGGCGACCAGCGTTTTCTCCCGCAGGGCCGGGATGCTGGCGATGCCCTCGACAGCACCGGCGACCAGGTCCACCGCGATGGCTTCCACCGCGGTGGCGGCCAGCACCGGCAGGGCCGGGCCGAGTGCGCCGTAGTAGCCGGTGACCAGCAGCTTCGGCCGGTCGGGGACCTCGGTGAGCCGGTCGTAGGCGCGGCCCAGCGCGGCCAGTTCGGCCTCGTTGCGGTCGGCGGCGAAGGCGGGCTCGTCGAACTGCACCCAGGTGACGCCCTCGGCGGCGAGCAGGCCGAGCAGTTCGGTGTAGACCGCGAGCAGGTCGTCCAGCCGGGCCAGCGGGTCCGCGCCCTTGGCCAGCAACAGGAAGGTCACCGGGCCGAGCAGCACCGGCCGGGTCTCCACCTCCAGCGCCTTGGCCTCGCGGTACTCCGCGATCGGTTTGCCGCCGGCCAGCCAGAACTGGGTGTCCTGGCCGATCTCCGGGACCAGGTAGTGGTAGTTGGTGTCGAACCACTTCGTCATCTCCAGCGGCGGCACCTCGTCGGTGCCCCGCGCGGCGGCGAAGTAGGTGTCCAGATCGTGGTCCTGCTGGTAGCGGGCGGGGACCGCGCCGACCAGGACGGCGGTGTCGAGCACCTGGTCGTAGAAGGAGAAGGTGTTGGAGGGCACCGAGTCCAGTCCCGCCTCGCGCAGCTCCAGCCAGGTGGCCGCGCGCAGCCGCGCGGCGGTGCCGAGCAGGGTGTCCCGGTCGATGCGGCCCGCCCAGTACTGCTCCACCGCGCGTTTGAGCTCCCGGCGTGGACCGATCCGCGGATAACCCAGGACGGTGGCGCCGATACCGCTGGTCACAAGCTCTCTCCTCGCGAGCGTGCTGAGGTCCGGACGACCTGCGGGCACACCGGCGGGAGACGGCACGAAGCCGCGTCCGCACAAGCCCGCCCGAGAGGCTTCCGGACTCCGCGCACCCGGCGGGCGCGCGGGCCGGTGGCAGGTCTTCGGACTCACGGGCGCAGAGCTCGCTCCTACCGGCCGTCGCTTCCCACGCTCAGCGCGCAGTGCTTGATGACGGCTTTCGTTCCCGTTCACCGCTGCGGGGCAGTCCCGGATTCCCACCGGGTTCCCTCTTGCCTCGATCAGCCGTCACCGGCCGGGCGAACCACCAGCGAGGCGAGCGTATCGCAAGGCGCGCAACTGTTTCATGATGCGGGAATCACACCGGATCCGTGGTTTTGCGGCGCAGCAGGTAGCTGTCCATGATCCAGCCCTTGGCCGCGCGGGCCCGTTCCCTGGTGGCCACGATGTGCTCGGCGACCTCGGCCAGCGGCCCGGAGACCAGGATCTCGTCCGCGGTGCCCACGTAGGCGCCCCAGTGGATGGTCACCCCGGGCTCGTCCCGGTACTGGAGGAACGTGTTGCCGGAGTCCAGCATCACCAGCACGTCGTCCACCTGCGCCGGCCAGCCCGAGGCCAGCCTGCGGCCGGTGGTGATCTGCACCGAGCCGGCGATCTGGTTGAAGGTGACCCGGTGCCGGGCGGCCAGCGCGGACAGGCTGCTGATGCCCGGCCGCACCCGCACCTCGAAGTCCACCTCGCCGCGGGCCAGCACCTCCTCGACCACCGCGATGATGCTGTCGTAGAGCGCGGGATCGCCCCACACCAGGAACGCGCCGGTCTCGTCGGGACCCAGGTGCTCGGTGATCAGCTGCTGGCACACCTCGGCCCGGCGGGAGCGCCAGTCCGCCACGGCGCCGGTGTAGGCATCGGCCTCCCGGCGCCGTGGCGGGTCCTCGGCCCTGGCCACCCGGTACCCGCCCTCGGGCAGGTGGGTGTCCAGGATCAGCTGGCGCAGGTCGGACAGCTCGCGGGCCTGACCGGGCTTGTCCAGGAAGAACACCACGTCGGCCTGCCGCAGCGCGGCCACCGCCTCCACCGTGACCTGCCCGGGATCGCCCGCCCCGATGCCGACCACCTCGACCACCCGTGCCACCTGAACCCCGTTCCGTCGTCCGCTGCGGGGACGATTGTGCGGCATCGGGTGTCGGGGGCCTCAGCCCAGGCTGGCCCGGACGGTGTAGTCGGCGCCGGACTTGGCCACCACCTGGATGCGCACCCCGTTCGTGGCGTCGGTGAAGGTGGCCACCTCACCGGGTCCGAGGTCGTAGGGGGCGTTGTTCAAGCCGAGGCCGCCGCAGCTGGTGTTCGGCTGGGCGTCCATTACCCGGACCGGGCCGCTGCCGCTGGCGGTGCGCGAGTCGATCCGGTAGATCAGCACGCCGGTGTCGCAGGCCCTGGTGTCCAGCCCGATCCGCTGCCGCACCTCGGCGATGTACGCCGTGCTCGGGCCGTGCCGCACGACCACCGCCTTGGTGCCGGGCTCGGTCTCCACCGGGGTGACCGTCTGCTCGATGGTGCCGCCGCGGGTGGCCAGGCAGGCGATCTGGGTGTCGGCCAGCCAGCCCAGCTTCCACTTGTGCCAGGCGAAGTGGTCGGGGGCCGGGCCCCACATGTGCCCCATCACGTCCCAGCCGCCGGTCCAGCCGAACCCGCCGGGCCCGCCGTAGGTGTCGGGCAGGCTGAGCAGGTGCCCGCCCTCGTGGTTGAGCAGGATGTGCCCGTCCCGGTAGCGGGAGGTGGCCAGGTTGGTCTCGGCCAGGATGGTGTTGCCGTCGGCCTGGATGCGCTCGAAGGTGGCGTAGCCGCGGGTGTAGCCGGAGCGGCGCGAGGGCACCAGCAGCAGCGCGTCGGTCTCGGCGAAGTCGAAGTGCGGGTCGGCCAGCGCGACCGCGTTGCGGAAGATGCTGGCCAGCGCCGGATCGTCGGTGACCACGTCCGGCCGGTGGTCCTGTCCGCGCATCAGCGGGTGCGCGGCGGCCTGGTCGTTGAGCGTGGAGGGCAGTCGCAGCCAGCGCTTGTACGGCAGGATGTCCAGGTCGAACTTGCCGTAGGAGCTGGCCGCGTACCAGTTCTCGCTGACCGGGGAGAACAGGTTCAGCTCCGACTCCACCGAGGTGTCGGCGGGCGCGTTGGCGAAGTCGACGAACAGCATCGCCATCTTCACCTTGCCTGCCGGTCGCGGGAAGTTGCGCCAGTCGGTGGGACCTTCGGAGAGGAAACCGCCGGGGGAGACCTGGCAGGAGCGGGCCGGGTCGGGCGCGGCGGCCGCCGGGGTGCTGACGGACAGGGACAGGGGCAGGGTGAGCAGGGCCGCCAGCGCGAGTGGCAGGCGGCGGGGGTGGAACCGCATGGTGACCTCCATGAGGAATGCAGGGCCGCTGCCAGCTTCTCCAGCGGGCCGCGCGGCGTCTTCGGTCAGCTGTCGCGGACCCTGGCCGCGGCTGCGACACCTGTCGCGGGGTAGCGCCCGGCCAGCCGCCCGAGCTTGAGCGCGGTGTGCAGGCACAGCCGGTCGCCGCCGTCGCGCAGGTCGGCCCCGGTCAGCTCCTCGATCCGGCGCAGCCGGTAGTACAGCGTGGCCCGGTGCAGGTGCAGCCGGGCCGCCGCGACCGGCACGTTGCCGCCGAGGTCGAGGTAGGTCTCCAGGGTGTGCAGCAGGTGCGGACCGGCCTCGTCGGTGAACAGCCGCTCCAGCCCCGGGTGCACCGAGGCCCGGCTCAGCGCGGTCGCCGACAGCTGGCTCAGCAGCCGGTAGATGCCCAGCTCCGGCCAGCGCAGCACCCGGCCCAGCTCGGGCAGGCGGGCCGCGACCCCGGCCGCGTCCAGTGCCTCCCGCACGGTGTCAGCCGCCTCCGCCAGGCACGGCCGGGGCGCGCCGACGCCGACCGGTGCGCCGAGGCTGTCGGCGAACAGCTCGGCACAGCGGGTCGCGGTGTGGGGCAGCAACAAGACCTCGTGGTCCTCGTGCCGCAGGCGCAGGCCCGGCCAGTTGCGGATCGGGCCCGGCCGCCGCGGACCGGCCACCGCGACCACTCCGGTAGCCGGGAAGCGGCCCTGTGCGATGAGCAAGCGGGCGGCCCGCGCCCCGACCGACCGGTCGGCGGAGAGCAGGTCCCGCACGGGGTCCTCGGGCGCGGCGGGCAGCAGGGCGGCGAGGCGGTCGGCGACCAGTTCGGCCAGCGTGACCTCGGCCTCGGACATCGACTCGGTGGCGTCGAGCAGCCAGAGGAAGCCGAGCAGCGCGTCCCCGGCCCGCATCGGCACGCAGACCCTGGGCAGCATGTTCAGCTCGGGGCAGGCCGGCAGGCGCACCGCGCGGCCGGAGTCGAACACGCCCCGGCGGCGCAGCCAGTCGGCCACCTCCGGCGCGGCCCAGCCCCGGCTGAGCGAGGCCCGGCGCACCTCGTCACCGGCTTTGTCGTGCGGGCTGGCGGCGAGCAGTTCCAGGTCGGGGTTCTCGATCACGGCCGGTCGGCCCAGCGCCACGGTGAGGCTGTCCACCGCGCGCTGGACGCATGCACGATCACGCATGGCCGAGCACGTTAGTGCTGGTGGGGCAGTGGATTCCGATTCGGCGGCCAACTGTCTAGAGCTGTCGAAGCGGGGCCGAGCCGTTCGCGCAGCCCGGCAAGCTCCCGGCTGATCACGGTCATCCCGGCGCGCCGGGCGGCCGGCAGCACCGGCGCGGCGGTGGCCAGCGCGGCCTCCGGCTGCCCGGCGCAGGCCCGGCTGTCGGCCAGCCGCAGGGTCAGCAGCACCAGTGAGGGGTACATCCGCGGCGGCACGCTGGCCAGTGAGTGCCGGGCGAACTCGACCGCCCGGTCCGCGCACCCCCGCTCGCCGGTGCGCGCGGCCAGGTCGCGCAGCCCACCGGCCAGGAAGGAGCTGACGAAGGTCTGGCCCTCGGCCCCGCACAGCCAGGGCGCTTCGAGGTGGTCCCGCTCGTCCAGTCGTTCGGCCAGGGCCAGCGCCCGCGCGGCCAGCCGGTCGAACTCGCCGCGGTCGCCGAGCAGCGCGTAGCCCCTGGCCGCGTGCAGCTGGGCGTGCAGCCGGACCCAGCCGCGCCGGGGATCGGTGTCCCGCGCGGCCCTGGCGAAGGCGATGGCCGAGCCGCCGTCGCCCTCCAGCCGGGCCACCGAGCTCATCCGGGTGTACAGCCCGCACATCGCGGGCACGTTGCCCGCGGCCTGCCCCCAGTCCACGCCGCGCTGGAACCAGGCCATGCCCAGCCCGTGCTGACCGCGCTCCACCCGCAGCCACCCGGCCAGGTCGGCGAAGTGCGCGGCCAGCCCAGCCAGCGCGGTGACCACCGGCTCCTCCGCCGCGCGCATCGCCTCGGCCATGGCGTGCAGGCAGCCCTCCACCGCGACGGTGATGCCGGTGGTGACGCACTCCAGGTTGATCTGGCTGTACCCGGCCAGCAGCGCGGCGAACCCGTGCACCACCGCCGCGCCCGGCCCTTCCGGCGGCGCGTCCGCGACGCAGCCGCGGTAGCCGTGCAGCGGGCAGCCGATGCCGTACACCGGGAACCGGGCCCGCCAGCTGCGCAGCGTGCCGTCGGCGGAACCCGTTGCCAGGCTCGGCAATGGCGGTGGGACCGCCGGTTCCTGGTCGGTGCCGGGCTGGCTGAGCATGGTCAGCTCGCCGCCGGTGCCGAGCAGCTCGTCGGCCCGGCAGGCGAGCTCGGCAGTCGGGCGCCGACTGCCGAGCTCGAGCTTGGAGAGGTAGGAGTGGTGGTAGCCGAGCCGGGTGGCGAGCTGGGCCTGGGTGAACCCGGCCCGCTCGCGCCAGTGCCGCAACCGCGCCCCGAACATCAGCACCCGGCCATGGTGCCGGACTCAGGTCACCAGCGGCAGGGTCAGAGTGCTCTCGGCCGGGGCCAATCGCAGCTGGGTGCCGCCGAGTGGGCGCAGGGTGAAGTCGTGGTCGGTGGCGATGACCACCAGGCCGATCCGCCTGCCCGCGGCGAACACGTGGTCCTTGGGCTCCAGGTCGAACCGCAACAGGTACTCCTGGCCCCGGACCACCCGCTCGCTCGCTGACTGCGAGCTCCGGTTCTGCGGGTCGATCCAGCCTCGCGTGACGATCACCGGTGTGCTGCCGGGCGGGCCGTAGTCGACCACCAGCGCGGTGAGGTTGGCGTCGTCCCGGTTCTCCACCGCGACCCGCAGGCCGACCTCGGCGATGCCGGACATCCGCGTGGGCGCGCTCAGCGCCGCCGACCGGTAGACCAGTCGGTTGCCGTTGGCGCTGTCCGGGTTGGCGATGAGCGTGTTCGCGGTGACCGTGCGGCCCTGGTCCACAAAGGACTGTGCGGGGCCGCCGCCGGGTGTGGTGCTCAGTCTTCCCGGTGCGGTGGGGGAGTCCGCGCCCAGGTGGTAGGTGACCGGGCGGGCGGCCGGATCGGGCCAGTCGGCGAGCTTGCGCCAGCCACCGGAGGACTCCTGCACCTCGGCCATCGGCTCGCGCATGATGCCGGTGTCCTTGCCCTTGAGCCAGTGCTCGAACCAGCGCAGCAGGGTGGCCTGGTAGTCGCGGCGGGACGGCGGGCCGTGGCCGCCGCGGTGCAGCCAGATCTTGCGCGGCACCCCGTGCGCGCGCAACGCCTCCCACCACTGGGAGTACTGCCTGCCGCGCACGTTCCAGTCGGACTGGCCGTGCATGACGAACACGCTGGCCTTGACGTTGCCGGCCAGCCGGGTGTAGTCGCGCTCGGCCCAGAAAGCGTTGAAGTCACCGGAGATCCGGTCCTGCCGCCGGGTCAGCTCGGCGATCTCGTCGGCACAGCCCGAGCGGGTGAGCACCGCCTTGGCCAGCGCGTCGGCGTCCTCGCCCTGCCAGCCGCCCGGCGCCACCACCAGGCCGTTGGCCCGGTAGTACTCGTACCAGTTGGCCTGCGCGGCGATCGGCACGATGGTGCGCAGGCCGGGCACGCCGGTGGTGGCCACCATGTTCGGCAGCGTGCCGTTGTAGGACACCCCGGTCATGCCGACCGCGCCGGTGCTCCAGCTCGCGCTGACCGCCCGGCCGCCGGCGTCGAAGCCGCGGGCCCGGCCGTTGAGCCAGTCGATGACCGCCCGGGTGCTCAGCGCCTCCTGCTGGTCGCCGCTGGTCGGGCAGCCCTCGGAGTCGCCGGTGCCGATGCTGTGGCCCAGCACCACGGCGTAGCCGCGCGGCACGAAGTAGTCGTCGAACCAGCCGGGCAGGTCCGGCACGGCCTTGCGCACCAACGGGTCAGCGCCCTCCCGCGCCACCGGGAACAGGCCCTCCTGCGGCAGCCGGTCCACGTTGACCGGGTGGAACGGCACCTTGCCGAGCCCGGAGCGGTACGGGCTGTGCTCGAAGATCACCGGCACCATCGCCGAACCCGATGGCCGGGCGATGTCGATCGCGATCCGGTCCGGTCGCCCGTTCCGGTCACTGTCCACTGTGGTCTCAACGTAGACCCGCTGCTCGATGGCGGCTGGCTGGTTCGCGCTCGCCGGGGCCGTGCCGAGCAGCGTGGCCCCCAGCGCGAGCACGAGCAGGGACGATCTGGTTCGCATGCGGACCAGGCAAGCACGTCGAACTGGGTCTGGGCTTTGGACAGCTGTCGCGTCTACTATTCGGCAACTGTGAACCGATAGGTGCTCCCTGTGGAATTTCGTCAGTTGCGGTCCTTCGTGGTGCTGGCCGAGGAGCTGCACTTCGGCCGGGCGGCGGCCCGGCTCGGCATCGCCCAGCCCTCGCTGAGCCAGCAGCTCCAGCAGCTGGAGACCGAGCTGGCCACCACGCTGGTGCACCGGACCAGCAGGCACGTCACCCTCACCGAGGCGGGCGAGTTGCTGCTGCGCGGCGCGCACCGCACGCTGGCCGAGGCCGAGCGCGCGGTGGACGCGGTGCACGACCTGAAGGCGGGGCGACTGGGTCGTCTGGTCATCGGATCACTGGGCGCCGGGCTCAACGGCCCGCTGCCCGGCGCCATCCGGCGGCTGCGGCAGGCCAACGACAAGGTGACCGTGGAGCTGCGCCAGTTCAGCGACAGCGCCTCGCAGGAACGCGGCCTGCTGGACGGCACCCTGGACATCGCGGTGCTGCGCCAGGTCGCCGGGGACCGCGCGATCGTCACCCAGCACCTGCTGACCGAGCCGTTCCTGGTCTACCTGCCCGCCGACCACCGCTTCGTCGGCCGGGCCGAGCTGCGGCTGGCCGAGCTGGCCGAGGAGACCTTCGTCAGCTGGCCCCGCCACCTCGGCCCGTCCTTCCACGACCTGGTCACCGATGCCTGCCACCAGCACGGGTTCACCCCGGCCATCGAGGGCCTCGGCGACAGCCTGGTGGCCCAGCTCGCGCTGGTCGCCGCCGGGGTGGGCGTGTGCGTGCAGGCGATGTCGAATGCCACCCTGCGGCGCGAGGGCACCACGGTGGTTCCGTTGCGCCCCAGCGACATCACCGCGCAGCTGCACCTGGCCTACCGGCACTGGCACCACGACACCCCGGTGGTGGACGCCTTCCTGGCCTGCATGCCCCGGCTCAGCTGACCCGGTCGCGGGCGCAGCGGAAACCGAGGTGGCCGGAGCTGCTGTCCGGGGTGTTGCGGGTGCGCGCGGCGACCCGGTAGCGGTCGCAGTAGCTGCGGTGGCACAGGTGCGAGCCGCCGCGCAGGACCCGGCCGTCCTGCCACCGGTCCGCGCACCACTCCCACACGTTGCCCACCACGTCGTAGAGGCCAAAACCGTTGGGCGGGAAGGCGAACACGGGGGAGGTGCCGCGGTAGCCGTCCTCGGCGGTGTTGTGCAGCGGGAACTCGCCCTGCCAGATGTTGCAGCGGTGCACGCCGCCCGGGGTCAGCTCGTCGCCCCACGGGTAGCGGCGGCGGTCGAGCCCGCCGCGGGCCGCGTACTCCCATTCAGCCTCGGTGGGCAGGCGTTTACCGGCCCAACGGGCATAGGCCCCGGCGTCCCGCCAGGACACGTGCACCACGGGGTGGTCGCCGCGCCCGGCCAGTGCGCTGCCCGGTCCTTCCGGGGCGCGCCAGTGCGCCCGTTCGACGGCCAGCCACCACGGGGCGTCCGCGACCCGCGGGGTCTCGCTGTGCGGCAGGAACCCGGCGAAGACGTAGGACCAGCCGAAGTGCTCGGCCTCGGTGACGTGGCCGGTGGCGGCGGCGAACTCGGCGAACTGGTCGTTGGTGACCGGGTGCGCGTCGATGGCGAAGGGGGACAGGCGAACCTGGCGGACCGGGTTGCTGTCCTCGTCCTCAGCGCCCATCCAGAACAGGCCGCCGGGCAGCTGGACCATGGTCATCTCGGCGGCTGGCTCCAGTCGATCCGGGCGGTCACCGCGGCCAGGTCCACCGTGACGTGTGCGTGCTCGAAGGTGCGGGTGTAGGTGTAGCCGTCGCGCACGGCAGGTCCGAGCGGCGGGCCGAGCGGCCGCTCCAGCTCAGGGAACGGCTCCAGCGGGCCGTCCCCGGACTGCCAGCCGCTGCCGTAGCGGAAGTAGGAGTGCTCGCCCGCGGCGACCAGGAAACAGGCCAGCGGGAAGACGATCCCCGCCTTCAGTGACAGCGGGGCTGGCCGGCCGGAGTCCGGCCAGCCGCAGAAGGCGATGAACCTGCCGTACTCGCAGTCCACAGTGGACAGCAGGCCGAGCTGGGCGGCCATCTCCGCCGCGGTGTTGGTCCTGGTGCCGGTGATGCCGAAGTGCTCCAGCATGGTGCCGTCCACGTGCCGGAGGAAACTCTTGCCGCTGTCCGCCCACGCGTTCGGCTGGTGCTCAACCCCGTTGCACAGCAGCACTTTTCCGTCCGGCAGCGCCGCGCGGAGAGCGGGGACCAGCTTGTGGATGCCCGCGGTGACCGCCTGCTGCTTCTCCTCGCCGACGATCCTCGCCAGCCGGGCGGTGCCCATCGCGAGCCGCTTCACGCCGTCGACGAAGATCCCGTCATAGCCCCGCTTGACCTGGTTCAGCGCCTGCTGGACCCACCAGTCCCGCACGTCCACATTGGACAGGTCGTAGGCCCGCGCCTCGCTGTTGCCCTCGATCGGCCGCCAGGGCTGCCCATCGGTCTGCCTCAAGGTCCAGGCCGCTGGCAGGTCCGCCAGTGCCGCATAGTGTTCTGGGTAGGCCACCGCGCTGTTCCAGTAGTAGTGGACCTTGGTGGCCGGTTCGCGTTCCTTGAGCTGGTTCAGCGCGCGGGCGCTGGCCTGTTCCGCGGCCTGGCGCACGCTGGCGCCCTGGGTCTTCTCGATGGTGATCACCGAGTACCGCCGGACCAGGAAGTCGATCTCGCTCGCCGTGAAGTCGGTGCGCTTGCCGAGGTGGCCGTACACCGGCACGGTCCGCCAGCGCTCCGCGGCCAGGGCCGGGCCGGGGTAGGCCAGGGCGAACGCGCCAGCCTTGAGCAGGGTGCGGCGACTCAACATGCAGGGGAGGGTAACTTTTCCCGGCCGCACCGGCTCCTATCGTTGGATCGCCGTCGCCTATCGCCGACCGTCCATAGGCGACACCTATCGAACCAGAGCACGCGGCCCGTAGCCACCGTCCGGCGTTGTTCCTAGCCTTCCGCCATGCCCGCAGCGCAGCGCCCCAACATCGTCCTGGTCCTGGCCGACGACCTCGGCTACGGCGACCTCGGCCGCTGCAACGGCCACGCCTCCCGCACCACCGCGCTGGACCAGCTGTGCACCGAGGGCATCGCGCTCGCCCAGCACTACTCGGCCGCCCCGGTGTGCGCACCCGCCAGGGCCGCCCTGCTGACCGGCCGGTACCCGCACCGCACCGGCGCGATCGACACCCTGGAACTGCGCGGCCTGGACCGGCTGGCCCTGCGCGAGCGCACCCTGGCCGACTCGCTGGCCGCCGCGGGCTACCGCACCGGGCTGGTCGGCAAGTGGCACAACGGCGCGCTGGACGAGCGCTACCACCCGAACCGGCGCGGCTTCGCCGAGTTCACCGGCTTCCGCGGCGGCTGGCAGGACTACTGGCAGTGGCGGCTGGAACGCAACGGGGTGCCCTTCGCCGCCGACGGCAGGCACCTCACCGACGTGATCACCGCCGAGGCGGTCAGCTTCCTGCGCCGCCACCGCGGCGAACCGTTCTTCCTGCACGTGGCCTACAACGCCCCGCACTTCCCGTTCCAGGCCCCGCAACCCCTCGTCGAGCAGTTCAGCCGGCCGGGCCGCAGCCGCGCGGTGGCCACCATCTACGCGATGATCCACCAGCTCGACCACGGCATCGCCACCCTGCGCGAGGAGCTGAGCACGCTCGGTCTGGCGGACAACACGATCTTCCTGTTCTCCAGCGACAACGGCCCGCAGCTCGACGGCGAGGGCGAGCAGTCCACCCGGCGGCACAACTGCGGCCTGGCCGGGGCCAAGGAGTCGGTGCACGAGGGCGGTATCCGGGTGCCCCTGCTGCTCAGCTGGCCGGACGGCCTGCCCGGCGGCGTGCGGTCGGAGGTGTTCGCGCACTTCACCGACTGGTTCCCGACCCTGGTCGCGCTGGCCGGGGCGCCGCTTCCCGAGGGCGTGCGGCTGGACGGGGTCGACCTCGCCGACGCACTGCGCGGCCAGGCCGCGGCGGACCAGCCCGCCCGGTTCTGGCAGTGGAACCGGCTGCGGCCACTGGGGCACTGCAACGCGGCCATGCGGGACGGGCGCTGGAAGCTCGTGCGGCCCGCGCTCGATGCCGCGATGGGCCTACCCGCCAGCGAACTCGACCTCGACGCCGACCTCAAACGACATCCGGAGCGGTATCCCCATGCGCTGGAGTCTGCCCTGCCCGAACCGCCCGACTGCGGCGAACCCCCGCGCCCGCAGCTGTTCGACCTGCTCGCCGACCCCGGCGAGGAACACGACCTGGCCGCCCGGCACCCCGCGCTGGTCGCCCGGATGGAAGCCGAGCTCGGCGCCTGGTTCGAGGACGTGGAACAAGACCGGAGGTCCATTCGTGACTGCTGACCCGCCGCCCCGCAACTACACCATCCTGGTGGCCCTGCTCGGCGCGTTCCTGGACGGCTACGACCTGATGATCATCTCGGGTGCGCTGCTGTTCATCAAGGTCGAGCTCCAGCTCTCCGCCACCGAGATCGGCTGGGTCGGCGCGATCGCCTTCGCCGGCATGGTGGCCGGTTCCTGGTCTTCGGCAGGCTCACCGACCGGATCGGCCGGGCGGGCGCGTTCACCTTCGTGCTGGTGCTGTTCGTGATCGGCTCGCTGGTCTCCGCGCTGGCGGTCACCCCGCTGATGCTCATCGCCGGTCGCGCGATCGTCGGCCTGGGCATCGGGGCGGACCTGCCGGTCAGCACCACGCTGATCGCCGAGTCCGCGCCCGCGCACCGGCGGGGCGCGCTGACCGGGCTGATGCAGGTGTTCTGGTTCGCCGGGGCCGCGGCCTCCGGACTGGCCGGGCTCGGCCTGTACGCCCTGTTCGGCGCGGACTCCTGGCGGTGGATGCTGGGCAGCGCGATCGTGCTCGCCGTGGTGGTGCTGATCATGCGGCGGCGCATCCCGGAGAGCACCTCCTGGGTCGCCGCCCAGCGACCCGCCGCGGCGACGCGCCCCCTGCGCACCCTGCTCTCGCCGGGCATCCGGGCCGCGCTGGTGTTCTCCTGCCTGTTCTGGTTCCTGGTCACCGTCCGCGGCGCGGGCTACAACCTCTACACACCAACGTTCCTCAACGAGATCGGCCTGTCCGGGGTGACCGTCTCGCTGTGGCTGAGCACCGCGGTCAACGTGGTCAACACGCTGGCCGCGCTGGCCGGGGTGCGCTACCTGGACCGGATCGGCCGGCGCCCGATCATCCTGTGGTGCTGGGCGATCCCCACCGTGCTGACCTTCGCGCTGGCCGCGATCAGCGACGGTGAGGCCACCACCATGTTCGTCATGATCATGGTGTCCGCGCTGCCGTTGCAGGTGCTGGCGATGGCGCTGTTCGCGCTGTCGGTGGAGCCGTTCCCGACCCTGGTGCGCGGCACCGCGCAGAGCCTGTCCTCGGCCAGCGGCAAGGCGGGCGGCTTCCTCGCGGTGCTGGCCTTCCCGCCGCTGCTGGCCGTGCTCGGCTGGCGGGACATGACCCTGCTGCTGGCCGCCGTGATGACCGCGGGCCTGGTCCTCGGCCTGCTGCTCAAGATCCCGGAAACCCGCAACCGCAGCCTTGAGTCCATCGAGGCCGAACTGACCAGGAGACAACCATGAGCAGGAGCCCGCACCGGTGGTCAGCGGCCGCACTGGCCCTGGCCGCCGTCCTCGCCGTGCTCAGCGCCCCCGCGCAGGCCCGTCCGGCCGCGCAACCGGGGCCAGGCGCCAACTTCGTGGTCGACGACCCGTTCACCTCGCTGCGCGCCCGGTGGTGGCGGACCGACCGCTTCGGTCTGTTCCTGCACCTGGGCGCCTACACCCAGTTCGAGGGCGTGCACACCTTCCCCGACGGCAGCACCTGCGAACCCGACCACGCCGAGCACATCTGGAACAAGTGCGGCCTGTCCACCGCGGTCTACGAGGAACACGCCCGCAGGTTCAACCCGGCCGGATTCGACGCGGACGCGATAATGCGGCTGGCCAAGGCGGCCGGGCAGCGCTACGTGGTCTTCACCGCCAAGCACCACGACGGCTACGCGATGTGGCCCACCAAGGTGAACACCTTCAACCTGCGCGAGATGTCCGCCTTCGACCGCACCCGCGACCTGATCGCCGAGCTCAAGCAGGCCACCGAGAGGCACGGCCTGGACCTGGCCCTGTACTACGGCGCTTGGGACCTGCACGACCCCGACTACGCCGACCTGGCCACCAGGCCGCGTTACCTCGAGCGGATGAAGGCCCAGCTCAAGGAGCTCGTCACCGGCTACCGGCCCAAGATGCTCTGGCTGGACGGCTCGGGCCGCAGCAACTCCGGCTGGACCGAACAGGACGGCCTGGTCATCGAACCCTACCTGCGCGAGCTGGACCCCAAGCTGCTCATCAACAACCGCGCCCGCGGCACCCAGTCCTATTTGGACGGTGACTTCACCACCCCGGAGAACACCCTGCCGGACCGGCCGGTCACCGGCGTCCCCGCCGAGACCTGCATGTCCATCAACGGAACCTGGGGCTACTCGAAGAACGACACCGACTTCAAGCCCGCCGCTGAGCTGACCCAGCACCTGCTCACCGCGACCAGCCAGGGCGGCAACTACCTGCTCAACATCGGCCCCGACGCCAACGGCCGCATCCCGGCGGCCGCGGCCGCCCGGCTCACCGAGGTGGGCCAGTGGATCCAGGGCAAGGGCCACAGCAGGGCGATCTACGGCGCGGGCGGCACCGGACTGGTCGCCAAGCCCGCCTGGGGCACGGTCACCCGCGCGGAGAACCTGCTCTACGCCGCCGTCCGGGACTGGCCCGCCGCGGGCAGTCCACTCGAACTGACCAAGGCCGCGCCGTTCTCGGTCACCAGCGCCAGGGTCCTCGGCAGCGCGCAGGCGGTCACCGTTGCGGACACCGGTGACCGCCTGCGGATCACGCCCACCGGCAAGCAGACCAACCCCATCGCCACGGTCGTCGAACTCACCATCGAACAGCCAGCCACCAGCCAGCCCGGTGACGGCACCGGTCTCACCGCCGAGTTCTGGACGAACCCCACCCTCGAAGGCGCCCCCGCGGTCACCCGCATCGACCCGGCGATCAACTACGACTGGCGACTGCTCGGCTCACCCGCGCCGGAGATCCCGGCTGGCGCGTACTCCGCCCGCTGGAGCGGCACCATCACGGTGCCTGCCACCGCGACCTACGAGTTCATCGCGGTCTCCCCGGACGCGGTCCGCCTGACCGTCAACGGCACCGAGCTGATCGGCGCGCAGACCGGGTTCGAGAAGAGCTACAAGCAGACCGTGCCCAACTCCTACGTCCGCCTGGGCCGCATCCACCTGAACGCCGGGACCGCGCACCGGATCACCCTGGTGCACCGGCAGGACAGCGGCATCGCGGCGATGAAACTGTTGTGGGCCAGTCCTTACCTCGACCAGCAGGTCATCCCGGCGGGCTGGCTCAAGCCGAGGGGATGAGCGGCCACCGTCGCCGGGCGAGCACCGCCCGCCCGGCGACGGCCCGCACTACAGCCGGATGGACTTCTTGTTCATGAACTCCTCGATCCCGGCCGGGCCCAGCTCGCGGCCCATGCCGGATCGTTTGATACCGCCGAAGGGCAGGTCCGCCTGCGAACCCCCGGCGCTGTTGAGGTAGACCATGCCGGCCTCGATCCGCGCGGCCACCCGGCGCAACCGCTCCGGATCGGTGCCCCACACACTCGCGCCGAGGCCGAACGGCGAGTCGTTGGCGATCGCGATCGCCTCCTCCTCGGTCTCGGCCTTGAACACCAGCACCACCGGGCCGAAGATCTCCTCCCGGTAGGCGTCCATCTCCGGCGTGACATCGGTCAGCACGGTCGCCTCCAGGTAAGCGCCCGGCCCGTGCACCCGGCGGCCGCCGGTGCGCAGCGTGGCGCCCTGCCGGACCGCCCGCTCGACCTGCTCGGCCACCTCCTCCGCCGCGGCCACCGAGGCCAGCGGCGGCAGCTTCGTGGCCGGGTCCGCCGGATCACCCGGCAGGTAGAACTCGGCCACCCGCTTGGTCATCCGGTCCACGAAGTCCTCGTAGAGGTCGGCCATGACGATCATGCGCTTGGGCGCGTTGCAGGACTGGCCGCAGTTGCGCATCCGGGCCGTGGCGGTGGCCTGCACGGTCGCGTCCAGGTCGTTGGTGTCCAGCACGATCAGCGGGTCGGAGCCACCCAGCTCCAGCACCGCCTTCTTCAGGTTCCGGCCTGCCTCCGCGGCCACCGAGATGCCCGCCGCCTCGCTGCCGGTCAGGGACACGCCCTGGATCCGCGGGTCGGCCAGGATCGAGGGCACCTGCCTGCTGGATGCCAGGGTGTTGACGTACACGTCCTCCGGAACGCCCGCGTCCCGCAGGACCTGCTCGATGGCCCGGGCCGACCGCGGGCAGATGGAGGCGTGCTTGAGCAGGATGGTGTTGCCCAGCACCAGGTTCGGCGCGACGAACCGGGCCACCTGGTAACAGGGGAAGTTCCACGGCATGACACCCAGCAGCGCGCCCAGCGGCTCCTTGGTGATGACCGCCTGGCCGCCCCGGATGGTCAGCGGCTCATCGGCGACGAGCGCGGGACCCTGCTCGCCGTAGTAGGTGAAGATGTCGGCGACCACGCCGATCTCGCCGCGGCCCTCGCTGATCCGCTTGCCCATCTCCAGCGTCATGATCTCGGCCAGTTCGCCTGCCCGCTCGGCGAACAGCTCCGCCGCCCGCAGCACGATCGCGGCTCGCTCCTGCACCGGCCGGAGCCGCCAGTGCGCGAAGCCGCGGTGAACCCGCTCGATGTCCGCGCGCACCTCCTCGTCCGTCGCGTTCGGGACCTGCTCGAGCACTTCGCCCGTAGCCGGGTTGGTGACCGTGTACATGCGGCGCCAGCCTCCGTTCGCCACGCGTTAGAGAGACTTAACGTATACCGTATGCAGACGGCTGTATACCACCGCTGCCGGTTGTGTCCGCCACACCGGCCGGGTGGCAGGATCACCCGGTGACCACCGTCCCGCCGCCCTCAGCCCGGTTCGACCAGGTGCGCGCCGCCGCCGGGCTGCGACCGGCCGCCCCGCCCCGGCGCATCCTCAGCCACTCCAACGACACCTGGGCGGTCCGGGACGAACGGCTCGGCGAGGTGGTGCTGCGGGTGTCCTGGCGCGGCGACACCGCCCGGATCGGCCGCGAGGTCGCGGTGGCCGCCCAGTTGCCGGCCGAGATCCGCTACCCGGAGGTCCTCGGCCACGGCGTGACCGGCGAGCTGGCCTACTCCCTGACCCGCCTGGCACCGGGACGGTCACTCGCCGAGTGCTGGCCCGCCCTGCCGGTCGGTCAGCGACGATCCGCGGTGTCCCAGCTGGCCACCATGCTGCACGCGTTGCACCGGTGGACCTCACCACCGGAGCTCACCGAGCTGCTGCTGGCCCGCCCCTACCAGCCACCTGACCGGATCACCGCCCTGCTCGGCGCGGACCTCACCCCACTCCCGGCCGACCGGGCGGTAGAACTCGCCCAGCACGCCGCTGACCAGCCAGGACAAGACCCCGGCCTGCTCCGCGCCGCCGCCGAACTGCTGGTCCAGCTGGCCCCCGCCGACCGGTCGGTGGACGACCCGGCCGCGCACGGCCTGATCCACGGCGACCTCCAGCTGGGCAACCTGCTCTGGTCCGAACCGGGTGAGCTGACCATGCTGGACTTCGAGTGGACCCGCTTCGGCCCGCCCCTGCTGGACCTGCAGCGGCTCTGCGACCACGCCGACACCGACGCGCTGACCGGCGTCGACACCCACCCGACCGTGCTGCGCTGGCTGGAGTCGGACTACCCGGCGGCCTTCACCGGCCCGCTCGCCGCCGCCCGGCTGCGGCTGTACGGGTTGGCCTACACCGTCCGCGACCTCCTGGTGAACCCACCGGACCAGGCCCGGCAGTCCCGGCTCCGGCGGTTGGTGGAGAACACCTGGCCCGCGCCGGGCGCGCTGCCCGACTCGTTGACCCGTTGAGATGGCCCCGGCGGGCAGCACCGCTCGTCCTTTGCGCCGCGGTGGTGTTCGTGCACCCCACCTCACCGCCCGGCGCGGAAGCCGTCGCGCTGGACCGGCCGCGGCCGATGCTGGAGTTCCTCCCCCTCGGCCTCTGCGGCGAGCCGAACGGGACCACCGTCCAGGAACAGTTGCGCGGCCTGTGGTTCGACCTGGCCGGAACCCCGTTCCCCAACCAGGTTCCCGCATTGGCCAGGGCCTTCGGCGAGCACCACCTGCTCTACGGCAGCGACTGCGCCTGGACACCCGCGCCCGCGGTGCGCACCCAGCTCGCCTCCCTCGAGGAGACCGCGCAGCCGCCCGGCGACAGCTGGCGGGCGCTGACCACCCGCAACGCCCGCCGCCTGCTGCCCGGCCTCGGCCGCTGAGACCGGTCAGGGATCGAGAAGCAGCCGGCCGGGGGCCGCGCCTAGCGTCATCGCGGTCCGCACGAGGCGAGCACTCTGGAGACCGTCATGAGCAAGCGCATCCGGCAGTTCCACCGTTGGCTGGCCATCGCCTTCACCGTCACCATCATCATCACCACGATCGGACTGGCGCAGCAGGAACCTGCCATCTGGCTGAGCTACCTGCCGCTGTTCCCGTTGGCGCTGCTGCTGTTCAGCGGCCTGTACCTGTTCGCACTGCCCTACACCGCCAAGTCGCGCGCTGCCCGCCGCCTCGCGCGAACCGACTGAGGCGTCGCCGAAAGTGACTAAGCTGTCCCCGTGCGTATCGGGGACATCATCGCCGGCCGGTACCAGCTCGAGGAATCGGTCGGAGCGGGTGGCATGGGCCAGGTGTGGCGGGCCACCGACCTGGAACTGCGCCGGGTGGTGGCGGTCAAGCTGACCAGCACCGGGGACAGCGAGGAGATGCGCCGGGAGGCCAGGATCGGCGCGGGTGTGCACCACCCCAACGTGATCTCGGTCTTCGACGTGGTCACCGAGGAGGAGCGGCGCTGGCTGGTGATGGAGTACCTGGCCTCGCGCAGCCTGGCCGAGCTCTGCCGGCAGGAGGGCCCGCTGGCCCCGGACCGGGTGGCCCGGATCGGCGCGCAGATCGCCACCGCCCTGTCCGCCATGCACGCCAAGGGCATGGTGCACCGGGACATCAAACCGGCCAACATCCTGGTGGCGCAGGACGGCACCGCGAAGCTGACCGACCTCGGCATCGCCAGCTGGCACCACGTCACGCTGACCGGCACCGCGCGCAGTGCCGGAACCCCCGGCTACCTCGCTCCCGAGGTGCTCGCGGGACTGCGCGCCACCCCGGCCTCCGACGTCTACGCCCTCGGCGTGACGCTGTCCGCGGCGGTCGAGGGCCACCCGCAGGCGGACAGCCGGCTGACCGGGGTGCTGGCCGCGCTGACCGAGGAGGACCCGGCCCGCAGGCCCGCCGCGGACAAGGCCGCGCAACAACTCCGGACCTACGACGCGCGGCGGATCTCCCGGCGCGCGCTGGCGGCGACCGCGCTCGGCGTGGTCGCGGTGCTGGGCACGGCCTTCGCGCTCACCTCGGCCGGACCGGAGTCCGGGAACCCGACTCCGACGCCGGGCACCGCCGTGCAGGCGCCCGCCGACAGTTCGGGCTCGCTGCTGTTCGGCATCGGCGACCAGCTCAACTCGGTGCTGGCCACCGAGCTGGTCCGGGAGACCCCGGTCCGGATGCTCACCACGAACTACCACAAGCCCGGCGACCTGAACCGGCTGGCGACCTGGCGCGAGACCCTGGTGGCCGACGCCTACGCCCAGGGCTACGCGCTGCACCTGAAGGTCTCCAGCTGGGAGGTCGACGACCCCGAGCGGACGGTGGACACCAGGTACGGCCCCGGCTGCGGCCGGACGCACCCGCTCTCCGCCGACTTCCCCCGGCACATGCGCGCACTGGCCCGCGCCTTCGCCGGCGCGGCCACCGGGCCGCCGCTGTACGTCACGATGTTCCAGGAGGTCAACAAGTTCGCCTGCGTGGACGGCGCCTACGCCGCCGATCCGGGGACCACGGCGTACTACCGGGCGCTGATGGACCGGTACCTGGAGGTCAAGCAAATCTTCAAGGAGGAAGCGCCCAACGCGAAGGTCGCGATGGGCTGGGACGCCTGGCAGGGCGGGCGGGACGAGCCGAAGACCGGTGGCGGCCGGTCCATGTTCGGCCACTTCGCCGAGGTGCTGCGGGGTTCGGACTTCCAGTCGGTGCTGGCCACCGAGCCCGACGGCAACGTGGAGGACATCCGGCAGTCGGTGCGCGCGCTCAGCGCCTACGGCCCGGTCATGGTGGCCGCTTACGGCAACAAGCGGACGCCGCGCGAGATCGTCGACCGGGACATGCGGGAACTGCTGTCCCCGCAGTCGATCGCCGATCTCGCCCGGCACCGCGTGTTCGCCTGGAACTTCAACAACGAGCGGGTCCTGCTGGAAGCGGGCAGGCCCACCCTGGACTACATCAAGGAAGTGGTGCGCCGCGCCGGCCGCGAACCCAGGTAGGCGTCACTGGTACACCCGCACCCAGTCCACCTCGAACACCGCGGGACGCAGGCCACCGGCGCCGGTGAAGTTGTCCAGCTGAATGTTCAGGTGCCCCGACGGCATCGCCTGGATGTCGCCCCGGTCGGCGCCCGCGCCGCCGGAGTAGCGGAACCACTCGACCCCGTCCACGTAGCCGACCAGCGCCTGCGAGGTCCACTCGAAGGCGAAGTTGTGCCACTGGGTCATGTCCAGCGGGCACAGGTCCTTGCGTTCCTTCTTGTCGGTCGGGCTCTTCGGGTAGTGCAGGAACGCGGTCAGGCACTGGGCGTCCGGGTTCGAGTACTCCACCCAGTCGTACTCGCCGTTCTCCAGCCGGTTGCCCGCGGTGGGCCAGATCAGGTGCAGCGGGTGGTAGAGCCCGCCGCTGGGGCCGATGTTGCGCGAGCGGGACCGGATCTCCCACTTGCCGTACTGCTCGTCCCGCTTCTGCCGCAGCCAGCCGGTGTCGCCGTTGGCCTCACCGCGCATGGTGAGCATGCCGTCGGCCACCGTGCTGTTCTTGGCGCAGCGACGGCCGTTCTTGGCGTGGCCCTCCCAGCAACCCGGGGTGCCGCCGACGGTGCCGGAGGGCACCGCCCACTTCGCCGGGTCCACCGGGCCGGTGTAGTCGAACTCGTCGGAGATGGGCAGCGGGGTGCCCCAGCCGTTGCGCACCGCGGCCTGGGTCTGGTCGGCGGGCTGGTCCTGGCCGTGGCTGACCCGCAGGCCGTAGATCTTCACCTCGCCGTAGTTGCCGTCCTCGCAGGGGGAGGTCTTCTCGCAGTTGGCCTGGGTGTAGGCGCCTGCCTTGAAGTAGCCGCCGGTGAACCTCTTCGCCAGCGTGGCCTTCAGCTGACCGTTGTAGTAGGCCTTGATCTGGCCGTCGCTGACCACGAACCTGGCCTGGAACCTGGTGCCCAGCCGGTAGCTGTCGGTGATCAGCGTGTGCTTGTTGTCGCCGTCGGTGAGGTAGAGCTTGCTGCCTTCGAGCCGGAAGACCGAGACGTCGTCGGAGCCGTCGTGGATCTGCCCGGCGACCACGTTCGGCCTGCCCTTGGGCGTCGCGGTGATGGCCTGGTCGATCACCATCTCGTGCGTGCCCGAGGTCGAGGACCAGCTGGCCTTGTTCCGGCCGTTCATCTCACGCAGCTCCGAGCGCGGGTAGTTCGAGCCGCTGGTGGTGACCCCGTTGACCGCGGCCCGGAACTGCACCGCCTGGCAGTCCTCGGTGGCGCGGAACCACGGGTCGATGGCGTAGGTGGCCAGCGCGGGCTGCTCGACGTTCTTCGGCTTCTCGGGTTCGCCGATCGGCAGGCCGATGTACCAGTTGCTCAGGTCCAGCACGTCGGCCGGGTAGCGGCACTCGCCCCCGCTGCCACCGTCAGCCCCGTTGACCGTGGTCTCGGTGATGCTGGTCCAGGCGTTGACGGTGTTGCCGTGCCCGACCACGCGCAGGTACCGGGCCGAGGCGTCGGCGAAGTCGTAGTTCTGTGCCGCGAGAGTGCTGCCACTGCTGGTCTTCCGGGTCAGCACGGTGGTCCAGGACGCGGCGTCCTGGGACAGCTGCACGTCGAAGGTGTCCTGCCGGGTGTCGCCCTTGTGCCAGGCGATCGACACCGAACCCACGGTCTGGGCCGAGCCGAGGTCGTACTCGATCCACACCCCGTCACCCTGGCCGGACCAGCGGGTGGCCGGATCGCGGTCGAGGGTGTTGGCGGCGACGTTGCCGTCGTCGGAGAGCGCCCTGACCCCGCTGACGGGCAACGGAGAACCCGTCGCCGCGGCGGCGGGCAGGTGCACCCCGCAGACCCCGACCGCCAGTGCCACCGCCAGTAATGCGCGGGAAGCACGATGAGTCAACCGCATCGCAACCTCAATTCATCTGGACGGACTACCGGCGGGCAGCCTGCCAGCCCCGCGCCGGGATCGGTCCCAGCCGACATCTTCAGGATTGCGACAGCCGCCGCACAGCTCGCCGACAGCCCTGGTCAGCAGTGTGGACGGCATGCCGAAGGACAACCGCACCTACCAGGGCCGCCCGCTGCCCCGGCCGCAGGACGAGCTGGTCGACCAGGGCCTCGGTTTCGACCTGGGCACCCTGTTCAGCCGCCGCCGCATGCTGGGCCTGCTCGGCCTCGGCGCCGGCGCCGCGACCGGCGTGCCGATGACCATGGAGCTGACCGTGCTGGACCTGGCCAACGGCAAGCCGTTCCAGGGCACCGCGGTCTACGTCTGGCAGTGCGACGCACAGGGCCGCTACTCGATGTACTCCGCGGGCGCGGAGAACGCGAACTACCTGCGCGGCGTGCAGCTCGCCGACGCCGAGGGCCGAGTGCGCTTCCACAGCGTCTTCCCGGGTTGCTATCCCGGTCGCTGGTCACACGTGCACTTCGAGGTCTACCCCGACGGCGGCAGCATCACCGAGGTGGCCAAGGTGATCGCCACCTCCCAGCTCGCGCTGCCCAAGGAGGTGTCCGAGGCGGTCTACGCCCAGCCCGGCTACGAGTCCTCCGGCCCGAACTTCCAGCGGGTCAGCCTGGCCCGCGACTCGGTGTTCCGCGACGACCCGGGCGCAACGCAGCTGGCCACGGTGACCGGTGACGTGCGCACCGGATACATGGCGCGGCTCACCATCGGCGTGGACACCAGGACCGCGCCGCGCTGACCGGTAACAATGGGGAGTGCGCGACGGCAGCGGGACTCGGGTGGCAGTGCTGGGACCGGTTCGCGCGCAGGCCGGTGAGTCGCCGATCGCGATTCCCGGCGCGCGGGTGCGGTTGCTGCTGGCCCGGCTGGCGCTGGCCCGCGGCCGCCCGGTGCCGGCCGAGGTGCTGATCGACGACCTGTGGGGCGCGGACTCGCTGGCCGACGCCACCAACACCTTGCAGGCATTGGTCTCCCGGCTGCGCAAGGCGGTTGGCGCGGCGGCGGTGGAGTCGGCCAGTGGCGGCTACCGGCTGGTGGCGGAGGTGGACGCGCCGAGGTTCGAGGAGCTGGCCGCGCGTGGCCGCCGGGAGCTCGCCGAGCAGGATCCCGCCGCCGCGATCGCCAGCCTGGACGCGGCACTTGGCCTGTGGACCGGGGACGCGTTGAGCGACCTGCCCGATGCCGAGTTCGTCCGGGCGGCGGCCGGTCGGCTGGCCGAGGCCCGGCTGGTGGCGGTGGAGGACCGGGCCGAGGCGGCGCTGCGACTGGGCAGGCACGAGGAGGTGCTGGCCGAACTGGCCGAGGCGCATCCGTTGGGGGAGCGGCTGGCCGCACTGCGGATGCGGGCGCTGTACGCGGCGGGGCGGCAGGCGGAGGCGCTGGCCGTCTACGAGGAGGTGCGCGGCGCGCTGGCCGAGCAGCTGGGGGTCGATCCAGGGGCCGAGCTGCGGCAGGTGCACCTGGCCGTGCTGCGCGGTGAGCTCGAACCCCTGGCCGCGCGGCCACAACCGGCAGCGGGACGGTTGCCCGCGCAGCTGACCAGCTTCACCGGGCGCGAGACGGAACTGGAGCTGCTCACCGGCCAGCTCGCCGTCGCCCGGCTGGTCACCGTCGTCGGACCGGGCGGGGTGGGCAAGACCCGGCTGGCCATCGAGGCGGCGGCCCGGCAGCCGGTGCCCGCGCGGGTGTGGTTCGTGCCGCTGGCCGGGGCGGCGGAGGTCGCCGGGGCGGTGCTGGGGGTGCTCAGCGCTGTCAGGGCGCGGCTGGGCGGGGCGCGGCAGCCAGTGCTCGACCAGCTCGTGGAGCTGATCGGGCCAGAGGACGCGCTGCTGGTGCTGGACAACTGCGAACACCTGGTGGACGCCGCCGCCAAGCTCGCCGAGGAGCTACTGACCCGCCTGCCAGGACTGCGCATCCTGGCCACCAGCCGGGAACCCCTGGCCATCACCGGTGAGGCGCTGTGCCGCCTCGATCCACTGGCACCGCCCGACGCGGTGCGGCTGTTCGTCGACCGGGCCCAGGCCGTGCGGCCCGGCTTCACCCCAGGTGAGGTGGTCGCGGACATCTGCCGACGCCTGGACGGCCTGCCGCTGGCCCTGGAACTGGCCGCCGCCCGGCTGCGCTCGATGACCGCCGAGCAGATCGCGCACCGCCTGGACGACCGGTTCCGGCTGCTCACCGCCGGCAGCCGGACCGCGCTGCCCCGGCACCGCACGCTGCACGCGGTGGTCGAGTGGAGCTGGGACCTGCTCACCGAACCGGAACGGCTGCTGGCCGCCCGGCTGTCGATCTTCCCCGGCGGGGCGGGAACGGTTGCGGTGGAAGCGGTCTGCGCCGACGAGACGCTGCCGGTCGAGGACATCGAGTACCTGCTCGGCGCACTGGTGGAGAAGTCCCTGGTGCAGTGGGACGGGCAGCGGTACCGGATGCTGGCCACCATCCGCGCCTACTCCGCCGAACGGCTGGCCGACCGCGAACCCCTCGCCGACCGGTTCGTGCGCCACTTCCTGGCCCTGGCCGAGGAACAGGAACCCCGGCTGCGCAACCGGGACCAGCTCGCCGCGCTGCGCCTGCTCGACACCGAGCACGACAACCTGGTGCACGCCCTGCGCACCGCCGTCGCCGACGGCCAGGCCGAGGCGGCCGCGCGGCTGGTGGGCGCGCTGACCTGGTACTGGAAGATGTTCCGCCTGGACGCCAGGGCCGAGGGCTTTGTGACCGAGGTGCTCGGCTTCGGCGACGCCCTGCCCAGCCACAGCCGGGCCGGGCTCACCGCGCTGCACGAGCTCACCGCCGAGGTCACCTTCCCCGGACCCGCCCGGGTGCGCGCGCTCGTCGAGGACTGCCTCGCCACCGGCGCGCTGACCCGCCACCCGACCCTGCTGGTCGCGACCGCACCCGCGGCCTACCTCGCCGGGCTCCACGACCTGGCCGAGCGACAGCTGCGCGAGGCCGAAGACCCGTGGACAGCCGCTGGCGGGGACCTGCTGCGGGCGTTCTTCCGCGAGGACCAAGGCGACTGGCCGGGCGCGGCGGCGCTGCGGCGGCAGGCGCTGCGCGGGTTCGAGGAGTCCGGCGACCGGCTCGTGCTGGCACACACGCTGGCCGCGGTGGCCCAGGACCACGCCATCGCGGGGGAACAGCAGCAGGCCCTGGACGCACTGGCCCGGAGTGTGGCGCTCACGGCCGGGCTCGGCTGGGCGGAGGAGACCGCCTACCGAGCGAAGCTGGGCGTCCAGCTGACCCGCGCGGGCGATCGGGCCGGGGCGCGGCGGGAGCTGGACACCGCACTGCGCCAGGCGGTCGAGCGCGGCGAGCCACACCTGCGGATCGAACCCGTGGTCGCCCTGGCCGACCTGCACCGCCGGGTTGGCGAACCGGACCGCGCCCACGAGCTGCTGGACGGCCTGGAAGCCTTGGTGCGCGGTCTTCCTGGCGCGGAGCAGGCCGCCGCGATGCTCATCGCCCCGGTCCGGCTGGCCACCCGCATCAACACCGGCGACCCGGCCGCCCGGGACTCGTTGCCCCTGGTCGCCGCGGTGGCCCCGGCACGGGCCGCGGAACTGCTGGCCCGGCTGCTGACATCGGCCGAGGCGGCCTTCGCACTCGGCCTCAGCAAGGCCATCCGAGGCGCTGTCGACCGCGGCGACCCGGAGCTGCGCGCGCTGACCGACGAGCTCACCACCGAACTCGGCCCGGCCGCCTTCACCCTGGCGTTCGACCGGGGCGCGAGGCTGTCCAGAGACCAGGCGCGGCAACGGCTGCACACGCTCTGACCGCACTCATCAGCCCCGTGTCAGACCGCTGTCAGCGCGTCGGTCCAACGTGATCACCATGACCAACACGTACCAAAGGGTGCAGGACGCGCTGGACCAGGTAGTGGCCGAAAAGAGCACCCCCGGCGCGGTCGCCGAGATCCGGGACGAGCACGGCACCTGGTTCGGCTCGGCCGGAGTGGCCGACCTGAGCACCGGCCGTCGCCGCGAACCGGGGGAGCAGTTCCACACCGGCAGTGTCGGCAAGGCCTGCACCGCCACCGCGCTGCTGACCCTGGAGGCCGAGGGACGGCTGAGCCTGGACGACACGGTGGAGACCTGGCTGCCCGGCGTGGTCCGCGGCAACGGCAACGACGGCCGTGAGATCACCATCAGGCAGCTGCTCACCCACACCGGCGGCCTGGGCATCACCGGCCTGAGCCCGGAGATCGTGCGCAAGTACCACACCCGCGACGGCTTCGCCGCACACCGCCACGAAGTGTCCACTGTGGACGAACTGATCCGGCTCCAGCTGGCCGTCCCACCGCGGCACAAGCCGGGGGAGGGTTTCGCCTACGCCAACGGCGGCTACCACCTCGCGGGCGCGATCATCGAGAAGGCAACCGGCCGCAGCTACGAGGACGAGGTCACCCGCACCGTGATCGAGCCGCTCGGCCTGACCGGCACCTACGTGCGCGGCCTCGCCGAACAGCGGTTCCGCGGCCCGCACCCCAAGGCCTACACCCGGATGTTCATCCGGGACGGCGTCGACCCGGCCAGCCTCACCGTGGACAACTACGCCTCGCTGCTGGCAGGCCCGGAAACCGACCCGGCCGACGTCACCGACCGCACCTACTCCGGCTGGGCCGCCGGTGGCCTGGTTTCCACCACCGGCGACCTGCTCTGGCTGCTGTCCGCGCTGATCACCGGCTCCCTGCTGCCACCGGCGCAGCACGAGACCATGTGGCACACCGTCCCCACCGCCGACTGGCTGCCCAACGCCCGCTACGGCACCGGCGTCAGCCAGTGGACGCTGGCCAACGGCCGTCAGGTGCACGTGCTCTCCGGCGTGGAGGGCGGCTCCGTCACCCTGGCCGTGGGCACACCCGACGGCGAGCTGCTGGTGGCGATGCACCTCAACGGCGACTGGAACTGGTACCTGGCCTGCCACCAGATCATCGAGGCGGTCTTCGGCTCATGACCGTCCTCGACGCGCTGCCGGACCTGATCGCCGAACACCGGGTGCCCGGCGCGGTCCTCGGCGTCCACGCCAACGGCGAGCACCAGGAACGCGCCGCCGGTGTGCTCAACACCCGCACCGGCGTCCCGGTCACCACCGACTCGCTGTTCCAGATCGGCTCGGTCAGCAAGGTCTGGACCGCCACCCTGGCCATGCGACTGGTACACAAGGGAAAGCTCGACTTGGACCGCCCCGTCCGCACCTACCTGCCGGACTTCCGCCTGGCGGAGGAGTCAGCGGCGGCGGTCATCACCACCCGCCAACTCCTCTGCCACACCGCGGGTTTTGACGGCGACCAGTTCGACACCAGCGAGGCGGCCCAACTCTTCGCACCGGGAGAGCTGTTCTCCTACAACAACGCCGGCTACTGCGTGCTCGGCCAGATCATCGAAGCCCTGCACGGCAAGCCGTTCATCCAGTGCCTCACCGACCACCTCATCCAACCGCTGAACCTCACCCACACCGCCACCGACGCCGACCAGGCCATCCTGTACCGAGCCGCGGTCGGCCACCTCCAACCCAGCCCCAAGGACCCACCCCAGCCCACCACGGTCTGGGCCCTGCCCCGCTCGCTCGCGGCGGCGGGCTCCGTGCTCACCATGAGCGCCCGCGACCTGCTTTCCTTCGCCCGCAGCCACTTCACCGGCGAAGTCAGCCAGGCCATGCGGGTCGAACAGGTGCGCATCGCCCCCATCACCGCGCACGGCAACGCCTGGGCGCTGGGCTGGGAGGTCTTCCACCTCGGCGAGCACACCATGTACGGCCACAACGGAAACACCATCGGCCAAGCCGCGTTCCTCCGCCTGATCCCCGAGCTGGACCTCGCCATCACCCTGCTCACCAACGGCGGCGAAGCCGAAGCCCTGCACCACAAACTCCTCACCCACCTGCTACGCGACCTCGCCGGTATCGACCTACCCGCGCCCCCGACCCCAACCCCAGGCCCGATCGACGCCACCCGCTACCTCGGCACCTACGGCAACTCCCTCACCACCACCACGATCACCCAGGACCACACCGGCGCGGTCCGGGCCGACGGCGTCCAACTCCTGCCACACGGCAAGGACGCCCTGATCACCGCCCAACCGGAGCAGGGCCTGCACCGCATCCACCACTTCCTCGGCGACAACGGCCACGGCCAAGCCCGCTTCCTGCACAACGGCCGCGCGATGCCCCGCCGCGCCACCTGACCGGCCGCGCCGCGGGGCCACTCAGCCCCGCAGCGCGGTCTCCGGACTGCACCCCGGCCCGCCCTCCCCGGCCCTGTTCTCCCGCCAGGACAACCCGTACGTGCGCACGTTCCCGGCCTTGCGCGCCGCCATCACACAGTTCGTGGACTCCCCGCGCCCAGCCCACACCGCCACCCCGACGTCAGCCCCGGCCACCACCACCCGCGCCCCCTCCCACGGATCCTTGTCAGCCGGATCCGCCTGCGGCACCCCGATCTCCTCGCGCACCGCGGCCAGCACCTCCTCCTGCACCGGAGCGGAAGGCAGGCCGCGCAACAACGCCACGAGCTTGGCCCCCGCGTCGGGCGGCACCTTCCACCGCACCGGCAACGGTGGTGGCGTGTAGGGCGTGGCATCTTTCGGACAGCCCGTGCGCGCCGGTCTGCCCATGATCCCGTGGTAGTTGAAGTTCATCTCGTAACAGACGTCCCGCGCCGGCCTCGACCTGCCGAAGAACCCGCTGGGTTCCAAGGCAGGCTGATGAATCCGGATCATTAGCTGGGCCGTCCGCTCCGCGACGTCGACCCCGTGCGGCACCTCCCGCGCCAGCAGCACCGCGAAGTTCCCCGACTTGCCCAGCGTGGTGGCCAGCGCCGCCCGCGCGAAACCCGCCGCGTCCGGCTGCCGCGGATAGCTGATCGCGGTGGCCAGCGTCTCGGCCTGGCGGTCGGTTTCCGCGTCACCGGGATGGGCACACGCGGTCAGCGCGAGCACCGCACCGACCGCGGGCACCAGACGAGAAGTACGCACCCCAGCAGCCAACCCCGCCAGTGTCGCCTTGTCGTGAGTGTTTCTACCTGTTCGCTCAGCGTTCGGCGCACGGCGGCCCGGTGTCCGCACCCTCCGGCAGGGTCTTGAGCTCCTCCTCCCGGAACGGCCGCCCCACCGCCTGGCAAACCTGGGCGAACCACTCCTCCGGCGCCAGCTTCAGCTCCGACCGCCCGTGGGCGGTGTAACCGCTGATCACGTTGTCCCGCACCAGCCACCGAGCCCGGATCGAGCCCGGCACCTCCAGGCTGACCAGGCCGACCGGCTCGCTGGGATGCCAGATCTGCAGTCGGCCCTTGTCGTCCTCGCTCACCAGGTGACCACTCCCGGCCAGGCCGACGAGCTTGCGCATCCCGGTCGGCACCAGCGTCCGGCCGTGCACCACCTGGCGGGTGGCCACGTCCCAGACCCGCAGGGACTTGGTGCCGTCCCACTCGTTGCCGTACATGGCCGCCATCCGACTGCCGTCGTCGTTGAACCTGACCGCGCTGACCTGACCCAGCCCAGGTTCTCCCGGGAAGGAGCCGATTCGGGCCCGGGTGCCCAGGTCCCACAGCTCGATCAGCTGCTCCTTGCCCAGCACGATGTGCCAGCGGGGATGCCCCGGCACGGCCGCGGCCTTACTGCGCACCGCCAGCCAGCGCAGATCCTCCTGATCCTCGCGTAGCACGTGGGGCTGGTCGAGCAAGCGGCCAGTGAGCGGGTCCCAGCGACTCGCGGTCCCGGCGTAGACGACCTCCAGCGAGTTGTCGGCCACCGCGCTGATCGAGCCGCGGAACCGTTCCCGGATGTCCTCGATCCCTGGCGCGACAGGCAGTTCGATCCGGTGGCGTTCGGTCATCGCTGGTACGTCGTAAACCACCAGTTGGGAGCCTGCCAACCCGGCCAGTGCGCGGCCGTCGGTGGTGAAGGTGAGTTCGGGTTCCATCTTGGCCAGGTCAGTGACCACCTTCGCGGGCAGTTCCCGGCCGGTGGCCGCGGCGATGTTGTCCAGCAGACGGGCGGTCATAGCGTGCCGGTCGAACTCGATCGCGTGCCGGTCATCGCGGCTGGTGGCGATGAGGTTGAGCTCCGCTGGCGAACGGAAGTCCGGCTGGCTGCCCGGCGGCGGCATGGTCGAGCGCAGCAGCCGCCTGCCGGAAGCGGAGGCCACCGTCAATCCTTCCGGACCTGGTAGCACCACCCGATCCGGGAACTCCTCGGGTGGCACGATCGGTCCCGGCGCGATGACCCTTTTGCCCGTGCTCAGATCCACCACCAGCACCATCGTGTGCACGCGGTCGCCGCCGCTCGTGGCGGCCACCGCGTACCGGCGAGTCACGTCGGGTTTGGCGGAGAGGCAGGACCACTCCCCGATGGACGCGGTTCGCTCGATCCGGCCGTCCGCCACCCGGCGGACTTCGAGCCGGTACTCCCCGCGGCGATCGGGATCGGGGCCGCAGTGCATGGCCACCGAGCCGTCGAGCACCAGCGGGCCTTGAATCCCGTTGGCCACCAGCGCTCCGGTGCTGATCGACCGCCGGGCGGTCCGCTCCTGATAGTTCTTGGCCGAACCGGATGTGATCTCGGGGAAGGTGATGATGTCGCGGTCCGGCCCGGTGGCGAAGACCGGCGGCACGTTGTTCAGCGCACTGATGTGGTCGGTCGGGATCCGGTTGGGGATCTCCTTGCGGTTGACGACGTCCCAGATGGTCAGCTGGTCAGGCTGCCCGATCAGGCTCACGTGGGTTAGCAGCCGCTCGCTGTCCTGGTCGAACACCGCCATGAGGTAGTCGGCCTCCGGCCTCGGATCGGCGACCGGCGCGCGCAGCTCGACCGGTCCACTGCGGTCCCGGATGTTCCACAGCCACACCCCTCCGCGCTGGGAAAGCCGGGCCAGCCAACGGCCGTCCGGACTCACCGCGTCCCGGTGCAGCAGCACATCCCTCGATGGCAGGGGAGGCTGCCACACCTGTGGTGCGGGCGTGTCCAGGCCGGTGACCACCTCAAGACCGCCATCGGGTCCGTGCACCGCCACCGTCGAGCCGTCCCCGGAAGCCGCCATTGCCTTGACCGCGCCCACGGTCAGTGGCACCGCGCCGACCACGTTGCGCAGCCGCAGGTGGGCCTGCAACAGCGCCGAGTACGCCTCGGGCGCGGCCGGATCGTGGTTCCACGCGGCCAGTGCAGTCAGCGCCGAGGTGTCCGCCGCGACCTCCGCGGTGCGCTGCGACTGCTGGGCGAGCAGCCGGGCGGCCTGCTGGCGGGCCTGGGTGCGCAGGGTGTTGTTGCTGACCACGGTGGTCACGGTCAGTCCGGCAGTGAACAGCGCCAGCACCGAGATCACCGCGATGACCTGGCGCAGCACCCGGACCTGACGCTGGGCCGCGGCGGTGCTGTGCCCGATGTAGTCGCGGTCGTCGGGGCTCAGCCGGTCCGGGTGCCGCGCGGCCTGCTCCTGGGCGGTGGCCAGCTGTGCGCCGCGCAGCCGGAGGCCGGGATCGTGCTCGGCGTCCTGCCAGGCGGTCAGCTGGTCGCGCAGGCGGTGGTGCCAGGTGGCGAACTCGCGGTCCTCGGCCAGCCAGCCGCGCAGCTGGCCCCAGTGCCGGATCAGCGCCTCGTGCACCAGGTCGGCGACCTCCTGGCCGCGGGGCCGGGTCAGCACGACCAGCTTGTGCCGGGCGAGTGTGGTCAGTACCGCGCGGTCGGCCTCGGCGAGTCCGGCCACCGGCAGTGGGCGGCGGCCGTGGCCCTGCTCGCCGACTGGGTGGGTCATCTCGGTCAACAACCGTTGCGCCAGCACGCGATCGGCGGCGGACAGGCCCAGGTACACCGTGTCGGCGTGGTCCTTGAGCGCGCCGCTGACCCCGCCCAGCCGTTCGTACACCGCGTGCTGGAGCTGGTTGCCGTGCCCCTGCTCGTCCCACAGCCGCTGCAACGCGAAGCCGACCAGCGGTAGCGCGCCCTCGTCGGTGCCCGCCTCGTCCAGGATGCGCCCGGCCAGGCCCGGTTCCAGGCGCACCCCAGGCGTAGTGGACAGCGGGCCGGTGATCACCTCGGTCAGCTGGGCGCGGCTCATCGGCGGCACCAGCACCTGTCCCTCGGCCAGCAGTGCCCTGGTTTCCGCGGTGAGCAAGGCTTCCAGCCCGCCCGGCCGCAGGGTGAGCACCGCGCGCAGGCCCCAGCTCCCGTCCGGCCGGGCGGGGGTGCGCTCGGCCAGGTCGGCGAGCTTGGACAGCAGTGCGCGGGCGGCGGGCGGGTCGGCGGCGGTCAGCTCCTCGAACTGGTCGGCGAAGACCAGCGTGCCCGGCTCCGGCGCGGCCGGCAGCTCCGGCTCGGCCCCGGCCCGGAAGGCCACCACCCGCACACCCTGTTGCCGCAGCACCGGAATCAGCCCGGCGTGCACCAGCGAGGACTTGCCGCTGCCGGAAGCCCCGGCCACCGTGACCACCGGGTGCTCGCGCACCGCCGCGACCAGCCGGGCGAGGTCGTCCGCGCGGCCGTGGAAGACCGCGGCATCGGCCTCGGTGAAGGCGGCCAGGCCCCGGTACGGGTTGGGCGGGTGCAGCCGCGCCCGCAGGTCCGGCCACTCCGCGAACAGGGCCGAGGTCGGGTGCATGTACGCGGTCCGCTCGCTGTCCACCGCCACCACGAACCCGACCACGCAGTTGCGCGCCGCGTCCCACAGCGGCGCGCCGCTGAACCCCGGCCGCACCCTCGGTCCCGGTCCCGCCTCCAGCTGCACCCACCCGGTGCCCTGTCCGCCCCTGGACCGGACCACCGCCCACAGGCCGTCGTCGCGGTCCTGCGGGAAGCCGAACACCCGCAGTTCCCGGTCCCACAGGTCGGGCTCCTCGGCCAGCCAGGGCACGGCCGCGGCCTTGGGCGCGGGCTGGTGCAGCCGCAGCAGGGCCAGGTCGCCCCGGTTGTCCGCGGCCGGTGGCGCCCAGCGCAGCACCGTGGCCTCCCGCCGCGGCCGCTCGGACAGCAGCGGGAAGTCCACGGTGACCACGGCATCCGGTCCGGGCAGCACGTGCGCGCAGGTGCACAGCAGGTCGGGAGCGAGCAGGAAGCCTGCGCCCAGCACCGCGCCGTCAGCCGCGCGCACGCGCACGACCGCGGTGTCGATTCCGCCAGTCATCGTCCCCCGCAACCCTTCGGCGATCGCACCGCGAATTGTCGGGGCCAAGAACGTTGCCGCGCGGGGGTTTGCCGCCGGACTACGCGATCGGGCTAGCGCGCCGAAGTCGCATCCGGTAGCCCTCGGTCACATAAGGCATCTCCGTCGGCTGCCGGTCCGCCAGCAGCGCGCGCACCCGCCCCAGCAGCTCCTCCCTGGTCGCGGACGGCAGGGTGATCACGTAGCTGCGGGAGGCGACCATGTCCAGCGCCTCCGCCGTGGTGATCGGCTGCTGCCAGCGGAAGTCCCGCCGCTCGACCGGTCCGAACGGCTCGCCGACCTGGTTGGCCTGCCGCTCCTCGTTGGTGGCCGGGCCGTAGTCGCGCAGGATCCGCTCCAGCTCGGCGACCCAGGGCACCGAGACGTCGCGCATGTTCCACACCAGGCCCAGCCAGCCGCCGGGGCGCAGCACTCTGGTGGCCTCCGGGACCGCGCGGGCCGGGTCCACCCAGTGCCAAGCCTGCGCGCAGACCAAGACGTCCACGCTGTTGTCCGGCAACGGGATTGACTCGCCGCTGCCCGGCAGCACCCGGACCTCCGGGAGCACCTGGGCGAACTGCTCGCGCATGCCGTCGGAGGGCTCCACCGCGATGACCTCGCGGTCCGGGGCGCGCAGCGCGCGGGTGAGCTTGCCGGTGCCCGCGCCGAGGTCGACCACGGTGCGGGCGTCCCCTGGCACCAGCCAGGCCACGGCTTCCGGTGGGTAGCCGGGGCGGCCGCGTTCGTAGGTGTCCGCGGCCGCGCCGAACGAGCGGGCCTGCCGGTCTCTCTCCTGCTCCATGCCGGTCATCCTGCCTTTCCGCGCAGGGCCAGCCGGGGCCAATGCGCCAGTTCGGTCAGCAGGCCGCGGTCGTGGGTGGCCACCACCACGGCGGCGCTGGTGCCCGCGATCGCCTCGGTCAGCTCGTCGACCAGGGCGGGGGAGAGGTGGTTGGTGGGCTCGTCGAAGATCACCAGGTCTGGGCGGGTGGCCAGCTTCATGGCCAGGTCCAGCCGCCGTTGCTGGCCCAGGGACAGGCGGGCCACCGGGGTGCGCGCGGCCTCCCGGTCGAGCAGGCCGGAGGCGGTGGGCGAGCCGGGCAGGGCCGCCCGCTCGAACAACTGCCGGGCGGTCAGCTCACCCGGCCAGTCCGGCACCTCTTGGGCGATCAACGCGATCCGCGCGCCGGGTAGCCGCCGCACCTCGCCGCTGGTCGGTGGCAGTTCCCCGGCCAGCACCGCGAGCAGGGTCGACTTCCCGGTCCCGTTCCCACCGGTGATCAACAACCGGTCGCCGCCGTCCACCGTGAGCGTCACCTCCTCCTCAAGACGACCGGTCACCTTCACGGCGTGGGCGCGCAACAGCCCAGCGCCGGCCCGGGTGCTCGGCTCCGGCCAGCGCAGGGTCAGCGGCGGCGCGGGCACGGTGACCCGGTGCGCCGCCAGTGCCTCCTGCGCCCGGTTGAGCGCCTGCACCACACCCGGCGCGCGGGACTGCCGCTGGTGCTTGCCGGTGCCCTTGTCCGGCCGCCACCCGGTGCTCAGCCGGGACCGCGCCTGGTCGAGGGCGACGGACAGGCCACGCTGCTCGGCCTGCTGCTCCTCGTACTCCTGCACCCACTGCGCCCGGTCCCGCCGACGGCCCTCCAGCCAGGCCGCGTAACCCCCGGCATACCACCGTGGCCTGCCGTCCTGGCTGGGATCGAGGTCGAGGAACTCGCGGGTCACCTCGCGCAGCAGCGTGCGGTCGTGGCTGACCAGCGCCAGCCCGCCCCGGTGCGCCCGCAGCCGCTCGGTGAGGAAGGTCAGCCCACCGGCGTCGAGGTGGTTGCTGGGCTCGTCCAGCAGCAGGATGTCGTGCCCGGCGCTGAGCAGGCAGGCCAGCCGCACCCGGTACCGCTGCCCGACCGACAGCGTGCGCAGCTCCCGCTCGCGGTCGGTGCAGGCGTCCAGTCCGGCCAGCGCCACGTCGAGCCGCCGCTCGGCGTCCCAGGCGTCCAGGCGGGTGGTCGCGTCCAGGGCGCGGGCGTAGCGCTCGTCCGCGCCGTCCTCGCCCCTGGTCAGGCCGTCGGTGGCGGCGTCGAGGGCGCGCAGCGCGGCGCGCGCGTTGTGCAGGGCCTCGTCGGTCAGCGAACCGACGGTGGCACCCGCCTGGGCTGGCAAAGCCTGCTGGGACAAGCCGAATGTGCCCGCGCGGTGCACCGAGCCCCGGTCCGGGACGCGGAGCCCGGCGAGCACGTGCAGCAGGGTGGTCTTGCCCCGGCCGTTCTCGCCGACGATGGCCAGCCGGGACCGGGCCGAGACGGTGACGGAGACGTCGGTGAGCAGCACGCGCCCGCCCAGGGTGGCCGAGACGTCGGTGGCGCGCAGATGAGGGGTGATGGACAAGGGAATGCTCCGCAGCTCTGGTGGGAGCCGGGCAGCACGAACACGCCGCCCGGCGATGGCCGGAACGGCGGGCAGGGAGAAAGGTCTCGGTGCGCCGCCGTCAGGCGGCGGAGCTGGGCGGCATGACCGCGATCGTCGCGGCGAAGCCGGCGCTGTAGTGCATGGCGGCCAGGTTAGTCAGGCGACTGGAGGGGGCCAACCGAATTGTCGGCCGCGCGGGTCTGCGCTCAGCCTGGGGTGCAGGTCAGTGCCGGTGGCGCTGCCCTTCCGGTGGCCTGGAACCCGAAGGTGGTGCTGCCGCCCGCGCCGATCGAGCCGTTCCACCCGGCGTCCGTGGCCACCACACCGGCGGCGTCCTGCTTCAGGGTGGTGTTCCACGACTTGGTGACCTGCTGGTCGCCGGGCCACGTCCAGCTGACCCGCCACCCGGTCATCGCGGCGCGCCGGTCGTTGGTGACGGTCACCGTCGCGGCGTGCCCGGTGCCCCAGTCGCCGTTGACGTGCAGGCTCGCCGAGCACCCGGCCGCGGGCAGGACCAGCAGCGTGATGGAGTTCGCCGGGTAGGTCGCGTTGACCTGGCCGTTGCTCACCTGGAGATCGTCGCCGCGCACGATGGCGCCCAGGTTGGCCTCGCCGTAGGTGAACCGCTGCGCCGCACCGGCGCTGTCGAACCCGGCCACCGACAGCGGCGAGGTCAGCTCGCCGCCGGTCTTGTTGACGACCATGACGGTCAGCGCCTTGTCGGCGGAGCGCTGCGCCGCGTAGACCGCGAGCCTGCCCTGGTCGGCGGCGGTGGCCGACACGCTGACGTCACCGAAGCGGCTGCCCGCGCCGTCGTAGTCGCGGTACATCCGGAAGGCGTAGGCGCCCGGATCGGTCGGCTTGGGCTCGCCCCACATCGTGGCCAGGTCGAGGCCCTCACGTCCGAAGATGCCCAGGACGTCGGCTTGCGCCAGCGCACCGTTGATGTGGTCCAGCGCGCCCCAGTTGTACTCGGTGATGGCGGTCTTGGTGCCGGGGTTGTACTGGGCGATCCACGACTTCATCGTGCGGATGAACTGCAACGGCGGCGCGTTGACCCCGCCGGGGCCGATCCAGTTCTCCTCGACGTAGGTCGGGTCCCACAGCGACCGGGTGGACCGCAGCCGCAACGCGTTGGCCGCGGGGTCCTTGTCAGCGCTGATCTGCGGGTAGAAGTGCTGGTCGAAGTAGTCCAGGAAGCGTTGCCCGCCATGGGCGTCGCTGAAGTCCTTCATGTTCTTCAGGTACCACTGGGAGAGGTTGAGCCCGCCGTGCGCGGCGGAGTCGGCACCCGGCCCGCAGCCGTCCACTCCGGAGGCGACCCACTCGCAGTACCCCCAGCCGGACGGGCCGAGGACCTTGGCACTGGGGTCGGCGGCCTTGATCGCCGCGGCGGTCGCGGTGCCCTTGCCGCCCAACTCGTCGTAGGAGACCGGCTCGGGGTGCACGTCGCGATGCGTCTGGGCCCACAGCACCGGCTCGTTGTCGAGCTGGTAGATCGGCACGCCACCCCGTGCTGCCGTGCCGAACCTGTTCGCCAGGTGCGCCACCATCTCCCCGGCGAACGCCGCGTCCGCCTTGATCGAGGTGTCGGCGGGCACACCGGTGAGGTTCTGCTGGTTCAGCTGGCCGTTGCCGCAGTTGGGGTCCCACTCGTCGAACTTGTCCTGCTGCGGGAACCGGGTCGCCGGGAAGCCACAGTTGAACGGGTGCGTGGACGGGGAATCCTTGGCCACCCACCCGATCATGGGCACCGTGACGACCGGCTTGATGCCGCGGTCGAGGTTGGACCTGACCATGCCCTCGACGGAGCGTTCCTGGTCGGTGACGATGTTCTCGAAGAACCAGTCGCTGCCGGTGTTGTAGGTGCGGTTCTTGAAGTTGTAGCGGCTGGTCGTGTTGCCGCCCCAGCGCGCCACCGACTGGCCGATCTCGGCGTTGAACGCCGGATCGCCGCCGTTGAGGCCGTAGATGTCGGGGCTGATCGCGTGCCGGGCGGCGGAGACGTCCACTGACAGCGCGGGCCCCGTGGCCGTGGCGCTGGCGGCCGCGTGGCCGGTGAGCATCACGGTGAGCGTCAGCACCGCGACGGCCGATCCGCCTCGCACCAGACTTCTTGGTCGCATCAAGGCCCTCGCAGCATCGTCGCCGGGACTGGACTGGGAGCGCTCCCAGTTGAGGAAGACTGTAATTTGCCGAGCCGGTGCGAGGAAGAGCCGATCGGCCGACGCTCGCGCATCGCCTGCCCGGCGTTGGAGTGAAATTTGGTGGCGATCCTCTTCTCGCGGCATATCCAGCGCACTACAGTCCCGATCTGGGAGCGCTCCCAGTCCAGCCTCTGCACCCCCTGCCTTTGGAGGCTCACATGCACTGGCGCATGTCGAGAGCGGTAACCGCGACCGTCGTCGCGCTGCTCGCTGGCCTGATCAATCCATTGCCTGCGGCGTCCTCGGCCGCCCCGGCGTTCAACTACGGCGAAGCCCTGCAGAAGTCCGTCTGGTTCTACGACGCGCAGCGTTCCGGGAAACTACCGGCGGGCAACCGGGTGAGCTGGCGCGGTGACTCGGCGCTGCGCGACGGCAGCGACGTGGGCCTGGACCTCTCCGGCGGCTTCTACGACGCGGGCGACCACGTCAAGTTCGGCCTGCCGTTCGCCTTCAGCATGTCGATGCTTGCCTGGGGCGCGGTGGAGAACCGGGGCGCGTACGCGAGCTCCGGGCAGCTGGAACACCTCATGGCGAACCTGCGCTGGGGCACCGACTGGATCATCAAGGCGCACCCGTCCCCGAACGTGGTCTACGGCCAGGTCGGCGCGGGCAACCCCGACCACGCCTGGTGGGGCTCGGCCGAGGTCATGCCGATGGCGCGGCCGTCGTACAAGGTGGACCCGTCCTGCCCCGGCTCGGACCTCGCGGGCGAGTACGCGGCGGCGATGGCATCCGCGGCGATGGTGTTCCGGCAGCCCGATCCGGCCTACGCCGCCACCCTGGTCACCCATGCCAGGCAGCTCTACGCCTTCGCCGACACCTACCGCGGCAAGTACAGCTCCTGCATCACCGACGCCGCCAGCTTCTACAACTCCTGGAGCAGCTACCAGGACGAGCTGGTGTGGGGTGCGATCTGGCTCCACCGCGCCACCGGGGAGGCCAGCTACCTGGCCAAGGCCAAGGCGGAGTACGCGAAGCTGGGCACCGAGCCGCAGAGCAGCGAACGCTCGTACCGGTGGACGATCGCCTGGGACGACAAGTCCTACGGCGCCTACGTGCTCATGGCGCAGCTGACCGGTGAACAGGCATACATCAACGACGCCAACCGGTGGCTGGACTTCTGGACCACCGGCCACAACGGCAACCGGGTGCGCTACTCGCCCGGCGGCCAAGCCGTGCTGGACCGATGGGGCTCGCTGCGTTACGCGGCCAACACGGCGTTCACCGCGCTGGTCCACTCCGACTGGCTGTCCACAAGGGACAGTGCGCGGGCCAGGACCTACCACGACTTCGGCGTGCGGCAGATCAACTATGCCCTCGGCGCCAACCCCCGCAACGCCAGCTACGTCGTCGGCTTCGGCGCCAACCCGCCGCGCAACCCGCACCACCGCACCGCGCACGGCTCGTGGGCCGACAACATCCAGGAACCCGTCGCGACCCGGCACGTGCTGCACGGCGCGCTGGTCGGCGGCCCGAGCACGAACGACGACGCCTACACCGACAGCCGCAGCGACTACGTGATGAACGAGGTGGCACTGGACTACAACGCGGCCTTCACCGGCGCACTCGCGCGGCTGTACCGGGAGTTCGGCGGGACCCCGCTGACCGGCTTCCCCTCGGCCGAGACCCCGGACGGCCCCGAGCTGACCGTGCAGGCCTCGGTGAACCAGAGCGCCGCCCAGTTCACCGAGATCAAGGCGTTCGTGCTGAACAAGAGCGCCTGGCCCGCGCGGACCTTCAACGGCACGCTGCGCTACTACTTCACCCTCGACGGCGCGACCACACCAAGCCAGCTCACCGTGACCACGAACTACAACCAGTGCGGCACGCCGAGCGCGCCGACACGGCACAGCGGCTCGGTGTACTACGTGGAGATCCCGTGCACCGGCGTCACCCCGGCCGGACAGTCGCCGCACCGCAAGGAAGTCCAGTTCCGCATCACCAGTTCGGGCACCTGGGATCCGGCCAACGACTTCTCCCGTGCCGGTCTGGGCACCGGCAACACCGTGGTGCAGACGGACCGGATCGTGCTTCGTCAGGACGGCAACGTGGTGTGGGGCAAGGAACCCAGCGCTCAGTCCCGGTGAACCTCGGCGCGGGGCGTTCGGTGTGCGCGGGCGCCCCGCGCGTTTGCCGATGTGGCGTTGTGGTCAAATCGTCGAATTCGATGTCGAATTCGGAAAATCGGCGCTCTTTCAGGAGATGGGGTGTATTGCTAGCCTTTGCCAAGCGGTGGTCGCGCGAACAATAGGAGCGTTGATGACGACATCAGGCATGTCCCGCCGCGGCTTTCTGGCGGCCACCGGTGTCGCGGCGGCCGCGACGGTGGTGCCGGGCCTGGTGGGGCAGCCGCTCCGGGCTGCCGCGGCGGAGGCCCGGACGAACCTGGCCGAGCTGGTCGACCTCCGCTTCGGCATGTTCAACCACTTCAACCTCGGCACCTTCACCGACGAGGAATGGGCGGCGGGTGGCCAGAGCCCTTCGCTGTTCGCACCGTCCTCAGTGGACTGTGCACAGTGGGCGGACGCGGCCGCCGCCGCGAAGATGAGCTACGGCGTGCTGACCACCAAGCACCACGACGGGTTCGCGCTGTGGCCCACCGCGTTCGGCAGGCAGAACGTGGCGTACTCGGGCTACCGGCGGGATGTGGTGCGCCAGTACGTGCACGCGTTCCGCGCCCGAGGGCTCAGGGTCGGGCTGTACTACTCGATCTGGGACCGCACCCACACCATCCAGGCCCTCGGCGGGCACGTCAGCGACCCGGCCCAGACCGTCGAACCGGGCGACCTGACCGTGGTGCTCGGCCAGCTCCGCGAGCTGCTGACGAACTACGGCGCCATCGACATGCTCGTCACCGACGGCTGGTCCTGGCAGATGGGGCAGCAGCAGATCCCCTACCAGGAGGTCCACCACCTGGTGAAGTCCTTGCAGCCCAACTGCGTGATCATCGACATCGGCGGGCTGTCGCAGCCCTGGCTCAGCGACGCGATCTTCTTCGAGGCGCCGCTGGGTGTCCGGGCCCCCGAGGGGAACACCTACGCGGGCGTCCAGGGCGAGACGATCAGCAACGGCTGGTTCTGGCATCCCAGCACGCCCACCACGAACCCGCGCAGTCGCGACGCGATCCTGACCGACCTCAGGGACCTGGAGCCGAAGTACACCTCGTACCTGCTCAACTGCCCGCCCAACCGCGACGGCAGGCTCGACACCAACATCGTCACCCGGCTCGCGGAGGTCGGCGCCGCCTGGAGCCCGAACCACTCGCGCCCGCCGCTACCGGCCCAGCCCTTGCGCGTCGAGTGGCCGGTGAACGCGGTGGCGGCCTACGCCTCGTCCTTCAACAGCGGCGAGTTCGCCTACCACGCGATCGACAACCGCAGCGACGTCCGGTTCGAGACCTGCTGGTCCACCTGGGGTGGCGGCCGGACCCTGCCGCAGACGATCACGATCGACCTGGGCGGCGTGTGGAGCAACGTGTCCACTGTGGAGTACCTGCCCAAGCAGTGGCATCGGGACAGCACGAACACCAACGGCGACATCACCGCGGCCACGATCTCCACCAGCACCAACGGAATCGACTTCACCGAGGTGGCCGCCGTCAACTGGGCCGCGGGCCAGCGGTTCAAGATCGCCGAGTGGTCCGGCCGCGACGTGGGCTTCGTGCGCGTGCACGTCACGGCCGCCACCGGTGGCTACGTCAACATCAGCGGGACCCACATCGGCGGGCGGCTCGCGCGCCCCCGGCTGGTCTCCCGCTTCCCGCTCGCGCACACCGTCTACCGCATCCAGGCCCGGCACAGCGGCAAGGTGCTGCACGTGCAGAACTCCGCCACGGCCGACGGCACCCCGGTGCAGCAGTGGAGCCGGCAGGACAACGCGGGGCAGAAGTGGACCTTCATCTCCACCGGGGACGGGTACTTCAGGATCCGGGACCAGAACAGCGGCAAGCTGCTGGAGGTCGGTGACCTGGCGCGGGGCAACGGCGGAAAGATGAACATCCGGGGTGGGGCGAGCCTGCACCAGCAGCACTGGGCGGTCACCCCGGTCGGCGAGGGTTTCTTCATCCTCACCAACCGGCTCAGCCAGCGCGTGCTCAACGTCCCCGACGCCTCGACCGCGGACGGCACGGTCCTCGACCAGTGGGACTACCACCACGCACCGCAGCAGCAGTGGCAGCTCATCCCGTCCTAGCCAGGTCAGCCGGTCCGCCGGAAGGGAACGATATGAGCAGGCTCAGCTCGGGCACCCGCCTGGTGGCCGTGGCCACCGCTGTGGTGGCGGTGGCGTCGACGGGCCTGGCGCTGCGGCACTCCGGTGTCCCGGCCGCGACGGCGCAGGCCGTGCCGGAGGGCAACACCCTGTGGTACGACGAGCCCGCCACCGACTGGGAGAGCCGCGCGCTGCCCATCGGCAACGGCGCGCTGGGCGCGATGGTGTTCGGCAGTGTGCCCTCGGAACGGTTGCAGTTCAACGAGAAGTCGCTGTGGACCGGCGGCCCCGGCTCACCGGGGCACAACTCCGGCAACTGGACCTCGCCGCGTCCGGGGGCGCTGCGCGAGGTCGTCGACGCCATCGGCCGGGACGGCAAGGCCGCCCCGAACTGGGTGGCGGGCAAGCTCGGCCAGCGCAGGTCCGGGTTCGGCGCCTACCAGACCTTCGGCGACCTGCACCTGGACCTGACCGGTCAGTCCAGCGCCGTCACCGGGTACCGCCGCGAGCTGAACATCGGCAACGCCATCGCCGAGGTGGGCTACACCCAGGGCGGTGTCGTGCACGACCGCGAGTACTTCGCCAGCCACCGCGGCAAGGTGATCGCCGGGCGACTGGGCGCGAACCAGTCGGGCAAGGTGTCGTTCAGCCTGCGGTACACCTCACCGCGGGCCGACTTCACCGCCTCCGCGGCGAACGGCAGGCTGACCATCCGCGGTCAGCTGGCCGACAACGGGATGATCTTCGAATCGCAGGTCCGCGTGCTCACCGACGGCGGCACGGTCACCAGTAGCGGCAGCACGGTGACGGTGTCGGGCGCCAACAGCGCGACCTTCCTCGTCGGCGCCGGCACGAACTACGCCGACACCTACCCGAACTACCGCGGCGCTGACCCCAGGAACGCGGTCACGGCCGCGGTGGACGCCGCGGCGGCGAAGTCCTACGCGATCCTGCGGTCGGAGCACATCGCCGACCACAAGGCCTTGTTCGACCGGGTGAAGCTGAACATCGGCCAATCGGTGCCGGACAAGCCCACCGACGACCTGCGCGCCGCCTACACCGGTGGCGCTTCGGCGGCCGACCGCGCGCTGGAGGCGCTGTACTACCAGTACGGCCGGTACCTGCTCATCGCGTCCTCCCGGCCGGGATCGCTGCCCGCCAACCTGCAAGGGGTGTGGAACCAGTCGACCTCGCCACCGTGGGCGTCGGACTACCACACCAACATCAACGTCCAGATGAACTACTGGCCCGCCGCGCAGGCGAACCTCGGCGAGACCGCGGAACCGTACGTCCGGTTCGTGGAGCAGCTCAAGGCCCCCGGCGAGCGGAGCGCGGCCAACATCTTCGGCACCCGCGGGTGGGTGGTGCAGAACGAGACCAACCCGTTCGGCTTCACCGGTGTGCACGACTGGGCGACGGCGTTCTGGTTCCCCGAGGCCAACGGCTGGCTGGCCTCCCAGCTCTACGACCTCTACCGGTTCAACCTGGATCCCGCGCTGTTGCACAGGGTGTACCCGCTGCTCAAGGGCGCGAGCGAGTTCTGGCTGGCGAACCTGCGCACCGACCCCCAGGACGGCAAGCTGGTCGCCACGCCGTCGTACTCGCCCGAACACGGCGACTTCACCGCAGGCGGCTCGATGGCCCAGCAGATCGTGTGGGGTCTGTTCAAGGACACCATCGCCGCCGCCGGCACGCTCGGCGTGGACGCCGCGTTCCGCGCGCGGGTGCAGGGCGCGCTGGACCGGCTCGACCCCGGCCTGCGGATCGGCTCGTGGGGGCAGTTGCAGGAGTGGAAGGCCGATCTGGACAGCCAGACCAACGACCACCGGCACGTCTCGCACCTGTACGCCCTGCACCCCGGCAGGCAGATCGCGGCAGGCTCCGCTCTTGGTGCGGCGGCCAAGGTGTCGCTGACCGCGCGCGGCGACGGGGGAACCGGGTGGAGCAAGGCATGGAAGATCAACTTCTGGGCCCGGCTGCTCGACGGCGACCACTCCCACAAGATGCTCGTCGAGCTGCTCAAGAACTCCACCCTGGCCAACCTGTTCGACACCCACCCGCCGTTCCAGATCGACGGCAACTTCGGCGCGACCGCGGGTATGACCGAAATGCTGCTGCAGAGCCAGCACGGTGACGTCCACGTCCTGCCCGCCAAGCCCAGCGGCTGGACCTCGGGCTCGGTGACCGGCCTCAAGGCTCGCGGCAATGTCACCGTGGACGCGGCCTGGACCACCGCGGGCGGCCTGGACTTCACGGCGAAACCGGCGGCCTCGGGCAGCCTGACCTTGCGCAGCAAGATGTTCACCGGGCGGTACACGCTCACCGACACCTCGACGGGGCAGTCCGTCGGCGGCGCCCGCGACGGCGACCGGGTCACCTTCACCGCCGTGGCGGGCCGCACCTACCGGGCAACCGGTGTGCAGAGCTGAGCCTCACCGGGTCACGCGGAGTCCCGGCGGACCAGGCTCACCGGGAGCACCTGCCTGCCTGGCGCCGGGCCCGCTCCGTCGATGAGCTGGAACAGGGTGTCGACCATCTGCCGGACCTGCCCGCGCGGGTCCTGGTGAATGGTGGTCAGCGGTGGCCGGGTGGCCTCGGCCAGCCCGCGGTGGTCGTCGAAGCCCACCACGGCAACGTCTTCCGGCACCCGCCGTCCCGCGGCCCGCAGCGCGCGCAACGCGCCCGCGGCCATCGGGTCGTTGGCCACGAACACCGCGTCCAGCCTGGGCACCCGTCTCAGCAACCGGGCCATCGCCCGCTCACCGCTCTCGGCGCTGAAGTCGCCCTCTTCGGACAGACGGGCGGCGGCGCGCTCGTCCAGGCCGAGGGTGCCGCGCCAGCCCGCGCAGCGGTCGATCGCCGAGCGCTGGTCCTGCGGGCCGGCCACGGTGCCGATGTGCTTGCGCCCCAAGGACAGCAGGTGTTCGACGGCGAGCTTCGCGCCGCCCTCGTTGTCGAAGTCGACCAGGTGCAGCCCGCGGGTGCCGCTGCCGGGCCGGCCGCCGCCGAAGACCATCGGCAACCGGAGCAGGCGCAGCGCGGTGGGCAGGGGGTCGGCCTGGTGGGAGGCGAAGACCAAGGCGCCGTCGACGTGGCCGCCGTCCAGGAAGCGCAACGTGCCCGGCACGTCCTGCCTGCTGTCCACCAGCATCATCAGCATCTGGCTGCCGCGTCCGGTCAGCTCGCGGAAGGCGCCGCGGACTATCTCGGCGAAGTAGGGGTCCTCCAGCACCTTGGGCTCCGGCTCGGACAGGACCAGGGCGATGGCGTTGGTGCGGCGGGTGACCAGAGAACGGGCCGCCTGGTTGGGGGAGTAGCCGAGCGCCTGGGCCGCGACCAGGACCTTCTCCCGGGCATCGGGGCTGACGTAGACCTCGGCGTTGAGCGCCCTGGACGCGGTCGAGCGGGAAACACCGGCGTAGGCGGCGACATCCTCCAGCGTGGGCCGCATCTCACCTTGGACCGTCACATCCACCACCCCATCCGCGTCAGCCCAGCCAACCCAGAATATCGAAATCTGGGAGCGCTTCCAGGCTGCTGACGGTTCCCATCCGGTTTCCGGCCGGTTACGGACCGGGATGGGCATGCCGTTGACGCGCGGGCGGGTCAGGACTCACCGCCCGGGGGCGGATCAGGCCAGTGCCGCCGCCAGCAGCGCGCTCGCCGCGGTCCGGGCCACCGCGCTCGCGCCCGGATCGCGGTCGGTGCGGGTGGCGTGCCCGGTGCCGTCGTAGACCAGGTGCAGCTGGTGCGCGAGTGCCGCGGGATCCTTGGCCCCGGCCTGTTCGGCGAGCTCGGCGAACAGCCCGCGCACCCAGGCCCGGTACTCCCTGGTGGCCTGTTCCACCCGGTCGCCGGGCCGGGACTCCGCACTGGCGCGGTGGAAAGCGCAGCCCAGGTAGCCGCTTTCGGCGTACAGCGCGGCCTGGGCCTCGAAGACCGCGAGCACCTTGGCCTCCGGTGTCCCGGCCGCGTCGACTGCGGCCCGGATGCGCGCGGCCATCCGGTCCTGCCTGCCTTTGAGGTAGGCGTGGATCAGCTCGTCCTTGCTGCCGAAGGTGTTGTACAGCGAGGCCTTGGCCACCCCGGCGTGCTCGATCACCCGGTCGATGCCCACCGAGCGCACGCCCTCGCGGTAGAACAACTCGTCGGCGGCGCTGAGCAAGCGCTCCCGGGCGGACACCTTGGCCGCGGTAGCCATCCTCGCCACACTCCTTCGAACCGGACGAACCCACAGGTTACAGCCGCACCGGCACCGGCTCGGGATCACTCGTCCGCACCGGGGTGAGCAGCCGGACCAAGGCCAGCAGCGCCAGCGCGATCAGCACGCCGCCGTAGATCAGCGCCGCGCCCACCAGACCGGGACCGTGCACGACGAGGACTCCGGCGACCACCGCGGGCACCCCAAAACCGAGGTAGGACACCACGAACAGCAGCGAGAGCACCCCGGCCCGCTCGTGCGGCGCGGCCTGCGGCACCGAGGTGCGGAGGCCGCCCTGGAAACCCGCGCCGAAGCCGATCCCGGCGATCGCGGTGCCCAGGAAGAACACCGGCAGCGAACCGGCCTCCAGCCCGGCCAGGGTGACCGCCACGCCGATGATCAGCGCGACCACCCCGGTGCGCATGGTCCGGCCGGGGGACTGCGTGCGCAGCACCACCGTGGTCAGCGCCGCGACCCCGGCCATGGTGAACAGGCTCAGCCCGCCCAGCACCGGCGATCCGCCGCCACCGAGCCTGGTCACCAGCGCCGGGCCGAGCGCGCCGTAGAGCCCGGCCAGCGCCCACACCGCGAACAGCGCCGGCGCGGCGGTCAGCACCCTGGCCCGCACCGCCCTGGGCAGGGTGATCTCCGGCCGCAGGCTGGCCAGCGCGCCGGGGGCCCGGCTGACCGTCTCCCGCATCAGCGCGATCCCCAGTCCCTGCACCAGGAACACCACCAGCAGGACCAGGTAGACCAGCTCGGTGGGCGCGGGCAGGTAGCTCACCAGCAGCGCGGAGAACAGCGCGCCCACCGCGGTGCCGATGCCGGGCGCGACCGCGTTGGCCAGCTGCCCGCGCTGGGCGTCCAGGTCGAGCATGCCCGCCCCGAGCGCGCCGATCGCGGCCCCGGTGGCGACCCCCTGCACGACCCTGGCGACCAGCAGTGCGGCCACCCCGTCGGCGGTGGCGAAGACCAGCATCGCGGCGGCCTGCACGACCAGCGCGACCAGCAGCACCGGCTTGCGGCCGAGGTGGTCGGAGAGCTTGCCCAGCACCAGCAGGGCGGCCAGCACGGACACCGCGTACACGCCGAAGACGATGGTGGTGGTGATCGGCGAGAACCCCCATTGCTGCTGGTAGAGGGCATACAGCGGGGTTGGTGCGCTGGAGGAGGCGAGCAGCGAGACGACCAGGGAGGCGAGCAGGTACAGCGCCGCCGAGTCCGGCAGCCGCGGGGTCCGGGCCATGCCGGGCACCTCCAGATTGAGTAGACAGGTCTGTTCAGTCCCAGTCGACCATAGACAGGTCTGTCTACTTCGGCAAGCAGGTGCGATTCTGACCACGGCCGTTCCTGAGGGACCCGACCGCGGTGGACCGCTGGGTCGCCCCGGACTACCGCCAGCACAGCTCACTCGCCGCCGACGGCCCGGAGGCCCTGCGCGCACTGGTCGCCGGCCTGCCCGACGGCTTCCGCTACGAACTGGCCAGGGTGGTCGCCGACCGCCGAGCGCTGGGCGGAGCAGGGCAAGCACCTGCGGTACAAGACCGTGCACCGGGTGGTGGCCGAGGGCGAGTTCGGCGTCCCGGTGGCCTACTGGGACCTCTTCCGGGTCCACAGTGGACGGATCGTCGAGCACTGGGACGTCATCGCGCCGGTCCCGTCGGCGCTGCCGCACGACAACGGCATCTGCTGACGTGTGCCAGCTGCTGGCCGCGGTCAGCCCTGCTCCCGCTCCCGGAACGCCCCGGGGGACACTCCGGCCTCCCTGGTGAAGAACTTGCCGAGGTTGGTGGGCTCGGTGAACCCCAGCCGACGGCTGATCGCAGCTACCGGCAGGTCGGTCTGCGCGAGAAACCGCTTGGCCGCCAAGGCAACCCGCTCGTCGATCAGTGCCTTGGCGGTCCGCCCGGTGACCGCCTGGCATGCCCGGTTGAGCCCGCGCAGCGAGTAGCCGACCCTGGCCGCGTAGTCGGCGGCGTTGCGGTTGCTCGCGAAGGACCGCTCCAGCTCCTCCCGGAACCGGGAGAACGGCCCGTCAGCGGGTTCGGCGACCAGGCCGGGCAACCGCGCCAGCCGCAGCAGCAGCGCGCCGAGCAGGTGCCGCAACAGCTCCGCCGTCACCGGCGAGGGCGTCTCCCGCACCGCCCGCCGGTACTCCCGCACCAGCTCGGTCGTGGCCGCGATCAGTCCACCCCACTCCGGCAGCGGCACCGCGCGCGCCGCGGGCGCGAACGGGCTCACCAGCGGCCGGGCGTGCGCCAGCCGCGGCGGGAAGCCCGGCGTGAACAAGGCGACGAACCCGGTCAGTACCCCGTTGGCGGGTCGCGTGCGGGCGGCTTCGGCCAGCGCCTTGGCCGCCGTGACGATGACGGCGTTCACGGGAACCTCCTGATGATGTGTTGATCGGCCAGGAGGTGCCGGATCAGGTCTCGTCGAGCAGCCGTAGTCCGTCCCGGGCCCAGGCGATCCTGGTTCTGGCCACGGCCGCCTGTCCGGCGAACACGTGTGCCTTCAGTTTGACCATCCGGTCGTGCTCGGTTGCCGGCCGGTGGCCGATCCGTTCCTTGAACAGCTCGGTGTCCTTGGCCAGCAGCCGGGCGCTGTGCGCCGCCGCGTGCTCGGCCACGGCCTCCTGCTCGGCGATGAACTCGGTCAGCACCCGCTTGGCCGCCGCCGGCTCCACCAGGTCGAAGTAGAGCGCCTGCACGTCCAGCGCGTCCCGGCTCGGCGGGCTGGCGTGCGGGGTGCCGACCCACTCCCGCAGCTCGCGCAGCCCGGCCTTGGTGAGGGAGTAGACCGTCCTGGTCCGGCCGCCGGTCTGGTGCTGAGTGCCCTCGATCAGCCCGGCGGCCGCCATGGTCTTCAGCGCCGGGTAGATCTGGCTCTGCGGCGCTGACCAGACCCAGCGGGTGGAGGCGCTGCACAGCTGGGTCAGCTCATAGCCGCTCATCGGCCGGGCTTCGAGTGCCCCGAGCAGAACGTGCTGAACAGACATGTATCGAGCTTAATGTCCTCATCGGTTGATCCGCATGTGACGGCGCGGTGCGGCGGAGCGCCTGCGGTGCACCAGGTGCGCGATGGCCACCACCACGCCGACCGCGATCACGATCCCGGTCACCAGCGGGCTCATGAACTTGGTCAGGCTCGGCGCGTCACTGGACCCGAGCAGCCAGAACGCCAGCGGCGTGGCGTAGGCGACCGCGCTCGCCGCGCTCCACCAGCGCAGGGCGCGCAGCCGGGGGTCGCGCAGGGTGCTGATCAGCAGGACGAGCACGGGGAAGCCGGAGAGCAGGCCGAAGCCGCCGAGCACGAAGACGGGAAAGGCCCAGGCCGCGATGGGCACGGCCAGTGCGGGGCGGTGGGTGCGGGTGCGTTGCGGGGTGGTGGTCATGGCTGTTGCTCCTCGAGGTCGGGGTGGTGGTCAGGCGGGCAGACGGGGGGCGCGGACTCGATCTGCTTGCCGGTCCAGCTCTCCTCGGTGCGCACGATGACGCCGCCCTTGACCTTGACGAAGTTCCACACGTGCACGCCCTCGTCGATGCGCAGCCCCTCGCCGATGGCGGGCCCGCTCCAGCGGACGCACTGGTTGTGCTTGACCTGCTTGACCGAGGAGGTGATCACCAGGGTGGTCGCGGGGGTGACCGGCGTGGCCGGGGCCGGGGTGGTCCACCGGAACCACGAACCCTTGCGGCCTGGGCCGGGGCGGCCGCGGCGAGGATGTCGGCGGCGGCGAGCGGGACGGCGGTCAGGGCGGCGCGCAGCCGGGCCGGGCTGGCGTTGGTGCTGGTCATGGCGTTGCTCCTGGCTGAGGTGTAAGCGCCTATCGCGTTTGTTAGAAGCTATAACTCGGCCAGTCGAGGTGTCAATAGCGAAAGTGAGAGGGTCTAACTAGACTTCGGCCGTGTCAGGCCGAGAGATGGGGAGTGACCGGTGACGGAGCAGAGCCCGCGGGAGCGCTACCGGGCCCAGGTGCGTGAGCAGATCAAGGAGCGCGCGTGGGAGCAGATCGCCGCGGCCGGCGTGCCGGCCTTGTCGCTCAACGCGATCGCCAAACAGGTGGGCCTGAGCGGCCCCGCCCTGTACCGGTACTTCGCCAGCCGCGACGAGCTGATCACCGCGCTGATCCGGGACGCCTACCGCAGCCTGGCCGACACCGTCCGCGCGGCCTTCGACGCCGGCGCCGACCTGGCCGGGCTGGCCGCCGTGATGCGGGAGTGGGCGCGCGCCGACCCGCAGCGGTACTTCCTCATCTACGGCACGCCGGTGCCCGGCTACCACGCGCCTGCGGACACCACCGCGATCTCCTCGGAGGTCATGACGGTGCTGATGGAGGCCTGCGCCGCACTGCCCTCGGACCGGCCGCCGACCCCGTTCGACACCCACCTGGACGGCCACCGCGACTGGGCGGGCGGCCACCCGGCCCCGGCCGCCGCCCTGCACCGCGCGCTGTCCTTCTGGACCCGCCTGCACGGCGTGCTCTCGCTGGAGCTCGCCGGTCACTTCGCCGGGATGGGGTTCGACCCCGACCTGCTCTTCGCCGAGGAACTGGCCGCGCTGCTGGCGGAGTGAGCGTGGTCAGCCCGCCGCCCCGGCGTGCGCCAGCGCGCTGGGGGAGAGGCGGCCGACGATCGCCGGGGCCTCCCGGACCAGCGAGTCGTCGGTGAGCGCGGCCACCATGAACAGCGCGAAGTCCACCCGCCGGGTCCGGTTGCTGGCCAGCGCCGGGTCGCCGACGTGGCGACGCCACACCGGCAGGCCCTGGCTGTCGCCCTCCTCCAGGTCACTGCCCCTGACCAGGGTCCACCGCCGGTCGCTGGCGAAGATCCGCCTGCCCGCCTCCACCTGGTCGTCGATCTCCACCGCGCGCACCAGCCGGGCCAGCCAGGTGACCAACCGGACGGTCGCCCGGAACCGCCAGGTGTAGCAGTCGCGGTCGTCCCTGGCCACGTGCCAGCCGCAGGAGAAGACCAGGCGGGCGGCGGGATCGGCGTGGTCGAGCACCGCCTGCGCCGTGCCCGAGGAGTACTGCCGGACGCCCCAGGGAGCGAGCACGGTCAGCACGCCGTCGCAGCCCGCGACCGCCTGCCTGATCACCTCGGGGTCGTTGGTGGGTCCGGGCACGATGGTGATCCGGTCGGCGAACTCGGCCAGCTTGCCGACGCTGCGCTCCCGGCACACGCCGACCACCTGGTAGCCGTGCTGCAGCGCGTGCCGGATCAGGTACTGCCCGAGCTTGCCCGAGGCCCCGACGATGCAGACCTTCCGCATCCGTTCTGTGCTCATCTTCCCGCTCCCACCACTCGTGTCCCGCCGGACTTACGTTGTAAGTCACGCTAGGCTTACTATGTAAGTCCGTCAACCGGCAGGAGGAGCCATGGGCGAACGCGGCGCGAAACCGAAACGGGCGCCGCTGAGCCGGGAACGGGTGGTCGCCGCCGCCCTGGCGCTGGCCGATGAGAAGGGCGCGGCCGGGGTGACCATGCGCGCGATCGCCGGCCAGCTGGGCGTGGAGGCGATGTCGCTGTACAACCACGTAGCCGGGCGCGAGGACATCCTCAACGGCATGGTCGACGCGGTCTTCGCCGAGATCGACCTGCCAGCAGCGGACACCGACTGGAAGCAGGCCATGCGCGCCCGCGCCACCGCCGCCCGCGCGGTCCTGCGCCGCCACCCGTGGGCCGTCGGCCTGCTGGACTCCCGCCGCCGGCCCGGCCCAGCCACCCTGCGCCACCACAACGCTGTCCTGGGCGCACTGCGCGCGGGCGGCTTCTCCGTGGCGCTGGCCGCGCACGCCTTCTCGGTGATCGACAGCTACCTGTACGGCTTCGTGCTCCAGGAGTCGAGCCTGCCGTTCAGCAACCGCGCCGAACTGGACGAGGTCGCGGGCGAGATCCTGAGCGAGCTACCGGCCGAGGCGTACCCGCACCTGGCCGAGCTCATCGCCGACCACGCGCTGCGCCCGGACTACCAGTACGCCGACGAGTTCGACTTCGGCCTCGAGCTGATCCTGGACGCCCTGCACCCGGACCTGGCCTAGCCGACCCGGATTCGCTGCCGCCGCAAGCGGATCACCGCGGCTGGGTCGCGGCGTGCAGCTGCTTGGCCAGCTCGGCCGCACGCCCCCGGCACTGCTCGCCCCGCGGCGGCTCGTTCTTGCCGGACACGAAGAACACGCTGTCAGGATCCAGCCAGCGAGCCTACGCCCCGATCCCCAGCCCGGTCGCGCGCTCATCCCGAGGCGTCGCGCGCCGGGGATTGTTGCCCATGACTCCTTCTCGACTGGTGCGAGGCCAGCAGGGATGACCGTTGTTGGCGCGGCCAGATCGCTGCCGGCGCCTGTGGCACAGTCGGCACCGTGCCGTTGGATGATCTGCCGGACTGGTTGCCGGCCTGGTGTGTGGACCAGTTGGGGGACGAGCCGGTCGGCGTGCTGTTCGAGGTGCGGTCGATATCGGCGGTGTTCGGGCTGCGGCTGGCCGCTGGGCGGGACGTCGTGGTGAAGGCGCGGGAGGACGACGGCCGGGCCGCGTCGTGTGTTGCCGCGCAGGCCCGGTTGGCGGAGCGGGGGTTTCCCTGTGCCCGGCCACTCACGCCAGTGGTCAGTGTTGATGACGCTGCCGGTGCGCTGGCCGTGCACGCTGAGGAGTATCGGCCCGGCGGTGAACTGTTGCCTGGCGACTCGCCGGCGGTCGCCGTGCGCTACGCGGGGGTGTTCGCCCGGCTGATGGGCGAACTGGTCGACGTGGTTGTCGCGCCTCCGGTGCCGAATCCGCGCTGGGTGCGTTGGGACCACCCGGATTCCGGGTTGTGGCCGGCGATCGGGTTCCTGGACGAACGGGACCAGAGCCTCGTGCCCGGGTACGTCCTCGACACGGCCGAGCGGGTCCGCGACCGGTTGCTGGCCGCCGACCTGCCGTGCGTGCTCGGCCACGCCGACTTCGAGGCGCAGAACCTCCGCTGGCAGGACGGCCAGGTCTGGGCCGTGCACGACTGGGACAGCCTGGCGTGGCAGCCGGAGGCGGCGCTGGTGGGAGCGGCGAGTGGCGTGTTTCCCAAGACCGGGCCGGCCACGCTGCCGCCGATCGAGAGTTCCGAGGCGTTCCTGGTGGCCTACCAGGATCTTCGGGGGCGCCGGTTCACCGCGGCGGAGCTGGAGGTCGCGTGGGCGGCCAGCCTGTGGCCGGCGGCGCACGACGTCCGTTGGGAAGCACTGCACGGTAATCCCCCGGGGTCCGGTGACGCCCTCCGCGCGCAGGCAACCGACCGCCTCCGCCGAGCGAACGCCTAGCCGCCAACACCAATGCCAGCGCGGGTTCGAGGCGACTACGGTTCCGTTGCGGGCTGGCTGGCCGCTCGTACCGCGCGCCATTCCTCGGCCGCCAGCACCAGGTTGTCGTGCACCCGCTCCAGGAACACGCTGACATCGCGCAGCCGCTGGCCGGCCGGGCTGTCCGGGCCGAACAGCTGTGCGCCTTCCTTCGCGGTGTCGCCCAGCTCCCGGTTGACCTGGGCGCTGGCCAGCATTGCCCGGTACCAGACGTCGTCGCCGATGAAGTAGCGGTCGCGGCGGGCGTTGCCGTCCCGGTCCCGGGTGATCAGTTCCTGCTCCTCCAGGAACTTCACCGCCGCGGAGATCGAGGCTGGGCTCACCTGGAGGCGGCGGACCAGGTCTGCTGAGGTGAGGCTGCCTGAGTCGGTGGTGTGCAGGCAGGTCAGGACCCTGGCCATCATTCGCGGCACGCCGTTGCGCACCAGTTGGTCGGTGAAGCGCTCCTCGAACTCGCGTACCAGGTCTTGGCCAGGTGCGGGTGTGGTCGCCGGTGGTGTGGTCAGGCGGTGCACCGGGCGGCGGCGGGCGCGGCGGGTGGTGGCCAGCTGGGCCGAGTTGGGGCGGTAGCCCGTGGCGCCGCCGTTGCGGGCGACCTCGCGGGTGATGGTGGAGGCCGGGCGGTCCAGCCGCTTGGCGATCTCGGCGAAGGTGAGGCCCTCGCGCAGCCCCTCGGCGATCTCCTGGCGGTCCTGGTGGGTCAGCCGTGCTCCTGGCATGGCACGAGTATGCAATGAGTTCTTCGAGCTGTGCTGAAGATCAGCTGACAGGTGTCACGGTCGCTCGTGATAGGCGGCACTGGTGGGGGGACTTCCCGGCGGACATCCTGCCCACATGGTGTTACCAGGTAGGAGAAGAAGGGCGCTGACCGTGCTCGGCGTCTGCGCCCTGGCGGTCAGCGTGGTCACGCCCACCGCCACCGCCGACCCGTCGCGTCTGGGCCCCGCACTGCGCGCGGTCGTCGCGGCGGGGGTGCCTGCCAGTTATGCCGAGGCGGTGACCGGTGGCAGCCCTGAGCGCGGCGTGGCCGGTACCGCGGAGCTGGGGCAGGCGCGGGCACCGAATCCGAAGGGGCGGTTCCGGGTGGCCAGTGTGACCAAGACCTTCGTCGCCACCGTGGTCCTGCAACTGGTGGGCGAGGGCAAGCTGGGGCTGGACGACCCGGTGGCCGGTCATCTGCCCGGACTGCTGCCGTACCCGGAGCCGATCACCGTGCGCCAGTTGCTCGGGCACACCAGCGGCCTGCCCCGGGACATCGCGCACTGGACCACGCTGGCCGAGGTGGACACCTTGCGCTTCCAGCGGTTCGGCCCCGAGCAGCTGGTGCGTGAGTCGACCACCGGCAAACCGCTGCTGTTCGCTCCCGGCACCTCCTTCTCCTACTCCAACACCGGCTACACGGTGCTGGGCCTGCTGGTCGAGAAGCTCACCGGTCGCCCGTTCGCGGTCGAGCTGGCCCGCCGGATCACGGTGCCGCTCGGCTTGCGGGACACGGAGTTCCCCGCGCACCAGCCGTTCCTGCTCCGCCCGGCCGCCCGCGGCTACGAGCAGCTCTACCCGGACAAGCCACCCACCGATGTCACGACCTACGTCATGTCCCGGGTCTGGGCCTCCGGCAACCTGATCAGCTCGGCCCGCGACCTCAACCGCTTCTTCGCCGCCCTGCTCGCCGGCGACCTGCTGCCACCGGCGCAACTGCGCGAGATGACCACCGCCCGGCCCAATGCCCTGGGCCCCTTCGGTTACGGCCTCGGCCTGATGACGGTGGCCGGTCCGTGCGGCGGACCGGACTGGTGGGGCCACGGCGGCGACTTCGCGGGCTTCAACACCTGGAGCATGCACACCAGGGCCGCCGACCGCCAGATCAGCGCGGGCATGAGCATGGACCTCACCGCACCGCCCGCCGCGCGTCTGGCCATGCTCAACCAGGTCCTGCCCGCCGCCCTGTGCACCGGCCCGGCATCGCGCACCGCCACGCAGCTCACCTCGCCCGACCTCCGCTAGCGGGGCTGGTCGTGGGTGGCGCAGTGGATGCCACCCCCGCCGGCGGCGATCGCGTTGATCGCCACCGGCACCACCTCGCGGCTGGGGAAGTGCTCGCGCAACACCTGTTGGGCCCGGTCGTCGGCCTGGCGGTCGCCGAAGCGGGGCAGGAACAGCGCGCCGTTGGCGACGTAGAAGTTGGCGTAGGAGATGACGCTGGTGTCCCGGTACCCGGCCACCAGGTCCGGGTCCGGCTGGGTCAGCTCGACCACCTGCAACGGCTTGCCGTCGGCGTCGGTCGCCGCGCGCAGCACCTCCTTGGCCTGGGCGGCGGCCCGGGACCAGGAGTCCGGTGCGGTGCCCGGGGCGGCCTGGTCCAGCAGCACCGTGCCGGAGGGGGTGCAGCGGACCAGTGAGTCCACGTGCGCGTCGGTGATGTCCTCGCCGCGCACCCCGGCGAACCAGATCACCTTGCGCACGCCGAGCGCCTTCTTCAGCTCCGCCTCGACCCGGTCCCGGCTCATCCCGGGGTTGCGGTTGTCGTTGACCATCGAGCTCTCGGTGACCAGCAGCGTGCCCTGCCCGTCGGTCTCCAACGAGCCGCCCTCGCCCACCAGCGGCGTGGCCACACCGGGAATCCCGTACCTGGCCAGCACCGCGGCGGCGACCTTGCCGTCCCGGTCGTGCTGCTGCTTTCGGCCCCACCCGTTGAAGTGGAGGTCCACCCCGGCGACCTTGCCGCCCTCCTCGACGAACACCGGCACGGTGTCCCGCGCCCACAGGTCGTCCACCGGGATCGGCACCACCTCCACCTCCTTGCCGCAGGCCCGCTGCGCCGCCTCGGCCTGCTCCGGCCGGGCCAGCAGCACCACCGGCTCGAAACCGGAGATCGCCTGCGCCAGCCGCGCGATGTCCGCCCGGACCCCGCTCAGGTCCGCGCCCCAGATCGCGGTGGCGGCCGGCCAGGACAGGAAGGTCCGGGCGTGTGGTTCCCACTCGGCGCCGAACCGCCGGGCAGGGGCCGCCACCTGCTCCGGCGAGGTGGCGGGAGAGGTCGCCGGAGCAGGGGAGTCCCGGGCTGAGCACGCCGTGGTGAGGGCGAGCGCGCTCAGCCCGGTGAGGCCGTGCAGCACGGTTCGGCGGGACAGCGGGTTGGGCGGCACTCGGTCACTCCACGGTAGGCTGGGCGGCGGCCATTAACTGAAATTTCAGTCAGCCTAGCGGAGTGGTGCCGGGTCACGCCACTTCGGTGAGCTTCCGCCAGATCGCCTCCGCCGGGTGCGGCGCCTGGTTCCGGTTGACCACCACGGCGATCGTGACCCCGCGAGCCATGTCGGTCCCGGCCATCGAGGTGAACCCGACGTAGCTGCCGCCGTGTCCCTGCCAGGTGCGGCCGCCGGACTTCGTGCGGGAGGTGCCCATGCCGTAGCCGCGCCCGTCCGGGCTCGCTTCCGACTGCGGGGACGGGGTGGTCATGCGGCGCACGGTGTCCGGGCGGAGCAGGTTGCCGCGGGCGAACGCCGCGTCCAGGACCAGGCCCGCGCCCAGTGCGGTGCCGGCCAGCGCGCCGTCGGTGAACGGCAGGCCGTACAGGTCGGTCGGGATGCCCTTGGCGCCGTAGGCGGTGAAGAAGTCCTGCAGCGAGCCGTCCTCCTGGCGGCTGTAGCCGTGCGCGAAGCGGCGCAGGGCCTGCGCGGAGCGGTCCATGGTGACCAGGTGCTCGGTCATCGGCGTCTGCCGGGTGCCCGCGCGCTGGAGGAAGTGCCGGTAGGCGCGGCGGAGTCCGTGGTCGCCGCCGGTGGTCCTGGTCAGCACGTGGCCGAGCACGATGTAGCCGGTGTTGGAGTAGGCGAAGCGTGCCCCTGGCTCGACCGGTTCGCGGATACCGGCCTTGAGCTGCTCGAAGGTGTAGGGCCGGTTCGGGTCGTACTTCGCGCTGGGCGGGAACAGCGGCGCGGTGGCCGGGTCCGAGTACAGGTCGGGGTAGCCGCTGGTGTGGGTGAGCAGCATCCGGAGCGTGACCACCCGGGAGCCGGCCACCTCGTCACCGACGTAGGCCGAGATCGGCTTGTCCAGCTCCAGCACCCGGTTCTCGACCTGGTGCAGCACGAACGTGGTCAGCATCAGCTTGCTGAGACTGGCGTAGGAGAACATGGTGCCCTCGGTGACCGGCTGCCGCGGCTCGTTGATCGCCGCGCCGCGGGTGCCCGACCACAGCACCCGGCCGTTGCGCAACGCCACGGCCTGGACGCCGGCGTCACCGAAGGCGGCGGAGGCCTGCGCCAGCGCCTCGTCCATCTTCTTGGCGAAGTCCCGCTCCGGCGCCGCGGCCGCGGGCGTGGGCAGGACGCTGGCCACGGCGAGGGCCAGGATGAGAACGCAGTGCCGGAACCGGCCGCTCATGGTGCCTCCCTGAGGTCGATCGCCCGCACCCCGGTGGTGACCGAGTCGAGCGCGTCGTGGTTGATGACCGCGCCGCTGCCCGGTCCCGCCGGGACCTCCAGGCAGCCGTCCACCAGCTCGAAGGACTGGGTGATGTCGTTGGTGTAGTAGCGGCTGGTGGCCGAGATGTCGGCGGGCAGGGTGAACCCGGGCAGCGCGGCCAGGGCCAGGTTGGCCGCCCGGCCGATACCGGTTTCCAGGACCCCGCCGCAGAACACGGGGATGTTGTTGGTGCGGCACAGGTCGTGGATGGCCCGCGCTTCCAGGTAGCCGCCGACCCTGGCCGGCTTGATGTTGATCACGTCGGCCGCGCCCAGCGCCAGCGCGGTGGTCGCGCTCTGCAGGCCGGTGATCGACTCGTCCAGGCAGATCGGGGTGCCGATCCGCTCGGCCAGCCGGGCGTGCGCGACCAGCTCGTCGGCCGGGAACGGCTGTTCCAGCAGCAGCAGGCCGAACTCGTCCAGCGCGAGCAGCACCTGGGTGTCCGCGCTGCCGTAGGCCTGGTTCGCGTCGACCTGGAGCAGCAGCTCGTCGCCGAAGGCCCGGCGCACCGCGGCCACCGGCTCGACGTCCCAGCCGGGCTCGATCTTCAGCTTGATCCGGCGGTAACCCTCGGCGAGGTAGCCCTCGACCCAGGCCAGCAGCTCGGCGAGGTCAGCCGCGATGCCGACCGAGACGCCGACCTCGATCCGCTCGCGCACGCCGCCCAGGTAGTCCACCAGCGGCATGCCGCTGGCGCGCAGCTCGGCGTCCAGGATGGCGGTCTCCACGGCGGCCTTGGCCAGCACGTTGCCCGGCACCCGGCGCATCAGCCGCTGCGCGCGAGCGGCGGTGACCGGTTCGGCGGTGGGCAGCAGCGGCAGCAGCACGTGCTCGATGACGTGCTGCGCGCCGTCGAGGTACTCGGCGAAGAAGACCGGTTCGGGACCGGCGGCGCACTCGCTCCAGCCTTCCCCCTCCGGTCCGATCCAGCGCAGCAGCAACACTTCCCGCTCCGTCTCCACGCCCTTCGATGTCCTGAAAGGACGGACCAGGGGCATGTGCACGGTGCGCAGCTCGATCCGGGTGCCGGTCATGCCGCCTGCTCCTGGCGCAGCAGGTAGCAGCCCTCGGCGGTGATCCCGGCCGGGCGGTACCCGGCGGTCCAGCCACGGGCCAGCACCGTGCGCGAGGCCAGCCGCCAGCGCCGGGCCTTGGCGGGATCCTCGCGGCGCATGGTCTCGATGTCCGGTGGCACCCAGGCCAGCAGGACCGGATCGGCCGGTGCGCCGGTGACCAGCGGCTCGCCCTGGGCGTCCTGGTCGAGCACGCGCGGTCCAGAATCCTCAGGTGGGGCAAGGGGTGCGGGGTCGGCCAGGTGCCAGGTCACGACGAGCCGGTCGGTGTGGTCGGCTCGGTTCACCAGGTCGTTCATGGGCGGGTAGAAGTCCTTCCGGTAGTCGGTGACGCGGGCGCCGAGCCGGTTGAGGTTGAAGTGCGCGTTGCGCCGCACCAGCGGGTCGAAGGTCCACACCATGGTGGCAGCGCCGCGCTCCAGCGCCCACAGCCGTTGGGTCTGCTTGAGCGCCAGCCCGATGCCGCGACCGGCGTGCGTGGCGGCGACCGCGGCGACCATCGAGTACAGGCTGTCGGACCCGGGTGCGCCGGCCACGCCCACGGTGAGCCCCACGACCGCCTCCCCGGCGAAGGCCCCGAGCACGCAGCCGCCGCTGTGCAGCAGGCTGGTCAGCAGGTCGGCCGGGATCGGCGGCGCGTGCGGGGGAGTGCCCCACACCCCGGCGAGCAGCAGCTCAGCGGCCACGCACTCCTCGGTGGTGTGCAGCTCCCGCACGGTCACCCCGGCCAGGCTGGGCCCGGTCTTGATCGTCATGTCAGGCTCCCGTAGCTCAGCCCGGTCCCGTCGATCCGGACCGTGGCCCGCCGTTGACCAGGTCCGGCCAGCGGGTCGTGCTCGTCGACGGTCAGGGTGAACGCGCGCTCGGTGCCGTTGGCCAGCCTGCCGATTCCGGTCACGCTGAACCACCCGTCGGCGGTCTGCAGCCTGCCGAGGCGGGTCGAGCGCAGCACGCCGAACGGACCGGCGACCAGCACCGCGCCCGAGGCGGACCGCTCCCCGGCCCGCTGGCTGAGCGAGGCCGCCACCACGCTGGCGCCACGGCCTTCCAGGGGTCGCAGCAGGCCCGCCGCGCTCGCGGTGAGGTCGCGGTCCGCGTTCTGCGGCCTGGTGGGCATGCTGGCGGCCCGGCGCAGCGCCTGTCCGGCTGCGGCGCGGGTCGGTTCGCCGCCGGTGAGGGCGAGCTTGCCGTTGACGAAAACCTGCCGCACACCAACGGAATACTGCTTCGGCTGCTCGAAGGTGGCCCGGTCGCCGATGGTCTTGGGGTCGAAGACCGTCACGTCCGCGGCCATGCCCTCGGCCAGGTAGCCGCGGTCGACCATGCCGACCATGGTCGCGGGCAGGCCGGTCATCTTGCGGATCGCCTCTTCCCAGGACAGCAGGCCGCGGTCGCGGACGTAGCGGCCGAGCACCCGCGGGTAGCTGCCGTAGTGCCGGGGATGGGTCTGCGCGGAGTCGGTGACGCCGCCGTCGGAGGAGAACGCGACGAACGGATCGGTGATGAAGTTGGCCAGGTCCTGCTCGGAGCCGATGTGCATCACGGCGAGGATGGATCCGTTGTGCGCGGCCAGAATCCGCATGATCGCCTCGCCGATGCTCACCCCGCCGTACTCCGCCATGAGGTCGGCGACCGACCTGTTGGCCAGCTCCGGCAGCACCACCTTGTCCGGCGTGCCGACGTCATCGCGGACGAACGCGCTGGTCTCGGTGTCGATGCGCGGGCGCAGCGCGGGATCGGCGAAGCGGGCCAGCATCGCCGCGGTGCCACCGTCCTTGGCCCAGCCCGGCACGTAGAACTCCAGCGCGGTGGAGGCGGCGGTGTAGGGGTAGACGTCGCCACCGGCGTGCGTGCCCGCGGCCCGCGCCTCGCGGAGCAGCCGCAGCACGGTCGCCGACTTGCCCCAGTTGCGCGGACCGGCGACCTTCAGGTGGGTGATCTCCGGCATCAGCCCGGCGGCCTTGCCGATCGCGATGTCCTCGGCGGTGGACTCGACCACCAGGTTGGTCTCGTCCCGGATGTGGTCGGTGAACAGGGTCCGCCAGGCGCGCGCGCCGCGCACCACGTCGATGACCTCGTTGGTGCGCGCGTAGGAGGCAGGCGGGTAGCCGAGGCCGCCGGAGACGCCCCAGCCGCCCTGGCGCATGCCGCTCTCGATCCGGGCGCGCATCTGGGCCGACTGGGCGGCGGTCGGGCGGGTGTCCTTCTCGCCCATCGTGGCTTCCCACACGGAGTTGAAGCCGACGTAGGGGGCGACGTTGATGCCCTTCTCGACCGCGTCCAGCTCCTTGAGCTGCTGGGAGATCTCGTACGCGCCGCCGCCGTCCGGGCCGAGCAGTTCGGTGGTCACGCCCTGGGTGAGCGAACTCTTCGCCGAGGCCAGCGGCGCGCCGGTGTCGGTGTGCGCGTGCACGTCGATGAAGCCCGGGGTGACGAACAGGCCGGTGGCGTCATAGCGCGCCCTGGCCCGGACCCGGCTGAGGTCGCCGACGCGGTGCACGCGCCCGTCCTTGAGGCCCACATCGGTGATCCGGCCGGGTGCGCCGCTGCCGTCGAAGACCTTGCCGCCGTGGATGATCGCGTCCAGTTCCGGTGGCGCGGCCACCGCCGGTGCGGGCGAGGCCAGCAGGAGCCCGGCGGCCAGCACGGCCGCCACACCCCGCCGTGGTGTGCGCGTCATGGTGTGCGTTCCTTTCCTCCGTGAGCGCCGAGCCGCGAGTGGTGGCGGCTGTAGAGCAGGTAGACCGCGAGCGCCAGCAGCAGCCAGCCGCCGAAGAGCAGGTAGGTGCCGGCCGGGAGCTGGTAGACCAGGTAGCCGCAGCAGCCGATGGACAGCAGCGGCACCACCGGGTAGCCGGGCACCGAGAAGCCGCGTTTGAGCTCCGGCTCCCGCCGCCGCAGGATGATCACGCCAAGGGACACCACCGCGAAAGCCACCAGCGCGCCCATGCTGGTCAGGTTCGCCAGCTGGTCCAGCGGCACGACCGCGGCGATCAGCGCGACAAAACCGCCCACCAGCACGGTGCCGGCCACCGGGGTGCCGGTGCGCGGCGCGATCCGGCAGAACACCGGCGGGATGATGCCGTCGCGGCCCATCGAGTACAGGATGCGGGTCTGCCCGTACAGCACGATCAGGATCACGCTGACCACCGAGATCACCACCCCGGCGGAGAACACCGGCCCCGGCCAGCCGCCGCCGGTGACCCGCTCCAGGATCGCGGACAGCCCGGCCTGCTGGCCCTCGAAGGCCGTCCACGGCTGCGCGCCGATGCCGACCAGCGCCACCAGCACGTACACCGCGGTGATCACCAGCAGCGCGCACAGGATGGCCAGCGGCAGCGTGCGGCGCGGGTCGCGCACCTCCTCACCAGCGGTGGACACCGCGTCCAGGCCGATGAAGGAGTAGAAGACGGTGGCCGCCGCCGCGCCGACCCCCGCGAAACCCATGGGGGCGAACGGGTGCAGATTCCCGGCGTCGAACCCGGCCGCGCCGACGACCACGAACAGCGCCAGGATGCCGAGCTTGAGCAGCACCATCACCGTGTTGACCACCGCCGACTCCCGCGCGCCCCGGACCAGCAGCAGGCAGCACAGCCCCACCAGGACCACCGCGGGCAGGTTGACGTAGCCGCCCTGCCCGGGTGGCGCGGTGATCGCCGCGGGCAGCTGCGCGCCGAAGAGCCGCTCGGTCAGGTCGTTGAGGTACTGGCCCCAGGTGACCGCGATGACCCCGGCGGAGACCGCGTACTCCAGCAGCAGGCACCAGCCGACCGCGACCGCGGCCAGCTCGCCGAGGGTGGCGTAGGCATAGGAGTAGGAGGACCCGGCGACCGGCACGGCGGAGGCCAGCTCGGCGTAGCACAGCGCGGTCAGCGCCGCGGTGACCGCGCCGAGCACGAAGGAGACGATCACCGCCGGTCCGGCCTTGGGCACGGTGGAGCTGAGCGCGAAGAAGATCCCGGTGCCGATGGTGGCGCCGATGCCGATCATCGTCAGCTGGAAGGTCCCGATGGTCCGGCGCAGGCCGCCGGTGGCCTCACCCAGCAGCGCGTGCACTGGTTTTCGCCGCAGTAGCTGCTCCCGCAGCGACACACCGTTGCGCAAGGCGGCCTCATTCCGTTTCCGAGGGGTGCCGCCATTCTGGGTTCCGGCGCACGGCCGAGTCGTTGGCGGAACTGCCTATACTTCCGCGGTGCGGATGTCGGAATCGCCGAACGTGGGTGGCACCAGCGAGGAGCTCTACGCCCTCGCCGACGCCATGGCCGCGGTCATCGGCGGTTCGGTGTCCATCGAGGACCTGGACAACCGGGTGCTGGCCTACTCCTCGCTGCCCGAGCAGCGCATCGACGAGCTGCGCCGCCGCGGCATCCTGGACCGCCGGGTCCCCGACCAGCCCGAGCAGGTTGGCCAGTACCGGCAGGTCCTGGCGGCCGAGGGAGTCGTGCGGCTGCCCGTGCTGGCTCCGGACGAGCTGCCCAGGGTGGCGGTGGCGATCCGGGCCGGTGAGCGGCCGCTGGGCACCATCTGGGCGATCGAGGGGGAGTCGCCGCTGGGGGAGACGGGGAAGTCCGCGCTGCTCGACGGCGCGCGGCTGGCCGCGACCCACCTGCTGCGCCACCGCGGGGCGGCCGAGCTCGACCGCCAGGTCCGGGAGAACGCGCTGCGCAGCGCCTTGGTCGGCGACGACGCGGCTGGTGAGGCGCGGGTCCGGCTCGGGCTGCCCGACCCGCCGCAGCTGACCCTGCTCGGTCTCGCCCCGGCCCGCCGCGAGTCCCCGCTGGAGGTGCCGCTGAGCGCCGCCGCGGCCCGGCACTGGGCCGCGGTCTCCGCCGAGGCGGCCACCGCGACCATCAACCGCACCGTCTACGTGCTGCTGTTCAGCGATCCACCGGCCACCGCGCGGAGGCTGGCCGAACAGGCGGTCGCGGCCCTGGAGAGCACCCTGGACGCGCCGGTGCGCTGCGCGCTGAGCCGCACCACCGGCGAGGCCGCCGACCTGCCCGCCCTGCGCACCGAGGTCGACGACATCCTCCGGGTGACCACCGCCGACCCCGCGGGTCTGCCGGTTGCCGTGCTCGGGCAGGTGCACGCCAGCGTGCTGCTCACCCACCTTGCCGACGAGCTGGCCCGCCATCCCGGCCTGCGCCACCCCGGCATCGAGGCGATGGTCGAGCACGACCGCACCCGCCGCACCCAGTACGCGGACTCGGTCACCGCCTGGCTGGACGCGGCGGGCAACGTCGGTGAGGCGGCCCGGCGGCTGTCCGTGCACCCCAACACGCTGAAGTACCGGCTGCGGCGGGTGCACGACCTGTTCGGCGTGGACCTGCTCGGCCACCCGGACGACCGGCTGTCCTGCTGGCTCCAGCTCCGCTGCGGTTCGCGCGGAACTGGTTGACCCGCGTTGGGGACGCTCAGGTCGTGCGGATGGTGTCCTTGATCCACTGGAGCGAGGCGTGCGCTGACCCGTAGATCCCGTGCTGGTCCCGCGCGCCGCGGGAGTCCACGCCGTGCACGGTCCAGGCCCCGTTCGCCCGGCGCGGCAGTGGGCCGCCGGAGTCGCCGGCGCGGCTGGTCTGCGGCCACTTGCCGGGGCCGGGCAGGGCGGCCATGCACAGTTCGCCCGGTTCCATCGGCTCACCGCTCATGCCGAGGCAGCGGTCGGGTTCGAACACCCAGCTGTCCAGCTGCCGCAGCTTGACCGGGGGCGGCGGCCAGGGATCGCCGGGGTTCTCCGGGAGCTGGTGGTCGCCCCAGCCGATCGTGTGGACCGCGTCACCTGGCCGCAACTCCTTGTGCGGCAACACAACGGGCCTGCGCCAGGACGGCAGGTCGAGCTTGAGCAGGGCGACATCCGGCCCGTACTCGCCGCCCTTGGCGCGGTTGTTGCTGCCCAGCCGGACCCGGATCTGCCTGGGGTCCTTGCGTTTTCCGTCGGCGTCCACCTCGCAGTGCTTCGCCGTGAGTATCCACTGTGGACTGACGAGCGAGCCTGCGCAGAAGTGACCGCCGTTGGCGTCTTGGAGTGACGCCACCCGTCACCAGCCACATCCGGCCGCGCTTGCGTGCAGTGCTCATGGCGCCAGGCGACCACAGCGGATGATTTGGCGATGTTTCGGCGCGGAATGCGAGCAGCCGCAGGCCGATCGCGCCGCCGGGCCGGTCCGGCCCGATGTTTCGGCGCACCGGCAGAACTAGGCCAAACGCGAGTAGCGCGCCAACTGAACGATTGCTCATAATTGGGCAATGACCAGCAGCGATGCTCGCCCGCGGCGGCTCTCCTTCGCGGAGGTGCGGGCCAGGCTCGGACAGCCGGAGCCGATGGCCAGGGTCAAGGTGAAGGACCGCGTCGACCGGCACGCGCACCGCTTCATCGCCCACTCGCCGTTCCTGGCCATGGCCACCTCGGATGCCACCGGCCTGCCCGACTGCTCACCGCGCGGCGACTACCCGGGGTTCGTCAAGGTGCTCGACGAGCGCACCCTCGCGATTCCGGACCGGCCGGGCAACAAGCTCGCCGACTCCTTCCACAACCTCGCCGAGAACGACGGGATCGGACTGCTGTTCCTCATCCCGGGGCTGCGGGAGGTGTTGCGGGTCAACGGTCACGCCTATCCCACCGACGAACCCGACGTGCTGGCCCGGATGCGCACCGAGGGCAGGGACGCCGAGCTGGCCCTGGTCGTGGAGGTGGCCGAGGTCTACTTCCACTGCGGCCGCGCGCTGATCCGGTCCCGGCTGTGGGATCCGGCCAGCCAGGCCCTGGCCGCCGAGATCCCGTCCATGGGCGAGATCGCCGTCGAGCAGCTGGGCATCGACTTCGATCCGGCGGTGCTGACGGCCAGTGTCGAAGCAGGTTACCGGAAGCTGTACTGAGGAGATCCCCTATGCAGCACACAGTTCTGGACCGCGTGGAGCCGGTCGCCGACGGCGTCGTCTCGCTCGTGCTGCGCGGCGCCGAAGGCCCACTGGCGCCGTGGGAACCGGGCGCGCACGTCGATCTGACCTTGCCCAACTGGCTGATCCGGCAGTACTCGCTGTGCGGCGACCCGGCCGACCGCGAGACATACCGCGTCGCCGTCCGGCACGACCGGCTCAGCCGCGGCGGCTCGGAGTACCTGCACCTGTTCCTGCGCGCGGGCCACCGGCTGCCGGTCTCGTTGCCGCGCAACAACTTCCCGCTGCTGCCCGCGCCGGAGTACCTGTTCCTGGCCGGCGGCATCGGCATCACCCCCATCATGCCCATGCTGGCCGCGGCGGTCGAGTCGGGAGCCAGGGCCACGCTGACCTACGTTGGCAGGTCCTTGTCCACCATGCCCTTCGCCGAGGAGCTCCGCGCCGCGCACGGTGACCGGGTGCGCGTGCACGCCACCGAGGAGCAGGGCAGGCCCGACTTCACCGCGCTGGCGGCCACGCTGAGCCCCCAGGCGCTGGTGTACTGCTGCGGCCCCGCCTCGATGCTCGATGCGGCCGAGGCGGCGTTTCCCGCTCAGCGACTGCACATCGAGCGTTTCCGGCCGCAGGTCAAGGAGTTCCCGCCCAACCAGCCGTTCGAGGTTCGCTGTGTCCAATCAGGACAGACCATCGTGGTGGGCGCGGACGAGTCGCTGCTGGACGCGTTGAACCACGCCGGACTCCGGGTGCCGTCCGGTTGCCGCGAAGGCGTGTGCGGCAGCTGCGAGATCCCGCTCCTCGACGGCGAACCTGAGCACCGGGACGACATCGGCGCGCCGCCCGGCCGGATGTACTGCTGCGTCTCCCGCGCCCGGTCCGGCCACCTCGCCGTCGACCTCTGACCCGGGGTCAGCTGGCCGCCGCCCGGAAAGTCGCGCGGTAGGAACGGTTCGTGGCCATCAGCTCGTCCAGCGCGTCCCTGGTGCGGCTGAGCTCGGCGATGTGCTCGGAGAGGCGGTCGCGTTCCCGCTCCATGCGGGCCATCGCGGCGTCGACACTCTCCGCGCTCGGCGAGTCCACACAGGGCAGCACCTCGGCGATGGTGCGGCTGGACAGCCCGGCGGCGAACATCCGCTGGATGAAGTGGACCCGCTCGACCTCGTTGTCCGTGTAGTGCCGCTGCCCGCTCGCGCTGCGGCGGCTGACCAGCAGGCCCTGTTCCTCGTAGTAGCGCAGGGACCGGATGCTGACCCCGGTTCGTGCCGCCAACTCCCCGATGCGCACTTCGCCCCTCCCGGCTGTGACCCGTGGCACACGTCTTTGCCTCTGACATCGATGTGAGGTTCTAGCGTAGCCGTAACGCCCGGGACCGGGCGTCGCGGAACAGAGGAGCCCTGACGTGCCAACACTTTTCGACCGCTACCAGCTCGGCGGCCTGACCCTGCCCAACCGGGTGGTGATGGCGCCGATGACCAGGGCCAGGGCCGCACGCGGCGGCCTGGCCACCCCGTCGATGGCGAGCTACTACGCCCAGCGCGCGACCGCCGGTCTGATCGTGACCGAGGGCGTCCAGCCAAGCCTGATCGGACAGTCCAACCCGGGCACGCCGGGCCTGCACACCGAGGAGCAGGTCGCCTCGTGGCGGCCGGTGACCGAGGCCGTGCACACCAACGGCGGCCGCCTGTTCGCCCAGATCATGCACGGCGGCAGGGTCTCGCACCCGGACACCACCGGCCTGCGACCGCTCGGCCCCTCCGCCGTGCCCGCCGCCGGCGAGGTGTTCACCCCGACCGGCCGCCAGCCCGCGCCGATCCCGCGCGCCCTGGACACCGCCGAAGTGCCCGAACACGCCCACTCCTACGCCGAGGCCGCCCGCCGGGCCGTCGAGGCGGGCTTCGACGGCGTGGAACTGCATGGCGCCAACGGTTACCTCATCTCGCAGTTCCTCGCTGCCAACGCCAACCTGCGCACCGACCACTACGGCGGCTCGGTGGCCAACCGGATCCGCTTCGCCGTCGAAGCCGTCTCGGCCACCGTGGACGCCATCGGCGCGAGCAGGACCGGCATCCGCCTGTCCCCGGGCGCGACCTTCTGGGGCGTCCAGGAAACCGACATCCCCGAGCTCTACACCGCCCTGCTGCGCGAACTGGCGCGCCTGGAGCTGGCCTACGTCCACCTGGAGGCCACCACCGACGAGGAGGTGCTGCTCGACCTGCGCCGCGCCTGGCCGGGCACCCTCATCATGAACCCGGTGTATCCGTTGGGCCCCAAGCAGGTCGGCCGCGACAACGCCGACCACTGGCTGGGCCTGGGCGCTGACCTGATCAGCTTCGGCCGCGCCTTCATCGCCAACCCGGACCTGGTCGAACGCCTGCGCAACGCACTGCCGATCGCGCCCGTGGACGAGGCCACCTACTACCAGGGCGGCGACGCGGGCTACCTGACCTATTCCGCGTACCAGTACCAGGCCTGACGGCTGCCGGGCGCTGGTCGTGGAGCGTCATGCCGGGACGGCCACCCATCCCAAGGCGCGCGGGTTCAACGCCAGGACCATGGAGCTCTTCCGCGGCACGGGCATCGCGGAACGGGTGCTGGCAGCGGCATGCGGCTCCTCCCGGGGAGAGATCCCACCGGGAGTGTCCGGCAGGGCCGGGCGGGTTGATCAGGTCCGGCGTCAGGACTGGTGCGAACCGTGGCCGTTCGTACCTGACGAGGGGTGCTTTCGGGCAAGGACGGGCCTGCTGTCGGCTTCCCCCACCTGTAGTCGCCACAGGGCGGCGTAGAGGCCGTCGCGGGACAGGAGCTCGTCGTGGGTGCCCTGCTCGGCGACCACGCCGCCCCGGTCCAGCACCAGGATGTGGTCGGCGTGCCGGATCGTGGACAGGCGGTGGGCGATGACCAGCAGGGTGCGGTCGCGGGCGAACTCGCGCAGGGCGCGCTGGATGGCGGCCTCGGTCTCGTTGTCCACGGCGGAGGTGGCCTCGTCCAGGATGAGCACCGGGGCGTCCTTGAGCATCGCGCGGGCCAGGGACAGGCGTTGGCGCTGGCCGGTGGACAGGGTGGCGCCGCGTTCGCCGACCGGGGTGGCGTACTGCTCGGGCAGGGCGTGGATGAACGGGGCGGCCTCGGCCTGCTCGGCGGCGTGGCGGACGGCGGCGGGCGGGGCGGTGAAGGTGCCGTAGGCGATGTTGTCGGTGATGGTGCCGTCGAAGAGGAAGGCGTCCTGGGCGACGAAACCGATGGCCTGGCGGAGGTCACGCAGGCGGAGGGTGCTGATGTCCTTGCCGTCCAACAGGATCGTGCCCGCGTCCGGCTGCTGGAAGCGGAGCAGGAGCTTGGCGATGGTGGTCTTGCCCGAACCCGTGGTGCCGACGATTGCGGTGACCCGGTGCGGAGCCACCCGCAGCGACAGCTTCTCCAGCACCGGGGGACGGCCGGGGTAGGCGAAGGTGATGTCCCGCAACAGGATCTCGCCCCGGACCTCGGCGACCGGCAGGGGGCGGCCGCTGCCGTTGGGCTCGGTGGGCAGGGCGCGCAGGCGCAGGATGTTGTCCAGTGCGACCACCGAGCGCTGGTAGCGGTCCACCGAGTCGCCCAGCGTCCGCAGCTTCCACAGCACCTGCAGCGGCAGGCTGATCAGGGTGCTGAAGACCTCGAAGCGCAACGGCCCGGCCAGCACCGCCCGTCCGCCCAGCAGCAGGATGCCGGCCAGGGACACGGTGGCGCAGCCGCGCACGGTCTCGGCGTAGGCGCCGACCTCCCGGTCCGAGTGTTCCTCACCCTGACGGCACTCCTCGCTGAGCGCGGCGATCCGGCGGATCTCGTAGTCCTCGGCGCAGAAGCTCTTCACCGTCGCGTCGGCCTCGATCGCGTTGACCACCTGGCTGTTCAGCCGCGCCGAGCGTTCCCGCGCGGTGACGAAGTTCGGGGCCACGTCCTCCTGGTAGTGCAGGGACAGCCCGGCGATGACCGGCACCGGCAGGAAGGCGATCCAGGCGACGCCGGGGGCGAAGACCAGGAAGGCGGGCAGGGTGATCAGGAAGCTGGTCACCAGCTGGGTCATCTCGTGCGCGGAGGTGGCCAGGAAGCGGCCCAGCGCCTCGATGTCCTCGGTGAGCACCTTCGCGATCCGGCTGCCGCGCTCCTTGGTGACGTGCTGGGCGGAGAGGCGTTGCACGTGCGGGTGCAGCTCGGTGCGCCAGTCGTGGCGCACCCGGTGGGCCAGGTTGCGCCACAGCAGACCCGAGCTGAAGGAGAGCACCGCCACCGCGACGCACACCAGCGCGGCCAGCCCGGCCAGCAGCCACAGCTGCGCGGTGGCGGTGACCAGCCCGATGCGCACCAGCAGGGTGCTCTGGCCGCGGATGAGCACCACCGCGACCCAGCCGATGAACACCGCCAGCGTCAGATCCATCACCTGGCCCAGCGCGGAGACCACCGTGGCCAGGTAGAACCGGCCGCGGTGCCGGCCGACGATGCGCAGCAGCGGGCGGCGCACCCCGGCGGAGGCCCCGCGGATCCGCCTGGCCCGCACCCAGGCGCGCCGGATGATCACCGCGGTGGCCAGCAGCACCAGGCCGAGGCCCACCACCGGCGAGGGCCGCAGCACCAGGCCGAGCACGGCCGCGCCGCAGGCGATGGCCAGCGCGCGGGCCAGCCGTCCGCGCCTGCGGGTGCGCACCGGCGCCGCGGGGGCGGTCCGTGCGGGGGCGCGCAGCAGTTGGACCGCGCGCGCGACCACCACGCGCACCCGCTGGCCGACCGTCTCGGCGGCCACTCCGGGATCGTGGCGGAGCAGGATCCGGCCGGTCACCGGACTGGCGCGAATCACCTGAATTCCGGCAGACGTGTCCAGGCTCCTCGCCACGTACTCAGTGAGCCGTGGCCGGCCCCGCAACACGTCGATCTCCCAGCGCTGACGCCCGGGAACGACTGACAGTGGTTGTGCCGCCGTGGTTTCCATGAACAACAGCCACCGGTTTTCCTAGCGCGTCAAGCCTATGACTGGATCCGCACCCAATGGTGTCAATTGGGTGATGTGATCGTGCTTGGCGACTGTTTCCTGGGCTTCGGCTTGACCGGTTCGGGCTCGGTCAGGTCGGCGGTGGCCTCGGCGGTGAGGTCGGAGATCCCCTCGGCCGCTTTCGTCGCGGCTTTCCGCACCTCCAAGGCCAATCCCACCGAGGCGCGGATCACGCCGCGAACCAGGGGTTTCGCCACCTTGGCCGCCAGTGGGGCGGTGACCAGCCCGATCAGGAACGGGGCGACGGCAGGCAATGGCATGGCCAGGTCCATCCGTTCTTGTGAGTTTCCGAAATGCGCTGACTCCCAATTCCGACGCTAGACCCAGCTGTTGATCGAGTCAATCCCGCCGACGCGCGGTGTGGATCATGACGTCTCTGATTAAGTGCATTCGCGGAGCCTGGGAATTCGCCGGTTCGGCCTAGTCAGGTCCGGGTCGGCCGGGGCTCGGCTGCGCACAGTGGTGTCTTTCTGTCGCTTCCCGTGAAGACACCCCTCAGCCGATTGTCACGAACTGGTGGACTTGCTCTACTTGATTACCCTGCGGGTGTCTCACGAATACGGAGGACGGCAGTGTCCACCTCATCGGTCAACCGGCAGAGCAATGCCGGCGCCCTGGACAAGATCAGGACCGTCATCGCGGGCGGGGTCAGCAGCGGCATGCGGATCGATGCCATCCCCCAGCCCCTGGTGGTGCGCCGGGCCAAGGACTGCCGGGTCTGGGACGTTGAGGACAACGAGATCATCGACCTCAACATGGGCTACGGCTCGCACCTGTTCGGCTATGCCGACACCGAGGTGCTGGCCGAGGTCGGCGAGCAGTTCGCCCTGGGCCACCTCACCGGCCTGCCGCACGAGCTGGACGCCGAGGCCGGTGCGCTGATCGCCGAGCTGGTGCCGGGCATCGAGCAGGTGCGCTTCGCCAACTCCGGCACCGAGGCGGTCACCTCCGCGCTGCGCCTGGCCAGGGTGAGCACCGGCCGGTCCCTGGTGGTGACCTTCGAGGGCCACTACCACGGCTGGAGCGAGACCGTGCTGCGCGCGGGCAAGGCCGTGGGGCACCTGCGGGAGGGCTCGCCGGAGCAGGTGCGGCCGGGCGCCCCCGGCATGATCCCGGAGGCGTTGGCGCACACCGCGCAGCTGCCCTGGAACGACCACCGGGCCGCGCGGGAGCTCTTCGCCCGCGCCGGTCAGGACATCGCCGCGGTGGTGCTGGAACCGGTGCTGGTCAACGCCAACGTCATCCCGCCCGCACCCGGTTTCCTGGCCCTGCTGCGGGAGCTGACCCGCGACTCCGGCGCGCTGCTGGTCTTCGACGAGGTGATCACCGGCTTCCGGGTGGCCAGGGGTGGCGCGCAGGAACGCTACGGCGTGGAGCCCGACCTGACTGTGCTGTCCAAGGTGCTCGGCGGCGGGTTCCCGGTCTCGGCCTTCGGCGGCAGGCGGGCGGCGATGCGGCTGCTGGCGGCCAACCAGGCCCACCACGCCGGGGTGTTCGCGGGCAACCACGCCGCGATCCGCGCGGTCGTCGCGCAGCTGGGCAAGATCCGCCGCACCCCCGGGGTCTACGCCGAGCTGGAACAGCTGGGCGCGCACGCCGAGGAAGGCGTCCGCGCGCTGGCCGCCGCCGAGGGCCGCCTGGTCCGCGTCGGCCGGGTCGGCTCGCTGGTGTCGGTGGCGCTGCTACGAGAACCGGTGGCGGCGGAGGCGGGGCTGCGGGAACTGGCCGCCGCGATCGACTTCGACGGCCATCGGCGCTGGCAGATCGCCGCGCAGAAGGAGGGCGTCTACTTCCACCCCAATCCCATGGAACCCTGGTTCCTCAGCACCGCGCACACCAAGGACGTGCTCGACAAGGTGCTCACCGCCCTCGGCCGGGCACTGGCCGGGGCCAGGTGAGCGGCCGCGCCGAGCTCCTGGACACCCTCCGGGCCCAGGCCGCCCGGCTGGGCGAGCGGCCGCTGCTGGTGACCGGGGAGCACAGCCTCAGCGGCACGGAGTTCCTGGCGCTGCTGGTGGAAAAGATGCGTCGCTACCAGGGTGTGGGCATCGGCGGGGGCGCGGTGGTGGGCATCCAGGCCTGGCCACCGGCGGAGTTCCTCAGCGACCTGTTCGCCGCGATCGGCACCGGCGCGGTCGCCGTGCCGCTGCCGCGTCGTCTCACCGCGTGGGGACTGGAACGCGCCGAGGCGCTGCTGCCGCTGACCCACCTGGTGGTGGCGCCCGGTACCGGCTTCGGGCTCGGCCCGGTCATCGCGCACGTCGGCGACAGGGTGCTGAGCCTGAACACCGCCCGCTCCGGGGAGGGGCCACGGCAGGCGGCCACTGCGCAGATCACCTCCGGCACCACCGGCCGCCCACGGGCCGCGCTGCGCACGGCCGCGGCCCTGCTCGCCGAGGCCGCCGCCTACCGGGACACCCTGGAGCTGGGCGAAGGCCAGGTGCTCGGCTGCTCGGTGCCGCTGCACCACGCCTACGGGTTCGGCCTGTGCGCGCTGGCCGCACCGCTGGCCGGGGTGTGCGTGCACCACCTCTCCGCCGAGCGGCCCCGGGTCCTGCTGCGCGAGCTGGCCGCCCGCGGCATCACCCTGTTCCCGGGGGTGCCACCGATGCTGCGGGTGCTGGCGAGCGCGGCGACCACCGCGGCGGGCACCGACTTCCTCACCGCGGGCATGCCACTGGACGCCCGCACCGCCGACCTGGTGACCGGCAGGCTCGGCGCGCGGCTGGGCCAGGTGTACGGCACCACCGAGACCGGCCCGATCTGCGTGCGCCCGCCCGGCCCCCGCGCGGCCGACGGCTCGGTCGGCCCGCCACTGCCCGGAGTGGAGGTGCTGCTGGCCGCGCCGCCGGTGGACGCGCTGACCGCGGGCGGGCTCACCGGCGCGGGCCTGGTCACGGTGCGCTCGCCCAGCCTGATGTCCGGCTACGCCCACGACAGCCCGCCGCTGACCGGGCACTTCGCCACCGGTGACCTGGCCAGGTGGTCCGGTGGGGAACTGGTGCTGGCCGGTCGGGTGTCCACCTGTCTCAACGTGGCCGGGATCAAGGTCAGCCCGGAGGAGATCGAGGCGGTGCTGCTGGCTTTCCCCGCCGTGTCGGCCTGCCTGGTGTCCGGAATGGACGATCCACTGCTGGGCCAGCGGATCACCGCGCTGGTCACCCCGGCCACCGTCGACCTGACCGCGCTGGCCGCGTTCTGCCGGGAGCGCCTGGAACCGGCCCTGCTGCCGCACCGCATCACCGCGGTGGCCGCGCTGGTCACCACCGAGACCGGCAAGGTCCTGCGGGACCAGCCGGTGTAGGCCGTGCACCCCGTCCTGCTGCTGCACGCCCTCGGTGACACCAGCGCGAGCTGGCGTCAGCTGAGCACCCGGCTGGCCGCGCCGGGCCGCCAGGTGCTCACCCCGGACCTGCGCGGACACGGCGGCACCGCGGCCGAGTACACCGCCGCGCTGGTGTGCCAGGACCTGGTCGCGTTGCTGGACCGGCACGGGCTGGACCGGGTGGACGTGGTGGGCCACTCCCTCGGCGGGCACGTGGCCACGCTGCTCGCCCAGCGGCAGCCGCACCGCGTGCGCCGCCTCGTCCTGGAAGATCCGCCGCCGCCACCGAGGGATGAGCGGGACGCCGCCGCGATCCGCGCCCGGGTCCAGCCGCTGACCGCGTTCCTGCGGGATCGGCGCGGCCGGGTGGACCCCAGGGCGGTGCGCGCCTTCATCGAGGAGCTCCGCGAGCCGGACCCGGACTGGTGGCGGCGGCTGGCCACGATCACCGCGCGCACCCTGGTGGTCAGCGGCGGCCTGGACAGCCCGGTGCCGCCCGCCCTGCTGGCCAGGGTCGCCGCCGCGATCCCGGACGCCCGGCTGATGTCCGCCTCGGCCGGGCACCATGTGCACCAGCGCCGGCCGGTGTACTTCGGCACGGTGGTCTCGGCGTTCCTGGCCTGATCACACTCCGGCGAGCCGGTAGGCGGAGGTCACGATCTCCTGTAGTGCCAACGCCTCTCCGGCGGTGACCACCGCGCCGGGGCCGGATCCGGTGACGGTGTCGAAGAAGCCCGTCAACGCGGCCAGCTCGGGTCGTTGCCCGCTCGCCCGGACCGTGCCGCCGGCCAGCCGCAGCTCACCCCGCCGGAAGTCCAGCACGTGCGCGCCTGCCGGGGTGTGCGCGGTCAGCGTCATCGCCACCGTGCGCGCCGCCCGGTCCAGCCGCAGCACCGCGGGCACCCCGTCGAAGGTCAGCCGCAGCTCGGCCTGGTCCTCCACCGCCCCACCGGTCAGCGAGCACTCCTCGACCTCCGGCGGCCCGAACACGGTGACCAGCACGTCCAGGGCGTGCGTGCCCAGGTCCAGCAGCACGCCACCGCCGGCCAGCCGCCGGTCCCGGTGCCACGGCGTGCAGGCCCGCCACAGGCGGTCGCCGGGCGTGCTCATGGTGAACTCGATCCCGGTGACCACGCTGTCCCGCACCGCCGAGGTGAAGGCGGGCAGCAGCTCGTGGAAGCGGTAGGGCAGGTTGACCCCGAACAGCGGGTCCCCGTTGACCCGTGCGGCCAGCAGCCGGGCCTGGTCGATCCTGGCCGCCAGGGGTTTCTCGCACAGCACCGCCACCCCGGCGGCCAGCGCGGCCAGCGCCGGCGGCACGTGGTCCTCGTTGGGCGTGCACACGGTGAGCACGTCCGGCCGGGTGCGGCCCAGCAGCTCCTGGACCGAGTCGCCGACCCACACCCCGGAGTCCGCCGGGAACAGCCCCGCGGTGCGTCCGGGGTCCCGGTCGCAGGCGCCGACCAGCTCCAGGTCCGGCCGGGAGTCCAGGAACGGCAGGTGGTAGCGCTGGCAGACCCGGCCGCAGCCGATGACCGCGACCCGGATCATCGGCTGGTGGCCGGGGCGGGGGACTGGCAGGCCTGCTCGATCTGGACGGCGAAGTCGGGGAAGGCCGCGCCGAGGTGGCAGCGGTCGTACCCCTCGACCAGCCCGCGCAGCGCGGTCTCCAGCCGCGCAGCCAGGTCAGGGCCGCCCAGGTCGGCCAGCAGCAACCCGGTGTTGAGGAAGGCCACCAGCAACCGGTCCAGGCTCTGGTCCCAGCGGCGCAACCGGCTCAGCAGCGGCCGCACGTCCGGGCCCGCGCCGCCGCGCCGGGCCCGGACCGTGTCGGCGATGCGCTGGGCCAGGAAGGGGACCTCGTTCTCCTTGCGGTCGTTGATGTCCGAGCTGACCGCGCTCCACGCCGACCACAGGTCCTCCACCCGTTCGTCGGCCACCCGGTACTCCCGGCGCGCCTGCCGCAGCACCTCCCAGGCCACCCCGTCCACCCCGGGGATGTCCGGTTCGCCGTAGGTGGTGACCTTGTCGTAGATCTCGGTGCCGCGCAACGCGATCGCCCGGTTGATCAGGAAGAACGGGTTCTCGCACTCGTGCACCCTGGCTGCCACGATGAACTCCAGGTTCTGCCACAGCTCGTCCACCGTGGTGCCCGGTTCGATCATGATCCAGCCGGGTTCCAGCTCGATCCGCTCCTGCTTGAACATGCGGGCGGCGTCGAAGTTGTAGTCCACCGTGGTGCCCTTGCGGAAGCGCTTCATCATGCCCGGCGAGCCGGTCTCCATGCCCAGCAGCGCCAGCTCCATGCCCGCCCGGCGCAGGGTGCGCAGGGCCTCGCGGTCGATCAGCCCGGTGTCGACGCGGAACTCGCAGTGGAAGCTCACCTTCAGGTTGCGCCGCAACACTTCCTCGGCGAAACCCACCGCGTGCTGGTAGCCCTCGGCGAACGCGCCGCCGAAGTTGTCGTCGTTGAACCAGACGAACCGGGTGCCGAACTCCCGTTGCAGGAACTCGATCTCATCCACCGCGTCCACGATCGGCCGCACCCGCCACGGACCGCCCTCCACCCCGGGTTGCCTTGGCGCGTAGCAGAACGTGCACTTGGCGTGGCAGCCCCGGCTGGTGTAGGTGGAGGCGCGCGGGGTGGGGATGCCGGTGGCCCGGTGGTGCAGCAGCAGGTCCCGGGCCGGCCAGGGCTCCGCGGCCAGGTCGGGCAGCTTCGGCGGGCCGCTGGTGCTGACCCGGCCGTCGCGCCAGAAGTACAGACCGGGCACCTGCCGCCAGTCCCGCCCGGCGGCCAGGCAGTCCATCAAGCCTTCCGCGGTCAGCTCGCCCTCGCCGTAGGCCACGCAGTCGGCCTCCGGCACCCGTTCGGCGATGAGCTTGGCGTTGTAGGTGCAGAACGCCCCGCCGATGGCCACGAACACCGAGGGGTCGGCCGCGCGCACGCAGCGCAGCAGGCGGACCGCGTCGATGATGTGCAGGTCGTACATGATGCTGATGCCCACGAACACCGGGCGTTCCTGGCGCACCAGCGCGGTGATCGCCTCGTCGCTGGGGTTGCGGCCGTGCAGGTTCAGCGCGGTGACCGAGTAGCCGCGGTGGCGCAGGTGCCCGGCGATGCAGGCCACGCCCAGGTTTTCCCGCACCCGCTTGTAGAACAGCCGCATGGCCGGGTCCAGGCGCAGGTACTCCTCGTCGTTGATCAGCACGTTCTGGTTGTTCAGGCTGGCCGCGCCGGTGGAGATCTCCCGTGGGGTCAGCAGGACCACGTCGGACATGCTCGCTCCTTGGATGTCAGGGCCGGGTCAGCCGGTCAGCGCGCGCGTGCCGCAACGGCGTTCGGTGTCGGCGACGAACTCGGGGAAGGGCAGGCCGAGGTGACGCCGGTCGTAGACGGCCACCAGTTCCCGCAGCTGCGCGTCGGCCCGCTTGGCCAGCTCGTCCTGCCCGTCCTCGGCCAGCAGCAGCCCGGTGTTGAGGAAGGCCAGCATCAGCTGCGGCAGCTCCGCCACCCACCGGCGCAGCAGCCCGAGCAGCGGGCGCAGCCCCTCCTCGCCCTGCGCGCGGCGCTGCCTGGTGGCGTCCACGATGCGCTGGGCCAGGAACGGCAGGCGTTCCTTGCGGTCGCTGACCTCGGCGCTGACCTCGCTCCACACCGTCCACAGCTCCTCAAGGCGCGGGTCGGCCAGCCGGTACTCCCGGCGCGCCTGGCGCAGCACCTCCCTGGCCACCCCGGAGACGCCGGTCAGCTCCGGCGGCAGCGGGTCGGCCACCTTGTCGTACATCTCGGTGCCGCGCAAGGCGATCGCCCTGCTGAAGAAGGAGAACGGGTTCTCGCTGACCGCGATGTCGGCGGCGATGATGAACTCCAGGTTCTGCCACAGCTCGTCCACCGTGGTGCCCGGTTCGATCATGATCCAGCCGGGTTCCAGCTCGATCTTCTCCTGTTTGAACATGCGGGCGGCGTCGAAGTTGTAGTCCACCGTGGTGCCCTTGCGGAAGCGTTTCATCATGCCGGGCGCGCCGGTTTCCAGGCCCAGCAAGGCCGAGGTCATCCCGGCGCGGCGCAGGGTGCGCAGCGCCTCGCGGTCGATCAGGCCGGTGTCCACCCGGAACTCGCAGTGGAAGGAGATGCGGATGTCGCGGCGCAGCAGCTCCTCGGCGAAGCCGATGGCGTGGTGGTAGCCCTCGGTGAAGGCGCCGCCGAAGTTGTCGTCGTTGAACCACAGGAACCGGGTGCCGAACTCCCGTTGCAGGAACTCGATCTCATCCACCACGTCCTCCGGCGGCCGCACCCGCCAGGCGTTGCCGGAGACCCCGGGAGCCCTTGGCACGTAACAGAAGGTGCACTTGGCGTGGCAGCCCCGGCTGGTGTAGGTGGAGGCCACCGGGGTGCGGATGCCTGCCGCGCGGTGGCGGCGCAGCATGTCCCTGGCCGGCCAGGGCTCCTCGGTGAGCACCGGCAGCTTCGGCGGCCCGCTGGCCCGCACCCGGCCGTCGCGCCAGAAGTACACACCGGGCACCTGCTGCCAGTCCCGCCCGGCGGCCAGGCTGTCCATCAGTCCCGCCGCGGTCAGCTCGCCCTCGCCGAAGGCCACGCAGTCCGCCTCCGGGATCAGCTCGGCGATCAGCTGGGCGTTGTAGGTGCAGAAGGCGCCGCCGATGGCCACGAACACCGAGGGGTCGGCCGCGCGCACGCAGCGCAGCAGCCGCACGGCGTCCACGATGTGCAGGTCGTACATGATGCTGATGCCCACGAACACCGGGCGTTCCCGGCGGATGAGGTCGGTGATCATCTCATCGCTCGGGTTGCGCCCGTGCAGGTTCAGCGCGGTCACCGAGTAGCCGCGGTGGCGCAGGTGCCCGGCGATGCAGGCCACGCCCAGGTTCTCCCGGACCTTCTCGTAGAACAGCCGCATGGCCGGGTCCAGGCGCAGGTACTCCTCGTCGTTGATCAGCACGTTCTGGTTGTTGACACTGGAGAACCCGGTCAGGATCTCCCGTGGTGTCAGCAGGACCGCGTCCGCCATGCTCGCTCCCTTCCCGGTTCAGGCCACGCCATGGCTGTCCTCTGTGGACTCCGGTGGCGCGGTGAGGACCATGGCCGCGCTGCTGCCGCCGTAGCCGAAGTTGCTGACCAGCACCGAGCGCACCGGCCGCCGTTCGGACCGCTGGAGCACCCGCACCCGCTGCGCGGCCAGCGCGCGGTCCAGGCCAGGGGTGCCGGGCACGGTGCCCTCGCCGATCGCGCGCACCGCGGCGGCCAGCGCCGGGAACGCCGAGGCGTGCAGCAGGTGCCCGGCGGCGCCCTTGTGCGAGCTGAGCGGAACCCCTTGCCAGCCGAGCTGTTCCCCGACGGTCTCCAGCGCGAGCAGCTCCGCCGCGTCGCCCTGCCTGGTGCCGGGCGCGTGCCCGTGCACGTAGTCCACGGTGGCCAGTCCGGCCATGGCGAGCGCGGACCGGACGCACTGGGCGCCGACCTCGCTGTGCAGCCGCCGCCGTCCCGCGCCGCCGACCCGGCAGGCGATTCCGGCCAGCACCGCGACCGGGGTGTGCCCGCGGGCCGCGGCGTGCTCGGCGGTCTCCAGCACCGCGACCCCCGCGCCCTCGCCGATGGTGAGCCCGGCGCGGTCCAGGTCGTAGGGCCGGGCGGGCCTGCTGCTGGAGGTGCGCACGGCCTCCATGGCGGCGCAGTCGTAGCGGTTGAGCGAGGACACCCCGGTGACCACGGCGACGTCGGCGAGCCCGCAGCGCAGCCACTCCCTGGCCATGGCCAGGCTGAAGGTCCCCGAGGCGCAGGCGTGCGCGAGCACCGCCGCGGTCCCGCTCGGCCCGACCACCCCGTCCCCGCGCCACCCGGGTTCCAGCGCGATCTCCCGCACGTGCTCGGGCGTGCCGGCCCCGGCCAGGTCCGGCACCACGCCCACGGTGGTCAGCAGCGCCCGCTCGGGCAGCAGGGACAGCCCGGCTCCGGCCAGGGCCTCGCGCAGCGCCAGGTCGAGCAGCACCCGCCGCCGCGGCACCCCGGGTGGGGCGGTCACGGTGGTCTGCCCGACCACCTTGCTGCGCAACCGAATCGGGTCGAACCGGGTCAGCGGCACCAGCGCGCGCTCTCCGGTGACCAGCCCGCGCCAGAACCGCGCCACGCCGTTGCCGTACCCGGTGACCAGCCCGAGTCCGGAGATCACCACGGCGGACCCGGTGGCGCGCGCGGTATCTGCGGTGACCGGTCCCCGCAGCAGGCGGAGCAGCACGCTGCCGGGTGCGGTGTCCTCGGCGGGCGGCTCGGGCACCGGGCGGCCGCCGGGACTGACCAGGGTGGCCACCACGAGGTAGGCCCCGTGCCGGGCGTCGTGGGTGATCTCGCAGACCGCCATGGCCCGGTGCCAGCCGGTGGACACCGCGGCCCTGGCCCAGCGCAGTGCCTGGCAGGTGGCGGTGCGCTGGTTGATCAGCACGTAGGTCGGCCCGTCCCAGGTACTCGTCTCGGCGAACTCCTGGACCAGGTGCGCGGGTTCCGGCGAGATCGCCTCCAGCGGCCGCAGCTTGCGGCCCTCGTGCTCGGCCTCCTCGCAGCGGTTGACGAAGGCCGCGGTGGCCCGCGCGCCGTAGTCCGGGGCCGCCAGCACCACCGGCAGCCCGGCCAGCAGCGCCGGGGGGAGGGGATCCAGCAGCGCGCCGAGCACGGCCGAGACCACGCCCGGCACGGTGCCGGCGGTGACCCCGCCCGGGGTGCCCAGCAGCGCCGGGTTGGTGGAGCCCTGGACGAGGGGGCCGAACCCCGCCGCGCTCACCGGACCGGGGGCGCGGCGGAGGGCTCACCGGTCTTCTGCGCGAGGATGTACTCGGCCAGGCCGTCGATGTTGAACAGGGTCTCCTCGGTGAGCTCCTCGTCCTCGAAGACCACGTCGAAGCGTTCCTCCAGCACCAGCAGGTACTCCAGGGCGTCCAGCGAGCTGAACCCGTAGCGCTCCACCAGGCTCACCTCGGCCAGCTCCTGATCGGTCACCGGGGGCAGCGGGGTGCGCGTCATCTGCGCGGCCAGCTCGTGCAGCTCCCTGATGAGTTCGGCCTGATCCATTCGTGTCCTCCTCGATGCGGTGGCTGGTCACCCCGTGACCGCGTGGAACCGTTGCGCCAGCTGCCCTTCGGTCAACCCCCGGTAGGCGTCCATCCGGTAGAAGTGCTGGGGGTCGGCGCCGAAGCCGGTGGGGTAGTAGAAGTCGGTGGTGCACGGCTCGGGCTCGCCGCGCTCACCCCTGCGCAGCGCGGCCACCAGCGCGGGCACGTCCCAGCCGAAGGACTGCCCGGCCCGCAGGAACCAGTCCCGGCCGTACCGGCGCACCACCGGCAGGTCCTCGGCCGGGTCGCCCTCGGGCCCGCAGCGGATCGGCTGGCACAGCAGGTCGAACCGGAACACTTCCTCCACTGTGGACAGTGCATGGGCCGGCAGCAGCGGGCGCACCGCCGCCTGCCACCAAGCGCGCAGCACCTCCTGGGTCAGCAGCGGCCACACTGCCGCGTCCACCAGGTCACCTCGGGCGCCGGCCGCGGCCTCGCGCAGCCGGGCCACCTCCTGGTCCTGCGCGGTCTGCACCCAGTCGGCGAAGCCCAGCACCACCTGGGACTGCGGGATGCCGGCCAGCTCGCGCAGCGCGGTCCACACGCCGTGCAGCAGCCTGCCCCTGGCCAGCACCCGGTTCCAGCACAGGAACCGGCCCATCCGCTCGTTGTCGGCCATGGTCATGGTGTCGTGGGCCAGCACGTACTCGAAGTCGTCCTGCTCGCCGCGCACGGTCACCAGCCCGTACTGCTCCCGCTTGTCGTGGTAGCCGGTGTTGGGCAGCACCATCAGCTGGTGCACCGCGACGAACGGGGTGTGCCGCGCGGCCCGGTCGTACCCCGCCAGGAAGGTCTGCACGGTCTCGCCGGGCGCGCCCCAGATCAGCTCCAGGTAGACGTTCATCTCCCGTTCGGTGAGCCAGCCGACCAGGTCCTCCCACTCGTTGAGCCGCATGTTGCGCCGCCGCATCCGGGACAGGGTGGCCTCGTCCATGGTCTGCAGCGCCAGGATGAACGAGTTCTGCATCCCGGCCTCGCGCAGCTTGGCCATGATGCGGAAGAACCCGGCCGACTTGTTCTTGGCCCAGGAGGTCTCCAGGCTCCGCGGGTAGCCGTAGCGGGCGCGCACCGCCAGCAGGTCGTCCAGGAAGTCCTCGTCGGCGGGCAGCATGCCGAAGTTGGAGTCGCACAGCACGAGCGCGGGCGCGCGGTGCCTGCCCAGCAGCTCCAGCTCGGCCCGCAGCCGTTCCCGGGAGAAGGAGCGCATCTTCTGCCCGGTCGCGCCGCCCCAGTAGCAGAAGGAGCACTTGTACGGACAGCCGCGGTTGGTCTCCAGCAGCGCGTAGCCGTAGGGGAACTCGCCGCGGGCGCCGGTCAGCGGGATGGCGCCGGAGAGGATCGGCGAGGGCAGCGAGTCCAGGTCCTCGATGCGCGGCCGCTCCTCGGTGGTGACCAGCGCGCCGCCGGTTTCCCGGAAGGAGATGCCGCGCACGCCGTGCAGTTCCTGAGGGGTGCCGCCGTCGAGGTAGGCGTGCAGCAGCTCGGGGAACACCGGCTCGCCCTCGCCGTTGACCACGACGTCGACCTGGGGGAACAGCCGGAACACCCGCTCGGCCTGGTGCGCGACGTGGTTTCCGCCGAAGATGACCCAGCCCCGGGGGTTGAGCTGTTTGAACGTCTCGGCCAGCGCGCCGAACGCGCGGTGGTTCCAGCCGAGCACCGAAAAGCACAGGATGTCCGGGAAACCGTCCTGGAAAAGTTCTCTGGCCATCCGGTTCGAGCCCACGTCACCGGCATAGTTGTGAATGGTGACGTCCATTCGCGCGTTAATGCGCGCATCCGCGTCCGCGCAGGCCTTGAGGTATCCCATTGCCAACGGCATCGAGGCATGTGAATTTGTCCAGACACCTTGCTGGACAAGTGACACCCGGGTCTTCACGCACGCTCCTCGCCCGCAATTGGCACGGCTCGGCATTCTCGCCAATGTAGCGCACAACCGGTGGCTCGACTACCGTCGCGAAATGTCGCTGGGTAAATCGGGGCACCTTGGGCCGATCGCATTACATTTGCTTTGCGGGTCGTTGGGTCCGGCTGCGGCAGCTACGCTGAGCGAATGACCGAATTACCGGATGCGTGGCGGCCCATCGCGCTGCCCCATACGGAGGTCACCGCCACCGGAATGTCTTTCCTGGGCCGTCCGGTCGAACCACCCGTAGCCGATCCGGACCTACTGGCCCGCTGCGACGGCAGCCGGGCACTCCGCGAGTTCTCCTCGGCGGAACAGGACCTGCTGCGGCACGGCCACCGCGCCGGGCTGCTCGTGCTGGCCCCGCCACCCCGGCCCCGCGCGGGCGAGGCTCCCGTGGTGGTCTCCCCGCACCCGGATGACGCCGTGCTCGCCCTCGGCGGCCTGCTGGCCGCGCGCGGCGGCCGGGTGCTCGACGTGTTCAGCGTGGAGACCTGGACCAGCCGCCCCTACTACGCGGCCCGCCCCGAGCTGACCACCCGGCTGCTGGTGGCCGAGGAGCTGGTGGCCTGCCGGGTGCTGGCCGCCGAGCCCGAACTGCTGGGCTTCCTCGACGCCGCCGACCGGCCTGAACGCGCGGCGGGCTTCCTGGCGCCGGACCCGGTGGCCGGGCACACCGGGGAGCCGGAGCTGTTCGCGGCGCTGACCGCCAGGTTGGCCAAGGAGCTCGCCGGGTGCGCCGAGGTGTACCTGCCGCTGGCGGTCGGCGGGCACGTCGACCACCTGGCCTGCCGAGAGGCCGTGCTGGCCCTGGCCGCCAGGGGAGCGTTGCGTAACAGTCGCCTCCACTTCTACGAAGACCAGCCGTACTCGCTGTTCACCTCGGCGGGCGAGCTGAGCGCGGCACTGGCCCCACGGTTGCGCGCGGCCGGGCTGGACCGGCTCCAGTCGCGACTGCTGCCGATGGACGCCATCGCCGGGCAGGCCAAACAGGAGGCGCTGAAGGCCTACCGCATCCAGGTGCGCGCGGGCATCCGGCGGCGGGTGGCGCGGTACGGCCGGGCACTGGGCGGGCCGGGCGCGGCCGCCGAACGGGTGTGGAGCTGAGCAGGAGGGAACCAGATGTACGTGTTGGCCGGAACACTGGCCGCGGCGGACCTCGCCGTGGTCACCGACGCGTGTGCCGAGCTGGGCCTCGCGGTGCACCACGACGATCACGAGGTGGCCGACGACGTCATGCTGTGCGCCCTGCACCGCACCGGGGGCGAGGCGGTCGAGCCCTCCCCGGCCGAGGTGCGGCGGCGCGGCGGCTACCCGATCGCGGTGCTGGACTCCGTCTCGGCCACCGGCGTGCTCGGCGCGCTCACCGAGGGCTACGCGTTCGCGCTGGCCACGCCGTTGCGGCGGCCCCGGGTAGTGGCGGCACTGGGCTACCTCAAGTCGGTGGCCCCGCCGGAGCCCGCGCAGCGGCTGACCCTGGCGCCCGGTCTGCTGCGCTCCCCGTCCCGGCAGACGCCGGTGACCGCGGCCGAGGCCGGGCTGCTGCGGGCGCTGGCGAACAAGCCCGGGCAGATCGTCTCCCGCACGGAGCTGGCCGGGGCCGCGGGCGACGAGGACGTGAACGCGGTGGTCTCGGTGCTGCGGCGGAAGCTGGCCGACATCGACTCCGGCGCGAAGATCCTCAAGGTGCCACACCTGGGGTTCCGGCTGGTCGGCACGGTCGAGGACACCCGGTAGCCGGATGCGCGTGCTCGTGATCACCGGCGCCCCCGGCGCCGGCAAGACCCAGGTGGCCCAGCGGCTGGCCGCCTGCTTCCTGGTGCCGGTGGCGGTGCTGGACTGCGATCCGTTCGTGCACCCGTGGGAGTCCGGCGAACCCCTGCACCGGCTGATGGCGGCCGAGCTGGCCGCGCGCATCCCCGCCTATGCGGAGTGGGGCGCGCGGGTGATCGTGGTGCACGGGGTGATCCTGGCCGGCGGGCGCACCTATGAGCCGGTGATGGCCGCGCTGTGGTCGCTGGGCACCACACCCGTGGTGTACGGGCTGCGCGCCGGACCGGAGGTGCTCGCCGACCGGATCCGGCAGGACCAGGCCGCCCCGCACCTGGTCGACGGGCGGCTCGCGCTGACCCACCTGGACGAGGACGTGCCCGAGGTGCCCGGGGCCCGCCTCATCGACACCGCGCACCGCGACGCGGAGGCCGTGGTCGCCGAGATCGCCCGCCAGGAGTCAGCCGACCTGGGACCCGGCTGGCTCCTGGGCCAAACACCCCGCGAAAAGCCCCGCCCGTAACCCGCACGCGTGTTGGCCGTTGTCGTACACAGTGTTGGCCGAACTGGTACGTCATTCGGCCAACACCCTGTACGACAACGGCCAACACGCCGTACGACAACGGCCAACACGCCGGGGGCAGGACGGCCTGGAACTCAGCTGTAGCGGCCTATCGTCAGGCCGCCGTCGCCGGGCCGCAGGGAGAGCACGCAGGGGTGGTAGTGGGTGGCTCCGATGCTCTGCACGTACGCGCGGTACTCGCGGCCGAGGTCCCCGGCCAGGTTGCCCTGCTCGTCGCGTTCGGCGAAGGCGGGCCAGCGCGGCGGCGTCGGCGGCTTGAGCAGCATCCGCGCGGACAGGCCGAGTCCGGGCAGCTCATCGGCCAGTTGCGCCGCGCAGAACGGGCCGCGCTGGTCGCCGAAGGAGGCGAACTGCACCAGCGCCTCACCCCGCTCGGTCAGCAGCTCCGGCAGCTGGCGCACGATGGCCCACACGAAGTCCAGCCCGTCCGGGCCGCCCTCCCCGGCCAGCCAGCCCAGCGCGCCCCGGCGCAACGGCAGGAACGGCGGGTTGGAGATCACCAGGTCGAACCGCTCGCCCAGGTCCAGGGCCGCCATGTCGGCCTGCCGCACGGCCACCCGGTCGGCCAGGCCGTTGAGGGCGGCGTTGAAGGTGGTCGCGGCCAGGCACTCCGGGTTGATGTCCACCGCGAGCGCCCGCGCGCCGTTGCGGGCCGCGGTCATGGCCAGCGCGCCGGTGCCGCAGCCCAGGTCCAGCGCGGTCCGGGCGGTGCGCCGGGCGGCCACCAGGCGGCAGAGCGTGCTGGTGTCGGTGCCCACCCACGGCGCGTACGAGCCGACCTCCCGGCCGGCCGCGCGCCAGGCCGCCAGCAGCGTCAGGCCCTCCAGCCGGACCAGCGCGTAGTCGGCCGAGAGCAGGCCCGACCCGACGGAGACGATCTTGGCGTGGCTCAGCAGCGCCAGCAGCGGCGCGGGCAGCGACCCCTCCGGCACCTGCCGTCCCAGCACGAACAGCGCGGCCAGCGCCTGCTCCTCCGGCAGTCCGGCGACCGCGCGCAGGTACTCCGGGTGGCGCCAGGGCGCGAGGTCGCCGAAGCGGGCGCCGGCCATGACCAGCAGGTCGTGCTGGGGCAACCGGGTCAGCCTGGCCGCGTCCGCCCGCTCGTAGTCAGTGGGGCCCAGTCCGTCCACCGAGATCATCACGCGCTCCCGAACACTGGTGCGAACGTCGACTTCAGCTCCCGCAGCCGGGCGAGGGCCCTGGGACCCGCGTACGGCGCGCAGCGGGTGATCTCCTCATCGGAGATGTGGTCCAGCAGGTACAGGTTGACCACGTCGATCGGCCCGGTGCAGCTGCGGCAGTAGGGGAACCGCGGCCGCGGCTGCATGAACATCTCGTAGTGCTGGTGCTTGCCGAACTGCTCGTGGATCAGCTGCGGCTCGGCGGTCACGTTGCCCATCGGCTTGAGCCAGGCGTAGGGACAGCAGGACACATCGCCCTGCCCGAACAGCTGGACCATGGTCGCGGTGGCGTAGCAGCGCAGGGTGCGCACGCCGGTGCGCAGCTGGTTGCCGATGTGCTCGACGAAGGCCCGCGGCGGCAGCACCGGCGCCAGCTCGTCGTAGCGGGCCAGCAGCTCGGCGAAGTGGTCGCCCAGCGGCGGGGCCAGGTTGTCCTTGGCCTCCCCGCGCACCGGGAAGAAGTACAGCATCGCGCCGGAGCCGTAGCGCTGGAGCAGGAACTCGGCGAAGGCGGCCTGCCCGGTCACGTTGACGTTGCTGAGCACCGACTGCACCTCGACCGGGATGCCGCGTTCGACCGCGCCGTCCAGGCCACGCATGATCACCTCGAACAGCCGGTGCTGCTTCGGCGGCAGCCGGTGGGCGTTCATCGCCAGGGTGTGCCCGTCCAGGGACAGGCAGAGCTGGCAGTTGCCCAGCGCGGCCAGCGCGTCCAGCCGGGCGTCGGTGAGGAAGACGCCGTTGGTGATTACCTGGACAACCTCGTACTTCTTACTGCATTCGGCGACAAACTCGGTGGAGCCTTTCAGCCAGAAGAACTCACCACCGGAGAGCCGCATGATCGGGCTGTCCACCTGCTCGTGATAGGCGTCCAGGATCCGGTGCCAGTCTGCCCGCCGGTCCGTGGTGAGCCGGAACTTGGCATCCGGCACGTTCATCAGCAGGTTGAAGTCCTCGGTCAGGCAGTACGAGCACCGCATCTGGCACAGCTGCTCCTCGATGACCATGTCGTTCATGAGCAGCCGCAGCCGATTGTGCTCGTCCCGGTTCGCGAACATCGCCGCGCGGTAGTCGTCCTTGAGAGACACGCCGTACCCCATGATTCGTGAGGCATTCCGGCCCATTCGGTTGCCGAGCCTAGGAGGGCCGTCAGCAGACGGTCAATACGCCATACGATACCGGCGGAAAGCACACTGTAGAACTCGGCTGGCAATTCCTGGACCGGGTCGGAACCGGTCGGTAAACTCGCGAATCTCGACCGTCCCCATTTTCCTGCGGGTAAGGACACGCGTATGCTCGCGCTCGGTCTCGGTGGTTCCAATCACGACTTCTCCGCCGCCCTGGTGCACGAGGGCGGGATCAGCGTCGCCATCGAGGAGGAGCGGCTGGCCCGCCGCAAGTACGCCGTCGGCGTCAACTCGCTGGCCAACCGGGGCTGGCGGTACTGCCTGGACACCCACGGCGCCCGGCTGGCCGAGGTCGACGTCATCGTCGCCGACGACACCCTGCTGCCCACCTGCTACTTCCAGTTCCGCGGCCGCACCCAGCTGATCCGCCACCACCTCGCGCACGCCGCCAGCGCCTTCTACCCCTCCCCGTTCCCGGAGGCGGCGATCCTGGTGGCCGACGGCGCGGGCAGCATGGTCGACGGGCACGGGGTGGAGACGCTGACCCTCGGCGTGGGGCACGGGACCGGCATCCACGAGCTGTCCAAGGTCTACGGCACCGAGTGGACCACCGACGGCAGGCACGCCGACCGGGTGTACCAGGCCGGGGACAGCAACCACTCCCTCGGCTTCCTGTACAAGGCGGTCAGCCACGCCATCGGCTTCACCCTGTACGAGGAGGGCCCCTGGTACCTCACCGAGGACGGCAAGACCATGGGCCTGGCCCCCTACGGCGGCGACCGCTACCTGGCGCGGTTCCGCCGGCACCTGGAGCTGCTGCCGGAGGGCCGCTTCGCCTTGCACCTCAAGGGTTCCGACGGCCTGCTGGAGTTCCTGGAACACGCGCTGGACGGCCTGGAGGGGGAGGAGCGCTTCGCCAGGGCCGCGGACCTGGCGTGGGCGGCCCAGGAGACCCTGGAGACCGCGCTGCTGCACGCGGCGCGCTGGCTGCAACGGGAGACCGGCCTGACCCGGCTGGCACTGGCCGGCGGGGTGGCGCTGAACTCGGTGGCCAACGGGAAACTGTTGCGGCACACGCCGTTCACCGAGGTCTTCGCCCAGCCCGCCGCCGGGGACAACGGCTGTGCGATCGGCTGCGCCTACTACGGCTACCACCAGCTCGTCGACCGCCCCCGCCCGCGCGGCCCCCGGCCACAGACCCACACCTACCTCGGCCGCACCCACACCGACGAGGAGCTGCAAGCCGCGCTGGCGGCGGCCGAACTGCCCTACCGCAAGGTCGAGCACCCGGCCCGGCTGGCCGCGGCCCTGCTGCCCCGCGGCGCGCTGCTCGGCTGGTTCACCGGCGGCTCGGAGTTCGGTCCGCGCGCGCTGGGCCACCGCAGCATCCTGGCCGACCCCCGGCGGCCTGAGATGAAGGACATCCTCAACAGCAAGGTCAAGCACCGGGAGTCCTTCCGCCCCTTCGCCCCCGCGGTGCTGGCCGAGCGCTGCGCGGAGTACTTCGAGCTGGACATCGAGTCGCCGTTCATGCTGATCGTGGCGCCGGTCCGGGAGCACCGCCGGGCGGAGGTGCCCGCGATCACCCACGTGGACGGCACCGCCCGCGTGCAGACGGTGACCCGTGAGGCCAACGGGTCCTTCTACGAACTGGTGGCCCGCTTCGGTGAGCTGACCGGGGTGCCGGTGGTGCTCAACACCTCCTTCAACGACCGGGGCGAGCCGATCGTGGAGACCCCGGAGCAGGCGCTGGCCTTCTTCGGTCCGAGCAAGCTGGACTACCTGTTCCTGGAGGACTACCTGGTGGCGCACAGCGAGCCGGAGCTGGACACTGCCCTGGCGGGGACCGCCGGGTGACGCGGTACGAGCCGTGGCGCGGGCTGGCGCTGTGGGGCCAGGAGGAGGAAACCGCCGCGCTGGAGGTGCTGCGCTCCCGTTCGCTGTTCCGCTACTACGGGCCGGAGTTGTTGCACCGCACCGATTCTTTCGAACGCGAGCTGGCGGAGCTGCTGGAGGTGCCGCACACCGTCGCGGTCTCCTCGGGCACCGCCGCACTGGCCTGCGCGCTGATCGGCCTTGGCATCCCGGAGGGCGCGGAAGTGATCATGCCCGCGGTCACCTTCGTCGCCTGCGCCAACGCCGTGGTCTGGGCCAGGGGAGTGCCGGTCTTCGCCGAGGTCGACGACACGCTCACCCTGGACCCGGTGGCGCTGGCGGAGAAGGTCAGCGACCGCACCTGGGGCGTGCTGCCGGTGCACCTCAACAACGCCGCCGCCGACCTGGACCCCATCCTCGCGGTGGCCCGGCGGCATGACCTGGTCGTGCTGGAGGACGCCGCACAGGCCGCCGGGGTCCGTTACCGGGGCCGCCGGGCCGGGTCCCTGGGCGACGCGGGCGCGTTCAGCTTCCAGCTGGAGAAGAACATCACCGCGGGCGAGGGCGGCGCGGTCAGCGTGCGGGATCCGTTGGCGCACCAGCGGATCGTGCGCTACCAGGACCAGGGCGGCCAGTTCACCACCGCACGGGGCGAGTCCCGCGCGCAGGCGGCCGAACCCTTCCTCGGCGTGAACCTGCGCATGACGGAACTGACCGCGGCCCTGCTCCGCGTGCAACTGGGCCGCCTGGACCCGATGCTGGCGCACCTGCGCTCGGTGGCCGCCGAGGTCCGCGCCGCACTGCCCGAGCTGCACTGGCGGCGACTGCCGGATGAAGAGGGCTCCGGCGGCGACCTGACCTTCTTCCTCGGCTCCCGCCTGGAAGCCCGCGACCGGGTGGCCGCCCTGACCGCGGACGGCATTCCCGCGCACACCCTCTACCAAGGGCAGCCGGTGTACAGCAGTCCCGCGATCCGGGCCGGGCGCACCCCCTGGGGCACGCGGTGGGGCACTCCTGCCCGCTGCCGGGACAGCGAGGGCCTGCTGGGCCGTTCGGTGACGATCAGCCTGGGCGCCACCATGACCGCGGCGGACGTGCGCGCGGTGATCACCGCCCTGCGCGGCTGAACCGGCCCGGCACCCCGGAGACCGGGGCGCCGGACACAGGTCCTAGGCAGGCAGCGCCCACATCGGGTTGGTGTAGAACCACAGGTCCTCCCACGGGTCGGCGTCCCCGGCCACGTCCATCGCCGGACCGGCCGGATCCACCGCCGCACCACCCAGCCCCACCGCGACCCGCTTGCCGTCGGTGCCCCGCAGCCGCAGGTAGAACGGAGAGTCCAAGCGCCCCAAGGGATGCGTGAACCGCACCGTGCCCGCGGACGCGGTGACCGCGAAGGAGCGCACCACCTTGGTCCTCGGCGCGCTGAAGGTGTCCCGGTCGGCGACCGGGCCGGTCACCGCGCCCTGGATGAGGTCCACCCTGGCCAGCTTCGGCACGAACTGCGCCCAGTTCGGCAACCGCGCCAGGTCCACCTCGATCACCAGCTCCAGCGCGGTGCCCCGCTTCGCCCGCAGCACCCCGCCCAGCGTGACGCTGTCCTGCGCCCACCGGTCCGCGGTGCGCAGCCGGATGTCCAGCCCGGCCACCAGCGCGCCGTGGTCCACCCAGACCCGCCCGGCCCGGATCCCGGCCATCACCGCGCGGTAGGAGTGCCCGTCGGCGCCGACGTGCGTGCGGGTGTAGGCGCCGGGCCAGAAGTCGGCGTTGGTGAGGTCGGGCACCGGCCCGTGCACGGCGTCGGCCAGCTTGCCGTCCCGGTCGAAGTTGGAGCCGGGGCCGGTGACGGCGGTGTCGCCGTAGACGGCGTGCGAGTCGGAGTTCGCGGTGACCCACCACGGCCTGCCCTCGGCGAGCAGGCTGTCCCACAACCCGCCCACGGTGGCGGTCATCCAGTCGAAGCCGCCGAAGGTCCGGTAGCTCGCCGGCGGGTAGGCGGGGAAGGAGTCCGGGCCCGGCTCCATGAAGTAGTAGCCGCGGGAGAGCCCGGCCCCGTGCGGCTTGGCGATGCCCGCGGCCTGGTGCCCCGGCGCGGCCTCCATGCCCACCGCGATGTGCGGCTGGGCGTCCCGCCAGTTGCGGATCTCGTGCGGGGTGTCGATGCCCTGCCGGGCCGGGTGGTTGGCCAGGAACAGCACGTCCTCGATCCGCCTGCGCCGCAACGCCTCGGCCAGGAAGTCGATGCCCGCGATGGCCAGCGCCTCGTTGGCGGGGGTGTTGCCCAGGGCGTTGCGCACGATGCCGTCGAAGGAGCCCTCGAACTCCTTGAGCACCCGCACCTCCTCCCGTCCGGGGTGGACGAACACGGTGCCGTGCTCGGCGGCCGGGATGTTCCACTCCAGGCCCTGGAACACCAGCGCGTCCGGCACGTCCCGGCGCGCGGCCACGATCTCCGGGTTGACCCGCTCCACCCCGATCCGGGCGTGCGTCGGGCCGCCGTGGTCGGTGATCACCATCCAGTCCAGCCCGTGCGCCGCGCCCTGCCGCACGTGGTCGATCACCCGGTAACGACCGTCCAAGCTGTACTGGGTGTGGATGTGGTGGTCCCCGGCCAGCCACCGGTAACCCCCGCGCGGCGGCGGCGCCGCGTTGGCCGCCGCCGCGAGGACCCCTGGCGCGACCGCGAGTCCGGCACCCAGCAGCCCGGCCCGGCGCAGCATCGCCCGGCGGGACAACCCGTCCGGTGGCAACGCCTCGTCCGGCACCGCGCTGTCGAGTGCCTCAGGTAGGGGATGGTCATGGGCATGATGGTGGTGCAGATGATGATGGTCCACAGCCGGTGGATCGGGGCCGTTCGAAGCGGGGCTGGATCGCCCACCCCGGTGACTCCGCCGTCGCCCGTTCGTGCCGGGTGTCAGCCCAGGTCGCGCCGGGCGCGGCGAGGTACCCAGGCAGATAGTTCAGCCTTCGCGACTGCGGAGAACTCCTACCGGAGTCAACGGCTGGGCCCTGGTCCCGCGGTGACCGGTATGCCGACCGACCGGTAGCCCGGACCGACCTGGTTGTCGCGGTAGAACTTCACGCCGGTGGAGGCCGAGGTGGCCTCCACGACCCGCGTCGAGGAGCCGACGAACCGGTTGCGGGTGATGAACACCTGGTCCGGACCGTCCACCTTGATGGCCTGGTTCCAGCTGTCGCCGACCTCGTTGTCCGCGATGATCCAGTTCCGCATGCCGTCGGTGTTGCCGCCGGAGTTCCCGCCACGGCCGTAGTCCTCGGCCATCAGGAACTGGTGGATGCTGGGGATGCTGTGGTCGCGGTCCGGGTTCGCCGGGCCGATGGCCTTGTTGCCGCGGATCTGCACGTCGTCACTGGCGATGGGGTGCGAGCTGGACACCCAGGTCTGGATGAAGTCGGTGTGGCTGTCGCCGGGGTCGCCGGTGACGAAGTTGACCGCGGTGTTGTAGAGGATCTTGTGGCCGTCGCCGAAGAAGGTGATGGCGTTGAGGTCGCCGGGGCCCCTGACGCCCTTGATGTCGTTGTTCTGGATGGTGACATCGGTGTTGTTGTCGGAGTAGATGCCGTACTGCTGCCTGGCGTCCACCCGGCAGTTCTGCAGCACCACGTGGTCGGCCGCGATCAGCACACCGCCACGGATGGTGTTGCCCTGGCAGTCGTGGACCTTGGGCGCGGCCGCGGTGCCACCGGAGCTGATCTTGTACCGGGAATCCTGGTTCGGCACCAGGACCGCGCCCGCCGGAGTGGCCACCCCGCCGACGCCGAGGGTCTGCTTGGGCGGCGGCTGGGTGCCGGTCGAGCCGGACACGGTCGCCTCGGTGATGCTCGTCCACTTGGCCGAGTCGGCGGAGTTGTTGCCGTGCCCGACGATCCGCAGGTAGCGGGCAGGCCCGTCAGCGAAGTCGTGGTTCTCCAGGCCGAGGGTGCTGCCGCTGCTGGTCGTCCGGGACAGCACGGTCGACCACGCCGAGCCGTCCTCGGACAGTTGGACGTCGAAGCTCGCCCGCCGGCGGTCCCCGTCGTGCCAGGCCAGCGACACCGAGTCGACGGTGACGACCGAACCGAGGTCGAAGCGGATCCAGACCCCGTCCCCGGCGGCGGACCACCGGGTGGACAGGTCGCCGTCGATCGCGCCGGCCGGTCCGTTGCCGTCGTGGGTGTCGGCGGTCGCGGCGAGGATGGGCAACGTCGCCGCCGGGGGTGGGCCGTGCAGCGCCATCGAGCCGAGTGCCGCGAACATGCCCAGTGCGGCGGTCAGCATGCGTTTCACCGAAACACCTTCCTGTCCTTCGCCGGAGGTGAGCTCCTGGGGTAGTTGCTAGCGGACCGGGCCCGGGACCGGTCCCCTCAGCGGGCGGGCGCCATCGGCACCTGGCCGACCGCCCGGCCCTCGCGATTGAGCAACCGGCCCATCCGCTTCGGGATCCGCAGGCTGAGGTTGCGCTCCCCGACGGTCACCGCGGGCGCGGCCAGCCGCATCCTGGCCTCGAAGTCCGCGCAGTCGCCGGTGCCGTGCAGCCAGGCGGCCAGCAGCAGGTTGTGATCGCCGATCACCGCGCTGCACAGCCGGGTCTCGGGCAGCGCGGCCAGTGCGCGGGCGGACTCGGCGAGCTGGTCGGCCGGGACGGTGATCCGGTACATCGCGGTGACCGGCCAGCCGGCCAGCGTATTGGCGATGTCGCAGCGGAAGTCCAGTTCCCGGTGCCGCAGGATGCGCTGCAGCCGCCTGCGCACGGTGGCGTTGCCCGCGCCGCAGCGCTGGGCCAGCTCGGCGGCGCTGCGCCGGGGCTCGATGGTCAGCTCGCGCACCAGGTCCGCGTCCAGCTTGCGCCACGGGGTGCTGGTGGACGGGTGGGGGAGTGGCGCGGGGGCCGGTAGCCGGGCGCGCTGGTCCGGGGTGAGGGCGCGGGCCAGCCAGTCGCCGCCTTCCCGGTACACCTGGGACACCACGGTCAGCCGCAGCGACAGCACCCCGTCCAGCGCGCCGATCCGGCTGGTCACCAGGGTGTCCAGGGCGGCCAGGTCCACCGCGTCCACGCCGAGGAACAGCTGGTGGCGGCCGGTGGTGTGCTCGACGCTGAACACCGGCGGCCAGGAGCACAGCTCGGCGCTGAGCGCGGCGATCCGGTCCGGGCGGCAGGCCAGGTCCAGGTAGCCGATGGTCAGCGTCGGTGGCGGCACGTAGGCGGTCAGCCAGGCCAGCCCGCCGGCCCGCAACCGCTCCCAGCGGCGGGCCGCGGTGCGCGCGTCCACCCCGATCGCCGCGCCGAGCACCGCCCACGGGGCCCGGGGCGCGAGCTGCAACGCCTCGACGAGCATGAGGTCGGATTCGCCCAGCGGAGTCGGCACCCGGGCAGTGTGCCGCCATCCGGCCGGTGCCGGACACCGGCGTTGGTCGGGGCGGTGCTGAGCGCTTTCCGGCATCACCCGGACCGGAATTGGCGCAATGGCGCAAACCCGGTGGTCACTGTGGCCGGTGCCGCATTGTCGTACTCGTCAGTAGACCTGGTGGAAGGACGGTGCGGTGATGGCGACCTCCGGGCGTGCGGCCGAGCTGGCCGCGCTCACCTCGGCACTGCGGGCCACCCCCTCCCTGGTGCTGGTCAGCGGAGAGGCGGGCATCGGCAAGACGCACCTGATCAGCGCCGCGCTCGCGGAACTGGACCGGCGCTCGGTCGCCGTGGTGCTCGGCCGCTGCCAGCCGGGCACGCCGTTCCGCTACGGCGTGCTGGTCGAGGGACTGCGCTCCTGCCTGCGGGAACGGCCGCGGCCCTCGATGTTCGGCTCCGCCGCCGCGGGCGCGCTCGCCGTGCTCCTGCCGGAGCTGGCCGACCGCCTGCCACCACCGCCGGACCGCGCCGATCCGGCCGAGCTGGCGCACCTGGTGTGCCGGGGGGTGCGCGATGTGCTGGCCGCCCTCGGCCGGGTGGTGCTGGTCGCCGAGGACGTGCAGTGGGCCGATCCGGACTCCCGCACCGTACTCCGGCACCTGCTGGCCGCGCCGCCGCCCGGCCTGTCGGTGGTGCTGAGCCACCGGCCGGCCGAACTGCCCCAGCCGCTGGTCCGCCCCGCGCCGGGGACCACGGTGCTGCGGATCGCGGTGGGACCGCTGGCCGAGCCGGAGGTGGCGAAGCTGGTCCAGGACCGCCTCGGCCCGGCCGCCGGCCTGGCCGGTGAGCTGGCCGCGCACACCGCGGGCATCCCGGCGGTGCTGACCGAGGCGCTCACCGAGCTCGCGCGCACCGGCTGGCCACCCGCCGACGGCCGCACCGCCGCCGAACTGCTCGGCGCGCTGGAACTGCCAGGGGTGCGCGAGCAGCTGGACGCGGCCCTGCACGCCGTGCCCCGGCACGCCCGGCTGGTCGCCGAGGCCGCGGCCGTGCTGGCCGGGCCGGCCACCGCCGAGGACCTCGGTTCGGTCGCGGGCCTGCCCGTGGGCCGGGCCAGGGCGGGGGTGGCCGCGCTGCTGGCCGCCGGGGTGCTGCGCGAGGAGTCCGCCTGCCACTACACCCTGCGGCACCCGCTGGCCCGGCGCGCGGTGTACCGGTCGCTGGCCGGGCCACACCGGCAGGAGCTGCACCGCAGGGCGATCCGCCTGCTGGCGCGGGCCGATCCGCTACCGCTGCGGCGGCTGACCGAACACAGCGGGCAGGCGGGGGAGTCCGCGCTGGCGCTGCGCTACGGACGGGAGCTCATCGAGGCGGCCCAGCGGGTGGGTGACCTGAGCACGGCGATCGAGGTGCTCACCACCCTGCTGGCGGCCGATCTCGGCGGCGCCGACCGCGCGGGCCTGGTGCGGTCCCTGTGCCGGCTCGCTCCGGCGGGCACCCACCAGCGGCAGGCGGCTGCGACGGTGCGGCGGCTGCTGGCCGACCCCTGCCTGTCCGAGGAGCTGCGCGCGGAGGTGCGGCTGTGCCACGGGCTGCTGCTGGTCCGCCAGGCCGAGGGCATCGAGAGCGGCCGGACCCAGCTGACGGCCGCGGTCCGGGACCTGGACCACGGCGGCGCGCGACTGCGCGGGATGTCCCTGCTCGCCCTGCCCTGGCTGGGCGCCACCCCGGTCGCCGAGCACCGGGCCTGGGTGCGGCGGGTCGAACGGGACACCCCGGCCGCCACCGAGCCGGAGCTGCGCCTGGGCCTGCTGGCCAACACCCTGGCCTGCCGGGTGCACCTGGGCGAGCTCGACACCGAGAGCGCCGTGGCGGCCGCGCCCGAGCACGCCACCGAGGCCGGGGCGCGCAGGCAGCTGGCCCGGCTGCACGTCAACCTCGCCGACGCCTTCTCCTGGACCGGCGCGAACGCCGCCGCGCGCCGGGCGCTCAACCGCTCCCGGCACCTGACCACCGGGCTCGGCGCGTGCTATACCGCCGGTTCGGCCGAGGCGACCCGGTTGCGGCTGGACTGGGCCGAGGGCCACTGGCACGACCTGGACGCCCGCGCGGCCGACCTGCTGGCCGCGCACCCCGAGGTGTACCCGATGGCCAGCGAGGCCTGGCTGGTGCGCGCCTGGCTGGCGGTGGCCCGCGGCGACTGGCACGAGGCCGAGCGCTGCTTCCAGGCCACCCGCTGCGCCGAGGCGGCCAACGCGGTGTTCCCGGTGCTGCTGGGCGTGGCCGGCGGCACCATCCGGATGCTGCTGGAACAGGAGCGCCTCGCCGAAGCCTGCGCGCAGGCCGACCGGGCCGCGGCACAGTTGCGCGCCAAGGGCGGCTGGACCTGGGCGGGGGAGTTCGTGCCGCACGCGGTGGAGGCCTACTGCGCGCAGGGCCGGACCGGGGACGCGGCCGCGCTCACCGCCGACCTCGGCCGCGCCGTGCGGGCCCGGCACGCCCCGCTCGCCCAGGCCTCGGTGCTGGCCTGCCAGGCCCACCTGGCCCGGGCCCGCGGCGACCTGGCCGGCGCGGCCGAGCAGTTCGAGCGCGCCCGGCGGCGGCACGCCGAGCTCGGCTTCGCCTACCGCGCCGACCGCCTGGCCGAGCTCGCCCTGACCACCGGCCCGCCCGCCGATCCCGCCCACCTGGTCGGCCTGGTCGGCCGCTACGAGCGGGCAGGCGCGGCCAGGGATGCCGCCCGGTGCCGGGACCACCTGCGCCGCAACGGGATCCGCACCCCGGCGCACCGGTCGGGGCGGGGCTACGGTGACGCGATGTCCCCACGCGAACAGGAGATCGCCCGGCTGGTGGTGGCGGGCCACACCAACCGGGAGATCGCCGAGATCCTGTTCCTGTCCCGCCGGACGGTGGAGGAGCACGTGGGCAAGCTGCTGCGCAAGCACAACGTCCGCTCCCGCCACGACCTCCAGCTACCGGGCGCTCAGCTGGCCATGGCCTCGAAGCTGTCCGGCGCGTAGGCCCGGACGCGGATCACCCGGTCCCGGCGAGGCGCCTGGTGGGCCGCCTTTCCCTGCTACGGGCGGCCCACCAGGCCGGTGCCTCGGAGATCCGGTCAGAACGTGATGGCGAAGCCCTCGATCGTGCCCGCGTCGAAGCGGTACACGTCCCGGGCGCTCAGCTTCCACGTGCCGTTGGCGTTCTCCGAGGAGGCGTCCACGGTGAAGCTCTGGTGCACCCCGCCGGCGGAGCCGATCCCGCCGGAGTCCTTGAGCCGGTAGGACTTCCCGCTGGGGCCGATCAGGTCGAGCACCAGGTCCGCGGTGTAGGCGTGGCTGATGTCCACCTTGACCGGCAGCGTCGCCGATGCCGTGCCCGGGCAGCCTTCCTGGGTGACCGAGCTGGTCACCGCGTCACCGGCGTCCGGGATGGGCACCGGTGTGATGTTGGTGCGGATCCCGCACTTGGGCCCCGGCCCGCCGCTGATCGCCGAGACGTTGAGCAGCTTGTTCGGCGAGCCGTTGCCCACGTTGCGGATGACGCCGTCGGTGGCGCCGTTGACCAGGGCGTCGCGGACCTGCTGCGGGGTCGCGCCGGGGTTGGCGGCCAGGTACAGCGCCGCCGCGCCGCCGACGTGCGGGGCCGCCATCGAGGTGCCGGTCATGTTCGTGCTGCCGCCACCGCTGTTGCCCTTGCTGATCGAGGTGACGTTCTCCCCGGGGGCGAAGATGTCCAGGCAGGTGCCGATGTTGGATCCCATGTACCGGTTGTCCGAGCTGTTGGTGCCGCCCACCGTGATCACCTCCGGCACCCGGGCCGGGCTGGTGCCGCAGGCGTCGCTGGAGGCGTTGCCCGCCGCCACGGTGTAGACCACGCCCGAGGCCACCGAGGCCTTCACCGCGTCGTCGCCGACCCCCGGGGCGTCCATGGTCAGGCTCATGTTGGCCACCGCGGGCTTCCGCGCGTTGGCGGTGACCCACTCGACCGCGTCGATGATGCCGGAGTCCGGCCCGGTGTTGTCGCAGCCGAGCACCTTCAGCCCGACGACCTTGATCTTCTTGGCCACGCCGTAGGTCTTGCTGCCCATGGTGCCCGCGGTGTGGCTGCCGTGCCCGTGGCAGTCGTAGCCGTTGCCGCCGAAGAAGTCCTTACCGAGGCTGGCCCTGCCCTCGTACTCCGGGTTGCCGGGGTCGATGCCGCTGTCGATGTCGTAGGCGGTGACCCCTTCGCCGGTGTTCGGGTAGGTGTAGGCGCGGTCCAGCGGCAGGTTCTTCTGGTCGACCCGGTCCAGGCCCCAGGTGGGGTTGGGCTGGGTGTCCGCGCCGCGTGCGGTGCCGTCCTGGTGCACCGACTTCACCGCCGGGTCGGCGGCCAGTCTGCGGGCCTGCTGCTCGGTCATGCTCCGCACCGAGAAGCCGCGCAGGGTGTGGGTGTAGGTGGAGCGCAGTTCGCCGCCGTAGCGCTGGGCCAGCGCGGCGGAGGCGGCCTGGCCGGTGGCCACATCCTCACGCAGCACGACGATGTACTGGTCGCCGTAGTGCTGCCGGGCCTGGACCACGGTGCCCTCCGCGGGCGCGGCCTGCGCCGCGGTGGCGCCGAGGGTGAGCGCCGGGGCCAGCAGCCCGAGCGCGAGCAGGGCTTGTGCCTTGGTGTGCATGGGAATCCGCCTCGTTCCGCGGGTCACTGGACGGTCAGGGTGTAGACGGCGCTGGCCTTCTTGCCCGCGCTGTCGGTGGCGGTCACGGTGACCGGGTAGCTGCCGGGCTGGTGCGGCGCGAACACCTGCATGGTGGAGCTGCCGCCCGAGCTGACCGTCCGCGGGTTGAACATCGGCTGGATCACCAGGCCGGTTCCACTGGCGGACAAGGTGATCGTGCCGGTGCCGCCGGTCACGGTGACCGTGGCGGCGAGCAGCGTGCTCGGCCTGCCGGAGCCGGAGCCGGGGTTCACCGCCACCGCGAGGTCGCCGGGCTGCCCGCCCTTGCCGACGGTGAGCGTCAGCGCGGTGCTCACGGTGTCGGCCTTGCCCTTGCCGGACAAGGTGATCCGGTACTCCCGATCGGCCGTGCCCGGCGCGGTCTCGATGGTGAGCTTGGCGGTCTCGCCGGTGGTGATGGTCGAAGGCTGGAAGGTCGCCGTGGCGCCCTCGGGCAGACCGGTGGCGCTGAGCGCGACCTGTTCGGCCCCGCCGTTGCCCGCCTTGCTGGTCAGGCTCACCGAGACGTGCTTGCCGGGTTCGACCTTGGCCGCGGCGGGCACCGCGGACAGGGTGAACGCGCCGGTGGGCGGCGGGTCGCCGATCTGCTCCCGGACCCAGTCGCCCATCTCGTTGTTGAGCCGGGCGTAGATGCTGTACCAGCGGAAGTCACTGCGGCTCCAGGACGCCACGCCGATCACCTTGCCGTCGGCGACCAGCGGCCCGCCGCTGTCACCGGGCAGGACGGTCTTGCGGCCGTCGGGGTAACCGGCGCAGATCATCGTCTTCGGGTCCGCGCCCTGCTCGACCCCGGTGCACTGCCGGTGGTCCACGATCGGCAGGGTCAGCTTGTGCAGACTGGCATCCGGCGGGTTGTCGCTGTGGCTCTTCTTGCCGTAGCCGAGGCTGAACACGGTCCGGCCCGGCTGCTCCAGCCCGGTGTCGGCGGAACTGGCGATCGTGGCGTACCCCCCGGCAGGCACCGGGATGTCGGCGTCGGTGGTGATCACCGCGACGTCGTAGCCGCTGGCGAAGTGGCGGTAGCTGGGGTGGGTCTTGTAGTCCACCACGTTGAGCTGGGTGCCGCCGGGCTTTGCCACGTCGTCCAGGCCGTAGAGCACGGTCTTGCGGCCCTGGAGTTCCTTGCAGTGCGCGGCCACGAGGACCTTGCGCGGTGCGATCACCGAGCCGGAACAGCTCTGCCCGCGCGGCCTGCTGCCGCCCTCGCGCAGCGCGGCGATGACGTACGGGTGCTCGCGCACCGAGGCCGGTTCACCGCCGATGCTCTGCCCCTGCGCGCCATCGGGCACCCGGGCCAGGTCGGTCGGCGTCGCACCGGAGAGGCCCCCGCCCGGTGCGGCGAGCGCGGAGCCCACGGTCAGCGGCAGCGCCAGCAGCACCGCGGCGAGGCCGAGCAGCCTGTTTCTGGGTCTGGTCATGGTGTTCGTCCTTCCGGGAAGCGGGTCAGCGCGCTGACAGGGACGCGGTGTGCAGCAGCTTGTTGGGCGAACCACGACCGTCGGTGATCTTGCCCGCGGTCGCGCCGCCGGTCAGCGCCGAGCTGACCTGGCTCGGACTGGCGCCCGGGTTGCCGCCCAGGTACAGCGCCGCCGCGCCCGCCACGTGCGGGGTGGCCATGGAGGTGCCGTTCATCTGCTGGATGCCGCCGCCGTTGCGCAGCGAGGTGATGTTGCTGCCCGGCGCGAAGAGGTCCGTGCAGCGCCCGAAGTTCGAGGACTGGCCTCCGCTGAAGATCGAGCGCCGGTCCTGGCTGTCGCTGGCCGCCACGGTGATCGCCTCGGGCACCCTGGCCGGTGAGACGCCGCACGCGTCCTGCCCGCTGTTGCCCGCGGCCACCGTCGCGGTCACCCCGGCCCGGATCGCGCCCTGCACCGCCTGGTCCACTGTGGACGTCACGCCGCCGCCGAGACTGAGCGAGATCACCGCTGGCTTGCGGGCGTTCTTGGCCACCCAGTCGATGCCCTTGACGATGGTCGACCACGGCCCGCTGTTGTTGCAGCCCAGCACTCGCACCGAGACCACCTTGACGCCCTTGGCCACGCCGTAGGTGTTGCTGCCCACGGTGCCCGCCACGTGCGTGCCGTGCCCGGCGCAGTCGGCGGCGTCGGCGTCGTTGTCGATGAAGTCGTACCCGCTGGAGGCCCGCCCGCCGAAGTCGGACTGCCGGTAGTCCACCCCGGAGTCCACCACGTAGACGGTGACCCCGTCGCCCTTGCCGCGGTAGCTGTACTCGCGGTCCAGCGGCAGGTCCCGCTGGTCCACCCGGTCCAGCCCCCAGGTCGGGTTCAGCTGGGTCTCCTGCCCGCGGGCGATCCCGTCCGGCTCGACCAGCGCCACCGCCGGATCACCGGCCAGGGCCCTGGCCCGCTGCGGCGACATCCGCGCGGCGAACCCGCGCACCGCGGTGTCATAGGTGTGCCCGACCGCGAGGCCGTAGCGCTGGGCCAGCCCGGCCGCGGCGGCCGACGCCGCCTCCGCCTGGCCGTCGCGCAACAGCACGAGGTACCCGGTCTCGGCGGAGGCGGCGGCAGGGCCCGGCGCCGCGACACCGGCCATCACGGCGAACCCGGCGACGAGCACGCCGAGGACGCGTTTGTTCCTGGACATGAGCAGCTCCGATACAGGGGGGAACTGGTGGAGTGGGCCGCCCGCCGACGCGTGCTGGCCCGCCGGCAACTCTCCGGCGGGACGCACGGGCGGACAATTGTGGTGGGCACCCGTAGACCACCCAGTAGTCCCCGAGGTGGAGCCGCTCAGTCAGTCAGGGAGAGGGCGTCCGGCCGATGCCGCGGTAGGGCAGCGGCTGGCTGTAGACGATGTTGGTCGTGGTGCTGCCGAACGCGGTCAGCTCGTTGACCACCTGCTCCAGGTGTGGCATCGAGGTGGCCGCGACCTTGAGGGTGTAGCAGTCCTCGCCGGTGATCCGCAGGCACTCCAGGATCTCGCCGCGCTGGGCGAGCAGCCGGTGCAGCGGCTGGTGCTGGTGGCCGGGGTACTTCAGGCGCACCACGGCCAGCACGTGGTAGCCCACCTTGTCGAGGTCGACCACGGCGCGGTAGCCGGTGATCACCCCGGCGTGCTCCAGCCGCTTGACCCGTTCGGTGGTGGCCGAGGCGCTGAGGTTGACCCGGCGACCGAGCTCGGTGAGCGCGAGGCGGCCGTCCTGCTGCAGCTCCGCGACGATCATCCAGTCGGTGAGGTCCATGGTCTCGGCCATGGCCCGAAACTACCGTGAGATCCACGGCGAGGAGGGCCAAATGCCGTGGACAGTCCCTTCTGCGGGGCTGGCTGATCAGCATAGTCTCGATCACATGTTGCTCGGTGTGAACGTCCCGAACTTCGGCCCCGGCACCACCCCGGCGGTCTTGCGAGACTGGGCGCGGACGGTGGAGGGCCTGGGTTTCGACCTGCTGATGGTCTCCGACCACGTGTCGGTGACGCCCGATGTGGCCGAGCAGTACCCCGCGCCGTTCTACGAACCGTTCACCACGCTGTCCTGGCTCGCCGGGGTCACCGAGCGGATCACCCTGGGCACCACCGTGCTGATCGCGCCGTACCGGCATCCGCTGCTGGTCGCGCGGATGGCGGCGAACCTGAGCGAGCTCAGCGGCGGCCGCCTCGTGCTCGGCGTCGGGGTCGGCTGGGCGCGGCAGGAGTTCGCGGTACTCGGAGTTCCGTTCCACCGCAGGGGAAAGCTGACCGACGAGCTGATCACCACGGTACGCGCGGCCTGGCAGGACGAGGGCTACCGCGCGGGCGCCATCCCGATCTGGGTGGGCGGGCAGAGCGACGGCGCACTGCGGCGCGCGATCCGGCTCGGCGACGCCTGGCACCCGCTGCGGCAGACCCCCGACGGCTGGCGGGAGTCGGTGACCCGGCTGAAGAACCTCGCCGCCGAGGAAGAGCGCCCACTGCCCGGCTTGACGCCACGCATCCTGCTCCGGCTGACCGACGAGCCCGTGCCGGACCGACGACTGGGCGAGGGCACGATCGAGCAGGTCGTCGAGGACCTGCACCGGCTTCGCGCCGACGGAGCGCGGGCCGTGGTGCTGGACCCGTTCATCGGCGACCCGACGGAGACCCACCACCCCGAGCTCGCCTGGCACGCCCTGGCCACGGTGCGGAAAGAGTTGCTGCGAAAGGATTTTGCATGAACGAGGAACACCTGCTCCGGGCGATCGAGCTGGCCGCGGAGGCGCGGGCGGGCGGGAACCCGCCGTTCGGGTCCCTGCTCGTCGGCCCGGACGGCTCCGTGCTGGCCGAAGAGCGCAACTCCAGCCTCACCGACGGCGACATCACCGCCCACCCCGAGCTGAAACTGGCCCGCTGGGCAGCCCGCTCCCTGGACGCCACCACGGCGGCCGGCACCACGATGTACACCAGCTGCGAGCCTTGCGGAATGTGCGCGGGGGCACTGGCGAGGTCCGGCATCGGACACGTGGTGTTCGCACTGTCGGGCGAGCAGCTCAACGGGCTCAAGACCACCGGCGGCTTCCCCGAGGTGCCGACCGACGGCCCGCACCTCTACGACAAGGCGAAGCTCCCGGTCGAAGGCTACTACCCCTAGCTTTCCCGCAGATGCGCCCGCTGGGCCAGCTCCTCAGCGCTGACCACGGTCAGCACCGGGCTGCCCGGCGGGGCGAACATGGTCACCACCAGCTGGGCCTGCCGGTCGGGCAGGTTGTTCGCGCCTTGGAGGTGGATCACGGGGCGCGGAGGTCGAGGCGCGCAACGCGGCGGGGGAGATGGCGCTGCGCGGTGACCTGGCCCCGTTGTTCGCCGAGTTGCCCGGTGCGCTGGTGCTGAGCGAGCTGGAACGCGCGCGCCAGGCGGAGGCGGACGCCCTCATCGCGGGGTACGAGGGGCTGGAACGCCTGCTGTACCTGGCGATCGCGGTCGTGGTCGGGGCGGACCTGGGCACGGTCATCCGGCGTATGGGCGCGGATCCGGCGGACTGTCCCGAGGCTGGCCTCCGCGCCTACGAGGAGGTCACCTGGGTGGCTTTGGAGAGCAGGGTGCAGCTGGCCGGGATCATCCCGATCGGCGAGGCGTTCAGCCGCGCGGTGAGCGCCGACGGCGGGATCGTGGCGTCCCACTTCGACACGTCCGGTTTGGCGGAGCGGTCCGGGCTGTCGCCGGAGTCCCCGCGGGCGCGGGAGATCGCCGAGCTCACCGCCGGCGCCACCGGTGCGCCCCTCAACGAGCACGACCTCGCCGAGCTGCGGCACTCGATGACCAACCCCGATCCCACCAGCGCAGCCCACCGGCACGCCGCGCGGGCTGTCATCGGGTTCACCGGCCTGCTCAACAGATACCTGTCGTTGATGGCCACCATCAACGGAACGCCGCAACCGGATGCGGAGGACACGGGGGTGAGCGAGGAGTGGCTCGCCGCCGCCCTCGGCCGCTGATCACGATCCGCTACCGCAAGGGAACCAGCGCCTCCGGCCCCAGTGCCGAGCCGATCGGCTCCGGCACGCGCAGGTCCTCGTGCGCGTAGAGCGCGCGCACGGCCGGGGGATGGTCGGCGGCGCACACCCTGGCCAGCTCGTCGAGCAGGGCGTCGTAGTCCGGGCCGGTCGTGCCCGCGTAGGCCTCGGTCATGCGGCCCCATTCGTCCCAGGGCAGCATCTCGACCTTGTTCAGCGCGGCGAGGTCCCGCACGGCGTTGCCGCTGATCTCGGCGGGCCCCCAGTTCTCGGTGCCGTCCACGCCGAACCGGGACGCGTCGATCTCGCCGCGCCGATGGGCCAGCCACGCCTCACCGCCGGTGAGGAAGTCCCCTGGGCGCAGGTCGTGCAGGTGGGGCCGCGCGTTCCCGCAGAGGTGCTCGGTGTCGACGCGGACCCAGCGCGTGCCGTTCCAGTACTCGGTGATCCAGTGGTCGACGGCCCTCCCCGGCTGGAAGTAGGTGGCGAAACCACAGCGGGCGCGCGCGGCGATCCCCCGGTGACGCAGCAGCGCACAGCCCAGCACCGCGAAGTGCCGGCAGCTGCCGACCACGCGTTTCCGGGGTTCGCGCGGGACGGTCAACGGCGCGGGATCAAGTGTGAGCAGCTGCTGGAGGAGTGAATTCACCGGCCGAATTTGGTTGTCCTCGAAGCGGTCGGCGGACAGGTTCAACTCGGGTGTGTCCATGGGGTGAATTACCAGGTTGCGGACCGGTCGGCAGATGTCCACCGGATCAGTGGCCGCCGACTCCAATGCGCGGGGGTCCACACCGTTCAGGCTGGTGAACGGGCCGGGGGACACGTAGTCGATGTTTGCCGCCATGCGGTTGACGGTAGCGGCTATAGGGGTTAATTCGCCATATTCGGCGGCATCTGGCCGGAAGTATTGCTATTTACTGTGCGAATGAATATCCACGCGGTGGTCCTGGGCGGCGTGCTGGCCGGGATGCTCGCCGCGTCCGCACTCACCGGCTTCGCCGACCGGGTCACCATCATCGAACGCGACCAGTATCCCGACGGACCGGTTGACCGCAAAGGCATTCCCCAGGCCAGCCACACGCACGTGCTGATCGCCGGTGGCGCGCACGCGATCGACCAACTGCTGCCGGGCACCATCGACACCCTCATCGCGCACGGCGCCCAGCGCATCGGCCTGCCGAGCAGGTTCCTGGCCCTGGCCTCCCGTGGCTGGCTGCGGCGCTTCGACGAAGCCCAGTTCCTGATCAGCTGCTCCCGCGCCTTGCTCGACTGGGTGGTCCGCGACAAAGTGCTGCGGGACAAGAAGATCGCGGCCCGGGAGGGCACCGAGGCGATCGGCCTGCTCGGCGACGCCCAGCGGATCACCGGTGCACGGTTGCGCGACCGCGACACCGAGGCCGACCTCGACGCCGACTTCATCATCGACGCCACCGGGAACTCCTCCCGCGCCCCGCGCTGGCTCGCCGACCTCGGTCTGCCCGCGGTCACCGAAGAGAAGATCGACCCGGACATCTTCTACGCCACCCGCCTCTACCGCGCCCCCGAAGACGCCAGGCACGACTTCCCCGAGATCAACATCGCCTCCGACCCGACGGTCAGCCCGGTGTTGCAAGCCGGTGTCCTGCTGCCCATCGAGGACCACCGGTGGATCGTCACGCTGGTCGGCCCCCGCTCAGCCAAGCCGCCGGTGGACGACGAGGGCTTCGCCCGCTTCGCCAGGAACCTGCGCCACCCGGTCATCGCCAACCTCATCGCCCGCGCCGAACCACTGACCGCGCCACGGCAGTACCGCATACCCGGCAACCGCCGACGGCACTACGAACGCATCAAGCCCTGGCCCACCGGCTTCCTCGTACTCGGTGACGCCGCCTGCACCTTCAACCCCGTCTACGGCCACGGCATGGCCATCGCCGCCCGCAGCGCCCTCGCCGTCCGCAACGGATTGCGGTGCAACGGAATCGACCGCGGCGGCCCAATCATCCAACGCGCCGTCGCACGCCAGGCTGACCTCGCCTGGACGATGGCCACCACCCAGGACCTCCGCTACCCCAACACAACCGGCCCCCGCCCCGGCCGCTTCTCCGGCCTGCGCCAGGCATTCCTGGACCGCCTCTCCTGGGCGGCCACCGGACGTCCCGCGGTGGCCGCGGCACAGTTCGACGTCTACACCCTCGCCGCGTCCCCGCTGCGGCTGCTGGCACCGCGGGTCCTGCTCGGCGCTCTGCTCGGCCCGGGTCGCCCGCCCTTGACCGAACCGCCGCTGACGTCCGAGGAGTGGCGGGCTTGCCGGGGATGAGCGGCGCTGACCACCCCAGCACGGCCAGGTCCGGCGGCACCAGCGTGGTGGAGTTGACCAGCTCGCGGATCGCGTAGTCGTTCAGCGCGTTGCCGACCGGCTGGCCGACCTCCTGACGGGTCGGGAACGGTACGCCGCTGCGGGAGAGCCGGGTGCGCACGTTGATCACCATGTGTTCGACGCGTTTGGGCTGCCAGCGTGCTCCGGTTGGAGGTTGGCGAGCTGGGCGGCGGTTTCCTTCCAGGTCAGGGGTTGCGGCCGTGGGTCGTACGGCAGGTAGCGCTCGCCGAGCACGATCAGCACCAGCCGCTCGTCCTGGGTGAGTGACCAGACCCGCGGTGGCCTGGTGACGTCACCGGGCAGCGTCGCGGGCGGGCGCCGTCGCCAGTGACGAAGGCCTCCAGCAGGTGCTGCCGCCTGCCGAGCCGCGGATGAACAGCGGCGTGTAGCCGTCGCTGAGCAGCACCGGGTCCTCGTCCTTGAACAGCTGGCGGTCCGGTGGCACCCGGATCAGCATCTGGCCGGTGTTGGTGACCCACCACAGGCCGTCGCCGTGCCTGCGGCTGACCTGGGGGTAGTCCTCGCCGAGGCGGACGCGCACCTCCGGGCGGTTGCGGCCGAACAGCAGGATGCGGCCTTCTCGTGGGCCGAAGACGAGTCCACCGTGGACGGTCAGCACGGGCACGCTGCCCGGCACCGCGCCCGCGACGCCCCTGGTCAGGCTGCCGTGCGACCGCGGCAGCAGGGTTCCCTCGTTCTCCCGCACCGTTGGCACCTCCGTCACTTCGGCAGCTTCGCGGCCATCGCCGCGGCGAAGTCCTTGCGACCTCGCACAGCGACATCTCCGCCTCGCCGATCGTCTCGATCAGCACCTGCTCGGCCTTCCGCAGTCCCTCGGGACTGGTGTAGGGGCGGTACTCGAGCCAGAGCCTGCACATGCCGCCCCCGTCGAACTCCCTGCGCACCGCCTTGCGGCCGTTGACCTCCAGCTGTTCGCCCTCCCGCAGCGAGATCGGCGCGTCCCGGTGGAACACCACACCGCGGCGGGCTGTGTCGCGGCAGGCCGGTCCAGGACGATGATCCGTTCGCAGCTGTCCTCGGTCTTGGGTCCGCTGAGCACGGTGGGCGCGCCGATCTTCTTGCTCAGCCAGCCGGAGGTGACTTCCGGCGACTTGTCCAGCAGTTGGGCCTGGACGTTGGCGATCCCGTTCTGGTCGCGCCGGATGGTCACGTCGCAGTGGTCGAAGTCGCCGTAGTCGCTCTCCAGCTTCGGCTCGCCGAACCCGCGCAGCGCGGCGGCGTTGAGTTGCCCGCACGGGTCCATCGAGTGCTGCTGGTCCGGCGGCGGCTCGGCGCCCGGTGCGGGGGAGGGGGGAGGGGGGAGTCCGGACTGAAGAACACCACGCCCGCGACGACCAGGGGCACCACCGAGGCCGCGGCGCCGGCCAGCAGCAAGGTGCGCCGCCGGGACCGCCGGATGGCGCCGGGTTCGGCCAGCAGTTCGCGCGCCTGCTCGGCCGTCGGTCGCTGCTTCGGGTCCACGGCCAGCAACCGGGTGAGCGTAGTTCGACTCTGGACCCCGCTCCCAGCATTCGAAGGGCAGCAGGACGTGGACTCGCTCCTGTAGGCCGACGTGCCCGGTGCGGAGCCCTCGGTCGCAGAAACCGTCCCCACGCCGATGCGGCACCGTGGAGCGACCGGACGAACGACGGGTCGTGCACTTCGCAGAGTCCGCGGCAATCCGACGTGCTGTGGCCAGCATGTTCGCCGAATGTTATCGGCATCAGCGATCTGTCCGTAACGAACCGCCGGTGACCTACGACGTGAAGATCGTCCGCTCGGACCGACGAATAGCGGAACTCGGTGGTCCACCTATCCGGCGTTCCGTTTCTCCTGCGGACCCTCGGCGGTGAACCGTAGGTCCAGTGGCTAGGATGGAGGTGATGTCACCATGTCGAACGGGCGCACGGGTTTGCTGAAGAGTTCGCCATCGAGCAGATATGTCGGGAACTGGGTCCAAGTCGAAGGTAACGGTCTAGGCTTCGGCTTCTGCAAGGCGAAGCTTCCGAACGGTGCGCAGGTCGTCTACGTCGATATACCTGGAGTGGCGGAAAAGCAGGTCGTCGTCCCGCTTGAGGAGATCACTTTTCCCAGGTTCTCGCTCGGCACCCCGGTGTGGATCAAGGGTGCCCATTACGGTTGGGTTGCGGCCGAGATCGTCGCGCAAGCTGGCTTCGGCGAGTACTGGGTTCGGGTCAGCGGGTCGGGTACTGACGTGCGACTACCGGGCGCTCGCCTGATGGTGCGTTGGAACAAGCCGCTGTGTGACCCGGTCGAGGCGTTGGCGAGCGGACTCTGCGACTCTCCCGAGTACTACACGACCCGCAGAGACTTCTTCGAGCACTTGGTCCGCCAGCGCGGTGCCTCCCGGGGCCTGACCGCTGCGATGTCCGCACCGATCAAGCTTTACCAGCACCAGTTGGACACCGCGGCCCGTGTGCTCGGCGACCCGGTCATGCGCTATCTGCTCGCTGACGAGGTCGGGTTGGGCAAGACCATCGAGGCTGGACTCGTTCTACGGCAGTTGCTGCTCGACGATCCCAAGATGGTTGCACTGGTGTCTGTGCCGGCCACGCTCGTCGAGCAATGGCAGGAGGAACTGACCGAGCGCTTGGCTCTTGGCACTGCCATCAAGCAGGGTCGAGTTCTGATCACCCGGCATGAGGAACTTCCCCGCCGAAAGGACCTGGGCCGCTACGGCCTAGTGATCGTTGACGAAGCGCACAAGACGATCCGTCCACTGCGGGAGGCACCGAGGATATGGGAGTTGTTGCAGCACACCCGTGCATTGCTGTTGCTGTCGGCTACCCCGATGCGGGGCGACCTGACGACCTTCCTGGGGCTGTTGAACCTTATCGACCCAGTCGCCTTCCCCATCGACAACGTGACGGCATTGCGAGAGCGGATGGAGCACCGTGCGTCCTCGGCCAACAGTGTGCGCGTGCTGGGGCTGCGGCGCGCCACACCCCGACAGCGCCGCAACGCTCTCGCAGATCTGGAGTCGCTGCACGGATCGGATCAGGTCTTCACCCGGATGGCGCAGCAGTGCCGCGCTGCCGATGAATCAGACATCGAAGTATGGCGGACCTTGGCTGAGTACGTCCGGGAGACCTATCGGATCAGCAGGCGGATGATCCGCCATCGTCGGGGCGGCGAGTCCGCGCGCGGCTATCCGGTCGCCGGACGGCGGGCAACCTACCTCCAACTCGCCGACCCAGCTCGAGAGATCGTTGACCAATATTTGGAAAGCCTGCGGGAACGGTGTACCGGTTCGGACGATGGCGAGAAGTTCGCGAAGGTGGTGAACGTCGCCCTGGCCGGCCCGCAGGCGTTGGCACACTACCTTCGGAATGATCTGGCGGCGGACCCGGCGGCCGGCCGACCTGCCCACCTGCGTGCCCTCGCCGAGCGGGCCGCTGCGCGACTCGCCATGGCGGACATCGAAACAAGACAGCGAACGGCGCTCGACGTCGTCGACGATCGCGTGCGTGACGGGCACAAGGTCGTGGTCGTCGGTACTGCAACGGCCGTCGTCGCGGACTTTCTGGCGGCAGCGTCCGACCGGTGGGGAGACAAGGTTCGCGGTCATCTGGTCAACATGTCGCAGCCGGACCGGAACACCGCGGTGGAGGATTTTCTGGAGTCGCGGGTCGTGCAGGTGCTCGTCGGCGACTTCACCCTGGAGGAGGGCCGGAACCTGCAGCGGGCGCAAGTGCTGGTGAATCTGGATCTGCCCCTGGACGTCAACCGGCTGGAGCAGCGGATCGGTCGACTCGATCGGTTCACCGAACGCGGCGATCGGGCCGAGGTGGTGGTGTTCGAGGAGCCGGACAGCGACTGGCAGACGCGGCAGGTCGAGTTGCTTCGTGACGGAGTCGGGATCTTTGATGATTCGGTGGCCACACTGCAAATCAGGCTGAACCGCATGCGGGCAGACATGATCGACTCCTTGATCGAGCGCGGCAGCCAGGCGTTGGCTCCCGACCTGCAAGCGCTGAGGACGGACTTCGAGAACGAACGGGAACAGGTCGACTTGCTCGAGGAATTGGAGTCGGTCACCACCGCGACCGACTTCGACGACGCCGGGATGGCCGAGTTGACTGCGACCGACGACGACGCTGCCGGACTTCGTGCGGCTTTCAAGCGACTGACCTCGTCACCACGGGGCGGGATCTGGCTCAAGCCCGTCGACGGGAAGCCGGAAGGGCTGGTGCAGTTCCAGGCCGACAACGGCAGGTCCGGACAGGCTCGAACCCGCCGAGTACCCGGACTCTCCGAGGTCGCCTCCCGAGAAGTCATTCCGCTCCTCGGCACTCCACGCGCCTATGCTCGGGATGTGGCGGTGTCCCAGCGGGCACCGTTGTTACGCGTCGGCGAACCATTGGTGGATTGGCTCGATCAACACTTGCGTATGGACGAACGCGGCCGTACCCGGGCGATCGTCCGCAAGACCAGTGCGGTCGAACTCCCTGAATTGTGGTTGGCCTGTGACTTCTTGGTGGAGTTCGACGCGGCGTACCTCGACGCGGAGACCCCTGCGGTCCGGCGACGCCTGCGCAGGCGAGGTGACGCACTGCTTCCACCGGAGGTCATTCGAACCTGGACCAGCATCGACGGTGTCGCCACTCCGCGCCTGGCCGCCGATGTGCTCGACACGCCGTTCACCGAAGGCGTCGACCACGTGCTGCGTGGGCCGAACTGGGCTCACGTGCTGCGTGCGTTGCCGGACTGGGCAGGCCAATGCCGGGCAAGTTTCCAGTTCGCCGAGCAACACCTGCGTGCGCAACCAGGGCTTACTGAACGCCCAGCCGAGGCCGAGCGGCGAGCCCAGGTGGAAGTCAACGCCCGACTCAAAGTCCTGCTGGCCCGATCGCACCGGTTGCCCACAGCAGCTGAGCGCAAGGGCGCCAAGCACGACATGGATCGGGAGGAGACATTGGGCGCGGCGCTCGTGAAAGGCATCGCCCGCCCGGCGGTGTCGGTAGTCGCATGTGGCGGGGTCGTGCTCTGGCCGGCGTCATGAGGTCATCGCACACCAAGTCCTTGCGCCCCCTTGAGGAAGACCAACTCCGCGCGGTCCTGTTGGATCCCGCAACCGGCGTGGACTCCTTCACGGACGACCTGTATTCGCGGGTCGCCCATCTGTGTCGCGTGCCGGACGACGGGAGTGATCTGGACGTGGCTGTCCTTATCCGACACCTGTTGCGCCGGTGGAGCCGGGCGGGCAACCGGCCGGAGCAGGTGGTCACCTCACCCAGCCTGTCCTTTCGGCTGCGGGCGGCGAAGGCGACGGACTTGGTCGAGAGCACCCCCGATCACTGGCGAGCGAGGCCGTGGCAGCCCCCCTGGCTTGCTGACACTGCCGACAAGCACAGTGGCGGACCAGACGGCGCTGTACTCGCCGGCACTCCCGGCGAGGCCCGCTTCAGTCAAGCCGGCCTCCCTGCTGATCCGTTCTTCTTCGACATCACCGGATTCACGTCGTACCGGACACCCGGCCAGCAGGCTGCGGTGCGCGCCGCGATGACCGCGGCTCCGGGTAGCACGATCACCGCGATGCTGCCGACCAGTTCCGGCAAGACCGAGGTCGCCCTGTGTCTCGCCGAGCGATGGAAGTACAGCGTCTGCCTCATCGTCGTGCCGACCGTGGCGTTGGCGCAGGACTTCGAGCGGCGGTTCCGCGACCACTACGCGAGCCGGAACGAGCGGATCAACCGAGACGACCTCGTATTCGCCTGGACCGCTGATACCCCTGAGGCCACCCGGCAGCGCATTCGCCTCGCGGTCACTGAAGGCAGGCAGCGCATCTTGGTGACTTCGCCGGAGTCGGTGACCCGGTCGCTGAGCCACACGTTGAAGCAGGCCGCAGGACGGGGCCGCCTCGGCGGGCTGGTCATCGACGAAGCACATCTGGTCACCCAGTGGGGGCGCGACTTCCGGCCAGAGTTTCGTACCCTGGCCAGCCTCAGGCGGGAGTTGTTGGACGAAGCTAAGTCGGCGGCCGTCCGGCTCCCGGTGACCCTGCTGCTCAGTGCGACTCTCGGCGCAGCGGAACTCAACGATCTGCAGCTGCTGTTTGGATCCCCTGGCCCGACCGCGCTTATCGCGGCGAACGCCCTGCGCCAGGAACCCGACGTGTGGCTTGCGGAGTCCGGGAGCACCGAGGACAGGGACGCCAAGGTCTTGGAGACTCTCGCCCACGTGCCGCGTCCGGCCATTCTCTACGTCACCAGTCCGGAGGATGCGGACCGATGGGCGACGCGACTCCGCGAGATCGGATATCAACGCCTGTCGGTTGTCAGCAGCAAGACGACCAATGACAACCGCGCCCAGGTGTTGGCCGCCCTTCGAAGCACGCCCGAGCAACCCGCGCGTACCGACCTGGTAGTGGCCACCTCCGCGTTCGGCCTGGGCATCGACTACGCCCATATCCGCACCGTGGTGCACGCCTGTCTGCCCGAGACCGTCGACCGTTGGTATCAGGAGTTGGGTCGCGGTGGTCGCGACGGCCACGCGTGCGCGGGTTTCCTGCTGACTGGCCCGGAGGATCTCCATCAAGCCGAGCAACTTGCCACGAAGGTCCTGTCAGCGAAGGTCGCGCAGAGGCGCTGGCGCGACCTATGGGCACACCGCAGGGAACTCCCGCACGGGCACTTCCTTGACCTAGAGGGCAGTAGCGGTGCGGCCGAGGAGGGTAGTTACAACCGCAAGTGGAACGTGCAACTGGTGCAGGGACTGGTGGAGTTGGGTGCTGTCGAACACCGCCGGGTCGACTTCGACGACATCCTCGAGTTGCGCGGGGAAGGTGAGGCACGACCGGACTGGGTGGCTGTCGAGCTGATCCGGTCCGACCTTGCCGAGGAGGAATTCTGGAAGGTTCACTGGAGCCCTTGGCAGCGAGAGCAGCGGAAGCGATCGATGGCGTCGCTGACCACCATGTGTCGAGTGGTCTCGGGGGAGGTCTCCGCGTGTGCTGGCATCGCGGACTCCTACCAACCGGATGAACGGGTCTGGGAACGGCACGGCGATGCGGCTCGGTGGGTCGCACCTGAGGCCAAGTGTGGTCGCTGCCCGCGGTGTCGGCAGGACAGGGTCGCGCCGCCCGGTGATCCCGCCCCGCGCCCCTTGCAGAAGTGGGTACTGGGCGAGGAGGACCTCAACCTCGACGACCTAAAAGCGGTGGCCGAAACCTACCCGGGACTGATCGTTCTTGCCGCCGCTGATCCCGTGGCGATCGCCCCTCGCCTGGCGAAATCGCTCGTCCGACGGGGGATCAGGCACCTGGCTGGACCTGTCGGCGAGTTCGGTGCCGAGGACAGGTTGTTCGTCGACCCCGCTCCGACATCTCCCTGGGCGCTCACCCCCCGCGGCGTGTTCGTCGTCTACCCACCCGGAGTGCGGATCACTGCTTCCTGGTTCAACCGCGCCACTCGGCTGCGAGCCCGAGATCCGGCGCGGCCACCCGTGGACATCCTCCTCGTCCCGTCGGATGCCAGGATTGACGGCAAGGACGTGGTGAGGCACCTGCGTGCACTCGATGCAAACATCGCCTTGCAGATTCTCGGAGACTGACCTCGTGGACTTCCTGAAGACCCATGTCCGCGCAAGCGCGCAGGCACTACTGATCATCTGTCGTCGACTCGGCACCCGACCAGAAGGGCGGACCACCGTCGAGTTGCAACGTGACCTACAGCCGGAACTGCTGGTGCGGCAGAGCAGTCCCAAAGAAAGCGCATTGCTGCCCTCGTTGAAGGTGGGGGAGCACCTGGGGATGGTGACTGCGAGCGGGGGCTCGCCTGAAGTGTGGTCGCTTGGTCCGAACGTCGACACCGGGCTATTGGTCGACTCGCCGGAACGAACCAACGCCTTTTATGCGGCCGTATTGCGAGCCATCGGGTCCACTGCGATCGCGGACCTGGAGTCCGGGACGAAGCCCTCGGACGTGGCGATGGGGCTCGCGTGGTGGTGTGCCCTCGATCCGTACGAGCGGCTCCCCACCGCTTGGGCCGAGGCCGAAGCGGTAGTGAAGGCCGCGCAGATGGAGTCCGCGATCGGCAACAGCTCCCAGTGGCCGCAGTTCACCCGGTGGGCTAGGACGCTCGGCCTCGTGACAACGACGGAGTTTAGCCGGAAGCCACAGTTGGCCCCCGATTGCACTCGCGCGTTGCGCCATGCGTTGCCTGCTCTGCCTCGCCATGCGGAGGCGAACCAGTGGCTCCACCAGGCACAAGAGCTAGTACCGGTACTGAGCCCACGGTTGGCTGCCAGACTTCCGCAGCCCCCTGACACGGCTTATGTCGGTGGTTCTCTCGCGCTCGCGCTGAACAAACTTGCACACATCAAGAAGATCGAGTTGTTGGCTACTGCGGACGCCACATCCAGTGTGGTCGTGCGGTTGGGTGAGCGGGACCGCGTCGTCAGTCACATCCGGGTCCTGGAGGCAACATGACCACGCTCAAGGGATTCCGCTGCTGGACGGCGGAATCGGTCCGCAGCACTGTCTACTCCGACATCGGCGCGCTGCCCAGCGATGCCGACGCCCTGTTCCTCGCCGCGCACACTCCGATGGTCCTGTCCCACCTGAGTGGAGTGGAGATCGCTGAGGGCGACGGCTCCGAGCGGGACGTGCTGCGGGCGCTACGGGCTGGGTTGGGCGACGCGAATCGCAACACCCTTATCGCGGTGACCGGCGAGTCCGGAGCAGGCAAGAGCCATGTCGTGCGCTGGGTACATGCTCATTGGCCTGCGGACCTGGCCAACTGCCACGTCTTGTACGTGCCCCGCGCTGTACAGACCATTCGCGACCTTCTCCGTAGCATCGTCGATGGGCTGCCCACCGCCGGCGGCAGCGAGCTCTTGGCCCGGGTGGAGAACGCGGTTGCCGGAACTAGCCCGGAGCAGTTGCGCGACCGACTGCTGGAGGAAACGCGGTTTGCTCTCACCTGGACACTCGAAACAGAACAAGGCCATCCGAACGAGACGAACGACGAGCGTAACGTCCGCATCGAACGCAACATGTTGCTGGGTGAGCCAGATGCCAACGGCAAACGCAGACATGGACTGGCCGATCTGCTGCAGGTGACCAAGGTCAACGAAACGCTCCTGCAGCCCGGCGGAACCCTTGACGTCATCGTCAACTCGTTGCTGGACAAGGTATCCCGACGCGACACAGTTGAGTTCCAGCGCAGCGACCTCCCGCTGGGCAAGCCTGGCGTCCGCAGCGCGGTCGCCAAGTTCGATGAACTGGCCGAACTGTGGGACATTGTCTCCCACGAGCCGCAGCAAGCGCTGGAAGTGCTCAACCAGGCCGTCCAACGTGGTTTGTCCGCGGCCATTGGGCTGCGTGCGCCCGATGGCGAGAACCTCGACGACCTGTTCCGCGAGGCCCGCCAAACCCTGCGCAGGCAGGGCAGGGAGTTGGTCCTGTTGTTTGAGGACCTCGCTCAGTTCGGCCTTATCGGCGGTGAGTTGTACGACCAGCTCGCCACCCAGCCAGACGAGGACATGGCGCCGTTGAGGGCCGTCTTCGCTGTCACGGACGGCCCGTTCAAGAAGATCGTCCGTACGGTCGGCACCCGGATCACCCACCAGTTCGCGGTCTCCGAGGACGCCCTGCCACAGCGCGAGGCATTCATCGCGCGCTACCTCAACCTGGTGCGGTTGGGCAATGACCGAGTCGACGCGTTGTGGCGCCGTGCCGATCGGGACGACGACACCTGGCTGCCCAACGCCTGCGACAGTGGTCCGGACGGCGCACCATGCCCGATGCGATCGCGCTGCCACGCCGGCTTCGGCGCCGTGGAGATCGACGGCCTGGGCCAGGTCGGTCTTTATCCGTACAACGAGGCGGCGCTGAAACGGGCACTGGAGCGACCTACTACTCCGGACAAACCCAGGACGCCGCGCAGCGACATCAACGAGTGCGTTTCCGATACCCTTATTGAGGCGTACGCGCACCTGGGGCGGGGAACCTTCCCGCATGAGCGGGCCTTCACACGGTTCGACCACCAGCACAAGCTGCCGAAGTCGGCGTTGCTCAACGGTAGGACCGGGGAGGAAGGCGATCGGTATTTCCGAGCCGCGGTATTGTGGGGTGCCGAGCAACACCCGAATTCCGTGGTGCTGGAGGCATTTGGCCTAGCGGACAAGTCCGGTTCGGATCCGGTTGAACAGGCGCGGCCTGTTGTCGTTGCGAAGCCAGTTTCACGGACCCAAGCCGGCGCGGTCCCAACGAACTCGCCACCGCAAAAGCCATCGCTGCCGAGCCCACTCCAATCGCTGTTCCAGTGGGAGACTGGATCGCAACTGTCGGAACGGGACGTCAAGATGTATCGTCCCATTCTGTACACACTGGTTCTTATGCGGCTTGACCTGGAGCGTGATCTCGTTCACCGCCGGTCGAGCGGCCTCATTGACGACCTGTTCGGCAACTACTTCAAGCAGACGTCATTCTACTTCGGTCCTGACGCCTATGGTCAGCGGGCAGGCGAGGGCAGCATCACCTTCACCCTCGAACGCTGTTCCGAGGACGTCAACGTCCTTGCTGCCGCCAAGTGGTATGTCGACCATGGGCACTGGGATCGGTACAGCGGAAACTGGGATTGGCCAAGGGGCCTCGAGCCACACGACCTCATGCTCAGCCTGGAGACCCGGCTCGACGACTGGGCCGAGCAGGTTCGCGCTGGATTTCTCGCCAAGGTGCGGGTGAAGGAGTTGGCACGGGCCGCCGTCGGAGTTCGGGCCATCGCGTTGATGTGTTGTGGGGAGGATCCACGGAATCTCACCACGCTAAGGGATGCGCTCGCCGAGGCGGTGACATTGGATATCGCCGATGGCTGGGAAGACGCGGCCGTGGCCGCCCGGGCGCTGTTGGACCACCACGTGCTCACCGACATCGTCGCCGGGTTCGCCAGCGCGCGCCAGGGCACAGGCGAGCCTCAGTTGCTCGACTTCGTCACGCTCGAGACGGACCTGCACGATGCCGTTACGACTCCGACGGCGTTCCTCGAGTCGGTAGCGGAGGACATGCAGGCAATCGCGCCGCAGTTGGCCAAAGATGCAAAGGGCTTGCTTACCGCCATTCAACAGTCTGGGGCCGAATTCATGGAATCGGTCATCGAAGCGCAGGCTACGTTGGCCGACACACTCGAGGGTGCTAAGCCTCGGGCAGTGGTGGCACCTGCGGAGGAATTGGCTAGGCAAGCAGTGAAAAGCGGGTTCTTCCGGCCCGCCGACGGAAAGAACGCGTTCTTGTCCGCCCTTGAGGTCCTCCGCAGCACTCCGGACCGCCTCCCCTTGACCTGGCGTCCGTCGGCCGGGGTCGACTTCCTCGACAGCGCCGTCCGCGTCCAGTCTTGGGCGGGTGCGACGATCCGCGCCGCCGTAGCGATGAGAGTGGTCCGCGACGCCGTGGCGCGGACCGAGGAAGAGTGCCGGCGGAACACGCCTGAATCCAGCGACGTGGAAGAACTGGAACAGCGCGTGCGAACGGAGCTGGACAACCTGAGCCAGTCGTTGCAGGCACTGAGTAATGAGGCGGGTGCTGTCGATGTCTAGCCAGTTGCCTGAGTGGCTCACCCGTGCGGCGCAGATGGTGAACCGAGCGAGCAACGAGAAAGCCATGCAGGACCGGATGAACGATCTGCAGCAGGTGGATGTCGATCTGACCAGGTTGACCCGCAGGGTGACCAAGTTGGTTGCTGCCGCCGAGGTCGGCCGGAGCGAGTGGTGGCCAGGCACGAACCTGCCAGATGACGTCTTCGACCTAGTGGCGGCCGTGCGCAAGTCGTTTGAGCAGCGTCCGTGGCGGAAGGCGGAGAAGGAACTGGACAAGTTGGTCGGGAGGCTCGAGGCCGAGGTGAAGTCGGCGTGGGGAGCGTTTGTCGGTCGATTGGCGGGAAGCAGCGCGAACTTGAGCGGCCTCGTCCACGTGACGAGGGCGGCTCTCGGGCTCGCCGAGATCGCGGCGGAGGTGGAGAGCGCGCTGACCGCCCTGTCCAGGGTGCAAACGGCGCTGCCAGACGAGAAAGCGATGGAGATCGTGGCCACCGCGGCCGCGGCCCTCGAACGGCTGGCGACCAGGCTGCCCGACGAGGTCCACGTGTTCCTGGACGCCGCGACCCGGAGCGAGGGGGTCGAACTGTCCGCGCTGACCCCAGCGGTAGTGTCCTGGCTCACGGCGAACGGGGTCGCCGGGGAGTTCCGCATTGTCGCGGGCCGGCAGTCCGCAAGTAGGGGGCGAGGACAGAACCGTGGTTGACGAACAGCTCCGACGTGATCTGGACGCGTTGTCGCGGCTGGAACTACGCGAGGCCGAGTTGCTCGCCTGGGGGGCAGTCGGGGCAGAGTGGACAGCCAAGGAGATCCAACAGCTACTCGACGAGACTGAGGCCGACCCAGACGTGCTGGCACGTCTGGAGGAGAAGGCTTTGGTGGTGCGCACGCCGAACCAGGGCTACCGCACTCGCAGTGCTGAGACGGTGCGGTTGATGGCGACGTTACGCCAAGCGTTCCGTCACGAACGGGTCACCGAAGGCAAGCCCCTCGTGCTCGATCACCGCTTCCTGCACCGGCCACGCCGGCGCCCGAAGCGGGACCTGCCTGCGGACAAGGCGCTCGCTGGCGCCCGCCAGTACCTCGATGAAGCGGGCGAGGCGGTCGCGCGGGCCATCGCGCCACCTCACATCTCCGGGTTCCAGCAGCGCAGCGCCGAGAACGTGTTGAAGGCCTTGTGCGGGAACGGCCCGGCCGGGGTGATCGTGACGGCCGGAACGGGTAGTGGGAAGACGCTGGCTTTCTACCTCCCGCTGCTGGCGTGGCTCGCCGATCGGGCAACCAAACAGCGCGCACCCGGCACGCTCGCCCTGGCTCTGTACCCACGCAATGAACTGCTCAAGGACCAACTGCGCGCTCTGCTGCGGCACCTGGAGACCGCGGCGCACGCGGGCGCGGGGCCGACGCTCAGCGTGGCGACATGGTTCGGCCCGACGCCCGCGGACGCGCGCAGTGTCAAGTTCGTGTGGCAGCGCAAGGGAAAGGACTACATCTGCCCGTACCTGCGTTGCCTCCAATGCAACAGCGATCTCGTCTGGCGCAACTCGGACATCTCGGCCAGGCCTGCCCGCGAAGGCCTGGAGTGCACAAACGATGATTGCGGCGCCCGCGTTGACGGGAGTGTGCTTAGGCTGACCCGCGACAGCGCGCAGCGGAATCCCGCGCACGTCATGTTGACCACCACGGAGTCGCTCAACCGGCAACTGTCGGCACCGGGCAACCTCGTGGCATTCGGTGTGGTGCCGCCTCCGGGGACGGCGGGCGTTGCACCGCTCGCTGCGGTGTTGCTGGACGAGGTGCACACCTACGAGGGGCCGAGCGGCGCGCAGAACGCCATCCTGTTCCGGAGGCTCAAGCACCGTTTGCGCCGCGACCCCGTCTGGGTCGGGCTCTCCGCGACTCTGCGTGCCCCCGAGTCGTTCCTGGCCCGATTGGTCAACCTGGCGCCGTCTACCGTGCAGGCGGTGCACCCGCAGCCGAGCGAGATGGAAGTCACCGGCGCCGAGTACCTGGTCGCCCTGCGGCACAACCCGCATTCCCGGACAGGGCCGCTGTCCCTGAGCATCCAGTCGGCCATGGTGCTGGCCCGATGCCTGGACAATCCGGTTCGCGACCCCATGAATCCGGCCCTGTCGTCCGAGGGTGTCTTCGGCAGCAAGGTGTTCGTGTTCACCGACAAGTTGGACAGCACGAACCGGCTGTACTGGGACCTGTGCGACGCGGAAGGGCATGGCATCCCGTCGAGGCAGCCCACTTCCCTGGCACACCTGAGGTCAGCTGAACAGAGCAGGATGAAGGCAGACCTCCGAGAACCGGAGGATGCGCGCGACGAGACAGGTCAGCGTTGGTGGCTCCCCGACATCCTCGGCCATGAGCTCGAGGCCGACCGGTCACTGATGATCGGCCGGACCAGTTCGCAGGACCGAGGGGTGGCCACCTTGGCGCAGGTCGTGGTGGCCACGGCGACCTTGGAGGTCGGTTTCGACGACGACCAGGTCGGCGCGGTGATCCAGCACAAGGCTCCGCACGACGCCGCGCAGTTCCTGCAGCGCAAGGGGCGCGCCGGCCGAAGCGTGCAGACCCGGCCGTGGACCGTCGTTGTGTTGAGCGACTGGGGCCGTGACCGGCAGGCGTGGGACGCATATGACGCCATGTTCGACCCCGAGTTGCCGCCGCGCACGATCCCGGTGGAGAACCTCTACGTCCTGCGCATCCAGGCGGTGTACGCGCTGCTGGACTGGCTCGCGATGGAGTTGCGGTACAAGGAGCGGGAGTCGACCTGGACCGACCTATCAGGTTCCGCGGCCCAACTGTTCCCGAACAACGCCTCCGCACAGGCGGCAACCGAGAAGCGCCAGTTGCGACTGCAGGCCGAACTGCGCCAGCTACTGGAGAGCGGCACTAAGCGGAGCATGCTGCGCAGGCACCTGCAGCACGCCCTCGGACTCGGCCACGACGACCTGGCTGAGTCCATCGTGGACACTTTGTTGTGGGAATCGCCTCGCCCTCTACTGGTCGCGGTCATCCCGACGATGCTGCGCAGGCTCGAGGACAACTGGCAAGGCGAACCGGTCGGCATGGACAACGGTCTGCAAACCCGGACCCCGCTGCGCGATTTCGTTCCAGGCAACCTGTTCGACGACCTGTTGGTGCCGGATGTGGAGTTCACCGTGCCGGGACAGCGCGGGAAGAACGAGACCGAGCACTTGCCGGCGCTCCGCGCGTTGCGCGAGTTCTGCCCGGGGAACGTGAGCAGGCATTTCGGGGTCCACGCCGACAACAAGCGGCACTGGATCCCGCTGCCGACTCTGGCCCCCGGCGAACCACGGCGTCGGGTGGATGTGACCACGGCATACCAGGCTAGGTTCGTCGACCGCGTCGACACGGGTGACACCCCGGTCGATGTCTACTCGCCCGTGAGCGCGACACTCGAAGCAGTCGACCGCGACGTGAAGGACGCGTCGTCGATGACCCCGGACTGGGAGTTCCACGTCAGCAGACTCGGCTCGGGCAATGGGATCCGACTCGGTCGAGGTGCGGAGCGGCTGCTCGCGGAGATGACTGCCCACCTGCACGTTCAGGGTGGCGGCGTGCGCGCGATCCGGTTCGCGCGCACCGCGCACGGTACCCTGTGGAATCCCACTGCCGAGCCGGTTCAGCTCGAGTTCGGTATCGGCGGTGCCGAGTGGGTACCCGCCGCGATCGGTGTCGACCTGCACTGTGACGCGCTGGAGGCAGTGGTCAAGGTCCCCGTCGAACCCGGCGAGCCCACACCCACGGAGCGGACGACTAGGCTCCGGTACGCCGTACTCGTCGAGGCGGACCTGCCGAAGACTATGACGGTCTTCCACCGCGAGTCGCTGGTGAAGATCCTTGTGGCTGCGGTCCTCCACTCCCACGCTGGCGGGCCTGGTCTGCGTGAGAGCGAAGACTGGTCAATCGCGTTGATCTCGGCCGCTGCAACCCTGGGTATCGTCGGGAAGGCGCAAGACGACGCAACGGGTGCGGCGACCTGGCGGGAGTGGCTCACCGACCACGATGTCGTCGCGGCAGTGCGCGAGGCAGCTGCTGAGGTGCTCGCCGTCGACCGATCGCCTGAGTGGGTTGCCTGGTGGCGTCGCACTTACACGGTGACCGCAGCCCACTTGGTTCTGGACGCGCTGGCGGCCTGCTGCCCGGGCATCGATCCCGACGAAGTAGCAATTGACCTAGATCCTGAGCACGACGACCGGTTCTGGCTTTCGGAGCGCTCGCCGGGTGGCACTGGTCAGATCGAGGCATTCCAACGTGCACTGGCGCAGGACCCGAACGCGTTCAGCCGTGCACTTGAGGACACGATGCTGCCCAGTTCCGTGGAAATCGTCGACGAGCAACTGTCCGCGTTGTTGCGCGCACCGTCACCGGAGGTGTCCGCCAGCCTCGACGCACTGCGCCGAGCTTGGCGCAACGGGCACGAGGCGGTGAGCGATGCCGTGCTGGAGGTTGAGCGGGTCGCCCGAGAGAACGACATCGTGCTCGATGGCCCCGCACGCTCCACGTTGAGCACCCGGGTCGCAGGTCCCGGCGCGCACCCGGACCTGGTCTCCCGGCTCAAGTCTTGGTTGGAGTTGCGCGACCAGATCACCGATTCGGCCCAACTTGCGGTCGACCCGCAGACCTTCGGGGTGCTCGTTGCCGCAGACAAGAGCATCGACGCATTACTGCACCTCGGCGCGGAAACTGAGGAGGCCAGGCGGGCCAGGGCGGTGAGCAACGTGCTGTGGCCGTGGGGCACGGCACCCGGCTCGCCGTCGTCGCTGTACGGGACTGTGCCGGAGATCGCGCCGCACTTGATCCGCGAGCATGTCCGGCTCGCTCCAGACGTCGTCGAACTGTCCACTTGGGATGAGCAGACTCGCGTTTCGGTACACGCGTTGCTGGTAGACCTGGGCGAGGTGGTGTTGGCGGTGCGGCAGTCGGAGCGAGACCTGCTCCGATCGGTGCTGCTTGACTTGCAGACTCGGCCGATCGAGGTGGGCGCCCTGCTGGTGCACCCGGTGACCGTCGGGCTGCGCGAGAATACCCACTCTGTCGAGGTCCGCGTACTGCTGCGGGAGGCGCTGTGAACCGGGTCGTCCGGAAGTCGCGGGTGCAGAGTTCAGTTGAGGTCTTCGACCTGCTGATCGCCCTGTTCACCGCCGAGTTGGTGCGGCCGAGCAAGTGCCTGTGGCTGGTATCGCCGTGGATCAGCAATGTGGACCTGATTGACAACTCGGCAGGCACCTACCCGGTGCTGTCGCGGTTTGGGCGCCGCCCGATCCGGCTCGCCGAGATCGTGATTACGCTCGCCGCACGAGGCACCCACGTGGTCGTCGGCACCACGACCGACAAGCACAACGAGGCGTTCGAGTACCAGGTACGGACGCTGGCTGAAGACCTCGATGTCGCGCACAGAGTGACGATTGACAACGCCCCGCCCCGGACCAGGCACGCGAAGGCGGTGACCGGAGACGACTATGCGCTGGCCGGGAGCATGAACATCACCTTCAACGGCATCCACATCCTGGAAGAGGATGTGGAGCTGAAGACCGACCCGGCCTACGTCGCGCAAGCCAGGATGGACGCGTACAGCCGGTTCGGAGGGTTGCTGTGATCAACGCGGACGAGTTGCGCCAGTGCGCGGGCGATCTCAGCGTGTACAGGGCCTTCCAGGACAGCTTCGAGGTGTTGATCGAAGAGCAGCTCCGAAAACTCACCGGGACGCCCGGTGAGTGGGTCGTCATCCCGCTGCATGAGCGCGAGCCCAAGGGTTTCTACCTGGTGTCGGCCGACCTCGAGGGACAGCGCCGCGGCCGGGAGGTGCTCGATGCGTTTCTCGGACCGACGACGGCGGCGTTGGCGAGCACCCGGCTGGGCAAGCTGCAATTGATCGACGGACAACTTATGGCCGCTGGGGCAAGACACCTGACGTACGTTCGCCGGGTCGCCGAACAACAGAAGTTGGTGGATCGGGTCCGGACCGCAGTGTCGACCGTAACGTCGAATGACGCACGGCCGCGCCCTACCCTGGTTCCCCACCTGCACCGGCTTCGAGATTTCCGCCTCGCCTTGCTGCAGCACAACGCAGCGGAGGCGAGCGCTGCGCTGGCGGATCTCCGGCTCAGCGGGCAGTTGAGCGCGGAGAACTTGCGGTTCCTCACGGTCGAATTGCACGGGCGCCTCGGCCGCTGGTCGGAGCTGCGGCAGTTGCCCTACTTCCGCGACCTGCTCAAGGCCCGCAGGCCGCGTGCGATCAACGAGCTCCTGCTGGAGATGATCTGGCAGGTCGACATCGCTGCGCTAGGCGCTGACCGGTCGCTGACAGAGATCGCCGCCGAGGCTGACCTGATCTCGCAGTTCGGCACGGTGATCGGCGCAGTGGATGTGCCCGGTAGCGCGCTCGGCCGCAAGGTCGCGGTGATCGCCGCTGCCACGGCGGGCGACGAGCGGCGACTCGCCCGGATCCTTGAGGCGACAACTCTTGACGAACGCCAGGATCTCGATCGGTTGCTGGCACGGCACGAGGTCACGCCGCCCAGTGTGAGTCTGGACGCGAACCTGCACGAACTGCTTGCTGGTGGCCAGTTCAGCAACGTCATCCACGCGTATCTCGAGAACCCAGAACCGGGTACCTCTATCGCGGCGGTGCACGCTGTCTTGGATAGCAACGACACTGAGCATGCGGCGGCGGTTCTTACGGAGATTGAGCGTTTCCGGGCAGCAGGTCGATTGCCCGCGTTGACGCGTCGCACCAAGCAGGATCTCGATAGCTTGCGAGGGCTCATCGAGTCCACTTGTTCGGATTGGGGTGCGTGGCTGCGTCGAGTGGCGGTCGGTCCCTGGCCGGATGCCGAGCGCATCCTGCGGGCCAGCCACCATGACTGGCCTGAGCTAACGACGCTTACTGCTGCCGAGGCCGAACGGGCTGCGGAAGATCTGCTCGAGGCAGCCACGGTCACCAATCAGGAACGAGTCGTCGCTGCGCTTGACCTACTTTGTCTGGCGGCGGCACGCGCGGCGGCCAGTCCGCATCTGGCGCAGTTCTGTGAACTGGTGCTCGATGTGCTCGCGAGTCAGCAGAACGTGAGCGGACCGGTCCGTCATGCCTACCTGGACTTGCTCGGCAACATCCTGGAGAGCGGTCCGTCCCCCGAGCGCTACGCGAATGCAGTGCTAGGCGCGGGCAAGTTGTGGGCGAAGATCGCTGCCCCCAGCGTGGTTGACTGGGCTATAGATCTGGTTGACCTGCTGATGGATACCTCGGTGCCGGAACGCGGAGCGTTGATCAGCGTCGTCAGCGCCGTGCTTGGACAGATCCGGGACTTCCCCGCGGAACGGCTGAGCCTGCGGCAGCGAACCGAGATCGACCACTTGGCTGAGCACGCGGGCCTACCCACGACGTCGGCTCCCGTACCGACCAGCGGAGCCGACACCGTTTGGTCAAATCTCGCCGAACGCGAGATCGGCATCTACACCCTTCAAACTGGGGCTGTCGGTCACTTCCGCGAGCGACTGCAGCGGATGCAGGTTCCCAAGACAGTGACAGTGACCGGCAACAGCGACAAGGTAGCGACCCCAACGTTGCGAGCACTGGTCGCCCGCGCGGACTACATGATCGTGGATACCTGGCACGCCGCCCATGCCGCAACCGATGCGATCGACGAGGTGTTGCCGCGCGATCAGCAACTGCTCCCACAGGGCCGTGGTGTGTCTGGATATATCCGGGTATTGGAGGATGCGCTGTCGCGGCAGGTCATGAGCTCTCGGGGGTATCCAGAGACTTCTTGATCATCGTTAGAGTGAGTGGTTGCCACGCTGGCTGGCTGCGCTCGACGGTCTCTCGCGGCGTGTATCCCTCGGTAAGTGTGTTAGAGAGCCGATTCCTGAGTATGCGGACCGTCCACTGTGGTCAGGGTGGTGGGTGCGTTTGCGGTTCGCCGCGTCGGCAGTTCACGGTCACGCCTATCCCTCGGTGCCACTCGCGCTGGCCGCGGTCCGCGCCGGTCATGAGGCCGTTTTCGCCGTGGGGAAGCAATTCGAGCCGCAGTTGCGCTCGGCTGGCCTGGACGTGGTGGCCAACGCAATGGATCTGACCGAGGCCATGGCTGGCGCTGCGGTGGCAGACATCCCGGCCGACGAACGAGAATCGCACGTCGGACGTCCGCTGGAAGCGGTGATGGCCCAGCGGCGGGCCGACGACCTGGCTGCCCCGCTCTCGGCTGCTCACTGCCGGGCTCTCGGCCGTCCCTGCCATCGGCGTCGCGCGGGCGGCCGCTGGTGTACCTGAATGTTGGGACTGCCTTCGTCACGATCGAAATGCTGTGGCGATGCGTGGACGGCCTGGTGAAGCTGTCGGTCGACGCGCTCGGCTCGACCGGGCCTGCGTGCCGGCCGCGGCACTAGGCGCGGTGCCGGACAGGGTGCGGGTGGAGTCCTGGGGCACGTCGCTGGAGACCGCTGCCTCGGGTCGACCTGGTCATGCACCACGGCGGCAGCGGGCAGCATGCTGGGCGTGCCACGGCCGCTCCTGCCCGCAGGGGACGGAGCAGTTCACCACGGCCGAGGCCGTGCTGGCTGTCGGCGTGGGCTATCGCTGTTACTGGGGGACCTGATCAGCCGGGCCGTCGCCGACGAGATCGAAGTCATCCACGGACCATGTTGTCGAGAAACTGGCCAGCTTCCGGTCGCCGGTTTGAGCCAACCGTTTGGCTGAATCCCCGCCAAAGTCGCTACCGCAGGGCTTTTTGGCAATGTGAGGGTCGCCGCGTTGGTGGACCCCCGGCGTGGCCACTGCCGTCGGCAAGCCGGACTGACCAGCGGTTCCGTCCTGGCGGCCGGTCGCCGGATTCGTCGTAAAGGACAGGCCGAACGGGGGGTATGCAGAACTATGCATATGTGACGGAATAGGCGGGCATGGAAATTCGAAAAAGGGCCTTCGTGGACCTCGTTCCAGCATTGCCGCACTTACCCTGCAAGTGAGGACATCGCTATGATCAGTAAGCTCATCTTTCGGTACGGGTTGATAGCCGCGGCCGTCTCGGCCATGGCGTTCGTGGGTCCGGCCACCCAGACGGGTGTCGTGTTCGAAGGCCAGGCGACCTCGGCCGCGCTGCCGCTGGCCAACCCGCAGGCGGACGCCTCCCTGGGCCACCCGACCTCGGTCATCGACGTCCAGCCCGGCCAGCGCGACACCGCCGCCGAACCGGCCGCGGGCATCCTGGCCTGGCCCGCGCCGACCCGGCGCAGCTTCCACCTCACCAGCTCCTGTCAGCCCTACGCCGCGACGATCAGGCGGGGCGCGGCCGCGTGGAGCGGGCTGACCGAGGGCGCGGGCACGCCGGTGGAGTGCACCAACAGCTACATCACCAACTGCGGTGGCGGCTCCAGGGTCGTCGGCTGCAACTGGGGCCAGGGACAGCGGATCGCGCTGTTCATGCGCGGAGTCGGCGACGGCGCCCTGCTCGCCGCGCACGAGTTCGGCCACAACTGGTACGGGCACTCGTCCTACCGGTGCGCGGGCTGGGGCAGCCCGCAGGAGGTCATGGCACCCTCCATCTGCAACTAGCGCACCAGAGGACCGCATCGGTGTGGCGGTTCGTCGCCACACCGATGCGAGTCCTCACCACCGCACGAGCACCTTCTCCACGCCGCCGGTGAGGTCGCCGGTCACCAGGGGCAGGTCGTCCACGCCGGTGACCAGGTCCAGGGCCGGGAAGCGGCGGAACAGGGCGGGGAAGACGATCCGGAGCTGGATGCGGGCCAGGTTGAGGCCGAGGCAGACGTGCCTGCCGCCGCCGAAGGCCAGGTGCGGGTTGGGTTTGCGGTCGGGGCGGAACTCCTCGGGGTCGGCGAACACCGTCTCGTCCCGGTTGGCGGAGTCGTTGCAGACCAGCACCAGGTCGCCGCGGCTGATGGTGACGCCGCCGATCTCCACGTCCTCTCGGGCGTAGCGGACCAGGCCGAGCCCGTGCGGCGCGGACAGGCGCAGGACCTCCTCCACCGTGGACTGGACCTGGCCCTCGGGGTCGGCGGCGAAGGCCGCCCGCCGGGACGGCTCGGACAGCAGGTACAGCAGGCCGAAGTCGATGCGGGTCGCGGTGGTCTCGTGGCCGGCGAACAGCAGCGCGATGACCAGCTGGGCCACCACCTCGTCGGTGATGGTGGCATCGCCGGCCTGCGCGGCGACCAGGTCGGAGATGACGTCGGGACCCGGGTCCGCGCGTTTCGCGGCGGCCAGGCCGAAGGTGTACTCGACGAACTCGCCGAACGCGGCCTGGCTGGCCGCCCCGTCGTCGATGAGGCCGAGGTTCCTGGACAGGCGGCTGAAGTGGTCCTGGTCCGCGGCGGGCACCCCGAGCAGTTCGCTGATCGCCAGTGCGGGCAACGGAAACGACACCAGCTCGTGCAGGTCGGCCGGTGCGCCAGCGGCCGCCAGGTCGTCGAGGCACTGCTCGGTCAGCTGGTGGATCCGGTCGGTCAGCCTGCGCATCCGGGGCGCGGCGAAGGCGGGGGTCAGCACCGTGCGCAGGCGGGCGTGCTCGGCCTGCTCGGTCTCGTAGTCGCCGCTGGCCCCGCCACCCATCGCCGACTGCGACAACCGCGCCGCCTGCTCGGGATCGGGGTGCGAGCGGCCGAACCGCGGATCGGTGAACGCCTGCTTCACCGCCTCGTAGCCGAGCACCAGCCAGGCCGGATCACCTGCCGGGGTGGTCACCCGCACTACTGGCGCTTCCCGGCGCAGCGCCTGGTACTGCGGCGGCAGCGCCAACGGGCTGGGCCGGTCGAGCGGTAGTTGGAGTCCGGACACGCGCTTCCTCCCCAGGTCGTGGGCATGCCAGAGCCATAGTGGCCAAAACTGGAGAAGTTACAAGCTTTCGCGATTCGCGGGATTCTGTTAATGAGCGGGGCTGCGGAGGCGATCCGTCGTGCCCCGGTACACCACCGCCAGGTTGCCCGCGCTGTCGCAGCCGACCTCGGCGTCGACCTCGAACACCTCGGCAAGCCGTTGCGCGGTCAGCACTTCCGACGGTGGACCGGCCGCGATGAGCCTGCCCTGGTGCAGCAGCACGAGCTGGTCGCAGAAGCGGGCGGCCAGGGACAGGTCGTGCAGGGCGGTCAGCACGGTCTGCTCGGTGCTGGCGAGCAGGGCCAGCAGGTCCAGCTGGTGGCGGATGTCGAGGTGGTTGGTCGGTTCGTCGAGCAGGATCGCCCAGGGTTGCTGGGCCAGGGCGCGGGCGATGTGGGCGCGCTGGCGTTCGCCGCCGGAGAGGGTCTTCCAGTGCCGGTCCCGGAAGTCGGTGAGGTCCAGCCGGTCCAGCGCGGCCTCGACGATCGCGTCATCGGTGGCGCTGGCCGCCCGCCAGCCGGGGCGGAACGGGGTGCGGCCCAGGGCGACCACGTCGGCCACGCGCAGGTCGCTCTCGGTCTCGGTGGCCTGTTCGACGAAGGCGATGTGCTGGGCGATCTTGCGCACGCGCCAGCCGGAGATGTCCCGCTCGTCGTAGCGCACCGTGCCCTGCGTGGGCGCGCGCAGACCGGCCAGGCAGCGCAGCAGCGAGGACTTGCCGGAGCCGTTGGGACCGATCAGGCCCACCGTCTGTCCTGAGTGGACGGTGAAGGTGATGTCGTCGACGATGGTGCGGCCGGGCACCGACCAGGTGACCGCCTCGGCGCTGATCCTCACAGCTCACCCCGCCTGCGCAGCACCAGCAGGAACAGCGGCACGCCGACCAGCGCGGTGAACACCCCGACCGGCACCTCGCGCGGGGCGAAGGCGACCCTTGCCAGCGCGTCGGTCCAGACCAGGAACACCGCACCGGCCACCGCGGTGAACGGCAGCAGCACCCGGTGCAGCGGGCCGACCAGGAAGCGCACGCCGTGCGGCACGATCAGGCCGACGAAGCCGATCGCGCCGACCGAGGCCACCGCCACCGAGGTCAGCAGCGCGGTGGCGACCAGCAGCACCAGCCGGGTGGTGCGCACGTCCACGCCCACCGAGGCGGCGGTGTCCGAGCCGAAGGCGAACCCGTCCAGAGCGCCCGCGCACAACCAGATCACCACCAGGCCCACCGCGCCCGCGATCGCGCACACCAGCACCGCGTCCCAGCGGGCCGAGGCCATCGAGCCCAGCAGCCAGTAGGTGATCGCCCTGGTGGTGTCCGGATCCGCGGAGGCCATCAGGATCAACGAGGTCACCGCGGCGAAGAGCTGACCGACGATCACGCCGGTGAGCACGATCCGCGCGGTGTGCATCCCGCTGCGCCGCAACAACAGCATCATCAGCCCGAAGGACAGCAGCGCGCCGGCCAGCGCGCCGCCGGTCACCCCGAGCGCGCCCGCGCCGGCCCCGATGACCACCACCGCGACCGCGCCCGCCGAGGCGCCGTTGGACACGCCCAGCAGGTACGGATCGGCCAGCGCGTTGCGGGTCACGCCCTGCAACGCGGCCCCGCAGACCGCCAGCAGGGCCCCGACCAGCGCGGCCAGCAGCACCCTGGGGACGCGCAGCTCCCAGATCACCGAGTCCAGCAGCCTGGGGAGCGGGGTCACCGGCAGGCCGAGCCGGACGCCGAGGGTGCGGCCGATCTCGGCGAAGCCCACGCCGCTGACCCCGATCCGGACCGCGAGCCCCATCGAGACCACCAGGACCGCCAGGCCGATGAGGAACACCGCGGCGGTGGACCACCCGGCGCGCCCGCGTGGCCGTTTCGCCTGCGGCGGCTCGGTGTGCGAGCGGGCGCCGGGGTGCAGCAGGTCAGCCGAGGACACCGAGCGCCTTCATCCCCTCGGTCACCAGGCGCAGCGTGTTGGCGCTGCGCACGGTGGGGTCCAGCTCGATGCCGGGCACCTGGATGATCCGGTTCTGCTTCACCGCGCTCAGCTGGGAGACCACCGGGTGCTCGCGCATCATCTTGAGCTTCTCCGCGGCGCTGTCGCCGGGAGAGTCGCGGTCGGAGAGGTCGCCGACCACGATCACGGTGGGGTCGCGCCGGGCGATCTCCTCCCACGGCACCTCCGGCCACGCCTGGTCGATGTCGTCAAAAGCGTTGGGCGCGCTCAGGATCCGGCTCATGTCGCTGGGCATTCCGGTGCGGCCCGCGACATACGGCAGGCCCTTGAACACCGAGTACAGGTAGACCACGGTCGGCTTGGTGGCGCGCCCGGCGCCCGCGGCCTCGGCCTGCTTGACCACCTCGCGCTGCTGGGCGATCAGCTCGGCGGCTCGGTCGGGCACGCCGAAGACCTTGCCGTAGTTCTCGTAGTCGCGGAACAGCCGCTCGAACGGGGTGACCCCCGGCAGGTCCTTCGGGCAGTCGACCGCGCTGACGTAGGAGGGCAGGCCCAATGTCCGCAGCTCCTCGCGGGTGCCCACCTTGTCCTTGGTGAAGTTGGCCGCGAAGGAGCTCACCGCCAGGTCCGGGTTGGCCGCGCGGAGCTGTTCGCCGGTGAGCGCCTTGGGGTTGAGCACCGGGATCTTGTCGTAGGCCGCCTGGTACTCGGGCCGGACCTTGGTCACCCGGTAGGCGGTGCCCGCCATCCGCTCACCGAGGCCCAGCGCCAGCAGCGTCTCGGTGGAGGACTGCTCCAGCGTCACCACGCGCTCCGGCGGCCGGTCGAAGCGGAGCTCCTGGCCGCAGCTGGACACGGTGACGGCGTGCTGGCCGGGCGCGGCGCTGTCCGCGGGCGTCGCGCACGCGGTCGCCAAGGCCACCGCGGCGAGTGCGCAGCCCATCCGGGCGTGGTGCGGCAAGCGGGCCTCCTGTTGGGTGTGCTGCGAGCTGCTTGCAACCGCAAGGGAGTTGCGATAGACACCCTAGGGCACCGACAACGGTTTTCAATAGTCTGAGGAGCGGCACCCTGTCCACCGCCACCGTCCTGCGGGACCGGACCTTCCTACGGCTCTGGACGGGAACCACCGCCTCCGGCCTGGCCACCTGGGCGCTGCCCTTCATCCTCGGCCTGGCCGTGCTCGACCGGAGCCTGAGCGCGGTCTCCCTCGGCATCGTGCTGGCCGCGCGGACCGCGGGCTTCCTGGTCGCGGTGCCGCTGGGCGGGGTGCTCGCCGACCGGCACTCCCGGCGCGGTGTGGTGCTGTGGTCGGGCCTGCTCGCCGCCGCGGCCACCCCGGTGATCGCCTGGGGCCTCGGCGAGTCGCTCACGCTGACCGCGGTCGCCGCCGCCCTGGTCGGCGCGGGCCAGGGCGCGTGCCGACCGGCGTTCCAAGCCCTGACCGCGGAGGTGGTGGACCCCGGCCGCCGCCAGCAGGCCAACGCGGCGATGACCCTGGCCGTGCGGGTGAGCACCCTGCTCGGACCGGGCCTGACCGCGCTGCTGGCCACCGTGCTGGACATCCCCGCCCTGCTGTGGGGCACCGCCGCGCTGTGGCTGCTCGCCGCCCTGCTCCCGCCGTCCGGCACCGCGGATCACGCGCCGACCGGCCGCGCGTCCCTGGCCGCCGAGTTCGCCGAGGGCCTGCGGGAAGCGCGCAGGCATCCCTGGTTCGTGGCCGGACTGGGCGCGCTGACCGCCGTGATCGCCACCGGCTACTCCGCCACCGGCGTGGCCCTGCCGCTGGTCAGCCGGGACCGGTACGGCTCGGAGGTGGTGCTGGCCGCCGCGCTCACCGCCTACACCGCTGGCGCCCTGGTCGGCGCGCTGATCATCGCGCGCTGGCGGCCGCGGTCCCAGGGCTGGGCCGCGCTGGCCGGGCTGGGTTGTTACGGCCTGGCCCCGTTGAGCCTGATCGCCGAGGTGCACCCCGCGGTGGTCATCGTCGCCTACGTGGTGACCGGGATCGGCATCGAGCTGTTCAACGTGCCCTGGTTCACCGCAACCCAGCGCGAGGTCGACCCGCGCCTGCTAGCCCGAGTGTCCTCTGTGGACTTCCTGTTCTCCTACGGCCTGGCCCCGGTGGGCCTGGCCCTGATCGCACCGGCCATCAACGCCTTAGGCCTGACCGCCGTGCTCGCCGGGTGCGCCGTCGTCTGCTTCGCCGCGCCGGGCCTGGCGGCCCTGGTGCCCAGCTCCAGGAGGTTCGCCCGATGACCGCCCTTGGCGTGCTGCCCCAGCGCCACCACTTCGACGCGGTGTCCGAGGCCCGCGCCGCACTGGCCGCCGACGGCGCGGTCCTGCTCACCGGCCTGCCCGCCACCGCGGACGGCCTGATCGTCGGCGCGGCCAGCCTGCTCGGTCCCCGGCTGCGGCAGTTGTTCCCGTTGCGGGAGCGGGCCAGCCAGGACGGCGGTCCGGTGGACCTGCACGCCGACAGCTTCAGCATCGTGGTCGACATCGCCGGAACCCCCATCCGCAGAAGGGATCCCGACGAGGACTTCGTGTTCGTGCAATGCGTCCAGCCCGCCCCCAGCGGCGGTGACTCCTTCGTCGCCGACGCCTACCGCTTCGTCGACGAGCACGCCACCCCCGAGCTCCGCGAGTTCCTCACCACCGCCGACGTCGACCTCTACGGCCAGTGGGGCGACATCCGCGGCGTGCCCGCGATGCCGCTGGTGGCCCGGCACGTCGAGCACACCCGCACCGGCCGCCGGATCGTCCGCCGCACCGACGGCGCGCTGCCGCTGCACCGCGACCCGGACGCCGAGCACATCAACGACATGCTCGGCGTCTTCACCGAGGCCGTGCGGGAGATCCAGCCCGGCCTACCGCGGTTCCGGCCGGCGGCGGGGGAGGTCCTGGCCATCGACAACTACCGCTGCTGGCACGGCCGGGACCCGCACACCGGCGACCGCATGGTCCGGATCCTCACCGTCCGCACCGCCGACGCCCGGTAGCGCGGCACAGGGCAGGGTGCCGCCGCGCAGGGCGTGCCCGCCGGTGTTGCCGTCATCGGCCCACAGCACCGGTTTCCGGCCCGCGGCACAGCTCTCCGGCGGCGCGATCGCGAAACCCTCGTTGTTCAGGTTGGACATCCGGGCCGGGCGCTCGTACAGGGTGGTGGCGGTGAACCGGCCGCCGGTCACGGTCAGCGTGCTGGCACGGCCCTGGCAGGTGTTGTCGCAGACCGCCCACAGCCGCCCGGTAGCGGTCTCGAACTCCAGGCCCATGATCTTCGGCAGACCACTCGGGATGGTGGCGACCCTGGTGTACTTGCCGCCTGCCTGGTCCAGCGCGTAGGCGTAGATGGTGCCGTTGTCCTCAAGCCCGACGAAGTACAGGCCGCTGCCGTGGCCGGGGTAGGCGGCGGGGTTGTAGGCCGCCTTGGTGCGCTCGTCGAGGAAGCCGGCGGCGGTGAGCGCGGTGTCCGGGACCCAGGTGATGGCCTCGGGCCCGCTGTTGGCGGAGACCTTCGGCAGGTCCGCGGTGAGGTCCCATTCGGCGGTCGCGTTGAGCGTGCGGGCGGCGGCGGCAGGGTCGAAGCGCAGGACCTTCGCCGAGCTGACCCCGCTGTTGTCGCCGTCGCGCTCGGTGGCCGCGAACACCCCGTCCGGCGTGGCCACCACGCCCTCGGCATCGGGATCGCCACGGCCGTCGCGGTAGCGCAACGCCCAGCCACCACTGGGATCGGGCCGCCACCTGGACCCGTCCGGCACCAGGCGGTAGAGCGTGCCGGGGCCGTTTCGCACTGCCCACAACACGTTGGGGCCCTGGAAGGCCAGGCCGCTGAGGTTCGAGCCGAAGACGTTCGAGGCGTCGACGGTGCTGATCTCCGCGCTGCCCGGCCACTTGGCGATCGGCGGTGCGGCCAGCGCGGGCGCGGCGGGCAGGGCCACGGCGAGCACGGACAGGGCGGCGAGCAGGGAGCTGACTGGGGCACGCATGGCGAACTCTCCTTGGCGCAGGGGGCCACGGCAAGCTACGAGAACCAGTTAGGAAAGACAGTTAACTAAAGGCACTCTAGCTTCCGCCGGCCGCCTGGTCCACGGTGGAAAACCCGGGACCCGTCTCGCAGCCCTGGGCTTCGGCCGCGGTCTTGAGGTCGCGGAGCCAGGCTTCCAGGCCCATGTCGGAGCCGGGGTGGGCCTGCGGGCCGGTGTGGCTCTCCTCGGTGCGGACCAGGACGCCGCCGCGGACCTTCTACCGTTCCGCCGGGCGGGGGCACCTGGATGGTCGCCTGGAACCGCGAGCGCTTGCGCAGCGGCCCCGGGTCCAGGCGCTTGATGGTCATGGGGGCGGCGGGTTTCTGCCAGGAGGGCCAGTTCTCCACGTCGGTCTGCAGGTTCCAGATGGTGTGCAGCGGGGCCTGGATGAGGACCTCGGTGCGGTAGCGGGCCGCGGCGGACCGGTCGACGCCTTTGCCTTGGCAGGTCAGGGAAGCCGGGCCGGCGGTGGTGGCGGCCTGGGCGGTGCCGGCGAGGAGGGCGGCGGCCAGTGGGACGGCGAGCAGGGTGGCCGAGCGAGTCGCGACCATGATCGGTTTCTCCGTTCACCGGCTGATCCTGCCAGCCTGGTTAGGTCCACTAGCGATAGTTAGAAGCTATAGCGGACCTGCGGTGAGTGTCAATCAGGAAAGTGAGAAGCTCTAACCAGTTCCGGTCAGCGGAGGTCGCGGATGAGGGTGCCGATGATCGAGTCCACCTTGGCCGAGTCGAAGCTCTCCGTGCCGATCAGCAGGGTCACCGCCCGTCGGCCGTCATCGGTGATGGCGTTGCGGAACTTGTGGCCGCTGGGCATGCTGCCGCTGTGGCCCCAGGCGAGCAGGCCAGGGGCGGGGCGGTAGCGCTCGACGCCCAGGCCGTAGCCGTCGGACAGCTCGTCCGGCACGGTCCGCTTCAGCTCGGCCAGCTGCGCCGGGGCCAGCAGTTCTCCGGTCAGCAGCGCGGTCCAGAACGTGGTCGCGTCCGCGCCGGTGGAGATCAGCGCGCCGGAGGCGTCGGCCTCGGAGGTGTTCCACTCCGTCCGGTCCACCAAGGTCCCGGACCGCCGCACGTAGCCGCGCAGGTCCGGCTTGGGGAGCGTGGTCCGGTCGCCGGGCCAGTAGGTCTCGCGCAGGCCGAGCCGCTTGATGATCCGCCGGTTGATCTCGGTGCCGATGCCGCGGCCGGTGACCTTCGTGACGATGAGTCCGGCCAGGTTGTAGTTGGTGTTGGCGTAGGCGAAACCGGACGGGTTCCGGCGGGGCGGGGGCAGGGTGAGCGCCTGCCTGACCGTGCGCAGCGGCTCGATGTGGTCCCAGCGGCGCTTCTCCTCGTCCCGCCAGAACGGCGCGTCCAGGTACTCGGGCAGGCCGCTGGTGTGCTGCAGGAGCTGCCGGATGGTGATCTTGCGCCCGTCGTAGCGCTTGGTGCGGATGAGGCCCGGCAGGTGGTCCTCGACGGTGTCCGCCAGCTTGAGCCTGCCTTCGCCGACGAGCTGGAGCACGACCGTGGCCGTCCATGCCTTGGTGTTGCTGCCGATCCGGCTGTGCTCATCACCGAGGACTTCACGGCCCGTCCTGCGGTCGGCGAGGCCGACGCCGCGCCGCGCGAGGCCGCAGCGCGGACTCCGCACGGTCAGCGCGATCCCGGTCGCACCGACCTGCCGCAGCGCGTCCAGCGCCGTCCGGATGGGCTTGGTGTCGCACCGCGGTGTCGCGGTCGAGACGGCGGGCAGCAGCACGAGTGAGGTGGTGATCGCCAGGACCACGGCGGCCTTCGACTTGCCTCGCAACGGCATCCCCTTTCCGGGCAGGGCGGCGGTTGTGGTCAGCGTTGTGGCTGTGGCGCTCGGGCGCATACGGTGCGCAGCCAGAGATTCCGCGCAGGCTTTGTGCGTCTGGCCAAAGAGGTGAGGATGCTCGACACCGCCCTACCCGAGCTCAGCCAGGTCCTGGACGCGCTGGGCCCGTCGCTGCTGCGGCCGCTGACCGCGCTGCCCGAGCGGCCGGTGCCGGTCTCCGGCGTGCTGATCTTCGAGCCGCGCGCCCCGCTGCCGCCGGTCCGGGACGCGATCCTGCTCGCCGTCGGTGTCGGCACGGCAGAGGCGCGGGAGCTCGTGGGTTCGGCTGCCGGCGCCGGGCTCGCCTGCCTGGTGGTGAAGAGCTTCGGCGAGCCGGTCGCCGAACTGGTGGCAGCCGCGCGGCGCTGCGGTGTGGTGCTGCTCGCCGCCGACGAGACCGTGGCCTGGCACCACCTCGACGCCATGCTGTCCTCGGCCCTGGCCGCCACGGCGCGTCCCGGGCAGGCCGGTTTCGCCCCCGGCGGCGGTGACCTGTTCGCCCTGGCCAACGCGATCGCGGCGATGGTGGGCGGCGCCACCGTGATCGAGGATCCGCAGCGGCGCATCCTGGCGTACTCGACCGTGCCCGGCCAGGCCATCGACGAGGGCCGCCGTCAGGGCATCCTCGGCCGCCAGGTGCCGGCGGGCCCGGACTACGACGAGCAGTACCGGGCGCTGGCCCAGGTCGGGCGCATCCGCCGGTTCCCGGCCGTGCCCGGCGGTCTGCCGCGGCTCGGGGTCGCGGTGCGCGCGGGCGGCGAACAACTGGGATCGGTCTGGGTGGTCGATGCCGAGGGCTGCCTGGACGCCGCTGCCGAACAGGCCCTTGCCGAGGTGGCCGACATCGTCTCGCTGCACCTGCTCGCCGCCCGCACCGCGGTCGACGCCGCCCGGCATCGGCGGGCCGGTCTGCTGCGGCGGCTGCTCGCCGACCCGGACAGCGTCACCGAGGTGGCCCCGCAGCTCGGCCTCGACCCGAACCGGCCCGTCGCGGTGGCCGCGTTCGCCGTCGACTCGGCACACGTGGCCACCCGCCTGGCCGACCTGGTGAGCCTGCACTGCGAGGCGCACTACGGCTGGCACAGCTGCGCGCTGATCGACGGCACGGTCTACGTGCTGCTGCCGGACGCGCACCGCGAGCTCCTCGCCGACATCGCCAGGCGAGCCCACAGCGCGTTGCGGGTGCCCATCCTGGCCGCGCTCGGCTCGCTCGCGCCGGAGCTGGGCTCGGTCGCGAGCTCACGCGCCGACGCGGACCTGGTCCTGCGCGCACTCGCCGACCGGCCCGGCGAGCCGGAACCCTGCCAGGTGGCCACGCTCGAGGAGGTCTGGGCCACCGCGGCGCTGTCCGCACTCGCCCAGACCCTGGCCGGGCACGAACTGCTGCGCCACCGGCTCGGACCGCCGATCCGCGCCCACGACCTGGACCACGGCACGACCTACGCGGCCACCATCCTCGCCTACCTGGACGCCAACAGCGATGTCTCCACCGCCGCCCACCGGCTGTCCGTGCACCCGAACACGGTGCGGTACCGGCTTTCCCGCGCCGAGCAGATCTTCGGGCTCGACCTCGCCGACCCGGACCAGCGGCTGGTGCTGTGGTTGCGGTTGCGGCTCGGCGACCAGCCCGGCTGGTGACTCAGAGCGCGCCCAGCACCGTCGCGCGCTCCTCCGCCGTCATCCGCAACCCCACCTGGGAGCCATCGGCGAAGGTGAGCCGCAGGTAAGGCACATCGCCGCCGACGTCCTCGGCCCCGGGCCCGGAACCGGCCTCGCTGCGCCAGCACACGGTGAAGTCCTCGCCGTCCTCTTCCACCACCGCCACCGCGACACCGTCGCTGACCACCCACCGGTCCAGCTGGTCGATCTCCTCGTCGAAGCCGACGAACCGGCCCGCGTCGGTGTGGATGAACCCGGCCGGCGGCGTGTGGCGACTCTCATCGGCTATGTCACTGGCGCCGCCGAACAGGCTTTCCACGAAGCCGAGCCCGACCGTGAACGCCATGCCCACCTTGCGCCGCAGGCCATGTCCGCTGCTGACCACCTCGGTGGAGGGCACCACGGTCAGCGGGGTGAGCACCACCGGTGGACCGAAGGTGGGCGTCAACTCCGCCAGGCAGGCGCGCACGCGCTCCGCTGTCCGCTGCGATTCCATGCCCACCATCCTGCCCGTGCCCCCCGGTGGCCGTCGCGACGGGACGCCAGCCCACGGATCGCGCTGTTGACCACGGTCACCCGACCCGGCCCTGCGCGCCGCGGCGGAAGCTCCCCTGCGCCAAGTCGCCACGGCAGTGCGCGGCGAGCGGATCAGCGTGGCCGTCGCCGAATCACACGCGGGCCGCACCCTGATCGTCGGTGCGATCCGCGACCGCACCGGAGAGATCATCGCCACGCCGGCTCCAGGCGCCTGGCTGCCCGCACGGGCGTTCTCGGGGGCAACGCCGTTCACCGTGGCCGGTACGACCCTAGGGTGCCGATCATGGGGAGGACGATGCGCGCCGCTCTGCTCGGAGTGCTGCTGGCCGGGTTCAGCCTGGCCGCGCCCACTTCCGCGGCGGCGGCGACGCCGATCGAGGTGTCGATCCAGCAAGGGGAAGACGCTCGCGGGTCAGCCGGGCTGACCATGACCGTCACCAACCGGGGTGACCGGCCGTGCACGCTGGCCGCGACCGCGGCGGGCACGGTCGAGGTGCTGTCGGTGACCCGGGACGGGCAGCCGGTCGAGCCGGAGTTCATCCAGACCGCCTACCACGCCGGGTTCGACGCGATGTTCGCCGCTGCGGCCCGGCAGGTGGCGGCCGGGCAGAGCCTGTCCTTCCCGCTGACCGCGGAGGCCGCGCTGGACGCGGTCAGCCCGGTTCCCGCTGGCGGCCTCGGCTCGCACTGGGCACTGGAGCAGCCCGGCCGCTACCTGGTGACCGCCGCCTACCGCATGCCAGCCGGAACGGAGGTCGGCGAAGGCCCGGTGTGCGCAGGCGCGAGCGCCCCGGTCACCGCGGCGCTGGAGGTCGGGTCAGGCGGCAACGGGTTGTCCTGGCTGGTGATCGCGGGGATCGCGGGTGGCGTGCTGGTGCTGGCGCTGCTGGTGGTCCTGGTGCTGCGGCGGCGCAGTCGCACCGGGGTGGCGGTGCTGGTGCTGCTGGCGGCGGTGGCCGGGCAGTTCGCGCCGCTGCGGGTGGCGCGGGCGGCCATCCAGGTCGTCGACGGCGGCGACGCCGGGTTCCGGGCCACGGCCGAGGGCTGCCTGTCGCTCTTCCGCGGCAACGACCCCAAGGGGCCGCCGCGCGGGCCGCTCGACCCGGCGAAGATCATGCCTTTCCTGGACGGTCCCTTCAAGGTGTGGATCAAACCGGCCAAGGGCGAGCTGAACGTCAAGGCGCACACCACCCCGGACTGGGCCACCATCTACTGGGACCACGACAACCACAAACCGATGCACGGGGATCCCACCGTGGACTACGACCCGTGCTCGGCGCTCTACCACGAGCTGACCCACGCCTTCGACGGCGGGAACAACCAGCTCGCCGAGGGGGAGTGCGCCGCGGCCAAACCCGGCAAGTCCGGCAAACGGGTGCCCATCAGGGACGTCCGGGCGGTCCGGGCGGAGAACGAGTTCCGCGCCAGCCAGGGCCTGCCGCCGCGCAACAGCTACGGCCCCCGCCCACTGCCGCCCGGCAAGGAGCTGGACGCGGCGAAGATCAAGGCCGACTGCGACAAGGGCAAGGACGGCAAACCGGCCAGGGGCGGGCCCAGCCGCGGCAACCTGGTGCCGGGGGGCAGCGTCGGCGACCCGCACCTGACCACCTTCGACCGCAGGGAGTACGACTTCCAGGCGGTCGGGGAGTTCGTGCTCGCGCGGGCCCCGCAATGGGAGGTGCAGGTCCGGCAGGCCCCGCTGGCCGGCAGCCGCACCGTCTCGGTCAACCAGCAGGCAGCCCTGCGCGTCGGCGCGGACCGGGTGGTCTTCGACCTGGCCGCCGACTCGGGCGCACAGCGGATCCTGCTCAACGGCAAGCAGATCCACCCCAACGACGAGCGGCTGCCCGGCGGGGGCCGGATCGTGGCCACCGAGGAGGGGCACACCGTGACCTTCCCCGACGGCTCCGAGGCCGACATCGACCCGATCGGTCGCTGGGGCCTGCACGTCCTGCTGTTCCCCCGTCCGGAGCTGGCAGGCAAGCTCAGCGGCCTGCTCGGCGACCTCAACGGCGACCCGGGCAACGATCTGTCCACAAAGGACGGGAAGCCGCTGCCGGAGAAGCCGTCCCGGGAGCAGCTCTACGGCGAGTTCGCAGACCGCTGGCGGGTGGCGGCGAACGACCCGCTGCTGGACCATCCGGCCGGGCGCGGCACCGCCGACTACACCGACCGGTCCTTCCCGGACAAGGAGATCAGCGTCGCCGACCTGCCCGCGCCCCGGCGGGACGCCGCGCAACGCCGCTGCGCCGCCCTGGGGGTGTCCGGCCAGGCGCTGGACGGCTGCACGCTGGACCTGGCCCTCACCGGCCAGACCGCCTTCGCCCGCAGCGCGGCGGCGATGACCGAGACGATGACCCGTGGACCACAGCCGAGGCCCGGCGAGCAGGGCGTGCTGCGGGACGGCGCCACCGTCTCCGGCCGGGTGGACAAGCCGGGCACGGTGCGCACCTACCGCCTGGAACTGGGTGATGCCACGGTGTTCCGGCTGCACGACGTGCGCGGTGACCTGCACGACCGCGGCAAACTGGATGTCAACCTGGAAGGCCCGTACGACCCGGACTCACCCGGCTTCACCATCACCAGCGTGTACCAGTACCGGGTGGTCAAGGGCGGCAAGTACACCTTGACGGTGACCGGGGACGACGGGGCGACCGGCAACTTCGCCTTCCGCCTCAACACCGCCAAGGAACGCCGCATCCCGGCCGGCCTCGGCGACACCGTGCGCGGCACCCTGGACGTGCCGGGCCGGGTCGACCTGTACGGCTTCCAGGCCACCGCGGAGATGCAGCTGGTCCCCGCCGACGGCTCTGGCTGTGAGTTCACCATGGCCCTGGCCGAGGAGAGCGCGGCTTTGACGGCGCACACGCCGCACGGGGTGTGCTACGGGGTGGGGATGGGGCGGCTGGAACCGGGGAAGCGGTACGTGCTGGCCGTGTGGTCGAGCGAGGGGCGGACCGGGACGTACTCGTTCCGGCTGACCGGCGAGAGCTGAGACCGTCCGGCCCCGAGGCGTTCCTCAGCCCCCTGACCCCAGATTTCGTTGGGGCGAAACCGCGACCGGAATCCTGATCAGGCCGCGGTGTAGCCGCCGTCGATGGTCAGGATGCTGCCGCTGGCCCAGGATGCGTTGCCGGAGGCCAGGAACAGGGTCGCGTTGGCGACGTCCTCGGCGTGGCCGAGCTCCGGCCACGGGGTCTTCTCGCGCAGGAGCTGGTTCAGTTCTGGGTCGTCGATGAGTGGGCGGAGCATCGCGGTGTGCAGGAATCCGGGGCAGACGGCGTTGATGTTGATGCGCTCGGCGGAGAAGTCGACGGCGAGCTGGCGGGTCAGGTTCACCACCGCGCCCTTGGCGGTGCAGTAGGCGGGCGCCTGTGGCAGGCCGACCAGGCCGCCGGTGGAGGCGATGTTGACGATCCGGCCGCGGGCGCCGTCGACGACGTCCTGCCTGCGCATCTGGGTGATCGCGGACTTGCAGCCCAGCCACACGCTCTTGCAGTTGATCAGCATGGTGCGGTCGAACTCGGCTTCGGTCTCCTCGACGATGGTGTGCGGGGCGTTCAGGATGCCCGCGTTGTTCACCATGATGTCCAGCCGTCCGAACGCCTGGACCGCGCGGTCGACGACGGCTTGCACGTCCCTGGCATTGCTCGCGTCGGCGTCGAGGTACTCGGCCGTGCCGCCGTTGGCCCGGATCACGTCATCGGTGTCCCGGTCCGCGTTGGCCTCGTAGCCACCGTCCTTTGTGGACTTCTGGAGGTCGGAGCAGACGACGCTGGCGCCCGCCGCGGCCAGGGCAAGGGCGATGGCGCGGCCGTTGCCGGAGCTCGAGCCGGTGACGGCGGCGGTACGTCCGGCCAGCCTCGCCAGGAACACATCGGTCATGAGTGGACGGTAGAGCCGGTGCCGGGCTCGACCCCATGCGCCGGATTGCGGTGTGCCGGTGGGGAATTGCGGTGCACCGGGGCTTGCCAAGTCGCCAGTACTCTGTGCTACGTTGTAGTAGTACCCAGTGCCACTGAGTACTGGGCGGATCGAATGAGGACCCACGATGGACGACCTGACGGAGATGCTGAAGGGCACGCTCGAGGGCTGTGTGCTGGAGATCATCGGCAGCGAGGAGACCTACGGGTATGCCATCACGCGTCGGCTGAACGAGCTCGGTTTCGCCGACGTGGTCGAGGGGACGGTGTACACCATCCTGTTGCGGCTGGAGAAGAACGGGCTCGTCGAGGTGACGAAACGACCGTCCGGGCAGGGCCCGCCGCGCAAGTTCTACGCGCTCAACGACGCCGGGCGCGCGGAGCTCACGACGTTCTGGGCGAAATGGGAATACATCACATCGCGGATCGACAAGCTCAAGGAGGGCGGGGCATGAACTTCTGGGAAACCATCACCGGCAGCGATCTCACCAGGGAGTGGAAGGCGTTCGAGGCCAGGGCCGGGGCACTGCCCGCGGACTACCGGGCGGCGTGGGAAGAGATCAAGGGGCACCTTTCCCTCTACTCGGACTTCACCGGCCGCAACCTGACGCCGATCGTCGACGGTGCGCTGGGGCTGCTCGAGGAGACCGCGGCCGACGGGCAGAGCGTGCAGGAGGTGCTGGGTGAGGACATCGAGGGCTTCTGCGCCGCGCTGGCCGGCGGGGAACGGCGCCGAGGCTATCGCGACCGCTGGCGCGAGCAACTGAACCGGAACGTGGCGCGGAAACTGAACCGGCTGGGAGGCTGACGTGGGCATTCAGGACATCATCGAGGGCAAGAAGCAGTGGCGGGCACACCTGGCGCGGGTCAAGGCACTCCCGCCGGACTACCAGATCGTCTACAAGGAGATGCAGCGGTACCTGTTCAAGGTCGGGCCGGTCGACCTGCACGACGGGCCGCTGCTGCCGGGGATCGTCGACTTCTTCGAGGAGGGCGTCGCGGCGGGCAAGGGCGTCCTGGAGCTCATCGGCACCGACGTCGCCGCCTTCTGCGACGGCCTGATCAACGACACGCCCACCTACGCGGACCTCTACCAGGAGTCCGTGAGCGGAAAGCCCGGCACGGCCAAGAAGTAGCACCCGTCGAACCAGCTCTCCGGAAAGGATTCCATTGTGGACACAGCAGACGGGTTGACCGAGGTCGAGCATGGCTGGGGAAAGGTCGCGGACGCCTTCCGCGCGAACTTCGACGGAAAACCCGGTGAGATCGGCGCGGCGTGCAGCGTGTACGTGGGCGGCCGCCCGGTGGTCAACCTGTGGGGCGGCTTCGCCGATCGGAAGGCGAACCGGTTGTGGCGCAAGGACACCGTCATCCAGGTCGCCTCCACGACGAAGGGCATGACCGCGATCTGCGCCCACCTGCTGGTGCAACGGGGTCAGCTGGACCTGGACGCCCCGGTGGCCAAGTACTGGCCGGAGTTCGGGGCCAACGGCAAGGAAGGGATCCTGGTGCGCTGGTTGCTGTCGCACCAGGCCGGGCTGCCGATCGTCGACGGGCCGCTGACCTTCCAGCAGGCGTGCGCCTGGCACCCGGTCATCCGGGCGCTGGAGGCGCAGCAGCCGTTGTGGCGGCCGGGCACCGAGCACGTCTACCACAGCGTCACCTACGGGTTCCTGGTCGGCGAGGTCGTGCGCCGCATCACCGGCAAGTCACTGGGCCAGTTCTTCGCCGAGGAGGTGGTGCGCCCGCTCGGGCTGAGCGCCTGGATCGGGTTGCCGGAGAAGGAAGAGCACCGGGTGGCGCGGATCGAGAACGCCGCTCCGTTCACCATGCCGGAGTTCATCGACGCGCTGATCAAGTTGACCGGGCTCGACCCGGACACGGTCACCGCGTGGGTCACCGCCCTGTGGGCGCCGGGCTCGGTCCAGGCCCGCGCGGGCGAGCTCGGCGGCGCGCTGGACAACACCTCCGACTACCCGGCCACCCGGGCCTGGCGCGCGGCGGAGTTTCCTGCTGCCAACGGAATCGCGGACGCGCGGTCGCTGGCCCGGATGTACGCGGCCACGGTGAGCCGCGTGGACGGGGTGCGGCTGCTGAACCCGGCGACGGTCCGGCAGGCGACGGTCGTGCAGACCGACAAGACGCCGATGCACGGACTGCCGGCGGGACTGAACATCCCGGCTGACCGCTCCTTCTACATGTCGCTCGGGTTCTTCCGGGCCAGCCCGGTGGCCCCGATGCTCGGGCCGGGGTCCTTCGGTCACCCGGGTGCCGGCGGCTCGGTGGGCTTGGGCGACCCCGACGCCGGTGTGGGTTTCGGCTACGTCACCAACCTCTGGAACTTCCGGCCGGACGACCCGCGGGCGACGAACCTGGTCAACGCGGTCCGGGCCTGCCTGGGCTGAGGGCGAGAACTCCCGGCTCTCCGAGGTTTTCGGAACTTCGCTCGCGGTTCGCGGACTTGTGATCGCCGGGGCGCTCGCGCTGCGGCAGTGCGCGGAGCTGGCGGGCGCGTTGCCCGAGATCGGTGCGGCGCTGACCTGACGGTGCACCGCGCGTCGTTGGCCCACCGGTCCGGTTCAGCGCAGCGTCCGGTCCCGCTCGACCTCGTCGTCGCGCAGCCGCAGACCGTGCTTCGCCAGTAGTGCCACCACGATGGCGGGTCCAGCCGCTCGAGGACGTACCGCTTGAGGTTGATGTGCTCCACGAACACCTCGGTGACACCCGCTTCGACGAGCTGGCCGAACAGCTCGTCCAGCGGGTACGGGTCGGTGGCGAAGTGCGGCAGCAGCGGCCCGACAGCAGCGAAGGTCGGGATGCCCGCGTCGTGCAGTTTGGTGAGGCAGCGCAGGCGGTGGGCGGCCAGCGGTGCGCGGGCTTCGAGCCAGCGACTGACCTTGTCGCCGGAGGTGGTGACCGTCATGCCGACCTCGGCCCGCGGCAGGCTGGAGAGCAGGTCGATGTCCCGCACGACGACGGGCGACTTGGTCAGGATGCGCACCAGGCCGGGGTAGCGGATCGCGTTCAGCTCGCTCAGGATGCCGCGGGTGAGCTGGTACCGCACCTCATGACCCTGGTAGGGGTCGGTGGTGGAGCTGAGCAGGAGGGGGCGGTGACGTTGGCGGTCGGACATATCGGCCAGTTCCTGGCGCGCGAGTTCGACCGCGTTCTTCTTGACGTAGAGGTAGTTCCCCCATTCCCGCACCGGCTGGCCGACCGCCCGGCCCGCGAAACTGGCGTAGCAGTAGGCGCAGCCGAGCGCGCAGCCGGTGTAGGGGTTGATGACGTAGCCGTTGGAGGGGGCTGGTGGCCGCTGGATCAGTGTTTTCGCGTCGATCTCGACGGGCTGCATCAGGTCCTCCTCACAAGCGCGGTCGCGTGGCGGACGTTACCGGCAGATCCGCGCGGATCAGGTGCCACCGAGCACGATTCCGCATTTTGCGGAAGACGTTCCGCGTCGGTTCTCGTGCCAGTCGGCCGCATTGGTGATGATTCTGTTGAGCTGCGTGGTGAGTTTGAGCGCTGGCGGGCAGGAGCAGCCCACTGGCCGCCGTCAGGAAAAGGTCTGAGCTCGGTCAGTGGCAGCGGACTAGTCGCGGAGTTTTCATCCCCCGAACCAACCCCGACTGCCGACGCCGAGCGTGAATCACTCGTTTGGCCTAGCATCGACAGGAGTGATCCGTCCTGCCGGTCCCCGCCGTGGACGGAGGTCGACATGGCGTCAGCACGCCGGGGCCGCGGTGGCCTGCCCGAGGCGATCGAGCCCATGCTCGCCAGTCCCGACGGCGGCCGGCTGGTCGATGAGCCGCGGTTCGCCTACGAGTTCAAGTGGGACGGGTACCGCGCGGTCATGCGGGTGGCCGGGGACGGCGAGACCGCGTTGACCAGCCGCAACGGCAAGGACTTCACCGCCGAGTTCCCCGAGCTGACCACAGCCCTTGGCCCGGTGCTCGGCGGCCGGCCGGCGGTGCTCGACGGCGAGATCGTCGCCCTCAACCAGCGCGGACATCCGGACTTCTCCCTGTTGCAGAACCGGCGCACCGGGCGGCTGCGCGGCATCGATGTCCGCTACTTCGCCTTCGACCTGCTCCACCTCGGCGGCACCCGGCTGTTGGACGAGCCCTATGTCCGGCGGCGGGAGCTGCTGGGCGAACTGGCACCGCCCGAGGGCTCCCGTCTCTCGATCACCCCGTACTACCTCCGCGCCGATCTCGCCGAGCGCGGCATGACCCCGGCGGAGCTGCTGGGCGTCGCCGCGGCCTCGCACCTGGAAGGGTTGGTGGCCAAGGCCGTCGACTCCCGCTACGTCCCCGGCGTGCGCAGCAGGGCCTGGCTGAAACATCCTCTGATCCAGACCCTGGAGGTCGTCATCGGTGGCTGGCAGGCCGGGCAGGGCCGCCGCGAGGGCACGCTCGGCGCGCTGCTGCTCGGCGCGCACGATCCGGCCGGGAACCTGGTCTACATCGGGAACGTGGGCACCGGCTTCACCGACATCGCCCTGGATGATCTGCACCGTCGGCTCCGGCCGCTCACCCAGCCGAAGAGTCCTTTCACCGAGGTGCCCCGCGACCGGTCCCGCCGGGCGCACTGGGTGCGGCCTGAGCTGGTCGGGGAGGTCGTCTACCGGCAGTTCACCCCGGGGGAGGGGCGGTTGCGGCACACCGCCTGGCGTGGTCTGCGGCCGGAGCGGCGGCCTGAGGAGGTCCTGCTGCCCCAAGGGCTGCGGCCGGAGGGAGAAGTCCGTGGCTGAGCAGCGGGTCACCGTGCAGGTCGGCGCCAGGCGGCTGCGACTGTCCAATTTGGACAAGCAGCTGTATCCGGGGTTCAGCAAGGCGCGGGTGATCGACTACTACACGCGGATCGCCCCGGTGCTGCTGCCGCACCTGGCCGGGCGTCCGGTGACCTTCATCCGCTTCCCCGAGGGCGGCACCGGGCCGAGCTTCTTCGAGAAGGACGTCTCCCGGCACGCCCCGGACTGGCTGCCCACCGCGGCCCTGCCCTCCAGCGGTTCCCGGGGCAACGGCGAGATCATCCACTACCCGCTGCTGACGGACCTGCCCGCGCTGGTGTGGGCGGCCAACCTGGCCGCCCTCGAACTGCACGTTCCACAATGGACACTCCGCCGGGACGGAACCCGTGGCGCGCCGGACCGGCTGGTCTTCGACCTAGACCCGGGACCGGGCACCTCGATCGTGGAGTGCTGCCGGATCGCCGAGCGGCTGCGCGAGATCCTGCTCGCCGACGGCCTGACACCGGTGGCCAAGACCTCCGGCTCCAAGGGCTTGCAGTTGTACTGCGGTGTGCGCACCCGGACGCCGGAGCGGACTTCGGCCTACGCCAAGGCATTGGCCGAACAACTGGCCCAGGAAACGCCGCAGCTGGTCACCGCGAAGATGGCCAAAGCCCTGCGCGGCGGGCGGGTGCTCATTGACTGGAGCCAGAACAACCCGGCCAAGACCACCGTCGCTCCCTACTCCCTGCGCGGGCGGGCGCGCCCGACGGTGTCCACACCGGTCACCTGGGCGGAGGTCCAGGGCTGCCGCCATGCCGAAGACCTGGTCTTCACCGCCGACGAGGTCCTGGACCGGGTTGCCGAGGCGGGTGACCTGTTCGCCGACCTCGCCGCCACACGCGCGGCCCTCCCAGCGCGCTGAGGCGGTGTTCAGTCGCGGCCGTGCCAGTCCAGGCACACCACCATCGCGTCGTCCTCGGCCACGGTGATCTGGGTCGGGTTGCGGTAGCCGACCAGCTCCTGCAGCAGCGAGCGCGGCACGTGGGTGGCCGGCAGCAGCCGGGTGGCGGTGATGGCCTTGGCCAGCGCGCGTTCGCCGTAGCGCTCGCCCTGCTGGGAAGCCACGTCGTAGACGCCGTCGGTGACGAACACCAGGCGGTCACCGGTTTGCAGCTCGAAGTGCTGGCTGACGTACGGGGTGCCGTCGAACATGCCCAGCGGCAGTTGAGCCTCGAACTCCACCGGTCGCACCTCGCCGCCCCGCATCCGCCACAGCCGCGGCGAGCCCGCGTCGACCACCTCGGCCCGGCCGTCGGCCAGGTTCAGCCGGACCAGCAGGGCGGCCACGTGCTTGGCGCCGTGGTACTGGCCGAAGATCGCCTGGTCGGCCAGCATCGCCTGGTCGGCGAGGGGAATGCCGGCGCGGCGGGCGTTGCGCAGGGCGTTGATGGCCAGGTTGGTCAGCAGCGCGGCGTCGATGCCCTCGCCCATGCCGTTGGACACGGTCAGGGTGAGGTGGTCGGCGGAGGCGGACCAGTCGAAGTTGTCGCCGTGCACGGCGTAGGCCGGTTCCAGCTGCGCGCCGAGGGAGAACTCCGGCCGCGCGCAGGCCCGGCCCGGCAGCAGCTGCCACTGCATCTCCGCGGCCAGGGTCAGCCGCTCGGCCCGGCGGGCCTGCACGTACAGGTCGGTGTCGCGTTCGGCAACGGTGATCTCGTGCGCCAGCACCCCGGCCAGCTCGGCCAACGTGGCCACCAGCTCCGCATCCGGCGGTTCCGGCAGCGCGACGCAGAGCACGCCGAGCCGGTCGCCACGCACGCTCACCGGCAGGTAGACCGAGATGGTGCCGTCCTCGTGCCGCTCCAGGTGCGGTTCCTGCGCGCCGAAGGCCCGGCCGGGGGCGGTGTTGTGCACCGGCACCGGGGTGTTGGTGTAGGGCAGCACGGACACCGGCTGCAACCGCATGAGGCCGTAGTCGGCCATCAGCAGCTGCACCCCGGTCGCACCCGCCGAGGTGGCGAGGGCCTTGTGCAGGATATCGAGCAGCTCGTGCGGCGCCGCGGCACGCAGCAGCCGTTCCACCGCAGGGTAGTCGACCACCGTGGCCCCGTTCCTCATTCTGGCCGCGTAGCGGCGGGAGGACAGCAAATCACAGAAGATGAGACAGTGGAGCCATGACCCCGTCCGATGCTCTGACCGAGGTGACGGAGCTGCTGGAGGTGCTCTGGGAGCGCGGCGGCGGCCCGTCGCTGGCACCGTTGTCGGTGTCCCAGCTGCGGGCGCTGTACGTGCTGGAACGCGCCGGCTGCCTGAACCTCCGCGAACTGGGCGAGGCGCTGGGCTCCACCCCGCCCTCGATCAGCCGGTTGTGCGACCGGCTGCAGGCGGTCGGGTTCGTCGCGCGGACACCGAGCTCGGTGAGCAGGCGCGAGGTGGAGCTGCGCATCACCGAGACCGGGCTCGCCTACCTGGGCGAACTTCGGGCTCAACGGCGAGCGCAGCTGGCCGAGGTGCTCGACGCGATGCCCGCCTCCGCCAGGCGGTCCCTGCACACCGGGCTCTCCCAGTTCCTCGCGGCCGCCGACAAAGTCGCCGGAACCAGGTTTACCACCCCCCTGGAGCGGGGAACCGAAACCGCATAACCGCTGCCCGTGTGCTCGCCGGGTGCGTTTGTCTCCCTCTCGTCAGGTCAGCTAACATTTGTCATGAGACAATAGTTTGACCGATGAACGGCAGGCGAGAGGGGAACCACTGGTGGTGGCCAACGACGGTGACGCGGCCCGCAACCTGCTCAGCCAGGTGCTCTCCGGCAATGACGCCGAGGTGGCCAGTCGCTGGGTGGAGCTACAGGTCGAGCGCGGTGAGCAACCGCCCCGGCTGCACGAGGCCGACCTGCGCGCGGAAGCCGTCGCGGTGCTGGACGGACTGCGCACCGGGATGGCCTCCGCGCTGCCGTTGCCCGAGGTGGTCAGGGCGCACGAGCCGCTGCGGGAGGCGCTGGCCGACCTGTCGCTGCGCCGGGCCCGCACCGGCACGCCGCCCGCGGACACCGCCATGGCCGTGCTCGCGCTCAAGGAGGCGCTGCTGGCACAGGCGTCCCGGCTCGACGCCGATCCCGGCACGCTGCTCGCGGTGGCCGGTGAGATCAACCGGCTGCTGGACGCGGCCGCGGTGCTGACCTTCCAGGCCTACGTGGAAGGCCGGGAGGAGATCATCCGCTCCCAGCACCAGGAGATGCTGGAGCTGTCCACCCCGGTGGTGCGGCTGTGGCGGCACGTGCTGGCCGTGCCGCTGATCGGCACCCTGGACAGCACCCGCACCCAGGTGGTGATGAACGGGCTGCTGGAGGCCATCCAGGCGCACGAGGCCAGGGTCGCGATCATCGACATCACCGGCGTGCCGATGGTGGACACCGTGGTGGCCCAGCACCTGCTGCAGACCGTCAGCGCGGTCCGGCTGATGGGCGCGGACTGCCTGATCAGCGGCATCCGGCCGACCATCGCGCAGACCATCACCCAGCTGGGCATCGACCTGTCCGCCATCGTCACCAGGGCCACCCTGGCCGACGCGCTGGCCGACGCGATCCGGCTGACCGGCGACGAGCCGGTGCGGTCATGAGCGCGCCGCGCTCCAGCGTGCCCATCCTGCGGCTGGGCGACATCCTGCTGACCGGGCTGCTGGAGGACCTCGACGACACGGCCGCGCTGCGGTTCACCGGCGAGCTCACCGACCGGATCGCCGCCGAGGGGATCCGCGGCGTGGTCATCGACATCTCCCGGCTGGAGCTGCTCGACTCCTTCGCCGCCCGCCTGCTGATCGAGCTGGCGGGCACCGGCAGGCTGCTCGGCGCCCGGATGATTGTGGCGGGCATGCGGCCCGCGGTGGCCATCACGCTCTCCGAGCTCGGCTTGCAGCTCACCGGTGTGGAGACCGCGCTGGACGCCGAGGCCGCGATGGTCCGGCTGGGCTGGCAGCGAGCGCGGCGCCATGCTTCGTGACCAGAGCGCACCGGCCCCGGCCGCGGAGACCTACCCGATCCGCGCCGAGCACGACCTGCTGCGCACCCGGCACGCGGTGCGCGCGGCCGCGGTGGCCGCCGGGTTCGACCTGATCGGCCAGACGAAGATCGTCACCGCGGCCAGCGAGCTGGTGCGCAACGCCTACATCCACGGTGGCGGCGGTTCGCTGGTGGTGGAACAGGTGCGCTCGCTGACCGGCAGGCGCGGGCTGCGGCTGACCGTGCGCGACTCCGGCCCGGGCATCCCCGACCTGACCTCGGCCTTCGCTGACGGCTACAGCACCGGGCCGGGACTGGGCCACGGGCTCGGCGGCGCCCGGCGGCTGGTGGACGAGTTCCACCTGGACACCGGGGCAGGGGCCGGGACCACCGTGACGGTGACCAGGTGGGCCACGTGATCAACGCCGCCGAGCAGCCCACCCAGAGCTTCCGGGTGGACCACGCCAGCGCGGTGCACGGGATCGCCAAGGCCGCCCGCGCCGCCGCGCTGGCCGCCGGGCTGCCGGGGGCGATGCCGGAGCAGGCCGCGGTGATCGCCTCGGAGCTGGGCAGCAACCTGGACAAGCACGCCCGCGACGGGGTGATCGCGGTGCAGCCGCTGCTGCTCGGGCACGGCATCGAGATCCTGGCCGCGGACGCCGGGCCGGGCATGGCCGACCTGGCGCGCTGCCTGGTGGACGGGCACTCCACCACCGGAACGCTCGGCGCCGGACTGGGCGCCATCCGGCGGATGGCCACCGAGCTGCACCTGCACTCCGAGCCCGGCACGGGCACGGTGGCCGCGGCCCGGCTCATCAACCCGGCCGGAACTTCCTTGCCGCACAAGGACTTCGGCTACGTCCGGGTGCCGGCCGACGGCGAACGGGTCAGCGGCGACGGCCTGGCCCTGCACCGGGCGGGCGAGGGCTGGACCGCGTTGCTGGTCGACGGCCTCGGCCACGGACCGGCCGCGGCCGAGGCCGCCGAGCAGGCCGTGCTGACCTTCCGGCGCGACCCCGAGCTGCCACCGGCGCGGCTGCTCACCGCGCTGCACCACCGGTTGCGGCTGACCAGGGGAGCGGCCGCCGCGGTGCTCCGGGTGGCCGGCGGTCGGGCGGAGTTCTGCGGGGTGGGCAACATCCGCGGGCTGGTGCTCGGCGACGGCCCCCGGCGCAGCCTGCTCAGCCGGCCGGGCGTGGTCGGCCTGCACCTGATCACCCCGCAGGTCACCACCGTCGACCTGAGCCTCGGCGGCACGGTGGTGCTGCACAGCGACGGCCTGGACGCCACGGCGGCGCTGCTGGAGACCGTGGGGCCGGTGCGGTTGCCGCCCGCGCTGCTGGCCACCGAGCTGGCCCACCGGCACCGCCAGCTCCGCGACGACGCCACGGTCCTCATCGCCAGGGCACGGGAAGGAGCCGGATGAACAGGGACACCTCACCCGTCCTCGACCTGAGCCAGCTCAAGGCCGGGTTGCGCGCTCGGTGCGCCGAACACGGCGTGCCGGTGGAGACCAGGGCCCGGCTGGTGCTGGCGGTCGCGCTGCTGGCCCGGCCGGTGCTCGCGGCCGGGCAGCCGGTGCGGGTGACCGATGAGGTGGACCCGAGCGGCCCGCTGCTCGTGATCACCTTGCGGCTCCCGGAGCACACCCCGGTCGCGGGCGCGGACCTGCCGCTGGTGCCCGAGCCCGGCGGCCCCGGCGTGGCGGTGTGGCGGATCCCGGTGCCGCAGGTGCCGCCCGCACCGGACTGCCCGGCCGAGACCGCGGCCGAGCAGGAGCTGGCCGCCGTGCTGGCCCGCCTCGACGGCCTGGAACGCGAGCAGTGGGAGCTCAAGCACGAGCTGGCCGAGACCAACAGCGGCGTGCTGGCCATGTACGTGCAGCTGGAGGAGCGCGACGAGCAGCTGCGCCGCTCGCACGCGCAGATCTTCCGGCAGCTGGAGGACGCGCTGCGCCCGCCGCCGCCGGTGGTGCCGGGCGTGGACCTGGCCGTGCACTACACCCCGGCCGAGGCGGACGCGCCCACCGGCGGCGACCTCTACGACTGGTTCGTGCTGCCCGACGGCAGCCTGCACATCACCGTGGTGGACGCGGTCGGCCACGGCGTGGCCAGCACCCGCAACGCCCTGCACGTCACGCACGCGGTGCGCACGCTGTGCCTGGAGGGCTACCCGCTGGGGGAGCTGGTCGAGCGGACCGCGATCGCCCTGCGGATCACCGACCCGCGCCTGATGGCCACCGTGCTGCTCGCGCGCCTCGACCCGCGCACCGGCAGGCTGGAGCTGGCCAACGGCAGCCACCCACCGGCCCTGCTGGTGCGCGCCGACGGGGCCGCCGAGTACCTCACCGTGCCCGGCCGGGGTGTGGGTTTCCCGCTGCCGGGCAGCTTCGAGGTGCGCACCGAGACCCTGGCCGAGGGCGACCTGCTGCTGTTGCACACCGACGGGCTGACCGAATGCCGCGGCGACGCCGAGGAGGGCGAGGCCCGCCTGCTGGCCGCGGCCACGGCGCACGCCGCGCTGCCGGTGGGGGAGCTGACCGAGACCGTGGTGGCCGGGCTGCGCACCGTGGTCACCCACACCGACGACACCCTGCTGCTGGCCGCCCGCTACCGCACGGCGCCATCGCCCCGTTGAGCGGACGGGGGCAGGACACCCGCTGACTTCGCGCGCGTCAGCCACCGCACGGTGGGACCCGCGCCGATGCCGTGCAGCAGCACACTGCCCAGCACCAAGGTCACCGTGACGAGCAGGATGGTGTCGGCGGCAGGTCCCTCGGGCAGCCGGTTGAAGGCGAGCAGCCCGAACACCACCGAGGTGGTGCCGCGTGGCCCGAGCACCCCGACCTGGAGGCGTTCCCGTTGGGAGAGCGCCGATCCGGCGAGGGAGAGGTGCACGGGGAGGATGCGCACCACGGTGATCGCGGCGAAGCAGAACAGCGCGACCTGCCACGGCAGCCCGGCGGAGAAGGCCAGCACGGCGCTGACGCCCACCACGAACCACAGCGTCATGGTCAGCAGCGTGGTGAAGTCCTCGAGCAGGCGGAAGTCCTCGTCCAGCACACCGGCGCGCAGCAGGTCGCGACCGGCGGGGGAGCGGTGGATGTGCCGGGCCTTGGCCAGCCGGTGGACGTAGCGGAAGGTGACGCCGCAGATGAAGGAGGCCACGAACCCGTTGCCGTCGATGGCCACCGTGGCGGTGTAGGTCAGCAGCGGCACCAGCAGCACGGCGATGCGCCCGGACTGTTCGGTGAGCCAGCCCGCGCGGTGGGCCGCGGTCAGCAGCAACGCCAGTGCCGCGCCGAAGAGCACCCCGACCAGCAGGGCCTTGAGCGCGAAGGGCAGCACGGTGGCCAGCGCGTCCAGCGGGGTCCGTTGCTGGGTCTGGTCGCCGGCCAGGATCAACGCGAACAGGAACAGCGGCGAGATGATGCCGTCGTTGTAGCCGCTTTCCACGTTGAGCACGCTGCGCACCCGCGAGGGCAGGCCGCGGTCGCGCACGACCCGTTCGGCCGGGGCGAAGTCGATCGGCACGACCACCCCGGCGAGCAGCAGCAGCAGCATCGGCCACGGCAGGTCCGGGAACAGCAGCCAGCCCAGCAACACCGCCGCGAGCAGGCTCAGCGGCATCGCGATGAGCAGCACCCTGGCCACCAGGCCGGGCGAGCTGCCCCACAACCGCCCGCCACGGACCTCGGTGGCGTCCACGAACAGCAGCACGGCCAGCACGATCTCGGCCACGTACAGGGTGGCCTCGGTGTTGAGCGCGAGCGCGATGGAGCTCTCGTTGACCAGGCCGATGACCACCCCGGCGGCGACCGTGACCACCGGTGCGCCGAGGTTCCACCGGTCCAGCCGGGCCGCGGCGAAGGAACGGACCGCGATGGCGACCGCGATCATGAGCAGTAGCGAGTTCATGTGACCGGAAGTCGCAGCCGGAGCTGGAAACCGCCGTCGGCCGTGGGACCGGCGTGGATCCGGCCGTCCAGCAGCGCGGCCCGCTCCTGCAATCCGATCAGCCCGTGGCGGGCGCTGGGCAGGGTGAGCGCGGGCCGGGTGGGCGGGGTGTTGGTGACGGTGATGGTCAGGTCGGTGTCGTCGTGGCTGAACTCCACCGTGGCCTGCGCGCCCGGGGCGTGTTTGCGGACGTTGGTCAGCGCCTCCTGGATGGTGCGGTAGATGGCCCGCTGCACCGGCGCCTCGACCCCGGGCGGCGCGCTGCCGACCAGCCGGGTGTCGATGCCGCTGTTGTCGATGAGGCGTTCCAGGTCGGTCAGCGTGGGCTGGGGCGCGAGCTCGGTGGCCGGGGTGCCGGAGGCGCGCAGCAGGTTGACCATGTGCCGCAGCTCGTCGAGGGTGTTCACCGACAGCGTGCGGATGTGTTCCACCGCCTCCCGCACGGTCGGATCGGGGGTGCTCACCGTGACCACCGCGGCCTGCACCGCGATCAGGCTGACCTGGTGGGAGACCACGTCGTGCATCTCGCGGGCCAGCTGGTTGCGTTCCTTGGTCAGGATCACCTGGGCGTCCAGCTGCCGCTCGTGCTCCCTGGCCTCCTTGACCTCGGCCAGCCGCAGCGCCAGCTCACGCCGGGTGTGCAGGAACCGGCCGAGCAGGATCGGCGCGCCCGCCGTCATCGTGGAGTAGATGATGTCCAGCACCAGGTCCGGGATCGGGATCGGCGCGCCGGGTTCGGAGAGCGGGAAGACCAGGCTGACCGCCGCGGCCAGTCCGCAGCCGCCGAGCAGCCACCAGCTCCGGTGCCGGGCGGCCACCGTGTAGAGGGTGACGATCACCGGGATGATCGCGCCCAGCAGCACCACGGCAGGCAGTGCGACCGCGAAGGCGGGCAGGGGCCAGCGGCGGCGCAGCACGAGCACCAGCACGGCGGCGGCGCCGAACGCGGCGGCCGTGCTGGACTCGGTGATCCCGGTGATGGCCGCCTCGACCGCGGCGACCGCCAGCACGGCGGTGTCGGTCAGCCAGCGGGGCAGCCGCGGTGTCACGGTCCGCGCTCCCCGTCGGCGAGCAGTCCGGCGCGCTCGGCGACCAGCGCCGCCTGCACCCTGCTGCCCACCCGCAGCTTGGTCAGGATGGCGCTGACGTGGTCCTTCACCGTGCCGACGCTGACGTGGATCCTGGCGCCGATCTCGGTGTTGGACAGTCCCTCCGCGATCAGCACGAGCACTCCGCGCTCCCGCTCGGTGAGCTGTCCGGCGCGCGCCACGGCCTCGCCGTCCGCGCCGCCACCGAGGTGGCCCTCCACCACCGTGCGGCTGACCTTCGAGGAGAGCACCACCCCGCCCGCGGCCAGGGTGCGCACCATCTGGGCGAGCTGAGCGGGCGCGGTGTCCTTGAGGATGAAGCCGGCCGCGCCCGAGCGCAGCGCCGTGACGATGTACTCGTCGGAGTCGAACGTGGTCAGCATGGCGACCACGGGCGGGGGTTTGAGGCCCTGGAGCTGGCGGAGCACGGTGAGCCCGTCCATGTCGGCCATCCGGATGTCCAGCAGCACCACGTCGGGCCGGTGCAGGCCCACCGCGCGCACCGCCTGCTCGCCGGTGGAGGTGGCGACGACCTCGATGTCCCCGGCCGCCTGGAGGATGAGCCGGAAGCCGGAGCGCACCAGCTCCTCGTCGTCCACGACGACCACCCGAATCATGCCACGCTCCTTTGTGGATCCTGTGTCCGTCCAGTGTGGTCACCACCGGCCTCCGGCGGCCACCCGGGGCCGGACCAGGGCGGCGCGGCAGGCGAGTTTCGGGGGAGGGGCCCGCCCGCCGCGCCGGTTCTCGGGGGCTAGCCCTGTCTGCGGCCGTAGGTGCCCGCCAGCAGGCTCACGCCACCGGCGGCGAGCCCGATCTGGATGATCAGCTCGATCCAGTCGATGCCCCTGGTGTCGCCGACGCCGAGCGCGTTGGCGATGACCGTGCCGAGCAGCGCCGCGCCGATGCCGATGAGCACGGTCAGCCAGATCGGGATGCGCTGCCTGCCGGGCACGACCAGCCTGCCCAGCGCGCCGATGAGCAGGCCGACGATGAGTGCGCTGACAATTCCGGAAATGGCCATGGTCGCTCCTTATGTGGTCAGTTGGGTCACTCGTCGTCGCCGAACATCTCCTCGGCGACCTCGCCGAGCACCACGCCGCCGACCACACCGGCCGCACCGGCGGCGAGCATGCCGCCCATGCCCGGCCCGCGCTGCTGCTGGCCGGGGTGGTCATATCCCTGGTGAGCGCCGTAACCGGGCTGGCCGTAACCGGGCTGGCTGCCGAAGGCCGGGTTGTGGCCGCCGTGCCCACCGCCGAAGGCCGGGTTCACCTGGCGGCGCTCGGCGGCCTGGGCGAGCCACCCGGAGATCAGCGAGGCCCAGTCGGTGACCTGCGCTTCCTGGTGCGAGAGCCGGAACTGGCCGAAGGTGTCGCCGCCGGGGGAGAACATGCCGCCGCGCCGGTCGGCGGCCAGCAGGACGCACAGCTCGTGCGGACCGGCCACGAAGGTCAGCTCGACCTCCTCGACCCGGCCCGCGTACTGGGCGGGGCAGGCGAACCGGAGCGCCTGGCGGAAGCCCAGCTCCTGGGCCACGCCGGGCGCCCGGCCCGCTACGACGCCGGTGCCGCGGAAGGAGAACCCGAGCTGCCCGAAGGCGTCCAGCACCTTGTTCTGCGCGGGCAGCGGGCCGACCTGCACCGGGTCGAGGTCACCCTTGTCCGGCGCGCCCGCGATCACCAGCTCGGTGCGCACCCCCACCGCCATCCGCGGCAGCGGCGAGCCGCCGACCGCGGTGATCGGCGTCTCCCAGGGCAGCGGCAGCTGGAACGGGATGGCGACCAGCTCACCCGCGGGCACGCGCACGCCCTGCTGCACCACCAGCCGGGAGAACTCGGCGGTGCCGCCGTCCCCGTGCTCGCCCTCGGCCTCGATCACCAGTGACAGCACCACCTGGCCGATCTCGGTGTCGGCGGAGCCGCCCTGGACGCGCACCTGCCCGGTCAGCGCCTGTCCGGGCACGGCGTACGGGGAGTCCAGCACGGTGTCGACGGAGGGGCCACCGATACCGAAGGCGCTCAGCATCCGGTTGAACATGAACAGTCTCCTTCAGGAAGTGTGGAACGGCGCTGACTTCGGTTTCCCGTTGGTGCGCATCGCCTGTCTCATGTGGACCAGCCTGCGCCGGCGGCACCGGCCGGCAACATCTGTCAGGCGTCCGGAACAACCCCCTGACTGGCTGGATGGCACCCCGCCAGGTGGCTGGTCAGCGCGCGCCGCCGGGGAAACTCGGTGCCGTCGCAGGGCTTCGCTCGGTAGTCTCCACCGCCGTCGGCGTCGTCGGTGTCGATCGATCGCATGTGGACTATCCAATGTAGACAGTCGTAGAAGGAAGGAAGCTGGACATGACCGTCGGGCATTCCTCGTGGCGCGATGTCGCGGACGCGGAGGATTCCGGGTCGATCGGTGATCCGGTGCGGGTGGACGGTCGCCGGATCTGGCGGCTGTTCGCGCCCTACCGGTGGCGGCTGGCCAGTGTGATGGGGCTGATCGCGTTCACCTCGGTGGTGGGGATCCTGACCCCGTTCATCGTCAAGGCGATCGTGGACGAGGCGCTGCCGAACAAGGACCTCCAGCTGTTGTTCGTCTTCGTCGGCGGGCTGATCGCGATCGCGGCCGTGGAGGCGGTGGTGAGTGTCGTGCAGACGCTCATCGTGTCGCGGGTCGGCCAGGCCGTCATGCACGATCTGCGCATCGGCGTCTACGGCCACCTGCAACGGATGTCGCTGCGGTTCTTCACCGGCACCCGCACCGGCGAGGTGCAGTCGCGCATCTCCCAGGACATCGGCGGCATGCAGTCCTTCGTGACCAACACCGCGGTGGACCTGACCCGCAGCGCGGCGGTGGTCTGCGTCTCGGTGGTCGCGATGCTGGTCCTGGACTGGCGGCTGGCGCTGTTCTCCTTCCTCGCCCTGCCGTTCTCCATCTGGGTGAACGGGCGGGTCGGCGCGCTGCGCGAGCGGGTGACCACCCGGCAGCAGGAACGGCTCGCCGACATGCAGTCCCTGGTCCAGGAGTCGCTGTCGGTCTCCGGCATCGTGCTGAGCAAGACCATGGGCCGCTCCCGGCGGATGGTCGAGCGGTTCACCGGCACCTCCCGGGACGTGGCCGGTCTGGAGGTCCGCTCGCACACCGCGGGGCAGTGGGAGTACTCGGTGGTCACGCTGCTGATCTCGGCCATGCCCGCGCTGACCTACCTGCTGGGCGGTTTCCTGATGGGCGACACGCCGTCGATCACCATCGGCACCCTGGTCGCGATGATCGCTCTGCAGGAGACGTTGACCTGGCCGCTGGAGGAGATCCTGCGCTCCACCGTGGAGTTCCGGACCGCGCGGGCGCACTTCGCCCGGATCTTCGACTACCAGGACCGCGAGGTCGACATCGTCGAGCGCGCCGACCCGGTGATCCGCGCCCCGGCCGACATCCGCGGCGACGTCCGGTTCCACCAGGTCTCCTTCCGCTACGCCGGCGCGCCGGAGCCGACCTTGCGGCGGATCGACCTGGACATCCGCGCGGGCACGAAGGTGGCCGTGGTCGGCGGGACCGGTTCGGGGAAGACGACCCTCGGCTACCTGGTCGCACGGCTCTACGACGTGGACTCCGGAGCGGTCACCATCGACGGCATCGACGTGCGCGACCTGAGCTTCACCGCACTGGCCGGGATGCTCGGGGTGGTCACGCAGGAGCCCTACCTGCTGCACGCCTCGGTGGCGGACAACCTGCGGTTCGGCAAGGAGGACGCCACGGACGCCGAGCTGGTCGAAGCGGCCAGGATCGCGCAGATCCACGAGCTGATCGCCAGCCAGCCCGACGGCTACGACACCGTGGTCGGCGAGCGGGGGTTCCGGTTCTCCGGCGGCGAGAAGCAGCGCATCGCCCTGGCCCGGACCATCCTGCGCAACCCGCCGATCCTGCTGCTGGACGAGGCGACCAGCGCGCTGGACACGCGCACCGAACGCGCGATCACCGAGGCCCTGGACAAGATCATGGCCGACCGCACGGTGATCACGATCGCGCACCGCCTCTCCACCGTGCGCGGGGCCGACCAGATCATCGTGCTGGACCGGGGGGAGATCGTCGAGCGCGGCACCCACGAGGAGCTGGTGGCCCGCAACGGCCACTACGCCGAACTCGTGACCGGGAGCGCTCCCGCACCGGCCTCGTGCGGTGACTAGACTCCGCCCGTGCGCATCGGGGACACCATCGCCGACCGGTACCGCCTCGATGAGGCCGTCGGCGAGGGCGGCATGGGGCAGGTGTGGCGGGCCACGGATCTCGAGCTGCGGCGGGAGGTGGCCCTCAAGCTGACCCGCACCGGCGACGGCGAGCAGACCCGGCGGGAGGCGCGGATCGGCGCCGGGGTGCACCACCCCAACGTGATCTCGGTGTTCGACGTGGTGGTGGAGGGCGACCGGCGATGGCTGGTCACCGAGTACCTGCCCGCCCGCAGCCTGGCCGAGGTCTGCCGCACCGACGGACCGCTGGCGCCGGAGCGGGCGGCGCACGTCGGGGCGCAGCTGGCCGGCGCGCTGGCCGCCATGCACGCCAAGGGCATGGTGCACCGGGATGTCAAGCCCGCCAACATCCTGCTCGCCGAGGACGGCACGGCGAAGCTGACCGACCTGGGCATCGCCAGCTGGCACCAGGTCACCCAGACCGAGAGCGCGCTCAGCGGCGGCACGCCCGGCTACCTGGCGCCCGAGGTGCTCACCGGGCACCGGGCCACCCCGGCCTCCGACGTCTACGCCCTCGGCGTGACCCTCTCCGTCGCGGTGGAGGGCCACCCGCGGACCGACCGGCGGCTGACCCAGGCACTGGCCGCGATGACCGACGACCTCCCGGCCCGCCGCCCCAGCGCGACCAAGGCCGCCCGGCTGCTCGGCGGCATCGACGCGCGCAGGCCCGCGCGGCGTGCCGTGCTGGCCACCGCGCTCGGCCTGGTCGCGGCCGTGGTCGCCGCCGCCGTCATCTTCTGGCCCGAGGCGCGGCCCCAGCCCGGCAACGCGCTCACCGGGTCCAGCGCCCCGGCCGTGCCGGGCAACGGCCAGGCCTCGCTGCTGTTCGGCCTGGGCGACCAGATCAACTCCGCGCTCGCGGCCGAGCTGGTGCGCGAGACCCCGGTCCGGATGCTGACCACCAACTACCACAAGCCGAGCGACCTGCCGAAGTTCCAGGACTGGCGGGACACCCTGGTGGCCAACGCCTACGCCCAGGGCTACGCGCTGCACGTGATCGTCGCCGACTGGGGCTTCGAGGACCCCGAGGTGCCGGTCAACACCAAGTACGGGGTGGGCTGCGGGCGCGGCCATCCGCTCTCCGCCGACTTCCCCCGGCACATGCGCAGCCTCGCCCGCATCTTCGCCGGCCGGGCCGACGGGCCGCCGCTGTACGTCACGGTGTTCCAGGAGGTCAACAAGTTCGCCTGCATGAACGGGGTCTACGCCGACGAGCCCTCGACCACGGCGTACTACCGGGCGCTGATGGACCGGTACCTGGAGGTCCGGAACATCATCCGGGAGGAGGCCCCCAACGCGCGGGTCGCGATGGGCTGGGACGCCTGGCAGGCCGAGGACGACCACCCGGCGACCGGCGGCGGGCCGTCGATGTTCGCGCACTTCGCCGAGGTGCTGCGCGCCTCGGACTACCAGGCCGTGCTGGCCAAGGACCCCGAGGGCAACGTGGCGACCATCCGGGAGTGCGTGCGCCGCCTCGGCGAGTACGGCCCGGTGATGGTCGCCGCCTACGGTCCCAGCGACACCCCTCGCGAGATCATGGAACGCGACGTCCGCGAGCTGCTCGCCGAGGAGTCGCTGGCCGAGCTGTCCCGGCACCGCCTGTTCGCCTGGAACTTCAACAACGGGCGCGTGCTGGCCGATGCGGGCCGGCCCGCGCTGGACTTCATCAAGGACGTGGTGCGCCGTCGCGGCCGGGAACCCCGGTGACCCGGACGGCTCGTCATCGCTCGACCGGGGCGGACGCCGCCCAGCTGGCGAGCAGGTTCATCGCCCGCCGGGACGGTGACCCGTCTTCCGTGGTGTAGACGAACAGGGTGGTGTCCGGGTCGCCGGGCAGTGTGAGGGTCTCGTACTCGACGGTCAGGTCCCCGACGAGCGGGTGGCGCAGCCGTTTCGAGCCGTGCGTGCGCTGGTGCACCCGGTGCTGTTCCCACCACTGGCCGAACTCGCGGCTGTGCTCGCGGAGCTCGGCGACCAGTTCGACGGTGGCCCGGTCCCCGGGGTCGCGGCCGACCTCGAACCGCAGGCTCTCCACCGCGGCCCTGGCCTGGTCCGGCCAGTCCACGAACAGCGATCGGGCGTCCTCGTCGAGGAACATCCAGCGGGCGTAGTTGCGCTGTGCCGCAGGCAGCCGGTCGAAGTCGGCGAACAGGGCCCTGGCCATCCGGTTGGCGGCCAGGATGTCGGTGCGGCGGCCCAGGATCAGCGCGGGCTCGCCGTCCAGGGCGTCGAGTAGCTGGTAGAGCCCGGGGCGGACCCGCTGCACGCTCCGGGCTGACTGGCGAACCGGCTTCGCGGTCAGCCCGATGAGGTCTGCCAGGTGGGCGCGCCCGGCGGCGTCCAACTCGAGCGCTCGGCCGATCGCCGCCACCACCGCCGCGGACGGCACGATGCGCCGCCCCTGCTCCAGCCGGGCGTAGTAGTCGGCGGACACCCCGGCCAGCCGCGCGACCTCCTCGCGGCGCAGACCAGGCACCCGGCGCACCCGTCCATCCGGCGGCAGACCCGCCCGTGCCGGGTCGACCTGGGCGCGGGCGCGCCGCAGGAAATCGGCGAGTTCGCGGTTGCTGTCGGCCACACGCCCCATTCTCCCGGACAGCGCTCCCGCGTGCCTGGCCCTGTGCGTCCTAGGCAGCCGGGTCCGAGGTCCCGCAGGGCGCGAGATGAGCGCCTGCACGGGATTCCGCCCCGGCAGGCTTGAGCCATGAGCAAGATCCTGATCGTCATGTCCGCCGCCGACACGTGGGCGCGCACCGACGGCACGTCGTACCCGACCGGCTACTGGGCCGAGGAGCTGGCCGCGCCGCACGAGAAGTTCGTCGAGGCCGGTCACACCGTCGACTTCGCCTCTCCCGGCGGCGTGTCGCAGCCGCTCGACGAGCACAGCGCCAACCCGGAGATCGCCGGCCCGGACTGCGCCCGGTACGTCAGCTACGCCGAGCAGGTGCTGAGCGCGTTCGGCCCGCCGCGCAAGCTCAGCGAGGTCGACCTCAACGACTACGCCGCGGTGGTGCTGCCCGGCGGCCACGGCCCGGTGGTCGACCTCTGCCAGGACGCCGACCTCGGCCGCCTGCTCACCGAGGCGGACGCCGCCGGGAAGCTCATCGGCGCGGTCTGCCACGGTCCGGCCGGTTTGCTCTCCGCGGTGGACGAGGAAGGCAGGTGGCTGTTCGCCGGCCGGGAGATGGCGGCGTTCACCGATGAGGAGGAGCAGCTGTTCGGCACGGCCGAGGGAGCGCCGTGGCTGCTCGCCAGCAGGCTGCGCGAGCTGGGGGCCGAGCACGCCGGGGGACCCGCCTACCAGCCCTTCACCGTTCGGGACCGGAACCTGTTCACCGGCCAGAACCCGGCCTCCAGCGCTCCGATGGCCGAGGCCATGATCGCCGCCCTCCGCCAGCCGGCGCGATAGCCGCCGTCAAGCGGGTTCGGCGATCCTGCCGGCGACCTCCACGGCGATCTCGATCGCCCGAGCCGCGAGCGGGGAGTGGGTGCGGTTCGCCTGCCACAGCAGGAAGATCTCGCGCGGTGGCAGTCCCGGCTCGAGCTCGTGCACGCGCAGCGACCGGTCGGCGCCGCCGAGGGCGAGTCGCGGCAGGATCGCCGAACCCAGGCCGGCGCGCACCATCGACAGCACGGTTTCGTTGCCCGCGGTGCGGAACACGATCCGCGGCGCGACGCCGTGGCGGGCCAGCGCCTGTTCCATCCGGGCCTGGTCGCAGACCGGCGGGTGCGCGACCATCGGCGCGCCGTCGAGCTGGGCCAGCCGCACCGGGCCGTCGGGGAAGGTGCCGCGGCGGGCCACCAGCAGGTAGGGATCGTCGAGCAGTTTGCGGTGTTCGACCTCGCCGTCCACGCGGCTGTCGAAGAACATCAGGTCGAGCTCGTGCACCGGTGGCCGGTCGGTCTCCTCCTCGAACAGCCTGATGTCGCAGCCGGGATGCTCCTTCCGGAGCCCGCGCACCACCGGCGGCAGGATCACGTTGGACACGCTCTGGAAGGTGCCGATGTCGACCCGGCCGTCACCGGCCTTGAACCGGTCGACGGCCGCGGCCAGCCCCTGGGCCTTGGCCAGCAGTTCGCGACCGTGGGCCAGCACGACCGTGCCGAGCGGGGTGATCCGCACCGGCTTCGGTCCGCCCGGCCGGTCGAACACCGGGCCCCCAACGGCTTTCTCCAGGGCCGCGATCTGCTGGCTCACCGTCGACTGGGTGTACCCGAGCCGTGCGGCCGCCCGCCCGAACGAGCCCTCGTCGGCCACCGCGGCCATCGTGCCCAGGTGCCGCAGTTCCACGTCGGACATGAGCCCACCCTAGCCAGGTACATCGCAGAGGGCGATTGATTCGATCGGAAAGTATCGCTGTTGCCGATGGCAAGGCGGGGCTAGCGTGACGCCCATGACCGATCACCTCTCGCACGGCGAGAAGCTCCTCGACCTCAACGGCGTCGAGCTGTGCGTCGAGACCTTCGGCAACCCCGCGGACCCGGCGATCCTGCTCATCGACGGCGCGGCCGCCTCGATGCTGTGGTGGGAAACCGAGCTGTGCGAACAGATCGCGCGCGGCGACCGGTTCATGATCCGCTACGACAACCGGGACACCGGCAGGTCCACCAGCTACCCACCGGGGCGGCCGGGCTATGCCTACACCGACCTGGCCGCGGACGCGCTCGGAGTCCTGGACGCACTCGGGGTCGAGCGCGCGCACATCGTCTGCCGGTCCATGTCCGGCGGCATCGGGCTCCTGCTCGGCGTGGACCACCCCGGCCGGGTGGCGTCACTGACCTTCGTCTCCACCTCCACGGGTGCGGACGGGCTCCCGCCGTCCGCGCCGGAGCTCGCCAGTGGCATCCCCGCCGACCCGGACCCCGCCGATGCTGGCGCGGTGGTGGACTTCGTTGTCGCATCGGCCAAAGCGTGCTCGGGCGGCTCGCCCCACTTCGACGAGACCGCGACCCGCGCGCTGGTCGAGCGGGACGTGGCCCGCGCCCGCGACATCGCGGCCACCCTGGTCAACCACTACGCGATGAGCTTCGACGGGTCCGCCCGCGACTTCGCCGCCATCACCGCGCCGACCCTGGTGGTGCACGGCGACCTCGACCCGGTGTGCCCGCTTCCGCACGGACACGCGCTGCGCGAGGCGGTTCCCGGCGCGCGGCTGCTGGTCCTGGCAGGCGCCGGGCACGACCTGCCGAGGCCACTGTGGGAGGTGTTCGTCCCGGCGCTGCTCCAGCACACCCGGGTGCTGCCCGAGCTGTTCGACTACGACGCGGAACTGCGCCAGCACAACGAACTCTTCCGCGCCGCGGCCCGCATCGGTGCCCGCGACCGGGTGCTCGACATCGGCTGCGGCGCCGGCCAGACCACCCGCGAGGCCGCCCGGGCCGCCGTCGACGGGAGCGTGGTGGGCGTCGACGTCTCCGCGCCGATGCTCGAACGAGCCCGCGGGCTCAGCGCCGAACAGGGGCTGACCAACATCACCTTCCAGCAGACGGACGCGCAGGCGCACCGCTTTCCGCCGGCGAGTTTTGACCTCTGCATCAGCAGGTTCGGCACGATGTTCTTCGCCGACCCGGTCGCCGCGTTCACCAACATCGGCCGCGCCCTGCGTCCCGGCGCGCGCCTGGTGCTGCTGGTCTGGCAAGGACGCGACCGCAACGAGTGGGCCACCGCGATCCGCGAGTCCCTCACCGCCACACCGGCCACACCCGTCGGGCCGGACGCGTTCTCCCTCGCCGACCCGGCCGCCACCGAGGAGGTCCTGGCGGCGGCCGGGTTCACCGGCATCAGCTTCACCGACGTGCACGTGCCCGTCTACTACGGCCCGGACAGCGCCACCGCCCTCGACGCCGTGCTCCGCCTGCTGAAGTTCGGCGACCTGCTGGCCGGCCTGGACCCCGCGGCCGCTGAGCAGGCCCGCACGCGGTTACGCGCCACCCTCGACGCGCACACCACCGGCAGCGGCGTGCTGTTCGACTCGCGGGCCTGGATCGTCACCGCGCACCGCCGCCCCTGACCATGCCGATCATCACCAGGTGCAGGCGAACTCGTTGATCACCCACGCACAGGCCTGGAGCTGCCCGGGGAGACCGTAGTAGCTGTTCGTCTTGATGTCCTGTGCGGAGCCGGTCGCATACACCCTGGAGTCGGGAACAGGGCCGTTCACGTTGTACGGGCGGTAGTACATCTCCACCCATTCGCCCAGTCCCGCATAGGCGTTGGTCAGTTGGGCGTGGAACCAGTCGATGTTGGGACGCGGGGACGGGCAGGCCCAGAGCCGGATCCAGGACTGCTTGAAGTACCGCTGTTCGACGATGCTGCACCCGGCAGCCGGGGCCGCCGCGGTCACTGCCGTGCCGGACGGCGTCTCGGCCACGGCCTGGGCGCCGGCCGTGGTGCTGAACAGCAGCGCGACCGCGCTGACGGTCGCACAGAGGACTTTGTGCCAGTACTTCATCGGAATCCCTCCAGAGAACCGGAGCAACTAGCTCACTGCGCACCATGCTGCGAACCCGGCTGTGAACGAACTTGGAGGAACTCTGGAACCCGGTGGTCATGGGCGTGCGCGGGTGGCAGGCTTCGGGTGGGGGAGGAAGCCATGCGGTTTGGGATCCTGGGGGAGATCGGGGCATGGACGGACCGGGCCGTCGCGCTCGGGCACGCCCGCCAGCGGAGTGTGCTGGCCGTGCTGCTGGTCGAGGCGAACCGGGTCGTGTCCACCGAGCAGTTGATCGACCGGGTGTGGGATGAGCGGGCGCCCCAACGGGTGCGGGGTGTGCTGTCCACCTACATCTCCCGGCTCAGGTCGGTGCTGCGGCCTGCGGAGGCGATCCGGCTGACCCGCAGCGGCAGCGGGTACCTGCTGGCCACCGAGCCGGACTCGGTCGACCTGCACCAGTTCCGGTCCCTGCTGTGCCAGGCCAGGCAAGGCGGTGACGACGAGCGCACGGTCAGCCGGTTCGAGCAGGCGCTCGGCATGTGGCGCGGCCAGCCGCTGGCCGGACTGGACACGCGGTGGGCCGGCGAGGTGCGGACCGGCCTGCTCGCCGAGCGGCTGGCCGCGGAGCTGGACCGCGGCGAGGCCATGCTCCGCTGCGGCAGGCACACCGAGCTGCTCACCGGACTCGCCGCCCGCGCCGCGGCACACCCCCTGGACGAGCGGCTGGCCGAGCAGCTGATGCTGACCCTGTACCGCTGCGGGCGGGCGGTCGAGGCGCTGGCGCACTACCGGAGCCTGCACCGGCGGCTGGCCCAGGAACTGGGCGTCGACCCCTGCGCCCGCCTCCAGCAGCTGCACCAGCGAATCCTCGCGGCGGACCCCGAACTCGAACCGCGGCAACCTCAGGGCCGGGTGACCCTGTCCACGCCACGGCAGCTGCCTGCGCCGCCGCGCCGGTTCATCGCCAGGGAGCCCGAGCTCGCCCGGCTGGACCGGGCCGTGCACGACCGCGGCGACTGGGTGGTCATCACCGGCGCGGGTGGCGTTGGCAAGACCTGGCTCGCCCTGGAGTGGGCCGGCCGGAACCTGGGCCGGTTCCCCGATGGCCAGCTGCACGCGGACCTGCGGGGCTTCCACCCCACGAGCGCGCCGACCGACCCCGCGACCGTGCTGGCCGGCTTCCTGCACGCCCTCGGCGTCGAGCCCGCCGGGATCCCGGTGGACGTGGACGCGCGAGCCGCCCTGTACCGCAGCCTGGTCGCGGGACGGCGCATGCTGGTCCTGCTGGACGACGCCAGGGACACCGAGCAGGTCCGGCCACTGCTGCCCGGCGAACACACCTGCACCGTGCTGGTCACCAGCCGCCACCGCCTCAGCGGCCTGGTCGTCCAGCACGAAGCCCACCCGGTCACCGTGGACGCGCTCGCCGACGGCGCGGCCAGGGCGCTGCTGCTCGCCCACCTCGGCGCGGATCGGCTGGCCGCCGAACCCGAGGCGGTCGGCGAGTTGTTGCGGCACTGCGAAGGACTGCCACTCGCGCTGAGCATCGTCAGCGCCCGCGCCCGGCCCGGGCTCACGCTGGCCACACTCGCCAAGGAGCTGCACGACGCGCACGGCCGGTTGGACGCCCTGGACGCCGCGGAGCTGACCGCGAGCCTGCGCACCGTGTTCACCGCCTCCGTCCGAGCCCTCACCGCCGAGGCCGCCGAGCTGTTCGGCCTGTTGAGCCTGCTCCCCGGAGCCGACATCGATCCGTTGGGCGCCAGCGCGCTGACCGCCAGGAGCCCCGCCTGGGCACACCGCGCGCTCCGTGCGCTGGCGGCCGCGCACCTGGTGCAGCAGGACAGCGGCGACCGGTACCGCATGCACGACCTCCTCCGCTGCTACGCCGCCGAACACCTGGCCCGCACCCGGCCCGCGCGGCTCCGCGAGCAGGCGACCCGCCGCCTGCTCGACTACTACCTGCACGGCTGCGCGCTGGCGGTGGGCGACCCCAGCTACGTCACGACCCGCCGCAGTCCGGCGCTGGCAGGCGCCCACCGGCCCGAACACCTGCCCCCGATGGACACCAGGGCGCAGGCCCTCGCCTGGTTGACCGCCGAGCACGCCAACCTCTTCGCCGCGGTCGAGGCCGCCGCCGACCACGGCTGGCACGACCGCACCTGGGCGCTGGGCCACCTCTTGCAGGACTACGTCTTCCGCCGCGGCCACGCCGACGAGGTCCGGACCGCCCAACGCCTCGCCCTGCATGCCGCGCAACACGTTCCGCAGGCATGGGCGCACGCCGGCACCGTGCTCAACCTCGGCCGCGCGCACTGGCACGAGGCCGACTACCCCGAGGCGGCCCGCTGCTTCGAACGAGCCCGCGAGCTCGCACGGGGAACAGCCGAGCCGCCCATGGTCGCGGCGGCCACCGTCTACCTGAGCGCCGCCTACGCGCACTGGGGACGCTGGGGCACGGCCTCGCGGCAGGCCGGCCAGGCGGTCCTGCTCGCCGTCCAGGCGGCCGACCGGGGGCTGGAGCTGCTCGCCCGCACCAGCCTGGCCAACGTCTCCAGCTGGCTCGGCGACCACGATGCCGCCCTGCGGCAGGCCGACCGCGCACTGGCGCTGGCCACCGACGCCGCAGGCGAGTACTTCGCCCGGCTCGCCCTGGCCGCCACCACGGAACGCCTCGGCCAGCACGAGCGGACCCGCGACCAGCTCCAGCGACTCCTCGACCTGGAACGGGAACTGCACTGGGGCTGGGGCATCCACGCCGTGCACGCGGGCCTGGCCAACACCCTCGTCCAGCTCGGCAGTCCGGCCGAGGCCAGGCGCCACCTCGACCTGGCGGTGCCGGCGGGCGCACCCGATCCGTGGCACGACTGCCTCGCCCAGCTGCGCGCGGGCTCGGCCCACCACGGGCTCGGTCAGCACGAGCAGGCCGTGGAGCAGTACGAGCAGGCGATGACCTTCGCGGTCCGGATCGACAACCCCGGGTTGCGGAGCGAGATCCACCTGCGCCTCGCCGAACACCACGAGACCGGTGGCGAGCACCGGCTCGCCACAGAGCACAGGGAGCGCGCACGTTCCCTGGTGACTCGCGCCCGGTCGAGCTGACCGAGCTGGACGGGTTGCCCATGTCCACACAGGACCGCGGGGTGGCGGCCAGCGGTGCGGCGTGAAGCCGAGGTTCCTGGGTCAGCGCAGGTAGCCGGCCAGCGGCAGGTTCAGCTCGCGGACGCCCCGCGCGACGAGGGTGGCCATCTCCGCGCCGCCGCGTGCGGAGAAGTGGGTGTTGTCTCCCGCTTCCCTGGTCAGGAACAGCGCCTGGGAGGCCGATGGACCCATCGACTCCACCAGCGCCTTGCTCTTGGCGGTCAGGTCGATGACCGGAACGTTGGCGCTGCGGCCGAGCGCCCGGATCACCGCGGGCAGGTCCACGCCCACGCCGTTGACGTGCAACGCGGTGGCGGTGAGTGTGCTGCCGTTGAAGAGCCTGCGCACCGGCGGCGTCATCAGCACCGGCACGCCGCCGCGCTCGCGCACGCCGTTGACCAGGCGGGTGAGGTTGTCGCGGAAGGCGGACGCGGTGGTCTGCTTGTCGTTGTGCCCGAGCTGGATGAACACCAGGTCCCTGCTCTTGATCAGCGGCTTCATCCGGGGGAAGAGCGCGCTGTTGGACAGGAAGCTGCCCGAGCTCTCGCCGGAGTCGCCGTAGTTGGCCACCACGGCGCCGCCACGCAGGAGGGCCGGCAGGTGCTGACCCCAGCCGGTGTAGGGCGCGGTGGGCTGGTCGCAGACGGTCGAGTCACCGGCGAGGTAGGCCACCAGCGGGGCCTTGGCCGGGGTCACGGTGAGCGCGCCGATCGCGGGTGCGGTGCCGCTGAAGGTGATCTGCAGGCCCGGGGTGCCGTTGCCGCCCTGTCCGGTGGGCTGGCCCTCGGGGTTGCGGACGTTGACCGTGGCCGTGGCGCGGACGACCTGGCCCGCGGTGGTGGAGACGGGGTTGAGGACCTGCCTGCGTGCTTCCACCGACATCGAGGTGTTGGCGGCCTTGGTGGTGCTGCCCAGTTCCACCGTGACGTCGTAGTTGCCTGGTGCCAGGGTGAAACCGCACTTGATCGGCGCGGTGCCCGAGCACTGCGGTGGCAACGCCGCCGGCGCGGCCGTGGCCGGAACGGGAGCCAGCACGGCCACGTTCACCGCGGCGGTGAGGAACGCGAAACGCTTCAGGGACACGGAGTCTCCAGCCGTCATGATGTGAACGTGCACAGCGTTCTTGGGGCGCGAGTAGCTCTGATGGAACAGCACGTACGCGCCCGTTTCAAGAGCAGCTCGCCTTGTATCTGTGAACGTGCACAGCATCGTCGAAATTCGACCGCGCATTCGACGACCCCTGTTGAACGGCCGGGCGAAAGGGGCCTTGCGGCTACGCCTTCTCCCGGGCCAGCAGCGCGAGCAAGCCGGGGAAGCGTTCCTCGATGTCGTTGCGGCGCAACCGCACCTTGCGGCTGTTGCCGCGGTCGACCTGCCTGACCAGACCCGACTCGCGCAGCACGCGGAAGTGGTGGGTCAGCGTGGACTTGCTGACCGGCAGCCCGAAGGACAGGCACGTGCGTTCGGTGTCCGCCGGCTCGCCGAGCAGCGTGACGATCACCAGGCGGCGGTGGTCGTCGGCGAGAGCGCTCAGCACGGACCGCAGCTCCATCTCCGCGACTTCGGGATGCCCCTCGGTGTCCGGCACCTTGCCTCCTCGCACGGTCGGGTTTCAATTTCATCGTACCTAAGGCTTGCCCGTGCGCGGCGGACCGTGTCAGGCTTCAGGTACGTATCTAGTCGTACCTACGACCCGATTAGAACCTCAGTGGAGATCGTTCGATGAGTGCTACCGACGACCTGGCCATCGCCGACCGCGCGACCGCCCCACTCGCTGCCAAGGGAGCGGGGCTGACCCTGGCGGTGGTGTTGCTGGCCGTGTTCGTGGTGCCGAGCTCGATCTCCGGCACGGCCGTCGCGCTGCCCGTGATGGGCGCGGAGCTGGACTCCGGCGCCGCGGGCCTGCAATGGGTCGTGAACGCCTTCAACCTGGCCTTCGCCTGCTGCACGCTGGCCTGGGGCTCGGTCGCCGACATCATCGGCCGCGGCAAGGCCTTCGCCATCGGCGCCGGGCTGTACCTCCTCGCGTCGGTGGCCAGCGCGTTCGGCACGAACATCTACCTGATCGACGCGGCCCGCGCGCTGGCCGGCATCGGCGGCGCGGCGATCTTCGCCTCAGGCGGCGCGATCATCTCCACCATCTTCACCGGGGCGGCGCGGGCCCGGGCGTTCGGGCTCTTCGGCACGGTCGCCGGGGTCGGGGTGGCCCTCGGGCCGTCGCTGTCCGGCGCGATCGTCGACACGCTGGGCTGGCGGTGGATCTTCGGCGTGCACGTCCTCGCGCTGACGCTCGCGCTGATCGGCTCGCCCGCGGTGTTCCGCACGGTCGGCAGCGAACGGCGTGCGGCGCGCGTGGACACGGCGGGCACGGCGCTGTTCGTCCTGGCCATGCTCTCATTGATGATCGGCATCGTGCAGGGCGGCGAGTGGGGCTTCGCCAGCCCGGCGGTGCTCGGGTTCTTCACCGGGTTCGTCGTGCTGCTCGGTGCTTTTGTGGCGGTGCAGCAGCGGGTCGCGCAGCCGATGCTGGACCTCTCCGTGCTGCGCGACCGCAGGTTCGTCGGCATGTGCCTGGTGACCGTGGTGGCCTCGTTCGGGTTCGTCACGATGCTGACCTACCTGCCGAGCTACCTCACCACCGTGGGCGGCAGGTCGACCGCGACCGCCGGCGTGCTGATGGTGCTGCTGACGCTGGGCGTGCTGGTGTGCCCGCTGGCGGCGGGCAAGCTGGTGGCCAAGGGCGTCCCGCCGCGGACGGTGATCTACGTGAGCCTGGCCTGCCTGGTGGTCGGCGACGCGACCGCGCTGGTCTTCGGCCCGTCGTTCTCCGTCGCCGTGGTCGCGGTGCCGCTGCTGCTGATCGGCGCGGGCATGGGCCTGTCGGCCGGTCTCGTCGACGGGCAGGCCCTCGACGCGTTTCCGGCCGAGAAGGCGGGCATGGCGGCGGGTCTGCTGAACACGGTGCGCCTGGGCAGCGAGGCGATCGCCGTGGCGGTGTACGGCGCCCTGCTCGCCGGGCTGCTGCGGGGCGCGGTGGCCGACGGGCTGGCCGCGCACACCGCCGACGATCCCGCGCGGGTCGCCGGTGATCTCGCGACCGGCAACCTGACCGCGGCCGCGCAGGGCGGCGGCGCGGAGCTGACCGGCTTCCTGGTCAGCAGCTACGACGGGGCGTTCCACACCATCCTGATGGTGCTCACCGGCGTCTGCCTGGTGCTGTCGCTGGTGGTCGTCGTCCTCCTGCGCACACCGGCGAAGGTCACCGCGGCGCGGTGAAGGAGGACAGCGGGCCGACGGACTCAGCGCCGCTGGGGCGAGGTGGCCGTCACGATGCGGTTCTCCCAGGCCCAGGCGGCGATCTGGACCCGGTTGCGCACCCCGAGCTTGGTCTGGATGCCGGAGACGTGGGTCTTGACCGTGCTCAGCGAGATGAACAGCTCGGCCGCGATCTCCTGGTTGGTGCGGCCCTTGGCGATGGCCCGGACGACCTCGGTCTCCCGGTCGGACAGCGGCCGGCCCGACCCGCCGGCCGTCGGGGTGGTGTGCACGTCCGCGAGGTGGCGCAGCAGTCGCAGGGTGACCGAGGGGGAGACCAGGGCGTCGCCGACGTTCGCGGCGCGGACGGCCTCGGCGAGCAGGTTGGCCCCGGCGTCCTTGAGGATGAAGCCGACCGCGCCGCCGCGGAGCGCGCCGTAGATGTACTCGTCGGTGTCGAAGGTGGTGACCACGACCACCCGCAGCGGGTCGGGGACGCCGGGACCGGCCAGGGCGCGGGTGACCTCGATGCCGTCGAGGCGGGGCATGCGGATGTCCACCAGGCACACGTCGGGACGCAGCCTGCGGGCCGTGCTGACCGCCTCGACGCCGTCGGCAGCTTCCGCGACCACGGTGATGTCGGGCTCGTCCTCCAGCAGCAGCCGCAGGCCGCTGCGGATCATGGCCTGGTCGTCGGCCAGCAGGACGCTGATGGTCGAGGGGCTGGTCATCGGCGCTCCCGGACCGGGAGTGGCAGGACGGCGCGCACCGACCAGCCGGCGTCCGGGCAGGGGCCGGCGGACAGTGTGCCACCGAGGGCCTCGACGCGTTCGCGCATCCCGACCAGGCCGTAGCCGTCGCGGCGGGGGTAGCGGGCCGGGGCCTGGGGGGCGTCGTCGACGACCTCGACGGTGATCTCCGGCCGGTCCTGGATGACGTCCACGGTGACCGCGCGGGCGTGCGGGGCGTGCTTGGTGATGTTGGTCAGGGACTCCTGGACGACCCGGTACACCGTGCTGGTGACCTCCGGCGGCCATGCGGGTTCCTCCTCGGGTAGCCGGAGGCGCACGGCAGGGCCGTGGCCGGTGAAGCGCGCGACGAGCTCGCTGAGCTGTTCGGGGCCGGGGGTGGCGGGGGCCGCGTCGTCGGTGTCGCGCAGCAGGCCGACCACGCGGCGCATCGCGGCCAGCGCGTCGGAGCCCGCGGCCTCGATGCCGGCCAGGGAGTCGTCCAGTCGCTCCGGGTGCTTGCGCCGGAGGACCCTGGCGGCCTGGGCGTGCAGCACCACGCCGGTGATGTGGTGCGCGACGACGTCGTGCAGTTCCCTGGCCAGTTCAAGGCGTTCGTCCCGGCGCACCTGCTCGGTGGCGGCCTGCCGGTGGGTGTCGAGCAGCCGCAGACCCAGCCCGGTGGCGAGCGCGGCGAGCCAGCCGGCGACGCCCAGCATCGTCACCGCCGACTCCGATTGGGCGAGGGCGGAACCGGCGACCAGCGCGAGCCCGCCGGCCGCGATGGCGCTGGCCCAGGGGATCGAGAGGGTTCTGACCGCGGAGCCGATGAGCACGGACAGGCCGAGCGTGGTGGCAGGCCCGGGTTCGGCTGGCAGGTGGGCCAGCCGGGCGAGAAGGACCGCGGTCGCCGCGACCGTCAGGCCGGCGACCGCGGCCCCGGCCAGGTGGCGCCGGCGCAGCAGGGCGAGCACGCCCAGCACCAGCCCGGTGGCGCAGCCGACCACCCAGTAGCCGCCACCCCAGCTGTCCGCGATCGCGAACGCGGTGATGGCCAGCGCCGCGGCGAGTGCGACGCCGAGCCCGGTGTCGGCCATGATGCCGGCCAGCCGCTTCACGCTGGTCGTGCCGTTCCCTCGCATGTGGTGCAGGCTAGGAACGCTCATCCGCGCGCCGAATCGGTCAAAAGTACGGTTACGTCCGGCGCGAACCCCGCTTTCACCTGATGTTCGACGCCGCAGCGGCTCACAGGATGTGGCCATGCCCTACCACAAACGCCCGCGCGGCCTGCTCGCCCTCGTCGGCCTGCTCGCCGTCGCGACCGCCGCCTCCTCCGCGCACGCCGCCGCGGCGGCCAGCACGCCCTACCTGCCCGCGCCCACCGGCGCCCATCCGGTCGGCACCACTTCCTTGCACCTGACCGACAAGTCGCGTCCGGACCCGTGGGTCCCCGCGGCCGGGGCGAGAGAACTCATGGTCTCCCTGTGGTTCCCGGCCAAGTCGCGGGGCGAGCGGCCGGCGCGGTACATGACGCCGAAGGAGTCGGAGCTGCTGCTGAGGAGCGCGGACATCACCAGCGTGCCCCCCGATGTGCTGAGCAGGACCCGGGTCAACGCCTACACCGACGTGAAACCGTTGGGCGGCAAGCGACCGCTCGTCGTGCTCTCGCCCGGCATGGGCTGGTTGCGCACCTCGCTCACCTCCCTGGCCGAGGAACTGGCGAGCAGCGGCTACCTGGTGGCCGCGATCGACCACACCTACGAGACCCACGCCACCACCTTCCCGGACGGGCGGGTCACCACCTGCGCCACGTGTGAGCTGGGGATCGAGGACTTTCCCAGGCTCGCGGTGGAAAGCCGGGCCCGCGACGTCTCCTTCGTGCTCGACGAGCTGACCCGCTCACCCATGGTCGATGCGTCCCGGATCGCGATGGCGGGCATGTCCCTCGGCGGCGCGAGCGTCGGTGAGACCATGCTGACCGACCCCCGGGTGCGGGCCGGCATCAACCTGGACGGCACGAACTTCAAGCCACTGCCCGCAACCGGGCTGTCGCGGCCGTTCATGTTCTTCGGCGCCCCCGCGGCCGAACCCTCGTGGGTCCGGGACTACCAGCGCCTGACCGGGTGGAAGCGCTGGTTCGCGGTGCAGGGGTCGGTGCACACCTCGTTCACCGACTACGACATGCTGACCAACCAGATCGGCGTCGACCTCGGCAGCAAGCTCCCGGGCACCCGTTCCGCGGTGATCACCCGCGCCTACGTCGAAGCCTTCTTCGACCTGCACCTGCGCGGCACCCCGCAGCCCCTGCTGGAACGGCCGTCCACGCACTTCCCCGAGGTCCGGTCCTGCACCCCGGAAACCCAGCCCTGCCAGTAGGAAACCCGCCGCGGCCGGTGGCGGCTCGCCCGAGCGCCACCGGCCGCGGTGCCCCGAGTCACGGGGCCTCGGGGCCGACCTGGGCCGCGTTCAGTGGGGTCCGGGTGACGGCGGCCGTCGACCGCTCGTCTGCTCCCACGTCCGCGACCCCGGTGCGGGCCTGGCCGTCCATGTCCTCGGTCAGGAACGGGTGACCGCCGGCGCCGGCGTCGATCGCCGGGCTCCCGTCGCCGAGCCGGAACACCGGCCCCTGGCGGACCAGCAGCGGATCGACCGGGCGCACCGCGCCGGCCGGCTTGCTGACGCCGACGGTCGCCGAGCCGGTCGGCCAGGCGATGTTGCCGGTGTAGGTCAGGTTCACCGGCGCCTTGACCTCGTTGATCAGCTTGCCCTGGCCGCCGGTGACCACGTTGCCGGTGATCACCGAGTCCACCGGGGCGAGCTTGTAGTTGGCGCCGACCTCGATGTTGGAGACGTTGCCGACGAAGGTGTTGTGCGCCACCGTCGCCCGGTAGACCCGCCAGTGCGCGTTCAGCGCGCCCGAGGTGTCCACGTCACCGCCGTCGAGCTGTAGCGCGGCGTCGTAGCCGGTGCCGGTCAGGCCCTCGAAGTAGTTGTTGTAGATCTTGTGGTCCTGGCCGTAGATCCGGATGCCGCCGGTGCCGGCCTTCCCGCCGCCGAAGAAGAAGTTGCCGTAGAAGGCGCCGCGGTTGCCGTGCCGGTGCGACAACGTGCCCTGCGAGGTGCGGAAGGTGTTGTGGCGCACGGTGTTGTCGTTGCTCTTGACCGAGATGATCTCCGGGTCGCCGTCGCAGTTCTCGAACAGGTTCGACTCGACCACGGTGAAGCCGCTGGACTGGGAGATCTTGCTCCAGCCGACCCGGATCGCCTCCATCTCGTTCTCGGCGCGCGGGCCGATGTTGCGGAAGTGGTTGTGGTCGATCCGATCGTGTTGCGACTGCTGGGTTTCCGTGCCGTCGATGGTGATGAAGTTGCCCTGCTGGTGCTTCTCCTCGAACAGGTTGTGGTCGATCCGGTTGTGGTGGCTGTCCACCCCCTGGATGAGCACCCACTTCAGCGAGGAGCTCTCGGTCAGCCGGAAGTGGTTGCGGGTCAGCCGCACGTTGTTGGAGCCGGTGAGCTTCAGCGTGGCACTGTTGGTCCAGCGCAGGCCCTCCACCGTCACGTAGGAGGAGTTCGCCACCTCCAGCTGACCGGCGTTGATCACCGCCTTGCCGCGGTTGGCCGCCACCACGGTGATCGGCTGGGTCGCGGTGCCGTGCTTGCCGGCGAGCTTGCCGATGCTGTACTGGCCGTCCGCGAGCACGATCCGGTCCCCGGCCCGCGCCGCGCCGAAAGCGCTCTGCAACTGGGCCGAGCTGGCCACCGGCACGGTCCGGCCGGGTTCGGGATCCCCGGTGTTGTCGTGGGAGACGGTCAGGCCGTGGACCTTCACCTCGCCGAAGTTGCCGTCCTCGCAGGGCGCGGAGTTGTCGCAGTTGGCCTGGGTGTAGGCCCCGGCCTTGAAGTAGCCGCCGGTGAACGCCTTGGCCAGCGTGGCCTTCAGCTCGCCGTTGTAGTAGGCCCTGACCTGGCCGCCGTTGACCACGAACTTGGCCTGGAACCTGGTGCCCAGCTGGTAGTTCTCGGTGATCAGGGTGTGCTTGGTGTCGCCGTCGGTGAGGTAGAGCTTGCTGCCGTCCAGCCGGAAGACCGAGACGTCGTCGTCGGCGGCGTCGTGGATCTGCCCGGCGACGAGGTGCGGAGTTCCCTTGGGCAGCGCGGTGATGGCCTGGTCGATCACCATCGTGTGCGTGCCCGAGGTCGAGGACCAGCCGGCCTTGGTGCCCGAGGCGGTCATCTCGCGCAGCTCGGCGCGCGGGTGGTTCGAGCCGCTGGTGGTGACCCCGTTGACCGCGGCCCGGAACTGCACCGCCTGGCAGTCCGGGGTGGCGCGGAACCACGGGTCGATCGAGTAGGTGGCCAGCGCGGGCTGCTCGACGGTGAGCGGCTGCCCTGGTTCCCCGATCGGCAGCCCGAGGGACCAGTTGCTCAGGTTCAGCACGTCGGCCGGGTGGTCGCACTCGCCCCCGCTGCCGCCGTCGGCCCCGTTGACGGTGGCCTCGGTGATGCTGGTCCAGTCGTTGACGGTGTTGCCGTGCCCGACCACGCGGAGGTACCGCGCGGACCTGTCCGGGAAGTCGTGGTTCTCCAGCTGGAGCGTGCGGCCGCTGGTGGTGCGGCGGGGGAGCACCGTGGTCCAGGCCGAGCCGTCGTCGGAGAGCTGGACCTCGAAGGTGTCCTTCCTGGTGTCACCCTTGTGCCAGGCCAGCGACACCGAGCCCACGGTCCGCGCCGAGCCCAGGTCGAAGCGGATCCACACCCCGTCGCCCTCGGCCGACCACCGGGTGTTCAGGTCCCGGTCCAGGGTGTTGGCCGCGACGTTGCCGTCATCGGCGATGGCCAGCACCCCCGCGACCGGCAACGGAGCCCCCGCGGCCGCCGCCACCGGACTGGCCAGCCCCGCCACCAGCACCGCGGCCAGTACCCCCAGCACAACCCGTCTCATCGAACCTCGCTCCCGTCACGCGCCACCGCTGATCGGTTCATCGCGGTAAGGGTCACGGGTCCGGGCGGGGACCGGTCCCGTACCGGCTGGCACGGTTCAGTGCCGCGCGGACGGTAGTTCCCGGCCGGCCGGGCAATCCTCCAGTCCCGTACCACGGTCGCGGAGGCGAGGCCGATGTTGTCGATCACCATGACTGGATCCGCCACCGAGGGCCCCACCGTGCTCACCCTCTCCGGCGTGCTCGACCCCGACGGCTCGGCCCGGCTGCTGGAACGGGTCAGGCGGCTGATCGACGGCGGCTGCCGGCACCTGGTGCTCAACCTGGGCGGGGTGACCTTCTGCGACTCCAGCGGCATCAGCGCCCTGCTGCGCGCCAGGGCCAAGGCCGCGGAGGCCGACTCCCGGGTGCGGCTCAGCACGCCGAGCCCGGCGCTGCGGCGGGCACTGGCGCTCACCGGGATGACGTGGGTCTTCCAGGACTCGGTCGACCAGTGAGCCCGGTCCCGGGCTCCGGCCCGGCGCCGGCGTGCCGTCCGAGTCCCCGCGCGGCCAGGTTCGCGGTGGCGCGCCCACCCCCCGGTTCAGGACCCCGCCGGTGGGTAGCCCCCGTCCAGAAACCCCGTCTGTGGAAGGGCTCTGCCATGACGGCGACCGAACACCCGCCCGCCGCGCCGGCTCCCGTGCCGGTCCGGCCCGTGCACCGCCGGCCCCTGGGTTCGGCGCTGTTGCGCATGTTGCGCACCACCGACCACAAGCAGATCGGCATCCTCTACCTGGTCGCCTCGTTCGGGTTCTTCCTCATCGGCGGGGTGATGGCGCTGCTCATGCGCGCCGAGCTGGGGCTGCCCGGCATGCAGCTGCTCTCCAGCGAGCAGTACAACCAGCTGTTCACCATGCACGGCACGGTGATGATGCTGCTCTACGCCACCCCGACCGTGTTCGGCTTCGCCAACTACGTGCTGCCGCTGCAGATCGGCTCGCCGGACGTGGCCTTCCCGAGGCTGAACGCCCTGTCCTTCTGGCTGTTCCTCACCGGCGGGCTGATCACCATCGGCGGTTTCCTCACCCCCGGCGGGGCCGCCGACTTCGGCTGGTTCGCCTACACCCCGCTGTCGCTGGCCACGTACTCGCCCGGTGTCGGCGGCAACCTGTGGGCGGTGGGCCTGATCATCAGCGGCCTGGGCACCATCCTGGGCGCGGTCAACATGATCACCACCGTGCTGTGCCTGCGCGCGCCCGGGATGACCATGTGGCGGATGCCGATCTTCACCTGGAACATCCTGTTCACCAGCATCCTGGTGCTGATGGCCTTCCCGATCCTGACCGCCGCCCTGTTCGGGCTGCTGTCCGACCGGCTGCTCGGCTCGCACGTCTTCGACCCCGCCAACGGCGGCTCGATCCTCTGGCAGCACCTGTTCTGGTTCTTCGGCCACCCCGAGGTCTACATCGTGGCGCTGCCGTTCTTCGGCATCGTCAGCGAGGTCATCCCGGTCTTCTCCCGCAAACCCCTCTTCGGCTACAAGGCGCTGGTGTGGGCCACCGTCGGCATCACCGGGCTGTCGGTGGTGGTCTGGGCGCACCACATGTACGCCACCGGCGCGGTGCTGCTGCCGTTCTTCGCCATCACCACCTTCCTCATCGCCATCCCCACCGGCATCAAGTTCTTCAACTGGATCGGCACCATGTGGCGCGGCCAGCTCAGCTTCGAGACCCCGATGCTGTTCTCGGTCGGGTTCATGGTGACCTTCCTGCTGGGCGGCCTCACCGGCATCCTGATGGCCGCCCCGGCCATCGACTTCCACGTGCACGACACCTATTTCGTGGTCGCGCACTTCCACTACGTGCTCTTCGGCACCATCGTCTTCGCCACCTTCGCCGGGATCTACTTCTGGTTCCCCAAGATGACCGGCAGGCTGCTCGACGAACGCCTGGGCAAACTGCACTTCTGGACCACCTTCATCGGCTTCCACCTGACCTTCCTGATCCAGCACTGGCTCGGCTCGGCAGGCATGCCCCGCCGCTACGCCGACTACCTGCCCTCAGACGAGTTCACCTGGATGCACGCGACCTCCACCATCGGCGCGTTCCTGCTGGGCGCCTCGGTGCTGCCCTTCATGTGGAACGCCATGCGCAGCTACCGCTACGGCGAGGTGGTGACCGTCGACGACCCCTGGGGCCACGGCAACTCCCTGGAATGGGCCACCTCCTGCCCACCGCCACGGCACAACTTCACCGAGCTGCCGCGGATCCGCTCCGAGCGCCCGGCCTTCGAGCTGCACTACCCGCACATGCTCGAGCGGCTGCGCGCCGAGGCGCACGTGGGCGGCAGGCGCCAGCAGCCGGACGGGCCGACCGCGCCATCGGAGATGGCCGCACACGGCACCCGCGCGGACGAGGAAGCGGTGAACCCGGACAACCCGAAGGAGCGCTGAGGGGCGTCCTGGAACCACGTTCACCGAGAGGCCGGACACCAACGAGGACACCGTTGGCGAGCTGGCCGAGGGGTGGAAGGACGACCCGGCTCGCCGCAGTCGGCTACCAGGAGGGCTGTGGGTCGTTGCGGAGGATTCGCCAGCACAGGTAGACGCACACGCCGACCGCGGGCGCACCGCCCAGCAGCGTGGCGGCGATCCCGAGCGGGATCACCGCTCCGGCCAGGTACAGCGGCACCAGCACCGCTGTGGCGATGGCGAACTTGGCCAGGAACACCGCCGTGCACACGTAGTAGCGCCGCCGCTGCCCGCGATCGCGTCGCCAGGCGAGACGGTCACCGCGCACCGTGCCCAGCACCAACCCGATCGCCGGCCATCGCATGAGCATGGACGCCAGGAACAGCACGCCACCGCTTGCCTGCAAGAGGACGGTGGTGAGGTAGAAGTCGACCGCGTGTCCAGTGCTCCCGGCCAGCAGCGCGGACACGCCGACCACGATCAACCCGATCGCCGGCTGCCACACCTTGCCGCCGGTGCACAGCCGCACCACGGCCAGCACGAACACGCCACCGACCGCGACCAGCGCGGACGCCGGCACCTGCCCGGTCAGCAGGTACGCGAGGAGGAACAGCGCTCGCGACACGACGCCTTCGGCGACCGTGCGCCAACCGCCGATCGCGCTGAACAACGAGAGGGACCTCCGCGTCAGCAGGCTGAGGTTCATGTGCTCGCCTTGGCCGCGGCAGGCGTGAAACTGTTGCGGCGCATCGTGTCCTCGTAGCCGCCGATCGCATCGAGCAGGTCGAGCCGGCCACCGTGCGCCTGGACCAGTGCCGCACAGAGGTGGTGCGCGTCCTGCATCGCCAGGTTGCCACCGAAACCCGGGGCCAGGTGGATCGCGTCGCCGATGACCGTCACGGGGCTGGCGGGCCAGGCAGGCGCCGACGGGATCACTCCGATGCGCAGCGCGACCGTGACCTCCGGCCACGCCTCGGCGACGACCAATCGCAGGGCCGGAGGCAGTTCCACCGTCAACTCCCTGGCCCGGCGCCACACCGCGGCCGAGCCGAGCCGCTCCTGGGTGGTGGGCAATGCCCACATCACGTAGTCCTCGACCTCGGCGACCGCGCTGCGGTGCAAGGCGGGCAGCCACTGCCTCCGCGCGACCACCGGCGGCTGGGTGAACCGCAGCACTCCCAACGCCATCGTCGTGCCGCGCACATGTGCACCGGCCGGGTTGTCGCCGATCAGGTTCGGCAGCCCGGTACCGGCCACAGCCCGAAGTGGCGTCGCGCCCATGATCATGCGTCGTCCCGTGTCCACCACCCGCACATCGGGCAGGTACTGGCGGCGGACCGCTGAACCGATTCCA